>NZ_JBIVYS010000002.1:0-561468 GCF_044772365.1 Microbacterium sp. NPDC090225 | reverse complement strand
TTTGGCATTTGACAAGTGCACGCTGTTGAGTTCTCAAGGATCGGATGCTCCCACGACCCAGTCATCACAACCAGGCCCGAAGGGCAACTTCTCTACCTTACCCATCTCATCCGGCTTGTCAAGTCGGCGTGTCGAGCAGATCAGTGATCCGCTGCACAGCCAGACAAGCTGTAGAAGAGGTGAGTCTCCCATCCTAGACGCAAGCGTCTGATCTCTCAAGTGAGAGTGGATCGGGAGTCGTTCGCCGCTTGAGGGGGGTGAGGCTCTCGGCCTTTCCGCTTCCCTGTGGGGCGAACAAGTAATAAGTTACGTGGATTCCGGGGTTCTGGCAAATCGGGGCGCACACCTCGGGCGTGTCGCACGGCCTCTCGGATCAGCTTCGTCCCGGTCACAGGCGTTTTCCCGCCTGCGACGCGCCGGGACTACGCTCGGCGCATGCCCACCTCACTGCTTCGACGCGTCCTCGAGGATCTGGCGATCGCTCCCCCGGTGGAGGTCGACGTCTCCGAACCACGGGGCACCGTCCCCCTCCCCTCCCGGCTCGCGACGGGCGAACTCGCCCGCTCCAGCGTCGCGGCGATCACTACCGTCACGGGAGGCGATCACCGCGCGCTCGACACCGATCGCATCGCCCTGGCGTATCGGAGCGATCGCTTCCTCACGATCGACGGCTCCACTCCCTCGGTCTGGTCGCCGTTCTCCGGGTTCTGGTCTACCGCGGACGGTTGGCTCCGCACCCACGGGAACTACCCGCATCACGCGGCAGCCCTGCGTCGCGGCCTCGGCGTCGCGGCGAACGGTGACGCCACGGACGTGTCGGCCGCTCTCGCCCGCATCACCGCGGTCGACGCCGCTCGCGAGATCACTTCTGCGGGTGGGCTCGCCGTAGTCGTCGAGCAGGAACGCCCCGCGGTCGATCGTGCTCTGCGCACCACAGCGCTCCTCGAGGTGTCGCGTGACGGCACGCGGCCGTCGCGCGGAGAGCTGTCGAGTCCCCTGTCACTCGATGCTCCGCTCGCGGGGTACCGCGTGCTCGATCTCACACGCGTCATCGCCGGACCGGTGTGCACGCGCACGCTCGCTCTCCTCGGTGCCGACGTGTTGCGCATCGATCCTCCGCATCTGCCCGAGCCGGAGTGGCAGCACCTCGATACCGGTCATGGGAAGCGAACCGCTCTCCTCGATGCCCGTTCCCCGCAGATGGAGGAGCTGCTGTCGTCCGCGGACGCCGTCGTGCTCGGATACCGCCCGTCGAGCTTCGCGCGCCTCGGGCTCGATCCGAACGCGCTCGCGCATCGGCATCCGCACCTGGTGATCGCCCAACTGAGCGCCTGGGGCAGCGAGCATCCGGATCGCGCAGGATTCGACAGCCTGGTGCAGGCGGAGTCGGGCATCTCCTGGATCGAATCGCCGGACGGGAGCACGCCCGGTGCGCTCCCGGCTCAGGCGCTGGATCACAGCGCCGGCTATCTTTTGGCCGCCGCCGTGTCCGTCGCGCTCCGCCGACGGAAGCTCGAGGGCGGGAGCTGGTTCGTCTCGACCTCTCTGCGTCGGATCGCCGCCGAGCTGCTGGGCCTGCCACGGCATGATGTCCTCGCCGCCGAGCAGAGGATCGACGTCTCACGCCATACGACCGGGTTCTCCGTGGACGGTCGACGAATCGTCACCGTCGGCTCTGCGATTCCCGGTTTCGAGTACTCCGCCCCGCGCCCCTGGGGTCGGGATCAACCGCGCTGGTGATCTGAGCGCCGCGGCGCGACCAGGAGACACAGGACGAGAGTGGCCGCTCCCCAGATCGCGCAGGCCGGAGGCAGCACCCTGTAGGCGAGGTGCTGCGCGGTGAACTCCGCGTCCAATGGTCCCCAGATCAACGAGCCGACGACCCAGGCAGCGATCAGGACGACGGGAAGCGACACCCACCAGACGACGCGAACGGCCTGCGGCACGCGGCGATCGAGCTTCTCCCGAGGCGCCCGACCGCGCAACCAGACGAGGGCCCAGACTCCGATGATCGCGAGTCCGATCACGCTCGATCCGTGCTGCAGCCACTTGTAACCCGGCAACGGGCCCCACATCTCGTCGAGCACCGGGACGAGGTCGACGCCGGTACGCCCTTCGTGGGTGAAGAGATCCCAGAGGATGTGCGAGATCACACCGAGGATCAGCGAGGCGGCGAGCAGCACCGGGTAGACCCGACGCTGACCGACTCCCACGGCCTCCCCCGCCGCCGCGACCGCGCTGCGATCCCAGCCCTCGGGGAGCCGGCGCGCGACCCACGCCGGGACGAGTTCCGGTACGGCCGGCCTCAGCACGATGCGCCACACGAGGAAGAGCGCGAATGCGAGCAGCGCGGTCCAGACCACGTTCCCCGCGGTGTGGGTGAACGAGTAGTTCAGACCCACACCGCGGAGGAACAGCGGAAGATCCGGGGTCATCGCCCCGATCGCGATCGCCGCCGGCACGAGCGGCGTGCGGATGAACGGCAGCGCGACGAGCGCGTGACTGGGTGTGAACGGCATCCGTTCCCCTCGGTGTCTGCGCGGACGTGCGGCGGTGCGGAACCGTCAGGCGATGAAGACGCCGGCCAGGGTCTTCTTGCCCCGGCGGAGCACGGAGACTCCACCGGGGAGACCGCCCTGCACCGTCTCGTTCTCGTCTTCGACGCGCGCGCCGTCGATCGAGACTCCACCCTGGGAGATCGCGCGGCGCGCCTCGGAGAGGCTCGCCACCAGACCCGTCGAGACGAGAGCCTCGACGACCGGAGATCCCAGCGCGACGGTCGCGTTCGGGAGCTCCTCGAGCGCGGTCCGCAGCGTGGCCGCGTCGAGCGCGGTCAGATCGCCCTGACCGAACAGAGCCTCGGATGCCGCGATCACCGCCGCCGTCGCCTCGATGCCGTGCACCGTGGCGCACACCTCGAGCGCGAGCCGCTTCTGCGCGGCACGACGGAACGGCTCGGACTCGACGAGCGCCGCGTACTGCTCGATCTCCGCACGAGAGAGGAACGTGAACACCTTGAGGCGCTCGATCACGTCGGCGTCGGACGTGCTCAACCAGAACTGGTACATGCGGTACGGGCTGCACATCTCCGCATCGAGCCAGATCGCGTTGCCCTCGCTCTTGCCGAACTTGGTGCCGTCGCTGTTCGTGATCAGCGGCGTGCCGATCGCATGCGCGGCCACGCCCTCGGAACGCCGGATCAGGTCGGTGCCGCTGGTGAGGTTGCCCCACTGGTCGGACCCACCCGTCTGCAGCAGGCATCCGTACTGACGGTAGAGCTCCAGGAAGTCCATGCCCTGCAGGATCTGGTAGCTGAACTCGGTGTAGCTGATGCCCTCATCGGAGTTGAGTCGCGTGGCGACCGCATCCTTCTTGAGCATCGTGCCCACGCGGAAGTGCTTGCCGACCTCGCGGAGGAAATCGATCGCCGACAGCGGCGCGGTCCAGTCGAGGTTGTTGACGATGCGCGCGGCATTGTCACCCTCGAAACTCAGGTACCGCTCGACCTGCGCCCGCAGACGTCCGACCCACTCCTCGACGGTCTCCCGGGTGTTCAGGGTGCGCTCGGCGGTCGGCCGCGGGTCTCCGATCAGTCCCGTCGATCCACCGACGAGCCCCAGCGGCTTGTGGCCGGCGAGCTGGATGCGGCGCAGCGTCAGCAGCTGAACGAGGTTACCCAGGTGCAAGCTCGGAGCCGTCGGGTCGAACCCGCAGTAATACGTGATGGGGTCTCCCGCGAGCAGGGCGCGAAGCGCCTCCTGGTCGGTGGACACGTGGACGAGGCCACGCCACACGAGTTCGTCCCACACGTTCTCGAACGTGGGGTCGATCGCCGGCGTCGCAGTCGTCAGAGCGGGATCAGACACGCTTTCCAGGTTATCAGCGCCGGACGGCTCAGCTGTTCGCCGACCACCAGACGAGGAATGCCGCGCCGAGTGCGATCACCCAGCTGACGAGGCTGCCGACGAGGAAGTACTCAGCTCGCGCACCGGTCTCGCGTCCGCGCGAGATCTCGGGGAATCGCACGATTCCCTTGGCCGCGAGCATCGCGGCCAGCAGCGGATACGCCGCGGCGAGCGTCAGCATGAGGACCAGGATCCGCTCGAGCGGGCCGATCAACCGCCCGCCCTGGAATGCGGTGCGTCGATCGACCGCCGCCGTCGGTTCGGCGGTGGATGCCACGGCATCTGCACCCTCCGCATCCGCGCGGGTCGGATCGAGCTCTCGGCGCTCGACCGGGCGCCAGGTGTGTTCGCCGTCGAGCGCTGCTCGCACCACGAGATTCGCGGACTCGAGGAGGAACGCCGCGGCACCCACCACCAGGACGGCGAGATCTACGGAGATCGGTCCCACGGGCGAATCGAGGTGCCACACCTCGCCGATCAGGCCTGCACCTGAGCGCTCGGGCAGAGTGACCACGGCACCGGCACTGACGAGGCCGAGCAGAACGGCCGGCCAGAACCCGGCAGGTGATGGACGGTCGTCGGGCATGCACCACACCCAGAGCGCCCCGACCACGAGCGCCGCCAGCATCGCGAGCAGCGCGTCGCTGACACTGCCGAGCACGAGGAGCAGCACCGCGACCACCAGATAACCGATCCAGCGGCGCGCGGCGAACTGCCGCACGAGGTCGACGGCACCGACCGCGAGGAGGAGGAAACCGGCGAGGATCATGCGATGCCTCCGCGCAGCGCCGCCAGACCGTCGATGAGCGCCTGGGCTCCGACCCGACGCAGCGACTTGGAGACGCTGGGTTGGGTCACACCCTCGACCTCGGCGAGTTCTTGCTGGGAGCGCCCCACCACGCGACCGTACGTCAGCCGTCGCTCCCGCTCGCTCATCGCTCCCACCAGCTCGTCGCGGACGAGGAGGTATGCGTTCGATACCGCGATCGTCGACTCCATGACCTCATTCTGACCGGGGGCACCGACAATCCAGGTGCGCGAGCGCGGGACGGCTCGTTTCTCGCGCTCATGGGCGAGGTCGATCGCCTCGCGTGCAGCCCACCATCCCGGTCCGTCGGGAAGCGCCCCGTGAGCGGAATCCACGCGGCGGACCTCCCCCACACCGAGCCCGAACCGCAACCCGATGCCATCGGGAAGCGCGAGATGGATCATCAGCAGCGACGTCATCGCCCCTTCGAGGTCGGCGTAGACGGCCTGCTGCTCGTCGCCCACCGTCGGGGTGAGGGGCTCGAGCGCCAGCGGGCGATCGCGCTCGACCCGAGCGATCGCATCGTCGAGTCGACGCTGGGCGACCCCGCGGTCGCTCAGAGAACGGGAGCCGACGATGTCGGCGATCACGGCGATGACCATGCGTATAACCATATCATGCATATTGTTGAGATATGCCTTTATTGGCTATATTCTCGAGATATGCCTGAATCGCAGAACATCCCGTGGAGCGCCGGAACCTGGACCCATCCTCCCCTCTCGACCGAGAGCGGACAAGAGCTGATCGCCACCGCTGTCGAAGGAAGCGACGCCTGGCGGCACACCGCCTACGGATTCGTGCACGACACCGAGCACGCTCTCCTCGTCCCGCTCGCCGTCGGCGAGGCCATGGAGGTCGCCTTCCGCGCACCCTGGACCGGAGAGTTCGATCAGGCCGGCGTCTTCGTGCGCATCGATGACGAGCACTGGATGAAAGCCGGCCTCGAGTACGCCGACGGGCACCTCGGCCTCGGCGCCGTCGTCACCTCCATCCGCTCGGACTGGTCCGTCGGGTACGTCGACGACTGGCTAGACGCCGAGGTCACGGTGCGTGTGAGCCGGTGGACGGATGCTCTGATCGTGCGTGCCCGCGCGGCCGACGGGCCCTGGCGACTCGTGCGGGTCGCCCCGTTCGACGGCGAGGCCGCGGCATCCGCGGGTCCGTTCCTCGCCGGGCCGACGCGCAGCGGGCTCGCCGTGCGATTCACCCGCTGGACGCGGACACCCGCCGACACCGACCTGCACTGAGCACCGGGGTCCGGCCCACCGGGCCGGACCCCGGCTCAGATACCGAGCGCGTGCGCGGCGGCCTGCGCGCGAGCGACGAGTTCGGCGCGCTGCTCGGCCACGCGCACCGGAGCGGTTCCGCCGATGCCCGTGCGAGAGGCGACGGAGCCCTCGATCGTGAGGACCTCGCGCACCTCCGGGGTCAGATGCGACGAGACGCCGGCGAGCAGCTCGTCGGATGCATCCTCGAGACCGATCCCCTGCTCCTCGCAGGCACGCACCAGGGCACCCGAGATCTCGTGCGCATCGCGGAACGGCACCCGCCGCTTCACGAGCCACTCCGCGACGTCCGTCGCGAGCGAGAAGCCCTGCGGCGCGAGAGCCGCCATCCGATCCGTGTCGAAACGCAACGTGGCGATCATGCCGGCGAAAGCGGGAAGCACGACCTCGAGGGTGCGCACGGAGTCGAAGACTGGCTCCTTGTCCTCCTGCAGATCACGGTTGTAGGCCAAGGGCAGGCCCTTGAGCGTCGCGAGAAGCCCCGAGAGATTGCCGATGAGGCGCCCCGACTTGCCCCGCGCGAGCTCGGCGATGTCGGGGTTCTTCTTCTGGGGCATGATGCTCGAACCGGTCGAGTAGCCGTCGTCGAGGGTCACGAAGCCGAACTCGCGCGTGTTCCAGAGGATGATCTCCTCCGACAGGCGCGAGATGTCGACACCGATCATCGCGGTCACGAAGGCGAACTCGGCGACCACGTCGCGCGCGGCCGTCCCGTCGAGCGAGTTCTCGGCCGGACGATCGAGCCCCAGCTCGGAGGCGACGAGCGACGGGTCGAGACCGAGGGTGGAGCCCGCGAGGGCTCCCCCGCCGTACGGCGAGACACCGGCACGACGACGCCAGTCGACCAGGCGCTCGAGCTCGCGCACCAGCGGCCAGCCGTGCGCCTGCAGATGATGCGCCAGCAGCACGGGCTGCGCGTGCTGGAGATGCGTGCGTCCGGGGAGGATCGCCTCGGGGTGCGCCTCGGCCTGCGCGACGAGTGCATCGATCACCCGGAGGATGTCGCGGGCGATCACCGCCGCATGGTCGATGAGGTACATGCGCACGAGCGTCGCGATCTGATCGTTGCGACTGCGGCCGGCGCGCAGGCGTCCACCCAGCTCCGCGCCGAGTTCGGCGATCAACGCCTGCTCGAGCGCACCGTGGACGTCTTCATCGGTCGGGGCCGGGAGCAGCGTGCCGTCGGCGACCTTGCGCGCAACCGCGTCGAGACCCGCATGCATGCGCACCGCCTCGTCCGCTTCCAGGTAGCCCGCGGCTTCGAGGGCCGTGGCGTGGGCATGCGAGCCTGCGATGTCGTACGGAGCCAGGATCCAGTCGAAGTGGGTCGACCGGCTCAACTCCACGAGCTCGGGTGACGGACCGGTCGCGAACCGGGCGCCCCAGAGTGCGCCCTCGTTCGTTCCGTCGTTCTTCACGCCGCTCATGCGGATGCTCCGGCGAGGGCCGATGCCGAACCGTTCTTGCGCAGCAGCCAGACCAGGAGGGCTTTCTGCGCGTGCAGCCGGTTCTCGGCCTCGTCCCAGACCACGCTCTTCGGGCCGTCGATGACCTCGGAGTCGACCTCGTAACCGCGATCGGCGGGAAGGCAGTGGATGAAGATCGCCTCGGAGTCGGCGAGCGTCATCGTCTCGGGCGTCACCTTGTAGCCGCCGAGATCACGGATGCGCGCGATCTTCTCCTCTTCCTTGCCCATCGACACCCAGGTGTCGGTGACGACGACATCGGCACCCGCCGCCGCCTCGACCGGATCGGTGTACAGCGTGATGGATCCACCGGTCTCGGCGGCCCGACGATCGGCCGCCTCCACGATGTCCGCCCGCGGCGAGTAGTCGGCGGGAGAGGCGATTCGGACGTGCATCCCCGCCGTGACGCCGGCGAGCGCATAGGAGTGCGCCATGTTGCTCTGCCCATCGCCGAAGAAAGTCAGGGTGAGGCCTGCGAGATCGCCCTTGTGCTCGCGGATCGTGAGCAGATCGGCGAGCAGCTGGCAGGGGTGGAAATCGTCGGACAGCGCGTTGATCACGGGCACGCGGGTGCCCGCCGACATCTCCTCGAGACCCGACTGCGCATAGGTGCGCCACACGATCGCGGCGACCTGGCGCTCGAGCACCCGCGCGGTGTCGGACGGGGTCTCCTTGCCGCCGAGCTGGCTGCTCGCGGTCGAGATGATGAGGGGCGATCCCCCGAGGTCGGCGATCCCGACCGCGAAGGAGACACGGGTGCGGGTCGACGACTTGTCGAAGATCACGGCGACCGTCTGCGGACCGGCGAGGCTCTTGTCGGCCCAGCGGTCCTTCTTCAGTTCGATCGCCAGGTCGAGGATCTCGGCCTGTTCGGCGGGCGTGAGGTCGTCGTCGCGCAGCAGGTGGCGGGTCATGCGGATACCTTTCCGGGGAGCGTCGCGAGGACGTCGGAGAGCGTGGCCGCGAACAGGTCGCGGAACTCGGAGATCTCGGCATCGCCGATCGTGAGGGCGGGTGCGATGCGCACCGTGTCGGGGTTCGCGGCGTTGATGATGAGACCGCGCTCCTGAGCGGCGGCGACCACCGCTCCCGCGACGGGCTCGGTGAGAGCGACGCCGATCAGCAGGCCGCGACCGCGGACACCGGCGATCAGCGGCGACTCGAGGCCGAGGATCGTCTCGCGCAGCTCCTCGCCGCGCCGGGCGGCGTTCTCGACGAGCCCCGCGTCCTCGATCTCGGCGAGCACGGCATCCGCCACCGCGGTGGCCAGCGGGTTCCCGCCGAAGGTCGAGCCGTGCGAGCCCGGGGTGAACAGATCGCTCGCCGCGCCGTAGGTCACCAGCGCGCCGATCGGGAAGCCGCCGCCGATGCCCTTCGCGAGCGTGATCGCATCCGGGGTGATGCCCTCGTGGCTGAAGCCGAACCAGGCACCGGTGCGCCCGGCACCGGTCTGGATCTCGTCGACGATCAGGAGCGCTCCGTGCGCGAGCGTCAGCGAGCGGGCGGCGGCGAGATAGCCCTCGGGCAGCTCGACGACTCCCGCCTCGCCCTGGATCGGCTCGACGATGACGGCTGCGACGCGGTCGTCCATCGCGGCTTCGAGCGCCTCGATCGTCGCGGGGATGTGCTCGACGCCGCCGGGCATCGGCTCGAACGGCGCGCGCATCGTCTCCTTCGCGGTCAACGCGAGCGAACCCATCGTGCGGCCGTGGAAGCCGTTCTCGAGCGCGATGATGCGCGGACGCTCGGCGCCGCCGTGCAGACGGGCGAGCTTGAACGCGGCCTCGTTCGCCTCGGCGCCGGAGTTCGAGAAGAACACCCGGCCGTCGATCCCGGCCCCGGCGAGACGCTTGAGGCGGGCGGCGAGCGCCAGCTGCGAGGGGGTCGCGAAGTAGTTCGACACGTGGGCGAGCGTCGCGGCCTGGCGGGAGACCGCCTCGACGAACACCGGGTGCGCGTGGCCCAGGGAGGTCACGGCGATACCCGCGAGGAAGTCGAGGTGGCGTCGGCCCTCGGAGTCCCACAGATAGGAGCCCTCGCCACGCGTGAGCAGCGCCAGGCGCGCTCCCGCGTTGAGTACGAGGTCGCGCTGCGCGTCGTCCTGCCAGATGGTCATCCTGCCACCACTTCCGTTCCGATTCCTTTGCTGGTGAAGAGTTCGACGAGCACCGAGTGCGGCACGCGTCCGTCGATGATCGCCGCGGCGTCCACCCCGCCTTCGACCGCGTCGAGGCACGCCCGCATCTTCGGGATCATGCCCGACTCGAGGCTCGGCAGCATGTCGATGAGCGCCGTCGACGTCAGGTGCGACACGAGCGAGTCGCGATTGGGCCAATCGGCGTAGAGCCCCGGCACGTCGGTGAGGATCACGAGCTTGCGGGCTCCGAGGGCGATGGCGAGCGCCGCCGCCGCGGCATCCGCATTCACGTTGAGCGAGTGCCCCGGGTGGTCGAGATCGGGCGCGATGCTCGACACGACGGGGATGCGTCCGGCGACCAGGTGATCGATGACCGCCGTCGGATCGACCTGCACGACGTCGCCGACACGACCGAGGTCGACCTCCTCGCCGTCGACGATGACCCCGCGACGGCGACCGCCGAAGAGGCCGGCATCCTCACCGCTGAGACCCGTGGCGATCGGGCCGTGGGAGTTGATCTTGGTGACCAGCTGCGGATTCACCTGGCCGGTGAGCACCATGCGCACCACACCGATCGCCTCGGTGTTCGTGACGCGGTACCCGCCCTTGAACTCGCTCGGGATCTCGAGCCGTCCGAGCATGTCGGAGATCTGGGGGCCGCCACCGTGCACGACCACCGGCTGCACGCCGACGTAGCGGAGGTACGCGATGTCCTGCGCGAAAGCA
This sequence comes from Microbacterium sp. NPDC090225, assembly GCF_044772365.1. Taxonomy (NCBI): domain Bacteria; kingdom Bacillati; phylum Actinomycetota; class Actinomycetes; order Micrococcales; family Microbacteriaceae; genus Microbacterium; species Microbacterium sp. NPDC090225. The sequence goes on along the minus strand of NZ_JBIVYS010000002.1, from coordinate 551,140 downwards.
TCCTGCAGTTCGTCCGATACCATCGCGTTGCCGCCGTACTTGACCACGACGATCTGGTCGCGGAACTTCTTCAGCCACGGCAGCGACTCGATGAGCGTCGTCGCCTTCTGCGCCGCCTCTTCGGCGGGGGTGTCCTGGATATCGGTCATGAGGCGTAGGCGCTGTTCTCGTGCACGTAGTCGTGGGTGAGGTCGTTGGTGAGGATCGTGGCGGATGCCTCGCCCGAGCGCAGGTCGATGACGATGTCGGTCGCCCGCGGCGTCAGGTCGACCTCCTCGCGGGGGCGGTCCGGCCCACCGGCGGTGCACACGCGCACCTCGTTCATCCAGACGTCGACGTCGTAGGGGTCGAACTGCGCGGAAGTGGTGCCGATGGCCGCGAGCACCCGCCCCCAGTTGGGATCGTTGCCGAAGATCGCCGCCTTGAAGAGGTTGTTGCGGGCCACCGAACGGCCGACCTCGACGGCGTCCTGCTCGGAGACCGCGCCGCGCACCTCGATCGTGATGTCGTGGCTCGACCCCTCGGCGTCCCCCTGCAGCTTCACCGCGAGCTCCTGGCAGAGCTCGCGCAGCGCCGACCGGAACGCCTCGATGTCGGGCTTCACACCGCTCGCCCCGTTGGCGAGGAGCGTGACCTGATCGTTGGTCGACATGCATCCGTCGGAATCGAGCCGATCGAACGTGGTGCCGGTCGCGGCGCGGAGCGCGGCATCCGCCTCGAGAGGTTCGAGATCGGCATCCGTCGTGACGACGACCAGCATGGTCGCGAGTCCGGGGGCGAGCATTCCCGCGCCCTTCGCCATTCCGCCGATCGTCCATCCGTCGCGCTGCACGACAGCCGTCTTCGCGACGGTGTCGGTGGTCATGATCGCCTGGGCCGCGACGTCGCCGCCGTCTGCGGACAGCGCCGCGATCGCCTGCTCGGTGCCGGTGAGCACCTTGGCGCGGAACACCTCGTCGCCGGTGCCGATCAGACCGGTCGAGCACACGAGCACGTCGCCCGCGCTGACGTCGAGCAGCTCCGCGGCCTTCTCGGCCGTCTGGTGCGTCGTCTGGAACCCGAAGCTTCCGGTGAAGCAGTTCGCGCCACCGGAGTTGAGCACGACCGCCTCGACGACGCGGTCGGCGATCACCTGCTGCGACCAGATGATCGGGTTCGCCTTGGCGCGGTTGCTCGTGAACACGGCGGCACCGACCTTGCGCGGACCGCGGTTGACGACGACGGCGACATCGGGCTTGCCGGTGGACTTGAGGCCGACGGCGACGCCTGCCGCTTCGAAACCTGCGGGGGCGGTGACGCTCACGGGGCGACTCCGTTCACTGAGAGCGCACGATCCTCGGGGAGACCGAGCGCGATGTTCATGGACTGGATGGCGGCGCCGGCGGTTCCCTTGACGAGGTTGTCGACCGCGGTGACGACCGTGACGCGGTTCGCCGCACGATCGATCGCGAGACCGATCAGCGCGGTGTTGGCACCGAGCACGTCGGCCGTGCGCGGGAACACGCCTTCGGGCAGAAGCTGCACGAAGGTCTCGTCTCCGTAGGCGTTCTGCCACGCGGCGCGGATGTCGGCGTCGGACGCGCCGGGCACGATCGGCGCGGTCGATGTCGCGAGGATCCCCCGCGACATCGGCACGATCACCGGCGTGAAGGAGATGCGGATGCCGTCGCCCGAAGCGCCGGTGCTCGCCGGCGCGGCCGCGGCGAGCGCCTGCCGGATCTCGGGGATGTGCCGGTGGGTGCCGCCGACGGCGTAGGGGTTCGCGGTGCCGAGGACTTCGCTGGCGAGCAGGTTGGTCTTCAGGCTCTTGCCCGCGCCCGAGGGGCCGACCGCGAGCACCGACACGATGTCACCCGGGTCGACGACCCCGGCGGCGACCCCGGGGGCGAGGCTGAGGCTGACGGTGGAGGCATTGCAGCCGGGAGCCGCGATGCGGGTCGCACCCCGCAGGCGCTCGCGCTGCTTCGCTCCGTCGACGAGGAGCTCGGGCACGCCATAGGTCCACGCGTCGTGGAAGGTGCCGCCGTAGAACGCATCCCAGGCGGCCTGCGACGTCAGTCGGTGATCCGCCCCGGCGTCGATGACGAGGGGGACGTCGCCCAGCGCATCCGTGTACTGCCCGGACTGTCCGTGCGGGAGCGCGAGCACGACGATGTCGTGGCCGGCGAGGATCTCGGGCGTGGTGTCCTGCAGCGTGAGGTGCGCGAGGGAGCGCAGGTGCGGCTGGTGCTGGACGAGCGGCTGTCCGGCGTTCGAGTGCGCCGTGACGGTGCGGATCTCGATGTCGGGGTGAGCGGCGAGGAGGCGGAGGATCTCGCCGCCCGCATAGCCGGATGCGCCGGAGACGGCGACGGAGTACGTCATGCTTCTACCTTAACGGTCGGGGCTGTCGGGGACCGGGGCGGCGACACCGGTGCTCGACCATCGTCCGCCGGGATCGGCAGGCAGGAGCGCGGGGTCGCCTAGCGTCGGCGGTCGCGGCGTCGGCGCACCGGAGCGACGCTCGGGACGAGCGTCGTGACAGCGGAAGCGGCCGAAGGCATGCCGTGACGATAGCGCGCCCTCGACGGCATCCGCAAATCCGTCACGTCACCGAGCGTCGCCTCGCTCGCTCGGGGCGCGGAAGAACGCCTGCTCGTGGGCACTGGAGAGCTCGAATGCGCGCCGCATGCGCAGACGGGTGTCGTCATCGGCCGCGGCCGCCGCCCGCGTGACGAACGCGACCGCTCGGGCGGTCGCCGCGGCGAACGCGGGATCGGCGTACGTCGCCAGCCACGTGGCGTACGGATGCTCCGGATCACGAGCGTGCTCCCCGAACTCCCCCGCATGCAGACGTTCGCCCAGGTCGGTGTAGAGCCAGAAGCACGGCAGTACGGCCGCGATCAGCTCGGGATAGTCGCCGCCGAAAGCCACGGAGCGCAGGTGATCGAGGTAGGCGGTGGTCGTCGGCGAGGCCTCCGTGGCGAAGGTCTCCGCCGCCACCCCCTGCGCCGGCGTCAACCAGGACGCGTGCAGTTCGAGCTCGCCCAGGATCGCCCCTCGGGCCGACTCCGCCCAGAACGCCTGCTCGACAGGGGTGGGCGCGAGGCGGGCGGCGTCGGCGAGGACACGCGCGTAGTCACGGAGATACAGCGCGTCCTGCGCGAGGTAGAAGAGGAAGTCCTCGCGAGGGAGGGAACCGTCGGCGAGCCCGCGGACGAACGGGAGCCCATCGATTCCCGCCCGGATCCCGCCGATGCCCTGCCACCAGTTGTCGGCGATCTCCTCCGGGAGCGGGCGCGTTCTCAATCCGCCCCGCGCCCAGAGACCCGCGAGATGGTGCACCGGACCGCGCCCGCCGCCGACCTGCAGCGCATCGCTCTGCCGCAGCGACTCGCGCAACCAACTCCGCGCACCGCGCACCGCCTCGGTGAGGTCGTCACCGCGGGCGAGTCGAGTCGCGAGGGCGGAGGACAGCGAACATCCGGTGCCGTGGGTGTTCACGGTCGCGATGCGATCGCCGCCGAACTCCTCGCGTACGCCGCGCGGCACGTCGATGATCGCGTCGGGTGCCTGATCGCCGGGAAGGTGTCCGCCCTTCACCAGCACCGCCGTGCCGCACTCGATGGACAGGGCCTCGGCTGCGGCGAGCGCTGCGGGCCATCCATCGATCTCCCGGCGGGTGAGGACGGCGAGCTCTGCGAGGTTCGGGGTGACGAGGTGCGCGCGGTGCAGCAGCGAGTTCAGAGCATCCTCGGCATCCGCATCGAGCAGCCGATCCCCGCTCGTCGCCACCATGACCGGATCGAGCACGACGATCGGCGGACGCACGCGGTCGAGCCACGCGCTCACGGCCTGCACGGCTTCGACGTTCGCGAGCATGCCGATCTTCACGGCATCGATCACGATGTCGTCCGACAGCGCCTCCAACTGCGCCGCGAGGAACGCCGCGTCCGGCACGTGCACGTCGCGCACGCCGCGCGTGTTCTGCACGGTGAGCGCGGCGATCGCCGCCATCCCGTACCCTCCGTTCGCCGCGATCGACTTGAGATCGGCCTGGATCCCGGCACCGCCGGAGGGATCGCTGCCCGCGATGCTCAGCACCCTCGGCACGGCGCCCCGTCGCCACCGCGCACGGAACTCAGCGGCCGCGGCACGCGGATCCGGAGAGGCGCAGAGCGCGGAGACGACGGCGAGGCCGGCGGCGCCGGCGGACTGCAGATCCTCGGTGTCGTCGATGCCGACGCCGCCGATCGCGACGCAGGGAAGGGCGGTCGAGCGGGCGAACGCCCGGAATCCCTCGATGCCGAGAGCGGGTGGGTGGTCGGGTTTGGTGTCCGTCGGGCGGATGACTCCCACCCCGAGGTAGTCGACCGTGCCCTCGGGCAGTGCATGGACCGCCTCGAGATGGGCCTCGCTGTTCGCCGTCAGCCCGATCAGCGCGTCGGGTCCGAGCACCGCACGCGCGTGAAGCACCGATTCATCGCCCTGGCCGAGATGCACGCCGTCCACACGGGCACCCCGCGCACGAGCATCGAGCACCGCCTCGAGACGGTCGTTCACCACGAGGAGCGCGCGCCCATCGATCACGCGGGACAACTCGACCAGACTGGCGACGACTGCGGAGTGCTCGGCGGCCTTCTCCCGGAGCTGGACGATGCGCACACCGCCATCGACCGCGAGCCGCACGGTCTCGACGACCCCGCGTGCACCGCACAGCGCGGCATCCGTCACGAGGTAGAGGGAGAGGTCCGCGATCATCGCGTCTCCTCCTCGACGCGCGCACGAACGATGACGTCGGCCGGCTCGATGGCAGCGAGCGCGTCCAGCAGAGCGACGGCGAAGCTGCCCGGGCCCGCCGCCGCGGCCGCCGCATCCTCCGCGGCGATCGTGTACACGAGCGAGGCTGCGGCGATGGCGTCGAGCGATCCGGCACCGGTCGCACGCGCGGCGCCGAGGAACGCCGCCATCACCGCACCGAGCGCGCACCCTCCCCCGGTCACGCGCGTCAGCAGTGCATCGCCGTTCGACAGCCGCACGATCCGCTCGCCGTCGGTCAGCAGATCGACGGCGCCCGAGACGGCGACGATGCTGCCGTGGCGCTGGGCGAGGTGCCGGGCCGCATCGCGCGCCGCCTCGGTGCTGTCGGTGGAATCGACCCCGCGCCCGCCCGCGCTCATCCCCGCCAGCGCGAGGATCTCCGACGCGTTGCCCCGGATCGCCGTCGGTCGAAGGGCGGCGAGTTCACCCGCCAGAGAGGTGCGCACGGGGAGCGCACCGATCGCGACCGGGTCGAGCACCCAGGGAGTGCCGGAGCGCGTCGCCGCGTCGGCGGCTTCGAGGCTCGCCGCGCGCTGTTCCGGGGTCGGGGTGCCGAGGTTCACGAGCAATCCGGAGGCCACGCCCGCGAACATCCCCGACTCGCCCACGATGTCGACCATCGCCGGTGCGGCCCCGATCGCGAGCAGCACGTTGGCGGTGAATCCGGTGACGACCGCATTGGTGATGCAGTGGGTCAAGGGCGGAGCCGCACGCAGCGTCTCGAGCAGTTCGGCCGCGCTCTGCGCGGTCGAGGGGGCGGACGATGGACGCAGAAGATCGCTCATTGCGACATCCCTTCGCTAGTACGAACTAGATCAGGTTCGACGGGTGTGATCTCAGCCGCGGATGCGGCACCCCGTGTCACTCGCCCCAGAGTCTAGCGAAGCGACCGCGATCGGCCGCCGAGATCGGCGAGGAGTTCCTCCTCTTCCGCGCGGCTCAGCCCGGCGCGGCGTGGACGATTCACCCCGCGCGCGCGTTCGTCGGCCACGACCCGCGCGACCGTCGCCTCGAGCGGGCTCAGCGCGCCTCCCGTCGCGAGGAACCTCTCGTTGCGGCGGGTCATGAACCCGGTCATGCCGGTCGGCAGCCAGAGGGGCAGTGAACGGTCGCCCATCCAGTACTCCACGTTCCGCGCACGCAACCACTCCTCACTCGCCTCGCGCACCCCGGCGGTGTGCCCAGCGGCCCGGCACACGACGTCGAGCATCTCGGCGAGCGGGATGCTGTCGCCGATCGCATTCACCGCGCCCGCGGCTCGGGACGAGACGACGTACGCGGCGAGGTCGTCGACGTCGATGACCTGCGCGTCACGGCCGGACAGGGGCGGCACCAGCACCGGCCGCTCCCCCGCCCGTGCGAACGCCGCCGCCCAGTAGCCGAAGCGGTCGCTCGGATCGCCCTCGCCCACGATCAGTCCTGGTCGCACGATCAGCGCACGGTCGCCCAACTCGGCGACGGCGTCCTCCGCAGCCGCCTTCTGCGCGCCGTATTCGGCCTCCTCCGCGCGGGAGGACGGATGCCGCGGCGCAGTCTCGTCGCCGCCCACCGTCTCGTCTTCGGCGTACACCGAGACAGACGACACGAAGGTCCAGCGGGCGGCGCGGTCTCCGAGCTCGTCGACGGCCCGGGCGACCTGGAGCGCCGAGGACGAGACGTCGACGACGAGGTCCCATTCGCCGTCGAGCGCCGCGTACGGATCGGCACCGGTTCGGTCCCCGACCACGAGGATCGCGCCGCGAGGAACCGGGCGGGCTCCGCGCGCGAGGCAGGTCACGGCGGCGCCCTCGTCGAGGAGGCGGCGGGTGATCCGGCTCGACAACCATCCGGTGCCGCCGAGGATCAAGGCCTTCGTCATGACACCAGCACACCAGTATCGGCGCGCCGATGGAAGCGCCTCCGCTCAGAGCAGAGTGTCGGATGCGCCTGACACGATGGGGCCATGCTCACGACCCTCGCCGTCTCCGGATACCGCTCGCTCGTCGACGTCGTCGTGCCTCTCGAGCCGCTGACGGTGATCACGGGGGCGAACGGCACGGGGAAGTCGAACCTCTACCGCGCGCTGCGCCTGCTCGCCGCGACCGGCCACGGCCGCGCTGTCGCCGCCGTGGCACGGGAGGGGGGACTCGACAGCGTGCTGTGGGCGGGTCCCGAGACTCCGCAGGGTGAGGACGCTCAGGGCACACGGCGCTCCCGACCGATCTCGGTGCGCCTCGGCATCGCCGCTGACGAGGTCGGATACCTGATCGATCTGGGCCTGCCGCAGACCGATGCACGCAGCCTCTTCACGCGCGATCCGGAGATCAAACGCGAGCAGCTGTTCACCGGTCCGTTCGCCCGGCCGGGCACACTGTTCGTCGATCGTCAGCGCGGGGGCGTGCGGGTGCGCGGCGACGACGGTTGGGAATCGGTGGACCAGCCGATGGGACCCGGGCAGAGCGTGCTGCTCGACCTCGTCGACGGCACCGCCCGCTGGGAGACGGCATCCCTGCGCGCCCGGATCGCCAGTTGGCGCTTCTACGACCACTTCCGCACCGACGCCTCCGCCCCCGCGCGACTGCCGCAGATCGGAACGCGCACGCGCTGGCTGAGCGACGACGGCTCCGACCTCGCCGCCGTGTGGGCGACGACGACGGAAGCGGGACGCGGCGCTCCGCTCGATGAGGCAGTCGACCGCGCCTTCCCGGGGTCGCGCGTGCAGATCTCCGTCGCCGACGGCTCGTTCCGGCTGCAACTGCGGCAACCCGGTCTCCTGCGGCCGCTCGATGCCGCCGAGCTCTCCGACGGCACTCTGCGCTACCTGCTGTGGTGCGCGGCCCTGCTGCCCGCCGATCCGCCGCCCCTCCTCGTCGTCAACGAGCCCGAGTCGAGCCTCCACGAGAGCCTCATCGACCCGCTCGGCTCACTGCTCGCTCGTGCCGCGTCCCAGACGCAGGTGATCGTCGTCACGCACTCCGCACCCCTCCGCCGCGCGCTGACCGAGGCGGGCGGAACGGTCGTCGAGCTCGAGTCGAACGGGTACGGCACCCGCGTGCGCGATCAGCTGCCGCTCGAGCGCCCGAGCTGGCACTGGCCGTCGCGCTAGCGGGAACGCTGCGCGACGGCCAGTGCCGACAGGAACGAGCAAACGGGCTCAGTCGCGGAGAGCCGCCCCGAATCGCTCGGAGGCGACGGCGACGCCCGCGAGCTTGGCCTCGCTGGCTTCGGCGGCCGTGAGCGTGCGATCGTCGGCACGGAAGCGCAGGGCGAAGCTCAGGCTCTTCGAGCCTGCAGGGACGCCCTCGCCGCGGTAGTCGTCGACCAGGCGCACCGATTCGAGGAGCGCACCCGCACCCTCGGCGAGTGCCGCCTCGACATCCGCGGCCGGCACCTCCGCGGGCACAGCGAGCGAGACGTCCTGCGTCGCGGCAGGGAATGTCGAGAGCGATGCGGCGACGATGCGCTCGCCCGCGAGGGAGAGCACGAGATCGAGATCGACCTCGAGCACGGTCGCGCGCCCGGGAAGATCCGCATCCGCGGTGACAGCGGGGTGGAGCTCGCCGACGTAGCCGACGACCTGATCCGCGACGCGCAGGTCGCCCGTGCGCCCCGGGTGGAGCGCGGTGCGCGTGCTCTGCACGACGTCGATCTCGACGCCCGCAGCAGTCGCGATCACGCGCACGGCGTCGAGAGCATCCGAGAGCCCGGTCGCCTCGGCCGGACGCCCCGGCTGGCGCGGAGTCGCGTTACCGGTCAGGAGCGCGGCGAGGAAACGGTTCTGCGGCGGGATCGACGCATTCAGCTCGGCGAGGGTCTCCTCCGAGGGGCGCTCCCCCAGCGGCGGAACGTCGTCGGTTCCGTAGGTCACCCCGGCTTCGGGCAGGAACACCGCACCCGTGTCGAAGATCGCGAGATCGGTGAGTCCGCGCGAGATGTTGCGGTGCGCCGTCTGGAGCAGCCCCGGCACCAGCGACCGTCGCAGGAACGGCACCTGGCCGTCGAGCGGGTTCGCCAGGCGGATGCTGGGGAGGTGCTCCCCCGTCGCCGATCCGTGGAGGTCGTTCTGCGCCTCGGTCGTGAACGGGAAGGCGGGGGTCTCGACGAACCCCGCGGCCGCCAGGGCGTTCGCCACCCGGCGGCGGCCCTGCTGGTGCGCGGTGAGTCCGCGGCCCGACGGCGGCGTGGGAAGCACCGAGGGGATGCGATCGAGGCCGTGAATACGGGCGACCTCTTCGGCGAGCGTCCACTTGTCGGTCAGATCGGGACGCCAGGTCGGAGGGATGACGGTCCACCCGTCGTCGGCAGCGGTCACCTCCGCACCGATCGTGGTGAGGGCGCCGGTGATCTCGGCCTCGGTATAGTCGACGCCGATCAGGCCCTCGACGAATCCCGCGGGCAGGTCGATCTCGGCGACGAAGACCTCGGCGAAGAGCGCTCCTCCCTCGTCGGTGAGCGTGCCGCCGGCCAGCTCGACCATGAGGTCGGCAGCACGGCGAGCCGCGACGAACGGGATGAGCGGGTCGACGCCGCGCTCGAAGCGCTTGGAGGCCTCGCTGGGCAGCTTGTGCCGGCGGGCGGTGCGCGCGATCGTCGTGGGATCGAACGACGCGGCCTCGATGAGGACGTCGGTCGTCGTGTCGCTCATCTCGGTCGTACCGCCGCCCATGACGCCGGCGAGGCCGATGGGCCCCGATTCATCGGTGATGAGCAGATCCTCGACATGGAGCGTGCGCTCCTGACCGTCGAGGGTCGTCATCTTCTCGCCGGCCCGAGCGCGGCGCACCGTGATGCCCCCCGTGAGCTTGTCGAGGTCGTAGCCGTGCAGCGGCTGGCCGAGTTCGAGCATGACGTAGTTCGTGATGTCGATCAGCACGCCGAGCGAGCGCATGCCCGCGAGCGAGAGCCGCGCGATCATCCAGGGAGGCGTCGGGCGGGACGGGTCGACCCCGCGGACGACCCGGGTCACGAACTCGCTCGCGCCCACGCGCCCGCGCACCGGCGCCTCATCGTCGACGATCGCGAGGTGGCCGGTGCCCGGCTGCAGCTCGGCGAAGTCCCGCTCGGCCGGGTCGCGGAACTCCGCGCCCGTCGCGTGCGAGTACTCGCGGGCCACGCCGCGCAGGGAGAAGGCGTACCCGCGGTCGGGCGTGACGTTGATCTCGACCGCGACATCGTCGAGCCCGAGGAGGGCGATCGCGTCGGTACCGACCGCGGCGTCGATCCCCAGGTCGGACAGAACGAGGATGCCGTTGTGCTCGTCACCGAGCCCGAGCTCCCGCGCCGAGGCGATCATGCCGTCCGACACATGCCCGTAGGTCTTGCGGGCCGCGATCGGGAACGGGCCGGGCAGCACCGCACCCGGGAGCGTCACGATCACCTTGTCGCCGACGACGAAGTTGTGGGCGCCGCAGACGATGCCGCGCACACCACCGTTCGCCTCGCCGACATCGACCTGGCACCAGTTGATGGTCTTGCCGTTGGACTGCGGTTCGCCCTCGAGCGAGACGACCTGTCCGACGACGACGGGACCGGTGATGTCGAAGCGGTGCACGTCCTCCTCTTCGAAGCCGACCGTCACCAGCGCCGCGAGGACGTCCTCGGGGGACGCATCCGCTGCCACATCGACGTACTCACGCAACCACGAAAGCGGGACGCGCATCACACCACCATCCCGTACTGCTCGCTGAATCGGACATCGCCCTCGGCCATGTCTCGCATGTCCTGCACATCACTGCGGAACATGAGTCCCCGCTCGATGCCCATGCCGAACGCGAAGCCGCTGTACACCTCGGGATCGATCCCGGCCGCACGCAGCACGTTCGGGTTGACCATGCCGCAGCCGCCCCACTCGATCCAGCGCGCGCCGCCCTTGAAAGTGGGGTGCCACAGATCGAGCTCGGCGGAGGGCTCGGTGAAGGGGAAGTAGTTGGTGCGGAAGCGCATCTTGGCCTCGGGACCGAACAGCTGCTTCGCGAAGTGGTCGAGCGTGCCCTTGAGGTGCGCCATCGTGATGCCCTTGTCGATCACGAGACCCTCGAACTGGGTGAACACCGGCAGGTGCGTCGCATCGAACTCGTCGGTTCGGTAGACGCGCCCGGGGCAGAGCACGTAGATCGGCACCTCGCGGTCGAGCATCGAGCGCACCTGGACGGGACTCGTGTGCGTGCGCATGACGAGGTGTCGCGAGGCGGGGTCGACGTAGAACGTGTCCTGCTCCTGGCGGGCGGGGTGGTCGACGTCGAAGTTGAGCGCGTCGAAGTTGAACCACTCGTGCTCGAGTTCGGGACCCTCCGCGATCTCCCATCCCATGCCCACGAAGATGTCGCAGACCTGGTCCTGGAGCAGGGAGAGCGGATGCCGGGCACCGACGCGCGTGCGCGACGGCACCGCCGTGATGTCGATGCGCTCGGCCTCGAGGCGCGCGGCGACCTCCGCGGCGGCGAGTTCGGCCTCCTTGGCGGCCAGCGCCTGGGTGACCTGACCGCGTCCCTGGCCGACGAGCTTGCCGAACGCGGCCTTGTTCTCGGGGGCGACCTGACGCATCGAGGCGTTCAGGACGGCGAGGGGCGAACCGTCGGCCACGTGGGCGGCGCGAGCCGCCTTGAGCTCGGCGGTGTCGGTCGCTGCGTTGATCGCTGCCAGGGCTGCAGCGACGGCTGCTTCGACCGCTTCCGGGGTGATTTCTGGAGTCTCGGACACGAGAGACGAGTCTACCGGCGCGGGGTGGCGGGATCGGACGATCCCGCCGCCGTCATGCTCCGGGGGTCGCGCTTCGCCCGATGTCGGTCCCGCGCTGCAGCGTGATCAGCTCGGTGTTCGTCTCACCGGCGTGCTGACGCGGATCCGGTGCCGCATCTCCCGCCTTGGGCGAACGCTTGGTGCGACGCTGGAGGCGGTACGCGATGTAGGAGAGCACCAGGCAGACGGCGACGTACATGGAGCCGCCGACGATCGCCGCCGGGATGAGCGGGGAGCCGTAGGGCGCCTGGTTGCCGATCTGGTTGACGACGTACAGCAGCTCCTGGTACGTGATGATGAACCCGAGCGCCGTGTCCTTCAGCGCGACGACGAGCTGCGCGATGATCACGGGCATCATGGCGCGAACGGCCTGCGGCAGGAGGATGAACCACATCACTCCGCTCTTACGGAGTCCGATCGCGTATCCGGCCTCGGCCTGCCCGCGCGGCAGCGATTCGACGCCGGCGCGCAGAACTTCGGCGAGCACCGAGCCGTTGTAGACGATGAGCGCGATCACGACCGCGAAGTAGGGCGACATCTTGATGCCGACGACGGGGAGACCGTAGTACAGCAGCATCATGAGCACGAGCACGGGGACCGCGCGCAGCACCTCGATGATCCACCGGACCGGCTCGCGGACCCAGGCGTGCTCCGAGAGACGCCCGATGCCCAGCACGAAGCCGAGGACGAGCGAGCCGACGCCGGCGGCGGCGAAAGCGGCGAGCGTGCTGAGCAGCCCCTCGCCGAAGCGGATCCAGACCGCGGAGAAGGAGAAGATGTTCCACTTCTCCGCCGAGAACTGCCCGGTGGCGAAGAGCCGCCACACGACCCAGCCGAGCACGGCGAGCACCACGAGGACGGTCGCGACTCCGATGAGCCTGTTGCGCGCGATGGCGCGGGGACCGGGGACGTCGAAAAGAACGGAACTCATCGCGAGATCCTCCACTTGTTCTCGAGCACTCGCTGGACCCAGGCGAGCAGCAGCACCAGCACGACGAAGATGACCATGACCCAGAGCAGCACGACCAGGGCGCTCTCGCCGCGCTCGCTGAGGGCGGCCCGGATCGTTCCCAGGTTGACGACGGAGAAGCCCGCCGCGACGGTCGTGTTCTTCATGAGGGCGATGAGCACGCTCATCATCGGGGGGACGACGGATCGTGTCGCCTGCGGCAGGACGACGTAGCGCATGACCTGACCGAAGTTGAGACCGATGGCCCGGGCGGCCTCAGCCTGCCCGACAGGCACGGTGTTGATGCCGGCGCGCAGCGCCTCCGCGACGTACGTGGCCGTGTAGAGGCCGAGGGCGATGACGGCGAGCAGCAGGGAGTTGACCCGCTCGCCGAGGAGGATCGGCAGGCAGAACGCGAAGAAGAACATGACCAGGGTCAACGGGGTGTTGCGGATCCAGTTCACGTACACGCCGCCGACGGCGCGTGCGATCGGGACCGGGGACACTCTGGCCGCTCCGACGATCAGTCCGAGGACGATCGCGATGAGACCTCCACCCAGGAACAGCGCGATCGTTCCCCACAGCGCTTCCCCCCAGAGATCGAGGTGGTCGGTGATGACTCCCACTGGTGCTCCTGTCGATTCGAATTGGCGACGCTCTGCCGATGGACGGGGCGGCCGAGGATCTCGGCCGCCCCGCTCGGATCAGCTGATCGGGTCGACCTCGGGCTGGGTCGCCTTGACCCCGGAGGCTCCGAGGTTGTTCTCGAAGATCTGCTCCCAGACGTCGCCGCCGTCGGTCAGCTGCGTGTTGAAGTACTCGACGAGTGCCGTGTCGTCCTTCGCCACACCGATGCCGTAACGCTCCTCGCTGAAGGGCTCACCGACGACCTTAAGGTTGTCGGGGTCCTGAGCCGCGTAGCCGATGAGGATCGCCTCGTCGGTCGTGACGGCATCCACCTGACCGTTCTTGAGGTCCTCGACGCACTTGGAGTACGTGTCGTACTCCTTGGTGGGCACCTCGGGGTAGTTGGTGTTGATGTTCTGGATGGGCGTGGAGCCCGTGGCCGAACACACCGTCGTCGACGAGTCGAGGTCGTCGACGCTCTGGATGTCGCTGTCGGCGCCGACGAGGAGGCCCTGGCCCGTCACGAAGTACGGGCCGGCGAAGGAGATCTGCTCCTTGCGCTTGTCGGTGATGGAGTAGGTGCCGACGTAGTAGTCGATGTCACCGTTCACGATCGCCTGCTCGCGGTTCGCCGAGGCGATCGCCTGGAACTCGATATTCTCGGGGTCGACCCCGAGGGATGCGGCCATCCAGCGTGCGATGTCGACGTCGAAACCGGTGCGCTCACCCGTCACGGGGTCGAGGTAGCCGAGACCGGGCTGGTCCTCCTTGACGCCGACCTTGATCGTCCCGCTGGACGAGATCCGGTCGAACGTCGGGCTGCCCTCGAGGCTGACGTCTGTCGCCACCGTCCACGGCGTGCTGCTCGAGGCGTCGCCGCCGTCGTCGCCACCGCCGGTACCCGTGCTCGACGGGGTTCCGCTGTTGCAGGCGGTCAGCGCGAGCAGCGCCACCGCCGCGATTCCGATACCTGCCAGTGTCCGTGTGCGTCGCATGTGCGTCTCCTTCGTGTGCTGTGGGTGCAGGGTCTGGGGTGATCAGTGCGTGAGGAGCTTCGAGAGGAAGTCCTTGGCACGATCGCTCTTCGGATGGGTGAAGAACTCTTCGGGCGTGGCCTCTTCGACGATCCGACCGTCGGCCATGAAGACCACGCGGTCGGCCGCCTTGCGGGCGAAGCCCATCTCGTGGGTGACGACGATCATCGTCATGCCCTCGTGGGCCAGCTCGACCATGACGTCGAGCACCTCGTTGATCATCTCGGGGTCGAGCGCGCTGGTCGGCTCGTCGAAGAGCATGACCTTCGGATGCATCGCCAGCGCTCGCGCGATCGCGACGCGCTGCTGCTGCCCGCCCGAGAGCTGGGCCGGGAGCTTGGACGCCTGCTTGGCGACGCCCACGCGCTCGAGCAGTTCCATCGCCTCGCGCTCGGCGTCGGCCTTCTTGAGACCGCGCACCTTGATCGGGCCGAGGGTGACGTTCTCGAGGATCGTCAGGTGGGCGAACAGGTTGAACGACTGGAAGACCATGCCGACGTCGGCGCGAAGTTCGGCGAGGCCGCGTCCTTCGGCGGGCAGCGCCTTGCCGTCGATGCTGATCGACCCGCTGGTGATCGTCTCGAGGCGGTTGATGGTGCGGCACAGCGTCGACTTGCCCGAGCCGGACGGGCCGATCACGACGACGACCTCGCCGGCGTTCACGGTGAGGTCGATATCGGTCAGCGCCTGGAACTCGCCGTAGTGCTTCTGCACGTTGTCGACCACGACAAGGGCTTCACCAGTGGTCATCATTTCTCCAAACTCGCCAGGTCGTCGGCAGTGCTCGATCGGGGGTCGGCCCCGGTGGGTTCAGTCTTCGCGCCACCCGTCCCCACGGGCATCCGCGTTCATCGTCGAACGGTGCGCGACCGACCTCACGATCTCAGAGCACCCGAGCGCTGTCAGACTTCTTGAGGATTTCTTGAGGGTCGTAACAAGGGCGTTACGCAGCGGCCGCCGAGGGCCGTGGCGGTGTCATCCGCGCTGGTCGCGATAGAAATCCACGGCCCCGGGATGCAGTTCCACCGGCACGGTGAAGATCGCCTGACGGCGACTCAGAAGCGCCGCCGCTGGCACGTCCTCCGCCATCCGTGAACGCGCGTCGAAGAGCACGGTCAGCACGTCTCGCACGACCGCATCCGGAGTCGCTGTCGCCACGATCAGGTAGTTCGGAACGGCCATCGTCGGCACCGATCGGGCGATCCCATAGGCGCCCGCGGGGAAGTCCGAGGGGCGATAGGCATCCGAGTACCGCGCGTTGATGTCGTTCACCCAGTCCTGCTCGATCGGCAGCAACCGCAACGGCAGCGAACCCGAGAGGTTCTCGATGCCCGGCGTCGGCAATCCTCCGACCCAGAAGAATCCGTCGATCTCGCCGCTCTCGAGCGCGGCGATCGATTCGCGCAGATCGAGCTGCGGATTGCTCACCGCCCCGTCATCCACGCGGGCGGCGTCGAGGATGCGGGTGGCGATCACGTTGACGCCCGATCCGACGGCACCCAACGACACCGTCCTCCCGGCGAGATCCGTGATGGCGTCGATGTCGGAGTCCGCACGCACCACGACATGCACGTACTCGTCGTACAGGCGCGCGGCCGCCCGGATCGGGAGCGGCGCGTCGAAGGCACCGCGCCCGGCCACGGCGTCCGCCGCGGCATCGCCCTGCGCGAATCCGAGCAACGCCTCACCGGACGCCACCCGGCGCAGGTTGTCGACGGAGCCGTCCGTCTCCGTCACCTCCGCCGAGATGCCGAGCGTCGCCGCGAGTTCGTCCGCGAGGTGCCCGCCGTAGTCGAAGTACACACCGGTCGTGCCTCCACCGGCGATCACGGTCGTTCCCGCCGCCCACTCGGCCGCGCGCGCACTGCATCCGCTCGCGCCCACGACCACGACCATTGCGCAGATCGCTGCCGCGACACTGCGCACCAGCCGGAGCATCCGATCCCGGGTCATTCGAATCCCCCGTTCTCGAGCACGAGCGACACCAGGAGGCCGCCACCGTCCGGTGACGACACGACCAGCTCACCGCCGATCGACGCGAGCAGGTCGGTGGCGATCGCCAGTCCGAGCCCGGTGCCGGGGGTGTCGTCGCTGTCGGCGCTGCGCCAGAATCTGTCGGTGGCGTACTCCACCTGATCTCCGGCGAGGCCGGGTCCGTGATCACGCACGGTCAGACGACGACGTTCGCCGTCGTCCTCCACTCCCAGTTCGATCACCGAGCCCGTCGGCGAGAACTTCACCGCATTGTCGATCACCGCGTCGAGCGCGCTCTCGACGATCGTGCGATCGGTCACGCACATGACGATCCCCTCCCCCGTGCGCCGGAAGCGGATGCCACGGGGCCCGGCCACCTCGCGCCAGGCATCGCTGCGGCGTTCGACCAACGTGGTGAGGTCGACCGCGGAGAACATCGAATCGGCGCGACCGCTGCGGGCGAGATTCAGCATCGTCTCGAGGATCCGCGTCATCCGACGCCCCTCCTCGCGCGTCTCCGCGATGTCGTCCTTCCAGTCGTCGTCGAGTCCCGTCGCCAGGTGCTCGACGCGCAGCAGCAGGGCGTTGAGCGGATTGCGGAGCTCGTGGGAGGCGTTCAGCGCGAACTCCTGCTGACGGGCGAGGCTGCGCTCGATCTCCTCGGCCATGCCGTTGAAGACCCTCGTCATCCGCCTCAGCTCGGGCGGGCCGGTGTCCTCCGCGACCCGCGCATCCATCTCGCCGTGCTCGATCGCCACCATCGCATCGTCGAGCCGCCGCACGGGCGAGAGCACCCATCGGGCGAGCTGGAACACCAGGAGAACACCCAGAGAGATCGAGACGAGCGCGATCCCGATCAGGATCAGCAGTTGCTGCAGGATCGCCGTACGCGGAGCATCGACCTCGGCCGAGATCATCACCGCGCCGATCACATCGCCGTCGTCGAACACCGGCTCGACCATCGTGGCGTCCGAGATGATCCACGGGAAGAACGCTTCCGGCGCCTCGGCGCGGCGGCCGGAGAGCGCGAGTCTCACCTGCTCGGCCTCGTCCTCGGAGAGCACCTCCGGGTCCGGTTCGCTCGCCGCCCAGACGGACCCGGTGAGGTCGTAGACGGCGATCTCGATGCCGTACACCTCTTGGAATCTGCGGGCCTCTCCCTCGAAAACCCCGGCCGCATCCGAGCGGAGCGCCTGTCGTGCGGTCGTCGCGAAGTAGCCGAGGTCACCGATCTGCTCGGTGTAGACAGCCTGCTGGATACTGCGCGCGGCGCTCCATCCGGTCGCGCCGCCCAGGGAGAGCAGAATCGCGACCAGGGGCACCAGGAAGACGATCACCAGTCGCTTGCGCACCGGCTACGACCCCACGATCCGGTACCCGACACCGCGCACCGTCTCGATGACCCGGCGCGAACCCGTCTTCTTGCGGATGGCGCCGACGTGCACCTCGAGAGAATGACCGAAGCCCCGCCAGTCGGTGTTCCAGACCTCGCGGATGAGTCGATCCTTCGGGACCGCCACCCCGGGGTATCGGGCGAGCACGGCGACGATGTCGAACTCCTTCGGCGTGAGTTCGATCACCTCGTCGTCGACTCGGAGCTGCCGCGCCACGAGATCGATCGCGACCGCACCGCCATGGATCGCCACCACACCGTCCGACTCCGGGCGAACGGCACGCGAACGCCGCGTCACCGCTTCGATCCGGGCGAGGAGCTCGTGCACGTCATACGGCTTGACCACGAAGTCGTCGGCGCCGGCGCGCAGTCCTTTGATGCGCTCGGTGACCTGGCTGCGCGCCGTCACGACGACGATCGGCACGTCGGACCGGCCACGGATACGGCGGCACAGATCGATGCCGTCGACATCGGGCAGACCGAGGTCGAGGAGGACGACCTCGGTGTCGGCGCCCAGGAGATCCATCGCCGCTGCGCCGTCGGATGCCCGCACGGTCGCGTATCCCGAACGGGCGAGGAAGGCGTCGAGCGCCGCGGCGACGCGATCGTCGTCTTCCACGATCAGTATTCGCATGCGCTCCCCTCCTCTCTCCGTCGACGACGACGGACGGGCAGGTGCAAAAGTATCAGCCGACCGCCGCGGCGCGCTGCGCGAACGCGCTCTCGTACAGGCAGACGCTCGCCGCGGTCGCCAGGTTCAGCGACTCCGCCTTCCCGAAGATCGGCAGACGCAGAACGCGGTCGGCCAGCTCCAGGGCATCGTCCTCCAGACCTCGCGCCTCGTTCCCGAAGAGCCATCCGGTCGGCTCGGCGAGCACTCCCTCGGCACGCGCGGAGAGGAGGTCGTCGCCCTTCACATCCGCGGCGAGAATGCGCAGACCCGCTTCGTGAGCGCGGGTGATGACATCGTCGAGGTCACCGCCGACGGAGACCGGGAGGTGGAACAGGGAACCCGTCGTCGCACGCACGACCTTGGGGTTGTACGGGTCGACCGTGCGTCCGGTGAGGACGACGGCATCCGCTCCCGCAGCATCCGCGGCACGGATGATCGTTCCGAGATTGCCGGGATCGCGCACTTCCTGGCAGATGGCGACCAGCCGAGGGGATGCTGCGAACACGTCGCGCACCGACGTCGGCGTCTGCCGGACCACCGCGACCAGCCCCTGCGGGGTGACCGTGTCGGCCATCGCGTTCAGCACGTACTCCGTGACGTGCTCGACATCGATGCCGGCATCCATCGCCTGGGCGCGGATGTCGGGATGCCTCTCCCACCCGGCCGGGGTGGCGAAGAGTTCGACGAACGCCTCGGGCCGATAGGTCAACGCCTCCCGAACGGCCTGCGGCCCCTCGAGGAGGAAAAGCCCGGTCTCGGTGCGCGCGCTTCTCTTCGTCAGCTTGGCGACGGCTCGGACTCGGGGGGAGCGGGGGTTCTCCAGCACGATCACAGTCTAGGGAACACCTCCCTCGCGCCGAGCCATTGACGCGGGCGCAGTTCCAGGTTCGCTCGGTAGGGTGCGGACGTGGCGCCCGTGATCGCATCGTCCCGGCCGGAGCGGAATCGCCGCGCGGCTGCTGCCGCGTCGGCGGCGGTCGTGATCGGAGCGGGTTTCCTCGTCCACGGCACCGTGGAGGGACCGGCCGGGGACATCGCCGGGGACGCGCTGTACGCCGTGCTCGTCTACGGAATCCTCGTCTTTTGCTTCCCCCGAGCGCGCATCGGTGCGGTCGGGGCATCCGCGACCTTCTTCTGCGCCGCCATCGAGTTCGCGCAGCTCACCGGCATCCCCCGTGCGCTGGCCGAGGTCTTCCCTCCGTCCCGCCTCGTGCTGGGGTCGGGATTCGACCCCCGGGACCTGGTCGTCTACCTCTGCGCCGTCATCGCGACCGCATCGATCGACCTCGCCGTGCGCTCGGCGCGGACACCGCACCCGGAGAACACAGAAGGCGCCCTCCCGGAGGAGAGCGCCTTCTGAAGAGATCGCTGCTTATGCAGCCGACTTCGGAGCGTTGACGTCGGAGGGCAGAGCCTTCTTCGCCGTCTCGACGAGCGTCGTGAACGTCGCTGCATCGTTGACCGCGAGGTCGGCGAGCATACGACGGTCGACCGTCACACCCGCGAGACCGAGGCCCTGGATGAAGCGGTTGTACGTGATGCCGTTCTGGCGTGCCGCAGCGTTGATGCGCTGGATCCAGAGGCGGCGGAAGTCACCCTTGCGCTTGCGACGGTCCCGGTACGAGTAGACCAGGGAGTGGATGACCTGCTCCTTGGCCTTCCGGTAGAGGCGCGAACGCTGGCCGCGGTAACCGGAGGCGCGCTCGAGGATGACCCGGCGCTTCTTGTGGGCGTTTACCGCCCGCTTGACTCTTGCCATTTTCCTGTGTTCCTATCGTGCGTTCGGCGCGTCAGCGACCGAGAAGCTTGTTCGCGACCTTGGTGTCTGCCTTCGACAGAACCTGGTCCTGGTTGAGGCGACGGGTGCGACGGCTCGACTTGTGCTCGAGGTTGTGACGCATGCCAGCCTGCTGCTTCTTCAGCTTTCCGCTGCCGGTGATCTTGAAGCGCTTCTTCGCACCCGAATGGGTCTTCTGCTTCGGCATCTTCTCTTCCTTCGTATGGCGCCTTCTCAGGCGACGGTGTCAACCCGCGGTGCGGGAGTATGTGGGGCGGGTGTCACTCCGCGGCGGCCTCGGCCGGAGCGTCGGCCTTCGCCTCGCGTGCAGCCTGCTTGTTCGCGGCGCGCTGCGCGTCACGAACGGCGTTCTGCTCCTGCTTGGCCTCGGACTTGCTCTTCAGCGGCGCCACGACCATCACCATGTTTCGACCGTCGATGGTCGGGTTCGACTCGACGGTTCCGAGCTCCGCGACGTCCTCGGCGAACTTGCGCAGCAGACGCACGCCCTGCTCGGGACGCGACTGCTCACGGCCGCGGAACAGGATCATGGCCTTGACCTTGTCGCCGGCCTTCAGGAAGCCCTCGGCACGCTTGAGCTTGGTCGTGTAGTCGTGCGCCTCGATCTTCAGGCGGAAGCGGACCTCCTTGAGAACGGTGTTCGCCTGGTTGCGGCGAGCTTCCTTCTCCTTCTGGGCGGCTTCGTACTTGAACTTGCCGTAATCCATGATCTTGACCACGGGCGGCTTCGAGTTGGGTGCGACCTCGACGAGGTCGAGGTCGGCTTCCTGCGCAAGGCGCAGCGCCGCCTCGATGCGGACGACGCCGATCTGCTCACCCGCGGGGCCGACGAGGCGGACCTCGGGGACGCGGATGCGCTCATTGGTGCGGGGATCGCTGATGCGGAACTCCTTAGACGATGGGATTCGGCCACCGGGATGCTGTCAGCATTCCGGGCGAAATCAGAATCGTCCCCCACCCACCGGCATTCAGACGCCGGCTTCGCACCCTGGCGACCGCCCCGCTCTGCGAGCGGATCCGGTGGAGTGCAAGACCCGGTAGCCTGGAACGGCAAGCGCGGGTGGGAAGTGAATCCTCTTTCGTGCCGGAGCATGACGCTCCGGAGCCCGACAAAGTCTAACAGAAGGCAAGGCGAAGTGACGAACCAGGCATCCAACGAGGCTGACCACGAGCGCGAAGAGCGCTGGGCACGGCAGGAGGAGGCCGCGTCGTCCGCGACGCGCGACATCGCCGACGTCCCCGCCGTCGAGGTCATCACGACCGCCGCCGTGCACCTCATGAGTGCCGCCGCCGTGAAGCTCGGCCTCGCCGACGACCCGAACGCGCAGGACCAGCTCGACCTCGACGAGGCGCGCAAGCTCATCAATTCCCTCGCCGGTCTCATCACCGCCGGGGCTCCCGAGATCAGCGACATGCACGCCCGCTCCCTGCGCGACGGACTGCGGTCGCTCCAGCTCGCCTTCCGTGAGGCCTCCGTCATCCCCGACCCGATCGGCAAGGGGCCGGGCGAGAAATGGACGGGGCCGGTCAACTAGTTTCTCGGGGGGGCGAAGGGGCCGGGTGACCTCGGGGGCGGACTGCGCGATGCTGCCCTCTCTCGCAGAACGGGGACCCTCCCGCTTCGCGGGCCCCTCCCGATGCTCGTTCGGGAAGCATCGCTCCGCCCGCGCTCATCGTCGAACCGAAAGCAGTTGACGCGGTGAGCGAAGTAGCGAGGGTCAGGCGCTGCGGCGGAGTTTGACGGTGAGGGAGTCCGCGAGCACCGCGATGCGGTCGTCGGATGCCCAGCGCTGAGCGAGTCGCGCCAGGACGACGTCGAGCACCTCGCGCTCGAGACCGTCGACGAGTTCGAGGATCACGACCAGTTCGGGACCGCGCAGGCGCGAATCGGGGTCTCCGGGTGCGACCGCGACGTCGATCACGGCCATCTCATGCGCCACGCTCGCCTGCAGGGCCGCGAACACCTCGGGCGAGAGGAAGCTCGGCTCCCAGGCGTGCTCCTGCGCGATCGCCCACACCGCCGGGCGGCGGATCACGAACTCGGTCTCCGACGTCGGGTCGAGCACGATCAGATCGGTGTCGTCGGCGGATGCGGCGAGAGCCGCGCGAACGGCCTCGACGGGGATGGGCCGTGCCGAGGGATCCCACCGCTGCATCGCGTCCACCGAGGAGAACACGGGCTGCACGCGACGCCCGTCGGGAGCGGCGACCGTGACGATCGAGAGCTCCTGCGTCTTGTCGACGGCGAGCCCGCTCGGGGCGATGCCCTCCTCGCCCTTCTCGGCGACGAGCGGGATGAGCACGCGAGCGTGCCGGAAGGCGTCCACGACCTCGACCTGGCTGCCGGAGCCCGCGCGGAAGCTCAGCAGCGCGGCGAGCAGAGCAGGATCGGCAGAGCCGTCATCGGCGGCATGCTGGTTCGCCTCGAAACTGCGCCCCTCCCAGGGAACGCCGGCAGAATCGCCGCGGTTCGCCGAGTTCTGGTGGCCGTGCGAGTCGTGGTCGTGCGGGCCGTGCCCGCAGGCGTCGTCAGTCGCCGGCGACATCCAGCGCCTCAGCCAGGGTGAACGCCCCGGCGTACAGGGCCTTGCCCACGATGGCACCCTCGACTCCGAGCGGAACCAGCTCGCGCAGCGCGGCGATGTCGTCGAGGCTCGAGATGCCGCCCGAGGCGACGACGGGCTTCGGGGTGCGAGCGGCGACCTCGCGCAGGAGCTCGAGGTTCGGGCCGCGCAGCGTGCCGTCCTTGGTCACATCGGTGAGCACGTAACGGCTGCATCCGGCATCCTCGAGGCGGTCGAGCACCTCCCAGAGGTCCCCGCCCTCCTTCGTCCAGCCGCGTGCGGCGAGCGTCGTCCCGCGCACGTCGAGACCGACGGCGATGGCCTCGCCGTAACGGCCGATCACATCCGCCGCCCACTCGGGGTTCTCCAGAGCGGCCGTGCCGAGGTTGATGCGGGTCGCTCCGCTCTCGAGAGCCGCTTCGAGCGTCGCATCGTCGCGGATGCCACCCGAGAGCTCGATGTTGACACCGCGGTACTGCTTGATCACCTTGCGCAGGATCGGCGCGTTGCTACCCCGACCGAACGCCGCATCGAGGTCGACCAGGTGGATCCACTGAGCGCCCTGCGAGACCCACTCGCCGGCGGCATCCAACGGATCGCCGTAGCTGGTCTCCGTGCCGGCTTCCCCCTGCGTGAGGCGCACGGCCTTGCCACCGGCGACATCGACCGCGGGGAGCAGCGTGAGGGAGGGAGACTGTGCGAAGTCGTTCATGACGTCCTTGGTGTCGGGGCTCGGCGCCCGCGGCGGGCACGAGATTCGAGGGTACTCTGCGGCTGGTCGAGCCTCAAAATGCGTGACGCCGGGCGGCGCCCCTCAGAGGCTCCGGGTCCAGTTTCGCAGGAGACGGATGCCCGCCTCCCCCGACTTCTCAGGGTGGAACTGGGTCGCGGTGAGCGGGCCGTTCTCGACCGCGGCCAGGAACGGGTCACCGTAGGTCGTCCACGTGAGCACCGGCTGCGGGAACGGCGGGATGACGTCGAGTTCCCAGGTCTGCGCCGCGTAGGAGTGCACGAAGTAGAAGCGTTCGTCCTCGATGCCGTCGAACAGGATGCTGTCGGGTCCCGGCGACACCGTGTTCCACCCCATGTGCGGGAGGACCGAGGCGTTGAGCTCGGTGACCGCTCCCGGCCACTCTCCCAGCCCCTCGGTGTTCTGCCCGCGTTCGACACCGCGCTCGAAGAGCACCTGCATCCCGACGCAGATGCCCATGACCGGGCGTCCACCGGCGAGCCGACGATCGATGATGTCGTCTCCGCCGTGCGCGTGCAGGGCGTCACGAACCGCGGCGAACGCGCCGACACCGGGAACGAGCAGCCCATCGGCCTCGAGCGCCTCGGTGCGATCACGGGTGAGGACGGCATCCGCACCGGCGGCGACCAGCGCCTTCACCGCGGAGTGGACATTGCCGGACTCGTAGTCGAAGACGGCGACGCGGGGCGTGCGGGTCACAGCGCGCCCTTGGTCGACGGGATGCCGTCGACCAGCGGGTCGAGCGCCTTGGCCTGACGGAACGCGCGCGCGAAGGCCTTGTACTCCGCCTCGGCGATGTGGTGCGGGTCACGACCGCCCAGCACGCGCACGTGAACGGTGAGTGCCGCGTTGAAGGCGATCGCCTCGAAGGTGTGCCGGACGAGCGAACCCGTGAAGTGGCCACCGATGAGGTGCTGCTCGAAGCCCGCCGGCTCGCCCTCGTGCACGAGGTACGGGCGACCCGAGATGTCGACGACCGCCTGGGCGAGTGCCTCGTCGAGGGGCACGAGTGCATCGCCGTAGCGCGAGATGCCCGCCTTGTCGCCGAGTGCCTCGCCGATCGCCTGGCCGAGAACGATCGAGATGTCTTCCACCGTGTGGTGCGCATCGATGTGCGTGTCGCCCGAGGCGCGCACCGTCAGATCCGTGAGCGAGTGCTTGGCGAAGGCCGTGAGCATGTGGTCGAAGAAGGGAACCGAGGTGTCGATGCGGCTGGCGCCGGTGCCATCGAGGTTCAGCTCGAGCTCGACGGTGGACTCCGACGTGCTGCGCACGCGACGCGCGAGGCGCGGGGTCGGGATGGGGGTGCTCATGAGGCCGATTCTATCGAGGCGAGCGCATCGAGGAACGCCGTGGTCTCGGCCTCGGTGCCCGCGGTGACGCGCAGGTGACCGGGGATCCCGACGTCTCGGATGAGCACGCCCTGGTCGTAGAGACGCTGCCACGTGGCCTTCGGGTCGGCGACACCGCCGAACAGGACGAAGTTCGACCAGGACTCGTGAGGCGTGTACCCGAGAGCCTCGAGCGTCGCCGTGATCCGATCGCGCTGCGCGACGATCTCCTCGACCATGCCCAGCATGACGTCGGAGTTACGAAGCGCCGCCACCGCAGCCGCCTGGGTGAGCGCGCTCAGGTGGTAAGGCAGCCGAACCAGGCGCAGGGCGTCGATGAACGCAGGGTCGGCAGCCAGGTATCCCACCCGCGCCCCGGCGAAGGAGAACGCCTTGCTCATCGTGCGCGAGACCGCGAGGCGCGGGCGCCCCTCCAACAGGGTGAGCGCCGAGGGCGCATCATGCGGAGCGAACTCCTGATAAGCCTCGTCGACCACGACCACTCCGCGCGTCGCGGCGTACACGGCCTCGACGACGTCGAGTCCGAGCGGCGTTCCGGTCGGATTGTTCGGCGAGCACAGCAGCACCACGTCGGGATCGACGTGCTCGATCTGCGCGACCGCCTCTTCGGGCGTGATCGTGTAGTCGGGCTGGCGCTCCCCCGCCACCCACCGTGCCCCCGTGCCCTGCGCGAGCAGCGGGTACATCGAGTAGGTCGGCGCGAAACCGAAGACCGTCCGACCCGGACCGGCGAAGGCCTGGAGGATGTGCTGGAGCACTTCGTTCGATCCGTTGCCCGCCCAGATCTGCGAGGCGTCGAGGCCGTGACCGAGGTACTGCGCGAAGCCTTCGCGGAGAGCGGTGAACTCACGGTCGGGGTAGCGATTCACATCGCGGAGCGCGACGGCGATGTCGTCGAGGATGTCGCTCGCCACGGCATCCGGCACGGGATGCGTGTTCTCGTTGACGTTCAGAGCGATCGGGAGCGGCGCCTGAGGTGCCCCATACGGGGTGAGCCCCCGGAGATCGTCGCGGAGAGGGAGATCATCGAGCGAAGAAGTCACCACTCCATGCTAGGCCGCACGACCGGGGCCGCTCGCCGCGTTACCGCCTTTTGCGGCGCGAACGAGTGCCGCACGAGTCAGCTCGCGTACTCCGCGGGGATCGACAGCTCCTGGCCGATCTGCAGGACGCCGCCCTGCAACATGTTGAGGCGCGTGATCTCACCGATCACCTCTCGCGGGTCCGACTCGGGCGAGACCTCGGCCGCGATCGACCACAGCGTGTCACCGGGCATCACGGTGACCGTTTCGAACGTCACCGTGCCGGCGCCCTCCCCCGTCGCCAGCGCGCTGCCGCCGCTGAGAGCGG
This sequence comes from Microbacterium sp. NPDC090225, assembly GCF_044772365.1. Classification (NCBI taxonomy): domain Bacteria; kingdom Bacillati; phylum Actinomycetota; class Actinomycetes; order Micrococcales; family Microbacteriaceae; genus Microbacterium; species Microbacterium sp. NPDC090225. The sequence goes on along the minus strand of NZ_JBIVYS010000002.1, from coordinate 525,158 downwards.
CGAAGGCGATACCGAAAGCGAGAGGGAGCGCCGCCAGAGCGAGCAGGACACGACGGCCGCGCGCCGTCAGCCGGAGACGCGTCGCCGGACGGACCGGGCGGACGGCTGCGGTGCTGAAGGTAATGCTGCTCATGTCGTTCTCCTCTGCCTTGCTCCGGCGGACCGGAGGTCTGTCATCACCCGCGAGCGATGACCACGTTGGCGTAGCGTTCGCATCCGCCTCTCGGCCGGGAGAGGCGAGTGCGAAGCTACGTTCCGAAGGTATCTTCGAATTCGAACATCTGTCAAGGTTTCTTCGAAATCACGTTCGCGATTTCACCGACACGCTCGAACAGATCTTCCACATCCGCGCTTTTCTCGGATACGGTTTCGATAAGAACACCGAACCACGGGCCTCCGACATTCGAAGAAGGACGCCGGAATCGCGCACCGAAGGAGCATCATGAGCGAGATCACCGCCCCCGATCCCGAGGCACCGCGCACGCGCCGTCGGAAGAGCCTGAGCCCCAAGCAGATGGCCATCCTCGAGGTGATCCAGGCGTCGATCGCCCAGCAGGGGTATCCGCCCAGCATGCGCGAGATCGGCGATGCGGTCGGGCTCAAGTCGCTCTCGAGCGTGACCCACCAGCTCGGTCAGCTCGAGCTCAGCGGTTATCTGCGGCGCGATCCCGGCAAGACGCGCGCCATGGAGGTCCTGATCGATCTCCCCGGCACGAGCACCGAGAACCCCGCCGATGTCGCGACCCCCGTGGGCGACGCCGCTCTGGTGCCTCTGGTCGGGCGCATCGCCGCCGGTGTGCCGATCACCGCCGACCAGCACGTCGAGGAGATCTTCCCCCTGCCGCGCCAGCTCGTCGGGAAGGGCGATCTGTTCATGCTCAAGGTCTCGGGCGAGTCCATGATCGATGCGGCGATCTGCGACGGAGACTGGGTCGTCGTCCGCTCCCAGCACACCGCCGAGAACGGCGAGATCGTCGCGGCGATGCTCGACGGCGAGGCGACGGTCAAGACTTTCCGGCGTCGTGACGGCCACACCTGGCTGCTCCCGCGCAACTCCGCGTTCGAGCCGATCCTCGGCGACGAGGCCGTCGTCCTCGGAAAGGTCGTCGCCGTCCTCCGCGCGGTCTGACACGCATTCGGCCCCGACGCGCTTCGGCCGACGCATAGGCTCGATGCATGTCGTCACCGTACGGTTCCTGGCCCTCGCCCTTCACCGCGGCATCCGTCGCCGCGTCCTCGCCGCGCCTCGATGGAGCTCGATTCGTCGGCGAGGAGATCTGGTGGGCGGAGTCCGTGCCGACAGAGGGCGGCCGCATGGCCGTGCGCTCGTCTCTCGGACACGAGGTGCTCCCCGCCCCCTGGAGCGCTCGGTCGCGCGTGCACGAGTACGGCGGAGGAGCCTGGACGGCGGAGGCCGACGGCACCCTGTTCTTCGTCCAGGCCGACGATCAGCGCGTCTACCGGACCCGTCGCGGCACGGAGCCGGTGGCGCTCACCCCTCCGGGCCCGGCGCACGGCGGACTGCGCGTGCAGAACGGACGTCTCTTCGCCGTGCGCGAGGACCTGACGTCGGCAGAACACCGGCGGGCGATCGTCGAAATCCCGAGCGACGGGTCGGCCGCGGATGCCTCGTCGGCCATCATCGTGCACGCGGAGAGCGGCGCCTTCTACGCTCACCCCGCGCTCTCCCCCGACGGCACGAGGCTCGCCTGGGTCGAGTGGTCCGGCGAGCGGATGCCGTGGGACGAAGCGCATCTGCACCTGCGCGACCTGCGCACCGGAGAGACCGGCTCGGTGCACACGCGTGTCGCTCTGCAGCCGGAGTGGAGGTCCGAGGACGAGCTCGTGTTCGCAGACGACCGCGACGGTCGCTGGGGAGTGCACCGGATCGCTCTCGACGGGATCGCGCCTGTGGGGACCCCGGAACCCGTCTCCTCCGCTGACGCCGACACCGGCTACGGACTGTGGGTGCTCGGCAATCGCTGGTTCCGGCCCCTCGATGACGGGCGTCTCGTGGCCGTGCGCACCAACGGCCGCGACGAGATCGTCGTGCTCTCCCCCGACGGCTCCGAGCGACGCGTCGAGGTGCCGTGCGACGGGCACGTCAGCATCGATGACGTCGTCGGCTCGCTCGTCCTGCTCTCGGGCAACGGGTCGGGCGTCACCTCCGGCGTGTGGTGCGCCGACCTCGACACGGGTGCCGTCGTCGCGGTCCGCGGAGGCGAACCCGTCGACCCGGCGTGGATGCCGCCGCCCCTCGCTCTCACCTTCGACGGCCTCCACGGCCCGGTGCACGCCTACGCGTATCCGCCCGCGAACCCGGACGCCGCGGCATCCGACGACGAACTCCCGCCGTACCTGGTGCTGGTGCACGGCGGTCCGACCGCCCACGTCACCGGCGCGACCTCGGCGGCGCTCGCGTTCTACACGAGCCGCGGGATCGGGGTGCTCGATGTCAACTACGGCGGTTCGACGGGCTATGGACGCGTCTACCGCGAACGACTCGACGGTCAGTGGGGCGTCGTCGATGTCGACGACGTCATCGCTGCGGCGCAGGGGCTCGCGGAGGCTGGCCTCGCGGACCCGGCACGCATCGCGATCCGCGGCGGCTCGGCCGGCGGTTGGACCGTCCTGTCCGCGCTCGTGCGCGGGGGCGCGTTCACGGCCGGTATCTCGCGATACGGCGTCTCGGACCTCAGGATGCTCGTCGCCGATTCCCACGATTTCGAGAAACACTACATCGACGGCCTCGTCGGCCCGCTCCCGGCATCCGAGGAGCTGTACATCGAGCGCTCCCCCCTGACGCACGCCGACCGGATCGACGCCCCCGTGCTGCTGCTGCAGGGTGCCGACGACATCGTGGTGCCTCCCTCGCAATCCGAGGCCATCCGCGATGCGCTCGCCCGACGGGGCGTCGATCACGAGTACGTGCTCTACCCCGGGGAGGGGCACGGCTTCCGCCGCGCGGACACCGTCGTCGATGCGCTCGAACGCGAACTCGCGTTCCTCGGTCGGGCGTTCGGCTTCACGCCGTCGCCGTAACCGGCGGCTATTCCCCGACGCGGTTGCGCAGTCGCATCGCGCGTTCGGCTTCGCGCGTGTCCTGACGCTCGCGGAGCGTCTGACGCTTGTCGTACTCGCGCTTGCCCTTCGCGAGTGCGATCTCGACCTTGGCGCGACCGTCGGAGAAGTACAGCTTGAGCGGGATCAGGGTGTAACCGCCCGCCGAGACCGCGTGGGCGATCTTCGCGATCTCCTCGCGGTGCAGAAGCAGCTTGCGGATGCGCTTGGCCGAGTGGTTGGTCCAGTGACCCTGCGAATACTCGGGGATGTGCACCGAGTCGAGGAAGACCTCGTTGCCCTTGACGAACGCGTAACCGTCCGAGAGGTTGGCGCGCCCCTGGCGCAATGACTTGACCTCGGTGCCGGTGAGCACCATCCCCGCCTCGTACGACTTCTCGATGTTGTAGTCGTGACGTGCGCGACGATTGGTCGCGATGACCTTCTCCCCGCGTTCCCTGGGCATGATGCTCTCCTGATCCGTGTCGTGCGCTCGCACAACAGCCTTTCAGCATACCTGCGTCGCGGGCCTCCGAGCCACTTCGGGCACGGCTGAGATGGTCAGGTGCGCAGCCAGCGCCGGATCGCGAAGCCCGCGGACAGGGCAGCGAGCACCACACCGATGCCGATCAGCACCGGCACTACCCACGCGGCATCCTGCATCCCGATCCACGTCGTGATGAAGGGCACACGTCCCCGCAGGTAGCCGTTCACACCGAAATGCACACCGGCGATGATCGCGGCACTCGCGAGCGCCGAACCCAGGAGGGCCGCGAAAACACCCTCGAGCACGAACGGGGTCTGGATGAAGCGGTTCGACGCGCCCACCAGGCGCATGATCCCGATCTCCTTGCGCCGCGCGTACGCCGACAATCGGATGGTCGTGGCGATGAGCAGCGTCGCAGCGATGAGCATGAGCACCGCAATTCCGACAGCCACGTACGTCGCTACCGTGAGCGCGGAGAACAGCGGTTCGAGATATTGCAGTTGATCCTTGACCTGCTCCACGCCGGTCTGACCGCTGAAGGCCTCGGAGAGCACCTGGGATTGCCCCGGGTCCTTCATCGTCACGAAGAAGACCTCGAACGCCTGGTCCGGGGTGATGACGCTCGCCTGCTCCTCGCCCACCTGCTCGACGAGCTTCGCGTAGGTGTCTTCCTTCGTGTCGAAGGTCATCGAGCTGATGAGCGGCGCCAGCGCGTCGCCCTCGAGCTGGGCGCGCACCGATGCGACCTGCTCTTCGCTCGCGGCTCCGTCGACGCAGGTGTCGGACTCCGACACCGCGGAGCACATGTACACGGCGACCTGGGCGCGTTCGCTCCAGTAGCCGCGCATGACGCCGATCTGCGACTGCATCAGGATCGCGGCGCCCACGAACGTGAGCGACACGAACGTCACGAGCACGACCGAGATCACCATCGAGATGTTCCGGCGCAGGCCCAGCAGGGCTTCGGTGAGGATCAGTCCGATTCTCATGAGGTCGGCCCCACTTCCTCGTCGTCGCCACTGGAGAGGCCGAGTCTGTCGGCGACTCCGAGCTCGGCGACGTCGACCTCGGGGAGCACGATCGGATGCGTGCGCGGACCGGTGGCGGCAGGCGCCGGTGCGGCGTCGTCATCGGAAGGCACGGTCTCGGCAGCGACGGGCTCCGCGGGAGCCGCAGCTGGTGCTGCGGCCGGTGCCGGAGTCGCCACGGGCGCCTGCGCGGCGGGTGCGGGTGCGGATGCGGATGCCGCGGCCTTGCGCTGCGCGCTGAGTTCCTCGGTCAGCGCCGCTCGCACGATCGACAGGTCCGAGGTCTGGCGCTGCACCTCCTGCACGGCGGTGAGCGCCGCCGCGGCGGCGGCGCCACGCACCTCCTCGGGAACGAGACGCGGGATGTTGGAGGTGTCGCCGTAGCCGCCGTGCACCTCGTCGCGCACCATCACGCCGTCGCGCAGCTCGATCACGCGGCGTTTCATCTGGTCGACGAAGCCTGCCTCGTGCGTGGCCATGAGCACGGTCGTGCCGCCGGCGTTGATGCGCGCGAGGAGCTGCATGATGTCGACCGACGTGGCGGGGTCGAGGTTTCCCGTCGGCTCGTCGGCGAGCAGCACCTGCGGGCGGTTGACGAGAGCGCGCGCGATCGCGACGCGCTGCTGCTCACCGCCCGAGAGCTCGTGCGGCATGCGCTTCTGCTTGCCGTCGAGACCGACCAGGGCCAACGCCTCGGGGACGGCCTGCTGGATGAAGCCCCGCGAGGAACCGGTCACCTGGAGGGTGAAGGCGACGTTCTGGTACACCGTCTTCGACGGAAGCAGGCGGAAATCCTGGAACACCGAGCCGATGTGGCGTCGGAAGTACGGCACCTTGCGGTTCGCGAGCGAACGGAGGTCTCGCCCCATCACGGCGACGCGTCCTGTGGTGGGCACGTCCTCGCGCAGGATGAGCCGCAGGCAGGACGACTTGCCGGAACCCGAGGCTCCGACGAGGAAGACGAACTCCCCGCGCTGCACCTCGAAATCGACGGCGGACAGGGCGGGCTTGGACGTCCCGCGGTAGCGTTTCGTGACGTTCTCGAACCGAATCATGGCGGTACGAGCCTAAGCGCGCTCCCCTCACGTGCCGCGCGCGACACCCCGCGCGGGGCGGACGTGCGAGAACGCATCGTTCGGCATCCGTCTCCGTCGATGTCACGAGCCACTGCTATACATGAAGTGGCAGTCCGCGCCATCCACGCGGACGTGAGATCCGAGGGGGATGCCATGACGACACCTGCAGGCTGGTACGACGACGGTTCCGGGCGTCAGCGCTGGTGGGACGGCGAGCAGTGGACCGAGCACTTCGCCCCCGAGGCGACGGCTCCCGAAGCGACGGCTCCCGAATCAACCGCTGTCGCTGAGCAGCCCACCGAGCAGGTCGTCGAGGAGCCGCTCCCCGTCGTTCCGACCGAGGCCGAGATCGACGCGACCATCGCGGTAGCCGAGGAGAACGAGCCGTCGGCACATGCGGATGCCGCAGCCGAAGCGCCGGCTTCCGACGTCGCCGCTGAGGCCCCCGCGTACGCCGCACCCGAGACGCCCGGTTTCTCTGCTCCCGAAGCGCCCGCCTACGCCGCCCCCGAGGCGCCTGCGTACACGGCTCCCGAAGCACCCGCATACGTCGCTCCCGAAGCACCCGCTTACGTAGCGCCGGCCTACGCAGCGCCCGGCTACCCGACCAACGCCCCCGGAACCGCGCCGGCCTACGGCGTCGCTCCGACGGGCGCATACCCCGGCAGCGCTCCCTACGGCGGCGCCCCCGGTGGGTACGCGCCGTACCCCGGGGCCTCCGTCGCCGAGCCGCGCCCGATGTCCGTGCTCGGCCTGGTCGGACTCGGTCTCGCCGTGCTGGGAACGATCCTGGTGTGCTTCCTGCTGACCGCTGTCTTCGGCTGGATCCTGCTCTTCGCCGGACTCGTGGTGTCGATCGTGTCGCTCTTCCTCAAGGGCAAGAAGTGGCCGGGAATCACGGGAATCGGAGTGTCCGTCCTCGGCGGAATCGTCGGCGGCATCATGGCGATCGTGTTCTTCACGTTCGGCATCGCCCAGATCGCGATCGACAACGCGGAGTCGTACTCGCCCCCGCCCGTGCCCTCGATCGGCACCGACGGCGGCGAGGACTCCGGCGAGATCGTCGAGGGCACGATGGGCGCCCCCGTCACGGTGAACCAGTACTCGGGCGAGAGCGAGGTCACCATCACCGCTGCGTCATGGGGCACCTCGAACGGCTCCAGCTTCGAGGCCGAGAACGGCGGATACCTCTCGGTCGAGCTCACGTGGGAGGCGATCAGCGGCGACACCTCCGTGAACCCGCTCTACTTCACGGTCATCGATGCCGACGGCAACGAGGGCACCTACGACTACTTCGGCGACGCCACGCTCGAGTCCGCCCAGCTGGCACCGGGCGAGACCGCCCAGGGAACGCTGTCGTTCGACGTCGCGCAGAGCGACTCGTACACGATCGTCATCACCGACGAACTGCTGCAGGACGTCGCAGAAGTCACCGTCGAGGCCAGCGCCCGCTGACCGCGGGAGCGTAAAGACGAAGAGCACCACCGAGGTGTCGACTCCCGCAGGCTGGTACGACGACGGATCCGGGCAGAAGCGCTGGTGGGACGGATCGGGATGGACGACGCACGTCGCCGCCCCCGCCGCTCCCGAACCCGCGTCCCCGGAGCCCGCGCCGTTCGTACCGCCGTACACGCCGCCGCTCGCCCCGTCGGTGCCGACCGCACCCCCGGGCGCATCTCCGATCGCCGCGCCGCAGTACCCCTCGGCACCGCAGTACCCGTCGGCACCGGCATATCCATCGGCACCGGCATATCCGCAATACCCGTCCGCGACACATCCTTCCGCGCCTCAGTACTCGCCGTACCCATCGTCGGCACCGGGAATGCCGGTGTCGTACGACGGCTACGCGGTCGCCCCTGCGGCCCCCGCGCCGTTCCCCGCCGTCGGGCTCGCCGGCCTCATCGCCGCCGCAGTCGGAACGATCGTGGCCTGCATCCCGCAGATCCCGCTCATCGGATGGTTGCTCCTCGGAGCCGGATTCGTGCTGTCGATCGTCTCGCTGTTCCTCCGCGCCCGGAAATGGGCCGGAATCGCGGGCCTGGCGGTCGCCGTACTCGGGGCACTTCTCGCGGCCGTGCTCGCGTTCGTCCTTGAGGGATCGTTCTCCGCATCGGGGAGCGCGGGCGACGACGTGCCCGGCAGCGAGGTGATCTACGCCAGCGATCTGGAGGTGGGCGACTGCCTCCCCGAGGGCCTGGACGGGGAAGAGTTCTTCGAGGTGACGATCGTGCCGTGCGACGGTCCGCACATCGACGAGATCTATTACGAGTTCGATCTGCCGGATGGAGAGTTCCCCGGCGAGGAGGCACTCGCCGACGCGGCCATCCGCGCGTGCGAGCCCGAGTTCGAGGACTTCGCCGACATCGACTACGAGGAATCCGAACTCGACTACTGGTGGCTCACTCCGACGGAGACGTCGTGGGCCGGCGGAGACCGCACCATGCAGTGCCTGATCTACAGCTACGACGGCACCGTGACCGGCACTCTCGAGGGCGCCGCCCGCTGATTCGCGGGCGGGCGCTCGCGATCAGTCCTGGTCGGGGCGCTTGCGCCAGCGGATGCCGGCGGAGATGAAGCCGTCGAGGTCGCCGTCGAAGACCGCCATCGGATTGCCCGATTCGTATCCGGTGCGCAGGTCCTTCACCAGCTGCTGACCGTAGAGGAAGTACGAGCGCATCTGGTCGCCCCAGCTGGCGGTGATGTTACCCGCGAGCTCCTTCTTCTTCGCCGCTTCCTGCTCCTTCTGCAGCAGGAGGAGGCGGGTCTGGAGCACGCGCATCGCTGCAGCGCGGTTCTGGATCTGCGACTTCTCGTTCTGCATCGACACGACGATGCCGGTCGGGAGGTGCGTCAGTCGCACGGCGGAGTCGGTGGTGTTGACCGACTGACCACCGGGGCCCGACGAGCGGAAGACGTCGACGCGGATGTCGTTCTCGGGGATGTCGACCTCGGTCGCCTCCTCCATGAGTGGGATCACCTCGACCGCGGCGAACGAGGTCTGCCGCTTGTCGGCCGAACCGAAGGGGCTGATGCGCGCCAGGCGGTGGGTGCCGGCCTCGACCGACACGGTGCCGAACGCGTACGGCGCGTCGATCTCGAAGGTCGTCGACTTGATGCCCGCACCTTCGGCGTAGGAGGTGTCCATGACCTTCACGGGGTACTTGTGCCGCTCGGCCCAGCGCAGGTACATGCGCATGAGCATCTCGGCGAAATCGGTGGCGTCGTCGCCACCCGCGCCGGAGCGGATGGTCACGATCGCGGAGCGCTCGTCGTACTCGCCGTCGAGAAGCGTCTGCACCTCGAGCTGGTTGATGAGTTCGGTGAGGGCTGCGAGCTCGATGCGAGCCTCCTGCGCGGAGTCCTCGTCGCCCATCTCGTTGGCCAGGTCGACGAGCACCTCGAGGTCGTCGAGACGCTGGGCGATGCCGGTGACGCGGGCGAGCTCGGACTGGCGGTGGCTCAGCGCGCTGGTGACCTTCTGCGCGTTCTCGGTGTCGTCCCAGAGGTCGGGAGCGCCGGCTTCTTCGCTGAGACGCGCGATCTCGTCGCGGAGCCGTGCGACATCGACGACCTCGCTGATGTCGCCGAAGGTGTGCCTGAGTGCCTGGATGTCGGCGGAGAGATCGAGTTCGAGCATGATCCCCGAGCCTATCCTGTCGCCGCCGCGGGAGTAGCCTCGAACGGTGAGCAGTGCATCCACGGTCCTCAGACGATTCGGACCGATGGTGTACCTGCCGACCGTCCTCTTCTCGCTCGGCGAGGGCGCGGTGATTCCGCTGATCCCGATCATCGCCGCTTCGATGGGGGCGGACGTCGCCTTCGCTGCGCTGGTCGCCTCGGCGCTGGTCGTCGGCCAGCTCTGCGGCAATCTCCCCGCCGGGTGGGCGGTCGCCCGCATCGGCGAGCGGTTCACCATGGTCATCGCCGGCGGGATCGCCATGCTCTCGGCGGTCGGGATGGTCCTCGCTCCCTCGATCGGTGTGCTCGCGGCATCCGTTTTCGTCCTCGGTTTCTGCGCCGCCGCGTTCGGACTCGCACGCCACGCCTTCATGACCACGCGTGTGCCCATCGAGTTCCGTGCGCGCGCGCTCTCGCTGCTGGGCGGGAGCTTCCGTCTGGGCATCTTCATCGGCCCGTTCGTCGCGGCGGGGCTTCTGGAACTGTTCGCCACGGAGACCGCCGCGATCTGGTTCTTCCTCGGCTGCCTCACGGTGATGGTGCTGCTCGTGCTCTTCGGCCCCGATCCGGAGAAGACGATCCCGGCCGCCGTGACCTCCCCCATCCGCATCGGCTCCGCCGAGGACTCGGGCGAGGTCGTCAGCGGAGCAATCCCGACCTTCGAGCGGATCGGCATCTTCCGCACGATGTGGCAGCAGCGCACGGTGCTCAGCCGACTCGGGCTCGCCGCGGCGTCGCTGTCGGCCGTGCGCTCGGCGCGCCAGGTCGTGCTGCCGCTGTGGGGTCTCTCCCTCGGCCTCGATGCGCAGACGATCGCGCTGGTCGTCGGGATCTCGGGCGCGATCGACTTCGCGCTGTTCTACGCGAGCGGACAGGTCATGGACCGGTTCGGTCGGATGTGGGCGGCGATGCCGGCGATGATCCTGATGGGAGCGGGCTTCGTCGCCCTCTCCCTCTCGCACGACGTCGAGGCTCCGGTCCTGTGGTTCGGCATGTTCGCCGCGGTGCTCGGTGTGGGCAACGGCCTGTCCAGCGGAATCCTGCTCACGCTGGGGGCCGATGTCGCGCCGAAGCGCGAACCGGCGGCCTTCCTCGGATCCTGGCGGACGCTCACGGATGCCGGTGGGGCGATCGCGCCGCTGCTGGTGTCGGCGATCACGGCGATCGCGTCCCTTCCGATCGCGGCCGCTGCGATCGGGGTGATCGGCCTGCTCGGTGCTGTCGGGTTCGTCCGGTGGATCCCCCGGTTCGTTCCGCGGGCGCGGGACGACACCGCGGCGCCTTCGTAAAGGTCTCTCACTGCAGCGCGGTGCGGCTCGTGGCGGTGGCCTCGAGCACGACGCGATCGGCTTCAGGTCAGACGGGATCTTCTGCGTGAAGCATCTGCAAGAGTTCACCGTCGAAGAGAGTTTGATTGAGCTCCCAGCTATCCGTTTCGTCAAGAATCTCACTCAGCCGACGACGAGCCCAGTCGTCGAACTTCTCGTTTGTTTTGCTGGTGATGACTCCCGCAAAGTCAGATGCGATCAACGCACCGCGACTCGCGGCCCGTTCAATGACTTTGCGAAGGCTCACCACGTGCGCGGCACGACTCGCCTGACTGGTCCCACCACTCACATTCGGAAGCGCCTTCAGGACCTCACTTCGCAGAGAACGTAGCTGATCAATCACCTCTGAATTACTCTGAGCGACTGGATCCATGCTGTCAGCGATCGTAAGAAATCGGTTGGCGTGAGCAAGCGGAGTCTTCGCTTCGTCTGGTGTCGCCATCAAGAATGCAACGAACTCTTTCAGCGCTGACTGTGCCTTCTCAATATTGTCTGGGTCTTGAATGTCGTACTGAATCAGGCGCATGTCTTGGAGATCGAACGCAGGCTTCTCTCCAGCCCGCTGAATATGCACGGTGGGCCGATTGTAACCGTGAGCTACCGCAACCTCGTAGTACACGTTTGGATTGAATCCTGACAGATCCGCGACCACCAGGTCAGCCTTCAGAATCGACTGAATTATCTGCGCTGTGATGGATCCGGGGTTCGCATCCTGGTCGCCGCGGACCACATTAAACTCATCCCCAAGAGCTTTTGTGATCACATGCCGGAGCGCCTGGTCAGCCGCCTTGCGGACGTCGCTATCCTCAGCGCCAATAGGGGATATGACGAAGCACGTCGGCTTGTTTTCTTTGTCGCTCATGGTTGAATGATGTCGGATTCATGTTCTGGAATGCAAGTCACTCAGCACCCGACTTCCTACCGGCCCGCACACAAAAGCGCAGACGTGAAGAGCACGCTCATTATCAGGGCGATAGAGCGTCTGCGATTGGCACTGCTCCAAGGCGGAGCTGCACCTACCCGTCGAAGAAGCGCAGGTCCAGCGATCCTGTCGCCCCATGTCGAGCAACGACGCAGTTTCGGTTGGCGCACGCGCTGCAGAACCGGTTGCATCCCCCGGTTCGTCTCGCGAGTACAGGGAAGAGGGACTCGGCACCTTCCGCATACTCAGCGCCTTCCGCGTGACATCCACTCACTGAAGCGCAGTGCGACTCGTGGCTGTCGCCTCGAGTGCGACGCCGTCGGGCACGAAGGGCGAGAACACCGGCGGATGCCAGGGCGCCGTCACCGTCACCCGCACCGAGACACCGTCGGGAGTCCACGCGTCGACGAGGGAAGCATCGCTCTCGACGGCGTCGATGATCCCGCGTGCCTGCTCGTGCATGTCGTGATCGTCGAGCTCGGCACGGACTCCGTCCTCATCGGCGACGAGCATGAAGCCGTCGGCTGCCGCTGCCGCCGCCGAATCGGCCAGCGCGTCGAGCCGCTTCTGCGCGAGGTACAGGTCGGTGGCGCACACGCAGACCAGCACGATCGCGAACGCGAGGAGCACGTAGCCCAGGGTCAGGAGCAGGATGCTGCCGTCCTCGGTACCGCTCGTGCGGCGCCGCATCAGCCGCTCCCCCATCCGCGTCCGACCTTCTGCACCGCGGTGGCCTCGAGCGGGACGGCGAGAGCACTGTCGAGGCCCAGCACTTCCGGTACGAACGGCATCCGCACGACCGTGGTGACCGTGACGCGGAGTGTCGCGCCGCCCGTGGGGCACTCGGCGCCTTCGGGCATGCAGGAGAGAACGACGTCGGTGGCCTCGGCATCCATGCCGTACTCGTCGATGACCCCGGTGAGCACGTCGTCCGCGGCGACGGCGGCGGACTCCGGACCTGCGGACAATGCGATGGTCCTCGAGATGTGGCGCGCAGCCGCCTCCGCCCCCAGGGACTGTTCCTGGATCGCTCCCAGCATGATCACGAGGTAAGCCAAGGGCACGAGCAGGATCACCCCGACCGTGATGAACTCCAGCGCGGCGGAACCGTCGTCACTCGTCACCCAGGATCTCCATCGGAGCATGCGCGGTCACCTCCCAGGCGGCGGGGATGCCGATCAGGCCGACCAGCGGGAACGTCGTCCGGATACGCACGTCGACGCGATCGCGGTCGCCGAGGTCGGTGACGCCGACGGCGATGTCCTCGGCATACGCGGCCCCGACCGCGCGCTCGATCACCTCGCGCGCCCGCTCGGCGCCCTCCTCGAGCGTGGTGTCGGCGAGCGCCGCGTGATACGCGCCCTCGACCGCGGCGTCGTGCACCACGTTCCGGACGTAGACGGCGACACCGAGCTGGATCACGGCGAGTGTGAGCACGGTGAGGAGCGTGCCGACGAGCACGAACTCGACGGGGCTCGATCCCCGCTCGTCGTCGCGGATCCCGGACGAACTCACTGGATCCCGGAGACCCGCTGGATCGCCTGCTCGAACAGGTCCGACAGCGCCGGACCGGCGACCGCCCAGATGAGCACGACGAGGCCGGCGGTCATGAGCGTGACGAGCACCCAGCCGGGCACATCGCCGCGGTCGTCATACGCAAGCGTGCGCATCCAGCGGGTCGCGCGGGTACGAGAGGGGGAGATCGGATTCATGAGGTTCCTTTCGTGGGTGCTCAGCCGATGCCGAGCCGGAGGATGAAGAGGCCGGGGTAGATCGCGAAGAACACCGAGAGCGGCAGGATCAGGAACACGAGCGGGAGGAGCATGAGGATCTCCTTGCGCCCGGCCTGCTCGATGAGGATCCGCTTCGCGTCCTCTCGGGCGTCGCCCGCCTGCGCTTGAAGAACGGCGGCGAGGGGCGCGCCGTGCTCCAGCGCGGCGATCACCTGGTCGATCGCACGCGAGAGGCCCGGCAGCTGGAGTCGTGCGGCGGTCTCGCTCAGCGCCTCGGCCAGCGGGGACCCGGTGCCGACCGCGAGGACCACCTGCCGAAACTCGCCGGTGAGTTCGCCCGATCCGACGGATGACACCCGTCGCAGAGCGTCGAGGAACCCCTCGCCTGCGGACAGGCAGAGGGCCAAGAACTCGAGCGTCGTCGGAAGCTCATCGGTCAGACGGGTGCGTCGCGCCTTGACCCGGGTGGACAACTGCATGTCGTAGAGGGCTCCGGCAGCACCTCCGCAGAGGAGCGGGAGTACGGCCACGGGTGCGGTCATGCGGCCGGTGAGCACGAGGACGAGGATCACCAGCGCACCGCCGCCGATCCCTCCGACGATCCATCCGAGTTGACGAGCCCGGAATCCCGAGGGGGTGACGCTCGCGCCCGACTGCGCGATGCGACGAGCGAGCGCTTCTCCTCCACCGAGCACCCGCTCGAAGAGCGCGAGGAGATACTGCCAGGGCGAGCGTCGTCCCATGGGGAGCAGCGCGATCGACGGGAGCGCCGAGAGCGGGAGGTCGACGTCGGCCACGACGTCGCGGACGTAGGGCGCGATCCTCACGGCCAGCGACGCCGCGCCCCAGCGCGGCACGACGGAGAGGATGCCCAGGATGCCGAGCCCGAACATCCCACCCAGAAGCGCCGCGACAGCGAGCGCCGAGCCCGCGTTCATCCGAACCACCGACGAGGCTCGGGCAGGCGTCCGATCCGGACCATCACCCGGAAGGCGACGGTCGACACGGCGGCTCCGAGACAGATCACGAGCACGCCCTCGGGCGTGCCGTACGCCTCGGCGCCCTCGGGGCGCATCACGAGCAGGCCGAGGATCACCCACGGCGCGACCGCGCCGAGCACTGCGGCCCCGCGGATCCAGGACTGACGCGCCTCGACTTCACCGCGAAGCGCGGCATCGGCGCGGACCGAGGCAGCGAGCGCGCGGAGCACACCCGTCAGTTCGGTGCCGCCCACCTGCCGGGCCATCCGCAGGGTCTCGATGATGCGGTCGCCGATGGGGTCGGCGAGTGTGTCCTTGAGGCGATCGAGGCTGGTTTCGAACCGCCCCGTCGCCCGCACATCGTGGGCGAACACCGCGAACGCCGGGCGCAGCATCGCCGGGGCGGAGTCCTCGAGCGCTCCGACGGCGTCGGGGAGGGAAAGGCCGACGCGGATCGACGCGATGAGCAGGTCGCACACGTCCGGCCAGAGCTGGCGGCGCAGCCGACGCAGACGCAGTCGGCGACCGCGGAGGTATCCGATCGGCGCCGAACCCGCCGCGAGCCCGGCGAGGAGCGCCAGAACCGGGAGACCGGAGGCGAGCCAAGCGCTGGCCGCCGCGGCGAGCGCCGCCGCGATCATGCCCGTCAACACCCCGCGTGGGGTCAGCGCTCCCATCCCGGCCTCCGAAACCAGGCGGGCGAGACGCCCGCGACGGGTCGTCGCTCTCTTCGGCGCGCCCGGTGGCCACAGCCACGGCGAAAGGCACAGCAGCACTCCCGCGGCGAGCAGGGCGCCGAGGAGCAGGGTCACGAATCGCTCCCTGACACGCGCAGGGCGGCGCCGCGGTCGGGGGCCGAGTAGATGACGCGGCTGGTGATCCGTCCGTCGGCGATCTCACCGGTCGGCGCGATGACCTCACGTACTCGCCGTCGGCCTTCCGGATCGCGCACGCAGTGGACCACCAGGTCGACGGATGCGGCGAGCGCCGGCACGATGAAGGAGCGGTCGATGTTCCGCCCGGCCAGAAGAGGCAGCATCGTGAGTTTGTCGAGGGCATCCTCGGCGGAGTTCGCGTGCACGGTCGCCGCTCCCGGCACGCCCGTGTTGAGCGCCAGCACGAGGTCGAGCGCCTCGGCATCGCGCACCTCTCCGACGACCAGTCGATCGGGACGCATGCGCAGCGCCTCCTTCACGAGCCGGCGGAGCGTGATCTCGCCGGAACCCTCGAGGCTCGCCTGCCGCCCCTGCAGGGCGACGAGATCGGGTCCGTCGACCGAGAGCTCGAACGTCTCCTCGACCGTGATGATGCGCTGCACGTCGGCGCAGGCCGCCAGGAGCGCCCCGAGCATCGTGGTCTTGCCCGCGTGCGTCGCCCCGGAGACGATCACGCTCCGCCCCGCCCGCATCTCGTCACCGAGGAACCGCGCGAGATCGAGAGGAAGCGCCCCCTGCGCGGCGAGCGCATCGAGCGTGCGATGTCCGGGCAGGAATTTTCTGATGTTGACCGCCCACCCACCGCGCACGACATCGGCGATCGCGACATGCAGACGCGATCCATCGGGCAGCGAGGCGTCGACGAACGGCTGACTGATGTCGACTCTTCGACCGGTCGATTGCAGCATCCGCTCGACGAGGTCGCGCACGACCGTCTCCCCCAGGCGCAGATCGACGCGCTCGGCCACTCCCCCTCGGGCGATGTGCACCTGGCCTCCCCCGTTCACCCAGATCTCTTCGATCCCGGGGTCGTCGAGCAGGGGCTGCAGCGCCCCGTACCCGCTGACCGCCGCGAGCACATCGCGGACCGAGCGCGCCTCGTCGTCGATGAGCGCGTGCCCTCGGGCGAGCGCCAGATCGTTGTGCCGCCGCACCTCTGCCTCGGTGATCCGACGGACGGCATCCGGATCGATCGAGGGGTCGGTGCCGTCGCTGCGCAGACGAAGGCGCACACGATCGGCCACGGCGAGAGAGGGAGGATTCACGCCGAGCATCCTCGCAAGAATCACGAGAACGGCGCGAAAGTTATCCACAGCGGAGACGGAACGCCCTCGGATCGGGCGTCCTCCTACACTGATGACGTGGCTTCCGACCCCTACGCCGACGCTCTGCACCTCGTTCTCGCCGCGCACGACGACGAGGTCCGCGAGCGCCTCCGACTCCTCGACGAGGTCGCCCGTGCGCAGGGCGATCGAGATGTGGTCGTCGAGGTGTTCGTCGACGACGACGCCGAAGGGCCCTTCGATGTCTGGGCGCGCCTCGACGGCCTGAACGCCTTCGAACTCGAACCGTTGCTCGGTGATCGCCGCCATCTCTTCGGCGTCACCTGGCACGAGCACGGATGGGAACCAGCGGTACCCGAACCGCCGCGGGGGTGGTCACGCGACCAGCTGCAGGAAGCGGTGATCGACGCCGTGTCGACGTGGCTCTCCGCACTTCTGCCGGCCGACGGGCGCGCACTCGACTGGACGGTCGAGTCACCCGACGGGTCGAGCGATCCCCGCCCTCTCCCCGTGCCGGATTCCCCCGGGAAAGCGGGAGCCTCCGCTCGGTAGACTGTGAGCACCGCGCGGGAGTGGTGGAATTGGCAGACACGCAGGATTTAGGTTCCTGTGCCCCAGGGCGTGTGGGTTCAAGTCCCACCTTCCGCACAAGACGGGCGCATTCGCGCGTTCGACTGCTTTACCGCCGAACCATCGCACCACGACGGGACACTCATGCATCACGCCGCGCTCATCCCCTGGCTCGACCCGGCCACGATCATCGGCACGGCGGGCCCGTGGGCTCTTCTCGTGGTGTGCTTCATCGTCTTCGCCGAGACCGGACTCCTGGTCGGCTTCCTGCTCCCGGGTGACACGCTGCTCGTGATCGCCGGTCTGCTGTCGCACCCGCTCGCAGGCTCCGAGCACGGTGTCTTCGGCATCAACGTGTGGTTGGTGGCGCTCCTGATCGGGCTCTCGGCGTTCATCGGTGGCGAGGTCGGCTACGTGATCGGCCACAAGGGCGGTCCGGCGGTTTTCGAGCGCAAGGAATCGGGTCTCTTCAGCAAGAAGAACGTCGAGCGCACGAACGCTTTCTTCGAGCGTTTCGGCGGCATCACCGTGATCCTCGCCCGGTTCGTTCCGATCGTGCGCACCTTCGCCCCGGTCGCCGCGGGCGTCGGACACATGCCGTGGCGCAAGTACACGCTCTACAACCTGATCGGCGCCATCCTCTGGGGCTTCGGTCTCACGATGTTCGGGTACGCGATCGGGTTCATCCCGCCCGTCGCCCACTTCGTCGAGAGCTACATCGACCTGATCCTGCTCGCCGCCGTCGGCGGCACGGCTCTGGTGACGCTGTGGCACTACCTCCGCGAGCGCTACAAGGCGAAGAAGGACGCCGAAGCCGGCCACGACGTCGTCACCGACGCGGCCGAGGCGCAGGCCCTCACGCTCGACCCCGAGGTCTTCGACCGCGCACCCGACCTGGACGGCGACGGCAAGCACTGACGGCGCGAGCTGAACAGGGGCACCTCCGTCAGCTCGCCTTCTTCTTCGCCGGTGCCCTCTTCGCGGCCGGCTTCTTCGCAGCGGACTTCTTGGCGCCGGCATCCTTCTCGTCGGCATCCTTCTCGTCGGCATCCCCGGATTTGGCCGCGGATCCCTTCGCGCGCTGCTCCTTCGACTTCGCGACGCTGGCGCGCAGGGCCTCCATGAGGTCGATGACCTCGCCGCCCTTTTCGGCCCCCTCGGACTCGCCGAACGTGTCGGCGACGTCGAAACCCTCGCCGGCATCGATCTTGGCGTCGATGAGCGTGCGCAGCTCCTTCTGGTACTCGTCGACGAACTCCTCGGGGTCGAAGTCGCTCGAGTAGCTCTCGACCAGGGATGCCGACAGTTCGAGCTCCTTCTTCGAGATCGAGACGTCTTCGTGCAGCGAAGGGAAGTCGACCTCGCGGACCTCGTCGGCCCAGAGCAGCGTCTGCAGCACGAGCACGTCCCCGCGCACCCGCAGCGCGGCGAGACGGGTCTTCTGTCGGAGGGTGAACCGCACGATCGCGGTGCGGTCGCTCTGCTCGAGCGTCTTGCGCAGCAGCACGTACGCCTTGGGCGACTTGGAATCCGGCTCGAGGTAGTACGGCTTGTCGAGCGTGAGCAGATCGACCTGGTCGCTGGGCACGAACTCCACGACATCGATCTCACGGCTCTTCTCGGACGGGAGGGCGGCGAGATCGTCCTTGGTGAGCACGACGGTGTGCCCCTCGTCGACGTACGCGCGATCGATGTCCGAGTAGGCCACGGTCTCGCCGCAGACCTCGCACGTGCGCTGGTAGCGGATGCGTCCGCCGTCCGCATCGTGCACCTGGTGCAGAGGGACGTCGTGGTCCTCGGTGGCGGAGTAGACCTTCACCGGCACGTTGACGAGCCCGAACGTGACCGCGCCCTTCCAGATCGTTCTCATGACCCCAGTGAACACCAGCGGCACCGGCCGAGACCAGCCCTTGACTACGCTGGCTCCATGGTCGTCGACGGTCGGATCGTGCAGGTCGAGGGACGACGCCTGCGCGTGACCAACCTCGACAAGGTCGTCTACCCCGAGACCGGCACGACGAAGGGCGAGGTCTTCGCCTACTACACGGCCATCGCCCCGCAGTTGCTCCCCCTGCTCGCCGGCCGCCCCGTGACCCGCAAGCGCTGGGTCGAGGGCGTCGGGACGACGGATGCCCCCGCCGATGCCTTCTTCACGAAGCAGCTCGAACGCGGGGCGCCGGAGTGGATTCCCCGCCGGGCGATCGTGCACTCCGACGGCCCGAAGGAGTATCCGCTGGTCGACGAGGTGCCGACTCTGGTATGGCTGGCGCAGGTCGCGGCGATCGAGCTCCACGTGCCCCAGTGGCGATTCGGGGTCGATGGGCTGCCCGGGCGACCCGACCGCCTGGTGCTCGACCTCGACCCGGGGCCCGGGGTGGGCCTCGCGCAGTGCGCTGTCGTCGCCCGTCTCGCCCGCGGCATCCTGACCGGTATGGGGCTCGACCCTGTGCCGGTGACCAGCGGCAGCAAGGGTATCCATCTCTATGCGGCCCTCCCCGGCGAGCAGACGAGCGACGAGATATCGGCGGTCGTGAAGGAGCTCGCACGGCTCATCGAGAACGAGCATCCCGACCTCGCGACCGCCACCATGTCGAAGGCCGTGCGCGGGGGTCGAGTGTTCCTCGACTGGAGTCAGAACAACGGCAAGAAGACGACGATCTCGCCCTACTCGCTGCGCGGCCGCTCCCGGCCATGGGTGGCGGCTCCCCGCACCTGGGACGAGCTCGACGACCCCGATCTCGCACAGCTCGACCTCGACGAGGTGCTCGAGCGGGCCGCAGCCGGCATCGACCCGATGGCGGCGCTGCATCCGACGGATGCACCGGCCCCGAGCTCGCCGCCAGCCGCCCCACCGAAGGCGGAGCGACACCGGCCGAGCAGCCGCGGCGCCTCGCCCGTCGCGATCGATCCGGAGGCGACGCTCCCGACGTTCGAGCCGATGCTCGCCGAGCACGGCACCCCTGCCCTCGCCCGGCGCCTGGGCGATCCCGCCTGGGCCGAAGTGAAGTGGGACGGCATCCGCGCGATGGGCACCTGGTCGAACGGACGGATGCGTCTGCACGCCCGCCGGGGCACCGACATCACGGCGCGCTACCCCGAGCTCACGAGCGACGGAGCCCCGTTCTTCCCCGCCGCGGACGCGGTCGTCGACGGAGAGATCGTCGCCTTCGACCACGACGGACGTCCGAGCTTCTCGCAGCTCCAGAACCGCATGCACCTGACCCGAGCGCGAGAGATCGAACGAGAGGTCGTGCGCACGCCGATCGTGTACATGCTCTTCGATCTGCTTCGCCTCGACGGCCACGACGTCACCGGCCTGCCGCTGCATCAGCGGCGCACCCTGCTCGAGGACCTGGTCGCCGATCTCGACGCACCGGTGCAGGTCCCGCCGGTGTTCGACGACGTCGACGACGCCCTCGCCGCGAGCGACGATTTCGGCCTCGAGGGAATCGTCGTGAAGGATCGCGACTCGCGCTACCGCGCCGGCACGCGCTCGCCCTCCTGGCTCAAGCTCAAGCACACCCGCATGCAGGAGGCGGTGATTGTCGGCATCCGCCCGGGCAAGGGTGATCGCGAGCGGACGCTCGGTTCGCTCCTGCTCGCAGTGCACGACTCCCCCGGCTCACCCCTGCGCTACGTCGGCCGGGTCGGTACGGGCTTCACCGAGCGCATCCTGCGCGACCTCCTCGGACTCCTCGAGCCACTGCGCACGAAGACCGCTGCCCTCGACGGGGTTCCCGCGCCCGACGCCTCCGACGCGCTGTGGGTGCGCCCGGAGCTGGTGGGCGAGGTGGAGTTCGCGAACTGGACGCCCGACGGCAGCCTGCGGCACGCCCGTTGGCGGGGGCTTCGCCCCGACAAGTCACCCGAGGAGGTCGTGCGCGAGAGCTGATGTTCAGGCGTGGTGCGGTTCGCAGTCCGACTGCTCAGCCGGCTCGATCTGAAACGTCGAGTGCTCGACGTCGAAGTGCTCGGCGAGGCATCCCTGCATCTCCGAGAGGAGCCGGGTCGATCGTCCGTCGGCGAGGATCGCCGGGTCGACGAGCACGTGCGCGCTGAACACCGGCGCGCCACGGGTCAGTTGCCAGACGTGCACGTCGTGCACCCCGACCACACCGTCGTAGCCGAGCAGGTGCGCGCGGATGTCGGCCACCGCCATCCCCTTCGGTGCCGACTCGGAGAGCACCGAGAAGACCTCTCGAAGGAGCGAGATCGCCCGCGGGACGATGAGGATCGCGATGAACATCGAGGCGATGGCATCCGCCGGCATCCACCCGGTCGCCACGATCACGATCGCGGCGATGATCACGGCCGCCGAGCCGATCAGGTCGCCCATCACCTCGAGGTACGCGCCGCGCACGTTGATGCTGGTGCGCTGCGCCCGGCTGAGCAGCCACATCGAGACCGCGTTCGCCAGCAGACCGACGACCGCGACGGCGAGCATCAGCGGCCCCGCGACCTCGACCTCACCGGGATCGAGCAGACGCCCGACGGCCTCGAACCCCACCCACCCCGCGAGCAGGATCAGGATGATCGCGTTGATCAGCGCGCCGAAGACCTCGGCCCGCTGATATCCGAACGTGCGACGGTCGTCGGCGGGGCGTGCGGCGACCGCCGCAGCGATGAGCGCGATCACGAGCGCGGAAGCATCCGTGAACATATGAGCGGCGTCGGCCAGCAGCGCCAGCGAACCGGTCAGCAGAGCCCCGACCACCTGCACGACCATGATCGTCGCGGTGAGGCACAGCGAGATCGTCAGGAGACGCCTGTGACCGGCCGAGCGGATGCCGCCGGCAGCGGGAGCGTGATCGTGCATGCCTCAAGGCTAGACGCAGAATCAGCCGTTCAGCCGCGATTTCCCTAGTCGGGAAGGGTAACGAGAACCAGTCTCAGGAATGCGAGGAAAAAGGAGCGCGAGCCTGGTACCTTCGGCGGATGTCGATCGTCACCTTCGTTTTGCTCACCGTCGGTGCTGCGCTTCTCGTCGCAGGATTCCTCCTGGCTCTGAAGAGCCGCAGAGAGGGCGGCGCTGACTTTCGCAGTCCGCGGTGGCATCTCCCGGTGATACTCGGCTGTTCCGGTGCGGGTCTCCTCACCATCCCTGCAGTGTATGCATGGCTGCTCCCCGCACTGGGACACTGATCGCACCCGCAGCCACGGAGTACACGGACGCTCGAAAGCGATCAGGTCGCGGATGCTCAGAGCGCGGTCAGCAGCGGAGCCAGCTCTTCGAACGCGCGGGCACGATGCGACTGCGCCTGCTTCTCCTCGTCGGTGAAGTCACCGACCGAGCGCTCCTCCCCCGCCGGCTGACCGTCGGGGATGAAGATCGGGTCGTACCCGAATCCGCCCCCGCCGGAGGCGGCGTGCGCGAGCCGTCCGGGCCAGATGCCGGTGACGACCTCCTCGGTGCCGCCGGGAGCGACCAGTGCGATGGTCGAGGTGAAATGCGCGGCGCGGTGCGGGTCGGCGATGTCGCGCAGCTGGTCGAGGAGAAGCTCGAGGTTGGCGACGGCATCCTTCTTCTGCCCCGCCCAGTAGGCGGAGAACACGCCCGGCGAGCCGCCGAGCACGTCGACGCAGATCCCCGAGTCGTCGGCGAGGGCCGCGAGGCCGGTGTGCGCGGCCGCGGCGCGCGCCTTGATCAGTGCGTTGTCGGCGAAGGTCACCCCGTCTTCGACCGGCTCGGGCCCGTCGTAACCGACCACCTCGAGGTCGGGGCGCACCCGGGCGACGATCTGCTGGAACTCGGCGACCTTGTGCGGGTTGTGCGTGGCCAGCACGACCTTCATCGTCACTCGGCCTTCAGGGCGGCGATCTGCCGCTCGGTGAGCGTCGCGCAGCCGTCGACGCCGAGCTGCAGCAGCGCGTCGAGCTCGCGCTTGTCGAAGGGCGCGCCCTCGGCGGTCCCCTGCACCTCGACGAACAGTCCGCGGCCGGTGACGACGATGTTCATGTCGGTCTCTGCGCGCACGTCCTCGACGTATGCCAGATCGAGCATAGGCTCGCCATCGATGATGCCCACCGACACGGCGGCGACCGAGTCGAGCAGCGGGGTGGAGTTACGACCGATGAACTTCTTCTCGCGACCCCATTCGATCGCGTCGGCGAGGGCCACGTAGGCGCCCGTGATCGCGGCGGTGCGCGTACCACCGTCGGCCTGCAGCACGTCGCAGTCGATCACGATCGTGTTCTCGCCGAGCGCCTTGGTGTCGACGACCGCGCGCAGCGCGCGACCGATCAGGCGGGAGATCTCGTGCGTGCGTCCGCCGATGCGACCCTTCACGCTCTCGCGGTCGTTACGGCTGTTCGTGGCGCGAGGGAGCATCGCGTATTCGGCGGTCACCCACCCCTTGCCCTTGCCGGTGAGCCAGCGCGGAACGCCGTTGGTGAAGGATGCCGTGCAGAGCACCTTCGTGCCGCCGAAGCTGATCAGCGCGGAGCCCTCGGCCTGCGAGCTCCATCCGCGCTCGATGGTGACCTCGCGGAGCTGGTCGGTGGAGCGGCCGTCGGCACGCACGATGTCAGACATGGGCTTCCTTCGTTTCGGGGAGTTTCGGGGAGAGGGGTGCCGCTCAGCGCGGCTCGGAGAGGGAGTCGGGAAGAGGGATGACGCCGGTCTGGACGAGCTGCACGTCGCGCACCTCACGGCCCATCAGGCGGTTCGCGAGCGCGGTGAAATCGGCGGCGGAGTCGCCCGTGGCCTCGTACACGTACCGTGCGGTCGCGTCGGGCGGGGCCAGCAGGTCGCCGCGGACGAGCTGGCGGTAGACGTCGCCGGCCGTCTCGTCGTCGCTCGACACGAGCGTGACGCCCTCCCCCATCACGTAGCTGATGGCGCCGCGCAGGAACGGGTAGTGGGTGCAGCCGAGCACGAGCGTGTCGACCTCCGCCTCCCGCAGCGGCGCGAGGTACTCCTCGGCGACCGCGAGCACCTCCGGCGTGCCGGTGATGCCCGCCTCGACGAACTCGACGAAGCGCGGGCAGGCCGCCGTGAACACCTGCAGCCGCTCGTTGACCTCGAGCATGTCCTGATAGGCGCGCGAACCGATCGTGCCGACCGTTCCGATGACGCCGATGCGTCCGTTGCGGGTCGTCGAGACGGCCCGCCGCACGGCGGGTCCGATGACCTCGACCACCGGCACGTCGTATCGCTCGCGCGCATCACGGAGCATGGCCGAGGATGCCGTGTTGCAGGCGATCACGAGCATCTTCACGCCCTGGTCGACGAGGGTGTCGAGCACCTCGAGCGAGTAACGGCGCACATCGGCGATCGGCTTCGGACCGTAAGGCGAGTGGGCGGTGTCTCCGATGTAGACGAACGACTCGCGGGGCAGCTGGGCGCGGATGGCCCGCGCCACCGTGAGCCCGCCGACACCGGAGTCGAAGATACCGATCGGCGCGTCGTTCATGACTCCCCAGCCTAGTCGCGACGACGCGGCCGCAGGTGATCAGCGCTCACTAAACTGAGCGCATGACCTCGTCGACGGCGCTGCTCACCGACCGCTACGAACTCACGATGCTCGCCGCATCGCTGCGCGACGGGACGGCATCGCGCCCGAGCGTCTTCGAGCTCTTCTCGCGCCGCCTGTCGGGCGGGCGCCGATTCGGGGTCGTCGCCGGCACCGGGCGCCTGCTCAGTCTGGTGCGCGACTTCCGCTTCGGTGACGACGAGCTGCGCTTCCTTCGCGACAACGACGTGGTCGATGCGGCATCCTTGCGCTACCTCGAGGACTACCGGTTCACGGGTTCCATCCGCGGCTACCGCGAAGGCGAGCTGTACTTCCCGGGCTCCCCCATCCTCACCGTCGAGGGCAGCTTCGCCGACGCGGTCGTGCTCGAGACGCTGGCGTTGAGCGTGCTCAACCACGACTCGGCCGTCGCCACGGCAGCCTCGCGCATGAGCATCGCGGCGGGCGAGCGCCCCCTGGCGGAGATGGGATCGCGCCGCGCCGCCGAGCAGTCCGCCGTCGCAGCTGCCCGCGCCGCCTACATCGCCGGATTCCGCGCGACGAGCAACCTCGAGGCAGGGCGCACGTGGGGCATCCCGACCATGGGTACCGCCGCGCACTCCTGGACCCTGCTGCACGACAGCGAGGAGGAGGCCTTCCGGTCGCAGATCGAGAGCCTCGGAACCGACACCACGCTGCTCGTCGACACCTACGACATCCGCACCGGGGTGGAGACGGCGATCCGCGTCGCCGGCACGGGCCTCGGCGGGGTGCGCATCGACTCCGGCGACCTGCCGACCGTGGCCGCCGCCGTGCGCGAGCAGCTCGACGCACTCGGCGCGACCTCGACCCGCATCACGGTCACGAGCGACCTCGACGAGTACGCCATCGCGGCCCTCGCCGCATCGCCGGTCGACGCCTACGGCGTGGGCACGTCGGTGGTGACGGGATCGGGGTATCCGACGGCCAGCATGGTCTACAAGCTCGTCGCCCGGCAGGATGCCGCGGGCTCCTGGATCGGCGTCGCCAAGGCCTCGGCCGACAAGGCTTCGCACGGCGGCCGCAAGGCGGCCTTCCGACGCCTCGCGGACGGCGTCGCCACCGCCGAGCAGGTTCTGGTCGCCGACGGCTTCGAGAAGTTGGACGGGCCGGCATCCTCCGTCGAAGGGCGCCCGCTGCAGGTGACCTTCGTCGACAACGGCGAGATCGATTCCGCGCACGAGGGCGCCGAGGGAACGGCATCCGCCCGCGAGCACCACCTACGAGTCCGCGAGGAGCTGCCGGTGCGTGCGCTCGCGCTGAGCAAGTCCGACCCCGCGATCCCCACCGTCTACATCGACGTCGAGTGAGATCGCGGCGACGCGGTCAGCGCGTCATCGACTCGTAGATCTCCTTGCACGTCGGGCAGATCGGGAACTTCTCCGGGTCGCGCCCCGGCGTCCACTTCTTGCCGCAGAGTGCACGGACCGGCTTACCGGTGATCGCCGACTCGAGGATCTTGTCCTTCTTCACGTAATGCGAGAAACGCTCGTGGTCACCCGGCTCGAGATTCTCCTCTCGGAGGAGCTCTTCCAGTTCGCGATCAAGCGTTGCCACGCCGCCCTGATCGGGGCTGTCCAGCGGAGTACTCATCCCGTGAGTCTAGCCGCGTCCACACGTGCGCGGGGCGGCGTCACGCGGTCTCGACGAACTCCATGAGGCGTTCCCCGCTGCGTTCGAAGATGAGGCCGCCGACGACCGCTCCGATGACGAAGACACCGACGCCGGTGCCGAGGCCGGCCCAGAACGTCGCCATCGCCTGCTGCTCCCCCGAGAGGAGGTTCGAGGCGAAGAGCCAGATGACCGGACCGCTGACGAGGATCGCCCCGAGGAACGCGACGGCCGGCCCATAGGCGCCGCGCGACGTCGGACGCTGCGGCTGCTGGAACGGACTGTCGCCCGGGCGCGACACCGCATACGGCGCGACCACCGACACGATGCTCGACAGCCCGAGGGCCGAGAGCAGCAGGCTGGATCCGAGGCCGATGAGCGGCAGCAGAAGGTGCCAGTCGTCGATGATGACGAGTGTGAGCGGAACGGCGATCGCCAGGACCGGTACCGACACCAGGAGCACCGGGACCAGGCGCCCGAGCCGATCGGGCAGCCCGCGCACGCCGCTGGCGACGTGCGTCCACAGGGCCGTCGAGTCGTAGGCCACGTCATTGTGCGGCAGCCATCCGAAGAAGAGCGCCATCACGGGGACCGGCACCAGGGCGGCGATCTCGAGCGGCACGCCGGCGACGAGGAGCGGGAGCACCGTGAGTACCCCGGCGACCGGCACGACGATCACGTTGACGATGTAGCGGCGGTCGCGCAGCCAGTAGACGAGGCTGCGAGAGGCGATGGCTCCGAAGGCCGTCGACGGCAGCAGCGCGAACCACCCGAGACCGGTGCGCTCGCGCGCGGCCACGGGCCGCTCGGTCGTGGTGAGCAGACGGCGCACCAGCCATTCCCACAGCACCCAGAGCCCCGCGAGGGTCACGACGGCGATGAGGCCGATGAGCCACGCCGTCGAGCTGTCCGGCGCCTGGAACAGCACACCGGGGGCCGCTCCGAGCGGGGTGAGGGAGATCGCACCCGTGAGCGAGATCAGGGATGCGGGCACCTCACCGTCCCACCGGAACGACGCGAGGAACACGGCGACCGGGAATGCCACGACGAGCAGGGCGAGCGCGAACAGCGCCGTGAGCTCGCGCGAGCGCCGTTCGGGCAGCAGCAGCGCGTTGACCGCCATGCCGATGCGCGCGACCAGGATCGTGCTGACGATGCCCACCAGGGTCATCCCGACCGCGAGCGGCCAGGCGGCACCGAGCTGTACCGCCACGATGCCGACACTGAGATATACGGCCAGGAGAGCGAGGCTCGGGACGCTGATCAGCGATGCGACGACGAGGATCCACGGCATCTGCCGCTCGTCGACGCCGAAGACGGCGAAGCGGCGAGGATCGAGCTGGTCGACGGCCCCCACGAGGATCGGACCGATGAGGAATCCGAGGAGGATCGCGGCGCCGCCGAGGACGGTGACCGTGCGAGCGACCCCGAGCGGTGCGCCGGAGAGGCTGAGCACGGAGGTGCACACGACGACCGTGATCGCCACGACCACGAGGAAGGACAGGACCGACCGCGTCCGACGCTCGCCGCGCAGCGATCCGAGCAGAAGGGCGAACCTCAGTCGGAGAACGTGTGCAGCCACTCGAGCCCCTCCACCTCTCCGATACCGCCGGAGAGCTCGACGAAGCGCGCTTCGAGCGTCTGGCCCGCCCGCACCTCGTCGATCGTCCCCTCAGCGAGCACCTCGCCGTCGACGATGATCGCGACCCGCGAGCACACCCGCTCCACGAGATCCATGCCGTGACTCGAGAGGATGACGGTTCCGCCGTGCGCGACGTACGCCCGCAGGATGTCGAGGATCACCGCCGAGGAGACGGGGTCGACCGACTCGAACGGCTCGTCGAGCACGAGCACGCGCGGCGAGTGGATCATCGCCCCCGCGAGCATGACCTTCTTCGTCATGCCCGCCGAGTAGTCCGAGACCACGCGGCCGAGCGCATCCCCCAGATCGAAGGCGCGCGCGAGGTCGGCGACGCGCTTCTCGATCACGTCGGAGGCCAGGCCCCGCAGGAGCCCGTAGTAGTAGAGGAGCTGACGGCCGGTCAGACGGTCGAACGTGCGCAGGCGATCCGGAAGGACACCCATCACCCGCTTCGCCGCCTGGGAGTTCGTCGCCTGGTCGATGCCGCAGATCACGACGCTCCCGGCGTCGGCGCGCAGCAGCCCCGCGATGATCGACAGTGTCGTCGTCTTACCCGCACCGTTGGGTCCGACGATGCCGTAGAAGGAGCCCGCAGGCACCGACAGGTCGATTCCGTGCACGGCGCGGTTGTCGCCGAAGTGCTTGACGAGACCGCGGATGTGCAGGGCATCGACGTCCGCCGCGGCGGGAGTGGCCGCCTCCGGGGCGGAGACGGATGCCTCGGACTCGACGACCACGTGCTCCGGCTCGGCTTCGGCGGTGGTGCTCTCGGCCTCCGGCGCAACCTCGACGGCCTCCGGCTCGACGAGCTCCGGCTCGGCGATCACGGGTTCGACGATCACGTCGTCGACGACGGCGGCCTCTCCGGCACCGATCCTCTCGGCGACCTCGACCTCAACGGTCTCGACCGCGGCGACCTCGACCTCAGCGACCTCGACCTCAGCGACCTCGACCCCAGCCTCGGGCGGGTCGATCCGAGTCGGCTCGATCGTGACGGGAGCCTGCGGCTTCGGTTCCGCGACCTCCGCGGCCTTCGCGGCGGCAGCCTTGGCCGCAGCGGTCTTGGCGGCAGCCGTCTTCGCCGCGGTCGTGCGGGTGGAGGCGGCGCGCGATGCGGCGGTGCGCGCCGTGGTCTTCGCCGCCTGAGCCTTCGTGGCCGCGGTCTTGGCGGCGGCGGTCTTCGCCGCCGTCGACTTCGCAGCGGCCGTCTTCGCCGCGGTCGACCTCGCGGCGGTGGACTTCGCGGCAGCGGTCTTCGCCGCCGCGCCGGACTTCGCCGCAGTCGTGCTCGCGGCCGTCGTCTTCTTCGCCGCGGCCGTCCTCGCCGCAGTGGTCTTCGCGGCAGTGGTCTTCGCCATAGTGGTCTTCGCAGGCGTACGCGCCGCGGTCGCCGGACGCGCGGGGGCCTTCTTCTCCGCAGTCGAACCCGCCGCTGCGACGGGTTCGATGACGACATCGGTACCCGCGGCCGCCTTCTCCGCCGCCGACTTCGCCGCGGTCGGGCGCTTCGCCGGTGTGCGCACGGCGGGAGTCTTCTTGGCGGCGGGCGTGCGGGCCGGGGAAGCCTTCTTCGCCGCCGGGGAGGACCCGGATGCTCGCTTCGACGTCGCCGTCCGCTTCTCCGGGGTCGCCTTCGATTCGGTCGTGGGGTCTTCCGCCTTTTCGGGGCGGGCGTCGGGGGAAGCAGTCACGGGTTCTACGGTATCAACGCGAGCAGACTTCCCCGGGGTCGGGCGCAACATTCACCCTGACAATCACCCGGGCGCCTTCCCCGACATCGACCCTGGGTATACGGTGTGGACTGGGTCACGAAACGGCAACGGGCGCCGTGAGACCCGGTGTTTCCCAGGCTCCATCGCTAGCATGAACGCGGCACGACGAAGTGTCCGGCTGGTTAACCGGCCATGAACACACCTTCCAAAGGAGCACTCGTGACTCTTCAGACCGTCATCCTCGCAGCCGGCATGGGCTCGCGCCTGGGCCGTTCGCTGCCCAAGCCGCTCACCGAACTCGGCGACGGCCGCACGATCAT
The DNA here is from genome assembly GCF_044772365.1 of Microbacterium sp. NPDC090225. NCBI lineage: Bacteria > Bacillati > Actinomycetota > Actinomycetes > Micrococcales > Microbacteriaceae > Microbacterium > Microbacterium sp. NPDC090225. The sequence continues at coordinate 495,522 of NZ_JBIVYS010000002.1, read as the reverse complement.
GCGCCAGCAGCATGACAACATCCGCGCCGCCTTCGGCACCGACGCGCGCATCACCACCGTGGTCGGCTACCGCGCCGAGACCATCATCGAGGCCTTCCCCTCCGCGAACTACGTGCACAACGAGCGCTACGACGAGACCAACACGTCGAAGAGCCTCCTGCGCGCCCTCGGTGCGACCGGGCGCGGCGGCGTGCTGTGGATGAACGGCGACGTCGTCTTCGACCCGATGATCCTCGGCCGCGCGGCTGCCTTCATCGAGCGCGATCAGTCGTTCGTCACGGTCAACACCTCCAAGGTCAGCGACGAAGAGGTGAAGTACACGGTCACGGCCGAGGGCTTCATCAAGGAGCTGTCGAAGACCGTCACCGGCGGCCTCGGCGAGGCCGTGGGCATCAACTACATCTCGTCGGCGCAGAAGAAGGCGTTCATGCGCCAGCTGCAGCGCGTCGACGACCAGGACTACTTCGAGCGCGGCCTCGAGCTCGCGATCGCCGAGGACGGCCTCCTGCTCGAGCCGATGGACGTCTCCGACCTGTACGCGGTCGAGGTCGACTTCGCCGAAGACCTCGAGCGGGCGAACCTCTTCGTCTGAGTCGCTGTCGAGCGCCTCGCGCGAAAACGCCGGGAGCCGTACCCTCAGGGGTGCGGCTCCCGGCGTTTTCGCGGTCACGGTTCCTAGGATCGTGACATGGCCCCGAAGGTGCACAAGATCCACTCCCTCCCGGACGACGCCCCGTGGGATAAGGGCATCCCTCCGACGGGATCGCCCGAGCATCCGTTCGTCGTCCGCGGCCTCGATCGCGTCCTCTCGATCCAGCGCCCGCTCGTGCTCGCGCACATCCGCAGCATCCGTCTGCGCAATCCCCATGCCTCACCCGCCGAGATCGTTCGGATCCTCGAGCGGCGCTACCTCGCCGCCGTCACCACCGGCGGCGCGGCGGTCGGTGCCACCGCCGTCGTACCGGGGATCGGTACCGGCGTGACGCTCGCGCTCTCCGGCGTCGAAACGGTCGGCTTCGTCGAGTCGACCGCTCTGTTCGCGCAGTCGGTCGCCGAGGTGCACGGCATCGCCGTCGCAAACCCCGACCGCGCCCGGGCGCTCGTGATGACCCTGATGCTCGGCAAGGAGGGCGTCGACCTGGTCGGGCAGCTCGCCGGTCAGGTCGCCGGCCGTGGCGGCACCCGTAACGCGTACTGGGGCGAGCTCGTGACGAAATCCCTCCCCCGTGCGGCTGTCGGACCGCTCGTCGATCAGCTCAAGGGCATGTTCGTGAAGCAGTTCGCGGCGCGCGGCGGAGCCTCGTTCCTGGGCAAGGCACTGCCGTTCGGCGTGGGTGCGGCGATCGGCGGAGCGGGCAACCACATCCTCGGCCGACGCGTGCTCACCACCTCGCACCGCGCGTTCGGCGCCGCTCCCCTCGACCTCCCGCTCGAGCTCGAACCCGTTCCCGGTGCCGAGAAGGTCGAACTCCGGGTGCTCCGGGGCGCGCGCTACGCGGGCTCCGCGGTCGCGGGCGCGGCCGGCACGGCGGTGCGCGGGGTCGGCTGGGCGGGTCGCAAGGTCGGGGAACTGACCACCCGTCGCGGACGCGGCGGCGCGACCGGGGAACTGGAGTCCGATTCCGCGGCTCGCGGCGACCACGAACTCCCCGAGAATCCGGGCACCGACGGCCCGCTGCGCTGATCGGACAGAGAGCACCTCGCCAAAGGATCGCGCCACCCGTTGTGGCGAGCATCCAACAGGCCGAGCCGCGGCGACGATAGTGTGGAATCCGTGACGGACAAGCCCGACCTCTTTACCACCGCCGGCAAGATCGCGGATCTGCGCGCTCGCTACACCGAAGCCGTCGTCGACGCAGAAGCGAAGGCGAAGGAGAAGCAGCACGCCAAGGGCAAGATGACCGCCCGCGAGCGCATCGAACTGCTCGTCGATCCGGGGAGCTTCGTCGAGTTCGACGAGTACGTGCGCCACCGCACGACCGCGTTCGGCATGGACCGTTCCCGACCCTACGGCGACTCCGTCGTCACCGGTGTCGGCACGATCAACGGACGCACGGTCGCGGTCTACTCGCAGGACTTCTCCACGTTCGGCGGCTCGCTCGGCGAGGTCGCCGGCGAGAAGATCATCAAGGTCATGGAGTTCGCCCTCGCGGGCGGCATGCCCTGCATCGGCATCCTCGACTCGGGAGGAGCGCGCATCCAGGAGGGTGTCGTCGCCCTCGGCAAGTACGGCGAGATCTTCCGCCTGAACACCCGCGCCTCCGGTGTCATCCCGCAGATCTCGATCATCATGGGCCCGGCTGCCGGTGGCGCGGTGTACTCCCCCGCGCTCACCGACTTCGTGATCATGGTCGACAAGACGAGCCAGATGTTCGTCACCGGCCCCGACGTCATCAAGACGGTCACCGGCGAAGACGTCGGCATGGAGGAGCTGGGCGGCGCGTACACGCACAACACCCGCTCCGGTGTCGCGCACTACCTCGCGGAGGACGAGGACGACGCGCTCGACTACGCGCGCACTCTGCTCAGTTTCCTGCCGGACAACAACATGGCCGAACTCCCCTCGTACGAGGGCGTCTTCGAGTTCGAGACGACGGATGCCGACCGCTCGCTCAACACGATCATCCCGGACTCGGCGAACCAGCCGTACGACATTAAGACCGTCATCGAGCACGTCGTCGACGAGGGCGACTTCCTCGAGGTGCAGCCGCTCTTCGCGCCGAACATCGTCATCGGCTTCGGCCGCATCGAGGGCCGCTCGGTCGGCATCATCGCCAATCAGCCCTCACAGATGGCCGGAACGCTGAACATCGAGGCCGGCGAGAAGGCCAGCCGCTTCGTCCGCTTCTGCGATGCCTTCTCGATCCCGATCGTGACGCTCGTCGACGTGCCGGGCTACCTGCCCGGAACCGACCAGGAATGGACCGGCGTGATCCGACGCGGCGCCAAGCTGCTCTACGCCTACGCCGAGGCCACCGTGCCGCTGGTGACCGTCATCCTCCGCAAGGCCTACGGCGGCGCCTACATCGTGATGGGCTCGAAGCAGCTCGGCGCCGACGTCAACCTCGCATGGCCGACCGCCGAGATCGCAGTGATGGGCGGCCAGGGCGCCGTCAACATCCTCTACCGCGGTGAGATCAAGAAGGCCGAGGAAGCCGGCGAGGACGTCGCGGCCGTGCGCACCCGCCTCGCGAACGAATACACCTACAACGTCGCCTCGCCGTTCCTCGCCGCCGAGCGCGGCGAGCTCGACGGCATCATCGAGCCGGCGAACACGCGCGTCTCGATCGCCAAGGCCCTCCGCGCCCTGCGCGGAAAACGCGCCGAACTGCCGCCGAAGAAGCACGGGAACATCCCGCTGTGATCGACGAGAGGGGCGAGCGCCCGGCGCTCGAGATCACCCGCGGCACCGCGACCGAGGAAGAACTCGCCGCGCTCATCGCGGTGGTCAGCGACGCCTACGCGGCCGAGGAATCGGATGCCGTCGCCGAGGAGCCGGTCGTTTCGGCCTGGACGCGCACGCAACGCTCCCTGCGCAAGCCTCTGCGCAGGGACATCCCCTGGGGACGTTTCGCTCGCTGAGCGCCCCCGGGACATCCCGGGAATCCCGGCTCAACGTGCGAAGCGCAGCGTGACCAGCTGGAACGGCCGCAACGACAGCTCGACAGCGTCCGCGACGCCCGTGACAGCTGCCCGCGGGATCTCCCGCTCGAGGAGGTCGGTCTCCACGACCGACCGGAAGTCGAACGACGGCGTGACCTCCCCCACCGCCCGCCCGCCGTGCGCCTCGTACAGCCGCACGATGACATCGCCGCTGCGGTCCTCCGCGAGCTTGACCGCCTCGATCACGATCGCGTCCGACGACACCGAGAGCAGCGGTGCGACGGGGCCCGAGCCGCGCACGGAGCGTGCGGGCAGATTCAGGCGGTACCCCTCGCGCACCGCATCAGCGATCCCCGCATCCGGACGGATGCCGACGCGGAACGCGTGTCGTCCCTGATCGGCCTCCGGATCGGGGAACAGCGGCGCCCGTAGCAGGGAGAGCCTCACCGTCGATGCGGTGCCGCCGCCCTCGCGGGGCGACCGCGTGATGTCGTGGCCGTAGGTCGAGTCGTTCGCGATCGCGACCCCGAAGCCCGGTTCTCCGACGTGCACCCAGCGGTGCGCGACCGTCTCGAAGCGCGCGACGTCCCACGACGTGTTGGTGTGCGTGGGCCGGTGCACGTGGCCGAACTGGATCTCGGATGCGGCACGATCGCTGTGCACATCGAGCGGGAAGCCGAGCTTGAGCAGCTTCTGGCGCTCGTGCCAGTCCACGATCGTCTCGATGTCGAGGCTGGGCGATCCCGCGGCAAGAGTGAGGATCTGCGTGATTCGGGAGGTGCCGACCTCCCGCTCGATCCGCACGACGCCGGCGGTCGGGTGCGCGACGACCTCGATCGCCACGGCATCCGTCAGCTCGACGGCGTGCCGGCGGTAGTGCTCGTCGATGTCCCACGCGTCCCACGCCGTGGGGGTGTCGCGGTACAGCGTCAGCAGGTTGCCGCGCTCCCCCGCCGGGATCGTCTCGCGTCCGGTAGCGCGCACCCGCAGCGAGGAGATGAGCCCATCGGCGTCCAGCACGACCCGGAGATGCTCGTTCTCCAGCACGATGTCCACGCCCTGACGTCCGGCATGCGCCGCCGTCTCATCGGACTCCGCGACCCCGATCGCCAGGCCTGCCACACCGCTCGACGAGTAGGGGCTCGCGTTGGCGACCAGTTCCACGTCCCCGCGGCCTGCGACGACGTCGAGCGCGGTGCCGATGAGGCCGTCGAGCGTCTCGAGCACCTCCGCGTAGCGGCGCTCGGCCTCACGGTGCACCCAGCCGATCGAACTGCCGGGAAGGATGTCGTGGAACTGCTGCAGGAGCACGGTCTCCCACGCGTCCTCCAGTGCCTCGTACGGGTACTTCGCACCCGCCAGCGCCGCGGACGTCGCCCACAGCTCGGCCTCGCGCAGGGCGTGCTCGCTGCGCCGGTTGCCGCGCTTGGTGCGCGCCTGCGAGGTGTAGGTGCCGCGATGGAACTCGAGGTACATCTCGCCGGACCACACCGGCGGGTTCGGGTATTCAGCCTCCGCCGTCTCGAAGAAGCGCCGCGGATCGGAGAGGGTCACGGTCGGCGACCCCTCCAGCGATCGCAGTCGTGCGGCGGCGGCGAGCATCTCGCGGGTCGGCCCGCCACCGCCGTCGCCGTAGCCGAAAGGCACGAGCGAGACCGTCGCCGCGCCCTTCTCGGCGAACTGGCGCTCGGCACGGGCGAGATCAGCACCGGAGAGCTGCGAGTTGTACGTGTCGACCGACGGGAAATGCGTGAAGATGCGGGTACCGTCCAGACCTTCCCACGTGAAGGTGTGATGGGGCATCGTGTTCGTCTCGTTCCACGACATCTTCTGCGTCAGCATCCACCGCGACCCGGCAGCGCGGGCGATCTGCGGCAGCGCGGCCGAGTATCCGAACGAGTCCGGCAACCAGACGTCGAGGGGCTCGACACCGAACTCCTCGAGGAAGAAGCGCTTACCTCGCACGAACTGACGCGCGAGGGCCTCGCCTCCCGGCATGTTGGTGTCGGACTCGACCCACATCCCGCCCGCGGGATGGAAGCGGCCGGCCGCGACCGCGGCGCGCAGTCGCTCGAAGAGCTCGGGCTGGAACCGCTTCATCCAGGCGTACTGCTGCGCCGACGACGCCGCGAACGAGAACTCCGCGTCCTCACCGATCAGGGAGAGGACGTTCGAGAACGTGCGCGCCACCTTGCGCTGCGTCTCGCGCACCGGCCACAGCCACGCTGAGTCGATGTGGGCGTGCCCGACCGCGTGGGCGGAGTGCGCAGAGGCGGATGCCGGGCGTCCGAGCACCGCCGCGAGAGCGCCGCGTGCATCGGCGGCGGTGCCCGCGACGTCGTCCGGGTCGGTCGCGTCGACCGCGCGCTCCAGGGCGCGCAGGATCTCGGCCCGGCGGGAGGAACTCTCGGGGAGCTCTACGCGCAGACCGTCGAGCACGGCGATGTCCTGCAGAAGTTCCCAGACGGTGAGATCGAGCACGGCGACGTCGGCGCGCCGCAGCTCGTACAGAGGATCGTCGCCGGCGGAGTCCCATTCCCCGAGCGGTGTGGGACCGAAGGTGCGGAACCCGTCACCCACGTCGGGGTTCGCCGCCGCCTCGAGGTACAGCTCGATCGGGTCGCCCGGTGCCCCGTCGAGCGGCACGTACGCGTTACGCGGTTCGACCGCCTTGATGATGGACCCGTCCGCCCGGTACACCGTGCCCTCGGCCTGGAACCCCGGCTGCGCGCCGTGGAAGCCGAGGTCGAAGACGACCTCGGCTCGTTGTCCCGCTTCCGTCGTCGGAACCGTTCCGGTCACCCGCAGCCACATCGTGCTCCAGGCACGCCCCCACGGCGACCCGACGGCGAAGGGAGCGTAGGTCTGCGCAACCGCCTCGGCGAAGGGCACGGGTTCGCCCGGGACGACCCAGGCCTCGAGCGTGAGCTCGTGCGCGCATGCGTGGACCGCAGGTTCGAGGCGCTCCCGGACGAATCGGCGGATGCGTGCTTCTACCAGCGAGGAGTTGTCGTGCATGATGGGATTCCGATCGACGATGACGGGGAACGTCTCAAATACTACATCGATTGGATTTAAGGGATGGCGGGAGCGGGCACGCGTTCCGACAGCATCAGCGCGGAGGCCCGCGGAGTGAGGGCCTCGTCCAGCACCACGCACGCTGCGCCGACGGCCCCGACATCGGTACCGACGACCGTGCCGTCGATCGGGATCTGCCGCAGAGCGCGCGTCGCACTCAGACGCTGGACGTACTCGGGCAGCTCGGCGAGGTAGACCGCCGACACGTACCCCCAGAACGGCCCCCCGAGCACGACGCGCTCCACATCGAGGACATCCGTGAGTACCACCAGGAGAGCGGCCGTGCACCGGGCGGCATGACCGAGGATGCCGGAGGCCACCGCATCCCCCTGTTCCGCCCGTGCACACAGCTGCGCGAACCGTGCCTCGAGCGCGCCGGGCTCGCCATCGTCGTTCTCCGGAGGGAGCATGCCCGCCCGCACCGCCTCCGCCACGATCGACTGCGGCGTGCACGTGACTGCGACGCACCCTCGAGACCCGCAGGCGCACGGCGGCCCCTCCGGATCGACCACGATGTGCCCGATCTCGCCGAGGTTGCCCGTGCGGCCGCGCGTGACCTCACCGTCGCGCGCGAGCGCCGCGCCGAGCCCCGTGCCGAGGTAGAGGAAGACGAACGAGTCGTCGACGGGGCCGCGGCGCGTCCAGAGCTCGCCCGCGGCGGCCGCGGCGGTGTCCTTCTCCAGGGCGACCGCGAAGCCTGTTGCCGCCGACAGCAGCTCGCGCAGCGGCACGCGGCGCCATCCGCGCAGCATCGGCGGGTCGACGACGGTCCCGTTCGCCTCGTCGAGGGGTCCGGGAGCCGCGAGTCCGATGCCCACGATCCGCGAGCGATCGACACCGGCCTCCTCGATGAGGGCGTCGATCGCACGGGCCATCTCGTCGATGATCTCCGCGGGCTCTGGCGACCCCACCGGAATCAGGCGCCGGGCGACCACCGCCCCGGCGAGATCGAGGAGCACCACCGTCACGACCGCGGGGTCGAGGTGGACGCCCACCGAGTAGCGGCTCTCGGGCACGAGGCGCAGCAGGACCCGGGGTTTTCCCGGCCCGTTGATGGCACGCCCGGCCTCCGCGATCACGCCCTCGTCGAGGAGCCGGCGGGCGATGTTGGTGAGGGTCTGCGCGGAGAGGCCGGTGTCCGCCGCGAGCTCCGTGCGGCTCAGCGCATCGCCAGCGCGCCGGATCGCCTCGACCACGACCGCCTGATTGAAGTCGCCCATCCGGGGCAGGTTCGTTCCGCGCCGCGTGCTCATCCGGCCATCCTCCCGCATCCTGACGCCTGTGTCCCCCAAAATACCTACAGACACGGGGGTTGCGACCCGCGAAACTTATGGAGACGCTTCGCGTTCGATCGGTCTCTCTGTCCCAGGGTAGACAGACGGTGATCGATCATCCGCGGCTGGTTTTCGGGTAACTGAGCCGCATGGCGAGGGGCTGGCGATTTCGCCGCCCCTCGCCCATTCTCACTTCTTCTTCGACTCCGGCACCCTCCCCCAGCCGGAGCCGAAGAGAAGCGCCATCGCCGATGGTTCAGCCGTGGGCCGCGCTCCGCGGGATCTCGTGCCACACGTCGACGGAGTCGTCGTCGCGCGACGAGCCCGATCCCACGCGCCCGACCACCGTCACCGCGGTGCGATCGTCCTTGGCGGAGCGGATGATGAGGCGTCCCGCGTGAGCCTCTGCCAGGACACCGGCGAGCTCGTCACGGATCTCGACGCGGCGCGACTCGTCGACGCCGTCGAGACCGCCCTCGTCGAACACGGTGACGACTGCGCCGCGTCGGCGGGCCGCCTCGATCGCATCACGCACCGCATCGTTGAGCAGGTCGGCTCCGCGCAGCTCGTCACGCAGCCGCCCCTCGGCGAGGCGCGCATCGAGACGCTCCTCCTCGGTCAGGGAGCCCCGCGTGGCCACGGTCCGGCTGAGCACGGGGCCCGCGACCGCGAGAGCGAACTGAGTGCGCACGCGCCGCTCACGCTGACGCACGAGCTGCGTGGCGTGCCAGGCAGACACCGCCTGCTGGATCTCGGCGAGGCGCTCGGTGTCGCGCACCGCCCGGTCCCAGAACCACACCAGAAGGTTCGCGACGACCACCCACATGATCGATCCGACCAGGCCGAGCCGGAGCGAGGTGAAGAACCCGAGGAACGCGGACGATGTGGCGACGAGGAGCAGGAGGATCAACCAGCCCGTCAGGAATCGTCGCCGCACGACGAGAATGACGCTCAGCAGGCCCACGCCACCGATGTACCACGTCGCGAACGGTGCCGTGCGGACGGGTTCGGTGAGCGAGAACGTCACGGCGACCGGAATGATCACGCTGACGACCGTGGCAAGCACGGCCGACCACAGCGGCAGCTTCACGGTGTCGGGCGAGCCGAGGATCGCCAGGTTCACGACGACCAGGTAGAGCGCGATCGCGAGCACCATGAACACGGGCGCAGACGGATCGGCCGTCCACGCGACACCACGTGCAGCGAAGTACAGCGCGAAGCCGACCGCGAGCGAGGTCGCGGTGCTGCGGACGGTACGGTTCATGGCGCACTCCATCCCAGGGCCACGGTCGTGCCCCCGGCATCCGAGTCGATCTGCGCTGTTCCCGCGACACCGGCCATACGCGCGAGGACTGACGCGCGGATACCCAGGCGGTCTTCCCCGATGGCCGCGAGATCGAACCCTGCTCCGGTGTCGCTCACGGTCACGCGGATGCCGTCGTCACCCTGCGAGTCGGCAACGATGTGGAGTCCGCGCCCACCCGCATGCGTGACCGCGTTGCCGATCGCCTGCCGTGCGGCGAGCACGAGCGCCCGTGCCACACGGCCCGGGATGACTCCCGGTGCGCCATTCTCCTCGACGATCGCATCGACGCCCATCTCGGAGAGCGCTCGGCGCAGCTCTGACACGATCTGCGCGACGGCGACCGGTTCGTCGCTACCTTCCTGGGTGACCGCCGCCTCGGTGTTGGCGAGGCGGGTGAGCGCCTCGCGGGCCATCGCGACGGCGAGTTCCTTCGCCCGATCGCTCTCGGCACGCTCGGCGGCGATCAGCGCCGCGAGCACGCTGTCGTGCATGAGCGCCGACATCGCGATGCGCTCCTCCTCCGCGGCGGCCGCCGCCGCGGCGGCCGCGTAGGAGGCGACCGCATGCCCTCGCGCGTCGTCGACGCCGGCGGCAACCGACCGGAACATCCATCCCAGCGAGATGATGACGAGACCGAGGATCAGGGTGAACGACACATCGAACGCCGTGGCGACCCAGAACGGCCGCGAGAACTCCCCCTGCACCAGCTGCACGTAGCCATAGACGAACGGCACGGCGACCGCCCAGGCGTACTGCACGCGCACGGGGAAGGCGAGCATCGCGGCCACGACGCCGACGTTGACGAAGTAGAAGATCCACGGCTGCGTGGCGGCGAGGCCGTCGCCGTTCGTCACGACATTGGGCCAGGCGGCGAGCACGAGCACGTAGGTCACCGCGAAGATCCCGGAAGCGATGCGCACGCCCCGGCCGATCAGGCAGCAGACCAGCATCACCGCGAACGGCACGTAGACGAGGAAGACGATGACGGCATGGCCGACGTTCGCATCCGCGAGCGAAGGGATCGCGAAGAACAGCGCCTGCACGCCGAGTGCCGTCGACCCGATCGCGACGACCGTGGCGAGGATGCGCTCCATGCGCTTGCCGGTGAACCGTTCGAACTCGGTCTCGGCCGCGCCGGGAGACGGGATCTGGTTCCACGCCTCACGGATGCTGAGGGACTCAGCGGCCACTCGACGCCCCGTCTGGTTCGACGATGCCGTCTTCCATCGCCCGCCGGAGCAGATCGACCTTCGTCGGCGCCGGACGCCCGACCTCGACGTACTTCACGCGGATGCGGGTGATGTTCTCCTTGGCCGTGGAGTACGCGACGCCGAGACGCTCGGCCACCGCCTTCAGCGGAAGTCCGGCGGCGTACAGGCGGAGCACCTCGCGCTCGCGGGTCGAGAGCTGCGCATCGGCGAAGTCGCGGTCGCCGTCGACCGCGCTCGCCCATTCCACGTTGTTGAGGGCTTCACCGTGGGCGACGGTACGGATCGCGTCGAGCACGTCGTCGAGCGCCGAGGATTTGCTGACCACGCCCGCGGCGCCGGCGGCGAGCGCTTCGCGGACCGCGGCGGGGCGATCGGCGACGCTGTGGATGACGACGCTCGCGCCGTCGGTGACCAGCGAGTTCACGTTCTCGGTGACCGTCGTCCCGTCGCCGAGGGTGAGATCGAGCACCACGACCTCGGCGGGAGCCGCGCCGGACGCGGCCCGCCAGTCGAGGTACGACACGACCGTGCTGCCCGAGAAGACGATGGTCTGACCGTCGCGTGCGCACGCCGCTTCGAGTCCCAGGCGGACAGACTCGTGATCATCGATGAGGGCGACCGTGCTCATCCCCACAGCCTAGTCAGCGGGTGAGCAGCGCGACGACCTCGAAGTGGTGCGAATGCGGGAACAGGTCGAACCCGCGCAGGCGGTCGACATTCCAGCCGAGCCCCCGGAACGTGCCGAGGTCGCGTGCCAGCGCGACCGGATCGCAGGCGACGTAGGCGATCGCCTCCGGAGCGAGGGCGTGCACCGCCTCGACGACCTGGCGTCCGGCGCCCGCGCGCGGCGGGTCGAGGATGACGGCGCCGCTGCGTCCGCCGCCGGTGCGCGTGGCGAGGAAACGGTCGACGCGCGCCGTGACCGCGTTCACCGCGAGAGGGGCGAGGTTCTCGGCGGCGTGCTGGGTCGCGCGGGCGCTCGACTCGACGGTCACGATATCGGTGCCGCCGAGATCGGCGAGCGTCGCGGCGAAGAGCCCGACCCCGCCGTAGAGATCGAAGTGCGTCGCCTGATCGTCGACGTGCCCGTCGAGCAGGCCGTAGACCGCCGCATCCAGAACGGATGCCGCACGCGGATGCACCTGCCAGAACCCCGTCGCGTCGACGGCGAACCGCCGGTCGTTCACGACCTCGTGGATCACCTCGGGAGCCGGGCGGCGTCGGAACCCGCGGGCGACCTTCGCCGGACGTTCGGTGGAATCACGGCGGATGACCCGAACCGTGCCGTCGGCCGGTTCGACCAGTTCGATGCGCCCCGGGGCCTCTCCGCGCAGGGAGAGTGCGGCCTCGGCGATCGCCGGGCGCGCGAGCGGGTGGGAGGTCACGGGGATCACGCGGTGGCTGCGGGCCGCGTACGGACCGACCTGCCCCGCGTCGTCGACGTGCAGCGTGACACGCGTGCGCCAGCCGCTCCCGTCACCCGACTCGACGGCCTCGATCTCGGGGGCCTCGAGACCCGCGCCGGCGAAGCGGTCGAGCGCCTCGGTCAGCACCTGCCGCTTGAGGACGCGCTGGTGGTCGAGATCGATGTGCCCCAGATCGGCTCCGCCCGGACGATCGGCGGGATCGCGGGTCACGTCGGCCTCTGCCCAGAGGTGCGGGCGGCGGTGCTCGGACGCGTCGAGCACCTCGACGGTCTCGGCGCGCCAGAAGCTGCGGGTGGAGGCATCCGCTCCCTCGCCGGGAGCGATCAGGCGTGCGCGAACGCGCTCGCCCGGGATCGCATCGGAGACGAAGACGACGCGTCCTTCGTGGCGGGCGACGAAGGTGCCGCCGTGCGCGATCCCCGTGATGTCGAGGTCGAGCAGGTCCGCATCGGGGGAAGTCATCCTTCGAGGATACGGCGGTCCACGGATACGGTGGACCACATGCGCGTCTGCCTCGCCTCCACCTCTCCCGCCCGTCTGATGCTGCTGCGGCAGGCGGGGATCGAGCCGCTCACCCTCTCCCCCGACGTCGACGAGGACGCGGTGGCTGCGGCCGCCGCAGCCGAACGCGGAACGGAGCTGCCGCCCGCGGAGCTCGTGCTGCTGTTGGGACGGGCCAAGGCCGCCGATGTCGCCCGTCGCCTCTCGTCCGAGGACCCCGCCTTCGACGGCATCGTGATCGGGGGCGATTCGATGTTCGAGCTCGACGGACGCGTCTACGGCAAGCCCTACACGGCGGAGGAGGCGACGCGCCGCTGGCGCGAGATGCGGGGAGCCACCGGCGTGCTGCACTCCGGGCACTCCGTCTTCCGCGTCTCCCCCGGCGCGGAGCCGGTCGAGGCCACGGCGACGGCTGCGGCATCCGTGACCTTCGCCGACGACATCACCGATGACGAGATCGCGGCCTACGTCGCCTCGGGCGAGCCGTTGCTGGTCGCGGGCGCCTTCACCGTCGACAGCCTCGGCGGTGCGTTCATCACCCGGGTCGACGGTGATCCCTCGACCGTGGTGGGGATGTCGCTCTCGACCGTTCGACGCCTCGCCGCCGAGCTCGGCGTCGTCTGGACGGACCTCTGGAACGCCCCGACCCGGTCGTAGACTCCCCTCCACGTTCTCGGCTCTTTCTTGTGGGGAGTCGTCAAATGGATCCCCCTGCTTCTCGCTAGGCTGGCAACCATGCCTGCTATCGCCAAGGTGCTCATCGCCAACCGCGGCGAGATCGCCGTCCGCATCATCCGCGCCGCCCGGGATTCCGGAATCGCCTCGGTCGCCGTCTACGCCGACCAGGACCGTGACGCGCTGCACACGCGACTCGCCGACGAGGCCTACGCACTCGGAGGCGCGACCAGCGCCGAGACGTACCTCCAGATCGAGAAGATCCTCTCCGTCGCCCGGCGCGCCGGCGCCGACGCCGTGCACCCCGGTTACGGCTTCCTCGCCGAGAACGCCGAGTTCGCCCGCGCCGTGATCGGTGCGGGGCTCATCTGGATCGGCCCGTCGCCCGAGGCCATCGAGGCGCTCGGCGACAAGGTCACCGCACGCCACGTCGCTGAGAAGGTGGGCGCACCGCTCGCCCCCGGCACCCCCGGTCCGGTCGAGACCGCCGACGAGGTCGTCGCCTTCGCGAAGGAGTTCGGCCTGCCGATCGCCATCAAGGCCGCCTACGGCGGCGGCGGACGCGGCCTCAAGGTCGCCCGTGAGCTCGACGAGGTCGCGGAGCTGTTCGAGTCGGCAACGCGCGAGGCCGTCTCGGCCTTCGGTCGCGGCGAGTGCTTCGTCGAGAAGTACCTCGACAAGCCCCGGCACGTCGAGACCCAGTGCCTGGCGGATGCCGAGGGCAACGTCGTCGTCATCTCGACCCGCGACTGCTCGCTGCAGCGCCGTCACCAGAAGCTCGTCGAGGAGGCGCCCGCGCCGTTCCTGACCGACGAGCAGAACGCCCAGCTCTACGCCGCCTCGAAGGCCATCCTCAAGGAGGTCGGCTACGTGGGCGCCGGAACCTGCGAGTTCCTCATCGGCGCCGACGGCACCGTCTCGTTCCTCGAGGTCAACACGCGCCTCCAGGTCGAGCACCCGGTCTCCGAGGAGGTCACCGGCATCGACCTCGTGCGCGAGCAGTTCCGCATCGCCGCCGGCGGCACGATCGACTATGCCGACCCCGAGCCGCAGGGCCACTCCTTCGAGTTCCGCATCAACGGCGAGGACCCGGGCCGCGGCTTCCTCCCCCAGCCGGGCCCCGTCCACGTCTTCAAGACCTTCGGCGGCCCCGGCATCCGCCTCGACTCCGGCGTGACCGCCGGTGACTCGGTCTCGGGTGCCTTCGACTCGCTGCTCGCGAAGATCATCGTCACCGGCAAGAACCGCGAGGAGGCGCTGGAGCGCTCGCGCCGCGCGCTCGACGAGTTCGAGGTCTCGGGTCTGCCGACCGTGCTCCCCTTCCACCGCAAGGTCGTCCGCGATCCCGCTTTCACCGCCGAGAACGGTGAGTTCGGCATCTTCACGCGCTGGATCGAGACCGAGTTCGTCAACGACATCCCCGCGTGGGACGGCGAGCTCGAGGCCCCGGCACCGGGTGCCGGTCGCCACACGGTGGTCGTCGAGGTCGCCGGTAAACGCCTCGAGGTCAGCCTCCCCGACCGCGTGGCCGTCGCCGCCGGCAGCGCCGGACGCCCGGCCGCCGTGCCGCCGGCACGTCGCAGCCACGCCACCACCGCCAACGCGGGCGCCTCGGGCGATGCGGTCAAGTCGCCCATGCAGGCCACCGTCGTCAAGATCGCCGTCGAGGAGGGGCAGCAGGTCGTCAAGGGCGACCTCGTCGTCGTGCTCGAGGCCATGAAGATGGAACAGCCTCTGCAGGCCCACAAGGACGGCGTCGTCGGCAACATCAATGCGGATGCCGGCGCCACCGTCTCCGCCGGGCACCAGCTGCTCACGATCAGCTGAGCCCGTCCAGAACCTCAGGCCCCTTCGACAGGCTCAGGGACCCAGGTACGCGAAAGGCGCCCCACCGCGGGTGGGGCGCCTTTCGCGTCGTCCGATCAGGAGATGTTGAACAGGTGCATCGCCCGGCTCGCGTCCGTGATGCTGCTGGACAGCGACGGGTACGCCGCGAAGACGCGCGAGACCTGATCGACCGTGAGGCGCCGCTCGACAGCGATCGCGATCGGGTAGATCAGCTCGGAGGCCTTCGGGGCGACGATCACTCCGCCGATGACCGTTCCCGACCCCTTGCGGGCGATGAGCTTCACGAAGCCGTCCTTGATGCCCATCATCTTCGCGCGCGGGTTCGCGGCCAGCGGCAGCTTGTAGACCATGCCGTCGGCCACGCCGTCTTCTACGTCCTTCTCGGAGTATCCGACGGTCGCGATCTCGGGAGCGGTGAAGATGTTCGAGGTGATCTTGATCTGCTCGAGCGGGATGACGATGTCGCCGAGCGCGTGGAACACGGCCGTGCGGCCCTGCATCGACGCGACCGAGGCCAGCGGGAAGAAGTTCGTGCAGTCGCCCACCGCGTAGATGTTGGGCACCGAGGTGCGCGCCACGCGGTTCACGCGGATGTGCCCCTGCTCGGTGAGTTCCACCCCCGCCTCGGCGAGACCGATGTCGGCGGTGTTGGGGATGGAACCGACCGCCATGAGGCAGTGGCTGCCGTCGACCGTGCGGCCGTCGGAGAGGGTGACGGTAACGCCGTCCTTGGTGGTCTCGACCTTGTCGGCGCGGGCCTTCGAGAGCACGGTCATGCCACCGCGCTTGAAGACCTTCTCGAGCACGCGGGCGGCATCCTGGTCCTCTCCGGGAAGCACCTGGTCGCGGCTGGAGACGAGCGTCACCTTCGCGCCGAGGTTCATGTACGCGGAGGCGAACTCGGCGCCGGTGACGCCCGAGCCGACCACGATCAGGTGGTCGGGAAGGGACTTCATGTCGTACAGCTGCGTCCACGTGAGGATCCGGCGACCGTCGGGCTTGGCGGAGTCCAGCTCGCGAGGAGCCGCGCCGACCGCCACCACGATGGTGTCGGCCTCGACGCGGTCGAAGTCGGTGCCGCCCTGACCGGTCGAGACGACGATCGCGTCGGAGCCCTCCAGGCGGCCGTGACCGGAGAGGATGCGCACGCCCGCCTCGAGCAGAGTCGCGCGCATGTCCTCGGACTGCTGCCCCGCGAGCGCCATCAGTCGCTTGTTGACGGCGGCGAGGTTGATCGCGATCTCGGGCTTGAGCGGCTTGCCCTTCTCGCCCTTCGCGTAGAACTGCACACCGAGGTCGCTCGCCTCGGAGATCGCGACCGCGGCATCGGCGGTCGCGATCAGGCTCTTCGACGGCACGACGTCGGTGAGGACTGCCGCACCGCCCACGCCGACGCGCTCGACCAGGGTCACCTCGGCTCCGAGCTGAGCGGCAGCCAGGGCCGCCTCGTAACCGCCGGGACCGCCGCCGAGGACGGCGACGCGCTGAGTGCGCTCGAAAGGGGTGGAAGACATGAAAGCCATTCTTCCGCAATCTTGGCAGCCGAGCCGTCACCTTCCTAGAGTGGAGCCTATGTCCGAGACTCACAGCAACCCCCTGGATGACCCGAACGCCGACCCGTTCGAGGTCGCCGCCACCGCCGCCGCCGACATCGCACGGCTCACCGGCGTCGAGAAGCACGACATCGCGCTCACGCTCGGCAGCGGTTGGGGCAAGGCCGCCGACATCATCGGCGAGACCGTCGCGACCATCCCCGCGACCGAGGTCACCGGTTTCTCGAAGCCCGCGCTCGAGGGCCACGTCGGCACCCTGCGCAGCATCCGCACCCCCGACGGCAAGAACGTCCTCGTCATCGGCGCGCGCACCCACTACTACGAGGACCACGGCGTGCGCCGTGTCGTGCACAGCGTGCGCACGGCGGCGGCGACCGGAGCCAAGATCATGGTGCTCACGAACGGTGCCGGCGGCATCCGCGAGACCTGGACGCCCGGCCAGCCGGTGCTCATCAGCGACCACATCAACCTCACCGCCGACTCCCCGCTCGAAGGCGCCACCTTCATCGATCTCACCGATCTGTACGCGAAGCGCCTGCGCGACATCGCCCGCAGCGTCGACCCGAGCCTCGACGAGGGCGTCTACACGCAGTTCCGCGGCCCGCACTACGAGACGCCGGCGGAGGTGCAGATGGCGAAGGTCATCGGCGGGCACATCGTCGGCATGTCGACCGCCCTCGAGGCGATCGCCGCGCGCGAGGCGGGCATGGAGGTGCTCGGCTTCTCGCTGATCACGAACCTCGCCGCCGGCATCCAGAAGACTCCCCTCAGCCACGCCGAGGTGATCGAGGCCGGACGCGAGGCGGAGCCGGTGATCTCGGCCCTCCTCGCCCGAGTGGTCGAGGCGCTGTGAGCGAGGAGCGGCTCGCCCAGGCTCGCGCCTGGATGCGCCAGGACCCCGACCACGAAACCCGCGACCAGCTGGCCGGGATCATCACGCGCGCGGCGAGCGGCGAGGAGGCCGCGCTGGCCGACCTCGACGATCGCTTCGGCGCCCGCCTGGCCTTCGGGACGGCGGGTCTGCGCGGCGAACTCGGTGCGGGGAGCAACCGCATGAACCGCGTGCTCGTCACGCAGGCGGCCGCCGGCTTCGCGGCGTACTTGCGCGAGCGCGCGGGCGGCGCGATCCCGACCGTGGTGATCGGCTATGACGGACGCCGCAACTCGCGGGTCTTCGCCACCGACTCCGCCGAGATCTTCGCCGGTGCGGGGCTGCGCGCAGTGCTCCTCCCCCGTCTGCTGCCGACACCGGTGCTCGCCTTCGCGGTGCGCCACCTCGGCGCGGATGCCGGGGTCATGGTGACCGCGAGCCACAACCCGCCGAACGACAACGGCTACAAGGTCTACCTCGGCGGCGCTGACGAGGGTTCGCAGATCGTCGCGCCCGCGGACGCCGAGATCGCGGCATCCATCCAGCGCGTCGCGGATGCCGGCAGCATCGCCGCTCTCCCCCGCTCTGCCTCCTACGAGGTCGCGGGCGAAGACGTCGTCGATGCGTACGTGGCGGCCACGGCCGCGGTCGCCCCCGCTCCCGAGGGTGCGTCGGGACTGCGCTGGGTGTACACGGCGATGCACGGCGTCGGATGGGAGACGTTCGCACGCATCGTCACCGCCGCGGGTTACCCCCGCCCGGCCGTCGTCGGCGAACAGCTCGCACCCGATGCGACGTTCCGCACGGTCTCCTTCCCCAACCCGGAGGAGCCGGGAGCGATGGACCTCGCGTTCGCGCGGGCCCGCCGCACGAACGCGGACTTCATCCTCGCCAACGATCCGGATGCCGACCGCCTCGCCGTCGCCATCCCCGACGACTCGGCGCCCGAGGGATGGCGTCGCCTCACCGGCAACGAGGTCGGCCTGCTCCTGGGCGCCCGTGCCGCGCGCGCCGCCGCCGGGACGCCCGGTGCAGCGCTGGCGTGCTCGCTGGTGTCGTCGCCGGGGCTCGGCGCGATCGCCGCGCACCACGGTCTCGACTTCCACGAGACGCTCACCGGCTTCAAGTGGATCTCACGCGCCCCCGGCATCGTCTTCGGTTTCGAGGAAGCCCTCGGCTACCTCGTTAACCCCGAAACGGTGCGCGACAAGGACGGCATCTCCGCGGCCGTCGCGATCCTCGGCCTCGCCGCCGAGGCCCGCGACCGCGGGGCGACGATCGCGGACCTGCTCGCGGAACTCGGCGACACCTACGGGCATTTCTCGAGCGGTCAGGTCTCGATCCGCGTCGACGATCTCTCGATCATCGGACGCGTCATGCTGGCCCTGCGCACGCTGCCCCCGGTCCAGATCGCCGGCCGGCCGGTCGCCTCGGTCGACGACCTCCTGCACGCCGCCGCCAGCCAGCCCTCGGGCGATGTACTGCGCTACCGGCTGGACGACGGCTCACGGGTGATCGTGCGCCCGAGCGGTACCGAGCCCAAGCTCAAGGTCTACATCGACGCCGCGGGTGCCTCGTCCGACGATGCCCGTGCGGCGGTCGTCGAGATCGAGACCGGAGTGCGGGAACTCCTCGACGAGCGCTCCTGACCGCTCACGACGGCGCGTGGCCCCGCGGGGCCGCGCGCCGTCGGCATACCCGGATACGATCGGAGCATGCCGACCCGCCACGTCATCGTCAGCGCGCACAACGGAGTGCATGCCCGACCCGTCGCCGAGATCGTCCGTCTCGTGCAGGCCCACGACTCGCCCGTGACCCTGCGCACCTCGGACGGGACGACCGTCGATCTGCGCAGCGTGCTCGCGGTGATGGACCTCGCGCTCGGCACCGGCGATGCCGTCGAGCTGCAGACCGCGGCGGGGCCGGGTGCCGACGATCTGCTCGACGAGCTCGCGTCCGTGCTCGCCCCGGCGCCGTGACGCCGCTCTGACACCGCCCTGATGCCCGCAACGGGGACGGCGAGAACGCTCAGCCGTCGATGACGGCGACGAGCTCGTCGAGGAAGGCCTCGAAGGTCGTTCCCCGGCGCACGATCCGTTGCACGCTCTCGCGCTCGCTGAAGACCTCGACGAGCTGCTCGAACACGGTCTGGAACGCCGCGCGGTCACCCTCGCTGAAGGCGGCCAACGCCACGACCTGCACACGGCCGTCCGCCCACGCGGCCG
Organism: Microbacterium sp. NPDC090225; assembly: GCF_044772365.1. Taxonomy (NCBI): domain Bacteria; kingdom Bacillati; phylum Actinomycetota; class Actinomycetes; order Micrococcales; family Microbacteriaceae; genus Microbacterium; species Microbacterium sp. NPDC090225. The sequence continues at coordinate 475,950 of NZ_JBIVYS010000002.1, read as the reverse complement.
ATCCGTCGGCCACGCCGATCGCGATGGACGTGCGCGTCGCCGTCATCTGCAGTGCGTGCGGCACGGCGAGCGCGTCCGTGAACGCAGTCGACGACATGCGCTCGCGCACGATCGTGTTCTCGACGTAGTCCTCGCCGATCACCCCGGTGCCCACGAGCAGTCCGCCGAGGCGCCGGATGATCGCCTCCTCGCCCTCGTCGGGGAGCGGGTGCACGAAGGCGTCGGCGTCGAAGTACTGGGCGAGCTCCTCGCGCAGGTGCGTGAGCCGGCGACCGCGGCGGATACGCCCGGCGGCCTGCTGCACGCGCTCGACGTCGGAGTCGGTGAAGAACGGGTGGATGCGCACGAAGCGTTCGCCGGTGAGGGCTGGCTCGATCGTGCTGAGCACGAGGTCGGTGTCGAACGACGACCAATCGGGGTCGACGCTGGTCACGACGCTCGTGACCTCGATCGCCGAGCCGAGCGAACGGTCGACGCTCGAGCGCAGCAGCTCGTGCAACTCGTAGTACCCGGGGCAGACGATGGTCGCGGTGAGGATCGTCGCGGCCTTGCGGCTGCGTTCGAGCCGGCCGCCGACGTGCATGGCGATGTAGGCGATCTCGTCGTCGTGGATCGGTGTGCCCAAACGGTCGTGCAGCCCTGAGGCGATCGACACCGCGACCTCGAAGATCATGGGGTACGAGGTCTTCAGCGAGCGCGTGAGCGGATTGCGGGCGAAGGCCTGGCCCTGCGTACGCCGGAGCAGGTTCTGCACGTGCAGCGAGAGGCGGAGCACGAACGAGTCCTCGACGAGGTCGACGTCGTACTCGGCCGCAGCGCGGGCGAGCTCGGCGCGCACCGCGTCTTCGACCCCGGCCTCCACACCGCTGCGGGCGACCTCCCGTGTCGCCTCCTCGCCGGGAGCGACGACCCGGGTGAGCACGAGCGAGGCGAGGTGCCGGCTGTCGCCCTCCCCCAGTTCGACGCCGAAGTGCTCGGTCGCCAGCCGGGAGATCATCTCCCCCATCCGCGGGATCTCGTCGTGCGCTCCGGTCGGATCGCCGGCGATCGCGTACCCCGAGGCGACACGGTCGGTGGCGATCGCGATGTGCAGGAGCACGTCCGAGATCGCGAGTTCGTTCACGAAGTAGCCGAGCGTGCCGAGTTCGCGCACGAGCGCCGACTTGAACGGGCCGACCGCCTCGGCCGACATCCCCGTGCCGGCGAGCGCACGGCGGAACGTCTCGGGGTGGAACGACGCGGCATCCATCTCGTCGTGGGCGAGGCGCGAGATCAGCCGGCGCTGCTCCTCCTCGGTGCCCTGCAGCCGCACGATCTCCCGATCGCGCTCGAGCACGAGGTCCGTGCCGTCGAGCAGACCGCGGACCCGGGCGAGGTCGGCCTCGAGGGTCGCCTCGCTCACGTGCATCCGCTCGGCGGTCGCGTAGATATCGATGCCGTCCGGCTCGTCGAGGAGCATCCGCACCACCGCGTGCAGACGATCGCGCGGGGCTGACTCGCCACCCGACCGGGCGCGGAGGGCGTCGCGCGCGGCGGGGCCCGCTCGATAGCCCGCGGGTCCGGACTCGACGGCGTCACCGCCGACGCGGGCGTTGAGGGCGGCGACGTACGAGCGGATGCTGCGGGGTGTCACCCCGACCAGATCGGCGAGGCTGGCGGCGGTCGCCCACGAGCCCCGGCGCAGCAGAGCGGTGAGGATCTGGTCCTGGCGCTGGCGCGACATGATCCTCCCTCTGCTCGTCGTACGTGCGCGACTTCTCTGTGCGCCGCCCTCCCATGATGTCAGGCCGAGGCCGGAGCGGGGGCCGGAAGCAGGGTTCCGCAGGGGCGGAAAGGTTCTTGTTGGCACCCCACCCCCGGTCTTTCACAGACTGTTCTCAGGAAGGTGGAATCGATGAGGATCCTCATTGTGTGCGGCGCGGGTGCGTCGAGCACGTTCGTCGCACAGCGACTGCGGCGCGCCGCATCCGACGCGGGTCTCCCGTGGGATGCCGTCGCCGGAGTGGAATCCTCCGTCTTCCCCGGCGCACAGGATGCGCTCCTCGTCGGCCCGCACCTCGCGGACCGGGTGGACGCCCTGCGCGCGAGCGCCGGGGTTCCCGTCGCCCTCCTGCCCGCCGACATCTTCGCCGACCGCGACGGGGAACGGACGCTCGCCCTGGTGCGCGCGCTGCTCGCCGCGGAGACCACCCCGAAAGGAACACCATGACCGTTTCACGCACCGTTCGGATCGGCTCCTCCCACGGACTGCACGCGCGCCCCGCGAAGCTCTTCGCGCAGGCCGCCAAAGAGGCGGGCATCCCCGTCACGATCGCCAAGGACTCCGGCAAGGCCGTCAACGCGGCCAGCATCCTCGGGGTCATCGCCCTGGCGATCGAGCACGGCGACTACGTCACCCTCACGGCCGACGGTGACAGCGCGGAGGGCGTGCTCGACACGCTCACCGAACTGCTGACCACCGACCACGACCAGGAATCGTGATGAGCGAGCTGCGCGGAGTCGGCATCGGGCTCGGCGTCGCGCAGGGCCCGGTCGTGCGCATGACCGAGGCGCTGCCCGCGCCCGACCAGACGCCCAGCACCGTCGGCGCCGAGGCGGAGCGCGCCCGCGTGCGCGAGGCCGTGGCGGTCGTCGCCCAGGAGCTCACCGCTCGCGGCGAGGCAGCCGGCGGATCGGCCCAGGACGTGCTCGAAGCTCAGGCGATGATCGCCGAGGACCCGACGCTCCAGGACGAGGTCGACGAGCGCATCGACGCCGGATCCACCGCCGAGTGGGCCGTGCACGACGCCTTCGCGGGATTCAAGGCCACGCTCGAGGCCGTCGGGGGCTACCTCGGCGAGCGCGCCGCCGACCTCGACGACATCGCCCAGCGGGTGCTCGCCCGTCTGCGCGGCGTCGAGGCGCCCGGTGTGCCGAACCCGGGGCATCCGTTCGTCCTGGTGGCGCGCGACCTCGCACCCGCCGACACCGCCCTGCTCGATCTCGACCAGGTGCTCGCGCTCATCACGAGCGACGGCGGCCCCACCTCGCACACCGCGATCCTCGCCCGTGAGAAGGGCATCGTCGCGATCGTCGGAGCGACCGAGGCAGCGGCTCTCGCGACCGGCACGACGGTCATCGTCGACGCCGCGGCAGGGATCGTCACCGCCGACCCCGCGCAGGACGCCCTCGACCGCGCCGCCCAGCGCGCCGCGGAGCGCGCCTCCGCCGACGCCGCACCCGCGACGCCGGGGGCGCTGGCCGACGGCACCGCGATCCCGCTGCTGGCGAACCTCGGCAAGCCCGCGGATGCCGCGGACGCCGTCGAGCGCGGCGCCGAGGGCGTGGGGCTCTTCCGCACCGAGTTCCTGTTCCTCTCGGCCACGCAGGCGCCCACGATCGCTCAGCAGCGCGAGTCGTATCGCGAGCTGCTCGCCGCGTTCCCGGGCAAGAAGGTCGTCGTGCGCATGCTCGACGCGGGCGCCGACAAGCCGCTCGCCTTCCTCAACGACGCCCACGAGGAGAACCCGGCACTCGGGCTCCGGGGTCTGCGTTCCCTGCGCGCGAGCGAGGACATCCTGCGCGAGCAGCTCACGGCTCTCGCCGAGGCGGATGCCGCCACCTCCGCCGACCTGTGGGTCATGGCACCGATGGTGACCACCGTCGAGGAGACCGCGTACTTCACGGGCCTCGCCCGCGAATACGGGCTGAAGACCGCCGGCGTCATGGTCGAGGTGCCGGCGAACGCGCTGCTCGCCGACCGGGTGCTCGCGCACGCGGACTTCGCCTCGATCGGCACCAACGACCTGACGCAGTACACGATGGCCGCGGACCGCCTGCTCGGATCGGTCGCGAGCTTCCAGGACCCCTGGCACCCCGCTGTCCTGCGCCTCGTGCGCGAGGTCGGGACCGCAGGTTCTCGCCTGGGCAAGCCCGTCGGCATCTGCGGCGAGGCCGCCGCCGATCCCCTCCTCGCCGTCGTACTCGTGGGCCTCGGCGCCACGAGCCTCTCGATGGCTCCCGCAGCGCTGGCGGACGTCCGCCACGCGCTCTCCGAACGCACGCTCGACGAGGCCCGTAACCTCGCCGAGCTCGCACTGGCGGCGGACGACGCCGCCGGTGCACGCCTGGCCGTGGTGGAAGCATCCGCGGCCCTCCCTCCTCACCAGAAAGAGACGACATCATGACGACGACGTCACCAGCCCCCGCCAAGGCGAACGGGCTCCGAACGGGCGTGCAGCGTTTCGGCACGTTCCTCTCCGGCATGATCATGCCCAACATCGCGGCGTTCATCGCGTGGGGCTTCATCACCATGCTGTTCATCCCCGCCGGGTTCTTCGGCGCCAAGAGCCCCTTCGGCTGGCACTGGGCTCCGGTGGCCGAGATCATCGGCGGCGGCGGAGACTCCGCCGTCATCGGATGGCAGGGGGCCATGACAGCGGTCGCCGAAGGGGCCGACGGCAACATCTTCGCTTACGTCGGTCTGGTCGGCCCGATGGTCACCTACCTTCTGCCGCTGCTCATCGCGAACACCGCAGGCCGCATGGTCTACGGCGAGCGCGGTGGCGTCGTGGCGACGATCGCCACCATGGGTGTCATCGTCGGAACCAACATCCCGATGTTCCTGGGCGCGATGATCATGGGTCCGATCGCGGCGTGGATCACGAAGCAGATGGACAAGCTGTGGGACGGCAAGATCCGCCCCGGCTTCGAGATGCTCGTCAACAACTTCTCGGCCGGAATCCTCGGCATGATCCTTGCGATCGTCGGCTTCTTCGCCTTCGGCCCGGTGATGCTCGGCATCAGCGCCGTGCTCGGTGCGGCAGTCGACTGGCTCGTCTCGCTCAACCTGCTGCCCCTGGTCTCGATCATCGTCGAGCCCGCGAAGGTGCTCTTCCTGAACAACGCCATCAACCACGGCGTCTTCACCCCGCTCGGCATCGAGCAGGCCGCCGAAACGGGCAAGTCGATCCTCTTCCTCATCGAGGCGAACCCCGGCCCCGGTCTCGGTCTGCTGCTCGCGTTCACCTTCTTCGGTGTCGGTGCGGCGAAGGCCTCGGCTCCGGGCGCGGCCGTCATCCAGTTCTTCGGTGGTATCCACGAGATCTACTTCCCGTACGCGCTCAGCAAGCCGACCACCATCCTCGCCCTCATCGCGGGTGGCGCGGCCGGTGTCACGACGAACATGGTCCTCGGCGGCGGTCTCGGCTTCCCGGCCGCACCGGGCAGCATCATCGCCGTCACCGCCGGAGCGATCGGCTCGGGCGTCGGCAACCTCGTCGTCGTCTACCTGTCGGTGCTCATCGCCGCGGCCGTGACCTTCCTCATCACCGCCGTGATCCTCCGCGCCTCCCGCAAGCGCGACCTCGAGGCAGAGGGCGACACCTTCGGCGCCGCGATCGCGCAGACCGAGGCCAACAAGGGCAAGTCCTCCGCTGCGATGGACGCACTGCGCACCTCGAGCGGCGCAGCCGCCGGTGGCACCGCCGTCGCGACCGACCGCCGCATCGAGAACGTCGTGTTCGCGTGCGACGCCGGTATGGGTTCCTCCGCGATGGGCGCGAGCGTCCTGCGCAACAAGTTCAAGAAGGCGGGCGTCGACGGCGTCACGGTCACCAATCAGGCGATCGCGAACCTCGACGGGACGGCCGATCTCGTGATCACGCAGCAGCAGCTGACGGATCGCGCGAAGGCCCAGTCGCCGAACTCCCTGCACGTATCGGTCGACAACTTCATGAATTCCCCGAAGTATGAAGAGGTCGTCGAGATGGTGCGCGCCCAGCGCGGCACCGACGCGTGACACACCCCGGTGGGCGGATGCTGCGGCATCCGCCCACCGGACCATTCTCAGAAAGGAATCATCATGAGCGTTCTCACCCTCGACCAGATCCGGATCCACCCGGGATCGGTGACGCAGGAGGAAGCCCTGCAGGAGGCGACCGACATCCTGGTCTCGGTGGGCGCAGTGACCCCGGCCTACGTCGACGCGATGCGTCAGCGCGAGGAGACGGTCTCGACCTTCATGGGCAACGGCCTCGCGATCCCGCACGGCACCAACGAGACCAAGGACGCGATCCTCGCCTCGGCCCTCTCCGTCGTGCGCTACGACGGCGGCGTGGACTGGGCGGGCGAGCCCGCGACGTTCGTGATCGGCATCGCCGGCCGCGGTGACGAGCACCTCGAGATCCTCTCGCAGATCGCGATCCTGTTCTCCGACGAGGACGACGTCGCGAAACTGACGGCGGCGCAGACCCCCGACGAGCTTTTCGCCCTGCTCTCGGCGGTGAACGAGGGATGAAGGCCGTCCAGTTCGGCGCCGGCAACATCGGCCGCGGCTTCGTGGGTCTCCTGCTCCACGAGGGCGGCTACGAGGTCGTCTTCTCGGATGTGGCGGACGCACTCGTCGACGCGATCAACGCGGTCGATTCGTACACGGTGCACGAGGTCGGGCCAGGGGGCATCGACCGCACGGTGACCGGGTTCCGCGCCGTCAACAGCAAGACCGATCCGGATACCGCGGCCGACGAGGTCGCCACGGCCGATGTCGTGACGTGCGCGGTCGGACCGACGGTGCTGCGCTTCATCGCGCCGACGATCGTCTCCGGCCTCACCCGCCGCTCCCCCGACGCTGCACCGCTGGTGATCATGGCGTGCGAGAACGCGATCGGCGCGACCGATCTGCTCCGCGCCGAGATCGAGAGCGCCGCGGGCGCCGATGCGCCCGATCTGCTCGCACGCGCGGTGTTCGCGAACACCGCCGTCGATCGCATCGTGCCGGCCCAGCCCGAGGGTGCGGGCGTCGACGTCACGGTCGAGCCGTACTTCGAGTGGACGATCGAGCAGGGCCCCTTCGGTGGCACGCTGCCGAGCATCCCCGGAGCGCACTTCGTCGACGACCTCGCCCCGTACATCGAGCGCAAGCTGTTCACGGTCAACACCGGCCACGCGGCCACCGCCTACTTCGGCGCCCGTGCCGGCATCGACCGGATCTCCGACGCCCTCGCCGATCCGCAGATCGCCACGGCGGTCGGCGCGGCCCTCGAGGAGACCTCGGCGGTGCTCGCGGCGACCCACGGGCTGGACCCGACCGATCTCGCCGAGTACCGCGCGACGATCCTGGAGCGTTTCCGCAATCCGGCGCTCATCGACACGGTGCAGCGCGTCGGACGCCAGCCGCTGCGCAAGATCTCCCGGCACGAACGGTTCATCGGCCCGGCCGCCGCCGCGGCCGAGCACGGCCTGTCGACGGATGCCCTCGTCGCGGCGATCGCGGCGACCCTCGAGTTCGAGGATGCCGAGGACACCCAGTCCGTCGAGCTGCGTCAGTTGCTCGGCACGCTGGACGCGCAGACGTTCACGACGCGCACGACGGGACTGGAGCCGCAGCATCCGCTCTTCGCCGCCGTCGAGGCGGTCGTGGCCACCCGGCAGGACGCTCTCCGCGCCGCCTGAGCCATCGATCGCGGACGCCCCCGCACCCCGATACGATCGGGGTGCGGGGGCGTTTTCGGTACACAGACGTGCGGGGGCAACATGGACACCTATGCCGTGATCGGTGCGGGCCCGTCGGGCCTGGCCGCCGTCCGCGCGCTCCAGAAGCGCGGCATCCCCGTCGACGGTTACGAGGCCTCGCACGGCGTCGGCGGTCTCTGGGACATCTCCAATCCGCGCAGCACGATGTACGAGTCGGCGCACCTCATCTCGTCGCGCACGACGACCGAGTTCCGCGAGTTCCCGATGCGATCCACGGTCGACTATCCCGGGCATGCGGTGCTGCTCGAGTACTTCCGGGAGTACGCCGACCACTTCGGCCTCACCGAGCTCTTCCGCTTCGACACGCGCGTCACCCGGCTCGACCCCCGCGACGACGGCGGTTGGGACCTGACGAGCGCCGGCCCGGACGGCGAGCACACGCGCCGGTACGCCGGCGTCGTGCTCGCGAACGGCACGCTCGCCGAGCCGAACGTCCCCACCTTCCCGGGCGGGTTCGCCGGCGAGGTGCTGCACACGAGCGCTTACTCCTCTCCCGCGCAGCTCGCAGGACGCCGGGTGCTGATCGTCGGCGCCGGGAACTCGGGCTGCGACATCGCGGTGGATGCCGTGCACCGCGCCGACGCGATCGACATGAGCGTGCGTCGCGGTTACTACTTCGTGCCGCGCTACCTCTTCGGCCGGCCGAGCGACACCCTGAACCAGGGCCGCCCGCTCCCCGCCCGGCTCAAGCAGGCCCTCGACTCCCGCGTGCTGCGTGCGTTCACGGGTGACCCCGTGCGGTTCGGCTTCCCGAAGCCCGACTACCGCATCTACGAGTCGCACCCGATCGTGAACACCATGGTGCTCAATCACCTCGGCCAGGGAGACCTGCGCGTCCGCCCCGACGTCGACCGCTTCGACGGCTCGACCGTGCATTTCCGCGACGGGTCGTCCGGCGACTACGACCTGGTGCTCCTCGCGACCGGCTATCGGCTCGACTACCCGTTCGTCGACTCCGCGCACCTGAACTGGCGCGGCGCCTCCCCCGAGCTGTTCCTGCACATCTTCCCGTCGTCGTTCAACGGGCTGTTCATGATGGGCATGATCGAGGCATCCGGGATCGGCTGGCAGGGGCGCTACGAGCAGGCGGAGCTCGTCGCCGCATATCTCGACGCGGCCGAGCGCGACCCGTCTCGCGCGGCCCGGTTCCGCGCGAGAGTCACCGAATCCGCCTGGCCAGACCTCACCGGCGGCTACCACTACTTGAATCTCGACCGCATGGCCTACTACGTGAACAAGGACGCCTACCGCGGTGCGGTCCGGCGCGAGCTGCGCGCCCTCGCCAGCGCTTAGACCTGTGCTCGTTCACAGGCGCCCGACGTAAGCTGGGCAGGTGCAGAAGAAGCGTGGCCGGCGCGTCCTGAAGTGGACGCTGTGGAGCATCCTGATCATCCTCGTCCTCGGCGCCGGCGGTATCGTCGCCTGGAGCCAGATCGGTGTGATGGGGGCGGAGAAGGCACCTCTCGCCGCCGTGCGCGAGAACCCCGCGATCACGGTCAACGACGCGGAGCAGGGCATCGTCCTCACGCCCGCCGACGGCGACTCCGAGATCGGGCTCGTCTTCGTGCCCGGCGCGAAGGTCGACCCCTGGGCGTACGCCGCGATCCTGCAGGGCGTCGTCGAGGAGGGGGTCACGGTCGTGATCACCCGCCCCTGGCTGAACCTCGCCTTCTTCGACCCGCGACCCCTCGACTCCTTCACCTCCGCCGCGCCCGACGTCGACGCGTGGGCCGTGGGCGGCCACTCGCTGGGCGGCGTGCGTGCCTGCCAGCTCGCGGCGGATGCCGACGCCCTCGTGCTCTTCGGCTCCTACTGCTCCAACGATCTGTCCGACACCGATCTCGCGGTCCTCAGCCTCGCCGGCTCCGAGGACGGCCTCTCGACGCCGGCGAAGATCGCGGATGCGCGCGGCAACCTGCCCGCCGATGCCGACCTCGTCGAGATCGACGGCGCCTCGCACGCCTCGTTCGGGGACTACGGGCCGCAGGCCGGCGACGGCACGCCCTCGATCCCCGACGACGAGATGCACGCCACCGTCACCGAGCTCCTCGGTGCGTTCCTCGCCGAGGAGGCGCTGGCCGCCGCCGGCTGAGCGCGGCTCAGCCGATCCGCGAGATCAGCGAGTCGAGGCCCATTCCGTAGTCGATGCGCACGACGGGGAGCGCCAGCTTGTCGGTGCCGATCTCGACGTAGCCCGGCTCGATGGTGCGGGCCATCTCGAAGCCGGCCTGCGTCACGCCCTGCTTCGCCGTGTCGTTGTAGTGCCCGAACGGGTAGGCGATCACCTCGCGCACGCCCAGTGCGTCGCCGGAGGTGTTGAGGTCGGCGGCGATCTCGTCGGCGGTCCAGTTCTCCATGCGGCCCCGACCGTTGGCGCCGGCCTGGTGCATGTCGTGCGTGTGCGAGCGTCGCAGCACGTACGGCGACGGCGGCGGGTCCTGGCGGTAGGCGGTGATCATGAACGACGTCGAGAGCAGCTCGTACTTGTCGACGACCGGCACGGCGAGGTCGAACCACGTCTGGTCGGCGTCGTCGTCGGTGATGATGACGGAGCGCGCGGGAAGCGACAGCCGACCGTCGATGAACGCGCTCAGCTCGTCCCATGTGGGCAGGTAGAACCCGGTGGTCGCGATGTGGTTCATCTGCGCGTCGAAGTCGCCGATGTAGGCGTAGTTGCCCCGCAGCCACCCGGACTCCCCCTCGGGGTTCGCGGTGAACTGGTGGTACATGAGGATCGGCACCTGCACATCGGCCGCCGCGTTCGCCTCCGGCGTCGTCCACGCGCCGAACAGCTCGACCTCGGCATCCGTGCACACGACCGCGTCCGCGCCGTTGACGCGCGCCGCGACGTTCTGCGCCGCCGCGTCGTCGGCGGTGGCGTACCACCCGGCGAACACGCGGCCGTCCTGCGCCGGGATCGGCAGGTACGCGTAGAGCGCACCCTGCGACTGCACCTGCATGTCGAGCGCGATTCCCTCACCCGTGAACGACACGGCGCACCCGTTCGGGTCGCCGGAGTCGGCGACGAGCTGCTGCGCCGCGGTCAGCGGGCGCTCGATCGGCGTGGCCTCGACGCGCGGGATCGGTTCGGGCTCACGATTCATCCACGTGAACGCTGCCGCGGCACCACCGGCCACGACCACCACAGCGACGACCGCGCCGATCCAGATCCCCCGGCGTCTGCGCCGCGCCCGCGAACGGCTCCCCCGTGTCGTCATGGTCAGGCGTCGAAGCCTTCGGCGATCATCTCCACCAGTTCTTCGCGCTCCTCGACCGGGAGGAACGTCGCGGCCGCGGCGTTGAACTGGAACGTCTCGAGATCGTCGAGGTCGTACTCGAACGCCTCGACGAGCAGGGCGAGCTCCCGGGTGAGCGAGGTCGCGCTCATGGTGCGGTTGTCGACGTTCACGGTGACGGCGAAGCCGAGCTGGTAGAGCAGGTCGAACGGGTGGTCGGCGAGCTCCGAGCCCCAGGCGGCGACCGCCCCGGTCTGCAGGTTCGACGACGGCGACAGCTCGAGAGGGATCTCACGGTCGCGCACCCAGCGCGCCACGTCCCCGAACTGCACCTGCACCTCGTCGCCCTCACGCGTGATGACCTCGAGGTCCTCGGCGATGCGCACGCCGTGCCCCAGGCGCAGGGCGCGACCGTCGAGCAGCGCGGAGCGGATCGAGTCGAGTCCGGCCGCCTCGCCGGCGTGCACCGTCACGGGGAAGAAGTTGTCGGCGAGGTAGTCGAAGGCCTCGCCATAGTTCGACGACGGGAAGCCGTCCTCGGGGCCCGCGGTGTCGAAGCCCACCACGCCGCGCCCGCGGAAGTCGACCGCGAGTTCCGCGATCTCGCGGGCGCGATCGTGCTGGCGCATCGCCGACAGCAGCTGGCCGACCCGGATGCTGTGCCCCGCGGCGTCCGCGGCGTCCTCGCCCTCCTCGATCCCCTGCTGCACGGCCTCGACGACCTGCTCGAGGCTGAGGCCGCCCGCCAGATGCTGCTCGGGTGCCCAGCGCACCTCGCCGTAGATCACGCCGTCCTTCGCCAGGTCCTGCACGAACTCCCGGGCCACCCGGGTCAGCGCCTCCGGCGTCTGCATGACCGCGATCGTGAGGTCGAACGTCTTCAGGTACTCGACCAGCGAGCCCGAATCGCTCTGCTTCGCGAACCAGCGCCCGAGCGAGCGTGCATCGCTCTGCGGCAGCTCGATGCCCGCGGCATCCGCCAGCTCGACGATCGTCGCCGGACGCAGCGCGCCGTCGAGATGGTCGTGCAGCGACACCTTCGGCAGACTCCGCAGGGAGATCCCCTGGATCTTGACGTCGCCGTTCGCATCGATCGCCATGGGGATCCTCCAGTCGCAGAAAAGTGTGGCGGTGGTGACCGCCGTGTTCAGGGTAGCGGGCCGGAGGTCAGGCCGTGATGCGTTCGCGCACGATCGGTCCGCGCGCGGGCGCATCCGCTCCGATCTCCCACGCTCCCTCGAGCGCCTCGATCGCGCGCGGGAAGCGCGCCTCGTCGGCCGCCGAGAGCGTGAACAGCGGCTGTCCGGCGACGACGCGGTCGCCCGGCTTCGCGTGCAGGTCGATCCCCGCCTCGAAGATCACGGGGTCCTCGGCGCGCGCACGGCCGGCGCCGAGACGCCAGGCCGCGATGCCGAACGGCAGGGCGTCCATGCGGCTGACGACGCCGTCGGCGGGCGCCGTGACGACGTGGGTCTCGCGGGCGACCGGAAGCGCGGCATCCGGGTCGCCGTCCTGCGCGCGGATCATCGCCTTCCACTGATCCATCGCGCGCCCGTCGTCGAGAGCCGCCTCCACATCGGCATCCGGCTGACCGGCCAGCGCGAGCATCTCGCGGGCCAGCGCGATCGTGAGCTCGCGGACGTCGGCGGGACCTGCGCCGGCCAGGATCTCGACCGACTCGCGCACCTCGTTGGCATTGCCGATCGCGAAGCCGAGGGGCACGTTCATGTCGGTGAGCAGAGCCGTCGTCGCGACGCCCGAATCGGTGCCGAGCGCGACCATCGTGCGCGCGAGTTCGCGCGCACGATCGATGTCCTGCATGAAGGCGCCCGACCCGAACTTGACGTCGAGCACGAGGGCGTCCGTGCCCTCCGCGATCTTCTTCGACATGATGCTCGACGCGATCAGCGGGATCGCCTCGACCGTGCCGGTCACGTCGCGCAGCGCGTAGAGCTTCTTGTCGGCGGGGGCGAGACCGGAACCCGCCGCGCAGATCACCGCACCCACGTCGCCCTGCATCTGGGCGAACATCTCCTCGTTGCTGAGCGCCGCGCGCCAGCCGGGGATCGACTCGAGCTTGTCGAGCGTGCCGCCCGTGTGGCCGAGGCCGCGGCCGCTGAGCTGCGGCACCGCCACCCCGAACGCCGCGACCAGCGGAGCGAGCGGCAGCGTGATCTTGTCGCCCACGCCACCCGTGGAGTGCTTGTCGACCGTCTTCTTGCCCAGAGAGGCGAAGCTCATCCGCTCCCCCGACGCGATCATCGCGTCGGTGAGCACCCGGATCTCATCGCGCTCCATGCCGCGCTGGAAGATCGCCATCGCGAACGACGCCATCTGCGCGTCCGAGACGTAGCCGCGCGTGTACGCGTCGACCATCCACCGCAGGGCGGGCTCCGGAACGGCTCCGCCATCGCGCTTCGCGCGGATCACGTCGACCGCGTCGTAGGGCTCTACCGTGATCATCGTGCGTCCTCCAGGTCGCGGGGGCCGAACGCATCCGGCAGTACTTCGTCGATCGTGCGGATGCCGGAGACGGTCTCGAGCAGCATCCCGGGCATCGCGTGCTCGAACAGCAGCTGACGGCAGCGTCCGCACGGCATGATCGTCTGCCCGTCGTTGTTCACGCACACGAAGGCGACGAGCTGGCCGCCGCCCGACATGTGCAGATCGCCGACGAGAGCGCACTCGGCGCACAGCGTGACGCCGTAGGAGGCGTTCTCGACGTTGCAGCCGGCGACGATGCGACCGTCGCCCACCAGGGCCGCAGCCCCCACGCGGTAGCGAGAATACGGGGCGTAGGCCTTCTCCATGGCGGACGTGGCGACCTGACGCAGCTCGTCCCAGTCGATGTCTGTCATGTCTCTCCTAGGACTTGATGTACGGTTCGCCGTCGGCCGCGGGGGCCCGCGACTTCCCGACGAGGCCGGCGACCGCGAAGATCGTCACGACGTACGGCAGCATGAGCATGAACTGGCTCGGCACCGGGGATCCGATGACGCTGAGCACGCCCTGCAGGTTGGTGGCGAAGCCGAACAGCAGCGCCGCGAGGGTGGCCTTGATCGGGTCCCACTTACCGAAGATCACCGCGGCGAGAGCGATGAATCCCGCGCCCGCCGTCATCTCCTGGTTGAAGCGCGGCACCGAGACGAGCGTGTAGAACGCACCGCCCATTCCGGCCACGGCACCCGCGAGCAGGATCGCCCGGTAGCGGGTCGCCAGCACCTTGATGCCGACCGTGTCAGCGGCCTGCGGGTGCTCGCCGACCGCGCGCAGACGCAGACCCCAGCGGGTGCGGTACAGACCGAACCAGACCAGCGCGACCACGAAGAACATCAGGTAGACGATGAACGACTGGCGGAACAGGATCGGGCCGATGACCGGGATCTCGCTCAGCACGGGGATCGACACGGTGTCGAACGTGGCCGGGCTGTTGAGGGTCTCGGTGTTCGGGGCGAGCACCACGCGGAAGAGGAAGGTCGTCAGACCGATCACCAGCACGTTCAGCACGACACCGACGATGACCTGGTCGACGTAGTACGTGATCGTGAAGACGCCGAGCACGAGCGAGACGAGCATGCCCGCCCCCATCGCAGCGACCAGACCCGCCCACGGCGACCCCGTGATCGACGAGGCGATCGCGGCCGAGAAGGCACCGGCCAGCAGCTGCGCCTCGATCGCGATGTTCACGACACCGGCGCGCTCACCGATCACGCCACCCAGGGCGCCGAAGATCAGGGGCGTGGCCAGGGCCAGCGCTCCCCCGAGCAGGCTGATCATGCGCAGCGTCTCACCGGCCGCGGCCCAGGCGAGGAAGCCCAGCAGGAGCGCCGCGACGTAGACGATCACCAGCCACAGCGGGATGCTGCGGCGAGCCGATGCCCGCACGAACGCGAACACGGTGACGGCGGCGAGCACGACGACGGCGATCCACGCGGTCGCGTTCGCGGGCAGGACCACATCCGGGATCGCGAAGAACGCATCGGCCGAGGCCAGACGGAAGGTCGTCTCTCCCTCGCGCGGCGCCAGCAAGGGCAGCAGGGCGAACAGGACCGTGAAGATCCCGAAGATGATCGGCGCCTTCCACGAGGCGACGGCGACGGCGCGCGGCTCCTCGATCGCGACGGCGGCATTCGTGACGGCGCTCATGCCGACACCTCCTGCTTCTGCGACTTCTTGGCCGCTCGGGTCTTCTTGCGTGAGGGACGCCCGGGCTGCGGGAGACCGAACATCGCACGCACCAGCGGGGGCGCGGCGATGAAGAGCACGATCAGCGACTGCACGACGAGCACGATCTCGATCGGGATGCCCTGCGAGGACTGCATCGTGAAGCCACCGGTCTTGAACGCGCCGAAGAGGAGTCCGGCGCCGAGGATGCCGATCGGCGACGAGCGCCCGAGCAGGGCGACCGTGATGGCGTCGAAGCCGATACCGGCGTCGATCGAACCGCCGAAGCCGCTGGTCTCGGTGCCGAGGATCTGGCTGATGCCCGCGATGCCGATGAGGGCTCCGGCGATCAGCATCACGACGAAGTACATCTTTCCGACGTTGATGCCGGCGACGCGCGCGGCCGCCGGGTTCTCGCCGACGGCACGGAAGCGGAAGCCGAGCGACGAGCGCTCCAGCAGCCACCAGGTGAAGGCGACGGCGGCGAGTGCCACGACGAAGCCCCAGTGCAGCTTGTAGGAATCGCCCAGCAGCGACGGGAGCACCGCGGAGTCGGGCATCGGAGCCGTCTTCGGGTTGCTCGAACCCGGCGCCTGCAGGATGCCCTGCGTCGCCAGCATCCACGCCAGGAGGTAGAAGGCGATGTGGTTGAGCATGATCGTCGTGATCACCTCGTGCGCGCCGGTGCGTGCCTTGAGGAATCCGGCGATACCGGCCCACAGGGCCGCGGCGACCATACCCGCGATGACGGCGGCGATCAGGTGCAGCGGGAACGGCATGTCGATCTGCGTCGCGACGTATCCGCCGGCCGCGGCCGCCATCAGCATCTGTCCCTGGCCACCGATGTTGAACAGACCGGCGCGGAACGCCAGACCGACACCGAGTCCGGCCGCGATCAGCGGCGTCGCGAACTTGAGCGTCTCGGTGAGCGGGCGGATGCCGGTGGCGAAGTCGTCGGCGTTGAAGTTGTAGATCGCTCCGCGGAACAGCGCGGCGTACGCACCGCTGACGGCCTGCCAGACGGCGGCGATCATGTCACCGGGACGGGCGAAGAAGTACCCCGCCGCCTCCTGCACCTCTTCGTTGGTGGCCGCGATCATGATCGAGCCGACGACGACCGCGATCAGGACGGCGAGCACCGAGATGATCGCGTTGCCCGAGATGATCTGCTGGAACGCCACACGCCAGCGCGAGGGGGCCACGACGGTCTCCGGCTCGGCGAGCGGTCCCTTGGTCTCTGCGACGCTCATGCGTTCTCTCCGTTCATGCCCGCCATCATCAGACCGAGCTGATCGCGGGGGGTGTTGCCGGGCACGATGCCGACGACGCGGCCGCGGTACATCACGAGGATCCGGTCGGCGAGGGCGGCGACCTCGTCGAGCTCGGTCGAGATCACGATCACCGGAACACCGGCATCGCGCGTGTCGATGATGCGCTTGTGGATGAACTCGATCGACCCGACGTCGACTCCGCGGGTCGGCTGCGCGGCGACGAACAGCGCGAGGTCGCGGCTGAGTTCGCGGGCGAGGACGACCTTCTGCTGGTTGCCGCCCGACAGGCGGCCGGCGGCCTGCGCCGGTCCCTGCGTACGGATGTCGAACTCGGCGATCTTGGCGCGGGCGAACTCGTCGAGAGCACCACGGCGCACCGTTCCGGCGGAGACGAACTCCCCGCCGAACGACCGGTCGAGCATGAGGTTCTCCGAGATCGAGAACTCCTTGACGAGGCCGTCGACGCTGCGGTCCTCGGGCACGAAGCCCACACCCGCGTCGAGGATCTGCCGCACGCTGCGTCCGACGAGCTCCTCGCCGTCGAGACGGATGCTGCCGCGCACGTGATCCTGCAGGCCGAGGATCGCCTCGGTGAGCTCTGTCTGGCCGTTGCCCTGCACACCGGCGATCGCGAGGACCTCTCCCCCGTGCACCTCGAAGCTCGCGTCGTCGACGAGGACGATGCCGGAGCGGTCGGTGACGGTGAGGCCCTGGACGCTCAGGCCGTTGTCGCGCAGCGTCGGGGCGTCCTTGTGGACGGTGAGCTCGACCGCGCGGCCGACCATGAGCGACGCGAGCTCCTCGTTCGAAGCCGTGGGCGATGCTTCGCCGACGACCTTGCCGAGGCGGATCACGGTGATGCGATCGGCGACCTCGCGGACCTCGCGGAGCTTGTGGGTGATGAAGACGATCGAGGTGCCCTGCGACTTGAGCTGGCGCATCGTGGCCATCAGCTCGTCGGTCTCCTGCGGCGTGAGCACGGCGGTCGGCTCGTCGAACACGAGCACCTTCGCCTCGCGCGAGAGCGCCTTGATGATCTCGACGCGCTGCTGCACGCCGACGGGGAGGTCCTCGACGAGCGCGTCGGGGTCGACGGCGAATCCGAAGCGGTCCGAGATCTCGCGCACCTTCGCGCGAGCGGCCGCGAGGTCGAGACGACCTCCGAATCGGGTCTGCTCGTGGCCGAGCATGACGTTCTCGGCGACGGTGAAGACGGGGATCAGCATGAAGTGCTGGTGCACCATCCCGATGCCGGCCGCCATGGCGTCGCCGGGTCCGTCGAAGTGCTGGACGACGTCGTCCAGCAGGATGTCGCCCTCGTCGGCCTGGTAGAGGCCGTAGAGAACGTTCATCAGCGTCGACTTCCCGGCGCCGTTCTCACCGAGAAGACAGTGGATCTCGCCCTCTTCGACGGTGAGATCGATGTGGTCGTTGGCTGTCAGCGCCCCGAATCTCTTCGTGATGCCGCGCAGTTCAAGCTTCATGTATTCGATCCTATTCAGCAGACCGGAGCGTCGGGAATGCCTCCCGACAGGACGGAACGGGGAGGCCGACGAGCGTCGGCCTCCCCGTTCTCAGTGATTCACTCGCTCAGGTACGAGTTGACGGTGACGGTGCCGTCGATGATGTCCTGCTGCAGCTGGGTGACCTCGTCCTGCAGGCCGGAGTCGACCTTGTCGGAGAAGTTGTGGAGGTCGGCGATGCCGACGCCCTCGTTCTCCAGCGTGCCGATGTAGGTCTCCGGGTCGAACTCGCCCTTGCCGCTGGCGAGGACGGCCTCGTAGGTCGAGAGGTCCATGGCCTTGAGGACCGAGGTGAGGACGACGTCCGCCGTGCTCGGGTCGGTCTCGAACAGGTCGGCGTCGGCGCCGATCAGAGCGACGTCCTTACCGGACTCCTTGATGGCCTGCTGCGCCGACTGGTAGATCGGGCCGCCGACGGGGAAGATGACGTCGACGTCCTGGTCGAGAACGTTGACCGCGACCTGCTTGGCGTCCTGGTTGGCCTCGAAGCCGCCCGTGAACGAACCGGTCGTGCCGTCCCAACCGACGACCTGGACATCGGTGCCCTTGACCTCGTTGTAGTGGTCGACGCCCTGCTTGAAGCCGTCCATGAAGATGGTGACGGTCGGGAACTCCATGCCACCGAAGGTGCCGACCTTGCCGGTCTTCGAGTAGCCGGCCGACAGGTAGCCCGCGAGGAAGGCGGCCTGAGCGGTGTCGTAGAGGAGCGGCTTGATGTTGTCCGCATCCTTGGTTCCGTCGAAGTCGTTGTCGGCGGCGTCGTCGACGAGGATGAAGTCGACGTCCTCGTTGGCGGTGGCGGCCTCGACCGTGGCGGCCGAGAGGGCGAAGCCCACGGCGACGATCGCGTTGCAGCCCTCGTCGACGAGGTTGGTGATGTTGGGGCCGTACTCGGTCTCGGCGTTGGACTGGACGTCCTTCAGCTTGACGCCGAGCTCATCGGCGGCCTTCGTCGCGCCCTCGAACGAGAGCTGGTTGAACGACTTGTCGTCGAAGCCGCCCATGTCGGAGACGATGCAGGGCAGGAAGTCGGGGGTGTCGCCGCCCGCGTCGCCGCCCGATTCGGCCGGTGCCTGGCCACAACCGGCGAGAGCGAAGATGACGCTCGCGGCGACGGTCGCGCCGAGAAGCTTCTTGGTGGTGGAGATGGTCAACTCAGTGCCTCCCTGAACGGAACCGCGTCCCTCGCGGATCGATCAAAGTTACCTACTGTTTCAACGATTGCGTATACCGGCGCCCCTCGCTCCGGTGAATCTTTACAAACTCGAAACCTGGAGCGCCGATGAGCACCGCCCCGTGCTCATCAGAGCACATCGCCTCGTCCCGTGAGTTTGAGCGACTCCACGACGCCCTTCACCCGTTGCGCGTGCTCGACCGTCGTGACCAGCAGTGCATCGGGCGTGTCGACCACCACGATGTCCTGCACGCCCACCAGGCTGATGACCCGCGAAGTCTGGCTCACGAGGATTCCGCTCGCGGCATCCGAGAGCACGCGGGCGTTCGGACCGAGGACGGCCAGGTCGTTCTTGCGCCCGTTCGTGATGAGCTTCGTGAGAGAGGCGAAGTCCCCCACGTCGTCCCAGTCGAAGTGACCCGGCACCACGGCGAGGCGCCCGCGGCGCGCGGCGGGCTCGGCCACCGCGTAATCGATCGCGATCTTCTTCAGACGCGGCCAGATCCGATCGACCGCGGGGCCTCGGGTCTCGCGGTCGTCCCAGGCTTCGGCAAGCTCCTGGAGCCCGGCGTGCAGCTCGGGCTCGTTCGCCGCGAGCTCGTCGAGCAGCACGCTCGCCTTCGCGATGAACATGCCCGCGTTCCAGAGGTAGCCACGGTCGGCGAGGTACTCCTTGGCCGTCTCGAGATCAGGCTTCTCGACGAAGGTGTCGACGAGGGCGGCCTCGCGAGCCCCGTCGACCACGAGTTCGGGCCCCATCTTGATGTAGCCGAATCCGACGGCCGGCTCCGTGGGAGAGATGCCGATGGTGCAGATGTACCCCTCGCGGGCGACCTCCACGGCATCCCGCACCGCGAACTCGAACACGCGCGTGCCGCGGATCACGTGGTCGGCGCTGAAGGAGCCGATGATCACGTCGGGGTCGCGGCGGTGGAGGATGGCGGCGGCGAGGCCGATCGCGGCAGCGGACTCGCGCGGCTCGGATTCGAGGAAGACGTTGAGATCGGCGATGCCCGGCAGCTGCTCCTCGACGGCGGCGCGGTGGGCGCGCCCGGTGACGACGGCGATGCGATCGGGACCCGCGAGGGGGACGAGCCGGTCCCAGGTGTCGCGCAGCAGCGAGTGACCCGACCCGGTGAGATCGTGCAGGAACTTCGGTGCATCCGCTCGGGACAGCGGCCACAGCCGACTGCCGATGCCGCCCGCGGGGATCACGGCGTAGAAGTCTTCGATCGGGTCCGTCATCCCGCCAGGGTATCCCGCGGCGATCGGAGACTCGGGGTGCCGCTCAAGAACGCCTCAAGACCCGCCGGACTTAGGCTCCCCTTCGTCGCCTCGCCACCCGAGACGGGAATAGGATGGACCCCGATCGGGCGTGCCTGTCGGCATGCGACCGACGCACATCGATCCAGGGAGGACGACCGTGTCCACGAGCGCTCGCTTGACACCGTCGATTTCGGAAACCACGTCCAAGACCCCCCGCGGCACCCTCTACCGGGGTCGCGAAGGCATGTGGTCGTGGGTGCTTCACCGCATCACCGGAGTCGCCATCTTCTTCTTCCTGTTGGTGCACGTGCTCGACACGGCGCTGATCAGGGTCTCGCCGGAGGCGTACAACGCCGTCATCGGCACCTACAAGAACCCGATCATGGCGATCGGCGAGGTCGTCCTGGTCGCGGGCATCGTGTTCCACGCCATGAACGGACTGCGCATCATCGCCGTCGACTTCTGGTCGAAGGGCGCGAAGTACCAGCGCCAGCTCTTCTGGGGCGTTCTGCTGGTGTGGGGCATCATCATGGCCGGTTTCGTGCCGCGACACCTCATGCTCGCGTTCGCCGGATTCACGGGAGGTGGACACTGATGTCCGCGCAGACCATCGCAGCGCCGGCCCGTCGCCGCCGCGGATTCAACCTCGAGAAGTGGGGCTGGATCTTCATGCGCGCCTCGGGCCTCGTGCTCGTCGTGCTGATCTTCGGCCACCTCTTCATCAACCTCATGGTCGGCGAGGGCATCCACGCCCTGGACTTCGCGTTCATCGCCGGCAAGTTCGCGACCCCGTTCTGGCAGTGGTGGGACGTGCTGATGCTGTGGCTCGCGCTGATCCACGGCGCGAACGGCATGCGCACGATCGTGAACGACTACGTCACGAACAACACCGCCCGCAAGGCGCTCATCTGGGCACTCGGCCTCGCCGCCGGACTGCTGATCCTGCTCGGCACGCTCGTCGTGTTCACGTTCGACCCCTGCTTGGGCGTGACCGAGTCGAGCACGCTGTGGGATTCGTGCCAGTCGCTGGGCAACTAAAGAAGAAGGCATACGAGAAGTGACTACCGAGACGCAGGATTCCGTCGTCCGTGACGGCGTGCACTACCACCAGTTCGACATCGTCATCGTGGGCGCCGGCGGCGCCGGCATGCGCGCGGCGATCGAGGCGGGCCCCGGTGCGAAGACCGCGGTGATCTCGAAGCTGTATCCGACTCGATCGCACACGGGTGCGGCGCAGGGCGGCATGGCCGCAGCGCTCGCCAACGTCGAGGAGGACTCCTGGGAGTGGCACACCTTCGACACGGTCAAGGGCGGCGACTACCTCGTCGACCAGGACGCGGCGGAGATCCTCGCGAAGGAGGCCATCGACGCGGTCATCGACCTCGAGAACATGGGCCTCCCCTTCAACCGCACGCCCGAGGGCAAGATCGACCAGCGCCGCTTCGGCGGTCACACGGCCGAGCACGGCAAGACTCCGGTGCGCCGCGCCTGCTACGCGGCCGACCGTACCGGCCACATGATCCTGCAGACGCTGTTCCAGAACTGCGTGAAGCTCGGCATCAACTTCTTCAACGAGTTCTACGTGCTCGACCTGCTGACGGTGAAGGATGCCGACGGCAAGACGCAGGTCTCCGGCGTCGTCGCCTACGACCTCTCCACCGGTGAGCTGCACGTCTTCCAGGCGAAGGCCGTGATCTTCGCCACCGGCGGATTCGGCAAGATCTTCAAGACCACCTCCAACGCGCACACCCTCACGGGCGACGGCGTCGGAATCGTCTGGCGCAAGGGCCTCCCGCTCGAGGACCTCGAGTTCTTCCAGTTCCACCCGACGGGCCTCGCCGGCCTCGGCATCCTGCTCACCGAGGGTGCCCGCGGTGAGGGCGCGATCCTGCGCAACGCCTCGGGCGAGCGCTTCATGGAGCGCTACGCACCGACGATCAAGGACCTCGCTCCCCGCGACATCGTCGCGCGCTGCATGGTGCAGGAGGTCGCGGAGGGCCGCGGTGCCGGTCCGCACAAGGACTACGTGCTGCTGGACTGCACGCACCTGGGTGCCGAGGTCCTCGAGACCAAGCTCCCCGACATCACCGAGTTCGCGCGCACCTACCTGGGCGTCGACCCCGTCGTCGAGCCGGTGCCCGTGATGCCGACCGCGCACTACGCGATGGGCGGCATCCCCACGAACAACAACGGCGAGGTACTCGCCGACAACGACACGATCGTCCCGGGGCTCTACGCGGCCGGCGAGTGCGCATGCGTCTCGGTGCACGGAGCCAACCGCCTCGGCACGAACTCGCTGCTCGACATCAACGTGTTCGGCAAGCGCTCCGGTCGCAACGCGGTCGAGTACGTCAAGACGGCCGAGTTCGTGCCGCTCCCCGAGAACCCGGCGGCCTTCGTCTCCGACATGCTCGAGGGCCTGCGCAACAACCAGGGCACCGAGCGCATCGCCGTTCTGCGCAAGACGCTGCAGGACGAGATGGACAAGGGCGCACAGGTCTTCCGTACGCACGAGTCGCTCCAGCACGTGCTGGGCGTCATCGCCGAGCTGCGCGAGCGGTACAAGAACGTGCACGTCGACGACAAGGGCCACCGTTTCAACACCGACCTCCTCGAGGCCGTCGAACTGGGCTTCCTGCTCGACATCGCCGAGGTCGTCGTCTACGCCGCGCAGAACCGCGAAGAGAGCCGTGGCGGTCACATGCGCGACGACTTCCCGAAGCGCGACGACGAGAACTACATGCAGCACACGATGGCGTACCTCACCGGAGACGCGCACTCGTCCGACCCGGGCGACCACATCAAGCTCGACTGGAAGCCCGTCGTCTTCACCAAGAACGAGCAGGGCGAGTTGAACTACCCGCCGATGGAGAGGAAGTACTGAGCATGTCGAACGCCATCGCCGAAGCCCCCGCAGACACGACCGAAGAGACCGGGATCCAGTCCTTCATCGTCACCTTCAACATCCGCCGCTTCGACCCCGAGGTCGACTCCGAGCCGCACTGGGTCGACTACGACGTGGAGCTCTACTCCACCGACCGCGTGCTCGACGCGCTGCACAAGATCAAGTGGGAGGTCGACGGCTCGTTGACCTTCCGTCGCTCCTGCGCGCACGGCATCTGCGGATCGGATGCCATGCGCATCAACGGCCGCAACCGTCTCGCCTGCAAGACGCTGATCAAGGACCTCGACATCTCGAAGCCGATCTACGTCGAAGCCATCAAGGGTCTCCCCCTCGAGAAGGACCTCGTGGTCGACATGGAGCCGTTCTTCGCCTCCTACCGCGAGGTGCAGCCGTTCCTCGTCGCGAGCTCGGTCCCGGAGAAGGGCAAGGAGCGCACGCAGTCGATCGCCGACCGCGAGATCTTCGACGACACCACCAAGTGCATCCTGTGCGCGGCGTGCACCTCGTCGTGCCCCGTCTTCTGGACCGACGGTCAGTACTTCGGCCCGGCCGCGATCGTCAACGCGCACCGCTTCATCTTCGACTCTCGCGACGACAACGCCGCCGTGCGTCTCGACATCCTCAACGACAAGGAAGGCGTCTGGCGCTGCCGCACGACCTTCAACTGCTCCGAGGCCTGCCCCCGTGGTATCGAGGTCACGAAGGCGATCGCCGAGGTCAAGCAGGCGGTCCTGCGCGGTCGCCCCTGACCCGCAGCAGGCAGTCTTTTCAGAACAGGCGGTTCCCTCGCGGAACCGCCTGTTCTCGCGTTTCGGCCTGTTCTCCCTTGTCGATAATGTGGAGGGCATGTCCGCTCCCCGTCCCCTTCGCGCCCGACTCGAGGCTCCCCTCGAGCGCGTGACGGAGCTGAAGGATCGCACCCTCGCCGCCTTCCCGGTGCGGGTCTGGCGCAACTTCGCGTTCAGCAACGGCTTCCTGCTGTCGGCAGGCATGAGCTACTACGTGCTCTTCGCCCTCTTCGCCCTCCTGTACGTCGGGTTCGCGGGCGCCGGCCTCTGGCTCGGGGCGAGCAGTATCGCGATCGAGGCGCTCGTGCGCCTCGTGAACACGTATCTCCCCGGCCTGATCGGCCCGGACGGCGTGTTCACGGTCGAGAACGTGACCGAGATCGCCCAGAACGCCTCGGGGGTCCTCGGGATCACCGGTGCGATCGCCGTCGGCGTGGCATTGTGGACAGCGGTGAGCGCCGTCACCTTCACCCGTCGCGCCGTGCGCGATCTCTTCGGTCTGCCGTTCGATGCCCGCGCCTACTGGCTGCTCAAGGCTCGCGACTTCTTCGCGGCGATCGTCTTCGGCGGCGCGATGCTCGTGGGCGCGGTGCTCATCTCGCTGAGCGTCTGGGCGCTCGAGCAGATCTTCCTGCTCTTCGCGTGGAGCACCAGCACCTGGTTCTTCTCGTTCGGGGCGCAGACCGTGTCGGTCGTCGTCGCGTTCGCGCTCGACGCGACGGCGCTGGCGATGCTCGTGCGCTTCCTCACCGGCACCCAGCTGCACTGGCGATTCATCTGGCCGGGCGCGATGCTCGGCGGGGGCGCGATGGTCGTGCTGCAGCTCGGCGCCGGCCTGCTGCTCTCGCACGTGCCGAGCAATCCCCTGCTCGCCTCCTTCACCGTGATCGTCGGTCTGCTGCTGTGGTGCCGCTGGCTGGCGATCGTCGTGCTCATGGCCGCCTCCTGGATCGCGGTGGCTGCGGAGGACAAGGATCAGCCGCTCGAGCACGAGGACGCGGCCGCCGCCCGGCGCGCCGAGGAGCAGGCGCTCCTCCTCGCCGCGCGGGTCGAGGTCCGGCGCGCGCAGGAAGCGGTCGACACGGCGCCGTGGTACCGGCGGCCGGTCGCACGGCGAACGCTGAAGGCCGCGCAGCGGCGACTGACGGATGCGCGGGCGGATGCCGAGGCGGACGGCGTGACGACCGGCAATGTCCGCCCCCGCCCGTAGGCTGGATCACATGCCTCACCTGCGTATCGCCTCGGTCAACGTCAACGGGATCCGGGCGGCCGCCCGGAACGGGATGAGCGGATGGCTCGACTCCGCCGAGGTCGACATCCTCACCCTCCAGGAGGTCCGCGGGCAGGACGAGCACCTCGAAGCCGCCCTGCCGGGGTGGTCCTTCGTGCACGACGAGGCCACCGCGAAGGGCCGCGCCGGCGTCGCGATCGCCAGCCGCGTTCCCGCCCGGGCCTCGCGCACCGATTTCGGCGCCGAGGACTTCGATTCGAAGGGCCGATGGATCGAGGCCGACTTCCTGATCGGCGACCGTCCGCTCACCGTGGTCAGCGCCTACGTGCACTCGGGCGAGGCCGACACCCCCAAGCAGGACGAGAAGTGGAAGTTCCTCGACGCCTTCGGCCCGCGCCTGAGCGAGCTCGGAGCCGAGGACGCCCTCGCCCTCGTGACGGGCGACCTCAACGTCGGCCACCGCGAGCTCGACATCAAGAACTGGCGCGGCAACCGCAAGAAGGCCGGATTCCTCCCCCGTGAACGCGCGTACTTCGACCGCTTCCTCGGCGCGGCAGGAACCGAGGTCACGGGCGTCGACGGCACGGTCGGCACCGGCCTCGGGTGGGTCGATGTCGGCCGCCGCTTCCACGGCGAAGTCGAGGGGCCCTACACCTGGTGGTCGATGCGCGGACAGGCGTTCGACAACGACTCCGGGTGGCGCATCGACTACCACCTCGCGACGCCGGCGCTGGCCGAGCGCGCCACCGGCTACCACGTGGCCCGCGCGGCCGCCTACGATCAGCGCTGGAGCGACCACGCCCCGGTCGTCGTCGACTACACCTACTGACCCGGCGCTCAGAACTTCCGCCGCCCCATAGGATTGAACGCGTGACCAAGCCTCGCCTCTACTCCGGAATGCAGCCCTCCGCCGACTCCCTCCAGATCGGCAACTACATCGGGGCGCTCCTCCAGTGGCGTGATCTGCAGAGCTCGTACGACGCCTACTTCTCGGTCGTCGACCTGCATGCCCTCACCGTCGCTCAAGACCCCGCGGTGCTGCGCGAGAAGACGCGCCGCACCGCCGCGCAGTACATCGCCGCCGGCATCGAGCCGTCGCTGTCGACCCTGTACGTGCAGTCGCACGTGCGCGCGCACGCCGAGCTCGCCTGGATCCTCAGCACGATCACCGGCTTCGGCGAAGCCGGGCGCATGACGCAGTTCAAGGACAAGTCGGCGCGCTACGGTCAGGACGCCACGAGCGTCGGGCTGTTCACGTATCCGGTGCTCATGGCCGCCGACATCCTGCTGTACCAGACCGATGTGGTACCCGTGGGTGACGATCAGAAGCAGCACGTCGAGCTCACGCGCGACCTCGCGGAGCGCTTCAACTCGCGCTTCGGCGAAACGTTCACGGTGCCGATGCCGGTGATCCAGAAGGACACCGCGCGCATCTACGACCTGCAGAACCCGACGTCGAAGATGTCGAAGTCGGCTGAGAGCGATGCCGGCGTGCTATGGATGCTCGACGACCCGGCCAAGTCCGCGAAGAAGATCATGCGCGCGGTGACCGACAACGAGGGCTCCGTGCGCTTCGACCGCGAGAACAAGCCCGGCGTCTCGAACCTGCTCACGATCTATGCGGCCCTCTCCGGCCGCCAGGTCGCGTCGATCGAAGACGAGTACGCTGGACGCGGCTACGGGGACTTCAAGAAGGGCCTCGCGGAGGTCGTCGTCTCGGAGTTCGAGCCGGTGCGCGCCCGCGCGCTCGAGCTCCTCGACGACCCGGCCGAGCTCGACCGCATCCTGGCCGACAACGCCGGCCGCGCGGATGCCGTGGCCGATGCGACGCTCGCACAGGTCTACGACCGCGTCGGCCTGCTCCGCCGGGTCTGACCCCTCACCCTAGGATGACCTCGTGACCGATCCCCAGCTGCCTCCGCCCTACGGATCCGTGCCCCCGGCACCACCGGCCGCACCGCCGGCACCGCCCGCGCACGCTCCGGCGGCGTACGGGTCAGCGGTACCGCCCGTTCCTCTCGCGCCCGGCTACACCGCACCCGAATACACCGCACCTCCCGGGGCCTATCAGGTGCCGGTCGGCGGATACGCGGCGCCCGGCGGCGCGTACACCGTTCCCGACCCGGCGCCTCGGCCGTCGAAGCTGACCGGTACGCTGTCCCTCGTCTTCGCCCTCGTCGCCGCCGTCGTCGCCCCGATCGTGGCGGCGTTCGCCTCGTACGAGGTCGGCCGACGCGTGCCCGAAGCGATCGTGCGCCTCAACAGTGACGACCTCTCGTCGCTCGCCGTCCTCTCCCCCGCCCGAGACCAGGTGCTGTGGGCGGAGATCTCGTTCTGGGCCGGCACGATCCTCGGCATCGCCGCGATCGTGCTCGGCATCATCGCCATCGCCCGCAAGCGCGGTCGCGGCCAGGGAATCGGCGCACTCATCGTCGCCGTCGTGGCCCCCGCGATCTTCTTCCTCATCGCCGGAGTCGCGCTCGGCGCCGGAGCCGCAGCCGGAGGCATCGGCCTCTACAGCTGACGCGCTCTGAGCTACACGACCCTGCGCTGAACGACTCCGCGCCCTGCACCTCAGCGCGGCGCGTGGTGCTTCTGCTGGGCGGCGAGGAGCCCCTCGCCGATGAGGAGCTCGACCGCGTCCGCGGCATCCGAGACGAGGATCGGCAGGTTCGGCTTCTCGTCCTTACCGAACGGCGAGAGCACCCAGTCCGCCGGATCCTGGCGCCCGACGGGGCGCCCGATCCCGACCCGCACACGCGGGAACTCGGGAGTGGTGATCGCCCGCGCGATGTCGCGCACGCCGTTGTGACCACCATGCCCCCCGCCGGTCTTCAACTTCACGGTGTCGAAGGGGATGTCGAGCTCATCGTGCACGACGACGATCTGCTCCGCCGGCACCGAGTAGAAGCGTGCGAGGGCCGCCACGGGCGTGCCCGACACATTCATGAAGGTGTTCGGCTTGGCGAGCACGATCTTGTCGGCACCGGGCCGGAGCCAGGTCTCGACGACGCGCGCTCCGCCCTTGTGCTCGCGGAAGCTCTCGTTACGGCGCGCGGCGAGCTCGTCGACCACCATCTGACCGATGTTGTGACGGGTCGCTTCGTAGCGCGGACCCGGGTTGCCGAGCCCCACCACCAGCCAGGGGGAAGTCATGTCCTCATCCTCTCGCACGGGCGCGCGACGGCTGCCCGGTCGGGGTACGAAAGAGGGGACGCGATCGGATCGCGCCCCCTCTTTCGGTGATTCAGCCGGAGATCACTCCGCGGCGGGCTCCTCGGCGGCAGCCTCTTCGCCCTCGGCGGGCGCCTCGTCCTCTTCGACCTCGAGAGCCGGGATCGAGATGGCGACGACGAGCACCTCGGCGTCGGTCAGCAGCGTCGAGCCCTTCGGGAGCTTCACGTCGGCAGCGGTGATGTGCGTGCCGTCCTCGAGGCCCTCGACCGAGACCTCGACGTTCTGCGGGATGTGCGTGGCCTCGGCCTCGATCGACAGCGTGGTCGCGTCGAGGTTGGCGATCGTTCCGGGAGCCGACTCGCCGGTGACGACGATCGGCACGTCGATGGCGACCTTCTCGCCCTTCTTCACGACCAGGAGGTCGATGTGCTCGATGATCTGGTGCACGGGGTCCTTCTGGACGTCCTTGACCAGGGCGAGCTGCGGCGTGCCCTCGATGTCGAGCTCGAGCAGCGCGTTGGCGCGACGGATGATGAGCGAGACCTGGTGGCCGGGCAGAGCGACGTGCACGGGCTCGGTGCCGTGGCCGTAGATGACGGCCGGGATCTTGCCGGCGGCGCGCAGACGGCGGGCGAAGCCCTTGCCGAAGCTGTTGCGCAGCTCGGCCTGGACCTTGGTGTCTTCAGACATGAGGTTCTCCTTCGGGGCACGCAGCGATTGCGCCGCGCGGTGGTCTGTGTGTTGTCGTGTTCTCGACATGGACACGTGAGGAAAGCCACCGGGGACTCGCATCGCCGCGTCGATAACGGACGTTCGCGCACGCGCGCAACCATCCCTCGCCGAGGTACTCGATCAATGGTACCGGATCACCCGATAGGCTGGGAACACCGTCCGCCCTCTCGCAGATCACGGAGACCCCTCATGCTCGATGGAGCCTTCTTCTCGCACGTCCTCCTCTGGGTCATCGGCGCGATGTCCGTCGGCGCCCTGGTCGCCAGCTTCGCGGCACTGTTCTCGCTCGGCCGCTCCGGCTACCGCAAGGACTGACGCCTCGGGCGGTCGGTTCCCCGAACGCCACCTCGATCAGCGTCACGCTGCGGTCGATGCCCGCAGGTTCGACGCGCGTCCCTCGTTCGTCCTCCTCGAGCGGCTCGAGGGTCGCAAAACTGCGAGTCGAGCAGCGCGGCCGGCATGAAATGGTCCACCCGCGCGCGCATGCGCTTTCCAACGCCCCCTGTCGACGGTCAGCTCGGCGAAGAAGGCACCCGGCGACTCCGCCCTGATCGCATCGCGGTAGACACGACGCAGCGCCGAGCACGGGATGACGATGCGGTCATCCGCCTCGAGGGCCCGCGGCGAGCGCCAGGCCCACGGTCGACGTGCCGTAGCCGCTCGGCCCCATCACGATGATTCGCACGGTCATCGGACTCCTCCTCCGTCGAACGCGCTCAAGAGAATCCCGCTCAGTAGAACTCGACGGTGTCGACGACCGCGCGCAGCGGTCGACCGTCGAGCAGACGGGAGGCGTTGTCGGCGAAGCGGCGCGCGATGCGCTCCTCCTCGTTCGCGTTGATCGCCGCGGTGTGCGGGCTCACGAGCACGCGGGGGTGGCTCCACAGCGGCGACTGTTCGGCGAGGGGCTCCTGCTCGAACACGTCGAGGCCGGCGAACGCCACGCGCCCGTCGTCGAGAGCGGGCAGGAGCGCGGCCTCGTCGACGACCGTTCCGCGACCGACGTTGGTGAGGATCACGCCGGACTTGACGGCGGCGAGCACGTCGGCGCCGATCAGATGGTGGGTCTGCTCGGTGCCCGGCAGAGTCACGACGATCGCGTCGACGTGGGCCACGGCATCCGTCAGCTCGGAGAGCGGGATCAGACGGTCGACGCCCTCCACCGGCTCCCCCGAACGGGTCGTGCCCCACACCGTGGCGCCGAGCGCGTGGAAGCGGCGCGCGCACTCCGCGCCGATACCGCCGAGACCGACGACCAGCACGGTCATCTCGTCGAGCTGCCGCATCTGCCAGCGGTCCGGCCAGGTGCGGGTGCGCTGGTCGTCGAGGAGCCTCGGAAGTCCCTTCGCCCCGGCGAGCACCGCGAAGACCGAGAACTCGGCGAGCGTACCGCCGTGGACGCCCGCGCTCGTCGTGAAGACGACGCGATCGAGCTCGGCGCGGTCGAGACCCGCCGCCTTGACCGACGATCCTCCGCCCGCGGCCGTCGTCATCACCCAGCGCAGGGCAGGATTCGCACGCACGGTGCGGGCGAGGGCCTCCGCGTCCACGTCGGGGATGCCGAAGAGGACATCGGCGGAGTCGACCATCGCGTCGAACGACGCCTGCTGCTCGGCGGTGCGGACGTGGTCGGGGTCCCCCGACCAATCGGCCGGCCAGCGTGCGGGATGCACGAGTGAATGGTCGCGCACGACCTCCAACCGGGGCTCGAGTTCTTCGATCAGTCGGCACTGCTCCTCGGGCAACGGCACCGTTACCACCGCTCGCAGTCTGGTTCCGCTGTGCACCACGCTGATTCCTCCTCGAAGACGCCGTCTGCATCCAGCGTAGAGGCCCGCAGACGGGGGTCCGCCCGGCCGCCGACGCAAACCGAGACACACGCGCACGGGCCCCCGGTGACAGCGATACGCTGAGAACAACCCTTCTTCACGATCGAGGAGCCTTCTGTGCCCGAAGCATCAGCCAACATCGGAGTCGTCGGACTCGCCGTCATGGGGTCGAACCTCGCCCGCAACCTCGCCAGCCGCGAGGGCAACACGGTGGCGATCTTCAACCGCAGCTACGAGAAGACCCAGAGCCTTCTCGATGCGCACCCCGAGGCCGGTTTCATCCCGGCGCAGTCCTACCGGGAGTTCGCCGACTCGCTGCAGAAGCCGCGCACTGCGATCATCATGGTCAAGGCCGGCGGACCGACGGATGCCGTGATCGACTCGCTCGTCGAGGTCTTCGAGCCCGGCGACATCATCGTCGACGGCGGCAACGCGTACTTCCCCGACACGATCCGTCGCGAGAAGGCGGTGCGCGAGACCGGCATCAACTTCGTCGGCGCCGGCATCTCCGGTGGCGAGGAGGGCGCCCTCACCGGCCCCTCGATCATGCCCGGCGGCTCGGACGAGTCGTGGGTCACCCTCGGCCCGATCCTGAAGTCCATCGCGGCGATCGCCGAGGGCGAGCCCTGCGTGACGCACGTCGGCCACGACGGCGCCGGTCACTTCGTCAAGATGGTGCACAACGGCATCGAGTACGCCGACATGCAGCTCATCGCCGAGGCCTACGACCTCATCCGTCGCGGCACGGGCAAGAGCCCCTCCGAGATCGCCGACATCTTCGCCGAGTGGAACAAGGGCGAGCTCGAGTCGTACCTGATCGAGATCACCGCCGAGGTGCTCCGCCAGGTCGACGCCGAGACCGGCAAGCCCCTCGTCGACGTCATCCTCGACCAGGCCGGCGCCAAGGGCACCGGGGCATGGACCGTGCAGACGGCCCTCTCGCTCGGCGTTCCCGTCTCGGGCATCGCCGAGGCGACCTTCGCCCGTTCGCTCTCGTCGCACCCCGAGCAGCGCGCGGTCGCCGGCGCCCTCCCGGGCCCCGACGAGGAATTCACCGTCTCGGCCGAGAACACCGAGCAGTTCATCGAGGACGTGCGCCTCGCGCTCTACGCGTCGAAGATCGTCGCGTACTCGCAGGGCTTCGACGAGATCCGTGCCGGCGCCGCCGAGTACAGCTGGAACATCGACCTCGGGGCGATCTCGAAGATCTGGCGCGGCGGCTGCATCATCCGCGCGCAGTTCCTGAACCGCATCGCCGACGCCTACGCCGAGACCCCCGAGCTCCCGGTGCTCATGACCGCACCGTACTTCGCCGAGGCGCTCACCCGCGGCCAGGCCGCCTGGCGTCGCGTCGTCGTGACCGCCGCACAGGCCGGCATCCCGGCTCCGGCGTTCTCGTCGTCACTGTCGTACTACGACGGCATCCGCGCCGACCGCCTGCCCGCCGCCCTCGTGCAGGGGCAGCGCGACTTCTTCGGCGCCCACACCTACAAGCGCATCGACAAGGAAGGCACCTTCCACACGCAGTGGTCGGGCGACCGCACCGAGATCGAGGCAGAGGACACCCACTGACCTCGCGCTGACTCACACGAAGGGCCCCGGCATCACGCCGGGGCCCTTCTGCATCAGCGCTACTTCGTGATGTCCTGCACAGTTCCCTTCGTGAGCCGCAGGCGCCGGGTGGCGCGGCGGGCGACGGCCGAGTCGTGCGTCACGACGATCATCGTGATGCCCTCGGCGCAGAGCCCTTCGAGCAGCGCGAGGATCTCATCGCGCATGCTCTCGTCGAGGTTTCCCGTCGGCTCATCGGCCAGCAGCACGCGCGGGCGCTTGACGATCGCCCGCGCGATCGCGACCCGCTGCTGCTGACCCCCGGAGAGCTCGGTGGGCAGGTGATCGCCGCGGTCGGCGAGCCCCACGTGTTCGAGCGCCTCGGTCACGCGGCGGCGCCGCTCGGCCTTGTCGAGGGAGGTAGGTTCGAGCGCCATGTCGACGTTCTCGGCGGCCGTGAGCGTGGGGATCAGGTTGAATCCCTGGAACACGAACCCGATCTCCTCGGCGCGGATGCGGCTGAGCTCCTTCGACGAGGCCGAGGCGAGCTCGGTGCCTCCGAGGGTCAGGGAGCCGGACGACGGGCGGTCGAGCGCCCCGAGCAACTGCAGCAGGGTGGATTTGCCCCCGCCGGTCGGCCCCTGGATCGTGACGAACTCGCCCGTGCCGATCTCGAGGTCGACGCCGGTCAGCGCCTTCACCGTCCGCCCCTTCTGGGCGTAGGTGCGCGTGACGCCGGTGGCGCGGTACAGCGGAGCCGCGGCATCCGTCTCCGAAGCGGTGGCGGTGGTGTCGGTGATGGTCATCTTCTTCTCCTGGTCTGTCGTGGGTGTCGAGGGCGGCGCGATCACGCGACCGACCGCAGAGCCTCGGCCGGGCTGAGGCGGGCGGCGCGCCAGCCCCCGAAGGCTCCGGCGACGAGGCCGCCGAGCACCGCGAGGCCGACCGCGGCGACGAGCACCCACGGGGTGAAGGGGGCCTGCAGCACGATGTCGGCCGCCTGGGTGGTCTGGAACATCCCTCCGCCACCCGTCGGTCCGCCCATGCCGCCGGGGCCGCCCTGCGCACCCTCGGTGGCGGCGGATCCTGCGGCAACGGTCGGCCGGATGATGTTGATCACGACGATCCCGGCGATGCCGATCACGAGGCCGACCGCTCCACCGATGAGTCCCTGCACCATGGATTCCCCGGCCACCTGGCGCACGACGCGGCCGTTCGACCAGCCGATCGCCTTCAGGGTGCCGAACTCCCGCGTGCGGCGTCCGACGCCCGAGAGGGTCAGCAGGACCGACAGCAGCACGGCGACCGCCAGCACGATGATCGAGAGCCACGTGCCGAGGTTGGTGATGAGCGACGTCGCGCTCGACAGCGAGCCCGAGACGCTCGATGCGAGTTCGGCCTGCGAAGTGACGGTCGCATCGGGCAGCTCGTCGGTCAGCGCCGCCTGCACGGCGTCGATCGACGACGCCGAATCGGCCTGCACGTAGACGGTGGAGATCACGTCGCCGGCGCCCGAGAGGTCTTGCGCCGTGTCGAGGGGCAGGTAGACGTTCGCCGCGGTGTCGGCGGCATCCGAGGTGGAGGTGAGGATGCCGACCACCTCGACATCGGAACCCGCGACGTCGATCGTGTCGCCGACCGCGATGTCGTTCGTGGTCGCGTACGTGCTGTCGACGAGGGCGACGAGCGCTCCGCTGTCGTCGGCGTCGAGCGCGCGTCCGTCGCTGACCTCGACCGAGGCGAGCGGTCCGATCGCCGTGGCCGCCGGGTCGATGCCGAGCACCGTGAAGGAGTCGACGCCGAACGCGCCGCCACCCGCGCCGTCGGAACCACCCTGCGGAGGGGCCTGCCCCTCGGCGGGCATCTGCCCCTGCTCGCCCTGCGTCGTGCCGTCCTGCTGCCCGAACCCGCCGCTCGGGAGTTCGCCCGAGAAGGTGGAGTTGGTCAGGCTCAACGCGCCCGTCGCGGCCGAGACGCCCTCGGTCGACGTGACCGTGTCGAGCACCGAGGCCTCCAGCGTGCCGCGCATGAAGTCGGTGCTCAGCGTGGACTGGTTGAGGGTGGTCGTGTCGCCCTCGGTCTCGCCGGAGTCGGCGTCGAACTCGAAGCGCGGGCCTCCGCCCTCCCCCGGTTCGGCCGCCGCCCCGGTGACGGTCAGGTCGGTGCCGACGCCGTACACGGACTCGAGGGCCTGCGCCTGCGCGTCCCGCACGCCCGCGGTGAGGGCGTTCACGATGATCACGAGGCCGATCGCGATCGCGAGGCCGATCGCGACGATCGTCGTCTGCTTCTTGCGGCCCGCGAGTTCGCGCCGCAGATATGTTCCGTACATCTCTCTCCTTCTGCCGCGGAGGTCGCGGTGCCAGAGACGACGTTAGGAACGCGGTCTATGCGGATTCGAGGGCGAGGTGATGAAGAGGCTATGGATGGCAGGGCGGGGATGACGGAAGCCGGGGATGACGGCATCCGGTCTTCACAGGCTATGCATAGCGGGTTCCATAGAAACCCCATAGGAGGTTCCGCAGAATGGATGCATGACCAGTGATCTCCCCGACCTGCGCCGCCCCGACGGCACCCCGCTGCGCATCCTCGCGGTGGACGACGAGCAGATGCTCACCGACCTGCTCGCGATGGCCCTGCGCATGGAGGGGTGGGAGGTGCGCACCGCGTCATCCGGCATGGAGGCGCTCCAGGTCGCCCGCGAGTTCGAGCCGGACGCCCTCGTGCTCGACATCATGATGCCCGACCTCGACGGGAT
The DNA here is from genome assembly GCF_044772365.1 of Microbacterium sp. NPDC090225. Lineage (NCBI taxonomy): Bacteria > Bacillati > Actinomycetota > Actinomycetes > Micrococcales > Microbacteriaceae > Microbacterium > Microbacterium sp. NPDC090225. Next base: position 440,833 of record NZ_JBIVYS010000002.1, on the reverse strand, counting down.
GGCCGTGCTGCGGCGCCTGCGCGAATCCGGGAGCCTGGTCCCCGTGCTCTTCCTCACGGCGAAGGATGCCGTCGGCGATCGCGTCGCGGGCCTCACCGCCGGCGGCGACGACTACGTCACGAAGCCCTTCAGTCTCGAAGAGGTGATCGCCCGTCTGCGCGCGATCATCCGCCGTACCGGCCACGCGATGGCCGATGACGGACAGTCGATCCTGCGGGTCGCCGATCTCACCCTCAACGAGGACAGCCACGAGGTCGTGCGCGACGGCACCGAGATCGAGCTCACCGCGACCGAGTTCGAGCTGCTGCGGTACCTCATGCGGAACGAGCGACGCGTGCTCTCGAAGGCGCAGATCCTCGACCGCGTGTGGAGCTACGACTTCGGCGGCAAATCCTCGGTGGTCGAGCTCTACATCTCGTACCTGCGCAAGAAGATCGACGCCGGACGCACTCCCCTGCTGCACACCGTGCGCGGCGTCGGCTACATGATCAAGGCCCCGCAGTGAGCCAGACGAGGATGACGCGTCGGCCGATGAGCCTGCAGACGCGGCTGATGACCGCCGTCATCGGGTTCGTGTCGCTCATCCTCGTGATCGTGGCCGTGATCACCAGTGCGACGCTGGGGAGCACTCTCGAACGACAGCTCGACGAGAGGATCTACGGCTACGCGGATTCGGTGTCGCGGATCATCAAGCAGGTCTCTCCCGACCTCGTGACCGCCCAGAACATCATCGGGCGCGGTGGCGGCGAACCCGGGCTCCTCGTGGCCATCCAGAACCCGGCGACGGGAATCGACGGCGTCGTGGTGCCGAGCTCCACGGAGGATTTCGAGGGCGGGACGGATACGCTCACGTCGGCGCAGCTCGTGCAGCTCGCGGATGCCCTGAACGGCCAGCACGTCGCCAACGTCACGATCGAGGGCCTCGGCTCTTACCGGGTGACCGCATCCACGGGCCCCTCGGGCGTCGTCGTCGTGACGGGCCTCCCCCGCGAGGCGATCCAGAATCAGCTCACCGCGCTGCTCACCGTGATCGCGCTCGCGACCATCGGCGGCCTCATCCTGCTTGCCCTCACCACGGCGATCACGATCCGGGTGGGACTCCGCCCGCTCCGTGCCGTCGCCGCGACCGCGACCCGCGTGGCCAACCAGCCCCTCGACCGCGGCGAGGTGTCGATCACCGAGCGGATCCCCGCATCTCAGGCCGATCCGCGCACCGAGGCGGGGCTCGTCGGCGCATCGTTGAACAAGCTGCTCGATCATGTCGACACCTCGCTCGCCGCGCGCCAGAAGAACGAGGAGCGGATGCGACGCTTCGTCGCCGACGCCAGCCATGAGCTCCGCACTCCCCTCGCGTCGATCCGCGGTTACTCCGAGCTCTCGCTGCGGGCGCTCGGGCAGGCGCATGGGCCCGAGGCGATCGAGGGCACGACCACGTCACTGGAGCGCATCCAGGCGCAGTCGCTGCGGATGACGCGTCTGGTCGAGGACCTGCTGCTGCTGGCACGCCTCGACGAGGGGCGCGAGCTCGTCTACGGCACCGTCGACCTCACGCAGTTGGCGCTCGAGAGCCTGGCGGATGCGCGGCCGACCGCGGTCGAGCATCACTGGAGCATCGAGGCCCCCGACGAACCCGTGGTCATCGTCGGCGACAGCGGACGCATGCACCAGGTGGTCGCGAACCTGCTCGCCAACGCGCGCACGCACACCCCCGCCGGTACGACGATCACGCTGTCGGTCGCGCAAGAGGACGACGAGGCGGTGCTGCGCGTGCACGACGACGGTCCCGGCATCGACCCGGTCGTGCGCGACGAGCTCTTCGCCCGTTTCGCGCGGGGAGACAGCTCGCGCGCCCGCCAGACGGGTGGCACCGGTCTGGGGCTGGCGATCGCGAAGGCCATCGTCGAGGGGCACGGCGGCTTCCTCTCCGTCGCCAGCGAGCCCGGAGACACGACGTTCACGGTGCGCCTGCCCCGGAACCCCGCGAGCGCGGGGGCCGAGGGTGAGCCGTCGGCGGGTAAGCCGTCGGAGGCGAGCGAGGCGTAGAGGTCGGGTGGCGGGCGGCGGGGCCGCTCGTGCCCTGCCACGCGCAGGGGCGGACGACACGTGCAGGGAGAAACGGGCGTTCTCTCCCTGCACGTGTGAAATTACCCTGCAGGTGGTTCCGGGTCACTCTCCCTGCACGTGCGGGGATCATGGCGGATCGACGCGCGTTCGTCAGGGCGTCTTCGCGACGCCCCAGACGCCGTCCGCCATCGTGACCGCCGCCGCGCACGGCGGCGCCGTGACCTGTACCGCAGCACCACGGATGCACGGTGTGTGGTGTCTCGACGACGATCCTGGGCTCCACGTCTGGCTCGGCGCGAAAGGCCGAGTCCATCACGTCACGTGCGAATGCGTGAGCCACTGGCACGCCGGTGCGACCGTCTTCGGCGCTCCGGTCGACGAAGTCCTGCTGCATCTTTACCGTTGCCGCGGCGACGAGGCTTTCTTCACATCGCTCGAGTCCGCCCTTCGTCAGCGCAAGGTCACCTCGCTCGCCCGCCTGCGATCGAGACTCCCCGCGTCCGCGCGATGGCTGGTCGACCTGGCTCGGAGCGATGCCGACAGCGGCCTGGAGTCCCTCCTGCGCCTTCGACTCCACATCCTCGGCATCCGATTGGAGTGCCAGATATCCATTACCGGCGTCGGCAGGGTCGACTTCGTGATCGGGGGCCGGCTGATCCTCGAAGCGGACGGCGCCGAGCATCACGATGGCCGTGCCGCGCGGCACCGTGACTTGCGCCGTGACGCTGCGGCATCCGCGCTCGGCTACGAGTCCCTGCGCTTCGACTACGCGCTGATCGTGCACGACTGGCCCGTGGTGTCCGCCGCGATCGTGAGCGCGCTCGTGCGAGCGGGCGGTACGCGATGAGGCGCGAAGGGCCACGGACCGGACGCCCGAGACCCCGCCGCGTGCAGGGAGGAAACACACGTGCAGGGAGAAAACCGCTCATTCTCCCTGCACGTGTCATTCCTCCCTGCAGACACAGGCCTCCCTGCAGTCGGCCGCACCGGCGCGGGTCAGTATCCGGCGAAGGCGTCGGTCGTGAGGGCGCGGGCGCGCTGCAGGGCGGGCGCGAGGTCGGCGATCAGGCGGGGCGGACCCGAGATGAACGCATGGCGGTCGGCGATGTCGGGCACGAAGCGGTCGAGGCCGTCGGCGTCGAGACGGATGCCGTGCGCCCAGGTCCAGTGCGGCGGGAGGTCCTGCGGCTGGTCGCGGGTGAAGACGACCACACGCGCACCCATCGCGGCGAGCTCGTCGCGGAACGCGAGCTCGGCGGCCTCCGCCGCGACGTACACGAGCACGATGTCGCGCTCGATCCCCTGCGCCTGCAGCTGCCGGAGCTGCGAGACGAACGGCGTGACGCCGATTCCGGCGGCCACCATCAGCACGGGGCCCTCTCCGCGAGGGAGCAGGAAATCGCCCCAGGTGCCGGTGACGGCGAGCGTCGTGCCCGGTTCGGCGGCAGCGAGGGCGCGCTTGTACGACGACGGATGCTGCTGGTCACCGTTCTTGTAGGCGATGCGCAGCGTCGGGAGGTCGGCCGGAGAGGAGACGATGCTGAACTCGCGGCGCGTGCCCCGCGCGTCGGGGCGGTGATGCGGCACGTCGAGCTCGAGGTACTGCCCGGGCAGGAACGACACCTTGCCCTTCGCGCGGAATGTCAGCTCCTGCGCGGTCGGCGTGACGAACCGGCGCTTCTCGAGCACCAGGCGCACCGAACCGCGCACCGCGAACGCGAAGGCCACGAGGTTGCCGATGAGGAGTGCCCGTTCCTGGCCGAGCGTGAAGAGTCCGGCGACCGAGATCGGCCAGCCGGCCAGCACGCCCACGACCGCCGCGACCGCGAACTGCTGCCAACGACGCGGCGGCAGTGTCAGCGGCTCGGAGAGCATGAACGCCCCGAGGAAGAGGAACGGCGACTGCAGCAGCGCGAACGAGAACGCGGTGCCGAGATCGGCATCGAGGCCGGCCTGCTGCGCCTGCACGAACTGGCGCAGCACCGAGGTGGCCAGAGCGATCACGAGGAACAGCAGCACGATTCGCACCTTCTCGGTGCGCCACAGCACGGCGAGGCCGAGCAGCACGACCGGGATCGTGAGCGACGGGGTGCCGACCCACCACGACGCCGAGGTGCCGAGCCACGAGAACGCGCCGAACGATCCGACGATCGAGACGACGGCGGCGCCGAAGGCGGCGGGATTGAGGATGTGGCGTCCGCGCCAGGCGATCAGGTACTTCGACAGGCTCGCCACGGCGCCCGCGATGGCGAGACCGAGGATCGCCTGCACCTCGACGCCCGGGCGCAGGACGAAGAGCAGGATCAGCGCGGTCACGAGCGACGACTCGATGCGCCACGGCAGGCGGAGCAACCGCTGCACCAGCGCATCCACGCCCGAGATCACGACGGCGAGCACGAGGAAGGACACCAGAATCTCGATCGGGGTGGGCGAGACGATGATTCCGAGCGCCGACAGGCCGAGCGCGATGACGGCGAGGGCGACGAGCGCGAACAGCACCAGTCGATACATCGACAGAGCCCCCAGCAGTGCCAGGACGCGCTGCCGGGCGGCGGTGAAGGAACGGTTCATGAGCTCGACTCTTCCCTATCGGGGCGAACGGGTGGGGGTGGGGGTGAAGATCTCGACGGGGCATCCGGGTGAGCGCTGCGCGCGGCCGTCGGTGCTCATGCGCACCCACTCGACGCCCCAGCGGGCGGCGAGCTCGGGGCCGCCGTCGAAGAAGAGCGCGGTGGCGACGGCATCCGCAGTCATGGCGTCGGGCGCGATCGCCCACGTCGCCGCCCAGGTGCGCACCGGCATGCCGGTGCGGGCGTCGAGCACGTGGTGCAGTCCGTCGCCCCAGGCCCGGCGGTTGATGGCCGAGGCGCACAGAGCCTGGTCACGGATCGTGGCGACGCCGATCGCCCGCGACGGATCGAACGGATGCTCCAGGCCGATGCGCACGCCGGGCCCATCCGCCCCGGACCCATCCGCGCCGGCACCGCGCACCGCGAGGTCGCCGCCGGCGTCGACGATCAGGTCGCCCGGCACGTCGCTCAACGCATCGCGCACGAGGTCGACGAGTCGCCCCTTGCCGAGCGCACCGACGTCGATCAGTGCGGGATGGGCGACGGCGGCGGTGCCCGTCGTCCAGCGCAGCCGCTGGGTCCAGTCGACCGGGGCGATCACCGGATTCCCGGCGGTGAGCGAGTAGGAGGCGTCGTAACCGAGGGCTTCGAGGCTCTCGCCCACGAGCGGATTGACCGCTCCGGCGGTCGCGTCCGACAACTCTCGGTACGCATCGAGCATCGCGCCCGCGTCGCTGGACGCCAGCATGCCGCCCTCGCGCGCGAGACGCGTCACATCGGAGTCGGGGCGGAACCGCGACCACTCCCGGTCGAAGCGCTCGATCACGGCATCGACGGCGGCGCGGGAGTCCGCCGACAGCTCGTCGGCCGACTCGATCTCCCAGCGCGTGCCGATCGCCTCGAATCGCCAGATCACCATCGCCAGATCACCAGGTCGGGGGTCAGGCTGCGGCCTGCTCCTTGATGTCGTCCACGGCCGCGTTGAACCCACCGCTGGTCAGCGAGGAGCCGGCCACGCGGCTGACGTTCAGGTCGTCGAGCGCCTTGCCCTCGACCTCTTCGGAGATGCCGTCGATGAACGCGCCCTGGTACTGCTCCGTCTCGCGGGCCTGCGGGTCACCGGTCACCTCGACATCGGTGACGACGCCATCGGCGAGGGTGAGGGTCACCGAGATCGTCTCGACAGACTCGGGGGTCTGGTACGACCCCTCCGCCGTGTAGGTGCCGTCGGCGTACGACGACGACGCGTCGGAGCCCGAGGAGGACTCCGAGCCGGTCGTGCCGTCCGCGCCGGAGGTGCTGTCGGTCGTCCCACCGGTATCGGTGGGCGTGGTCGCGCACCCGGCCAGGACGAGGAGTCCGGCGATGCCCACGAGGGCGGAACCCTTGCGGACGGAAGTCGGTACGGTCGTGCGGATCATGGTGGTCCTCCCGGCTCGGTGTCGTCGACCCTCCGCGAATGCGGTGTCGATGATCCGAGCGTAGGAAGGGTGGCTATGTGCCCGCTGTGCCGTGTCGAGGCGGAGGCTATGGGCCTACGCGTCGCCGCCGAACATGCTCGTGACCGAGCCGTCCTCGAAGACCTCGTGGATCGCGCGCGCGAGCAGCGGCGCGATCGGGAGGATGGTCAGCTTGTCCCAACGACGCGACTCGGTGAGCGGGATCGTGTCGGTGATGACGACCTCGTCGATCGACGAGTCCTGCAGACGATCGGATGCCGGGTCGCTGAAGATCGCGTGCGTCGCCGCGACGATCACGCGGTGCGCGCCCGCCGCCTTGAGCGCCTGCGCGGCCTTGACGATCGTGCCACCCGTGTCGATCATGTCGTCGACGAGGAGGCAGGTGCGGCCGTCGACCGTGCCGACGATCTCGTGCACGGAGACCTGGTTCGCGACCTTCGGGTCGCGACGCTTGTGGATGATCGCGAGCGGGGCGCCGAGGCTGTCGGACCACGTGTCGGCGACGCGCACGCGGCCCATGTCGGGAGAGACGACCGTGAGGATCTCGCGGTCCTCGGCCGAGAGCGTGCGCTCGAAGTACTCGAGCAGCACCGGCTTGGCGAAGAGGTGGTCGACGGGACCGTCGAAGAAGCCCTGGATCTGGGCAGCATGCAGGTCGACGCTCATGACGCGGTCGGCGCCGGCGGTCTTGAGCAGGTCGGCGACGAGACGGGCGCTGATCGGCTCACGACCGCGGCCCTTCTTGTCCTGACGCGAATACGGATAGTAGGGGGCGACGACCGTGATGCGCTTGGCCGAGGCGCGCTTGGCGGCGTCGATCATGATGAGCGTCTCCATGAGCCACTCGTTGACCGGCTCGCCGAAGGTCTGCACGAGGAAGAGATCGACGCCGCGGATGGACACCTCGAAGCGCGCGTAGATCTCGCCGGAGGCGAAGGTGCGGTGCTCGACCGGGGCGATCTCGGTGCCGAGGGCCTCGGCGACGGCCGCCGTGAGCTCGGGGTGCGAGCGCCCGCCCGCGACGACGAGCCGCTTCTTGGTCTTCGCGATGATGCCGGGGGCTACCCCGTTGTCGCGATCCAGATCGACCGTCTTCTTCTTCCGGGCCATGGCCTGCCTATTCCGCCGCTCGCTCTCGGGCCACGGCATCCGCCGCACCCGTCCCTGCTCTGTTCTTCTCGACCCAGCCTTCGATGTTGCGCTGGGGTGCGACGGTCATGGCCAGTGCACCGGCCGGAACATCCTTGCGGACGACCGCGCCGGCGCCGGTCTTCGCGCCTGCACCAAGCCTAACGGGCGCGACGAGCACCGTGTGCGACCCGGTGTGCACCTCGTCGCCGATCTCCGTCCGATGCTTGTTCACGTCGTCGTAGTTGGCCGTGATCGTGCTCGCGCCGAGGTTCACTCCCCGGCCGATCGTGGCGTCTCCCACGTACGACAGATGCGGCACCTTGCTGCCTTCGCCGATCTCGGCGTTCTTCGTCTCGACGTAGGCGCCGATCTTTCCCTTCGCGCCCAGGATCGTGCCGGGGCGCAGGAACGAGAACGGGCCGACGGTCGCCTCGGCACCGATCACCGCGAGGGTGGCATCGGTGCGGCGCACGATCGCGGCTTCGCCGACCTCGCAGTCGACGAGGGTCGTGTCCGGGCCGATGATCGCGCCCTCGGCGATCGTCGTGGCGCGCAGGATGTGCGTGTTCGGGAGGATCGTGACGTCCGGGGCGAGCTGCGCGTCGTCGTCGATCCACGTCGTGGCCGGGTCGACGACCGTAACGCCCTCGCGCTGCCAGCGGCGCACGATCCGGGCGTTGAGCACGCGTCCCGCCTCGGCGAGCTGGATGCGGTCGTTGATGCCGAACGTCGATGCGGTGTCGACCGCGATCTCGGCCGCGACCCGGTGCTGCGCACCGCGCAGCAGTTCGATCACGGTGGTCAGGTACATCTCGCCCTGCGCGTTGTCCTGGCCGACCTGTGCGAGGAAACTGCGCAGTTCGGGGGCGCGGAAGACGTAGACGCCGGCGTTGATCTCCGTGACGGCGGCCTCGGCGGCCGTTGCGTCCTTCTGCTCGACGATGCGCTGCACGGTGCCGTCCGCGTCGCGGATGACGCGGCCGTATCCGGTGGGATCGTCGAGACGAGCGCTCAACAGCGTCGCGGCGGCGGCGGCGGCTCGGTGGCCCTCGATGAGGGCGCTGAGCGTGTCGGCCTCCAGCAGGGGGACGTCTCCCGACAGCACGAGCACGTCGCCCGTGAAGTCGCCGGGGAGCGCGTCGATCGCGACCTGCACGGCGCGGCCGGTGCCCGGCACGTCGTCCTGGTCGATGAACACCGCGTCCGGGTAGTCCTTCGCGAGGGCCGCGACGACCTGGTCGCGCTCGTGCCGCACGACGACCTCGACGTGCGCGGCGCCGAGCCGGGCGGCGGTCGTGAGCACGTGGCCGACGAGCGGGCGACCGCCGATCGGGTGCAGCACCTTCGGCAGCCGGGACTTCATGCGCGTGCCCTGCCCTGCGGCGAGGACGACGATCGCGAGGTTGTTCTCCGTCATGCTCCGCCGCCAGGACTCGAACCTAGACCTCACAGCTCCAAAGGCTGTCGTGCTGCCATTACACCACGGCGGACCGCGGCCTCCGCGAGGAAAGCCGCCCGCTCATTCTGCCACGCCGACATCGGCGTGAAACACGGCTCTGGGATGCTTCGACCATGAGCATCCTGATCGACCGCGTCGCGGGCCCCACCCCCGGCCTCGCCGCGTTCCTCCTCGCGCACCACGACGACATGGCCGGCACCGCGCCGGCCGAGAGCCAGCACGCGCTGTCGCTCGATCGGCTCCTCGCCCCGGGCGTGCGCCTGTTCGTGGCACGGGACGGCGACGATCTCGTCGCGACGGGAGCGCTCGCTCCGCTCGCCGAGGGGCATGAGGAGCTCAAGTCGATGCGCACCGAGCCCGCCCGCCGAGGAGAGGGACTGGGGCGGGCCATGCTCGACGCCCTCCTCGCCGACGCCCATCGCCGCGGCATCCGACGGATCTCGCTCGAGACCGGCAGCGCGGAGTTCTTCCGCCCGGCGCACGCGCTGTACGCGCGGGCCGGCTTCGTGGAGTGCGCCCCGTTCGGCGACTACCAGCCCGACCCGCACAGCACGTTCATGACCGTGGAGCTCGGCGACGACACGCAGTCGGAGCCCTCGGGCGCGATAATGGAGTGATGAGCGCAACGGACGAGGTCGATCGGATCGTCGGGGCGTGGAACACCCAGCGCCCCGACCTCGACTTCTCGCCCCTCGAAGTGCTCTCCCGCATGGACCGGCTCTCGCGTCACCTCGACCGTGCGCGCCGCGACGTCTTCCGCCGCAGCGACCTCGAGCCCTGGGAGTGGGACGTGCTCTCGGCGCTGCGCCGTGCGGGGGCGCCGTTCCAGCTCTCCCCCAAGCAGTTGCTGCAGCAGACGCTCGTGTCGAGCGGCACGATGACCAACCGCATCGACCGCCTCGTGGGCCGTCGCCTGGTGCGACGCGAAGCCGATCCCGGCGATGGCCGGAGCATCCTGGTCACGCTGACCGACGACGGGCGCATGCGGGTGGATGCCGCGATCACACGTCTCGTCGACGTCGAGGCCGACCTGCTGCAGGCTCTCTCACGGGGCGATCGCGATCGGCTGGCCGGGCTGCTGCGCAAGCTGAGCCTGAGCTTCGACGCGTGAGCGGGGTGTGCTGATGGGCATGCCCTCCCCTCTGCCCGTGCGTGACGGCGTCGGCGCGACGCGCCTGCACGTGCCGCTCACCGGTCCGTGGCCGACGATCGCCGACTACATGGTGGAGCGCTTCTTCCACATCGAGCCGGAGCTGCTGCGGGTGCGTTTCGACCGCGGTGAGATCGTCGACATCGACGCCCGCGCGGTCCCGCGCGATGCGCCCCTGGGGAGCGTGGAGTTCGTCTGGTACTACCGCGAGCCCCCGGTCGAGAGCGTCATCCCGTTCGACATCGAGGTGCTCCACCGCGACGACGACCTCGTCGTGGTCGACAAGCCGCACTTCCTCCCCACGACTCCCGGCGGTAAGTTCCTCCAGAACTCCGCACTGGTGCGGCTGCGCAACCTCTTCGACAATCCCGACCTCGCCCCGATCCATCGCCTCGATCGTGCGACGGCCGGCCTGCTGATGTTCTCCGCGCGCCCCGCGACGCGCGGTGCCTACCAGGTGCTCTTCGAGACCCGCCGAGTGCAGAAGACCTACGAGGCGGTGTCTGCCCGCCCCGAGGGCTGGGATCCCGAGCACCCGGCCCTGGCGGGGCATCCGCTCCCCCTCGTGTACCGCACCCACATCGACAAGCACCGCGGCGAGCTGCGCGTGCGGGTCGACGACCAGCGCGAGCCGAACTCGGAGACGCTGATCGAGCTCATCCGTGCCGACGACCGGGTCGTGCACACGCTGCTGCGCCCCCACAGCGGCAAGATGCACCAGTTGCGGGTGCATCTCGCGGCTCTGGGCGCCGGCATCCTGAACGATCCGTTCTATCCCGAGCTGCGCCCGGAGGCGCCAGACGACTTCGCCCGGCCCATGCAGCTGCTCGCGCGCGAGCTGAGCTTCACCGACCCGCTCTCGGGCGACGAGCGCGTGTTCACGACGCGTCGGCACCTGCAGGAGGCTCCTGCCGACGACGCGGCGGCAACCCCTGCAGGCGGCTGACGGGCGCGCTCAGCGACGCATGATCTTGCGCGCCAGGCGCGTGCCCAGCATCTGCACGAGATGCACGAACACGACGATGAGGGCGATCGCCGCCCACATCACGACCGGCTCGAACTGACGGAACCCGTAGATCTGCGCGAACGCTCCGAGGCCTCCGCCGCCGATCAGGCCAGCCATCGCGGTCATGTCGATGAGGGCGACGACGATGAACGTGTAGCCGAGGATGAGCGGGCCCAGCGACTCGGGGATCGCGACGGTGAAGAGGATGCGGAGGGGACCGGCGCCCATCGCACGCGCCGCCTCGATGACCCCGGGCGAGACCGAGACGAGGTGCTGCTCGACGATGCGGCCGATCGCGAACGACGCGGCGAGGGCGATGATGAAGGCTCCGGCCGTGGTGCCGATACCGACGCCCACCACGACGCGCGCGAACGGTTGCGCGACGGCCATGAAGATGACGAACGGGATCGGGCGGAAGATGTTCACCGCGAGATTCGCCAGCATCGACACGGCACGGTTCGGCAGCAGTCCGCCGGGGCGGGTCACGTAGAGGATGACGCCGATGAGGAGTCCGAGCACGCCGCCGAGGACGAGCGCGAACGACGTCATGTACAGCGTCTCGAGTGCGGCAGCCCAGAATTCGGGCATCAGTTCCTGCAGACGATCCATCAGCGGGCCTCCTCTCGGGCGATCTCGGTCACTTCGACGCGTTCGGCGATGGCCGCGAGGGCACGATCGATCGCGGCGCTCTCGCCGCGGATCGCCAGGGTCAGGTGGCCGAAGGCGCGTCCGCGGATGTCGTTGATGCCGCCGTAGACGAGTTCGAAGTCGAGGCCGGCAGCGGCGAGGTCGAGGAAGACCTGAGCCTGCGACGAGTCGCCGTCGCGGAACGAGAAGGTGACCAGGCGCCCGCGGTGGCGCTCGCGCAGCACCGACAGTTCGGCCGGCGACGGGATGCCCTTGACCACCGTGCCCACGAAACGCTGCGATGCCGGATTCTGCGGGGCGGAGAAGACGTCGAAGACATCGCCCTGCTCAATCACGCGCCCGTTCTCCATGACCGCGACCTTCGTGGCGATCGTCTGGATCACGTCCATCTCGTGGGTGATGACGACGATCGTGACGCCCTGCTCCTGATTGACGCGCTTGAGCAGATCGAGCACCTCGTGCGTGGTCTGCGGGTCGAGCGCGCTCGTCGCTTCGTCGGCGAGCAGGATCGCAGGGCCCGTGGCGAGGGCGCGGGCGATGCCGACGCGCTGCTTCTGCCCGCCGGAGAGCTGCTCGGGGTACGCCTTGGCCTTGTCCGACAGCCCGACGAACGAGAGCAGCTCGGTCACCCGGGCCTCGATGTCGGCCTTCGACCAGCCCGCGAGCTTGAGCGGATAGGCCACGTTCGCGCGCACCGTGCGCGAGGAGAACAGGTTGAACTGCTGGAAGATCATGCCGATACCGCCGCGCACCTTGCGCAGTGCGCTCTCGGAGAGCGAGGTGATGTCGACGCCGTCCACCAGGATCGTGCCGCCCGTGGCGGGCTCGAGGGCGTTGATCAGGCGCACGAGGGTCGACTTGCCGGCCCCCGAGTACCCGATGATGCCGAACACATCGCCCTTCTCGATCGACAGGGTCACGTCGTCGACGGCGATGATCTCGGTGTCTCCCGGCACGCGGGAGGGATAGGCCTTCGACACGTTGGTCAGGCTCACGATCGGCATGGATGCTCCGGAGGGTGGGATGTCGGGAAACGACGAATCGGGTGACGCACGAGGCGCCACCCGATTCTCTCGCATCAGGCGGGGTGACCCCGCCGTGATCACTTGTTCGCTGCGGTGTCCTTCTGGACCTTCTCGAGCGAGGCGACGAGGTCGGCGACCGGCGTCTGCAACGGCACCGCGGTGTCACCCGACGACTCGAGGAGTCCGGCCTGGACGGCCTCGTCGGTCTGGAAGATCTCGACGAGCTTGAGGTAGGTCTCGTTGTCGGCGTCTTCGGCGCGGGCGGCGAAGATGTTCACGTACGGCAGCGCGTTGGGGTCTTCCGGGTCGTCCTGGGCGATCGCGTCGCTGAAGGTGAGACCGGCGTCCTCGACGAAGTCGTTGTTGATGATCGCCGCGGCGACATCGGGAAGCGAGGTCGGGATGAGGGCGGCCTCGAGCGCGGTGACCTTGACCTTGGACTTGTCTGTGTCGACGTCGGCGAGGTCGGAGAAGATCGTGCCGCCGCTCTTGAGCTCGACGAGGCCGGCCGACTGGAGCACGAGCAGGGCGCGCGCCTGGTTGGAGGCGTCGTCCGGAACGGCGACGGTCTCGCCCTCGGGGATGCTGTCGACGTCGTCGTACTTCTTCGAGTACAGGCCCAGCGGGTAGATCGCGGTGGAGCCGATCGGCGTGAGGTCGGAGCCCGAGTCCTCGTTATAGCCGGCGAGGTACACGATGTGCTGGAACTGGTTGAGGTCGATCTCGCCCTCGGTCAGCGCCGGGTTCGGCTGCTCGTAGGAGCCGAAGTCGACGAGCTCGACCGTGATGCCCTCTTCCTCAGCGGCCTCGACGAAGGCGGGCCACTGCGGGTCGCCCTTGCCGACGACGCCGATCTTGACGACCTCGTTCTCGGACGAACCCGAGTCGGAGCCGGCATCGGTGGACGTGGCGCACCCGGCGAGCGCGACGAAGAGCGGGACCGCGGCGAGCGCGGCGATGATGGACGTGGTACGACGAGACATGATGTGTGCGAGTTCCTCTCTCAGGGACTCCCATACGTTAGGCAGGTGCGGCCCTGGGCACGGAATCGACTGTCACACAGCGTCACCGGGCCCGACGGCCGCGCGTGTCGGTCAGTCGAATTCCTCGATGCCCTGCAGGCGCACCTGCTCGAGATCGAGGCGTGCGGCGATCCGGCGCACGACGATGTCGTCGACGGTGCCGGAGCGGCGCAGGCCGATCAGCACCTCGCGCTTGCGGTCGAGGAGGGCGAGCTTGAGCCGGGTGTGCTCCTCGTGGCGCACGAGCGGCGAGCGCTGCAGCACGTCGACATCGGTGGAGGTCGCGATCATCTGCAGGGTGGTGCCATCGACGGCATCCGTCACTCCCCCGACGCCGAGTGCGTCGTCGAGGGCATCGGATGCCGTGGCGTCGGCCACCGTCGTGTCGGGGGTGTCGAGCAGCGCGTCGAGCTCGCGCGCCTCCGCGTCGACGAGCGCCTGCTCGCGGGCGAGCGCCTTCGCATTGGCGAGCTCGAGCATCTGGTAGCCCTCGGAGCGCACGCGGTCGCGCACCTCCTGACCGACGCCGTGCTCGACGGCGAGGTCGTCGAGCGCCGACAGCGCGGCACCCGAGATCGCGCGCTCGGCGAGCTCGTACTCCTCCTGCTCGGCGTGGTCGACGGGCATCCGCGCCCACCGCACGACCGCGGGCAGCAGCGGGCCCTGCACGAGCAGGCTGAGCAGGATGACCCCGGCCGTGACGAACACGACCTCGTCGCGTCCCGACGACGCCTCGGCGAGACTCGTCGGCACGGACAGGGCGATCGCGAGCGAGACCGCCCCACGCATACCGGCGACCGTCGAGACCACGCGCGACCGGGCGCGCAGGCCCCGCGGCGGTCGGGTGGCGGGGCGTTGGAAGAATCCGGTGAAGAACTGGAAGAGGTAGCGCACGACCACGAGCGTCGCCCACACGGCGATCGAGGTGAGCACGAGCCAGCCGATCATCGCGGCCGAGATCTCGTGCACGACGTACTGCACTTCGAGTCCGATGAGGATGAACAGTGCGCCGTTGAGCAGGAACACCCCGAAGGGCCAGACCGCGTCGGACTGGCGGCGGGAGGATGCCGTCGTGACCCGCGGCGAGACGTAGGAGGCGATGAGCCCCGCGACGACCACGGCGAGCACGCCCGACGCGTGGATCAGCTCTGCGACGAGGAACGCGGAGAACGGGATGAGCAGCATCGTGACGTTGATGACCGCCGTGCGGTTCGACTGGCGCAGTACCAGCACACCGAGCATCGCGATCACGACGCCGGCGGCGATCCCGCCCACGTACGAGACGAACACCGTCCAGGTGACCGACCACGGGGTGACCTGGCCGCCGACGGCGAGCGAAACCGCGATGGCGTAGAGCACCAGCGCGGTGCCGTCGTTGGTGAGGCTCTCGGCCTTCAGCTTCATGAACATGCGCCGCGGCAGCAGGCGTCCGAGGGCGGCGACCGCGGTGGCGTCCGGCGGGGCGACGGCGGCACCGAGGATGAGGGCGATCTCCCACGGCATCCCGAACAGCACCCCGACGCCGGCGACCGCGAAGGCGGAGGCGACGACCAGGAGAGTGCTCATCGGGAGGATGTACCGGAAGTCACGGCGGATCGACCGCAGCGACGTCGTCAGGCTCTCCCAGAACAGCATCACCGGCAGGAACAGCAGCAGCACGGTCTCGGGCGGCAGCTGCACCTCGCGCAGCGCCGGAACGAAGCCGAGCAGAAGCCCGAAGACGACCAGCACCAGCGGCAGTGCCAGCCGCACCCGCGGTGCGATCAGAGTGCCGACGAGGATCGTGAGTCCGAGCAGGACCGTGACCTCGAGTCCTTCCATGTGTACCTCCCGGTGCCGCAGAATCGTGCTGTGCGACACCGGCCGGCGTCAGACCCCGCCCAGAGCACAGCGCGTCGCAAGGCAAAGGTATTCCCGCAGCACCGAGATCACCAGGTACTGCTGGTCCCTGGTTCGCGCGCCCGGTTCGGATGCGGGTCGGGCAGGCGTCAGCCGATCTGCTCGGTGAGCTCGAACCAGCGCAGCTCGAGCTCTTCGATCTCGGCCTCCTGCGCGCTGATCTTCGCCATCTTGTCGCCGAGTCCCGCGTAGTCGGCCTGGTCGTGCTCCGCGAGCGCGTGCTTGGCGGCATCCACCTGCTGCGTCAGCTTCTGGATGCGCCGTTCGAGGGAGGAGACCTCCTTCTGCGCGGTGCGCAGGGCGGCGCCGTCGAGAGCGGATGCCGTCGCCGCGGCCGTGGCCGTCGCGGCCTTCACCGCCTGCCCCTTGTCGGCGTTCGAGGTCTGGAGGTGGCGCAGACGCAGGTACTCGTCGACGCCGCCGGGCAGATGACGCAGGTGCCCGTCGAGGATCGCGAACTGCTGGTCGGTGACGCGCTCGAGGAAGTACCGGTCGTGACTGACGACGAGGAGCGTGCCCGACCAGGAGTCGAGGAGATCCTCGATCGCGGCGAGCATGTCGGTGTCGAGGTCGTTGGTGGGCTCGTCGAGGATCAGCACGTTCGGCTGGTCGAGGAGCACGAGCAGGAGCTGCAGGCGACGCTGCTGACCACCCGAGAGGTCCTTGACCGGCGTCGAGAGCTGGGCGGACGAGAATCCGAGTCGCTCGAGGAGCTGCCCCGGTGTGAGGTCCTGCGCCTTCGACCCGGCGCCCAGTGAGTACGAGGTGCGCAAGCCCGAGATGATCACACGCACCGGGTCGTTCCAGTACTGGTCGAGCTCGTCGAGGCGCTGCGTGAGCGTCTGCACCTTCACGGTCGTGCCGCGCTTGACGCGGCCGACCGTCGGCTCGACGGTTCCCGAGATGAGGCCGAGCAGCGTGGACTTGCCCGCGCCGTTGACGCCGAGGATGCCGGTGCGCTCGCCCGGTGCGATGCGCCACTCGACGTCGCGCAGCACCGTCTTCTCCCCGCCGTCGACCGTCGGGTACGTCACCCCCACGTCGAGGAGGTCGACGACGTCCTTGCCGAGGCGCGACACTGCGAGCGACTGCAGCGACACCTTGTCGCGGATCTCGGGGACGTCGGCGATGAGCTCGTTGGCGGCGTCGATGCGGAACTTGGGCTTGCTCGTGCGCGCGGGCGCTCCGCGGCGCAGCCACGCGAGCTCCTTGCGGGCGAGGTTCTGGCGCTTCGCCTCGGTGGCGGCGGCCATGCGGTCGCGCTCGACGCGCTGCAGGATGTACGCCGCGTACCCGCCCTCGAACGGCTCGACGATGCGGTCGTGCACCTCCCAGGTCTCGGTGCAGATCTCGTCGAGGAACCACCGGTCGTGCGTCACCACCATGAGGGCGCCCGAGTTGGTGGCCCAGCGCTTCTTGAGGTGCCCGGCGAGCCAGGTGATCGCCTCGACGTCGAGGTGGTTGGTGGGCTCGTCGAGGGCGATGACGTCCCAGTCGCCGGTGAGCAGGCGGGCGAGAGAGACACGGCGGCGCTGACCTCCGCTGAGGGAGCCGATCTCGGCATCCCACGGGAGGTCGGTCAGCAGCCCCTCGATGACGTCACGGGTGCGTGCGTCACCCGCCCATTCGTACTCGGGGGTGTCGCCCACGACGGCCTGACTGATCGTGAGGTCATCGGGCAGGGTGTCGGCCTGATCGAGCACACCGATCGTCGTTCCGCCGCGAACTGTGACGCGGCCCGAGTTCGGTTCCTTGATGCCCGCGAGCATGCCGAGCAGGCTCGACTTGCCGTCGCCGTTGCGGCCGACGATGCCGATGCGATCCCCCTCCTCGATGCCGAGCGTCACGGAGTCGAAGACGACCCTCGTCGGATATTCGAGGTGCAGGGCCTCGGCCCCCAGAAGATGTGCCATGTCACTGTCCAGGGTAACCGGGTGGACGGGGGTCAGTGGACGCTGGGGCGTCGCCGGGCGAACAGTGCCGCCCCTCCTCCGAGGACCACCGCGACGGTCGCGGCGAGGACGATAGGCGCCATGGCTCCGGCGTCCGATCCCGTGTTCGCCAGCCGATCGTCCGGAGCGGTCGCCCCGCCGGCCGGGGCCGCGACGACCTCGACCGGTGCCCAGCCGATGAGGGCGCCGTCGGTGGCGTAGACGGCGACGCGGTGCGCCCCGAGCGCGGCATCCGTCGGAACGATCGCCTGCACGACGCCGGCGGCCGAGGCCGTGAGCGTACCGAGGTGGATGGGATCGGAGAAGAGGTAGACGTCGACGGCTGCGCCGGCGAGGTCGGTCCCGAGCGAGAGATCGAAGGGCGCGCCCTGGGCGACCGTGGCCGGTGCGGTGACGGAGCCGCGGTTGTCGTCGGTGAGGTCGTCGGCGGACGGAGTCGCGGGCTCCTCCGGCGTGGCCGTCACTGTGAGGGTGGCGGGCCCGGTCGCGGACTCGCCCACGGAGTTGGTGAAGACCGCGCGATAGCGGGTGCCGGAGGCGGATGCCGGGACGGCGTCGATCGTGAGGGTGGGGGCGGCGGCATCCGGGATCGTCACCCAGTCGCCGGCATCCGGGAGCTGCGTCTGCCAGATCACGGTGGGTTCGGGGGTCCCTGTCGCCGTGGCGGTGAAGGTCGCGGTCGCGCCCTCGGGGATCTCGGCATCCGACGGCTGCGTGACGATCTGCGGGGCGACGTCCTGCTGCGCGGGGAGCGTCGTGCCCGGAATCTCGGTGCCGGGCGCCGCGTAGATGAATCGCAGACCGCGGCTGAACGCCGCTCCGATCACCGAGAGGTGGGTCTCGTCGGCGAACACCGTGGCGCCGAGCTCGAGCCCGTCGTAGTGGCGTCCGTGGAGGGTGCGCGCGAAGTTCGTCATGTCGCTGGTCATCGGGAATCCGGAGGTGGTCTCCTCGAGCTCTCCGACCGACAGGAAGACGCGGGCGTCGAGGGCGTCGTGGGAGTCTGCGTAGGCGGCCTCCATGTCGAGGATCGTGCGGTCGTCCCACCAGATCGACGGGCTCGCGATGACGAACCGGTGGAAGAGTCCGTCGTTGTGGAGCAGTGCATAGGTGGCGAAGAGACCGCCGAAGGAGTGGCCCATGAGGGCGCGGTCGGCGGGGTCGGCGTGGAACTCGCTCTCGATCTGCGGAACGAGCTCGGAGCGTAGGAATCCGAGGAACTCGGGAGCGCCGCCGGTCGGCACGTCGGCCGTGATCTCGGTCGGGGTGAGATCGAGGGTGCGGCGCACCCCGGAGGCCGCGAAGCCCTGGCCGGGATCGTCGTAACCGATGCCCACGACCAGGGTGCCCGGGGCGTTCAGCCGTGCGGCTTCGACGGCTGTTCCGAACTCGGCGTTCGCGTCGGTGACGTAGAGGACCCGGTACGGATCGCCGGTCTCGACGTAGTTCGCCGGCAGCGCGACCGAGATCTTGTAGTCGCGCCCGGCTGCGGAGGTGGTCGTCCACGTCTGGACGTCGCGGATGAAGTCGTCGGGGGTGTCTGCCGCGACTTGGGCCGAGGCGACTGGGGCGGCGACGTGTGGGGATGTCGATGCGGGTGCGCCGGCGGCGGCGAGCGCGAGAGTCGCTCCGGCCGTGAGCGCGATCGCGGTGGGGAGGCCGAGCAGTCGGCGGAGGTCGAATCTCATATGTCGTTTCCCGTTCATCGGATGCCGCTGAATACCGCTGAGGGAAGCCACGGTAGAGGCGACTGCGCCCGCCGGACATGTGAGGTCGTCCCAGAGCTGCGGTGCGGTGCTGTGGGGAACCTCCGGCCGGGTGGGTGATGATTCTTCGTCCATATGTTCGAATGTCGGTGGGGTGTGGTGGGCTGTTCTCATGACGGAAGTACTCGATGCGACGGACTCCCAGACGGCGATGATCGCCGATCTGGTGGGCTCGGTGCGGGCGGTCGAGGAGACGATCGCTCGGTTGTTCGCGGTGCGTGACGGGATGCTCGCGGTGGCCTCGCGGGTCGCGATCGATATCGCGCGGCAGGCGGCGCATCCGGATCACGGCGATATGGCCTTGCGGGCGGTCGCGGCGGAGATCGGGGCGGCGGTGCGGGTGAGCGACCGCACGATCGAACGGCGGATGGACGAGGCGTCGTGGACGGTCGAGCGATTCGTCGAGGTGTGGGCGGCGCAGGGCGCGGGGCGGATCAGTGCCGCCCACGCCCGGGTCATCGTCGACGCGGGCGCGCATCTCGACGACCCTGCCGACCGGGCGCGGTATGCGGCGCGCGCGGTGGAGGCGGCGGTGGTCGAGTCGCCGAACAGGTTGCGGCGGGTGGCGCGGCGGATCGCGGAGCAGTACCAGGCCCGCACGGTGACCGAACGTCACCAGGATGCGCGGGAACTGCGGCGGGTGTGGGTGAAGGACCTCGACGACGGGATGGCAGAGCTCGGGATGCTCGGCCCCGCCGTGCTCGTCCACGGCATCCACGACCGGCTCACGCGGATGGCGCGCACGATCACGCTCGAGAACGGGCGGGCTGGGCAGGCGGCGAAGCCCGGGACCGCGCCGGCGCCGAGGCCGATGTCGCTGCCGGCCGCTCCCGACGCGGATGCTGCGGCGGATATCACCGACGCCACCGCAGGCGTGGGTTCCGATTCCCGCACGATGGATCAGTTGCGCGCCGACCTCCTTGCCGACATCGCACTCACCGGCGCGCCGACCGGGCACGACACCGAGGCGGGACTGCTCGGCGAGATTCGCGCACGGGTCGAGGTCACCGTCCCCGTCTTCACCCTCATGGACGACGACACCGGCGGCCACAACGGCGGCAGCGCCTCCGGCGCACCCCCGGCAGAGCTCGACGGCCGCTCCCCCATCGACACCCGCACCGCACGCCTCCTCGCAGGCGACGCGACCGGATGGGAACGGGTGCTCACACACCCGATCACCGGCGCACTCCTCGCCGTCGACCGCTACCGCCCGTCGGATCAGCTCACCCGACACCTCCGGGCTCGCGATCAACGCTGCCGCTTCCCCGGCTGCAACATCGCCGCACGACGATGCGACATCGACCACACCCACGCCGCGTCCGACGGCGGTGAGACCTGCGCCACCAACCTCGCGCACCTCTGCCGACGACACCACACGCTCAAACACCACTCGCGGTGGCGTGTCGAACACGGACGCCCCGGCGAGGACGACGTCGGGCCCGATCGCGAGGGCGGAGAAACGGACGAGACCCCCAGAACCACCGGCGACCTCGTCTGGACCAGTCCGACTGGAACGACCTACGTCGACCGACCGCCCGAACAGAACACGGTCAGGTTCACCGACCGCAAGTGAATCGCTGCCCTCACGCGCACGGCCCTCACGCGTACTGTTCTCACGCGCACGGCCCTCAGGCGTACTGTTCTCACGCGCACGGCCCTCACGCGCCGCCTTCAGCGGGCGCTGCCTTCAGCGGGCGCTGCCTTCAGGCGCGCTGCGCGACCTCGACGACGGTGTCGATTCCGCGAGCGGCGAGGGCCGCGGCGTCCTGAGCGATGCGCGAGGTGACCACGGTCACGGGCACGCCCTGCTCCCGCAGCTCGTGCCAGCGCTCGAACACCCGTCCGCCGGGGGCGAGGTCGGTGCGGGAGAGAGGAAGGTCGTCGCCGTCCACGTCGATCACGACGCCCACGGTCCTCGGCACAGCCGGAGAGTCACCGGCACCCGCAGCCTCCGCCCGCGCGCCCGCGACCAGCTCCGCGAATCGCCGCCCCAGCGGCTTGACGACGTTCTCGGTGTCGAGCAGTCCGAGCGAGTACTCGAGATCCTTGTAGTCCCCGAGCGAGCGCGACACGTCGTGCGAGCACCACCACGTGATGCCGTAGAGGCTCTCCGTGGTCAGCGCCGCCTCGACCGTGCGCGTGGCGAACTCGGGCATCTCGTCGTCTGCGAGGTTCATCGACGGCGCTCCCACCTCCTGCAGCCACACCTTGCGCTGCGGATCGGTCGCGAACGCCTTCGAGAGCTCGATCATCCACTCGGCGTGGCGAACCGACGGCGACGAGAGGCCGCCGTAGCGCGCCGCGGTGCCGTTGAAGATCCAGGAGTGCACCGTCGTGACGTCACCGAGACGGGACGCGTGCTCGGGCAGGAACGGATGCCCGTCGCGATACCAGAGGTGGTCGTTCTCGCTGTGCGCGATGAGGTGACGCGGGTCGCGATCGCGCGGCGCACCCAGCAGGCTCTCGAGCCAGTGCGTGATCTGCGCGCTGTCGGCGGGCATCGCGGCGGGGTTGGGCAGCTGGAACTGGTTGAGCTCGTTGCCGAGCGTCAGACCGATGAGGTTCGGCTTGTCGCGCACCGTGTCGTAGACCGCGGCGACGAGCGCCGCCTGCGCCTGGATCGCCTTCTCATCGGTGAACATGTTGCCGTCGTGCCAGTTGACCAGCCACGCCGGCACGAAGTCGAAGCCCGACATGTGCCCCTGGATCACGTCTACAGCGATGTCGAGCTCGAACTCGGCCGCGATGTCGGCGACGAGAGCGATGTCGTCGAGCGCCTTGCGGCGGATGAGCGTCCGGTTGGGCTGGAGCACGGGCCACAGCGGGAACACCCGCACGTGGTCGAGCCCCAGCCCGGCGAGCGCCTCGAAGTCCGCGCGCACGACATCGGCGTCGATCCCCATCCACTGGAACATCCAGTCCTGGGAGGGGGTGTAGTTCGCTCCGAAACGCGGTGTGTCAGCACGTGGGGTGTTGTCAGTCACTGATCTGTGGTCCTTCTCGATCGTGGGCAGGAAGTATCCGGGTGCGCGGGTCATGCATCCGTCGGCGCCGGGCCGCTCGACTCGCGAACGATCAGGCGCCGCGCCGACACGGTCTGCGACTCGACGTCCCCGCCGTTGACGAGCTGCGCCAGCAAGGAGACGGCGGTTCGGGCACTCTCCTCGACGGGGGCGTCGAGTGCGGTCAACCGCGGACGCACCAGGCTCGAGACCCAGGAGTCCTCCCACGCGATCACCGACAGCTGCTCGGGCACCCGCACGCCGATCTCGGGCGCATGCGCGACGATCTCCGCCGCGAGCGCCTCGCTGTCGACGAGCAGAGCCGTGGTCGCTCCGGCGCGCGCCAGCAGCTCGGCCACCGGATCGGACGCCTCGCGCTCCCAGCGCAGGACGAGCGGTGTCATTCCGCGCTTCTCGGAGGCATCCATGAATCGGCGATCACGGTCGCGGGCATGCACGAGACCGGGCGAATCGCTCACGCGAGCCACCACGCGGTGGCCGAGACCGTGCAGGTGCGCGAGCACCTCCTCGTACGCGGCATCGTCGTGCACGGTCACGGCCGGCACGACGTCGTCGACGGGTGCTCCGAGCAGCACAGCGGGCGCACCGAGCTCGCGAACGAAGCCGATGCGGGGGTCGTCGTCGCGGAGGTCGACGAGCAGGAACGCGTCCACGCGCTGCTCGCTCCACCACTCGCGGTAGACGCGCTCCTCGTCGTCGGCGCGCACGAGGGTGAGCGAGAGCGACCATCCGATCTCGGCGAGAGGTTCGGTAAGGCCCGCGATCAGTCGCATGAAGAAGGGATCGCGCTCGAATGTGTCACCCGAGCGGGCGATCACGAGGCCGAGGCTGCGTCCGCCCTGACCGCTCACCTTGCGACTCGCGTAGTTGGGGCGCCAGTGCAGCTCGTCGGCCGCCTGACGGATGCGCGCAGCCGTCGCCGCCGACACGTTCGGACGCCCGTTGAACACGTGCGACACGGCGGAGGGAGACACCCCGGCGCGCGCGGCCACCGCGGCGATCGTCGCGCGGGCGGGCTTCTTCTCGTTCATCACCTTCTCGCTCACACCACCGAGATTAGGGTGTTGACCGCCCGTTGTAAAGCGGTATACATTAATCGCACGTTGACGTGTACCGCTTTACAAGAGCGCCGCGACATCATCCATCCGTAGCACTGCAGCTCTCAGGAGGGCTCATGACCGAAGGCATCAGCAGGCGCACCTTTCTCGGGGCGGTGATCGGAGGTGGCGTGATGATCCCCCTGCTCACCGGATGCGGCCCCCTCATGCCGACATCGAGCGCGGCGGGCTCCATCTCCGTGCACACCCAGCTCAGCGGCGCCGTCTCGGGCGCCCAGGTGTTCTCGGATGTCGTCGCCGCCTACTCGCGGGCGAACGATCGGCCCGTCGCCCTGCTGAAGAACGGCTCCGACCTGCCGATCGTCTTCGAGACCAGCTCACTGGCGGGCAAGGAGGCCGACATCGCGATGGTCAACCTCCAGGGCCGCACGCTCTCCTGGACCCGCCTCGGTGCCACCATCCCGGTGCAGCACCTGCTCGACGAGTGGGGCCTGCGCGACAAGATCATCCCCGAGGCGCTCGAGGAGTGGACGGATGCCGAGGGCAACCTGCGCGCGTTCCCGTTCACCCGCACCAACTGGCCGGTCTCCTTCAACACCGGGCTCCTCGACGAGGCCGGCGTCGGCATCCCGACCACCTCCGACGAGCTGATCGCCGTGGCCGACGCGCTGCGCTCGAAGGGCATCGGGCCGGTGACCGTCGGCGGTTCCGACTGGAGCGGCCAGAAGATGTTCCTGCAGATCCTGCAGGGCTTCCTCACCCGCGACGAGGCGAAGACGGCGTTCTCCTCCGGCAAGCTGTCGGAGTTCCCGGGCGCCGTGGCCGGCGTCGAGCACTTCGTCGAGCTGCGCGACGCGGGCGTGTTCGTCGACAACGTGCAGGGATACACGTCCGACTCCGAACTCACCCAGTTCAACACCCGCAAGGCGGCGATCGTCCCGGCGATGTCGTCGGCCCTCGCCCTCGTGCCCGCTGAGCGCGCGGCCGAAGTCACGGTCGGCGGCTGGCCCGCCCCGTCGCGCGGTGGCGTCGTCGCCCATCCCACGGTCATCCAGAGCTTCAACGGCCACGGCATCTGGATCAGTGCGAACGGCGCCGAGAAGCTCGATCTGCTCAAGCCCTTCATCCAGAACCTCTACACGCCCGAGGTCACGAGCGAATTCATCCTCGGCTCCGGCCGCGACATGAGCCGGATCACCGATGTGGTCAGCCGCGACTTCCCCCTCGTGGCGCAGGCGTCGCAGCTCACGACCGATCAGGTCACCCCGGTGATGCTGCCCGACCTGCTCATCCCCGACGCCGTCTTCGAGCCGATGATCCGCGCGACCGCGATGGCCTACGGCCGAGCATCCGCCGACCAGATCATCGACACGTTCGAGAAGGCCTACGCCGCGGCCTGAGGGCCCGAGAGGACACCATGCCCGAGAGGACACCATGACCGCGCTCGCCCCCGCCCCCACCACCGAACAGCTCGTCACCGCCCTGCCCCCGAACCGGCGTCCCCGACGCTCGTCGTTGCGCGAGCGGTTCCCCGGCCTCGCCCTGCCCGCGCTCATCTGGTACGCCGTGTTCATGATCGGACCCGTGGTCGCGATCTTCGTGATCTCGTTCCTGCGCTGGCCCGGGATGCTCGAGACCCCGACCTTCGCCGGCTGGGACAACTTCCGCGCGGTGTTCTCCGACGCGACCTTCTGGGCCGCGCTCGGCAACTCCGCCATCCAGATCGTCGTCGGCCTGCCGATCATGATCGTCCTCGCGTTCCTGCTCGCGTTCTACGTCGTGCAGAAGCCGCGCGGCCACCGCGTGCTGCGCTACCTGCTCTTCATCCCCGCTCTCATCTCCGCCCCGGCGACGGCGATGGTCTTCTACGCCATGCTCAACCCGGACGGCCTGATCAACGGCATCCTCGCTCCCCTGGGCCTGGGAGGGAACGCCTGGTTGGCCGACCCGAGCACGGCGCTCGGGGCGATCATCGCGGTCGAGCTCTGGAGCGGCATCGGCTACTCGGCGGTGCTGATCGCCGCACGCCTCGACGGCGTCGACACCGAGATCGTGCAGGCCGCCCGCGTCGACGGCGCCGGCGACTGGCGCGTGGCCTGGCGCATGTACTGGCCGATCGCGCAGGACTTCATCGGCGTCGTGACGATGCTGCAGTTCCTGTCGCTGCTGTTCAACTCGGCCCAGACCGTGCTGCTGCTCACCCAGGGTGGCCCCGGCACCTCGACCATGACGCTGTCGTACCTCATCTACAGCAAGGCGTTCGTCGAGACGAACCTCGGTTACAGCCAGGCCGTCGGCGTCATCCTGTTCATCCTCGGACTGCTCGGCATGTGGCTGATCCGCCGCACGCTGCGCGCGACCCACTGACCGGACGAAGGAGCAACCCATGGCATCACGCACCGTCCTCCCCCTCCGCGATCGGGTCGGATCCCTCACGAGCGGAACCCTCGCCTGGCTGTACGCGGCCATCCTGATCATCCCCTTCTATTACTTCATCACCTCGTCGTTCAAGACGAACGAGGAGATCTTCGAGTCGCCCCTCGCGCTCCCCTCGAGCTGGGATTTCTCGAACTTCGAGACCGCGATGCGCCAGGCCGATCTCGGCCTGGCGGTCGCGAACTCCGCGCTCACCACCGTGGCGGCGCTGATCCTCACCCTTCTCCTCGCCCTCCCCGCCGCGTTCGCGCTGGCCCGCGCGACGGGCCGCATCGGCCGCATCATCGAGACGGTCTTCAGCCTCGGCTTCCTCATCCCCTCGTTCGCCGCCCTGTTCCCGACCTTCCTGCTCGCGGCGTCGCTCGGCCTGTTCCACACGCGCACGTTCGTGGTGCTGCTGCTCCCGGCGACCGCTCTCCCCCTGTCGATCGTGATCCTCACCGCCTTCATGCGCACCATCCCGCGCGAACTCGAGGAAGCCGCGTCCATGGACGGCGCGACCACGCTGCAGGTGCTGCGACAGGTGTATCTGCCGATCTGCATCCCCGGCATCGCGACCGTGCTGCTGCTGAACTTCCTCTCGTTCTGGAACGCCTACCTCTACCCGCTCATCCTCATCGGCCCCGACACCGCCCAGCGCACGATCCAGGTGGCGCTGCCGACCCTCAAGGTCGACGCGGGAACCGACTACGGTGTGCTGATGGCCGGAACACTCCTGACCCTGCTGCCCGTCTACCTCGTCTACACCGTGCTGCAGAAGCAGATGCAGAAGGCGCTGGTCTCCGGGGCGATCAAGGGATGAGCGGCGATCGCGGGATGAAGACCTCCGCTTCGCTCCCGCTGCGCGAACGGGTCGGCCAGATCAATCAGCGCCTCAAGGGCTGGGAGGCCGTGCGCTGGGTCGACGGCGCCCCCCGCATCACCGACGTCCTGCGCCGCGAGGTCGATCGCTGGGGCGGGATCGGCGCGATCTACGGGGTGCTGCGCGCCGACCCGTGGTCGCAGGTGCGCTGGAGCAACGGCATCCCGCCCGAGCGCAGCGCCGAGGCCTACCTGGCCGTGCAGGAGCACATCGTCACGCACGGCGCGGGCCTGCCGACGCTGTTCGTGGAGGAGGTGCCGCACGGCCTCATGGCTCTCGGCGGCACGACCCTCCCCGTCAACCTGGCACTCGGCGCGGGCATGGATCCCGACCTCACCCGGGAGCTCGCGGCGCACGTCGCGGCCGAGACCCGGGCGCGCGGCACGCACGTCGCGCTGGTGTCGGGGCTCGACGTACTGCGCGACCCGCGCTGGGGCCGAGCAGAGGAGTGCTTCGGCGAGGATCCCGCGCTCGCCG
Source organism: Microbacterium sp. NPDC090225 (assembly GCF_044772365.1). Taxonomy (NCBI): domain Bacteria; kingdom Bacillati; phylum Actinomycetota; class Actinomycetes; order Micrococcales; family Microbacteriaceae; genus Microbacterium; species Microbacterium sp. NPDC090225. The sequence continues at coordinate 413,825 of NZ_JBIVYS010000002.1, read as the reverse complement.
CCCTGCTCGTCGAGGCGACGGTCCGCGGGATGCAGGGAACGGATGCCGCGGCCCCGGGCACCCGGATCGCCACGAATCGGACCGCCACGGATCGCATCGCCCCCGACCGCGTCGCCGTCGTCGCCAAGCACCTGGCGGCGCAGGGCGCGGGCATCGGAGGCCGCAACGGCTCCGGCGCACCGATCGGGCGCCGGGAGCTGGGCGAGATCCATCTGCGCCCGGCCTACGCCGCCGCACGCGCCGGAGTCGCCGGCTTCATGGCCGCGTACAACGACATCGACGGCATCCCCTGCAGCGCGAGTCGCGAGCTGCTGACCGGCACCCTGCGCGAGGACTGGGGCTGGGACGGCCTCGTGATGGCCGACGGCACCGCGATCGATCGCCTGCGCGACAGCTCCCCCGATCCGGCGACGGCCGCGGCGATCGCGCTCGACGCGGGTGTCGATCTGAGCCTCTGGGACGAGGCGTTCACGCACGTCGAGGAGGCCGTCGAGCGCGGCATCCTCGATGAGGCGGTCGTCACGCGAGCCGCCGACCGCGTGCTCGCCCTCAAGCACCGGCTCGGTCTGCTCGGGGAGTCCGGCACGATCCATCCGGACGACGCCCCGCCGGCACCGCCCGTCGATCCGGAACGCGAGCGGGCGTTCCTCGCTCTCGCCGCGCGGGCCGCCGCGCAGTCCGTCGTCGTCGTGCACGACGCGGGGGCGTTGCCGCTTCCGCCTGTGGGAGATCCCGCGGATGCCGGCCCGGTGATCGCTCTCCTCGGACCGAACGCCTCCGACCTCGACGCCCAGCTCGGCGACTACACGCCCCCGCGCCCGACCCCTGACCCGACCTCCTCCACGGTGCGTTCCGCGCTCGTCGCGCGATACGGCGGGCAGCGGGTGCGCGTCGCTCAGGGCTCCACGCATCGCGGCGAACTCGACGATCCCGCAGCGGCCCGGGATGCCGTGCGCGCGGCCCTCGAGGGCGCCGACGTCGCGCTCGTGGTACTCGGCGGAACGAGCCGCCGCGGCTACGACGACGAGTTCGCCGACAACGGCGCGATCGATGCGCCGGCCCCCGACACCACCAACGGAGAGGGCGTCGATCTCGCGCGCCTCGGGCTGCCCGACGCGCAACTCGCGCTGCTCCGTGCGGCCCGTACGTCGGACGCCGCGCGGGTGATCGCGGTCGTGATCGATGGACGCCCACGTCCGCTCGACGACGTGATCGCGCTCTCGGATGCGGTGGTCCTCGCCCCCTTCCCCGGCCCCGGCGGCGGAGAAGCGATCACCCAGGCCCTGACGACCGGCGTGGGCGGAGGCCTGCTGCCGGCGACGCTCCCCTCCGCCGACGGAGTGCTGCCGGTCGCGCACGACGAGCGCCGCGAGACCGCGCGCGGCTACCTCGATGCACGCCATCCCGCCGGCGCACTCTTCGGCACCGGCACACCGGCGACGGTCGAGGTCCGCGTACGTCCCACCGATCCCGTCGAGTCCCGCACCATCTCGACCGCCGCTCTGAGCCGGGGCGAGCGTCTCACGGTCCTCGTCGACGTCGTGAACTCCTCGGCATCCGAGGTCTCCCTCGCCGTCCCGCTCTACGGGCGTCGGCACGAGCGCGGCATCCGTCCGCGCCGTCGCACGCTGCTGACGGTGACGCGGGTGACCGTCGCCGCGGGAGGCCGTACCACCGCCTCGCTCGACCTCGACCTCGACGCTCTCGGCTCCTGGGCCGGCGGCCGCCCCGAGGCCGTGCCCGCCGAGATCGTCGCGTGGACGGCATCCGCGCACGATCCCATCGACGACGCGCTCACGATCCGCATCACCGACGAGGAGGGCCGCACCGGATGGATGAGCTGACGGCTTTCGCACCCGACGCCCGCACGCGGACTCTGATCGCGGACGCCGCCGACGGCGTGCGGAAAGCGAGCGGGCAGCGCATCGGCGACCTCGTGGAGGCCGCGCTGCTGCGCACGCTCACCGACACGGTGGGCATCGACCGGGACGGGCGGGTTTTCATCATCACCGGTGACATTCCGGCGATGTGGCTGCGCGATTCCACGACGCAGCTCACCCCGTACCTCCGCTTCCTCGACCGGAGCCCGCAGCTCGCCGACCTGGTCGAGGGCGTGGTGCGTCGGCAGTTCGGATTCCTCGCGCACGACTCCTACGCCAACGCGTTCAACGACGGTCCCACCGGCGCCCACTACGACCCGGACGACGTCTGCGACGACCCCGAGGTCTGGGAGCAGAAGTACGAAGTCGACAGCCTCTGCTACCCGCTCTCGCTGGCCCACACGCTCTGGCGGCGCACCGGACGCACGTCGGTGTTCGACGACGGCACGCACGCGGTCCTCCGCGTGATCGTCGATCAGCTCCGCGCCGAGCAGCACCACGAGGAGTCCGCCTACCGGTTCGAGCGCGAAACCGAGATCCCCACCGAGACGCTCCCCCGCGGCGGCCGCGGCTCTGCCGTCGCGCACACGGGGATGACCTGGAGCGGATTCCGCCCCTCCGACGACGCCTGCACCTACGGGTACAACGTTCCCGCCAACCTCTTCGCCGCCCAGGCGCTGCGCGCCCTCGCCGAGATCGCTCGCGAGGTGCTCCACGACGAGGCGCTCGCCGCCGACGCGCTCGCCCTCTCCGGCGAGCTGCGAGCCGGCGTGAGCGCGCACGGGATCGTCGACGGGCCCGATGGAGATCCGATCTACGCCTATGAGGTCGACGGACTCGGCGGCGTGCTCGTCATGGACGACGCGAACACCCCCTCGCTGCTGTCGCTCCCGCTGATCGCCCCCGAGGTGATCGACCGCGACATCTGGGAGGCGACGCGCCGCGTCGTACTGAGCCCCGCGAATCCGTACTGGTTCGCGGGTACCGCCCTCCGCGGCATCGGCAGCCCGCACACCCGCGAAGGGCGCGTCTGGCCGATCGCCCTCGCCGTCGAGGGCCTCGTCGGCGCTCCGGACGACCGCATCCGCCTGCTGCGCATGATCGCCGAGACGGATGCCGGCACCGGCCACGTGCACGAGAGCATCGACGTCGACGACCCCGCCGTGTTCAGCCGCCCCTGGTTCTCGTGGGCGGAGTCGATGTTCTGCGAGCTCGCGCTGCAGGTCGCCGAGGACTGAACGTAGACGCACGAATCGGACGTACGAACCGCCCGGGTCGGATGACCCGGGCGGTTCGTGCGTCTCGATGACGCTTTTGAGTCATCGATGGATCATAAGATCAGGCGGTGCAATTGGGGGCGCCCAGTGCGACCTTGGACAAGAAACCGGCGAGCGTGAACGGTCCAGCCCCCATGACGACGATGCCGAGCACCATTCCGCCCGCGGTCTTCCCGAGCCAAATGACGCATTGGACTTTATCCGCAGGCACGCTTGCCACTTCTCCATTTCCGGAGAGGCTGATGCTATCCACCTGCTGTCCATTGATGTATTTCTGAAGGTAGGACCCCTTGCAATCGCTGAGCGGTGCCCCGCTCGCCATGGAATACGATGACCCGTCGGTGCCGAGACAGATGTACTCGTATTGACCAGTTGACGCGGGCTGTACGGCAGCAGACGCAGGGGCCTGGACAGCGGCCGGTTCACTCTGTGCGCTGGCGGCGCTCGGCGCGACCAAGGTCGACAATGCGACGACGACGGCGGCCCCCCAGCCAATCAATGATTTCTTACTCATGATTCCTCCGATCTCACCTCTTTGTGCGGATCACCGCTTTCACCGCGGTTGACCATCGGTAGATTTCCAACCGGTAAAGCCTTTGTCAACCCGTCAAAAATGGGGAGAAATCCGGCGGCCGAAAATATCACCATGTGTACCGACATGGCACCCACGTATGAGGACAGAGCTCTTCCGGCAGTGAGTTTCCTCCACATTTGGCCCCGCCCCTCACGCCGACGAGCCGCCCACCCGGAGGGCGGACGGCTCGTCGTTGAATTCGGAGAACGCTTACTGGTACGACTCGACGATCTCGAGCAGGCTCGGAACGTTGGCGTACGCCTCGGCGGCGTTGTCCTTGGTGACGATGACCGGGTCGAGCAGGTACGAATCGACGATCTTGGCGCCGTTGTCGTAGGACTCGGTGTCGTTCACGTCGACATCTTCGCCCTTCTGCAGCTGACCGACCATCTTGATGGCCTGCGCCACGAGCAGCGTGGTGTCCTTGTTGATCGTGGAGTACTGGATGCCCTCCATGATCGACTTGACGGACTCGACTTCGGAGTCCTGACCCGTGACGACCGGAACCGGCTTGCCGGCCTGCTGCACCGAGGTGATGATCGCGCGGGCGAGCGTGTCGTTCGGCGACAGGACGCCGTCGATGACGGTGTCACCGCTGTACGAACCGGTCAGGAGCGTGTCCATGCGGTTCTGGGCGTTCTCGGGAAGCCATCCCTCGGTCGCGGTCTGAGCGATCGCGGTCTGACCCGAAACCACGTTCAGCGTTCCGTCGTCGATCTTGGGCTGGAGGACGTCCATCGCACCGTCGAAGAACACGGCCGAGTTGGCGTCCGTCGCGGCACCCGAGAAGAGCTCGATGTTGTACGGAGCCGCATGGCCCGCGTTCGCCTCGAGACCATCCAGGAGCGCCTGGCCCTGCAGCTGACCGACCTTGAAGTTGTCGAAGGCCACGTAGTAGTCGACGGCCTCGGTGTTCTCGATGAGGCGGTCGTACGCGATGACGTAGGCGCCGGCATCCTTGGCCGCCTGCACCTGCGTCGCCAGCTGCTTGCCGTCGTTCGCACCGATGATGATGACCTTGGCACCGTTGGTGACCATGGCCTGGATCTGGTTCTGCTGCTCGGCGACCGTGTTGCTCGACGGCGCGTACTGCACGTCGGCCTTGAAACCGGCCTCCTCGAGTCCGTCCGTGAACAGCTTTCCGGCGAGCACCCAGTTCTCCGACGTCTTGTCGGGGAGTGCGACACCGATCGTCGAACCCGCCTCGAAGCCGCTGGTGGCCTCTTCGCCGCCGGATCCGGTGTCACCGCCGCGCTCCGATGAGCAGCCGGTGAGGGCGAAGGCGCCCGCGACGACAAGCGCTGTCGCCGTAACAAGGATCTTCTTCATGTGATCTCTTTCTCTGGTGTGTGAAGGCCTGAACGCGCGTGGGCCACGCGATCCGACCCCTACTTTCCGCTCGTCTTGTCGACGGGTGGGGCTTGGTAGGTCTTGTTGGGCTCGAAGGTCTCGGTGGCGGGATCCACCTGACGGCCGAAGCGGCGGGTCATGAAGCCGATGATGGACGGCCGACCCTGCTGCTTGTTCCAGACGTCGATGCCGACGGCCAGGAGGAGCACGATGCCCTTGACCATGGCGACGACGTCCGAGCCCTGGCCGAGCAGGGCGAGGCCGTTGTTGAGGAAGGCCATCACGAGTCCACCGATGATCGAGCCGATCACGGTTCCGATACCGCCGGCGACGGCCGCGCCACCGATGAAGACCGAGGCGATCGCGTCGAGCTCCCAGCCGGTTCCGTCGTTGGGGCCGGAGGCCTGCGAGCGGGCGACGAAGATCATGCCGGCGAGGGCGGCGAGCATCGACATGTTCATCATGACGAAGAAGTCGACCCAGCGGTCCTTCACGCCCGACAGACGAGCGGCCTGACGATTGCCACCGACGGCGTAGATGTGACGGCCGAAGACGGTCTTGCTCGTGATGAAGGTGTAGACGATGACGAGGGCGAGGAGGATCAGCCCCGGAACGGGGAAGCTCGTGCCGGGACGGCCGGTGGCGAACATCCAGGCGGCGACGAGCACGACGAGCGACAGCAGCACGACCTTGGTCACACTCACCCAGAGGGGCGCGCTGTCGGAGCCCATCTTGTGCTGGACGCGCCGCGTGCGGATCTCCCAGAAGACCAGCCACGCGACCGCGAGCAGTGCGAGGAGCATCGTGGGCACGTTGAACGGCAGTGGCAGGCCCACCTCGGGCAGATATCCCGTTCCGATGATCTGGAAGCCCTTGGGCACCGGGATCGTCTGCGAGTCGCCGATGAGCTGCTGCCAGCCGCGGAAGAGCAGCATGCCAGCCAGCGTCACGATGAACGCAGGCACTCCGACGTACGCGACCCAGAAACCCTGCCAGGCGCCGACGGCGGCACCCACGGCGAGTCCGAGGAGGATCGCGAGTGGCCAGGGCAGACTCCAGTCCTGCATGGACTTCGCGACGATGATGCCGGTGAACGCGGCCACCGACCCGACCGAGAGGTCGATGTGGCCCATGATGATGACCATCACCATGCCGATCGCGAGGATCAGGATGAACGAGTACTGGTTGATGACGTTGATCAGGTTGCCCGAGGTCAGCGTCGCCCCGCTGGGACCGTTGCGGATGAGCGTCAGGATCTCGAACAACACGATGATGACGATCAGGCTGCCGAGGATCCCGAACTGGCGGAGGGTCGAGGTGCCGCCGCCTCCGAACATCTTCGTGATGTCCTTGAAATGGAATCCGCTCTTCGCGGGGGTGGATTCGGTGGTCATGCGGATGCTTTCTGAGTCGCGGAGGTCATGCTGCGCATGAGTGCCTCGGGTGTCGCCTGGTCGGCCGGGATGCAGTCGGTGACCCGACCTTCGAAGACGGTGTAGATGCGGTCGGAGATGCCGAGAAGCTCGGGTAGCTCGCTCGAGATGACGACGACGCCCTTGCCCTGCGCGGCGAGCTCATTGATGATCGCGTAGATCTCGTACTTCGCTCCGACGTCGATTCCGCGAGTCGGTTCGTCGAGGATGAGCAGGTCGGGGTCGGTGAACATCCACTTGGCGAGGACCACCTTCTGCTGGTTACCTCCGGAGAGCTTGCCGACGCCCTCCTCGACGGAGGGGGTCTTGATGCGCAATGCCTTGCGGTATTGCTCGGAGACCGCATACTCGGCGCGCGAATCGACGACGCCCCGCTTGGCGATCTTCGAGAGCTTGGCGGCGACGACGGATCGCTTGATCGTGTCGAGGAGGTTGAGACCCAGCGCCTTGCGGTCCTCGCTGACGTAGGCGAGGCCGTGCTTGATCGCCGAGGCGACGTCGGGGAGCGAGATCTCCTGGCCGTCCTTCACCATCGTTCCGCCGAGGAACGTGCCGTAGGAGCGGCCGAAGATGCTCATCGCGAACTCGGTGCGCCCGGCGCCCATGAGACCGGCGATGCCGACGACCTCGCCGCGGCGCACGTTGAGGCTGGAGCCCTTGACGACCATGCGCTCGGAGACGGTCGGATGCTGCACCCACCAGTCCTTGACCTCGAAGAAGACCTCGCCGATCTCGGGTGTGCGGTCGGGGTAGCGGCTCTCGAGGGAGCGTCCGACCATGCCGCGGATGATGCGGTCCTCGTTGATCTCGCCGCGCGAGATGTCGAGGGTCTCGACGGTGCGTCCGTCGCGGATGATGGTGATCTCGTCGGCGATCTGCTCGATCTCGTTGAGCTTGTGGCTGATCATGATCGACGCGATGCCCTTGGCCTTGAGTCCGAGGATCAGGTCGAGCAGGTGCTGCGAGTCGTTCTCGTTGAGTGCGGCGGTCGGCTCGTCGAGGATGAGCAACTTGACGTCCTTGTTGAGCGCCTTGGCGATCTCGATGAGCTGCTGCTTGCCGACGCCGAGGGTCTTGATCTGCACGTCGGGGTCCTCGTTGAGACCCACGCGGGCGAGCAGCTCGGTGGCGCGCTTCGTCTGCGCCTGCCAGTCGATCGTGCCGAAGCGGCGGATCTCGTTGCCGAGGAAGATGTTCTCGGTGACCGAGAGCTCGGGGATGAGCGCCAGCTCCTGGTGGATGATCGCGATGCCGGCGGCCTCGCTCGCCGCGATGTCCTTGTAGCGCTGCTCCTCGCCGTAGAGCAGGATCTCTCCGTCGTAGGTGCCGTACGGGTACACCCCCGACAGCACCTTCATGAGCGTCGACTTCCCGGCACCGTTCTCGCCGCAGATCGCATGGATCTCACCGGCGCGGACAGTGATCGAGACGTCGGCGAGAGCCTTGACCCCCGGGAACTCCTTGGTGATGTTCTTCATCTCCAGGATGGGGCCAGACACGGTAGGCAACGTTGCTGTGGTGCTCACGGATCTTCCTCGCGACGTGCGGTCACCTTCGATGTGACCGTTCACATTGGTACATACAACTCCGGCATACCGGGCCTGTCAAGTCCGGCGCGAGTTTTCGTGTCGCTACCGTGACCTGCGCGGCGCGTGCGGCCCCGCGGACTCGCGATCGCGCACCGTGGTCTGCACGGGCCCGAACTCCGGAGCCTCTTCCCCACGGATCTGCGCGAGCAGGATCTTCACCGCGCGACGCCCCAGTTCGGGGAAGTCCTGGTGCACCGTGGTCAGGGTCGGCGCCACGTGCGCGGCCACCGGTACGTCGTCGAACCCGACGACGCTGATGTCGTCGGGTACGCGCACCCCGGCATCGCGGAACCCGTGCATGAGCCCGATCGCCATGAGGTCGTTCGCCGCGAACACCGCCGTGAAGTCGCGCCGGCGCGACAGCTCCTGCCCCGCGAAGTAGCCGAAGTCCGCCGTCCAGTCGCCGCGGATCGGCGGGAACGTCGGCAGGTCGGCCTCGCGCAGTCCGTCGAGGTACCCGCGCATGCGCGACTCCGCCTCGATCCAGTCCTGCGGACCGGCCAGATGCAGGATGTCGCTGTGCCCGAGACGGATGAGGTGTTCGGTCGCGGCTCGCGCACCGGCGACCTGATCCGCCGACAGACTCACCCCGTCCGATCCCGAGGCGGTCTGCAGCGTCACGAACGGGAAGTCGACCGCCATCCCCCGCAGCACGTGGAACACGCGCACCTGCGGGGCGAGCACGACGATGCCGTCGACCTGCTCTCGCGCGAGCTGACGCACCGCGCTGCCGATGGCCTCGGGCGTGGTCGCCGCGAGATTGAGGGTCGAGACCGAGTACCCCTCCTCGCGCGCGGCATCCTCGATACTGGCGATCGACGAGGTCGGCCCGAACTCCCCGATCGTGGCCGAGAGCACGCCGAGCATGTTCGATTTACTCGTGACGAGCGCACGGGCAGCGAGGTTCGGGCGGTAGTCGAGCACCGAGATCGCGTCGAGCACCTTCGCCTTCGTCTCGGGGCGAATGCTCGGATGATCGTTGAGCACACGCGAAACGGTCTGGTGCGAGACGCCGGCGAGACGGGCGACATCGCGGATGCTGGGCATCCGGGCGCGCTCGGAGGCAGTGGACATCACGGCCTCCTTGCATGTGCACCCTTATGTGCACGGTCACATCGTACGTACATTATGACCCTCGGCGCGCAAAAGCGCCTAGCGCGAGGGCGGAGCACCGGTCGGGAATCGGGTCAGACGAGGATGCGCGCGCCCGGCACAGGGCCGTGCACGTGGAGCGCCTCGCGACCGGCCTGCTGCAGCGAGGTCTGCACCGCCTGCGCCGACTCCGGATCGCCGCACAGGAGGGCCACGGTGGGCCCGGAGCCCGACACGATGCCGTGGAGCGCACCCGCGCGGATGCCGCGCCGGATCGTCTCCTCGAGGTCGGGGCGGCGGTGCACCGCCGCCGCCTGCAGATCGTTGTGCAGGCTCGCCGCGAGCTGCACCGCATCACCTGACCGGAGCGCCTGCAGCACGGGGATCGGCACGTCGAGGCTCAGCGGCGGATCGTCGGCGAGCGCCCCCTCCTCCTCGCGGAGCAGATCGAGCTGCTCGTATACGACGGGGGTCGAGAGGCCTTCGTCGCTGGTGACGAGCACCCAGTCGAACCGGCCGCGGGCGAGCGCCGGGTTGAGTTGATCGCCGCGTCCCGTTCCGACGGCGGTGCCGCCATGCAGGGCGAAGGGCACGTCGGCCCCGAGACGCGCGGCCAACTCGTGCAGCCGCGCGGGCGAGAAGCCGGTGCCCCACAGCGCATCGCACGCCACGAGGGCAGCCGCGGCATCCGCCGATCCCCCGCCCATGCCGCCGGCGACGGGCACGCTCTTGCGGATCTCGAGCGCCACACCGCCGTGGTAGTCGGCGGCGGCGGCGAGCAGCTTCGCCGCGCGCATCGCCAGGTTGCGGTCGTCGAGCGGAACGGCATCCGCGTCGCCGCCGATCCCGTCCGCTCCCCTGACCGTCACCGAGAAATCGCCGGCCGCGCGTGCGATCACGTCCTCGTACAGCGACACCGCCTGGAAGACGGTCGCGAGGGCGTGATACCCGTCGTCGTGGCGCCCGCCGACCCCGAGGAAGACGTTGATCTTCCCCGGGGCGCGGACGTGCACCCGATCGACGGACGCGGCAGAGCTCATCGGCTCACAGCTCCGAGGACTTGGCCCACAGGTTGACGTCGACCGTGCCCGAGAGGGCGTCGATGCGGGCGAGCTGCTCGGAGGTGAACTCCGGGCCGTTCACCGCGGCGATGTTCTCATCGAGCTGAGAGACGCGCGACGCACCGATCAGCGCCGAGGCGACGACCGGGTTGCGCAGCGTCCACTGCAGGGCGAGCTGGGCGAGCGACTGCCGGCGCTCCTTCGCCACCTCGTTCAGGTCGCGCAGGGTCTGCACGGCCTCGTCGCTCAGACGCCCCTCGGGCAGCGAGCCGCGCTTCTGTGCACGATCGGCCGTGCCGTCGCCGAGGTACTTGTCGGTGAGCAGCCCCTGCGCGAGCGGCGTGAATGCGATCGCGCCGAGCCCGTTCTGCGTGAGGGTGTCGTCGAGGCCGTCCTCGACCCAGCGGTTGAGGATCGAGTACGCGGGCTGGTGGATGACGAGCGGGGTTCCCAGCTCCTTCGCGACGGCGACGGCCGCGGCCGTGCGCTCGGCGCTGTACGAGGAGATGCCGACGTAGAGCGCCTTGCCCTGGCGGACGAGGGTGTCGAGCGCCGCCACGGTCTCGGCGATCGGCGTCACGGGGTCGACGCGGTGCGAGTAGAAGATGTCGACGTAGTCGAGGCCCATGCGAGTGAGCGACTGCTCGGCGCTGGCCAGGATGTACTTGCGGCTCGCGAAGTCGCCGTAGGGCCCGGGCCACATGTCCCACCCGGCCTTCGACGAGATGATGAGCTCGTCGCGGTACGGGCGGAAGTCCTCGGCGAAGATGCGCCCGAAGTTCTTCTCGGCCGAGCCGTAGGGCGGGCCGTAGTTGTTGGCGAGGTCGAAGTGCGTGATGCCGCGGTCGAACGCGTGGCGCAGCAGTGCGCGCTGGTTGTCGAGCGGGATGTTGTCGCCGAAGTTCCACCACAGGCCGAGCGAGATCGGCGGGAGGTACAGGCCGGACGAGCCGACCTGGCGATAGGCGAACTCGCTGTAGCGGCCTTCGGCGGCGACGTACGGGCGGTGCAGTTCGGGAACGTTCGGGCTGAAGCGGGGGGAGTCGGTCACGGTGCCAGATTAGTCGTTGCGGCCTGCGCGGCGATCCTCTGGTAGTCATCCACCGTAAGATCCTCGCCCCGGGCGGTCGGCGCGACGCCGGCGGCGGTCAGGACCTCGGATGCCGCGGCCGAGCTGCCGAAGATCCCCGACAGTGCCTGTCGAAGCATCTTGCGGCGCTGGTTGAACGCGGCATCCACGATCTTGAACGTACGACGGCGCTCGTCCTCGCTCCCCCGCTCACCCTCGGAGCGGTCGAAGCCGACCAGCAGACTGTCGACGTTGGGCACCGGCCAGAAGACCTGGCGCGAGACGTTTCCGCTGAGCTTCCACTCGCCGTACCAGGCGGCCTTGACGCTCGGGGAACCGTAGATCTTCGACCCCGGCTTCGCGGCGAGACGCTCGGCGACCTCGGCCTGCACCATCACGACCCCGCGCTCCAGGTACGAGAAGTTCTCGAGGAAGTGCAGCAGCACCGGCACCGAGACGTTGTACGGGAGGTTGGCGACGAGCACCGTCGGCTCGCCGGGCAGCTCGGTGATGCGCAGAGCATCGGCGTCCACCACGGTCAGCATGCCCTCGGGCACGCCGCGCTCCGCGGCCGTCTGCGGCAGGCGGGCGGCGAGTCGGTGATCGATCTCGACGGCGGTGACCTTCGCCCCCGCTTCGAGGATCGCGAGCGTCAGCGACCCGAGGCCGGGTCCGACCTCGACGACGCGCTCCCCCGGCTGCACGCGGGCGGCGTGCACGATCTTGCGCACCGTGTTCGCGTCGACCACGAAGTTCTGGCCGAGCTTCTTGGTGGGGGTGACGTCGAGCTCGGCGGCGAGGCGGCGGATCTCGGTGGCGCCGAGCAGGGTGACGGTCATTGCTCCATTCTCCCCTACCGCGAGCGGTGTCCCCGGCTGCCAGTACTCTCGGTGAGTGCCCACCCTCGGAGAACTCGTCGCCCCGCGCCGCATGGGACGCGATTTCCGGTGGCTGCTGGCGTCATCGTGGACCAGCAACGTCGGCGACGGCGTCGCTCTCGCGGCCGCTCCCCTGCTGATCGCCTCGATGACCTCGTCGCCGATCCTCGTCGCCGCGGGAGCGATCCTGCAGTTCCTCCCGTGGCTGCTGTTCGGCCTGCACGCGGGAGCGATCGCCGACCGATTCGACCGGCGGCGACTGGTGATGCTCGCCAACGCCGCGCGCGCCGTCGTGCTCGCCGCCCTGTGCGTCTTCCTCCTCACCGGCACCGCCAACATCTGGATCGTGCTCGCAGTGGCCTTCCTGTACGGCACGGCCGAGGTCTTCGTCGACACCGCGGGCAGCACGCTGCTGCCGATGCTGGTGCAGCCCGCTGATCTCGGCATCGGCAACGCACGGCTCCAGGCGGGCTATCTCGTGGCCAACCAGTTCGCCGGCCCGCCGCTCGGCGCCTTCCTCTTCGCGGCGGGCAGCGCCTGGCCGTTCCTCGTCGAGATCGTCTGCGTGCTCGCGGCCGTCGTGCTGATCTCGCGCCTGGCCCGCACCCCGGTGCCCCCGCGCGCGAGCGCCGACGGCGGCGCCACCGCGCACCCTCCCGTGCACACCGACATCGTCGAGGGGTTGCGGTGGCTGTGGGGCAACCCTCCGGTGCGCATGCTGGTGCTCATCATCCTGCTCTTCAACGTCACCTGGGCCGCCCCCTGGGGTGTGCTCGTGCTCTACGCGACCGAGCACCTGCACATGGGCGCGGTGGGCTACGGAGCGCTCACCACCGCCTCGGCCGTCGGCGGCATTCTCGCGACGCTCAGCTTCGGGTGGCTGGAGCGGCACATCTCGTTCGCGACCCTCATGCGCATCGTGCTGACGCTCGAGGTGCTCATGCACCTGGCCTTCGCGCTCACCACCGTGGGGTGGGTGGCGCTCGTGATCATGTTCTTCTTCGGCGCCTACGCCTTCGTCTGGGGCACGATCTCGACCACCGTGCGCCAGCGGCTCGTGCCCGCCGAACTGCAGGGCCGCGTCGCCTCGGTGAACATGGTCGGCGTGTTCGGGGGCATGGTGATCGGCCAGGCACTCGGCGGCGTGATCGCCGAGATCTGGGGCCTCACGGCCCCGTGGTGGTTCGCCTTCGCCGGAGCGGCGCTGACCCTGCTGTTCGTCTGGAAACCGATCAGCGCGATCGTCAGCGCGAAACCGGTCTCACAGGACGACCCGGCTCAGGAGCCGAACGAGCCGTAGACACGCAGCGTGTTCGCGGCGATCCGCGCGCAGAGCTCATCGACCTCGAGATCGAGCTCGGCGGCCATGAAGCGCACCGTGATCGGCACGAGATACGGCGCGTTCGGCCGCCCGCGCAGCGGCACAGGGGTGAGGAACGGGGCATCCGTCTCGACCAGGATGCGGTCGAGCGGCGTGACCTTCAGCGCGTCGCGCAGGTTCTGCGCATTCTTGAACGTCACGTTGCCGGCGAACGACAGGTAGTACCCGGCGTCGGCGCAGACGCGGGCCATCGCGTCGTCTCCCGAGAAGCAGTGGAACACGGTCGTCTCGGGCGCCCCGACCCGCGTGAGCGTCTCGAGCACCGCATCGTGCGCATCGCGGTCGTGGATCTGCATCGCGATGCCGTGCTTCTTCGCGATCGCGATGTGCGCCTCGAATGAGGCGTGCTGCGGATCGCGACGCTCGGGCTCGGTGCGGAAGAAGTCGAGCCCGGTCTCGCCGACGGCCCGCGTGCGCGGGTGCGCCGCGAGCTCGTCGATCACCGCGATGGCCTCGTCGAGGCGCCCCTCGTCGGCGTAGGTGGGTGCGTCGTTCGGGTGGATCGCGACCGCGGCGAGCACGCGGGGATCGGATGCCGCGGCATCGACCGCCCAGCGCGACGACTCGATATCGCCCGAGGACTGCACGACGCCGGCGATCCCGACCGCCTGCGCCCGATCGAGCTGCTCGCCGAGCGACAGCGGCTCATCGCCGTCGACGATGTCGAGGTGCGCGTGGTTGTCGTACACCGGCACCGCGAGCGGCTCGGGAGCCGCCGGATACCGCAGATCCTTGCGCCCGTCGCCGTCCCGCTGCTGCACGTAGGTCATGGAATGACGCGGGCGCTCAGACCGCGGATTCCACGCGCGGGAACAGCGGCGCGAGACCGTTGACGCTCGTGCCCGGCTGAAGCTTGCCCCAGGCTCCCGCCTCGCGGATCGGCTGATCCTGCAGGCGCCCCAGGTCGTCTCCGGCGCCGAGTGCCTCCCACAGCTTCTCGGTCGACTGCGGCATCACCGGCGACAGCAGCACGGCGAGCGCGCGCAGACCCTCGGCGCACGTGTAGAGAACCGTGCCGAGCCGCTCGCGCTGCGCCTCGTCGCGCGCCAGCGCCCACGGCTCGTTCTCGGTGATGTACCCGTTGAGCGCGTCGACGATCTTCCAGATCGACGAGATCGCCTCGTCGATGCGGAACTGCTCGATCGCGGCATCCGCCTTCGTCGCGGCATCCGCCACGATCTGCTGGATCGCGAGATCCTTCTCGGTGTACGCGCCCGCGGGCGGCACGATCCCCTCGAAGTACTTCTCGATCATCGCGGTCGTGCGCGAGGCGAGGTTGCCGAAGCCGTTCGCGAGCTCGGCCTGATAGCGCGCCGCAAGGTCCTCCCACGAGAACGAGCCGTCCTGACCGAAGGCGATCGCGGAGAGGAAGTAGAAGCGGTACGCGTCGGAGCCGAAGACGTCGGTGATCTCGGTCGGCGCGATGCCGGTGAGCTTGGACTTCGACATCTTCTCGCCGCCGACCAGCAGCCAGCCGTGCGCGAAGACGCCCTTGGGCACCTCGACGCCCGCGGCCATCAGCATCGCCGGCCAGATGACGGCGTGGAAGCGCAGGATGTCCTTGCCGACCACGTGGTAGGCCGGCCAGCGCCGGTCGAACTCCGTCTGGGTCCCTGAGCCTGTCGAAGGGTCGCCGTATCCGACGGCGGTCGCGTAGTTGAGCAGCGCATCGACCCACACGTAGATGACGTGCGCGTCGTCCCACGGCACCTCGATGCCCCAGTCGAACGCCGACCGCGAGATCGACAGGTCCTTGAGACCCTGGCGCACGAACGAGACGACCTCGTTGCGCGCCGACTCCGGGCGGATGAAGTCGGGCTGCTCCTTGTAGAGCTCGAGCAGACGGTCCTGGAACTCGCTGAGCTTGAAGAAGTAGTTCTTCTCCTGCAGCAGCTCGAGGGGCTTGGAGTGGATCGCACAGACCTTCAGTCCCTCGAAGGGACCCGTGCCGTCGAGGATCTCGGACTCGGGCTTGAACTCCTCGCAGCCCACGCAGTAGAGCGCCTCGTACTCGCCGGCGTAGATGTAGCCGCGGTCGTAGATCGCCTGCACGAACTTCTTCACGCGCTCCTCATGACGCTCCTGCGTCGTGCGGATGAAGTCGTCGTTGGCGACGTCGAGCGTCTTGAGCAGCGGGAACCACGCCTCGGTGACGAGCTTGTCGACCCACTCCTGCGGGGTGACGTTGTTCGCCGCGGCCGCACGCAGCATCTTCTGGCCGTGCTCGTCGGTGCCCGTCAGCATCCAGGTGTCGTCGCCCGCCTGGCGGTGCCAGCGCGCGAGCGTGTCGACCGCCACCGAGGTGTACCCGTGACCGATGTGGGGCACATCGGAGGGGTAGTAGATGGGCGTGGTGATGTAGAACGATTCGCCTGCGGGCATGGAGTAATTCTAGGTGCCCGCAGGGCGACGTTACGCCGGTCCCACCGTCACGTCGACGCGGTGCCAGCCCTGGGCGCCGTCGGGTGCGGGAGCCGCGCGCTGGTCGGTCTGCGTGTCGCCGTCGGCACCGATCGCCCGGCACTCGATGCTGTGCTCACCGACCTGCGCCGACCACGGCATGCTCCACTGCACCCAGGTGTCGTCGGAGATCCCGGCCGCGAGGTCGGCAGCCTGCCACGACCCGCCGTCGACGCGCACCTCGACGCCCGCGACACCCGTGTGCGGAAACCAGGCCATGCCCGCGATCATCGTCTCCCCCGCAACGACCATCCGTCCGCCACGCGGCACGTCGATGCGCGACTGCAGCTTGATCGGGCCGTGGTCCGACCATCCGCGCGGGGTCCAATACCCCATCGCCCGGTCGAAGCGCGTGACCTCGAGCTCGGTCACCCACTTCGTCGCCGATACGTATCCGTAGAGCCCCGGCACCACCATCCGCGCGGGGAAGCCGTGCTCCAGGGGCAAGGGGGCGCCGTTCATACCGATCGCCAGGAGCGCATCGCGATCGTCGGTGAGCGCCTCGATCGGCGACGAGGCGGTGAACCCGTCCGCCGAGGTCGAGAGCACCATGTCGGCGTCGGACTGCACGCCGGCACGGGCGAGCAGTTCGCGCAGCGGATGGCCGAGCCAGCGGGCGTTGCCGATCAACGAGCCGCCCACCTCGTTCGACACGCACGAGAGCGTGACGTACGACTCGGTCATCGGCAGCGCCAGCAACTCGTCCCAGGTGACCACCACCTCACGATCGACCATCCCGTGGATGCGGAGCGTCCAGTCGGCGGGGTCCACGCGCGGGACCACGAGGGCGGTGTCGATCCGGTAGAACAGCTCGGTCGGCGTGATGACGGGGGCGAGGCCCGGCAGATCGAGCTCGGCACCGCTCGGCACCGCCGCCGCCGCGGTCGTCGGCTTCGGCAGCGTGAGAGCCTTCCGCACCGCCTCGAGGGATCGCGATGCCCCACGGGCCGCATTGCCGATCAGCAGGGAGATCACGCCCGCGGCCGCGACGCCGCCCGTCCACAGCAGGAAGCGGCGCCGATCGTCAGGGTCGGGCGCGGCGCCGACGATCGGACGGAGTCGGCGGATCAGCAGCCGCAGGACGAACGCCGAGATCCCGCCCGCGACGATTCCGGGCACCCACGCGTACGGGCCCGGGTTCGCTCGCGTCAGCGCCACCAGCACCGCCACCGCGCCCAGGACGCCGAACATCGTCGCCCCGAGGCCGGAGATGCGCCGTTCGACCACGCCGGCCAGAGCTGCGACCGCGGCGAGAACCACCCCGATACCCACCAGCAGGGCGACCTTGTCGGCTGTTCCGAAGAGCGCGATCGCCGTGTCCTTCGCCCAGGCCGGTGCGAGATCGATCAGACCGCCGCCGATGACCGCGAACGGACTCGCCTCCGGGGAGATGAGGGCGGCGACGAGTTCCGCGACGCCCACGCCGAGACCGGCGGCGGCGAGCCCGGCGGACGCCGCGCGGACGCGGTCACCTCGTGCCCGATCCTCACGGGCACGAGGCTCCCGATCATCGAGCGTCTGCGGCGTCGCCTGCGTCATCTCCCGATGGTACGCCGCCCCGGGCCCGCGGGACTCAGAGAGCGTTCCGGCGCGCGACCTCACCGAGCCATGCGAGCGAGGGCTTCGGGGTGCGCGCGAACGTCTCGTGATCGAAGGCGATCAACCCGAACGTCGGCGCGAAACCGCTCGCCCACTCGTAGTTGTCGAGCGCGCTCCAGTGCTGGTAGCCGCGCACCTCGATACCGTCGGAGATCGCCCGGTGCAGCCCCTCCAGCGCCCCCTGCGTGTAGGCGATGCGTCGGGTGTCGTCGGCGGTCGCGATGCCGTTCTCGGTCACGATCACCGGCACCCCTCCGCTGCGCTCCCAGGCGCTGCGCACGCCCAGCTCCAACGCCTCGGGGAAGAACTCCCACCCCGTGAGCGTCGTCTCGACGTCGGGCGATACCGGCAGTGGCCCTTCCGGACCGATGAAGGTGCGGGTGTACGCCTGCACGCCCACGAAGTCGTCGCCCGCGGACTGGTCGAGGTACCAGTGGTCGCGCGGGTCCCCGTACTGCGCGAGCATCTCGTCGGCGCCGGGCTCGCCGGTCGAGTGGAACGCCTGGGTCGCGATCGTCCACCCCGCTTGCGCGCCCGAAACCGTGTGCACGATCTCGGAAGCGCGGCGGTGGGCATCGAGCAGGGTGTCGGCGACCGCGAGATCGGGGTTCGGAAGGCCGTAGGCCACGAGGTTCGATGCGTCTTCACCGCCCGCGAGCATCGCCGCGATGTTCGGCTCGTTGATCGTGCACACGTACCGCACGCCGTCGAGGATCGGCAGCACGGTCTCGACGTAGCGCGAGAAGAGGTCGACCGCATCGTCGGCGCGCCAGAAGCCGTCGCGCTGGAACCACTCCGGCACCGTGAAGTGCATCAGCGTGACCGTCGGGTCGAGCCCGTTCTCGCGAGCGGTGTCGATCATGCGCCGGTAGTGGTCGAGCATCGCACGCGAGACGAACCCGCGCTCCGGCTCGATCCGCGCCCACTCCAGCGAGAACCGGTAGGAGTTCAGCCCGGCGTCGGCGAGCAGACGCATGTCCTCGGGATAACGGTGCAGGTGGTCGGCGGCGTCTCCCGATGGCTCCACCATCGGCGAGTCCGGCGCGTGCTCCATGCGCCACCAGTTGCTGGTCGTGTTGTTGCCTTCGACCTGGTGGGCGGCGGTCGCGGCGCCCCAGAGGAAGCCGTCGGGGAATGCGAGCACGGATGCTCCTTTCATGAGGGGTCTTGTGGGTCTCAGCGCGAGCGCGCGGGGTTGGGCACGGCATCGAGCAGCTCGACCGTGTACGGATCTTCGGGATGCTGCAGCACCTGCGAGGTCTCGCCGCGCTCGACGACCCGCCCGCGGTTGAGCACGAGGATGTTCTCGGTCACGAGGCGGGCGCTGAGCAGATCGTGCGTGATGTAGAGCATGCTGATGCCCCAGCGCTCGCGCAGATCCTCGAGCAGGGCGAGCACACCGGCCCGTAGCGAGACGTCGAGCATCGACACCGGCTCGTCGGCGATCAGCACCTGCGGATCGCTCGCGAGAGCCCGCGCGATCACGACGCGCTGGCGCTGACCGCCCGACAGCTGGTGCGGCAGCTTGGCCGCGAACTGCTCGACGGGGGTGAGCCCGACCGTCTCGAGCAGTTCGAGCACCCGGGCGCGCGCCTCCACCCCGCGCAGCGGCGTGTAGTTGCGGATCGGCCGGCTCAGCGCGTACTCGACGGTGTGCAGCGGGTTGAGCGCGGCGTACGGATCCTGGAAGACCATCTGCACGTCCTTGCGCAGATCGCGCAGACCCCGGCGCCGTAGCGACGCGACGTCGGTCTCGCCGAAGCGCACCGTGCCCGCGGTCGGCTTCTCGATGCCGGTGAGCAGCTTCGCGATCGTCGACTTGCCCGAGCCCGAGGCACCGACGAGTGCCAGGGCCTCCCCCGGCTCCAGCCGGAACGACACGTCGTCGACCGCCGTGACGGCATCCTGCCCGCGACGCGGAGCGGGGTAGCGCTTGCTCACGCCGTCGACGACGATCGCGGCATCCGCCCGTCGCGTGTCGCGCTGCGACACCGTCGGCAGCGTCTCGGTCACGTCGGTGCGCGTGCGCCCCTCGCGACGACGGGTACCGGCGTCCACGAACCCGGGGATCTCGATCGTCTTCGCGCGCGGATCGGCGTAGTGGCTGAGGAGCATGCGCGTGTATTCGTCCTGCGGGGAGTGCAGGATGTCGGCGCTCGCCGCGTCTTCGACGATGCGGCCCTCATGCATGACCATCACGCGGTCGGTGGCCTCGAGCACGATGCCGAGATCGTGGCTGATGAGGATCGCCGTGAATCCCTCCGCGCGCTGCAGGTCGCGGATCGTGTCCATCACGGCGTGCTGCACGAGCACGTCGAGCGCGGTCGTCGGCTCGTCGAACACCATCAGCTGCGGTTCGAGCGACAGGGCGAGGGCGATCGAGGCGCGCTGGCGCATCCCGCCCGACAGCTCGCCGGGATAACGCGCGAGCACGGCCGGGTCGAGCCCCACCTTCGCGACGAGCTCGCGCGCCCGGGCATCGCGGTCGTCGCGCGGCACGTGGCCGTGCGCGGCGAAGATGTCGTCGAAGTGGTGGCCGACGGTGCGCACCGGGTTCAGCGCGTTCATGCCCGACTGCAACACCATCGCGAACCCGCCCTGACGCTGACGGCGCAGCCCCTCGGCGTCGAGGTCGCGGATGTCCTTGCCGTCGAACAGGATCCGTCCCCCACTGATGCGCGCCGGAGGCTTCTGCAGCCGGGTCAACGCGAAGCCGAGCGTCGACTTGCCCGACCCGGACTCGCCGACCAACCCGACGAACTCGCCCTGCCTGAGCGTGAACGACACGTCGTGCACGGCCTGCACCGGTTCGGCGCCGGGAGAGGCGTACTCCACCGTCAACTGCTCGACGTCGAGGAGGATCGGTGTCTCGGTCGTCTCGGACACGGTCATGGCGGTCATCGCCCCTTCCCTTCCCGCAGGCGCGGGTTGGAGATTCCGTCCACGCCGAAGTTGATGAGTGTGAGGCTCAGCGCGAGCAGCGCGATGCACAGACCGGGGGCGAACAGCAGCAACCACTGGCCCGTGAGCAGGGAGTTGGAGTTCTGCGCCCAGTAGAGCATCGTGCCCCAGCTGACGATGCTCGAGTCGCCGAGCCCGAGGAACTCCAGACCCGCCTCCGCGAGGATCGCCGCCGTGGCCGCCCCGAAGAGCGTGCCGGCGATGATCGACGTCATGTTCGGCAGGATCTCGCGGAACACGATGCGTGCCGGACTGTCGCCCGAGAACTGCGCCGAGGCCACGAAGTCGTTGCCTCGCAGAGACTGCGTCTGGCTGCGCAGCACGCGCGCTCCCCACGCCCAACCGGTGATGACGATCACCGCGATGATCATCAGGATGCCGCCGTTCTGCAGGTAGGCGGCGATCACGATCATGAGGGGCAGGCCGGGGATCACCAGGAACAGGTTGACGACGAAGCCGACGACCTCGCCCGAGAACCCGCGCATGTAGCCCCAGCTGAGACCGATCAGCACGGCGACGATGGTCGAGAGGATGCCGGCGGCGAAGCCGACCAGCAGGCTGATCTGCGCGCCGTAGATCAGCTGGCTCAGCACGTCCTCTCCGGCCGCGGTGGTGCCCAGCCAGTGCGCGGCCGAGGCATCCGCATTGCGTTCGAAGCCGTTCTCCTTCGCTCCGTAGGGAGCGAGGAGCGGGGCGAACACGGCCACCAGCACGAAGAAGGCGAGCAGGCACAGCCCGATGCGGGCCTTGCCGTTCGACCACAGCGTGCCGACCATGCGGCCGACCGAGCGCCAGCGGCTCGGTTGCGCGATGCGAGCGGAGGGGATCTTGACGTTCATGGTGGAAGTCATCGGCGGGTCCTTGGATCCAGTACGCCGTACAGGATGTCGACGAGGAAGTTGGCGATGAGCACGCTCACGGTGATCATCAGGAAG
This sequence comes from Microbacterium sp. NPDC090225, assembly GCF_044772365.1. NCBI lineage: Bacteria > Bacillati > Actinomycetota > Actinomycetes > Micrococcales > Microbacteriaceae > Microbacterium > Microbacterium sp. NPDC090225. The sequence goes on along the minus strand of NZ_JBIVYS010000002.1, from coordinate 392,286 downwards.
AGCGCCTGCATGAGCGGGTAGTCCTGCCCGATCACGGCGTTGAAGAGCAGATACCCGATGCCGGGATAGCCGAACACCTGCTCGACGAGGATCGACCCGCCCACCACGCCGCCGAGCGTGAGCCCGAAACCGGTGAGGTTGGGGAGGATCGCGTTCCGCGCCGCGTACCGCACGGCGATCGTGCGCCCGTGGAGCCCGTTTGCCTCGGCGAAGGTGATGTAGTCCTCGCCGAGCGTGTTGATCATCGCGTTGCGCATGCCGATGATCCATCCGCCCAGCGACGTGAGCAGGATCGTCAGCGCGGGCAGCACCGCATGCCGGGCGAGATCGCCGATGAACTCGAGGGTGAACCCCGGGGTCGTCGTCGCCGAGTAGGCGCCGGTCGTCGGGAACCAGTGCAGCACGTACCCGAGGAAGAACAGCAGCAGCAGCGCCGTCCAGAAGTAGGGGAACGTGCTGAGGAACGAGCCCGTCAGCGTCGGCAGCGAGTCGAGCCAGGTGCCGCGGCGCCAAGCGGCCGCGACGCCGATGAGCGTACCGATCACGAACGCGAGGATCGTGACGATCCCGACGAGTCCGATCGTGTACGGCAGCGCGGTCGAGACCATGCTCGCCACCGACTGCGGATAGAAGGTGTACGAGACGCCGAAGTCGAGCGTCGCGACCTGACCGAGGTAGGCCACGTACTGGTCCCACAGCGATCCGCCCGGCACGCCGAGCTGGGCTTCGATGGCGGCCCGGGTCGCGTCGGACACCGGCCCGTTCTGCGAGAGCTTCGCGATCGCCGCGTCGGCGGGAGAGCCGGGCATGAGCCGCGGCAGGAAGAAGTTCAGGGTGATCGCGGCCCACAGCGTGAGCACGAACAGGCCGAGCTTCTGCAGGAGGTACTTCATCGGTCGTCCTCCTTCACGGGCTTGAGCTTCGTGAAGATCATGAGCGGCGCCGAGTCGTAGTTCTGCGGGATCATGTACGGGTCGTCCGCGCTCGGCCATCCGGTGAATTTGGCGTCGCTGAACAGACCCCAGATTCCGCCGTAGTAGAGGCCGATCACGGGCATCTCGTCGTAGACGATGTTCTGCAGCTCGCGCACGATCTCGGCCTGCCGGTCGGGGTCGACCGTCTCGCGGTACTCGAGCAGCAGGGCATCCGCCTCGTCCGAGCGGTAGCGCTCGAAGTTGTTCGCGGTCGGCTCCCCGGAGGGCACGTAGAACTCGCTCGAGAGCAGGTTGTTGTAGGCCTGGTAGGCGTCGCCGTTGCCCATGCCGCCGATCGCCATCTCGAAGTCGCCGTTGCTGATGGCGCTCTGATACCCGGCCGGCTGCGGCAGCTTCAGCGTGACCTTCACGCCCACGGCGGCGAGCTGGCTCTGCACGCTCTGGGCCGCGCGGGTCCAGTCGGTGAAGCCGTTCGCGGTCGTGAGCGCGAACTCGAGCTGCGCCCCATCGGGGCCCACGAGACGATCGCCGTCGAGCGTGTACCCGGCCTCCTCGAACGCCGCGAGCGCGGCATCCGTGTCCTGCGTGATCATGCCGGAGTCGGGGATCGACGGGTCGAGGTACTCCTCCTGGTTGGGCAGGATGAGGCCGGTCTGGCCGGCGGGCTCCATGTATCCCTCGGATGCCGTCTCGGCGATCTCCTCGCGGTCGAGCGAGAGGGCGATGCCGCGCCGCACGTTGACGTCGTCGAAGGGCGCGGCCTCGAGGTTCGGCATCAGGGCGATCACCCCACCCGGCGGGAACCACCAGGAGTTGTGCTCGCTCGCCGCGCCCCACGTGCCCTCCACGTCGGAGATGAAGGCGTAGGCCCAGTCGTATCCGCGGCTGACGGTGTCGAGCTGGTTGTTCGTGGCGGGCAGGACGATGTGCTCGATCTCGATCGAGTCGGCCTGCCAGTAGTCGGGGTTGCGATCCATCGAGTACTGCTGGTCGTTGTAGTTCCCGAGCACGAAGGGCCCGGTGCCGACCGGCTCCTCGTTGCGATAGGTGCCCGGGTCCTCGACGTCTGACCAGAGGTGCTCGGGCACGATCATCGTGAGGCCGATGATCGACAGCGACGGGGCGTCCTCGCTCAGCAGGTGGAAGACGACGTCGTTCCCCTGCGTCTCGACGCTCTCGATGTGCTGCCAGGCGCCCTTGATGTCGAGCGTGGGCTCGTCCTTCAGCAGCTGGAACGTGAACGCGACGTCATCCGGGGTGAGCGGCTCGCCGTCGCTCCACTCGACGCCGTCGCGGATCGTCATGACGATCGTCTTCGCGTCGGGCTGCGACCACTCGGTCGCCAGCCACGGGTTCAGTTCGCCGTCGAGCGGGTTCACCAGGATGAGCGGCTCGTAGATCCAGCGCGACGCCGTGCGCGTGTTCGTCAGGTACGGGTTGAAGTTCCGGGTGAAGAACGGGTTTCCGTGGTCGGCGTTGATGAGCATCGTGTCGTCGCCGATCGTGGGATCGGGCTGGGATGTGATCTGGATGCTGCATCCACTCAGCGCCACGGCCGCCGCCGCGAGCGCGACCACCGCCGTCCTGCGCCAGCGTCGGAGCATGTGCGTCTTCGCCACGCGTCCACCTCATGTCGTCGTCGTCATGGAGGGACCCGGTGGCCCCTCGAGTAGCTACTGTAAGCGCATACATTTTGAGAATGCAAGGGGTTGACACGATCACGACGCCGTGTGCGCAGGGGTCAGGAGGGGCGCTGAGAGCTCTCCCGGAGCAGGATCTGCAGGGGCAGGCGCACGACCGCGGGCGGGGCATCCGGATGCTCCAACCGACGCGCGAGCACCTGCACGGCCGCGCGTCCGAGGTCGATCATCGGCTGCCGGATAGTCGTCAGCGCGGGCCGCGAGAGCGCCGCCGCCTCGATGCCGTCGAAACCGGTCACGAGCACGTCCTCCGGCACCCGCAACCCGGCGTCGCGGAGCACGTCGATCGCGCCCAGAGCCATCTGGTCGTTGGCCGCGATGAGGGCATCCGGGGCTCCCCCGGCCAGCAGCTCGCCCGTCGCGATACGTCCGGACTCCCGGGTGAAGTCGCCGCGCACCACGGTCACGGCATCCGCCCCGATGCCCGCGTCGCGCACGGCACGCGAGAATCCTTCCCACCGCTGCCCACCGTCCGGCGAGTCCTCGGGGCCTGCGAGGAAGGCCACCCGCGCGCCCTCCGGCACCTGCGCGAGCACGTGCCGGGTGAGCTCGCCCATCGCCTCGGCGTTGCTCACCGTCACGTGGTCGTAGTCGTCGCCGCGCGGCGGACCCGAGAGCACGACGACGGGGATGCGCCGCGAGAGGCGCGCGAGAACGGCGTCGGGCACGCTCCGCGCGAGCACCACGAGTCCGTCGACGCGACCCGCCATGTCGCGCACCGTCGAGCGGTCGGGGTCGTCACGGCCCACTCCGATCATGAGCACGAAGCCCCGCTTCCACGCCTCGAGCTCGGCCCCGCGCAGCACCTCGTCGAGGAAGAGCGACGTCGGGTGCACCTCGCCGTCATCGTGCGCCAGGGTGAACGGAGGGACGGATGCCGGGTCCTCCACGAAGACGTCGAGGTCCGGGGCCTCCTCGGCCGCGTCGAACCCCGGGAAGTACAGTCCCAGCACCCCGGTGCGCCGCTCGGCGAGCCCGCGCGCACTGCCGCTGGGCACGTAGCCGAGTTCGGAGACCGCCTCGTGAACCCGTTCGCGCGTCGCCGGGCGGACGGCATCCGGCGAGCGCAGCACCCGGGAGACCGTGGCGATCGAGACGCCGGCGTGCGCGGCGACGTCGTAGACGGTCACGGACCTGCTCACGATGTGTTGCTCCGTCCTGGGGATTCGTGCCCCTGCGCCGGGGCGTCAGGCCAGGGTACCCGGCGAGGTGCGCCGGAACGGCTATGCTCTCATCTGCACATCGCGCAGCAGATGTGCAGATCGCAGAGTTGTCCGGGGGGACTTCGTGACCGACGTACAGGTGTTCTACGACCAATTGCACGAAGTGGCGACGGATCTCGCCGATGCAGCGTTCGACCTGCAGACGGATGCCTCGAATCTCGCGGTCGACGACTCCGGGGTCGCTGCGCCGATCGGTCGTTATGAGCTGAGATCGGCACTCTCCCGTCAGATCGACGTGCTTCGCGATGCGACACTCGCCCATCAGGAGGCGAGCGCGGCGCTGCGAACGACGATGACGAACATCACCGACCGCTACTCCGACCTCGACGTCGAGCTCACGGGTCAGGAACAGCCATGAGTCTCACTTCGCCGAACCGCGGGTATCCGCTCGAGAAGATCGATGGCGACGTGGGCACGATGTCGCGTTGGGTGGATCAGTTCGACGTTTCCGCCGAGCACTTGAGTTCTCTCCGTTCGGCGGCGGCGCGCGCGACCGGCATCGCCGGTGTCGGGAAGGCGGTGTCCGGGGCGCGCGACGACGCCACCGAGATCCTGTCGGTGATCGGTCCCGATGTCGCGCTCGCGCAGTCGCTTGCGGAGGTCCTGAGCACATATGCCCGAGCGCATGACGAGCATGCACAGAAGGCGAACGCTCTGATCGAGCAGATCGAGACCGCACACGCCGAATGGGAGACACTCGGGCGTGCAGCTGACAGCGCTGGTCGAGGGGCACTGGCAGCCTCTCGGGTCGACGATTCGAAGGCACTTCAGAAGGCAGAGGACGAGGCTGCCGACTGCATCGAGGCGCGGGATCGATCCGAAGAGGAGCTGAACGAACTCTGGGCCGAGTACGAACGGCATTTCGCGGCGTGGGACGAAGCCTACGACGCCGCGGTTCGCGCTCTGGTCGGCGCCGACAGCGTGCTGGTGACGGTCGAGGCGAGGGATTTCCTCGACGCACTCCTCGGGGCCTCGACGCCGGAGGACGTCCTCGCCCTCTGGATGTCCCGTCCGGACCTGCAGGACGAGATCTTGAGTGCTCATCCGGAGATCATCGGCGCCCTGGACGGCATCCCCGCCTCGGTCCGAGTCGCCGCCAACCGCCTCAACGTGCCGGATTGGATCGCTGCGGCGGAAGCGGACCTCGCCGTTGCGGGGATCTCCGACGAACGAGCCGCTTTCCTGCGCAGCGAGATCGCCTATCTGAAACAGGTACTGAACGACGACAACCCGGTGCAGCTCTATCTCTACGATCGGGAGTCGTCGCGCATCGTGGAGATGATCGGCACACCGACGCCCGAGACGCAGCGGGTGATCACGTACGTACCCGGCACCTTCACGAGTCTCGGCGACTTCTACAGCGGCGGTGTGCAACAGGTCGCCCGTTACCTCGCGGACCAGGTGCCCGGAACGGTGGCCTTCGTGTACAAGGACGGGCTGTTCCCCGGGGAGAACGCGGAAGTCGGCGGAATGAACATGCTGCGCATCGGAGAGGCGAACGATCCCGATCGCGCGGCAGCGGCGGGACAGCAGCTCGCTCGATTCGAGGCCGGCATGCGATCCGATCCCCTCCTCGGGTCCGCGGAACAGAACGCCATCGGACACAGTTGGGGACTCGCGAACGTGACGAGTTCCGAGGTCGCCGGCGCGCAGTACGACAAGGTGATCTCCCTCTCCGGCGCAGGCATGCTCGAGGAGTGGAAGCCAGACCGGAACACGAGTTACACCGACCTCTCCTACCACGACCTGCTGCAGACCGGGCAGGACATGGGCGTGGTCTGGGGCGGGAACACACCGCGCGAACACCCGGCATTCGACCACGGGGACTTTTACGTAGGACCGGACGATGACCGGCTGGCCGACTCGGCGTCGGTGTCGTCGAGCGGATACCCAGGGGTGTATGTTCCGATCGACGACGTCGGGATCCTGATCGACAACCACAATCTGGTCGCCAGTGACAGCGACGACAACAAGAAGGCTCTGATCGACATGACTGCGCTGGTGAACCAATGAGATCGCGTGTGCGAAGTATCGCTGTAGTCGGAGTGGTCTTCTTCATGGTGGTGCTGACGGGGTGCGTGCCGGGGACGCATGACCGGAATGAGGAGAACAGCGTGACGTTGGAAACGGCGAAAGCAGATGCACAGGCCATGGAGCTCGAGATCGCCTCGACGATCCCCGCGGGATCGGTTGTCGATGTGGTGCAGAAACCGAAGGGCGTGCTGCTGTCATGCGACAAGACGCAGCACAGCTGGAACGGATCGACGACGGTGACTCTCTCGGCCGAATCCGATGCGGAACTCCTCATCAGAAATCTCGAGACGCGTATGACATCCGACGAGCGCTTCGAGTCGCGGAACTGGGTCGGCCCGACGGGGGCCTTCAACGTTCAGCTGATGTCGCCCACCACCGCTGCCAATTACATCGTCAGCGCGGCTGACGAGCGAACGATCGTCATCAACTCGGGTTCGGAATGCTTCACGTTGCCGGACGACGTGTACCCGGGGGGCACCTTCTGACTCAGCGGCTCTTCCGCACCGCGGTCAGCGCACCGTACGGGCGCTCGCTAGGCCCATCGCGCCGACGAATGAACCGGAGGAAAGCCTCTGCAGGGCTGCTGGCGGCGCTCGCCCTGGCCGCTTGCGTCAGTTGCAGCCCCGAGCTACCGGTGGAAGGGCGTGACCACCGTCACAGTGGCCCCCGGCACCGACATCGACGAGGTAGTGCGCGCCATCGAACACACGTTCACCGACGACCCTCGTTTCGAGATCAGTACGAGGACGGATGGCGGCGGCGCTTACGAATTGCATCTCACCTCGCCGTCATCGGCCGAAGGCTACCTCGTCGGCGAGCTCGGTGAAGACACGATCCAGATCGATGGCGGTTCGGCCTGCTTCATCCTGCCGGACGACGTCTACCCCGGCGGAACCTTCTAGATCAACGGGGTTTTCCGAATCAGCCGCGACGGCGAACCGCGGTCAGTGCACCGTGCGAGCGGGTGCTCGCCTCACCGGGGAATCGATCGCGGCGCTCGGCGGACGCCACGGTGAAGCCGACGTCGGCGAGCATCTCGCCGAGCGTGTCGGCCGACCAGAAATAGGCCATGGCGATCTGATGCGCGAACGGCTCGCGCGCCGGCCCGTCGAAGTAGCCGATCAGCAGGCTCCCGCCGGGACGGAGCGCCCGCGCGAACTCCGCCAGCACGGCGGGCACCTCGACGGGCGGGGTGTGGATCAGCGAGTACCAGGCGAGGATGCCGCCGAGCGAGGCGTCCGCTGCGGGGATATCCCGGAACGACCCGACCGCGAACGTCGTGTCCGGGAAGCGCGCCCTGGCCGAGGCGACGAACGCCTCGGTGACGTCGAGGCCCCATGCGTCGCGTGGGTGGCCATCGCCACCCTCGCCGAGGAACCGTGTCCAGATCCCCGGCCCGCTGCCGGCATCCAGCAGCGTTCCCGTGGTGGAGTCGCGCCAGGCCCCGATGGTCGCGCGATCCGCGGCATCCAGCTGCTCGATGTCACCCAGCACGCGCACGTACTCTTCGGCGCGCACGGAGTACGCCGCGGCGATCTCCGCGTCCGACCCCACCGCATCCGACATTCGGTCGGCTAGCCCTTCTTCGCGGCGAGCGCCGCCTGGTACAGATCGCGCGACGACAGCCCCGTGAGCCCGGAGACCTCGGAGGCGGCATCCTTCAGGCGGATGCCGTCGGCGACGAGCCGCTGCACCTGCGCGAGCGCGTCCTCGGGCGAGGCATCGCGACGCGGCGCCCCCTCGACGACCACGACGATCTCGCCCTTCACGCCGCCCTCGGCCCACGCGACGAGGTCGGCGGCGGTTCCCCGACGCACCTCCTCGTAGAACTTGGTGAGTTCGCGGCAGACCGCGATGCGCCGGTCGTCGCCGAAGGCCGCACCCATGTCGGCGAGCGTCGAGGCGAGACGGGCCGGCGACTCGAAGAACACCATCGTGCGCGGTTCGGAGGCGAGTGCCCGCAGCGTGGTGCGGCGCTCGGCGGGCTTGCGGGGCAGGAACCCCTCGAACGTGAACCGGTCGGTTGGCAGACCCGAGATTGCGAGGGCCATCAGCGGCGCGCTCGGCCCGGGGATCGCGGTGACCGTGACGCCCTGGGCGACCGCCTCGGCGACGAGCCCGTAACCGGGGTCGCTCACCGTCGGCATGCCCGCATCGCTCATCACGACGACGTCGGTCTCGATCGCGAGGGTCGCGAGCTCGGCGGCCTTCTGCTTCTCGTTGTGATCGTGCAGGGCGATCAGGCGCGGTCGGTTGGCGATCTCGAGCGCCTTCAGCAGCTTCTGCGTGGTGCGCGTGTCCTCCGCCACGACGACCTCCGCGTTCTCGAGCACCTCGATGAGGCGGCGAGAGGCGTCGCCGAGATTTCCGATCGGGGTCGCAGCGAGGATGATCACCCGCCCAGCCTAGGCTGTACCCGTGACTTCGCCCGAGCCCGCTCCTCCCCTGTCGGAGCACCTGCCCGCACACGCGGAGCGCACGACCTGGTGGGGGCGAACCCGCGCCCGCCTGCTGCTCGATCCGGAGTGGAACAGCATCCTGAAGTGGCTCGCGCCGTTCACCGTGACCCTGCTCGCCGCGTTCCTGCGACTGGTGAACGTCGGGCATCCGCACGAGCTCGCCTTCGACGAGACGTATTACGTCAAGGACGCCTGGTCGCTGTGGACGCTCGGGTACGAGGGCACCTGGGGCGAGAACGCGAACGAGGCGTTCGTCGCGAACCAGGATCTCCCCCTGTCGGAGAAGGGCTCGTTCATCGTCCACCCGCCGCTCGGCAAGTGGCTGATCGCCCTGGGCATGGCCGCCGGCGGACCCGACGACAGCCTGGGCTGGCGTCTCGCCACCGGCATCCTCGGCACCGCCTCGGTTCTGGTGGTCTACCTGATCGCACGTGTGCTGACCGGATCGACCGTCGTCGCGACCGTCGCCGGGTTCCTGCTCGCGATCGACGGCCTGAGCATCGTGCTCAGCCGCATCGCCCTGCTCGACGGCCCGCTGACCTTCTTCGTGCTGCTCGGCGTCCTCTTCGTGCTGCTCGACCGGCGCCGCACGATCCCGCTGCTCGAACGCGGCGATCCCGACAGACCCGAGCCGCTGTGGGGTCCGATCCTGTGGCGGCGCCCCTGGCTGATCGCGGCGGGCGTCGCCCTCGGCGCCGCCTCCGCCGTGAAGTGGTCGGGCCTGTACGCGCTCGCGGGCTTCGGCCTGTACGTCGTCGTGACGGATGCCCTCGCACGGCGCCGCGCGGGCGTCGTCGTCTGGCCGTCCGATGCGGTCTTCCGGCAGGGTCCGGTCTCTTTCGTGCTGCTGGTCTTCCCCGCGCTCGCGACCTACCTCGTCAGCTGGACCGGATGGCTGGTCACCGCGGGAGGGTACGACCGGCAGAGCGACCCGAATCCGCTGATCGCGCTGTGGAACTACCACCAGTCCATGCTCGGGTTCCACGTCGGGCTCACCCGCGGGCACCCGTACGCGAGTCCCGCCTGGGAGTGGCCGTTCCTCCTGCGCCCCACCGCGGTGTGGGTCGACAGCGACCCCGGACCCTGCGGCACCGACCACTGCATCGCGGTGATCTCCTCGATCCCGAACCCGCTGATCTGGTACGCCGGCGTCGCGGCATCCGTCTACCTGCTCTACCGGCTCGTGCGCGGCTGGGTGCTCCGGCAGCCGGTCGGCGCCGAGATCGGCATCCCGCTCGTCGGCCTCGCGGTGACGTACGTGCCGTGGCTGATGTTCCCCGAGCGCACGATCTTCCAGTTCTACACGGTCGTCATGATGCCGTTCCTCGTGATCGCGCTCGCGCTGACCCTGCGCACGATCGCCGGTCGACGCGACGATCCGCTGCACCGACGGCAGTCCGGCGAGCGCACCGTGATCGTCTTCCTCGTATTCGCCGTGCTGGCGTCGATCTTCTTCCTGCCGTCCTGGGTCGGCCTGAGCGTGCCGTACCCGTTCTGGCTCGTGCACAACTGGTTGCCCGGCTGGGTGTGACCCCGAGGGATCGGATCAGCGCCTGCCCGCCAGGCGCGCGACGACCCAGAGCGCGAGCGTCAGCCCGGCCGTGAGCAGCAGTTGCGTGCGGGCCGCGGCATCGAACGCCGCGAGCACGACGACGCCGGCGATCAGGGCGACGCACAGCCACGACAGCCAGGGGAAGCCCCACATGCGGATCGGCAGCTCCGCGCCCATGCGCTCGGCGCGGCGACGCAGGATGATCTGCGACACCGCGACGGCCGCCCACGTCACGAGCAGAGTCGAGCCGACCACGTTCAACAGCACCGGGAGCACGACGTCGGGGAACGCCCAGTTCAGCCCGACGGCCACGAAGCCGAAGACGACCGAGGCGACGACAGCGATCCGGGGAACCCCCTTCACGGTGGTGCGCGTGAGCGCGCGCGGCGCGAGTCCGCGCTCCCCCAGGGAGAACACCATGCGCGAGGCGCCGTAGATGTTGGCGTTCATGGCCGACAGCAGCGCGACCACGACGATGATCGACATCACCAGGTCGACGCCGGGAAGGCGCAGGGTGGCGAGCACCGCCGAGAACGGCCCGTCGAGCACTGCCGGGGTGTTCCACGGCAGCACGGCGACGATCACGAAGATCGAGCCGAGGTAGAACACGAGGATGCGCACGAGCACCTGGCGCACGATCCGGCGGATGCTGCGGCCGGGATCAGCCGATTCCGCCGCGGCGATCGCGACGAGCTCGGTGCCGCCGAACGCGAAGACGACGATGAGCAGGGCCGCGGCGATGCCGGCGGCGCCGTTCGGGGCGAAGCCGCCCTCGTCGAAGAGATGCGCGATGCCGGTTGCCGGCACCCCGGGGAACAGCCCGAGGATCGCGCAGACGCCGATCACGAGGAACACGATGATCGCGGTCACCTTGATCGCCGCGAACCAGAACTCGAACCGTCCGTAGCCGCTCACCGCGAAGAGGTTGATGGCGGTGAACGCGGCGACGAACAGCAGCACCCACACCCAAGCGGGCACGGCCGGCACCCACCCCGCGACGATCCCCGCGGCGCCCGTCGCCTCGGCGGCGATCACGACCACGAGCTGGATCCAGTACATCCACCCGACCGCGCTGCCGGCGCTGCGCCCCATCGCATCCTGCGCGTACGAGCTGAAGGCGCCGGAACTGGGGCGCGCGGCCACCATCTCGGCGAGCATCGCCATCACCAGCACGACGATGGAACCCGCCACGAGGTACGAGACCAGCACCGCGGGACCGGCCAGACCGATCGCCTGCCCCGAGCCGACGAAGAGACCGGCGCCGATCGCGCTGCCGAGCCCCATCATCGAGATCTGACGGCGCGTCAGCCCCGGCTTCAACGAGGTCGACGCGGTGGAGGGGGTGGCGTGGGCGGAGTCGGTCACCGCGCCACCCTAGACGGCGACCCTCTCGCGCGACAATTCGTGGGGCTCGCTCACCGGCAGCAGGCACACGAAGCCACGGCAGTCGTAGGCCACGCCCTCCGTGCCCGAGCGCCCGGCGAAGAGCTCGAACCCGGCCGCGGCGAACGCCTCGGCCTGTGTCGGAGACACGACGCCGACCACGTCGGCATCCGCACGGCGGGCGGCGACGGCGAGTGAGCCCGCCGGATCGTCGGTGACCACCACGATCTGCCGCGGTGGATCGACGAGCCCGGCCGCGACGCGCAGCAGGCTGCCGTGCGCGAACGGTTGGGACAGGGCGGATGCCGCGTACGCGTGCACCACGGAGGCGGCGGCCTCGCGATACCGTTCCCCCGCCCCGAGGCGCCAGGCGGTCAGCGCGGCCTGGGCCAGTGCCGCGGTGCCGGACGGAAGGTCACCGTCGGTCTGATCGGGCGACGAGGCGATCCCCTGCGCGCTCAGCAGCGGATCGCCGGCGATGCCGTCGAGGGCGAGATCGACGATGCCCTGCGCGGCGATCGCCCACTCCGCCTCCCCCGTGGCGAGAGCCAGCTCGAAGAGACCGTCGGCGAGGAGACCGAGATCGGAAGGGGTCGCGACGGCCGTCGATGACACACCGTCGAGCGACGCGCGCACGAGGGCACCGCTCGCATCGCGGTTGGTGGTGAGCACGGCATCCGCGGCCCGCCGGGCGGCGTCGACCCACGATGCCTCGCCCAGAGCGGCACCTGCTCGGGCGAGCGCGCCGATCGCGAGGCCGTTCCAGCCCGTGATCACCTTGCCGTCGACGGCCGGGGGCTCGACACCGCGGCGCCCGGCGGCATCCCGGAGGTAATAACCGCCCTCGCTGCGCTCGCCGTCGATCCACGACTCGGAGTCCTGGGCGGCTCCGAACCCGCCGCCCTCCCGCCCGAGGACGTCGATGAGGAAGCCGGCGACCCCGCGCACGGTGGGCTCGTCGCCGTCGTCCAGCGCGACGTCCAGCAGTTGCGCGTTGTCGGTGAGCATCCGCTCGTAGTGCGGCACCGTCCAGTCGCGCTGCGTCGCATAGCGGAAGAACCCGCCCTCGACGTCGTCGCGCAGATCGCTCGCGGCCATCGCGGCGAGCGCCCGCCTCCCCGCCTCCGTCGCCGCCACGTTCTCACGACGCACGAGCGGCGCCTGCAGGAACCGCAGCACCGTCGCGACGGGGAACTTCGGCGCTCCCCCGAAACCGCCGTGCTGCGGGTCCTCGCGGTCGGCGATCGCCGAAGCCGCGCCCGCGAGCGCCGCGGCATCGGGCAGGTCCGAGGGCGTCGTCTCGGCGGCGCGCGCGAGCGCCTCGATCACGGCATCCGCCGACTCCTCGGCCTGCGCCCGGCGCTGCGTCCACCCCTCCTGCACCGCCGCGAGCACCTCGCGGAATGAGGGCATCGGCGGGCGGGACGCCGGCGGCCAGTAGGTGCCCGCGAAGAACGTGCGCCCACGCGGGGTCGCGAAGACGGTGAGCGGCCAGCCGAGGTTCTGGGTGAAGGCGGATGCCGCGGCCATGTACGCCCCGTCGACCTCGGGATGCTCCTCGCGATCGACCTTCACCGCCACGAAGTCGCGGTTCACGATCGACGCCGTCTCGGGATCGGCGAAGGACTCGCGCGCCATCACGTGGCACCAGTGGCACGTGGAGTACCCGATCGAGATCATCAGCGGCACATCGCGGCGCTGCGCCTCGGCGAACGCCTCCTCACCCCACGGATACCAGTCGACGGGGTTCTCGGCGTGCGCGCGGAGGTAGGGGCTGAGCGTGTCGGCGAGCCGGTTGGTCATGCCCTCACGCTACGCGCCCTGCGCAGCGGCGTCTCCGGGACGGCGTCAGATCGCGAGAGCGGCGAGGGGCTGCGAGGCCGCGTAGTTCACGAGCGGCAGTGCGCGCTCGGCGGCGAGGTCGATGCGCGAGCGCAGCACGTCGGAGTTGATCTCGTAGCCGTCGAAGTCGGTGTTGCTCGCGTACACGCCGATCGGCAGCGTGAGCGCCTGGAAGAACGCGAACAGCGGGCGCAGCTGGTGCTCGATGATGAGGGCGTGGCGCTCGCCGCCGCCCGTCGCCGCCAACAGCACCGGCTTGCCGACGAGCTCGTACTGGCCCACGAAGTCGAACAGGTGCTTGAAGAGTCCCGTGAACGACGCACGGTAGACGGGGCTGCCGACGATCAGCAGATCGGCCTGCTCGATCGCGACGAGCTTCTCCTCGACCCGCGCCGGCAGCTGATCGCGGCTCAGCGCGCCCGCGAGGTCGGGTCCGATGTCGGTGAGCTCGATGACCTCGACCTCGACCGGCGTGCGCTCGGCCACGGCGGCGGCGATCGCGCGGATGAGGGCGGTCGTCTTGCTGGGCTCGTGGAGCGACCCGGACACGGCGACGACGCGGTAGGGAGCTGTCATGTCCTCGACGGTACCCACGAAGACGCCCCGTGTCGCGGGGCGGCGACACGGGGCGTCATCTGTGGATTCCTGTCGAATCCGCGACGGGATCAGTTCACGTCGTCGGGGTGCGCACCGACGCGGCCCGAGCCGTCGAGCGGGTCGAGGGCGTCGATCGCGGCGATCTCGGCATCCGTCAGCTCGAACCCGAAGACGTCGAGGTTCTCGCGAAGGCGCTCGGCGCGCACCGACTTCGGGAACACGATGACGCCCTTCTGCAGGTGCCAGCGCAGCACCGCCTGTGCGGGGGTGACACCGTGGGCTGCCGCGGCATCGGCGACCGCCGGAGTGCCGAACAGGTCGTACTTGCCCTGGCCGAGCGGGCCCCAGGCCTCGATCTTGATGCCGTGCGCGTCGGCCCAGGCCACGACGTCGCGCTGCTGGTAGGCCGGGTGCAGCTCGATCTGGTTCACGGCGGGGGTGACGCCGGTCTCGGACACCACGCGCTCGAGGTGCGGCACGAGGAAGTTGGAGACGCCGATGCTGCGGGTGAGGCCCGCCGCGCGCAGCTCGATGAGCTTCGCGAACGCGTGCACGTAGTCGTCCTTGGCGGGGGTCGGCCAGTGCACCAGGTACAGGTCGACGTTCTCGAGACCGAGCTTGTCGAGGCTCTCGCCGATCGCGGCGCGCGGCTCCTCGTCGTGGTGGCGGTCGTTCCAGAGCTTGGTGGTGATGTAGAGCTCGTCGCGGGCGATGCCGGATGCGGCGATCGCGGCGCCGACGCCCTCTTCGTTGCCGTAGATCGCTGCGGTGTCGATGTGGCGGTAGCCGATCTCGAGCGCTTCGCTCACGGCGCGCTCGGTTTCGTCGGCCGGCACCTTGAAGACGCCGTAGCCGAGCTGGGGGATGGACGTGCCGTCGTTGAGTTCGAGAGAGGGAATCGTCATGCATCCAGCCTAGGACGCGTGATGTCGGGCTGGGCCGGCACCGCCGCCATTCCGCGCGCGGCGAAACCGACCAGGCGCTCGAGCGGACCCCGCCCGACGAAGATCGACCAGGCGGTGGTGACGAGCAGCATCCCGACCGCGAGCACGGCCCAGAAGACGTTGCTCGTGTAGTACCCGCCGGGGCCGGTGATCAGTGCGATCGCCAGTACGTGCCCGCTGTATGCCGACAGGGGCATGGACCCGAGCGCGCCGATCGGCAGCAGCGGCCAGCGCAGCGGACGGCTGAGCAGCAGGCACAGAGCGATCACGGCGAGGGCGAAACCCCCCGAGCCCAGGATCTCGGCGGTGCCACCGCTGTGCGGCTCGACGGCGAAGACCGCGTGCAGCAGCGCCCCGAGCGGATCGGCCTGTGCGAGCGCGTCGGCGTAGCCGGGCCACCCCGACGCGGGCGGATCTTCGAACGACGAGCCCGACTCGAAGCCGCGCACGACATCGCTCCCGACGGCGCCGAGACCGTAGCCGACGATCGCCAGTGCGATGCCGCAGGCCAGGGCGATCACCGCGGTGCGCACGGTCGCGACGTGCAGGCGCCCGAGCGCCATGCCCCCGAGCACGAACGCCATCCACACCGTGATCGGGTAGCTGCCGTACAGCACGAAACCGATGCCCGCCCCGAAAGGATTCAGCGTGACGGCACCGAGCAGCGCGAGCAGCGCGGGCCCCGCGAGCGCGAGCACGCCGGCGCCGAGCAGCAGCTGCCACGGCTTCCACCGCAGGAACGGGAGGACGGCGACGTAGAGCAGCCCGTAGAGGGTGAGGATCACCGCGATCGGGGTGTTGAGGAACTCGAGGGCGAGGCCGATGAGGAAGATCACGGCACCGCGGCCGATGAGCCCGAGACGGATGCCGGGCAACCGGGCGGGGTCGGGCAGCGCGCTGCGACCGGTCATCAGGGCGATCGACACCCCCGCGAGTACGGCGAAGAGGATCGAGGAGCGCCCGTGCACGAGGTCGGTCCAGGTCGCCGGGTCGAGCCAGTCGAACGTCGACGTCTCGCCGATGTGCGCTCCGGCCATGCCGAGGATCGCGAGGCCGCGGGCCACGTCGAGGCCGAGGATGCGCGGCGGGCGGCCGAACTCGCGGAACCAGCGCACGGGAGCGCTGAGGGAAGGCGGAACGGTGGTCACCCGATGCATCGTAGGGGGTCGAGGTCGGCATACGATGAAGGGCTATGTCCTCTCCCGTGATCTCCTTCCCCCCGGAGCTGCCCGTCAGCGCGGCCCGGGCGGAGATCGCCGACGCCATCCGCGACCACCAGGTCGTGATCGTGGCCGGTGCGACGGGTTCGGGCAAGACCACGCAGCTCCCCAAGATCGCCCTCGAACTGGGGCGCGAGCGCATCGCGCACACGCAGCCGCGACGTCTCGCCGCCCGCACGATCGCGGAGCGCGTCGCCGAAGAACTCCAGGTCGAGCTGGGCACCCTCGTCGGCTACAAGGTGCGCTTCACCGACAAGGTGTCCGACGACACCCGCATCGCGCTGATGACCGACGGCATCCTGCTCAACGAGATCCACCGCGACCGGCTGCTCACCCGCTACGACACGATCATCATCGACGAGGCGCACGAGCGCTCCCTCAACGTCGACTTCCTGCTCGGCTACCTCGCGCGCATCCTGCCCGAACGCCCCGACCTCAAAGTGATCATCACCTCGGCGACGATCGACCCCGAGAGCTTCGCGAAGCACTTCTCGCGCCCGGGCGCTACTCCGCCGATCATCGAGGTCTCCGGCCGCACCTACCCGGTCGAGATCCGCTACCGTCCGCTGGTCGCCGACGGCGACGACGAGACGGATGCCCCTTCATGGGTCCCTGAGCCTGTCGAAGGGCCCGAGGACGAGGTCTCCGCGATCGTCGCGGCCCTCCGCGAACTCGACCGCGAGGAGCCCGGGGACGTGCTGGTGTTCCTCCCCGGCGAAGCCGAGATCCGCGACGCCGCCGACGCCGTGCGGGGCGCGTATTCGAAGGACCGCTCCCCCACCGAGGTGCTCCCCCTCTACGGACGCCTCTCCGCCGCCGAACAGCACCGCGTCTTCGAGCGCAGTCGGGTCGCGGGTGTGCGCCGCCGCGTCATCCTCGCGACGAACGTCGCCGAGACGAGCCTCACGGTTCCCGGCATCCGCTATGTGATCGACACCGGCACGGCCCGCATCTCGCGCTACAGCAACCGATCGAAGGTGCAGCGCCTGCCGATCGAGGCGATCTCACAGGCATCCGCGAACCAACGCTCCGGTCGCGCCGGTCGCACGAGCGACGGCATCGCGATCCGCCTGTACTCGGAGGACGACTTCGCCAAGCGGCCGGAGTTCACCGAGCCCGAGATCCTGCGCACCTCGCTCGCCTCCGTCATCCTGCAGATGCTGTCGCTCGGATTCGGCGACATCTCGGACTTCCCCTTCCTCACCCCGCCCGACTCGCGCGGTGTCAAGGCGGCGTTCGACCTGCTCACCGAACTCGGTGCGGTCGAACCGTCGCGGCGCGACGGGTCCCCGCACCTCACGCGCATCGGCCGCGACATCTCGCGCATGCCGATCGACCCGCGCTTCGCCCGCATGCTGATCGAGGCCGGGCGACACGGCGTCACCCACGATCTACTGCCGATCGTCTCGGGCATGACGATCCAGGACGTCCGCGAGCGACCGGAGGAGCGCCGCGAGGAGGCCGACCGACTGCACGCGCGCTTCGTCGACCCGACGAGCGACTTCGTCACCCTGCTCAACCTCTGGAACCACCTGCGCGAGCAGCAGCGCGAACTCGGATCCAGCGCGTTCCGCCGCCTCTGCCGCTCCGAGCACCTCAACTACGTGCGCGTGCGGGAGTGGTTCGACGTGCACCGCCAGCTCAAGACGCTGGTGAAGAGCGCCGAGCCGAAGGGCGACGGCAGCAGCGATCCCGATGCGATCCACCGGGCGATCCTCTCGGGGCTCCTCTCGCAGATCGGCCTGCTCGACGAGCGCACCGCCCCCGCCGGCAAGACGCATGCACCCGCGAAGGACAAGGGGCGCCGCATCGCGGAGTATCGCGGCGCGCGCGGCATCCGCTTCTCGATCTTCCCGGGGTCGGGTCTGCGCAAGAAGAGCCCGCGCGCGGTCATCGCCGCCGAGATCGTCGAGACCTCGCGCACCTTCGCCCGCACCGTCGCCGCGATCGATCCGGCGTGGGCCGAACCGCTCGCCGGCGACCTCGCCAAGCGTCAGGTCACCGAGCCGCACTGGTCGAAGGATGCCGGCGCCGCCGTCGCCTACGAGAAGGTGACGCTGTTCGGCCTCGAGATCATCCCGCGTCGACGCGTGCAGTTCGCCCGCATCGACCGCGCCGCCTCACGCGAGCTGTTCGTGCGGCACGCACTCGTCGAGGGCGAGTGGGATCCGAGCCGCATCGACAAGCGCGTGAGCGCGTTCTGGCGCAGCAACGCCGAGCTGCGCAAGCGACTCGAGAAGCTCGAGGAGCGCGAACGCCGCCGCGACATCCTCGCCGGCGACGAGGCGGTGTTCCGTTTCTACGACGAGCGCATCCCGGCCGAGGTCTTCGACGTGCGATCGTTCGAGACCTGGTGGCGGGAGGCGCTGGCCTCGACGCCGAAGCTCCTCGTCATGCGCGAGGCCGACCTGATCGACGACGACGGGCGAGCCTCGCAGAGCGAGTTCCCCACCCGCTGGACGCAGGGCGACCAGGTGCTCGGCCTCGCCTACCGGTTCGAGCCGGGCGCCGCCGATGACGGCGTGAGCGTGGTCGTGCCGCTCGCCCTGCTCGCGCAGATCGAGGACACCGGCTTCGACTGGCAGGTGCCGGGTCTGCGCGCCGAACTCATCACGGGCCTGCTGCGTGCGCTGCCCAAGGCGATCCGCCGCCACGTCGCGCCCGCCGCCGACTGGGCCGACAAGTTCGGCGCCGAGCTCGCGGGTCAGGGCCCCGAGGACCACGACGGCCGCCCGAGCAGGTCGTTGAAGGAGGCGCTCGCGCGCCTGATCCAGCCGCTCGCGAACCAGCTCGTCTCGGCCGCCGACTTCGAGGACGAGCGTGTGCCCGCGCACCTGCGCATGAACTTCCGCGCGGTCGACGAACGCGGGCGCGTGGCCGGGTCCAGCCGTGATCTCTCGACCCTGCAGGCGGATCTCTCCGATCGCGCCCGCAGCAGCGTCGCACGCTCGATCGCGAAGCCCGAACGCGGGCCGCGCGGGCAGGGCGGTTCCGAGGCGGTGGCCGCGGCATCCGCTCGGGGTCCGATCGAGCAGGCGGGTCTCACCGCCTGGACGTTCGGCGACCTTCCCGAGGTGCTCGACACGCGCGTCGCCGGTGGCGTCGTGCGCGGCTACCCCGCGATCGTCGACGAGGGTAAGAGCGTCGCGGTGCGCGTGGAGTCGTCGGCGGATGCCGCGGCCGACGCCACCCGCGACGGCGTGCTGCGCCTCGTGCTGCTGGCCGTGCCGTCGCCCTCGTCGTACGTGCAGCAGCACCTCACCAGTCAGGAGAAGCTCGCCCTCGCGGCTTCGCCGTACCCGTCGGCGGCCGCGCTCATCGAGGACTGCCGTGCGGCGGTGGCCAGGAAGGTGATCGACGCTTCGACAGGCTCAGCGACCGGCGGTGTCGGCATCGTGCGCACCGAAGCCGAGTTCGGGCGAGTGCGGGATGCCGTGTCGGCCGCGCTCGTCGACGAGCTGTTCGCGTGCGTCTCACTCGTCGCCCGCATCCTCACGCAGTCGCGCGACGTCGAACGCGGCATCAAGTCGCAGAACTCTCTCGCGCTCCTCGGGCCGTTGAACGACATCCGCACGCAGCTGAGCGGGCTCCTGCATGCGGGCTTCGTGTCGGCCGCCGGGGTCGACCGGATCGCGCACTTCCCCCGATACCTCAGCGGCATGGTCGACCGGTTGAAGACCCTCTCGTCGGAGCCCGGTAAGGACCGCACCCGCATGACCGAGTACGAGCGGATGGCGAAGGCCTACGAGGATGCCGGGGGCACGATCCCGCTCCCCCGCGGTGCCGCTCCGTCGCTCGTCGAGACCCGGTGGCTGCTCGAGGAGTACCGCGTGAGCGTCTTCGCCCAGCGCCTCGGCACCGCGCAGCCGGTGTCGCCGCAGCGCATCATGAAGGCGCTGGCGGGGAAGTAGGGCGGGAAACTGGCGCCGGGTAGCCTGAATCCATGGCTCGCGCGATCGTCTACACCGAAATCGGCTCCCCCGACGTCCTCCACCTCACCGAGGTGCCCGATCCCCTCGCCGGTCCCGGCGAGATCGTGGTGCGCATCGAGGCCGCGGGGGTCAACCCGATCGACGCGAAGATCCGCGGCGGACGCCGCCCCTCGCCGCCCATCACCGAGCCCCGCCCGGTCGGCTTCGACGGCGCCGGCGTCGTCGATCAGGTCGGCGACGGCGTCGAAGGCTTCGCCGTCGGCGACCGGGTCGCGATCCGCGACGCCCACGGCACCTACGCGTCCGCCCTGCTCGTGCGCCCCGAGAACCTCGCCCTCCTGCCCGACTCGGTGACAGCCGCAGAGGGCGCCGGCATCGGCATCCCCGCCGGCACCGCCTACCAGGTGCTGCGCTCGCTCGCCGTGGGACCCGACGACGTGCTGCTCGTGCACGCGGGCTCGGGCGCCGTCGGCCAGGCCGCCGTGCAGTTCGCCGTGGCGTGGGGCGCGACCGTGATCGCGACCGCCAGCCCCGCGCGCCACGAACAGCTGCGCGACCTCGGCGCGATCCCGGTGGCCTACGGCGACGGCCTGCTCGAGCGTGTGCGCGAGGCGGCACCGTCCGACGTCACCGTCGTGTTCGACGGCGCCGGCACCGACGAGGCCATCGAGGTGTCACTCGCTCTCGTCGCCGACCGCGACCGCATCGGCACGATCGTTCGCGGACCGGACGCGGCGTCGTTCGGCATCCGCGCCTTCTCGGGCGGCTCGCCGGTCCCGCTCACCGACGAGGAGCAGGCCTGGCGCGCCGAGGCGCTGCCGAAGACCATCGAACTCCTCGCCAGCGGCGACTTCGTGATCGAGCTCGGACCCGAACTGCCCCTCGCCGAGGCCGCCCGGGCCCACGAGCTCGTCGAGGCGCACGTCGCGGGCAAGATCGTGCTGGTGCCGTAGGCAGGGAACGCGCAAACTGCAGGACGGGAGGACAGTTGTCGGACATATCTCGTGAAAATGTCCGACATCTGTCATCCCGTCCTGCAAACTGACGCCGCCACGGCCGTCTGACCTCAGTCGCTCGGCGCGACCGCCCGGCCGATCGACAGCATCAGGCGGTTCGCCCAGTTGAAGAACGCCGCGCCGTGGATGACGTCGGCGATCTCGAGATCGTCGAGCCCCACGGCGCGCAGCCGCTCGACCTCGGCCACCCCGAAGGAGCTGGGGGTGTCGGTCAGCGCGACGGATGCCGCGACGATCGCGTTCCACCGCTCCCCGAGATCCGCCCCCACGCCCTCGTCGAGCAGAAGGTCGACATCGTCGGGACGCTTGCCGTGGTGCGCTGCGAAGCGGGAGTGCACCGAGGCGCAGAAGACGCACCCGTTGCGACGCGAGGTGGCCGTCGCGGCGAGCTCGCGATCGGCGCGCGGCAACCCCTCCGCGACGTTGTAGAAGATGTCGTTGTCGACGAGCGTGCGGGCCTTGAGCACCTCGGGATCACGCGCGAGCAGCCGGAAGTAGTCGTTCTTCGCGCGCGCCGCATCGACCAAACCCTCGTAGTGTCGATCGGTCAGCTCCTCGACCGCGAGCGGGGCGAGATGCGGTGTCCACCCGACGTTCGCGCGCGTGAACGCGTGCGGATGCGGCGAATCGGCGTGCCGCAACGGGCTGGCCGTACGAGCATCGACAGAGGTCGGAGATGTCATGCGAGAACCTTCAATCCGGTGACGACGCGCTGCTGGAACGCGAGGAACGAGACGAGCTGCGAGAGGGTGACGATGCCGTCGGCCGACCACCCCGCTTCGACGAGACGACCCAGGTCGTCTCCGGAGGCCTCGCGCGGGCGCAGCACGAGCAGGTGCGCGTGCGCGAGGGCCGCGGCGAGGCGCTCCCCGAGAGCGGCGACCGCGGCATCCAACGGGGTGTAGCGCGATCCATCGGTGTTCTCGGACTGCAGACCCAGCTCGGTGTACGCGCCGAAGGGACCCGTGACCGCGGCGGACGCGGCCTCGGCGAGCGCGACCGCCGAGCGCTCGGCATCCGCCTCCTGTGCCCGCGCGGCGTAGAACGCCGCCGTCGGGTCGGCGCCGGCGAGAGCCGTCGTGAACGCCGCGACGATCTCGCGCTCGGCCTGTGACACCTCCGCATCCGAGACGGGTGCGAACAGCGCATCGAAGCTCGCCTGCAGCTGATCGCGGGTGACGGGGCGACGGCGTCGCAGAGCATCCAGCTCCGGCGTCACCCCCACGATCCGGTCGACGACGTCCTGAGTCATTTGTTCTCCTCGAGTGTGTGGGATGTGAGCGTCTGGGACACGGAATAGCCGAGAGCCGGGGCGACCTCGCCCGCGAAGAGCTCGATCGAGCGCAGCACGTGCTCGTGCGGGGCATCGACGGAATGCACCTGGAAGGCGACCTCGGTCGCCCGGGCGAGGGTGGTGTCGGCGGCGAGCGACTCGGCCACCTGCTCGGGCGTGCCGAGGTGGGTGTCGAGCGACGTGATCAGCTCGTCGAGGCTGTCGCCCGGGATCCTCTGCCCCTGCGCGCGGAACCCCTCGGCGGCGCGGCGCAGCCCGACCTCGGCGAAGCGCAGCGCCTCGGCACGGTCGTCGGCGACGAACACCGTGCGCGACGCCGTGATGCGCGGGGCGACGCCGTCGGGCAGCGCGGCGAGATAGGTGTCGATGATCAGATCCTGCAGCGCCGACAGTGGCGCATGCGGCGCCTCCGCCGAGCGCGGCTGGGTGCGCGAGAGCAGCAGTCCGTGCCCGCGGATGCCGGCGCGATGACCACCGGGGGCCGAGAAGGTCGCCTGCCAGACGCGTTCGGCGAGCGTGGAGGTGTCGGGATAGATCGCGTTGCCCGCACCGACGTCGCGCCCCTCCAGCGCGTCGACCAGTACCTGGAGCTTGCGGTCGTAGGTGGCGGCCTTCGCGCGCACGTCCTCCCCGAAGGGCACGAACGACGACGGGGTGCCGCCGCTGCCGAGACCGAGATCGACCCGCCCGCCCGAGAGCAGATCGGCGACGGCGGCATCCTCCGCGACCCGCACCGGATCCTCCAACGGCAGCGTCACCACTCCGGTTCCGAGGCGGATGCGCGCGGTCTGCGCGGCGACGTGCGCGAGGAACACGAGCGGCGAGGGCAGCCCGCCCTCCGCGGCGTGGAAGTGGTGCTGGGCGACCCAGGCGCGGCCGATCCCGTGCCGTTCCGCGTGCTGGATCTGCGCGGTCGCGAGCGCGTACCGCTCGGACGGTGGCGCATCGTCGAGCAGCCGCGTGAAGAAGGCGACGGTGGGAGCGGATGCCGTCATGCGGGCACCTCCGTTCTGCCGGGGACCGCGGCGAGCAGTTCCCGGGTGTAGTCGTGCTGGGGGTCGTGGAAGAGTTCCTCGGTCGCGCCCTCCTCGACGATGCGCCCGTGACGCATCACCGAGACCGTGTGACTGATGCGGCGGACGACCGCGAGGTCGTGCGAGATGAAGAGGTAGGTGAGCCCGAGCTCGCTCTGCAGCGAGGCGAGCAGCTCGAGGATGCGGGCCTGCACCGTGACGTCGAGAGCGGAGACCGCCTCGTCGAGCACGACGATCTCGGGGTCGATCGCCAGCGCGCGGGCGATCGCGACGCGCTGGCGCTGACCGCCCGACAACTCGCTCGGTCGGCGCTGCGCGAGATCCTGCGGCAGCGAGACCCGATCGAGCAGGGCGAGGGCTCGCTCCCGCCGCTCGGCACTGCTGCCCACGCGGAAGCTCTGCAGCGGCTCGGCGACGATGTCGACCACGCGCTGCCGCGGATCGAGCGAGGCGAACGGGTTCTGGTAGACGAGCTGGATGCGCCGGCGCAGCGCCCGCAGGCGCTCCCGTGACGCATCGGTCACATCCACGCCGTCGACCTCGATCGTGCCGTGATCCGGCTGCAGGAACCGCGTGACCAGGCGCGCGGTCGTGGTCTTGCCGGAGCCGGACTCCCCCACCAGCGCGTGCGTGGTGCCCTTGCGCACCCGGAACGACACGTCGTCGACGGCGCAGAAGCGCTCCCGCCCCGCCACCCGGAACTCCTTGACCAGGTTCTGGGCCACGATCGCATACGGCTTCTCGGCCGCGACCGCCGCCGCATCGCGCAGGAACGGCGGCGCCTCGGGGCGCCGGAAGCCCGTCGTGAACGCGGGAGCGTCGGCGAGGAGCTGGCGGGTGTAGGCATCCGTCGGCGCCTCCAGCACCCGCCCGCTCGCACCCTGCTCGACGATGCGGCCGTCCTTGAGCACGACGATCCGCTGCGCGCGATCGGCCGCGACACCCAGGTCGTGGGTGACGAGCAGGATGCTGGTGCCCTCCTCCTCGCGCAGCTCGTCGAGCAGGTCGAGCACACGGCGCTGCACCGTGGCATCCAGCGCACTCGTCGGTTCATCGGCGATCAGCAGTCGGGGTCGCAGGGCGATCGCCGTCGCGATCAGCACGCGCTGCCGCATGCCGCCGGAGAGCTCGTGCGGGTACTGCTGGGCGCGCAGCGCCGGATCGTCGATGCCGACCCGGTCGAGCAGTTCGATCACCCGCGCGCGGTGGGCCCGGCGATCGCGGTGGCCGTGCAGCCGCAGGATCTCCTCGACCTGCGCACCGATCGGACGCACCGGATCGAGCGAGGTCACCGGATCCTGCGGCACGAGACCGATCTCCGGACCGCGGATGCCGCGCAGGGCACGGTCGCTCCAGCCGGCGATCTCGAGTTCGCCGAGGCGTACGCTGCCGCCGTCGACCCGTCCCCCGGCGGGGAGCAGACCCAGGATCGCGTGCGCGGTCGTGGACTTGCCCGATCCCGACTCGCCCACGAGGGCGAGGGTCTCACCCTCGGCGATCTCGAACGAGACGCCGTGGACGACCTCGCGGGCGCCGTAGCCGACCGTGAGATCCTGCACGGAGAGAACAGCGGACGCACTCATCGGACGTTCCTTCCCAGCCGGTGGCTGATCCTGTTGGCGCTGAGCACGACGGCCACGACCACGAGGCCGGGCAGCGCGGTGAGCCACCAGGCGGTCGCGACGTAGTTGCGGCCCTCGGCGATCAGCAGACCCCACTCGGGGGTGGGCGGTGGGGCGCCGTAGCCGAGGAAGCCGAGGGTGGAGATCGCGAGGATCGCGGTGCCGAACTGCAGGGCGGCGAGCGCGGCGATCGGGGTGAGCGAGTTGGGCAGCACGTGCCGCCGCAGCACGGTGACGAAGGTGCCGCCGCTGCCGTACGCGGCTTCGACGTACTCGGTGCGGCGCACTCGCGCGACCTCGGCGCGCATGAGACGCGCGAACGCCGCGACGCTGCCGAGACCCACGGCGATGGCCGCGTTCACGGTGCCGAACCCGAGCAGGATGATCACCGACAGCGAGAGCAGCAGGCCCGGGATCGCGAGGAGAACGTCGACGACCCGCATGAGGATGTCGTCGATCACTCCGCCCAGCGCCCCCGCGACCGCACCGATGAGGGTGCCGAGGGCGAGGCCGACGGTCACCGCGATCAGAGCGCCGGAGAGCGAATGGACGGCGCCGTGCACGACACGGCCGAAGAGGTCGCGGCCGAGGGTGTCGGTGCCGAACCAGTGCGCAGCGCTCGGCGGCAGCAGCTTGTCGGCCGGCACCGCATCGATCGGGCTGCCCGGCGCGAAGACCCCGGGCACCACGGCCCACAGCACGGCGAGCGCGACGACGAGGAACGAGAGGTACAGCCCCCACGGACGCGCGCGCGGTGACCAGCGTCGGCGTCGCCGCGAGGATTCGGGGGCCGCGGCATCCGTCTGTTCGGCCGTCTGCTCGATGAGGGCGTTCTCCGTGTCGGCGTTCTCTGTATCGGCGTTCTCTGTATCGGGAGGCGAGACGGAGACGGTCATGCGGGGACCTCCTGGGTGGTCGGGGAGGGCGCGGCCGGCGACGCGGCGGATGCCCGTCGCGGCCGCGTGCGGGCCGTTCGTCGCTGCCGCGGATCGATGAGCGGCGTGACGAGGTCGACGGCGAAGCTGATGATGACGAACCCGAGCGCCGACAGCAGCACGACGCCCTGCAGCACCGGGATGTCCTGGTTGGCGACGGCTTGCTCGGTGAGCCGGCCGACGCCCGAGCGGCCGAACACCGTTTCGGTCACGACCGCCCCGCCGACCAACTCACCGAACAGCACGCCGGCGATCGTGAGCACCGGCAGAGCGGCGTTGCGGGCCACGGAGCGCGTGAGCACCCACACAGGCGGCGCCCCCTTGGCGCGCACCACCGTGATGAAGGGTTGCGCCTGCACCTGATCGATCGCGCGCACGAGCACCTGCGCCAGCGGAGCCGAGATCGGCACCGCGAGCGTGAGCACGGGAAGGATCAGGCCGCTCACCGGATCCGCACCTACGACCGGCACCCAGCCGAGCCCGAACGAGAAGACCTGGATGAGCAGGATGCCGAGCCAGAACACCGGCACCGCGACGAAGAGCCCCGGCACCTGTCGCAGACCGTCGCGCAGCCACCCGAACGGCGACAGCGACGACAGGCCCGCGACGAGCACCGCGATCAGCAGCGCGACCACGAGGCCCAGCGAGGCGAGCAGCAGCGTCTGCGGCAGCGCCTCGGCGAGCATCGTCAGCACCGGGGTGCCGAACTGGGTCGAATAGCCGAAGTCCCCCGCGAGGAACCCCAGTCCCGCGTGCAGGTACTGCTCCCACCAGGGCAGGTCCGCCCCGTAGGTGGCGCGGATGCTGTCGAGCTGTTCGGGAGAGAGCCCGAGGCTCGGGTCCGAGAACTTGATCAGGATCGCGTCGCCCGGCAGCAGCTGCAGCAGGAAGAAGGTGGCCGTGAAGGCCGCGATCAGAACGATCGCGGCCTGCCCGGCTCGTCGGAGGACGAAGGTCATCAGTGCTCCTGCAGCCAGACGCCCGAGAACGTCGGACGGGCGACGGACTCGAAGTCCACGCCCTGCACGTAGGTGGCGGCGCCGTACACCTGCGGCTCCTCGAACAGCGGGATCACGTACGCCTGCTCGGCGATGTAGTCCTGCGCGGCCTCGGTGGCCGCGACGCGCTCGTCGGCGTCGGGCTCGGAGGCGATCGCGAGCAGCAGCGCGTCGAGTTCGGCGTCCTGCGAGATCAGCACGTCGCGGTTCTTCGTGAAGTACTGGCTCTTGATCACGTCGAGATCGGCCCGGCCGACCATCGAGTGGTAGAAGCCGGTCTTGAGCGGGTCGCGCGTGTCTTCGGCGTAGGTGCCGGCGTCGCCGGGCTTGACGGTCAGTTCGACGCCGATCTTCGCGAGCTGCTGGCCGACCAGTTCGAGCGACTGCTTCGACAGCGGCTGCGGCTTGGCCTCGTAGACGGTGATCGACAGGCGCTCGCCGTCCTTCTCGCGGATGCCGTCGGCTCCGGGCTCCCACCCGGCCTCGTCGAGCAGCTCCTCGGCCTTCTCGGGGTCGTACGCGTAGTGCTCCGACTCGTCCTTGTAGCCCAGCGCCTGCGACGAGAGCACCGACGTCGCCACCGGGTAGTTCTCGGTGAAGAGCGTGTCGACGACCTCCTGCGCGTCGACGCCGGCGATGATCGCCTGGCGCACGCGGATGTCTGCGAGCAGCGGGTTCTCGGGGCGCAGCGCGATCGAGTTGTTCACGCCGCGGGTCTGCGGGGCGTAGAGCGTGAAACCCGCGGCCTCGACGCGGTCCTCGTCGAACGCCTGCACGTAGCGCACGTAGTCGGCCTGACCCGAGAGCAGTGAGCCGATGCGCACGGAATCCTCGGGGGTGATGAGCACGTGCACGGCGTCGAGGTAGGGACGACCCTGGTTCTCGGCGCTTTCCGGCGCCCAGGCGTAGTCCTCGCGCGCGGCGAGCGTGTACTCGGTGCCGAGCTTCTCGTCCGAGACGGTGAAGGGGCCCGCGCCGACGATGTCGGCGGCGTTGCCCGCCCCGAAGTCCTCGATCGTGCCGTCGAGCGTGTCGGACGACAGCAGCCCCGAGTTGATCGTCGAGGTCGCCTGCAGGAATCCGGGCGACGGCGCCGTGAAGCGGAACGTCACGGTGTCGTCGTCGACGACCTCGCTGCTGGCGTAGTTGTTGATCGCCTCGGAGATCGTGAGTCCGCGATCGGCGTCGCCGAGGCCGTAGGTGTCGAAGTTCTTCGCCACGACCGCGGCGTCGACCGGGGTGCCGTCCGAGAACGTCACGTCGGGCTTGAGATCGAAGGTGTACTCGGTGGCGTCGTCGTTCACGGTCCAGTCGGCCGCGATCCACGGCTCGATCTCGAGCGTCTCGGGGTTCTGCCATGTGAGGCGGGCGGCGATGTTGTTGACGATGCCGCCGTTGGGGTAGAAGCCGGCCTGCGGCGGGTAGAGGTTCGTGTACGCCTGGTGCTCGAGGTAGGTGAGCGTGCCTCCCTCGACGGGGTCGCCCGCCTCGATGGGCACGTCGGACGGGGCCTGCGACGAGGAGCAGGCGACGAGGCTCGCCGCGAGGGCGAACGGGAGTACGAGGGCGGCGACGCGGGTGATGCGACGTGTCATGCGAGGGTCCTCCGGAGGGGTGTGCGGTGCGGGATGGGGTTCACGTTAGGCAGAGCGATCAGTGCCGTGCGGCGGCGGGGTCACGCGTCGACACCGCTCGACACGAGCCGACTCGACCCGACTCGCGGGGTAACACTCAGGCGCTCCCGGAGGGTCGATCCCTCGCGTCCGAGCAGCCCGCGACGGCGCAGTTCGGGGGCCGCGAGACGCGTGAACGCCTCGAACTGCGCCGGCTGGAAGGCCGAGAGCACGTTGAAGCCGTCGGCGGCGCCGGCATCGCGCCACGTCTCGAAGTGGTCGGCGACGGATGCCGCACTCCCCACCACGAACGCACCGGGCACGGCGTGCGCCGCGACCAGGTGCCGCCAGGTGAGCGACGTGCCGCGAAGAGCCCCGTCCACCGTGAGCCGGGCGATGCGGGCGAGGCGCTCGATCAGCGCCGCTCCCCCCTCGCCCAGTCGCTCGGCGTCGGCGGCCGTCACCGGGGCGTCGAAGGCCGCGGACCGGAGCGGATCGTCGGCCGCGACGCCGAGCGCATCCGCGAAGGCGGCGACCGATCGGTTCGCCGGGAACGCGGGACGTTCGCGCTGATGCTCCTCGGCCAGCGGGACGAGCGAGAGCAACCGCACCACGATGGCCTGGGCCTCGGCATCCGTCTCCCCCACCACGGGCAGCACCGGGGCGATGACCCGCACCGCCTCCGGTGACCGTCCGGCCTCGGCCGCGAGCAGCCGGAGGCCCGTGCGCGTCGCCACCGCATCGGCCAGCGACGGAGCTGCGATGAGGGCGAGGTCGGCCTCGGTCGCAGCGAGCGCGCGCGAGCGCGGCGAGGTGCCCGCGTGCACGATCGGCAGGCGCCCCTGCGGGGGCCGCGCGACGTTCAGCGGGCCGGTCACGCGCACGTGCGCCCCCTCGACCCCGGCCTCGCGGAGCCCGTCGGGGTCGATGAGCACGCCGCGATCGGCATCCGCGATCCAGGCGTCGGCGCTCCACGAGTCCCACAGCCGGTCGAGCGCCGTGACGAACTCCTCGGCGCGGTCATAGCGGTTCTCGTTGTCGGCGTGCGCGTCGCGGCCGTGGTTGCCGGCCGCCCGCGGCTCGACGCCGGTGACGAGGTTCACCCCGGCGCGACCCCCGGTGAGCACGTCGAGCGAGGCGAGCGCCCTGGCCGTCGCATAGGGGTCGGCGTAGGTCGTGTTGACCGTGGCGATCAGCCCGATCCGGGAGGTGACCCCGGCGAGGAAGAGCACCGCGCTCAACGGATCGATGCGCGCCAGCAGGTAGGGGTCGCGGAACTCCAGATCGGGCCCGGTCGCGAGCCAGTCGCCGAAGAAGAGGTAGTCGAGGCCCGCCTCCTCACCCAGCTCGGCGATGCGTCGGAGCACCGCGGCGTCGCCCGCGGGGTCGCGATGGGCGCCGGGGTGGCGCCAGCCGGAGGGGTAGGCGCCGAGGGTGCGCACCATGGCGCCGATGATGAGTGGTTCGGTCATGCCGCCACGGTAGGAGCGCGGATCGCCCCCTGCTCGATCGGTGAAGCCGCGGGTCACGGGGCGCAACAGACCGACATACGCCCCGCACGCCCGCGGTGTCGCAGGCACCCTCTACGCTGGGGACATGACTGGTCTTCGATGGGGAATCCTCGCGACGGGCGGCATCGCCGGCTCGTTCGCTTCCGACCTGCGCGCCGCGGGTCTCGACCTGGTGGCCGTGGGGTCGCGTTCGCAGGAATCGGCGGATGCCTTCGCCGCCCGCTTCGACATCCCGCACGCCCACCCCTCCTACGAGGCGCTGGTCGCCGATCCCGACGTCGACATCATCTACGTCTCGACCCCGCACCCGATGCACCACGCGAACGCGCGCCTGGCGCTCGAGGCCGGCAAGCACGTGCTCGTCGAGAAGGCCTTCACGCTGAACCAGGCCGAGGCCGCCGACCTGCAGGCCCTCGCCACCGAGCGGGGTCTACTCGCGACCGAGGCGATGTGGACCCGCTATCTGCCGCACATGATCCGCGCGCGTGAGATCGTCGCCGAAGGCACGCTCGGCGAAGTGCGCTCGGTCACCGCCGACCACACGCAGCTGCTGCCCTCCGACCCCGAGCACCGCTTGAACGCGCTCGAGCTCGGCGGGGGCGCCCTCCTCGACCTGGCGATCTACCCGATCTCCTTCGTCTGGGACATCCTGGGCGCCCCGACCACGACGCACGCCGTCGCCCGTCTGATCGAGACCGGTGCCGACACCGAGGTCGCGACCGTGATGACCCATGAGGGCGGCGCCGTCTCGACGACCCTGTCGTCGTCGCGCACGGCCGGCCCGAACCGCGCGACGATCCTCGGCACGAAGGCCCGCATCGAGATCGATCGCTTCTTCTGGTCGCCGTCGGTGCTGCGCGTGATCGACCCCGAGGGCACGGTGCTTGAGGAGTTCGACGGGCGTCTCGACCCCGAGGCCGGCGGCCGCGGCATGCAGTTCGAGGCTCTCGCCGCCGAGCGCCTCGTGCGCGAGGGCAACCTCGCCGGCGACATCCTGCCGCTCGCCGAGTCCGTCGCGATCATGGGCGCACTCGACGAGATCCGCCGTCAGATCGGCGTCCGCTACCCCGGCGAGTCGAACGACGAGCAGGCCTGAGCATGGCCGAGACGACGGACGTCCGCGTCGCGGTCTACCTCGACTTCGACAACATCGTCATCTCCTGGTACGACCGGGTGCACGGTCGCAACGCCTACGGCAAGGACCGTCAGCGCATCAGCGAGAACCCGAACGATCCCGAGGTCGCCGAGCGCCTGAGCCTCGCGATGATCGAGGTCGGCGCGATCATCGACTACGCCGCCTCCTTCGGCACCCTCGTGCTCACCCGCGCCTACGCGGACTGGTCGTCGCCCGTGAACGCGGTCTACCGCTCGCAGCTCGTCGCCCGCGCGGTCGACCTGGTGCAGCTGTTCCCGGCCGCCGCCTACGCGAAGAACGGGGCAGACATCCGTCTCGCGGTCGATGCGGTCGAAGACATGTTCCGCCTGCCCGATCTCACGCACGTGGTGATCGTCGCGGGCGACAGCGACTACGTCCCGCTCGCCCAGCGCTGCAAGCGTCTCGGTCGGTACGTGATCGGCGTCGGTGTCGCAGGTTCCACGGCGAAGTCCCTGGCCGCGGCCTGCGACGAGTTCGAGGCCTACGACTCGCTCCCCGGCGTGCACCGTCCCGTGAAGGCCGCTCCGGTGGCCGAGGCCGTCGCCGCTCCCGCCGAGGCGGCCGGATCCGAGGCCGAAGCCGAGACCGCAGCCGAAGCCCCGACCGACACGGTCAAGAAGAGCACGCGTTCGCGTCGGGCCAAGTCGACACCGGCCGCACCGCCACCCGAGCCCGTGATCGACCCGCAGAACGAGGCGACGCAGCTGCTCGAGCGCGCGCTGCGCCTGGGGCACGACAAGGCGGATGCCGACGAGTGGCTGCACAGCTCGGCCGTCAAGACGCACATGCGCCGCATGGATCCGTCGTTCAGCGAGAAGGGACTCGGCTACCGGTCGTTCTCGGACTTCCTGAAGTCCCGCGACGACATCGCCGAGCTCGAAGAGACCGGTCACGAGCGCCTGGTCAGACTGCGCGACTGACCTCGTCACCGCTTCCGTTGCCGCTCCCGTCGTGACGCCCGAGGGCGCGCCACGAGAGGGCGGCCACGACGACCGTGACCGCGCCGACGACGGCGCAGGCGAGGCGCGGGTCGGTGAACTGTGCGAGCGCGCCCACGAGCACGCCGGTCACGACCGTCGACCCCGGCAGCGCCATGGCCCAGATGCCCATCACACGGCCGCGGATCGGCGTCGGGGTCGACAGCATGACGAGCGCGTTGGCGCGCGCGATGAACCACATCACGATCGCCCCGACCACGGCGAGACCGATGAACAGCAGCGGCAGCGTGGGCGCCGCGGCCGACAGCAGCACCGCCAGGCCCATCAGCGCCGCCAGCATCCGCACCTCGCCGCCGCGCGGCGTCGTGGGTCCGGTGGCCGAGAGGAATGCGCCGGGCAGCGCGCCCAGGCCGAAAGCGACGGCCAGCAGCCCGTAGGTGCCGCCGTCGGCGCGGAAGACGTTCGCGACCATCAACGGGATCACGACCGCGATGTTGTACCCGGCCGCCGCGCACACGGCCAGTAGGAGCGTCTGCCGCACCGCCGGAGAGTGCGCCACGAACCGCCAGGCACCCGTCGACGGAGGGGCGGGCGCGGCCGAGTCCTCGACCACCGGCGCCGATGTGGACCGAGGCCGCACCCGCAGCGTCAGCAGCACGATGATCGACGGCACGAACACCACGGCGTTCACGACGAAGCACCAGGCGGCATCCGCGAAGACGAGCAGCACCCCCGCCACCGCGGGGCCCAGCACTCGGGCGCCGTTGATGATGACCTCGTTCATGCTCACCGCGCTCGTGACCCGTTCTCGTCCGACGAGGTCGAGCACCAGCAGCTGACGGGCCGGATTGTCGGCGGCGAACGCGAGGCCGTGCGCGAGCGAGAGCGCCATCAGCATCCAGATCTCGAGCGCACCGCCGAAGGCGAGCGCGGCCAGCACGGCGGCCACCGCCATCTGCGCGACGGCCGTCACCAGCAGCACCGAGCGCCGCGAGTGGCGATCCACGAGCACTCCGATGAACGGGCCGAGGGCGAGCGTCGGCACCATCATGCACGCCGTCACGGCGCCGAGCGCGAGCCCGTCACCGCCGAGCTCGACGACGAGCCACGCGATCGCGATCTGCGATGCCGCCCCTCCCGCCGCCGACAGCAGCTGCGCGATGCTCCACCGGCGGTAGTCGCGCACGCGCAGTGCGGAGAAGGAGCGGGTCAGGGCTTCGCGCGTGAACCGATCGCGCCAGGAGCTCATGCCCGCGCGTTCATGCCGAGAAGCTGATGTTCGTGTACCGGTCGAACGCCGCCCGACTGCGGGCGACCGATTCCAGTTCGTCGAGGGTACTGTGGTCCTGCTCCAGCAGCAGGAAGCGGAATGACGGCAGGGCATCCAGCGCGTCGATGATGCCCTGGATCGGAAGGATGCCGGTGCCGATCTCGGTGAAGGCTGCCTCGTTCTTCACCTCTTCGAACAGATTCATGTCGATCACGGCATCCCTCTCCACGACACCGTCGAAGAGGTTCAGCGGCTCGTCGAGCCCCGCCGGGAAGTCCTTCTGGTGCGAGAAGATCACCCGGTCTCCGTACCGACGTATCCACTCGAGCGGATCCTGCCCCGCCCGGTACATCCAGTAGGTGTCCATCTCGATCTTCACGAGCTCGGGGTCGGTGTTCTCGAGCACCGTCTCGTAGACAGTCGTGCCCGCGAACTCCTGGAACTCCTGGAAGTGGTTGTGGTACGCGAAGACCATCCCCCGCTCGGCGCACATCTCCCCCACGCGGGTGAACACGTCGGCGCGGCGCTTGACGTAGTCGACGTCGCCGTAGGGGTAGAACTCGATGTCGCAGGCGATGGCCGGGTTTCCGATACTCGCGTGGAAGTCGAGCACCGGCCCGAGGATCTCGGGGTCGAGGGGGTTGATGTGGGAGCCGACGAGCTGGAGGCCGTTGCGATCGAGTGCGGTGCGCAGACGCTCGGCCGTGATGCCGAAACCGATGCCCGGATCGGTGAGCGCTTCGTGGTTGGCTCCCTCGATGCGCGTGAACCCGAGCTCGGCGAGCCGCGCGAGGGTGCCCTCGGGGTCGCGGCGAAGAGCGTCCCGCACCGAGTAGAGCTGGATGCCGATCCGAACCGTCACCGTCCTCGCCCGCTCACTGCTTGCTGAACGCGGCGTCGAACGAGGCCGTGGGCTTCGGCCACAGCAGCGATCGCACGTACTCGACGGCTTGCGCTGCGCCGTGCAGGCGATCCATGCCGGCATCCTCCCACTCGATCGAGATCGGACCCGCGTACCCGATCGCGTCGAGCGCGCGGAAGGAGTCCTCCCAGGGCACGTCGCCGTGCCCTGTCGAGACGAAGTCCCAGCCGCGGCGCGGGTCGCCCCAGGGCAGGTGCGAGCCGAGCACGCCCGCGCGGCCGTTGTGCGGGCGCAGCCGGGTGTCCTTGCAGTCCACGTGGTAGATGCGGTCGGCGAAGTCGACGATGAAACCCACCGGATCGATGTTCTGCCACATCATGTGCGAGGGGTCCCAGTTGAAACCGAAGGCCGCCCGGTGGTCGATCGCCTCGAGCGCCCGCACCGACGACCAGTAGTCGTACGCGATCTCACTCGGATGCACCTCGTGCGCGAACCGCACGCCCTCGGCGTCGAACACGTCGAGGATCGGGTTCCAGCGGGCGGCGAAGTCCTCGAAGCCACCGTCGATCACCGACTCGGGCACCGGCGGGAACATCGCGACGTACGGCCAGATCGACGAGCCGGTGAACCCGACCACGGTGTCGACCCCGAGCTTGCGCGCCACGCGCGCGGCGCGCTTCATGTCGTCGGCGGCACGCTGACGCACGCCCTCGGCCTCGCCGTCGCCCCACACGTAGTCGCGGAGGATCGCCTGGTGGCGGAAGTCGATCGGCGCATCGCACACCGCTTGACCGGCGAGATGGTTCGAGATCGCGAAGACCTGCAGGCCGTGACGGTCGAGGATCTCGAGGCGGGAGGCAGCGTAGGCGTCGTCCTCGTCGGCGCGCTGCAGGTCGAGGTGGTCTCCGGATGCCGCGATCTCCAGTCCGTCGTAGCCCCACGAGGCGGCGAGCCGGGCCACCTCCTCGAACGGCAGATCGGCCCACTGGCCGGTGAACAGGGTGACGGGATGCGTGCTCATCGATGTGCCTCCGTTGGCGCTACGGGGTAGTTCTCGGCGATCCACGCCCAGCTCGTCTTCGCGCTCTCGAACGGCTCCATGCTGGGCTTGTCGACCTCGATCAGAACCGTACCGCCGAAATCGTCCGGCAGCTCGGCCAGCGCCTCGCGGATCGGCACGTCGCCGAGTCCGGGCTCGAGGAAGAAGCGCTCGGCCATGACGTCGAAGTAGGGCGTCTTCTTCTCGCGCGCGGTCTTCGCGAGCACGAGGTCCATGTCCTTCACGTGCAGGTCCGAGATGCGGTCGGCATGCGCGGCGACCCAGGCGACGACATCCGTGCCGGTCCAGGCGAGGTGCCCGATGTCGGGCCCGGCGGCCAGCAACGACGGCGAGATCGCGCCGAGTACGTGGTCGTACTCGGCCTCGGTCTCGATCCACGTGCCGACGTGGTTGTGCAGCGCGGGCGTCACGCCCTCGGCCGTCAGCACCTCCGCCGCCTCGCCGATGACGTTCACGACCCGATCGAGTCGCGCGGCGTCGAAGGCATGGCCGGATGCCGCGGCCTCGTCGATGCGCGGACGCCCCGGGGCCATGTCGGCCGCGAGGAACACGCGGTCGAGCCCCAGGTACAGCGACTCCTCGGCACGCCGACGGATGCCGTCGAACCAGCGGAAGTGCGCCTCGTCGTCACCCGTGTGATCGCGCCCGAACTCCTCGGGGAGTCCGATGTGCACGTAGCCCGGCGTGACCTTCAGCCCCGAGTCCGCGACGACGCGGGCGTACGCCTGCAGGGTCTGGGTCGGCAGCACCTCGAGCATGACCGACGAGAACCCGGCGTCGCGCACCTGACCGAGCACGATCGGCTGGCGGGCGAGGAAGCTCGGGCGGTCGAACTCCCATCCGACGCTGCCGGGGTCGCCCGTCGAGTCGCCGAGCGAGACGGTGATCCACTGGAGGGTGTTGAGCGAGAAGTGGTCCCTGGTGAGTGTCATCGTGTCACTCCGTGATCTCTGCGACCCAGCGGGCCGTGTGGTGGGCGCTGGCCACCGGGTCCATGCTGGCGCGATCGACCTCGATGATCACCCAGCCGTCCCAGCCCTCGGGCAGCTGCGCGAGCGTGCCTCGGAGGTCGACCTGCCCGAGCCCGGGCTCGAGGTAGAGCCCGAGGTCGGTCGCCCGCTCGTAGCTCAGCCCCTCCTCGCGGCTTCGCCGAGCGAGTTCGAGGTCGAGATCCTTCAGGTGCAGATCCTGCACGCGGTCCGCCCAGCGCGCGATGGTGTCCTTCGCGCTGATACCGGCCCACTCCAGGTGACCGATGTCGAAGGCCGCGCCGAGGCGCTGCGCGTCGATCGCGTTCAGCACGTGCTCGTACTCGTGCTGCGTCTCGATCCAGGTGCCGACGTGGTTGTGCAGGCCGGGCTTCACGCCCTCGGCGTTCAGCACGTCGACGGCCTCGTCGATCAGATCGGTGAGCTCATCGAGGCGATCCTGCGAGAAGTCGGCGCCGATGGCCGGCTTCTGCCAGCGGATCGCCGTCTGGTCGACCTCGGCGGCGAGGAAGATCGTGCCGATCCCGAAGTAGTTCGACTCCTCGGCCTTGCGTCGCACGGCATCGAACCAGTGGATGCGCTCGAAGGTGCCGCGCTCGAGCCTTCCGCCGTGATCGCTCGCCAGCGG
The DNA here is from genome assembly GCF_044772365.1 of Microbacterium sp. NPDC090225. Lineage (NCBI taxonomy): Bacteria > Bacillati > Actinomycetota > Actinomycetes > Micrococcales > Microbacteriaceae > Microbacterium > Microbacterium sp. NPDC090225. Next base: position 355,539 of record NZ_JBIVYS010000002.1, on the reverse strand, counting down.
AACCTGCACGTACCCCGGGGCGAGGGTCAGACCCGACTCCCGCACCATCGCCGCGTAGTTCTGCAGGGTCTGCGTGTCGAGCACCTCCATCATCGTGGCCCCGAACCCGGCCTGTCGGATCTCGCGGAGCACATCGGGGTACTCGGCGACGAACGCGGGGTCGGCGAAGCGCCACAGACTCGCGCTCTCGAGGTCTTCCGGGTCCTCCTTCACGTTGATCCACTGGATCGCGTTGAGGGCGAACTTCAGGTCCTTCACGGCCATGGGAGGGGTCCTTTCGAGGGGGTCGCTGCAGGGGTCACGACGCGGCGGTCACTTCAGACCGGTGGCGGCGACGCCCTGGATGAAGTACTTCTGCAGGAAGAGGAACAGGATGAGGATCGGCAGCAGCACGACCATCGCACCGGCCAGCAGCAGGCCGAACGAGATGGTGTTGGAGGCCTGCGACGCGACGGAGAGTCCGACGGGCGCGGTGTAGGTGTCCTGCGACTGGGCGACGACGAGCGGCCAGAGGAAGTTGTTCCACGAGGTGAGGAACGACAGGATCGCGACGGTCGCGAGGCCGGGCCCCGTGAGCGGCAGGAAGACCCGGAAGAAGATCCGGCCCTCCCCCGCGCCGTCCAGACGCGCGGCCTCCATGAGCTCGAACGGCACGCCGTGCGCGAACTGGCGCATGATGAAGACGCACAACGGCAGCACGAGCACCGGCAGGATGATCGCGATGAGTGAGTTCACCAGGCCCATCTGCACGACGATCACGAACTGCGGCACGAAGAGGGCCACGTACGGCACGATCATCGAGGCGATCACGAGCGGGAACACGAGCCCGCGTCCGCGGAACCGCAGCTTCGCGAGCGCATATCCGGCCATCGCGCTGAAGAGCACGTTGCCGACGATCGCGACGCTCGAGACCACGATGCTGTTGAGCATGTAGGTGCCGAAGCCGCGGTCGGCGAACAGCTGGATGTAGTTCTGGATCTGGAAGGACTCCGGGAACCACGCCCCCGGGTTGCCGAGGAACTCGGCCTGCGTCTTGAACGATCCGAAGAACACCCAGACGAAGGGCAGGAGCATGAAGACGGTGATGACGGTGAGCGCCGTGTAGTTCAGCGCCTGACGCGTCGGAGACAGAGTTTTCAATGTTTCGGCCTCAGGATTCTGAACTGGACGATCGCGACGATTCCGACGAGCACGAGCAGCAGCACCGAACCCGCCATCGAGGCGGAGACGTTGCCGAACCCGAACTGCTCGTACACCCAGACGGCGATCGACTTGGTGGATCCGAGCGGGCCGCCCTTGGTGAGCAGGTACGGCTCTTCGAAGATGTTGAGGAAGGAGACCGTCTGCAGCACCGTGACGAGCAGGGTCGTCGGGCGCAGCAGCGGCAGCGTGATCGACCAGAGCCGGCGCCAGGCGCCCGCCCCGTCGGTGGCCGCGGCCTCGTAGATCTCCTCCGGCACGGCCTGCAGGCCGGCGAGGAAGAGGATCATGCAGGTCCCGGTCGTGCGCCACACGCCCATCATCACGACGGTGGTGACGGCCCAGCCCGGCTCGCCGAGCCAGTTGGGTGCTCCGAGTCCCAGATCCGCGAGGGTCGTGTTCACCGGCCCCGTGATCGAGAATGCGTACTGCCAGATGACGGCGGCTGCGACGATGTTGGTGATCACCGGCACGTAGGCCGCGGCCCGGAAGAAGTTGCGCAGGCGACGGATGCCGTTGTTGAGCATGAGCGCCAGGGCGAGACCGAGGGCCATGCTGATCGGCACGCAGATCACCACGAACATCACGGTGTTGAGGAACGCGCTCTGGAATCCGGGGTTGTTGATGATGTCGATGAAGCCCTGGAATCCGGTGAAGTTCACGTTGAACGGATCGCGGATGTCGCGGGCGCTGATGTCGGTCAGGCTCGCCCCGATGGCGAGGACGGCGGGGATGCCGGTGAAGAGCAGGAAGATCGCGAGGAACGGGGCGAGGAACAGCCACGCGGTGGTGGCTTCGGCCCGCGATCCCTCGTGCACCTTCCTGATCCGTCGAGGACCGGTCCCCCGGGGGCGTCGCGAGGACGCCCCCGAGGTGACCATGGTGCGGGTCGCAGTGGTGGACATGATCGGGGTCAGTTGCCCGTTCCGATGGCCTCGGCCTGCGCCTGGGCCTCGTCGAGAGCGTCCTGCGCCGACATCCCGCCGCGGACGACCTTCTCCATCTGCTCCCCGATCACGGTGCCGACCTGGCTCCAGGTCGAGACCTTCGGCAGGGTGACACCGGTCTCGAGGCCGGCCTCGACCGTCTGGAGCAGACGGTCGTCGGCGAGCGTCGGGTCCTCCCACGCCGACTTCACTGCGGGCATGTTCTTGAAGATCTCGAACCACTTCACCTGGCTCTCGGGCTCCGACATGAAGCGGGCGAACTTCCACGCCGCGTCCTTGTTCTCGGAGTCCGAGGGGACGAACCAGCTGCCGCCGCCGACCGTGGTGGCGGCGTCCCCGTCGGGGCCGACCGGCATCGTGGAGAGCGAGAGGTGCTCGTCCGCCCAGCCCTCGCCGTTCGCGTCGTCGAACCAACCGACGAACCAGGGGCCGCCGTCGATGATCGCGGCGTTCTTGCCCGTGGTCGACCACGAGACGGTGTCGAGGAACGCGGGGCCGTCGGGCGAGGCCAGACCGTCTGCCATCAGGCCCGCCCAGTACTCGAGCGCCTCGACGTTCTCGGGCGAGTTGATGGTCCACGTCGACAGGTCATCGGAGATGAACCCGCCGCCGTTCTGCTTCGCGAAGGTCAGCAGCTGACGGGCGGTGTACGAGTCGTAGGCCGCGTAGAGCGCGAGCGGCCACTCGACACCGGAGGCCTTGAGATCCTCACCGAAGGTGCGCAGGCTGTCCCAGTCGGTGGGGGCCTCGGCACCCGCCGCCTCGGCCAGGTCGGTGCGGTAGATGACCATGTCGGCGTAGGCGTACCACGGCACACCGTAGGCCACGTCGTCGTAGACCGAGTTGTCCCAGATGACCTCGAAGAAGTCGTCGGGGTCGACGAGACCGTCGGGCACGGCGTCGAATCCTCCGGTCGAGATCAGCGACGACTGCGTCTCGGTGAACGCGTAGATCAGGTCGGGAACGGTGCCCGCGGTGATCGCCGCGGTCATCTTCGATGCGAACTCGGCCTCCGGGATCTGCGTCATGTTGATCTCGACGTCGGGGTTGTCCTTCTTGAACTCCTCGAACATCTGGGGCAGCTCGGCGCCATCGGCACCCTGCGTCCAGATCTCGAGGGTTCCGGTGGCCGGCTCGTCGTCGACCTTCGTGGATGCGCCGGCGTCGCCGCCGCTGTCGCCGCTGCGGCCGCAGCCGGTGAGCAGCAGGGCGCCGGACGTGACCAGCGCGATTCCGAGCATCGTCGCCCGTCGTCGCGAAGTGGTGTGGAAGTGCATCGCGATCATCTCCTTGGTGGGTAGGGGTACTGCAGGGTCAGAGGGAAGCGGCGACCGCGCGGGCGATGCGCACCGAGAGCGTGGCTCCGGTGAGCGTCGAGTTGCACGTCAGCGCGGTCGGGATCACGCCGTTGCCGGCGAGATACAGGTTGTCGAAACCCCAGACACGACCATCCGTGTCCACGACGCTCGTGCCGTCGTCATCGGGGCCCATCCGGACGGTGCCGGTGTAGTGCAGGGAAGCCCCGGGGGGCTGCACCTCGCGGTCCTCGGTCGGGAAGTCCCCGATCACAGCCGCTGCCGTCCGCTGCACCTCCTGGGTTCGGCGGATCTCCTCGAGGTCGGCGTCGGAGTACGAGAAGTGAACGGTCATGTGCGGCATGCCGAGGGCATCCGTCAGCTCGTCGGAGAACTCGATGCGGTTCTCGGCGCGGATCTCGGTGGCGCAGTACCATCCGACGCTGAGCTTGTGGCGCCCCTCGAACTCGCGCTCCATGAGCTGGCCGTGCGCGGGGCGGGCGGCACCGATCGACGGGCTCCAGAACGAGCCGATGAACGGCTCCCCCGCGGGCGGCTGGATGATGTCGGCATCCGTCAGTCCGAAGCGCGAGGCGTCGATGTCGACCTCGCCGTCGATCGTCGCGTGCTCGTTGAGGTAGGCGCCGAGGGCGGTGGGACGGATGCCGGAGGCCCAGAGCAGCTGCGGGGTGCGCAGCGCGTCGCCCGCGATCAGCACCTGCGTTCCGTGCGCGGTCGATTCCTCGCCGGTGACGAGGTCGCGGTAGGAGAGTCCGGTGACGCGCGATCCGTCGTGCTCGATCCGGTGCACCAGCACGCCGCTGCGGAGCGTGACGTTCGGCTCGCTGCCGTCGAAGACGAACGGCGCGATGTCCCGGGGGCCGGTGCGGGCGAAGGGCTCACCGACGCGCGGCACGCCGCCCATGGGCATGTACCCGAACTCGCGGGAGGGATCGGGGCTCGGCACGGCCTCGCGGAGGGCCGCGAACAGTGGCTGCTCGAACGGGTTCGGCACGCCCGCGACGAGGGGCCCCACGTAGGTGCGCAGCAGGCCGCGCGCCGTCTCGAGGTCGGCATCCCATTCCGCACGCGGAAGGAAGCCGGGGATCTCCTCGGCGTAGGGCCAGGGGGTCGCCGCGGTCCAGTGCACGCCCATCCCGCCGATGTTCCAGGCGACGGATGCCCCGGGGAAGGCCGCGAAATTGTGCCCGAAGAACGCGGCGGGGAACACGCCCGAGGACTCGGGATCCCATCCGTCGCCGTCGATCGCGCTCATCGAGACCGCGTCCTTGACGTACTCGATCTGGCGCGCGCGACGCATCAGGTCGTCGTACGAGGCGTTCATCGCGCTCTCGTCGGCCTCGACGAGGTGCTCCCCCGGCACCGAGGTGATCTCACGGCCGGCCTCGAGCACCAGGATCGTCGCCTCGGGCATCTGCTGGTGCACCTGCTGCGCGATGATCGCACCGTTCGGACCGGTGCCGACGATCACGAGGTCGAAGTTGTCAGTCATCTGTGTTCCTTCTGTTCTGCGTTGAATCAGGAGAGGTGGGGCGCCGGGGATCAGAGTGCGGGGGTGTCGACCCAGCGCTGCTCGTCGGCGGCGATCAGGACGGCCTCGGTGAGCTGAGCGGCGCGCACACCGTCGTCGAAAGTGGGCAGGCCGTCGGGCGCCTCACCACGGATGGCCGCGTAGGCGTCGGCGACGAAACCGTTGAAGGCGTCCTGGTAGCCCTGCGCGTGGCCGGCCGGCACGGTCGAGAACCGGGCGACCCCGGGGTGCGCGGTCTGCGGGTCACGGAAGAGGTGACGGCTGCCATCCCGCTCGCCGATCCACAGCTCCTCCGGGCGTTCCTGGTCGAAGCGGATGCTGGCCTGCGCACCGTGGAGTTCGAGGGTGAGCGAGTTCTTCCGGCCGGCGGCCATCTGCGAGATCAGCAGGGTGCCGATCGCGCCCGACTCCATCTCGACGAGGATCGATACGGCGTCCTCGTTGGTGACGGCACGCCCGCCACGCTCGGCGTAGACGCGACGGGTGCGGGCGGTGAGGCGCACGATCCGCTCCCCCGCGACGAACTCGAGCAGATCGCACAGGTGCGAGCCGATGTCGGCGAAAGCGCGCGAGGGTCCGCCGTCGGCGGAGGTGACGCGCCAGTCGTCGTCACCGGGCAGGAGCATCCAGTCCTGCAGGTACCCGCAGTCCACGGTGAGGAGATCGCCGATCTCACCGGCGGCGACGCGGGCGCGGGCCTCGCGCACCATCGGGTGATACCGGTAGACGAAGGGAACCGCGGCGACCACGCCGCGCTCGGCGGCCGCGGCCGCGAGTGCACGGGCGTCGTCGACGTGCGTGGCGAGCGGCTTCTCGCAGATCACGTGCACGCCGGCCTCGATCACCGCGAGGGCGAAGGCGGCGTGGGTGGCGTTGGGGGTGCACACGTGCACCACGTCCACGTCCTGGGTGAGGAGTTCGGCGAGATCATCGGCGGCGCGTTCGATCCCGAGGTCCTGGGCGGCGGTGACGGCTCGCTCCCGCGAGGAGCTCGCGAGCACTGCGGTGGCGGCACCGGCGGCGCGTGCTGCGCGGCTGTGCACCTGGGCCATGAATCCTCCGCCGAGGAATCCGGATCGGATCGTCCCGACGCCGGTAGCTGTGACGTCCGTTGTCATGTCGATGATTCTGACACGAGTCTCCCTACTTTTGCTAGATCTTCGTCAAAAGATTTTTCTCGATCGTCAGATCTCGTTCTACTAAGGGGCGGAAGTCCTGTGATTTACTGACCCCTATGAGTGATGCGGAACGCAACCTCCCGAACGCCTCCACGGGCGCGGGCGACATCTTCCAGCTCCTGCTGGACGGTCAGGCGCGCACCAAGGCCGACCTCGTGCACCTCACCGGCCTCGCCCGTTCCACCGTGTCGGCGCGCGTCGATGCTCTCCTCTCCGCCGGGCTGCTCGTCGCCGCGGGCGAGGCCGCGTCCACCGGTGGGCGACCCCCGTCGCGCGTCGCCTTCAACCCGCGCGCGGGCCTCGTGCTGGCCGTCGACCTCGGCGCCTCCCACGCCACGATCGCCATCGCCGACCTCGGCGGCAGGATCCTCGGTTCCACCACGCATCCGCTCGACATCGCCGGCGGGCCCGAGCCGGTGCTGGATCGGATGCTCGTCGAAGCCGAGTCCCTCCTTTCCGACCTCGAGACGCCGACGAGCGCGCTCGTCGGCGTCGGGATCGGCGTGCCCGGCCCGGTCGAGCACTCCACCGGTCGCCCCTACAACCCGCCGATCATGCCGGGCTGGGACCGCTTCGACATCCCCGGCTACGTGCAGCGCACCTTCGACGTGCCGGTGCTCGTCGACAACGACGTGAACGTCCTCGCCCTCGGCGAGCAGACCACCAGCTTCCCCGACACCACCGATCTCATCTTCGTCAAGGTCGCCACCGGCATCGGTGCCGGCATCATCGCGGGCGGCCAGCTGCAGCGCGGCGCACAGGGCTCGGCCGGCGACATGGGGCACGTGCGCGTGCCGCACTCCGCCGAGTCGACGCACGCCGCCGACGAGGAGCGCGACCTCGAGGACCTCGCCAGCGGCAGCGCGATCGCCGCGTCGCTGCGCGCGCAGGGCATCGACGCCGAGACCAGCCGCGACGTGACCGAACTGGTGCGGGCGGGCAATACCGCGGCGATCGAGGCACTGCGCCAGGCCGGGCGCGACGTCGGCGAGGTGCTCGCCACGGTCGTGAACCTGCTGAACCCCTCGATCGTCGTCCTCGGCGGCAGCATCGCCCGAGCCGGCGAGCACCTGCTGGCCGGCGTCCGCGAAGTCGTCTACCGCCGCTCGATTCCCCTCGCCACACAGCACCTCGCCATCGTGCAGTCCCCGACCGGGGAGCGCGCCGCAGTGCTGGGAGCCGCGATCATGGTCGCCCGCGAGGTGCTCTCCCCCGCGAATGTCGACGCGCGTGTCGCGGCGTCGTCCCGATAGTGTGGCCGGGTGACAGCGCCGGAATCCGCCTCCGCATCGCCCTATGAGCGCGCGCTCGGCGCCCGCTCCTCCGAGCTCCACCCGAAGACCGCCTGGTACTTCCGCACGATCCCGGACGGCCACGTCGGCATCGGCACCGGGGTCTTCACCCGCGCCGGGTCCCACCATCGCTGGCTCTGGCCCGTCTTCCGGATCGCGGAAGCCCTGGGCGTCGCCTTCGCCGGATGGGAGCGCGACGTGCCGTTCCGCATCGAGAACCGCACGATCCGCGGCACCGCCGTCGCGGTGCGGTACTTCGACCTCCCCGGCCGCACGTGGATCATGCCCGACACGGTGGCGCTCGGCGCGAACCGGATCCTGCGCAACGAGATCGGCCCGCACCGCACGGTCGTCACCACCTTCGACATCGACGTGCAGGACGGAGCGGTCGTGCTCACCATCCGCCGAGTCGGGATGCGGTTCGGGCGACTGCGGATCGCCGCGCCGCGCTTCCTGCGCCCGCGCATCGGCCTCGTCGAGCGCTGGGACGAGGGCCGGCAGCAGCACCACGTGAACATGACGATCGACGTTCCGCTCCTCGGGCGGGTCTACGAGTACACCGGCCAATTCGACTACACGATCGAGAGCGATACCCCGTGACGGATTCCGTGCCCGTCCCCGCGGGCCCCGTCGTGATCGGCGGCTCCACGGGATTCATGGGCCGGCACCTCATCCCGCGCCTGCGATCCGCCGGGCGCGAGGTCATCACGATCTCGCGATCGGGCGCCGACATCGCCTGGGGCGACCAGCGTGCGATCGACCGCGCCGTCGACGGCGCGTCACTCGTGATCGGTCTGGCAGGCAAGAGCGTGAACTGCCGCTACACGCCCGAGAACCGGGCGGAGATCTTCCGATCCCGTCTCGAGACCACGGCGTCACTGAGCTCGGCGATCTCCCGCGCCGCGAACCCGCCGCCCCTGTGGGTCAACTCCTCGACCGCGACGATCTACCGCCATGCCGAGGACCGCCCGATGACCGAGTCGTCGGGGGATATCGGCGCCGGATTCTCCGTCGAGGTCGCCAAGGCCTGGGAGCGCGCTCTGTTCGCCGACGATCTGCCGCGCACCCGACGGGTCGCGCTGCGCAGCGCCATCGTGCTCGGGCACGGCGGTGTACTCGGTCCCCTCGAACGCCTGGCGAGACTCGGGCTGGGCGGCGCGCAGCACGACGGACGCTGGCCGGTCAGCCGGGCCCGCCGCGCCGCCGGCACCGGCCACTTCCCGGGAGCGCTCCACGGCACGCAGAGGTTCAGTTGGGTGCACGTCGACGACGTGGCCCTCATCATCGACTTCCTCGAGGTCACCCCCTCGATCGAGGGCCCGGTGAACGCCGCCGCCCCGAACCCGTCCGACAACGCCGGGTTCATGGCCACCGTGCGCCGGGTGCTCGGCGTCGGCTTCGGACCGCCCCTGCCACGATGGATGCTCGAACTCGGCGCGATCGGCATCCGCACCGAGACCGAGCTGGTCCTGAAGAGCCGCTGGGTCATCCCCGAGAAGCTGACGGCCGCGGGTTTCGCCTTCGCCTATCCGGAGCTCGAAGGCGCGGTCCGCGAATCCTTCTCGCGCACGTCGCGCAGCGCCGGCTCCAGCTCGGGGAAGGCGAAGGCGTAACCCGCGTCGTCGAGCACTCCGGGAGCGATCCACCGGCTGTTGAGCACAAGATCGGGTTCGGCGCGCAGCACCCACATCGCCGGTTCCAGCATGAACCGCCACGCGGGAAGACCGATCGGCATGCCGACGACGCGGCGCAGCGCCCGCATCAGTCCGCGGTTCTCCACGACGCCCGGCGCCGACATGTTCACCGGACCCGAGATGCGCGCGTCGTCGCGGATGAACCGCACCGCTCCCACGAGGTCGTCGATGTGTATCCAGCTGAACCGCTGATGCCCGCGGGATCGTCGCCCGAGCGGATGCCGCGGCTCGGTCGCGTGCGGGCCGATGCCGCGATAGCGCCGGTGCGGGAACCACCAGCCGTCGAACTGCGGCCCGCCGACCCCGAAACGAGCGAGGCGGAAGAGCAGAGCCGGCGCGGGACCGTCGCCGACCACGAAAGTGATCCGCAGCGCGACACGCCTCGTCGCCGGCAACTCGCTCCGGAACAGTTCCGCTTCCCAGGCGAGGGTCACGTCCGGCAGGAAGCCGGTGTCGCGCTCGGTGTCGGCCTCGGTCTGCGCCCGGTCGAGCGCGTAGCGGTAGACCGCCGCGCTGGACGCGTTCATCCAGACGGCGGGCGGATGCTCGGCTCCCGCGATGGCGTCGTGAAGCGCTCGGGTCGTGTCGATGCGCGACTGGAGGATCTCCTCGCGATTGCGATCGGTGAACCGCGCATTGATGCTCTTGCCCGCGAGGCCGACGACCAGGTCCGCGCCGTCGACGACGCGCCGGATCGACGCGGGGTCGTCCCAGCGGGCGTCCGGGCCGTGGCGGCCGATCACGCTCACCGCGTACCCGTCGGCCTCAAGCGCCCGCGTCAGCGCCGTGCCGACGAATCCACTCCCGCCGCCGATGACGGCCCGTTTTGCCATGTCAGAGGCCTTCCCCGTGTTCACCGGATTCGTGCTTGCGCTTCTCGATCTCCTCGCGCAGGCGCCATTCCTCGATCTCGCGGTCGAGGTCGGCGATCTGCTGCTCGGTCGTCCGGGTGTCGCGGGGTGGTGCCGGGGGTGCCGTGGTGCCCGCCGACGGGGCCGTGCGAGGAGCCCGCCGCAGACGCGGGATCGCGATCCCGGCGTCGCCGTACTCGCGACCGAGGCCGAACCAGAGCAGTGCTCCGAGAAGCGGCAGCAGGATCACCACGATGAGCCAGACGAAGCGAGGCAGGAACCGCACTTGCGAATCCTCGCGTCGCACGATGTCGATCACCGCGCCGATCGTCAGCGCGATGGTGATGATCGTGAACAGGAACGACATGAACTCAGAGTAGATCAGGGAAGCAGGTGCCCGGCAGCCCGGAACAGCTCGTACCATTCCTCGCGGGTGAGTTCGACGTCGGCCCCGGCCGCGGCATCCGTCACCCGCTCGGGCGTCGTGGTGCCGAGCACGACCTGCATCCGCGCCGGATGACGGACGATCCACGCCGTCGCGATCGCGATCGGCGTCACGCCGTGGGCCGCAGCGAGACGGTCGATGACCGCGTTCAGCTCGGCGTACTGCGGGTTGCCGAGGAAGACGCCGGTGAAGAAGCCGCCTTGGAACGGCGACCACGCCTGGATCGTGATGCCGTTGATGCGGCAGTACTCGACGATCCCGCCGCCGTCGCGCACGATGCTCTGCTCCTCGGCCGCCATGTTCATCGCGATCGGCTGGGCGATGATCGGGGCGTGCGTGATCGACAGCTGCAACTGGTTCGCGACGAAGGGCTGGCGCACCGCGGTGCGCAGCAGGTCGATCTGGCGCGGCGTGTGGTTCGACACCCCGAATGCGCGCACCTTGCCCGAGGCTTCGAGCTCGTCGAACGCGCGCGCGACCTCCTCGGGTTCGACCAGCGCGTCCGGGCGGTGCAGCAGCAGCACGTCGATGCGGTCGGTGCGCAGCGAACGCAGAGATCCCTCGACCTGCGCGATGATGTGCTCGTACGAGAAGTCGAACATCCCCTTGTCGGGCACGATGCCGCACTTTGTCTGCAGCACGATCTCGTCGCGCTCGGCGGCGGTGAGGCGCAGCGCGGCGGCGAACCGGGACTCGCAGTGGTGCATGCGTCCGCCGTAGATGTCGGCATGATCGAAGAAGTCGATCCCGGCGGCGCGTGCCGTGTCGTAGAGGGCCCGGATGTGGGCGTCGTCCTTGTCGTCGATGCGCATCATCCCGGCGACGACGGCGGGTGCGGTGGTGGTTCCGAAAGGCACGGTCTTCATGGCGCCACGATATCGCGGCGGCGGGCACCCGCGTCAGTGGTCAGCGGCCCGAGCGCAGGTCGGGGAGGAGGGATGCCGGTGAACGATCCAGTGCCTCGGCGATGCGTGCGAGGTCGACGACGCTGATGTCGGCCTGCGCGTCGAGCTTGCGACGTAGGGTGGAGTAGGCGATGCCGGAGTGCTCCGCGAGCCATCTCTTCGAACGCTGACTCTCACGCAGGGCGGAGACGATCGCGGATGCCACCAATTGTCGATCATCTGCCGTCACACGTAGACAGTATCCTCCCGATTGGCGACACGCAACACGGCGCGTGTCCAATATGACGGCATACTGCATCCATCGCGGTGCTATCGTGACTCGTGTGAAGACATCAGCGGAGCTGTTCAACGCGGCCGTCGGCCGTCAGCTGCGGGCCGAGATCGCCGCCGCAGGAAGCAGCATCGCCGCCATGGCGCGCGATGCGGGAGTCGCGAGAAGCGCGCTCGACAACTACGTCACCGGCAAACGCGCCATCCCCGTGCCGGTCGTCTACACGGTCTGCGCGATCATCAACGTCGCCCCTCACCTCGTGCTCGCCCGCGCGGAGGAGCGCCTGAGCGCCGACATCGCGAGCGCTCCGGCGACGATCACTCCCCTGCATCGCCGCCCCGATGTCGCACCCCTCGGCCAGAATGTCCCTGAAGTCGCCTTCGACTCCCCCCTCCCGCACGATCGCGACACCGACGACCTCTACTCGTAGGAACGACATGGACCCGCAGCTCCTCCGCCTCGCCGAGGAGCGCGGGCTGCGCATCGTCGAACGCCCCGGGGCCACGCGCGGCGGCTTCGACCCCGCGCACAGCATCATCCGCGTCGCACCCGGCATGAGCGCCCGCACCACCCGCAGCGTCCTCGCGCACGAACTCGGGCACGCGACACTCCGCCACACGCCGACGACGCATGCGCATCTGCGGGCGCGCCAGGAGCGTCAGGCGGATGCCTGGGCCGCACGCCTCCTCATCTCCCCACAGGCGTACGCCGCCGCCGAGCATCTCCGCGGGGCGCATCCGGCGAGTCTCGCGTTCGAACTCGACGTCACCGTCGAACTGGTCGCCGCCTACCAGGCGCTCCTGGGCCGCACGGCGTGAACGACGGTACCGCGCTGGTTGAATGGCCGCATGGCTTTCCTCATTCCTCCCGCGCCCGTCACGCTCAGCGGCCGGCTCGTCGAGCTGCGCCCGCTCGAGACGTCGTACCGCGACGCCCTCATCGAAGCCGTCGAAGAGAAGGATCTCTGGAAGACGGCCTGGTACACCTCGGTGCCGGCACCCGACGGGGTCGCCGCCGAGATCGATCGCCGGATCGCTCTGCGCGAGAAGGGCGAGATGATCCCGTTCGTGACCGTCGACGCGAGCGGTCGCGTGCTCGGCCTCACGTCGTACTACGACCTCGCCGCCGACGTGCCGCGCCTGCACATCGGGTACACCTGGAACCGCCCGTCCGCCCACGGCACCGGCACGAACGCCGAGTCGAAGCTGCTGCTCCTGCGCCACGCGTTCGAGACGCTCGGCGTGTTCCGCGTCGGGCTCACGACCCAGTGGGTCAACTTCCAGTCCCGTGCGGCGATCGAACGCCTGGGCGCCAAGCAGGACGGCGTGATGCGCGCGATGTCGCGCTACCGCAACGGCGCACTCCGCGACAGCGTCGAATACTCGATCATCGAGCCGGAGTGGCCGGCCGTGCGCGCGAACCTCGAGATGCGGTTGTCGCGCCGGCCGTGAGGACTTCTGCCGCTGAACGCGGTCAGTCGGTGGACGGACCCGACCAGTTCTTGCTGCGGCGCGTGGCGGAACCGCGCTCGCGCATCATGAAGGCGAGCGACAGCATCGTGATCAGGAGACCCGCGACGAAGATGATCGCCTGGTAGTCCTCGGCGGTCTGCGCGAAGGCCATGAGGTAGATCCCTCCGAGGAAGAGGATCAGGAAGAAGATGAAGCTGAGGATCACGGGATCTCCTGTCGTAGCGGCCGCCCCTCCAGCCTACCGCGCGTAGCGCAGGGCACCGATCCGCGGAAGCCCCTTCGCATGCGCGGCATCCGCTGATCTACTCGTCATCATGGACACCTCGCTCACCGCCCTCGCCATCACCTGCACGCTCAAGCCCTCCCCCGCCGAGTCGAGCTCCGATCTCCTCGCCACCCAGATCCTCGACGCGCTCGCCGACCACGGCGTCACCGGCGATCTGGTGCGTGCCGTCGATCTCGCGGTGAAGCCGGGCGTCGAGACCGACATGGGTGACGGAGACGAGTGGCCGGCCCTCCGCGAGAAGGTGCTCGCCGCCGACATCCTCGTGCTCGTGACCCCGACCTGGATGGGGCAGCACTCGAGCATCGCGCAGCGGGTGCTCGAACGTCTGGATGCCGAACTCGCCGAGACGGATGCCGCGGGACGGCCGATCCTGTTCGACAAGGTCGCGATCGCCGGCATCGTGGGCAACGAGGACGGTGCGCACCACATCGCGGCGATCCTCTTCCAGTCGCTCAACGACGTCGGCTACACGGTCCCCGCGCAGGCATCGGTCTACTGGAACGGCGAGGCCATGCAGGGCGTCGACTACAAGGACCTCGATGAGACGCCCGAGAAGGTCGTGGAGACGATCACGACCGCGTCGCGGAACGCCGCGCATCTCGCGCGGGTGCTGAAGACGAGCGCGTACCCGGTCGGCTGAACGTGACGACCTCGTCGCGACGCGATCGATCGACCGCGAGACCGGCGAGTTCCAGTCGTCGGAACACGCGCTTCGGCAGGTCCGGCAGCCCGCGCTCCACCCCGCGCGGAGGCTTGACGAGCCCGAGGAGGAGCGACAGGTCGACGTCGTCGGCGCGCACCTCGATGCGCGCGTAGTCGCTGCGCGGTCTCCAGAGCAGGTGGTCGACATCGCGATAGCGGATGCGATGGGGCACCGAGCCGACGGTGACGCGCAGCTCGTCGTTCCCGAAGGCGATGACGGACGGCAACGATCGACGCCGTGCGACCGAGGTGAACGCGAAGTAGACCGGCAACCCGACGAGCAGGCCCAGCGCGATGATCACGATGCGCGGGCCCAGCCGCATCGCGAGGTCGTCGAACACGACCATCAGCGCGAACGCCACGAGTCCGGCCGGCACGATCATCCCGATCATCGCGAGGGTGAGCGCGCGCATGCGCATCTCGACCGCGTCGACGTGCAGCTCCGAGCCGTCCCCGCTCTCCGCCCGTTCCCAGGTGCGGGGAACGGGAGCCGGACGCTTCGCGGCATCGCGACGACTCACTGCCGAGGTCACGCGCGAGAGCAGGCCGAGCCAGATCCATCCGGCCGCCGGGATCGCGGCCATCTGCAGTACCACCACGACCCCGCGCACCGGCTCATGGAGCGTCGCGAGCCAGGGCCCGGCGAACTCGACCACGACGATCATCAGCGCGGCCAGCACGATGGCGACTCCGACGTGAAGGGGGACGCCCGTGCGGGGCGGCATCCGGAGTGTGAGGCCGACGAAGGCGAAGCCGAAGCACCACCCGCCGACCAGCATGAGGAGGAAGGGGAAGAAGCTCAGGTCGTCGCCGGCCAGGGTCGCGGCGAGGGCGGCGGCGAGGAGGACGACTCCCCAGAAGAGCGGACGGCGCAGCACGGGACAAGCTTAGGATCAAGCCCGCCCCGTGCTGCGCCAGGTGTCGGCTGCGGATCAGCTGCGGCGTGCGCGTCGCGCAGCCATCGTCGCCGCTCCGGCGAGCAGCAGCATCAGTCCGAACCCCGCGGCGTACCAGGGCAGATCGCCGCCGGTGATGGCCAGGCCGGCGCCTGCCTGGCCGGCCGCGTTCCCTCCGACGGCGGCAGCAGCCGGCACGGTGACGGTCACGGCCGCGGATGCCGATCCGGTGAGGAGGTTCTCATCGGGGTCCACCGCGGAACCCGCGGCACCGTTGGTCAGCGTGCCGACGTCGGCGGCGCGCACCTCGTACGACACGGTGCAGGTGAGCACATCGCCGGGGGCGAGCGTCACGGGTGCGGTCGTGTCGCACTCGAGGTCACCCAGCGGAGCCGATCCCGAGAAGTCGGTGTCCGTCAGCGTGACATCGGAGAGGGTCACGGCGCCGGCGTTCGTCGCGGTGAGCGTGTAGAGAACGTCGTCGCCGACCGCGGCGGTCGATACCGATGCCGTCTTGGTCACGGCGAGGGCGGATTCACCCTCGACCGCGACGAGCGCGGTGGACGCCGCGGATGCCGACGACACCGTGGTGTCGGCGATCAGCGCCGTCGCGACGGCCTCGTTGCTCACACCACCGGCGTCGACATCGGCCTGCGTGATCTCGTAGGGCGCCTGGCACGTGGTGCTTTCGCCCACCGCCAGAGCTGTGACGGGGCAGACGATCTCGCCGAGCTCGCCCGAACCCGAGAACGCCGTCTCGTCGATCGCGAGGCCGTCGACCGGGAGGTCGCCCTCGTTCGTGACCGCGAAGTCGTAGACGACCGTGTCCCCGACGCCCGCGGTGGTCGGAGTCACAGACTTCACCAGGCCGAGCGATGCCGCCTTCGCGGTGTTCGTGACCGTGCAGTCGATGGCGTCACCGGCGACCAGGGTGAGCTGCTGGCTCGTGTCGGCGCCATCCGGCAGCACCGTGGTGCTGGCCGCGTTCGCGTTCGTGCACGCCCAGTCGGCGTCGTAGTAGTCCACCGGGCTCGGCGACCCCGCCGCCGACGCTTCGGAGAGGGTGAGCGGGCCGCTCGGGATCACCGGGACGGCGTCGGTCGACGCCGAATCGGAGGCGCCCGTCGACGCGGTCGCCAGGAGCGGACCCTCGCTCGAAGCGACGCTCAGGTCGAAGGAGTCGGCGGGATCGACGCGGCCGACCACCTGCTTGTCGACCGAGACGCTCGCGGTGCGGATGCCGAAGCCGAGACCCTCGCGCTCCCCACGGGAGTACATGTAGAGAGTGCCGGAGATCGATGTCGCCGACGGCGCGGCGAGGATCGACCCGTATGCCGAGGATGATCCCGCAGCACCCGGGTAGCACCAGACGTTCGCTGTGCCGTTGCCGTTCAACGGC
The DNA here is from genome assembly GCF_044772365.1 of Microbacterium sp. NPDC090225. Classification (NCBI taxonomy): domain Bacteria; kingdom Bacillati; phylum Actinomycetota; class Actinomycetes; order Micrococcales; family Microbacteriaceae; genus Microbacterium; species Microbacterium sp. NPDC090225. The sequence continues at coordinate 339,154 of NZ_JBIVYS010000002.1, read as the reverse complement.
ATTGTGCATCCGCCCCCGGTCGTGATCGTCGGATAGCTGTCGATCAGGGTGAGAGGAGTGTTGGAGGACCAGTTGATGAACTCGCCGAGGAAGCCGGTCGCGGCATCCGTCGTCTCCGGTGCCGCCGTGACGAGGTCGTAGCCCGTCACCGGAGTACCGTTCAGCGACACCTGGAAATTGGTGATGTTGATCTGAACGCCGCCATTGGGCTGGCCGGCCGATGAATAGAGGAACGGGCTTCCCGGGATGCCGTTGTAGTAGCCGGGTACTCCGACGACGAAGGGAGGAGTTGTTGCGGGTGCCGCCGTCACCGCTCGCGATGTCCACCCGGGCACCGGGCGCTCGGTGACCGTGTACGACACGTCGTAGGCGCCGAGCGACATCTCGAACTGCTGGCCTTCTGCCGTCAGGCCGACAGCCGAGTCGTAACCGGCGAAATCGAGCCAACAGATCGAGTCGGGGAACTTCCCGCCCCCGTCCGGGTTGGCATACCCGCAACTGGACTCGATCGGAGCGGCGGATGCCGGGGCCGCCGCGACTCCCGTGAACAACATGGCCAACAGTGCTGCCGCGCCGGCGAAGGCCGACATTTTCTTGACGCTCACTGGCGCTCTCCCCTGGGTGAAGGTGGGCAGCGTCCCATCAACGCTCCTCTTCAAGAGACGCCGGGACTGCCCGTTCATTACGCGCATCTGTCGGATACCGATGCGCGCACCACCGGCACATCGCGTTCTTTAGAATCCCCCGCGATATTTCGGTCAGCTCACCCTATTGGACAGGAAGTGTCGAATGAGAGAAGTGCGCCACACGTCATCCGCAATTTACTTTGAACGTTTATTCAGTCTTGCCGCCCCGGCGCGGTGCGGGTGTATGTTTCGGAAATGGAGCCGTTGCGCGTAGGGCTCGTCGCAGATCCGGCTTCGCCCACGGCCGTGGCTCGTCGGATGACCGACCTCGCGCCGCCGATCACCGCCGAGGCCGTCGGCTGGACGGTCGAACTCGTCAGCGAACCGTTCACCCTCGGATCCGAAGATGTCGACGTCGCCGTGGCTCGGCTCGGCGAGCACGCCGAGCAGAACGGGTGGGATCTCGTCGTCGGTGTCACCGAACTCCCGCTGCGCGCCGACGACGGCCGCTATCTGCTGGCGGCGATCGACGCGCGGCGCCGGTCCGCGGTGCTGTCACTGCCCGCTCTGGGCGGTGTGAGGGTGCACGCGCGAGCACGCCAGGCCGTGCGAGGGCTCATGGATGAGATGGCCGAACCCGCCACGCGCGAGGATCAACGCCTGCCGCTCCCCCGGATCAGCGCCCGCGGGCGCCTGCTCATGGGCATGGTGCTGGCGAACCGCCCGTGGATGCTCGCCGCGGGACTCAAGTCGGCATTGGTCGCGGCCCTGGCGACTGGCGCCGTGGCGACGATCGAACCGACGGTGTGGTCGCTCGCGATCTCCCTGTCGGGCTGGCGCCTGGCGGCGGCGATGGTCGCCTCCATCGCTATCCTCATCGCCTGGATCGTGATCGACGGCGAGCTCTGGGACCGCCCCGAGGACGACTCGCCCGCGTCGCGGGCGAGATCCCGGCTCTACAACACCTCGACGATTCTGACTCTGACCGTGGGGATCGTCATCTGCTATCTGGCCCTGTACGCCGTGAACCTCGCCTGGGCCCTCTTCGTCCTCGATACGGCGGTGATGAGTGACGCCCTCGGTCGCGCCGTCGCGCTTCCCGACCTGTTCGTGCTCACCTGGTTCGTCGCGTCGGCCGCGACGCTCGGCGGGGCACTGGGCACCGGCTTGGAGTCGGACGATTCGATCCGCGCCGCCACCTACTCGAAACGCGAGGAGGAGCGGCGCGCTCGCCTTGCCGGCGAGCGCGCCTGAACCGATCACGAGCGCGCCGGAACCGATCAGGCGAGATGATCGCCGAGCGGACCGCGCCGCTGACAGGACCTCAGAAGTCCCAGTCGTCGTCTTCCGTCGCCTCGGCCTTGCCGATGACGTAGGAGGAACCCGAACCCGAGAAGAAGTCGTGGTTCTCGTCGGCGTTCGGCGACAGGGCCGACAGGATCGCCGGGTTCACGTTCGTGACCGTCGACGGGAACATCGCCTCGTAGCCGAGGTTCATGAGCGCCTTGTTGGCGTTGTAGTGCAGGAACTTCTTGACGTCCTCGGTCAGCCCGACACCGTCGTAGAGATCCTGCGTGTACTGCACCTCGTTGTCGTAGAGCTCGTAGAGGAGCGAGAAGGTGTAGTCCTTCAGCTCGTCGCGGCGCTCCTGGGTCTCGTTCTCGAGACCCTTCTGGAACTTGTAGCCGATGTAGTAGCCGTGCACGGCCTCGTCACGGATGATGAGGCGGATGAGGTCGGCCGTGTTCGTCAGCTTCGCCTTCGACGACCAGTAGATCGGCAGGTAGAAGCCCGAGTAGAACAGGAACGACTCGAGCAGGGTCGAGGCGATCTTGCGCTTGAGCGGGTCGTCGCCCTGGTAGTAGTCCATGATGATCTGAGCCTTCTTCTGAAGGTTCGGATTCTCGGTCGACCACCGGAACGCCTCGTCGATCTCCTTCGTCGACGCGAGCGTCGAGAAGATCGAGGAGTAGCTCTTCGCGTGCACCGACTCCATGAACGCGATGTTGGTGTACACCGCCTCTTCGTGCGGGGTGATCGAGTCGGGGATGAGCGACACGGCGCCCACGGTTCCCTGGATCGTGTCGAGCAGCGTGAGACCCGTGAAGACGCGCATCGTCAGCAGCTGCTCTTCGGGGGTGAGCGTGTTCCACGACTGGATGTCGTTCGACAGCGGCACCTTCTCGGGCAGCCAGAAGTTGTTCACCAGACGGTTCCAGACCTCGAGGTCCTTGTCGTCTTCGATGCGGTTCCAGTTGATCGCCTGCACGCTGTCGACCAGCTTGAGCGGAGGGTGAGGAGTCATGTTCGTCGTTTCTCGATCGTTTGGGTCACTGAGCCTGTCGAAGTGTCAGAGCATGCAGGAGACGCACTCGGTCATGTCGGTGCCCTCGAGCGCCATCTGACGCAGACGGATGTAGTAGATCGTCTTGATGCCCTTGCGCCATGCGTAGATCTGCGCCTTGTTGATGTCGCGCGTCGTGGCGGTGTCCTTGAAGAACAGCGTCAGCGACAGGCCCTGGTCGACGTGCTGCGTCGCCGCGGCGTACGTGTCGATGACCTTCTCGTAGCCGATCTCGTACGCGTCCTGGTAGTACTCGAGGTTGTCGTTCGTCATGAACGCCGCCGGGTAGTAGACGCGACCGAGCTTGCCTTCCTTGCGGATCTCGATCTTCGACGCGATCGGGTGGATCGACGACGTCGAGTTGTTGATGTACGAGATCGAGCCGGTCGGCGGCACCGCCTGCAGGTTCTGGTTGTAGATGCCGTGCTCCTGGATGGACGCCTTCAGCGCCACCCAGTCGGCCTGCGTCGGGATGTGCTTGCCCGCGAAGAGCTCCTTGACCTTCTCGGTCGCCGGCACCCACTCCTGGTCGATGTACTTGTCGAAGAACGCGCCCGAGGCGTACGTCGAGTCCTCGAAGCCGTCGAACGCCTGCTTGCGCTCGATCGCGAGGTTGTTCGAGGCGCGCAGCGCGTGGAACAGCACCGTATAGAAGTAGATGTTCGTGAAGTCGATGCCCTCTTCGGAGCCGTAGTAGACGTGCTCGCGAGCGAGGTAGCCGTGCAGGTTCATCTGGCCGAGGCCGATGGCGTGCGAGCGGTCGTTGCCGTCTTCGATCGAACGGACCGAGCGGATGTGGCTCTGGTCGCTCACCGCGCTGAGCGCACGGATCGCCGTCTCGACGGTCTGACCGAGGTCGTCGGCATCCATCGACAGCGCGATGTTCATCGAGCCGAGGTTGCAGGAGATGTCCTTGCCGATCTGGTCGTACGACAGGTCGTCGTTGTACGTGGTCGGCGTGTTCACCTGCAGGATCTCGCTGCAGAGGTTCGACATGTTGATGCGGCCCTTGATCGGGTTGGCCTTGTTCACCGTGTCCTCGAACATGATGTACGGGTAGCCCGACTCGAACTGGATCTCGGCTACGGTCTGGAAGAACTCGCGAGCGTTGATCTTGGTCTTCTTGATGCGCGAGTCGTCGACCATCTCGCGGTACTTCTCGGTGACCGAGATGTCACCGAAGGGCACGCCGTAGACCTTCTCGACGTCGTACGGCGAGAAGAGGTACATGTCCTCGCCGTTCTTGGCGAGCTCGAAAGTGATGTCGGGAACGACGACACCCAGCGAGAGGGTCTTGATGCGGATCTTCTCGTCGGCGTTCTCGCGCTTGGTGTCGAGGAACCGCATGATGTCGGGGTGGTGCGCGTTGAGGTACACCGCACCCGCGCCCTGACGGGCACCGAGCTGGTTGGCGTAGCTGAAGCTGTCTTCGAGCAGCTTCATCACGGGGATGATGCCCGAGGACTGGTTCTCGATCTGCTTGATCGGGGCGCCGGCCTCACGGATGTTCGAGAGCAGCAGCGCCACGCCGCCGCCGCGCTTGGAGAGCTGCAGCGCCGAGTTGATGCCGCGGGCGATCGACTCCATGTTGTCTTCGATGCGCAGCAGGAAGCAGCTGACGAGCTCGCCGCGCTGCGCCTTGCCCGCGTTGAGGAACGTCGGCGTCGCCGGCTGGAAACGGCCGGAGATGATCTCCTCCACCAGGGCGACGGCGAGCTTCTCGTCACCGTCGGCGAGTCCGAGGGCGGTCATGACGACGCGGTCCTCGAAGCGCTCGAGGTAGCGCTTGCCGTCGAACGTCTTGAGCGTGTAGCTCGTGTAGTACTTGAAGGCGCCGAGGAACGTCTCGAAGCGGAACTTCTTGCCGTAAGCGAGGTCGTTGAGCTTCTGGATGAACTCGAGCGAGTACTGCTCGATCACGGCCGGCTCGTAGTACTCCTTCTCGACCAGGTAGTCGAGGCGCTCCTTGAGGGAGTGGAAGAAGACCGTGTTCTGGTTGACGTGCTGCAGGAAGTACTCCCGCGCCGCACGCTTGTCGGCGTCGAACTGGATCTTGCCGTTCGCGTCGTAGAGGTTCAGCATCGCGTTCAGGGCGTGGTAGTCCAGCCCCTCGTACGCCTGGTTCATCTTGAACGCCGCCTGCTGTGTCACGGTCTGCTCGTCAACTGCGCTGCCCACACTCGTTCCAATCCGTCGCTGACGCGATCCACGTCGTCCTGTGTGCCGAAGATTTCTAGCCGATACAAGTGAGGCACGTGGCACTTGCGGCTGATGATGTCGCCGGCGAGGCAGAATGCCTCGCCGAAGTTGGTGTTGCCTGCGGAGATCACTCCGCGGATGTGACGACGGTTGCGCTCGTCGTTGAGGAACCGGATCACCTGCTTGGGCACGGCGCCCCGCTCGACGCCTCGCCCCTCGCCCCCGCCATAGGTCGGGGTGACCAGAACGTAGGGCTCGTCGATGACGAGCTCTCCGTCGTTCCGGTGGAGCGGGATACGTCGGGCGGGAAGGCCCAGTTTCTCGATGAAGCGCGCCGTGTTTCCGGACACGCTCGAGAAGTAGACGAGGAGCGGTGCTGCGGTCGCGATGGCGTTCATGCGTCGATTCGCTCTCTCACCCCGCTGCGCGGCTGCCCGATCAGGCCAGACGGGTCGCGAGCTCGTCGATCTTGTCGGGACGGAAGCCCGACCAGTGGTCCTCGTCGGTGACGACGACCGGCGCCTGCATGTAGCCCAGCGCCTTGACCTGCTCCAGGGCCGTCGGGTCCTCCGACAGGTCGTGGATCTCGTACTCGATGCCCTTGGCATCCAGGGCGCGGTAGGTCGCGTTGCACTGGACGCAGGAAGGCTTGGTGTAGACCGTGATCGACATCTGTTTCCCCTCAGAATCGTTGTGTGGCCGGCAGTCCTCCGCCGGGAGTTCAATACTACATATAGGGACGGACACTCGGAGTGACCACAAGGGGTAGTAGTTACATTCGTGTAGTTTTTCCACCGCTCTCCCCAGATACAACACAGGTTCTCCACCGTTTCTTCCACAGGCGGAGGGGCGGGCGCAGAGCTCCCGAACCGCGAGAAATCGCGGCTGGGAGGCACCTGTGAGAGATCCATCCACAGGTCGCACGCTACGCCGGGCCTCCGACATTCGGATTCCTGTGGAAACTGCTCCTCGGCGTGTCGTCGGCGTGTCGCCGCGACCCCGGCATCAGACCGTCCCGCAGCGTCCGTGGCTGCCGGTACCGTTGTGTGGTGGCGGGATATCAGGACCTTCTTCGCACGCCCGGAGTGGCGCGCATGATCGCGGCTCAGCTGACAGCGCGATTCCCCAACGGCATGTCCTCGCTCGCGATCCTGCTGCACGTCGAGCAGCAGACCGGGTCGTACGGCGCCGCGGGCCTCGTGCTCGCCGCGACGAGCGTCGGACAGGCCGTCGCCGGCCCCGTGACCAGCCGATGGATGGGCGCGTGGGGCATGCGTCGCGTGCTCACCCTCACTCTCTCGGTCTGCGTCGTCGCCGTGCTCTGCCTGGCCCTGCTCCCCCTGAGCCTGCCGGGCTACATGGCGCTCGGACTGATCGCCGGGCTCTCGACACCGCCCGTGCAGTCGGCGGTGCGCACGATCTACCCCAAGCTCGTCAACGCCAAGCAGCTCACTCCTCTCTTCTCCCTCGACGCGTCGCTGCAGGAGATCATCTGGATCCTCGCCCCGGTGGTCATCACGCTGGTCTCGACCCAGGTCGGCACCACGCAGGGTCTGCTCCTCGTGGCGGTGTTCCTCGTCGGCGGCGGCTCGTGGTTCATCCTCTCCCCCGAAGTCGGGCGCGTGCGCATCCCGCGCAGCCGCAGCGCGCTCGGCAAGGTGGTGCTCAAGCCCCCCGTGCTCATGGCCACCATGATCGGCTTCCTCCTCATCGGCGCGTGCTCCGCGGTCGAGGTGGGCGTGGTCGCGACCTTCGAGCACGGCAGCCTCGAGGCAGGGCTCGTGCTCGCGGTCTTCGCGGTGGGCAGCCTCGCGGGCGGCCTGTCGTTCGGGCACATCCCGATCGGACCGTGGGCGATGGCCCGCCGCCTGACGATCGTGACGGTCGGCCTCGCCCTGACGATGGTCTCGCTCAACGTGTTCTGGCTCGGTGGCACGCTCATCCTCGCCGGCATCGGCATCGCCCCGGCCCTCGCGGTGCTGTTCGCGATCACGACCGCGAGCGTCAAGTTCAGCGAGACCGCCGAGGCGTTCGGTTGGGCGGGCACCGGCCAGCTCATCGGCGCCGCGGCCGGCTCCGCGGTGGCCGGCTTCCTCGTCGACGCCACCGACGCCCGCGGCGCCTACTTCGCCGCCGTCCTCTTCGCCGCGCTCGGGCTGATCGTCTCGATCGTCTTCGTCCGCGCCCTCCCCGACCTGCGTCATCGCGACGCGAGCCCCTATCCCGACACCGAACCCCTGGCGGTCACCCCCTCATGAGCACGCTCCCCTCTTCTCCGTCCGCGCCCGAGGTCGTCTGCGTCGGCGAGTCCATGGGTCTCGTCACGGCGCTGGGCGCTCCCCTGGCCGAGACCGAGACCGCCGCCCTCGGCATCGCGGGCGCCGAGGGCAACGTCGCCGTCGGCCTGGTCGCCGCGGGGCATCGGGCCGTCTGGGCATCTCGCCTCGGCGACGACCCGATCGGCGCGCGCATCACCGGCGAGCTCGGGCGGCGCGGGGTCGAGATCTGGGCCGAGAAGGACGCGGATGCTCCCACCGGCGTCATGTTCAAGGACCCGGGCGTCGAGTCCTCGTCGGTCTACTACTACCGCCGAGGGTCGGCCGCTTCTCGCATGGACGCCGGATTCCTCGCCGTCGACCGACTTCGGGGCGTGCGCATCGTGCACACGACGGGCATCACGCCCGCGCTCTCCCCCTCGTGCCGCGCCATGGTCGACGGCCTGTACGCCGACGCCCGCGAGGCGGGGGCCGTCGTCTCCTTCGATGTGAACGATCGCCGGGCGCTGTGGTCGATGACCGACGCGCAGACCACCCTGACCCGCCTGGCCGACGCCGCCGACATCGTCTTCGTGGGTCGTGACGAGGCCGAACGCCTCTGGGGCACCGCGACCGCCGCCGATGTGCGCGCCCATCTGCCGAACTGCGCCCTCCTCGTCGTCAAGGACGGCGACGTCGGCGCGACCGCCTTCGCCGCGGGCGAGGAGCCGGTGTTCGTGCCCGCTCCGCGCGTCGACGTCGTCGAACCCGTCGGAGCCGGCGACGCCTTCGCCGCGGGTTTCCTCGCCGCGACGCTCGATGGCGCGGAACTCGAAGACCGACTCTCCGCCGGGCATGCCGCCGCCGCGCGTGTGCTCCGTACCCACGGAGACCTGCCGCCGCTCGGATGACGGCGATCGACACCCGACGGAGACTCTCTCCCGCCGCGGTTCTAGGCTGAGGGCATGGCCGCACCGCTCACGCTCCCCCGCCTCTCCTGGGGCGATCCGACCGCCGACCGCCACGCGCTCCTCGTGCACGGGCTGGGGTCGTCCGGCGCCCTGATGTGGCGCCTCGGCGAAGCCCTCGCCGAGTCCGGGTGGCACGCGACCGCCGTCGACCTGCGCGGCCACGGCGATGCACCGCGAGCGCTCGACTACTCCGTGACCGCCTACGCCGCGGACCTCGGGATCGTGCGGCCTCCGGGCGATGGCCCGTGGGATGCCGTCATCGGCCACTCGCTCGGCGGCGCCTCCAGCACGGTGGCCACGGCATCCGACCCGGACTGGACCCGCCGACTGATCCTGCTCGATCCCGCGATCTTCGTCGAGGGCCGCGACGCGAAGATCGTGCGCAAGAGCCAGGAGCGCGCCTTCGCGGATCAGCGGATCGAGGTCGTGCAGCAGGAGCATCCGCACTGGCATCCGCAGGATTGGGAGCTGAAGGTCGATGCGGTGCGTCGGGCGAGCGCGTGGGCGGTCGAGCAGACCAGCGTGCAGAACACGCCCTGGGACGTGCGAGCGGATGCCGCGCGCCTCACCGTTCCCACGCACGTCATCGCCTCGGATCCCGAGGTATACAGCCTCTTCACCGGGGAGATCGCGACCGAGGTGCTGAGCGGGAACCCGCTCGTGACGATGTCGATCGTCGACGGGGCCGGGCACTCGTTGCACCGCGACAAGCCGGAGGAATCGATCCGACAGCTCCGGGAGGCTCTGGCATGAGCGCCTTCGACCCGGCTGCCTTCCTGCCCGACGATCTGCTCGAGCGGATCCGCGAGCGCGCACCGATCCACGATCGCGAGAACACGTTCCCCCAGCAGGATCTCGATGAGCTCCGTGCCGCCGGGTACCTCGCCATTCTCGTCCCGGCCGACCGCGGAGGTGCGGGACTCGGGCTCGCCGAGGCGGCGATCCTGCAGCAGCGCCTCGCCACGGCCGCACCGGCGACCGCGCTGGCGATCAACATGCACCTCGTCTGGACGGGTGTCGCGAAGGTGTTCTCGGACCGCGGCGTCCCCGGGCTCGAGTTCGTGCAGGACGGCGCCGTGGCGGGCGAGGTCTTCGCCTTCGGCATCAGCGAGGGAGGCAACGACCTCGTGCTCTTCGGCAGCGACACGGATGCCGTGCCCACCGCCGACGGCGGCTACACGTTCACCGGCACGAAGATCTTCACCTCGCTCGCACCGGTGTGGACGAAGCTCGGGCTGCACGGCCTCGACACGACCAGCGCCGACGCCCCGAAGCTCGTCTTCGCGTTCGTGGAGCGCACGGATGCCGTCGTCACCGGCGACGACTGGGACACCCTCGGCATGCGCGCCACCCAGAGTCGCACCACTCGCCTGACGGGGGCAGTGGCCTCGGCCGAGCACGTCGTGCGGCGCATCGATCCGGGACCGAACCCCGATCCGATCGTGTTCGGCATCTTCAGCGTCTTCGAGGTGCTGCTGGCCTCGGTCTACACCGGCCTCGCCCGCCGCGCACTCGATCTCGCGGTCGAGACGGCCCATCGGCGCCGCTCGAAGAGCACCGGCGCCGTGTACAGCCAGGACCCCGACATCCGCTGGCGGATCGCCGACATGGGTCTCGCCTACGACGCGCTCCCGCCGCAGATCCACGCCCTCGCCCGCGACGTCGACGAGCGCTTCGATCACGGCGCCCGCTGGTTCACACTCCTGTCGGGGCTCAAGCATCGCGCGATCACGACCGCGAAGCAGGTCGTCGACGAGGCGATGCTCGTGGCCGGAGGAGGCTCGTATTTCTCGAGCAACGAACTCTCGCGCCTCTACCGCGACGTCCTCGCCGGGGCCTTCCACCCCTCCGACCCCGAATCCGCCCACGCGACGGCGGCGAGCGCCTGGCTCGGCCCCCGCGAAACCTGACACTTCCTGCCGAATTCGCAGATTGAATGAATGGATCCTGCGAAATCGGTTGAAATGACCGATCTCGGGTGCGAGGATCGCACCATGGTCTCCTCGAAGAAGCAGTCCCCCCTCGATGCCGTCTCCAAGACGATCATCGAGCTGCTCCAGGACGACGGGCGTCGCTCGTACTCCGACATCGGCCGCGTCGTCGGCCTGAGCGAAGCGGCCGTGCGCCAACGCGTCCAGCGACTGACCGAATCCGGGGTCATGCAGATCGTCGCGGTCACCGACCCCATGCAGCTCGGATTCCACCGCCAGGCGATGATCGGCATCCGCGTCTCCGGCGATGCGCGCCGCGTCGCCGAGGCCGTCGCCGAGATCGAGGCGATCGACTACGTCGTCATCACCGTCGGTGCCTTCGACGTGCTCGCCGAGGTCGTCTGCGAGGACGACGAGGACCTGCTTTCCCTGATCAACGACGTCATCCGACCGATCGACGGCGTGCTGTCGACCGAGACCTTCATCTACGCCAAGCTGCAGAAGCAGCTCTACAACTGGGGGACCAGATGAGCACCGCATTCTCACCCGAGGCCGAGGCCGCACTCCAGGCGAAGGCCCGGGACCACCTCTGGATGCACTTCACGCGCCAGTCGACCATGGCCACCTCCGGCGTGCCGATCATCGTCAAGGGCGAGGGCCACCGCATCTGGGACGCGAAGGGCAAGGAGTACTTCGACGGGCTCGCCGGCCTCTTCGTCGTCAACGCCGGTCACGGGCGGCAGCGTCTCGCCGAAGCCGCGGCGAAGCAGGCATCCGAACTCGCGTTCTTCCCGCTGTGGTCGTACGCGCATCCGGCGGCGATCGAACTCGCCGACCGCCTCGCCGACGAGGCACCCGGCGACCTCAACCGCGTCTTCTTCTCGACCGGCGGCGGTGAGGCCGTCGAGACCGCGCTCAAGCTCGCGAAGCACTACTGGAAGCTGCAGGGCAAGCCCACCAAGCACAAGGTGATCTCGCGCTCCGTCGCCTATCACGGCACCCCGCACGGCGCCCTGGCGATCACCGGCATCCCGGCGATGAAGGCGATGTTCGAGCCGGTCGCCCCCGGCGGATTCCGGGTGCCGAACACCAACTTCTACCGGGCGGCCGAGATGGGCGCGCCCGCCGACGACCTCGAGGCCTTCGGCCGCTGGGCCGCCGACCGCATCGAGGAGATGATCCTCTTCGAGGGCGCCGACACCGTGGCCGCGGTGTTCCTCGAGCCGGTGCAGAACTCCGGCGGCTGCTTCCCGCCCCCTCCCGGTTACTTCCAGCGGGTGCGCGAGATCTGCGACCGGCACGACGTGCTGCTCGTCTCGGACGAGGTCATCTGCGCGTTCGGGCGCCTCGGTCACACCTTCGCCTGTACCGGACTCGGCTACGTGCCCGACATGATCACCTGCGCCAAGGGCATGACGAGCGGGTACTCGCCGATCGGCGCGACGATCGTCAGCGACCGCATCTACGAGCCCTTCTCGAAGGGCGACCTGTCGTTCCCGCACGGCTACACGTTCGGCGGTCACCCGGTCTCGGCGGCGGTGGCGCTCGAGAACCTCGCGATCTTCGACGAGGAGGGTCTCAACGCCCGCGTCCGCGAGAACTCGCCGCTCTTCCGCGCTGAGCTCGAGAAGCTGAGCGATCTGCCGATCGTGGGCGATGTGCGCGGCGACGGCTACTTCTTCGGCATCGAGCTGGTGAAGGACAAGGCGACGCGCGAGACCTTCGACGACGCCGAGTCCGAGCGCCTCCTGCGCGGCTTCCTCTCCCCCGCACTGTTCGAGGCCGGTCTCTACTGCCGCGCCGACGACCGCGGCGATCCCGTGATCCAGCTCGCGCCGCCGCTGACCGTGGGCCCGGCCGAGTTCCGCGAGATCGAGCAGATCCTGCGCGACGTGCTGACCCGCGCGCAGACCGTTCTCTGAGCAACCCCTCTCCCCTTCCCTTCACACCCCTCAGGAGCACTGTGGACGTCGTCCGTCATGTCATCAACGGTTCGGAGACCGCCGAGGCGGTCCGCACCGGCCAGATCTTCAACCCCGCGACCGGCGAGGTGGCCCGCGAGGTCGCGTTCGCGTCGACCGCCGAGGTCGACGGCGCGATCGCCGCCGCTGCGGCCGCCGCACCCGCGTGGCGCGAGACGAGCCTGATCAAGCGCGCCGACGTGTTCTTCCGGCTGCGCCAGCTGCTCAAGGAGCGCACGCCCGAGCTCGCGGCGATCGTCACCGCCGAGCACGGCAAGGTGCTCTCGGATGCCGCGGGCGAGGTGTCGCGCGGCATCGAGAACGTCGAATTCGCCGCCGGTCTCGTGCACCTGCTCAAGGGCGAGCGCAGCGAGCAGGTCTCACGCGGCGTCGACGTGCACTCGGTCAAGCAGCCGGTGGGAGTGGTCGCCGCGATCACGCCGTTCAACTTCCCCGTGATGGTGCCGCTGTGGATGGTCGCCTCGGCGATCGCCTGCGGCAACACGGTCGTGCTCAAGCCGAGTGAGAAGGACCCGTCGGCCGCCGTGTGGCTGGCGAAGCTCTTCCAGGAGGCGGGCCTCCCCGACGGCGTGCTCAACGTCGTGCACGGCGACAAGGAAGCCGTCGATGCTCTGCTCGAGTCGCCCACCGTGTCGGCCGTCAGCTTCGTGGGCTCCACCCCGATCGCGCGCTCGATCTACCAGCGCGCCTCGGCCGCGGGCAAGCGCGTGCAGGCCCTCGGCGGCGCGAAGAACCACATGGTCGTGATGCCGGATGCCGACATCGACGCGGCGGCCGATGCCGCGGTCTCCGCCGCCTACGGCTCGGCCGGCGAGCGCTGCATGGCCGTGTCGGTGCTCGTCGCCGTCGGCGACGTCGCCGACGACCTGGTCTCGGCGATCGCCTCCCGCATCGACGGACTCACGATCGGCGACGGAACTGATCCCGCCAGCGAGATGGGACCGCTCATCACGCGCGAGCACCGCGACAAGGTCGCCTCGTACGTCACGGGAGCGGCGGCCGAGGGCGCGACGGTCGTCGTCGACGGCACCGCGCACGAGTTCGATTCGAACGGCTTCTTCCTGGGCGTCAGCCTGATCGACCACGTCACCCCCGGCACGAAGGTGTACGACGACGAGATCTTCGGCCCGGTGCTGTCGGTCGTGCGCGTCGACACCTACGCGGATGCCGTGGCGCTGGTGAACGCCAACGCCTATGGCAACGGCACCGCGATCTTCACGCGGGACGGCGGCACGGCGCGTCAGTACGAGTTCGACATCGAGGTCGGGATGGTCGGGGTCAACGTGCCGATCCCCGTGCCGATCGGTGCGTACTCGTTCGGCGGCTGGAAGGACTCGCTGTTCGGCGACTCGCACATCTACGGCCCCGAGTCGGTGCACTTCTACACCCGGTCGAAGGTCGTCACGACGCGCTGGCCCGACCACACGCCGTCGCAGATCGATCTCGGCTTCCCGAGCAACCACTGATCGAGGAGCACGACCGATGACGAACTTCACCGAACGCCACGGCGCGAGCCACGTCCTGCCCGCGCCGGATGCCGAGGCGCAGGTGCGCGCCGACGATCGCGGGCACGTCTTCCATTCGTGGAGCGCACAGGCCCTGATCGATCCTCTGCCCGTCGCCGCGGGCGAGGGGGCGACGTTCTGGGACTACGCGGGCAACGCCTACCTCGACTTCTCGAGCCAGCTGGTGAACCTCAACCTCGGCCACCAGCATCCGGATCTGGTCGCGGCGATCCAGCAGCAGGCGGGCCGCCTCGCGACCATCCAGCCGTCGATGGCGAACGATGTGCGCGGCGAGCTCGCCCGCCTGATCTCCGAGGTCGCACCCGCGGGCATGCAGAAGGTGTTCTTCACCAACGGCGGCGCCGAGGCCAACGAGTACGCCGTGCGCATGGCACGCCAGTTCACCGGCCGCCGCAAGGTGCTCTCGATGTACCGCAGCTACCACGGGTCGACCTCCACCGCGATCTCTCTCACCGGCGACCCGCGGCGCTGGGCGAACGACGGCGTCGACAACGGCACGGTGCGTTTCTTCGGCCCGTACCTGTACCGGTCGCCCTTCCACTCCGAGACGCCCGAGCAGGAGGCCGAGCGCGCGCTCGCGCACCTCGAGCAGACGATCCAGCTCGAGGGCCCGGCCACGATCGCGGCGGTCATCATCGAGACGGTCGTGGGCACCAACGGCGTGCTCGTGCCCCCGCCCGGGTACCTTCCCGGCGTGCGCGAGCTGTGCGATCGCTACGGCATCGTCTACATCGCGGATGAGGTGATGGTCGGGTTCGGCCGCCTCGGCGAGTGGTTCGGCATCGATGCGTTCGACGCGACGCCCGACCTGATCAGCTTCGCGAAGGGCGTCAACTCCGGCTACGTGCCGCTGGGTGGCGTGGTGATCTCCGATCGCATCTCCGCGGCGTTCGACGAGATGCCGTTCGCGGGCGGACTCACCTACTCCGGGCATCCGCTCGCGTGCGCGGCCGGTGTCGCGACGTTCGAGGTGTTCCGTCGCGACGGCATCCTCGAACGCGTGCGCGATCTGGGCGAGCGCATCGTCGAACCGACCCTGCACCGCTGGACCGAATCCCACCCGAGCGTCGGCGAGGTGCGCGGGCGCGGACTCTTCTGGGCGATCGAGCTGGTGCGCGACCGCGAGACCCGCGAACCGCTCGTGCCGTTCAACGCCTCGGGAGCGGATGCCGCACCGATGGGTGCCTTCGCCGCCGCTGCCAAGAAGGGCGGCGTCTGGCCGTTCGTGCACTTCAACCGTGTGCACGTCGCGCCGCCGCTGATCATCTCGGAGGACGACCTGGTGCGCGGCCTCGCCGTGATCGACGAAGCGCTGCACGTCGCCGACGCGGCTGCGGCGCGCTGAGTCGGCTGCTGCGCGGGTCGCCGATCGGCCCGGGCCTCAGATCAGCCACGGGCCTCAGATCAGGAAGCCGCGCAGCAACGCCTCGGAACCCGCGAGATGGTCGCGCATCGCGGCCTCGGCGACGTCGGGCCGCCCGGCGAGGATCGCCGTGACGATGCGCTCGTGCTGCTCTCCGGAGTGCTGGATGTTGCGCGGCAGGAGGGGGAAGGTGTCGAGCCAGGCGTTGACGTCGGCCCGGTTCTCGGCGACGAGCGCCACGAGCGACGGGATGCCCGCGGCCTCGGCGATCGCCAGGTGCAGCAGCGTGTCGAGTCGGCGGTACTCCTCGGGACCGGCGGGCACGGCCGACTCGTGTCGCGCCCACAGATCCGCCCGCGTCGCGGCATCCAGCGTCCGGCTCGCGGCCGCCCGCACGGCACCGGTCTCGAGCACGCGCCGGAGTCCCAGGACGTCGTCGATCTCGGCGGCGGTCACGGCGCCGGCATCCGAGGGCTCGGGCAGCGGATCCGCGACGAAGGTGCCGCCGTACCTCCCACGCTTCGGCACCAGATAGCCGGTGTCGGCGAGCTCGCGGATGGCCTCGCGCACCGTGTCGCGGCTCACCCCGAAGGATGCCGCGAGCTCACGCTCCGGAGGCAACGACTCCCCCGGAGCGACGACGCCGAGGCGGATGGTCTGCACGAGACGAGCGACCGCGTCCTCGAGGGCGTTCCCGCGGCGCAGCGGGCGGTACACCGCCCGGCGCACCTCGACGAGATCGCCGTCGGAAGGGGGAACGCTCATGATTCTCAGCCTGTCACAGCGACATGATCCCGCTTCACAGCGGAGTGACGTAGGCGTTGGTGATGCCGCCGTCGACGACGAAGGCGCTGGCGGTGATGAACGACGAGTCGTCGGAGGCGAGGAAGGCGACGGCGGCCGCGAGCTCGGACGGCTCCGCGAAGCGCCCCATCGGCACGTGCACGAGGCGCCGCTGCGCGCGCTCGGGGTCCTTCGCGAACAGCTCCTGCAGCAGCGGGGTGTTCACCGGACCGGGGCAGAGCGCGTTGACCCGCACGCCCTGTCGCGCGAACTGCACGCCGAGTTCACGCGACATCGCGAGCACGCCGCCCTTCGACGCGGTGTAGCTGATCTGCGAGGTCGCCGAGCCCAGCAGCGCGACGAACGAGGCGGTGTTGATGATCGACCCGCGGCCCGCGGGCACCATGTGTCGCAGGGCGGCGCGGCTGCACAGGTACACGCTCTTGAGGTTCACGTCCTGCACGCGGTCCCAGGCGGGCAGCTCGGTCGTCTCGATCGAATCGTCGTCGGCGGGCGAGATGCCGGCGTTGTTGAAGGCGATGTCGATGCGCCCGAACTCCGCAGCGACGCCGTCGAACAGCGCGTCGACCTTGGTCTGGTCGGCGACGTCGACCGGACGGAAGGCCCCATTGACCTCGGCGGCCGCCTTCTCGCCCGAGGCGGGATCGACGTCGGCGATGACGACGAACGCCCCCTCGGCGGCGAAGCGCTGGGCGGTGGCGAAGCCGATGCCGCTCGCTCCACCGGTGATGATGGCGACGCGGTCCTTCAGACGCTGTGTCAGATCGATGCTCATGTGTGTTTCTCCGTTGCAGGTGATCGATGGGGTCTGGGTCGCGCTCAGTCGGTCGCGAAGAAGACGTTCTTGGTCTCGGTGAAGTGTTCCGCGGCGTCCGGCCCCAGCTCGCGTCCGAGTCCGGAGGCCTTCATGCCGCCGAAGGGCGTCGCGTAGCGCACCGAGGAGTGCGAGTTCACCGACAGCACGCCGCTCTGCACGCCGCGCGAGACGCGGACGGCGCGGCCGAGGTTCTCGGTCCAGAGGGAACCGGCGAGTCCGTAGGCGGTGTCGTTCGCGAGACGGATCGCGTCGGCCTCGTCGTCGAAGGGCATGACCGCGACGACCGGACCGAACACCTCCTGCTGCGCGATGCGATCGGCGGGGTCGGCCAGCACCACGGCGGGTGCGAACCAGAATCCATCCCCCTCCGGCGCACTCCCCCGGAACGCGATGTCCGTGCCGTCGAGGAAGCCCGCGACCGTGTCGCGGTGACCGGCCGAGATGAGCGGTCCCATGTCGGTGTCTGCGCTCGACGGGTCACCGACCCGCCAGGCCGCGACCGCCGGCTCCAACAGCTCGAGGAATCGGTCGTACACCGAACGCTGCACGAGGAGCCTGCTGCGCGCGCAGCAGTCCTGCCCCGCATTGTCGAACACCGATCCCGGGACGGCCGCGGCGGCCTTCTCGAGATCGGCGTCGGCGAAGACGATGTTGGCGCTCTTGCCGCCGAGTTCGAGCGTGACCGGCTTGAGCGCCCGCGCGCAGCCGGCCGCGACCTCGATGCCGACCTCGGTCGACCCGGTGAAGACCACCTTGCGGACGTCCGGATGCTCGACGAGACGCTGCCCCACCACGGAACCCGACCCGGTCACGACCTCGAAGAGCCCCTCGGGAAGGCCCGCTTCGCGAGCGAGCTCGCCCAGGCGGATCGCCGTGAGCGGCGTCAGCTCGGCGGGCTTCAGCACCACGGCGTTACCCGCGGCGAGCGCCGGCGCGAAGGCCCACGCGGCGATCGTCATCGGGAAGTTCCACGGGACGATCACCCCGACCACGCCGTACGGATCGTGGAAGGTGACATCGAGCCCGCCCGCCACCGGGATCTGGCGACCGGAGAGTCGCTCGGGGTCGGCGGAGTAGTAGTTGAGCACCTGGGCGACATGACCCGCCTCCCAACGGGCGGAGCCGATCGGATGCCCGGAGTTGAGCACCTCCAGCTGCGCCAGCTCCTCGGCGGCCCCCTCGACGGCGCGCGCGAACGCCCGCAGCGCATCGGCGCGGGCGACGGGGGCGAGCGCCGCCCACCGGCGCTGCGCGGACACGGCGCGCGCGATCGCGGCATCCGTCTCTCCGACATCGGCGCGGGCGATCTCGCGGATCGCCGCGCCCGTCGACGGGTTGATGACCGTGAACGCGCTCATCGTGCGTCCTCCTTCCGCCGCGCGGCGAACGCGCGGGCCTGTGTGACGAGATCGGCGAAGAGACGCCGGTCCTCGGCGTTCTCCTCGGGGTGCCATTGCACGCCGACGACGTGGGCGCCTGCCATATCGACGAAGGCCTGCACGAGACCGTCGTCGGAGTGCGCGGCGGCGACGAGCCCGTCGCCCAACCGGGCGACCCCCTGGTGGTGGTAGCTGTGCACGCGCATGTCGGTCTCGCCGAGGATCCCGGCGAGCGCCGTATCGACCTCGACCTCGACGGCGTTCTCGGCGAACACGCCGCCGCCGATCCGGTACCTCTCGGTGCCGAGCGATTCTGGCAGGTGCTGCTGCAGCGTGCCTCCACGCGCGACGTTCACGAGCTGCAGACCCCGGCAGATCGCGAGCACCGGGATGCCGCGGCGCTCGGCCGCGCGGAACAGCGCGAGTTCCCACGCGTCGCGATCGACCCGGGCGGGATCGGTCAGCGGATGCCGTTGCTCACCGTAGAGTTCGGGGGCGACGTCCGCGCCGCCCGAGAGCACGAGACCGTCCATTCCCGCGATGGCCGCATCCGCGGCATCCGGATCCTGCGGCGGTAGCAGCAGAGCGATGCCGCCGGACGACGTCACGCTCGTGAGGTACTGCTCGGGCAGGAACGCCGCTCGCACGTCCCACACCCCCTGCTGCGCGCGCTCCAGGTAGGTCGTGATGCCGATCAGCGGCGCGGGGTCAGAGGCGCTCGAAGCCACGGATGCGCTCCCAGTCGGTGACGGCCGCGTCGTAGGCCTCGACCTCGATGCGCGCCTGGTTCAGATAGTGCTCGACCACGTCGTCGCCGAACGCCGCCCGCGCGATCGTCGATTCGCGGAAGAGCTGTGCGGCTTCGCGCAGCGTCGTGGGCAGGTGGTCGACGCCCGCCTCGTAGGCGTTGCCGGTGAAGCGTTCCGGCAGCGGCAGCTCGTTCTCGATGCCGTACAGCCCGCCGGCGATGATCGCCGCGATGCCGAGGTAGGGGTTCACGTCTCCGCCCGGTACCCGGTTCTCGACGCGCAGACCCGAGCCGGATCCGACGACGCGCAGGGCGCAGGTGCGGTTGTCGATGCCCCACGCGACCCCCGTCGGGGCGAAGCTGCCCTTCGCGAAGCGCTTGTAGGAATTGATGTTCGGGGCGAACAGCAGGGTGAACTCGCGCAGCGTCGCCAGGATGCCGGCGATCCAGTGCTCCATCACGGGGCTGAATCCGTGCTCGCCGTCACCGGCCATCACCGGAGCGCCCGAGTGATCTCGCAGGGACAGATGGATGTGACAGCTGTTGCCCTCGCGCTCGTTGAACTTCGCCATGAAGGTGAGCGACTGGCCGTGCTGCTGGGCGATCTCCTTCGCGCCGTTCTTGTAGATGGCGTGCTGATCGGCGGTCTCGCGCACCTCGGCGTAGCGGAACGCGATCTCCTGCTGGCCGAGGTTGCACTCGCCCTTGACGCCCTCGCAGTACAGGCCTGCACCGTCCATGCCGTTGCGGATGTCGCGCAGAAGCGGTTCCATGCGGGTCGACGCGAGCAGGTTGTAGTCGACGTTGTAGTCGGTCGCGGGGGTGAGCCCCTCGTACTTGCGTGCCCACGCTTCGCGGTAGGTGTCCTCGAACACGATGAATTCGAGTTCCGTGCCCGAGTACGCGGTCCAGCCGCGTTCGGCGAGGCGGTCGCGCTGACGGTCGAGGATGGCCCGGGGCGAGGGGCCGACGGGCTCGCCGTTCTGCCAGACGAGGTCGGCCATCACGAGCGCCGTCCCCTCGAGCCAGGGGATTTTGCGGAGCGTCTCGGCGTCGGGTCGCAGCACCATGTCTCCATAGCCGCGATCCCATCCCGACATCGCGTAGCCGTCGACGGTGTTCATGTCGACATCGACCGACAGCAGGTAGTCGCAGGCTTCGGCGCCGTGCGACAGGATGTCCTCCTGGAACAGGCGGGCCGAGACGCGCTTGCCGACCAGGCGCCCCTGCGCATCGGCGAAGGCCACGATCACGGTGTCGATCTCGCCGGCGGCGATGCCGGCGTCCAGCTGTTCGATGCTCAGGTTTCCCGACATCTGACGCTCCGTTCTCCTGCGGTGAAGCGATCGGCCGACCGGCTTCGCCCTCAGAGTAGATCACCTCGACGTTTAAAGGTAGACGAAACCACCATTGACTGTCACAATCGTCCGCAAGGTGCACCCGGCGCCTGCATGCGAGTGAGCGGAGAACGTATGTCTGGGCAGAGCAATGAATCCCGCAAGGTCGCCGGAGCGACCTATACACGTGCCGGGAGTGAGTATTTCGAGAAGCGCACGCTGAAGAGATCGGCCGGCGTCTGGGGCCTCTGGGGCCTCGCGGTCGCCGCCGTCATCTCGGGCGACTTCTCGGGCTGGAACTTCGGTATCGACTTCGCGGGCTTCGGTGGGATGCTCATCGCGTTCGTCATTCTCGTGGCGATGTACTACGGCATGATCTTCGCGATCGGCGAGATGGCGGCCGCGATGCCGCACACCGGCGGCGCCTATTCCTTCGCCCGCTCGGCCATGGGCCCGTGGGGCGGTCTCGTCACCGGAGCCGCCGAGACGATCGAGTACGTCGCGACCACGGCGGTGATCGTCTACTTCTCGGCATCGTATGCCAATGGGATCACGAGCGAACTGCTCGGTCTCGAGCTCCCCGGATGGGTCTGGTACCTCATCCTGTACGTCGTCTTCATCGCGTTGAACTCCGCGGGAGCGGCGATCTCGTTCCGCTTCGCGATCGTCGTGTCGGTGATCTCGATCGGCATCATCCTCGTCTTCTCCCTCATGGCGCTGTTCTCCGGTGCGTTCTCGTGGGATGCCCTGTGGGACATCGTCCCCGATGAGGGCCAGTCGGCCTTCCTCCCCCACGGCGTCCTGCCGATCCTGTTCGCGCTCCCGTTCGCGATGTGGTTCTTCCTCGGCATCGAAGAGCTGCCGCTCGCGGCCGAGGAGTCGCACAACCCCACCCGTGACATCCCGAAGGCCGGGTTCTGGGCTCGCGGCACGCTCATCGTCACCGGCCTCCTGGTGCTGTTCCTCAACACCGGCGTCATCGGCGCCGAGGCGACCGGCACCGCAGGAGAGCCCCTGCTCGACGGCTTCCGCGCGATCGTGGGCGACCAGCTCGCCGCCGTGCTCGCGCTGTTCGCGCTGATCGGTCTGCTCGCCTCCCTGCAGGGCATCATGTTCGCCTACGGCCGCAACATGTACTCGCTGTCGCGCGCCGGGTACTACCCGCGCTTCCTCTCGCTGACGGGCAAGCGCCAGACGCCGTGGGTAGCCCTCACGGTCGGCGCCGCGATCGGCTTCGTCGCCCTGATCGTGCTCGACGTGCTCACCGCGGTCGACTCCGAGGGCGCGGGCACCGTGGCCGGGGCGATCGTGCTGAACATCGCGGTCTGGGGCGCCGTCGTCGCCTACGGGCTGCAGCTCGTGTCGTTCATCATCCTGCGCAAGAAGTTCCCGAACGTCGATCGCCCGTACGTCAGCCCCTGGGGAATCCCCGGCGCCGTCATCGCGCTCGTCATCGCGGCGCTCATCTTCGTCGGCTTCCTGCTCAACCCGACCTTCGGCCCGGCGATCATCGCGATCGCGATCGTGTACGCGGTCATCCTGCTCGGATTCGGGCTGTTCTTCCGGCACCGCCTCGTGCTCTCCCCCGAAGAGGAGTACGCGCTCTCGGGCGGCTCGCACGGAGACCCGCAGGCCGAGGGCTACGACGCGATGGAGGGCGAGGTCTTCGACGGCAAGCCGTGAGCGGTGGGGAGCGCTACTTCGAATCGAAGTCGAACGCCTTGAGCAGCTCGGCGACGGCCTGGTCGCGCTCCTCCCCGCCCGCCTCGAACATGTGCGTCACATGGGTGCGCAGGTGATTCTCGAGCAGCAACCGGTTGAGGGACTCGAGCGACTTCTGGATCGCGCGGGACTGCGTGATGATGTCCATGCAGTAGTCCTCGCTCTCGATCATCCGGGCGACCCCGCGGAGCTGCCCCTCGAGGATGGCGGTGCGGTGCAGGGCGCGCTTCTTGATGTCTTCGATCACGCATCGAGGTTACCCCGGGTCACGGCGTCGGGTCCGTGAAAGGATGCCTTCATGCCGCGCACACCGATGGCGATGCTCTCGCCCGCCGATCAGGTCCGTCTCCGCGCGCTGCGCCGTATGAAGGCGGTCGCCCTGGGGGCACTGATCTTCATGGCCGTCGTGTTCGTGTTCGCCTTCGCGTTCCAGGAGCGGATGAGCTGGCTCGGGTACGTGCGCGCCGCGGCCGAGGGCGGAATGGTGGGTGCCCTCGCCGACTGGTTCGCGGTGACCGCGCTCTTCCGCCGCCCGCTGGGCCTTCCCATCCCGCACACCGCGATCATCCCGAGCCGCAAGGACGAGATCGGCCGCAGCCTGGGTGAGTTCGTCGAGACGAACTTCCTCGAGGCGAGCGTGGTGCGCACGAAGCTGTCGTCGACCGCGATCGCGCAGCGTGCGGGCGAGTGGCTGCGAGAGACGCCGCACGCCGAGCGGGTCGGCGCCGAGGGCGCCACGATCGCCACCGCGATCCTCAACGGCCTCAGCGACGACGACGTGCGCGACCTCATCTCCGACCTCGCGCGCGAGCATCTCGTCTCCCCCGAGTGGGGTCCGCCCGCAGGCGCCTGGCTCGAGAAGATCGTCGAGGCCGACGCCCACCATGGTGCGGTCGACCTCGCCGCCGACAGCATCGGGCGCTGGCTCGAGGCGAACGCCGAGTCGTTCTCGGGACTCGTCTCCCGTCGCCTGCCCTCGTGGGTGCCGCGCCTCGCACACCGCTTCGTCGACGACACCGTCTACAACGAGGCCGTGAAGTTCGTGCAGGCCGTGCAGGCCGACCCCCGGCATCCGGCCCGTCTGGCGATCGACGGTTACCTCGGACGCCTCGCCGACAGTCTGCAGAACGACCCGACCACCCGCGCGAAGCTCGAGAACGCGAAGGCGTCGCTGTTCGACAGCCCCCGCGTCGGCGCGCTGGCCGCCGAGGCGTGGAACACCGCGAAGAACGGTCTGCTCACGGCCCTCGCCGACCCCGAGAGCGGGCTGCGCCGCCGGGCCGTGCAGGCTCTGCAGGAGGTGGGCAAGCGCCTGACGACGGATGCCGCGCTCCAGCGTCGCGTCGACACCTGGGTGTCGGATGCCGCGGTCTTCCTCGTCGACCGCTACCGCCACGACATCGCCTCGATCATCACCGACACCGTCGAACGCTGGGACCCGGCCGAGACGACCGAGAAGATCGAACTCATGGTCGGCCGCGACCTGCAGTACATCCGCCTGAACGGCACGTTCGTCGGTGCTCTCGCCGGCCTCGCCATCTTCTCGATCGCCCACGCCCTGATCCCCGGAGTCTGACATGGCCCTCTCGCACGATCCCCTCTGGCCGCGCGCCGGATCCTGGCCCTCCCCCGAAGACGTTCACGACGCGGATGCCGTGCTGCTGGGCGTTCCGGTCTGGCGCACGTCGCTCTCGCCCACGGGTGCCGGGGCGACTCCGGCCGCCATCCGCGACGCGCTCCCCCGCTACGGCACGGCGCTGATGGGCCCGCCGGCGATCGACCTGAACGAGGTGCTGCGCATCGCGGACGCCGACGACGTGCACGAGCCGGACGGCGACGAGGGCGAGTCATCCGTCATCGCGCGGGTGCGGGAGCTCTCGGAGTCGTTCGTCATCGCGCTCGGCGGCGACAACTCCCTCACCTACCCCGTGGCGCTGGGCGCCCGGGCGACGGGGCTGATCACCTTCGACGCGCACTTCGACCTGCGCGACGGCGTCTCGAACGGCACCCCCGTGCGCCGACTCGTCGAAGACGTCCCCGTGCTCTCGACGCTCGACACCGCGCGCATCGACCCGACGCGCATCGTGCAGATCGGCATCGCAGACTTCGCGAACTCGGTCGCCTATGCCCGCCGGGCAGCGGACTGGGGCATCCGGGTGATCACGCTCGACGAGGTGCGCCGCCGCGGTATCGACGACGTCGTGACCGAGGCCCTCGAGATCGCCGGTGCCGGAGCGGATGCCCGCGT
The DNA here is from genome assembly GCF_044772365.1 of Microbacterium sp. NPDC090225. Classification (NCBI taxonomy): domain Bacteria; kingdom Bacillati; phylum Actinomycetota; class Actinomycetes; order Micrococcales; family Microbacteriaceae; genus Microbacterium; species Microbacterium sp. NPDC090225. The sequence continues at coordinate 314,902 of NZ_JBIVYS010000002.1, read as the reverse complement.
CCACCTCGATATCGACGTCGACGTCTGCGATCGGTCGGTCGCCCCCGGCTGCCCCGCGAGCGTGCCCGGAGGCCTGCAGGCGTGGGAGCTGCGTGCCCTCACTCGCGCCGTCGCCGCCGACCCTCGCGTCGTCAGCGCCGACCTCGCCGAGGTCGATGCCACCGCGGATGCCGACGACGCCCGCACCGTGCGCCTCGCCGCGCTGTGCGTGCTGGAGCTGCTCGCCGGCCTCGCCGCGCGCTGAGGAGAAGCAGAAAGCCCCGGGAGAACCCGGGGCTTTCTGTCGTGGTGGACCTAAGGGGATTCGAACCCCTGACCTCCTCGATGCGAACGAGGCGCGCTACCAACTGCGCCATAGGCCCTTACGGAGATCAACATTATCACGACGCCGACCCCACCTCGGACGTCGCGATCACCCGGCCGCGCGACGGGCCAGCATGTCCCGCACGTGCGCTTCGATCTCGGCGTCGTCGACGAAGCCCATCTTCGCGTAGGGCGAGGCCTCGGCCGCGGGAGCCGGACGCGGGGCGGGAATCCGGACGGGCGCCGGGGCCTGCTCGGCGGCGATCTGCTCGGCGCGGGCGCGGAGTTCCGCAAGCCGTGCGGCCTTGCGGAGCTGCTCCTGCGCGTCGATCTCGGCGCGGGCGGTCTGCGCCCGCGATCCGGCGACCGCGACGAGCGGCTCGGGCAGGGGACGCGGGGTCCACGTCGCACGACCCTGGTCGTGGATCTCGGGCGCGACGCGCTCTCGCGGCGCCTCGGCGACCACATGACTCGCACGGGCGACTCGACCAGCGACGGCGGCCATCCGCTGCAGCGCGATCGCGCCGAGCAGGGCCAGAGATCCGCCGACCCACAGCAGGGTCGACACTCCGGTCGCGAGCAGTTGCCACACGCCGAGTCCCGCGAGCACCACCCCGACGAGCGCGGCGACGGTCGACAGCATCCGCACCCGACGGCGCGCACGCGCCTGACGGATCACCGGATCGGCCCGCGTCGCCGCGAGTTCGGCACGCAGCGATTCGAGCTCTGCGGACTCGCGCTCGGACTGCACGCGCTTGGCGAGCTTCTGCTGCGCCAGCGCGGTGCGAGCGCTCAGCTCGACGCGCACCTCTTCGGGGGTCTCGCTCGTCTCGGCGAGGATCCGCAGGGCCTGGTTCAGGCGTACGGCGTTGCGCTCGGCGGCGTTGTACTGGAAACGGCCACGCCACGAGGGCAGCAGATAGAGCATCCACAGGAGCACGGCGACGAGCACGATCACTCCCCCGCTCAGCACCGGCCCGTCCATATCGATAACGGTAAGGGAACAACCGTGCCCGGGCCGAGAGCCGGGCGCGTGTCGCGACCAGAGATATCGCCGGAGTCGGCGTGTCGTCAGACCGAGAGGCGGTCTGAGGGAGGGATCGTTGCGGCATCCGGGGGAACTTGACCGCTCAACCAGCGCGCCAGCACCCCCTGCGGCACGTCCTCCTTCGTCAGCGCGAACGCGTAGTGGTCGCGCCAATCGCCGTCGATATGGATGTACCGACGGCGCAGCCCCTCGTAACGGAAACCGAGCTTCTGCACCACCCGCAGGCTCGCCGCGTTCTCGGGGCGGATGCAGATCTCCATACGGTGCAGGCCGTACTCGACGAAGCACGCATCCGTCGCGAGCGCGACCGCGGTGGGCGTGATGCCCTTGCCCGCGAACTTCTCGCTGACCCAGTACCCGATCGTCGCCGAGCAGAGCGATCCGCGCGAAACCCCCCACACGTTCAGCTGACCGGCGACCTCGCCGTCGTATTCCATGACGAACGGGTATCCGGCGCCGTCGCGATACTGCTGGAGCAGACGACGGATGCTCAGGCGCATGTCGAACGACACCGAGCCGTAGGGCACGGTGGCCTCCCACGGCTGCAACCAGGACCGATTCGCGAGCAGCTCCTGCTGGAGCACGCGGGCATCCTTCGTGCGCACGAGGCGCAGCTCGATCGATCCGTGTCGCATGCCCGCCATGAGATCCATCATCTCGCGCCCGACCCGCCCGTGGCCTAGAGGCGCTCGGCGAATTCCTTCAGCCAGGGACGCAGCTCGGGGCCGAGGTCGTCGCGGTCGGAAGCCAACTGCACGATCGCCTTGATGTATTCGACGCGGTCACCCGTGTCGTACCGACGACCGCGGAAGACCACGCCGACCACACCGGGGCCGTCGGCATCCGCCGCCATCTCCTGCAGCGCGTCGGTCAGCTGGATCTCCCCGCCCTTGCCTGGCTCGGTGCGCTCGAGGATGTCGAAGATCGAGGCGGGCAGCACGTAGCGCCCGATCACCGCGAAGTTCGAGGGGGCGTCCTCACGGGCGGGCTTCTCGACGAGACCCGTGACGCGCACGGCGTCGGACCCCTCGATCTCCTCGATCGCGGCGGTGCCGTAGAGGTGGATGCTCGCGGGGTCGACCTCCATGAGGGCGATGACCGCGGCGCCGGAGCGCTCGTGCTCGGCCAGCATCTCGGTCAGGAGCGGGTCGCGCTCGTCGATGAGGTCGTCACCGAGCAGCACAGCGAAGGAGCTGTCACCGACGTGGGTGCGGGCGCGCAGCACGGCGTGGCCCAGGCCCTTCGGCTCGCCCTGGCGCACGAAGTGGATGTCGGCGAGGTCGCTCGATCGCACGACGCGCTCCAGGCGGCCGTGGTCGCCCTTCTCCATGAGCTTGACCTCGAGCTCGGGCACCGAGTCGAAGTGGTTGGAGATCGCGTTCTTGTTGCGCCCGATGATGACGAGGATGTCGTCGATCCCGGCATCCGCCGCCTCTTCGACCACGTACTGGATGGCCGGCTTGTCGACGACCGGGAGCATCTCCTTCGGCATGGCCTTCGTCGCCGGCAGGAAGCGCGTCCCCAGGCCTGCCGCAGGAATGACCGCCTTGAACTTCTGTGTACCCATCCCGACAGCCTACCGGTGGGCGCCGCGTAGACTCTGAGCCATGTCGAACGAGGTCGAGCACGCCAAGCGCGCACTGCGCGCCGAGCTCCGCGAACGCCGGGCGCTCCTCTCCGACGCGCAACGCGACGCCGCCGCCTCCTCGATCGGCGAACGCCTCGATGAACTCGTCGAGAGCCTCGGTGCGCGATCGATCTCGTGCTACCTCTCGGCGACCGTCGAGCCCGGCACGCGCGAGTTCGTCACCCGGGCGGTGCGCCGCGGCATCCGCGTGCTCCTCCCCGTCACCCGCGCCGACGGACTGCTCGACTGGGCCGTCGCGAACGATGACGACGACGTCGCCGAGGGGCTCTTCGGCCTGCCCGAACCGACCGGCGAGGTGCTCGGCCCCATCGCCGTGAACGACGTCGATCTCATGATCGTGCCCGCCGCCGCGGTCGATCGCTCGGGCATGCGCATGGGCTGGGGCCGCGGATACTTCGACAAGACCATCGGGTCGATGGAGAAATGCCCGCCCGTATATGCGGTCATCTATGATTCCGAGATACTCGACTCCCTGCCGCGCGAGGTGCACGACCAGCCGGTCGACGGCATCGTGACGCCGACGCAGACCCTCTCCCTGTCGCAGACGCGACGCTGACCCCCTGAGGACACCATGCCCACCTACGCCTATGCCTGCACGTCGTGCGGCCACCGCTTCGACGCCGTGCAGAGCTTCGCCGACGCGTCGCTCACCGTCTGCCCCGAGTGCGGCGGCGCCCTGCGCAAGCAGTACGGATCGATCGGCGTGACCTTCAACGGCTCCGGTTTCTATCGCACGGACTCGCGGGCCAAGAGTGGCGGATCATCGGATGCTTCGACATCATCGAAGAAGGAGTCGACGAGCACGAGCGCCCCCGCGCCCGCGTCGAGCCCGACCTCATCCTGATCCCCACCACTCGGAGGTTCGCATGCTCAAAGGATTCAAGGACTTCATCCTCCGCGGCAACGTCATCGACCTCGCGGTCGCCGTCGTCATCGGCACGGCGTTCACCGCGATCGTCAACGCCGTGGTCGCCAGTGTCATCAACCCGCTCGTGGCCCTCTTCTTCAAGGCCGACGCAATGGGCGGCTTCGGCCCGCAGGTCACCAACATCTACGGCGACACGGTCACGTTCCCGCTCGGCGACCTCATCTCGGCCGTGATCAGCTTCCTCGCGGTCGCCCTCGTCGTGTACTTCGTGTTCGTCCTGCCGATGAACACCTTCAAGGCCCACGTCGAGGCACGCAAGGGCACTTCCGCGGAGCAGCCCGAGGAGGAGCCGGCCGCCGCGACCGAGGCCGAGCTGCTCGTCGAGATCCGCGACCTGCTCGCGAAGAGCAACGCCCGCGACTGACGGACACGCCCCTCGCTGCAACCGCAGCCGCACCGGACGTCCCGTTCCGCTCCGCAGCGTCGCACAACGCTCAGTAGTGGGGCGGGACGTCCTGCATCATGCGGTCGTCGTTGGGACCCGCGGGGCCGTTCGGGCGCCGCTTCCGGTCTGTCGCGACCGATTCGGGACCGCTCTCGGGGTCGGGATCGCTCCCCGCCACCGGCGTCAGGCGCGCGCGGCGGGAACCCGGCACACGCTCGACGCGCTGCCGCGGAGCATCCGATTCGGCATCCTCCGAGGAGGCATCCTCAGGCATCCGCTCGGTCAGCCGTTCGCGCCGTCGTCGAGGTCGAGCGGCTGCGTGTCGTTCTCGGCGCGCGCGGTCGACGGCGAGATGCCGAGCACCGAGGCGATCCGCGTCGCCGCCGTGGCCGGGTCGCTGTAGAGGTCGAAGGCGTGCACGCGCACGTAGTGCCAGCCGAGTCGGCGCAGCACGTGCGGGCGCAGACGCAGGGTCTCGCGCAGCGAGTCGCCGCGCGATTCCGGGTCGCACTCGATCACGACGGCCTTGCCGCCGTGCTGCGCGACCAGCGGCAGCAGACCGCGGTAGTCCACGTCGACGGATGCTCCGAGCCGGCGCAGCTCGCGGGCGAGCGCGAGGGTCAACGGGTCGGCGAGGTCTTCGAGGCGCGCGTCGCGGGCACGGGCGGCCAGGCCGCCGAGGATCGACATGAGCGTCGCGGCCCCGTGCTCGAGGCGTCCATCGTCGAACGAGGACGGCCGGATCGACGACACGATCACCATGGAACGGCGGGCGCGCGTCATGCCGACCGTCAGCAGTCGCTCGCCGTCGGGCGTCGAGAGATCACCGAAATCGCTGAGCACGCGGCCGTGCTTCGTCAGGCCGAAGCCGAGCGAGAAGATCACGCGGTCGCGGCTCTCGGCCACGGACTGCTCGAGGGTGAGAACGGCGAAGGGCTCGGCGGTGTCGCGCCCCACGAAGTCGGCGACGTCCGAGCGACCGGCGAAGGCTGCCGTGACGGCGGCGCGCACGCGCTCGGCGTGGCGGGCGCTGGCGGTCACGACCATGAGCGACTCGGACGGGCGGTGCACGGCATGCTCGACCACGAGGGTCACCACACGGGCGACCTCGGCGTCGGGGCTCTCGACCGCACCCGAGATCGGGTCGGGGGTTCCCGTGCCGCCCTCGACGTAGTCGACCGTGAGGCTTCCGCGACCGAGGTACGACCCGGCCCAGGGCAGCGACACGATCTCGCCGCCGTAGAAAGCATCGTTGATGAGCTCGGCGAGATCTTCTCCCCCGGCGCGGTAGCTGCGGGTGAGCGTCATCACCGGGAGCAGCTCCGAGAGGCGCTCGAACACCGAGGTCTCGTCGAACTCGACCTCGGGCTCCCAGAGGTCATCCGGGTCGACGGCGATCTGGAACGGCGAGGGGCGCTGGGTCACCGGGTCTCCGAACGCGACGACCTGGCGGGCACGACGGATCGCGGGGGCGGCCTCGGCGAGGTTGATCGCCGCGGCATCCACCAGGAGCACCGCGTCGAACTCGACGGAGTCAGGGATCTCGGGAACGAGGTAGGGCGACGAGATCCAGACCGGAGCGAGCGTGGAGACCAGCGTCGGGGCGGCGCTCACGACCTCGGCGGACGTCGTCGCGCTCTGCGTCAGCGCACGGCGCAGGTTCGCGGACTCCTGCGGCTCGTCGACGATCGCGATCTTCCACTGGTTGGCGAGCTGCCAGGCCAGCAGAGGTCCGGCCATCGCGGCGTGCGCCTCGTCGACGAGACGGAAGTCGCGCTCGAGACGATCGACGACCGCGGTGTTCGCGCCGAGGAGGGCACGGTTGTCCTGCAGGGCGCGCTCGAGGAGCGACTGCCACCAGGCGAACTCGAGCTCGTCGCCCACGCGCGACTCGGAGACATGGCGTACCGAGAGGTCGGTGAGCAGCGGCTCGAGGCCGAGGAGGGCGAGTTCGTCGCGCAGCTCGGCGCGCTCGACGAGGTTCTCGAAGACGTCGGACTTCGCCGCGAGACCGGCGAGCGTGCGCACCAGGCGCGCCACCGGCAGGGTCGCCAGCGGCTCGCGGCGGCCGAGAGCGGCGTCGAGTTCGGCGAGCTCGGCCTCGACGCGCTGCCAGGCGGCCGCGACCTCGCCGAGCCCCAGTGGGATCTCGGGGGCGACACCCGCGTCGACGCATCGCTGCCACTGCGTGCGCTGGGCCTGGATACGCAGCAGTGCCTCGTGCATCTCGGTGACGTGCACGCCCGGGCGCACGTACTCCTTCGCCAGGCGACGCAGTCGGCGGCGGTTCGCCGACGACATCCCGGGCGCATCGCGACGGGAGCCGTGCGCCTGGATCAGCTCGCCGAGGGGGCGCTCGAAGACGGTCGGGCTGAAACGGTCGAGCGAGTCGCGGATGCCCTCGAGCAGTCGCAGGTAGTCGCCGAGCTCGTCGATGGTCGAGAACGGGCGCATGTGCGTCTGGGCGATGAGTTCGTAGCCGCGCTCGAGCAGCGCGGGAACACTGTCGGAGTGCAGGCGGCCCGCCAGGTCGTGCGCGGCCCGTGCGGCCTCGGTCGTGGTGAAGGTCACGCCGTACCAGGGCGAATCGTCGGGACCGAAGCGGAACTCGCCAAGACGTGCGGCCTGGGCGAGGGCGGCCGCGGCCGGCCCGCGATCCCCGGCGAGACGCCGCAGGGCTTCGTTGCTGAGTCGCGCCGTGGTCGACGGCGGCGTCGGCAGCGAGGCGAGACGGGTGAGGTGACGGGTCGCCTCGAGTACGGAGGCATCCATCCCCGGCACGGGAGAGGTGAGCGCGTGACGGTAGTCGCGCAGCACCGTGCGCAGCCGCACGAGCGCGTCGTCGACCTCGCCGACCTTGGGAGCGCTCGCCTTCTCGTTGCGACCGATGGCGCGAACGAGGTCGCGGCGCACGCTCGCCGGCGAGATCGCGAGGCTGTCGAGACCGATGCCCGAGAGGCGGTGGCGCACGCCGTCGAGCGTGGAACGACGGGCCGACACGACGAGCACGCGGCGGCCCGCTCGCACGAGCTCGCCCAGCGCGTTGATGACGGTCTGCGTGCCGCCGGTGCCGGGCAGCGTCGCGACGGTCAGCGAGTGGCCCGCCGCGATCCGTGAGAGCACGGCCTCCTGCTCGGCATCCGCATCGAGCAGCAGGGTGTCGGATGCCGGGGCGCGGTCGTCCGGACCAGTGAAGTGCGGCGTGGCCCGCGGGGCCCTGACCTGCTCGCGGTCACCGACGTGACCGGCGAGGGCGTTGAGCACCTGGTGGTCGAGCGTGCGGGTGTCGCGCGACATGGAGCCGGCGACATCGGCGAAGGTCGACACCACCAGGCGCGGCTCGACCGAGAACGTGTCGATCGTGCGGGTGATCGCACGCAGACTGTCGATGACCGGCTGGGGCTTGAAGATCCCGCCGTCGTAGGCGAGGGACGCCAGGGTCGACGCGTCGATCGAGATGCCGAAGTGCTCGCGGGCGATGCGGACGAGTTCGGGGTTGACCTCGAACGCCCCCTGCAGCTTCAGCTCGTAGTCGGAGTGGTGGCGGCGGATCGCGAGCGGGCGCAGCAGCACGGGGGCGGCGAAGACCGCTCCCCCGATACGCCAGCGGGCGACGCCGACGGCGAGGTGCACGGCTTCGATGCCGCGCACGGTGCGCAGCTCGGTGTTCTTCGCGGTGATGCGCTCGGCAGCGAGACGTGCGGTGCGCAGACCGACCTCGTCGCGGAAGAGGTTCGACAGCAGCGTCGACTTGCCGGTGATGAACTGCGGCAGGCTGCCGGGGTGCGCCTTGGAGATGTCGATGCCGGACTCGGCTCCGTCGCGGAAGCTGGTCAACGGCGAGGGGCCACCCAGATCGGCCGCTTCTCCGCGGAGTCGAGAGCGCTCGCCTTCGGCGGCGTGGGTCACGATGACACCGGTCGACGAGGCCCGAAGGTCGCCGAGGGTCACGGCGAGCGCCGCTCCCGCGTCTTCTACCGTCTTGCCTTCCCGTCGCCACACATCTCACACACTAAGCGCGCCGGGCGCGACGCCCGGTATCCCGGGCGGGTTTCGCGGAATTCCGGTCGAGGATGCCGCGGCGAACTCCTTCTGCACCGTCGTGCGTCGAGTGGGGCTCTCCCCCGTTCGTGGACCGCGCCACCCGGCAGGCGGTCGGCGGGCGTCAGGATGGACGCATGACCTTCCGCTACGACTTCGCCCCCACGCCCTTCGGCGATGCGCTCGCGGTGTTCTCCGACGAGGGCATCGTGCGCTTCGATCTGTCCGAGTCCGACGACCCCTCGGTCCCGTGGCTCCTCGAGAACGTCACGCGGGAGTTGCGGGAGATCCCCGAGCCCGATCCGGGCGCGGCCGACGAGCTGGCCGACCTCCTCGGCCGGTACTTCGACGGCGCACCGATCCGGTTCGACGAGCATCTCTCCCTCGATTGGCGCCTCGTCGACGGCTTCCATCGGCGAGCGCTCGAGGCGATCTGCGCGATCGAGTGGGGCGAGACCCTGAGCTACGGCGAGGTCGCCGTCCTCGCCGGCCACCCGGGCGCGGCCCGCGCCGTGGGCACGGCGTGCCGCGTCACCCCGTTCTCGGTCATCGTGCCCGTGCACCGGGTCATCCGCTCCGACGGCTCTCCCGGGCATTACGGAGCGCACCCCGAACGCAAGCGGTTCCTCCTCGACCTCGAATCCGGCGGGCCGGGCACCTAGCGCGAACAGGATCGGCGCGGGTCCCGCCGAGTAGGCCGTCGGGACCCGCGCCGGAAGGGCGTCGGTGGTAATCTCGCGGCGTGGCGGGAACGGCGCCGTCACACGGAAGGCAGGTGGCCGTGAGCACTCCGACCGGAGCCGAATCCGACACCGAGCTCATCGCCCGCGCCGTGCGGGAGCTCGCCCGCCGCACCCGCTTCCCCGTGGCCTTCGGCGGCCTCCTCGACGATGGTGTCGTGCACGTGACGACGATCGTCGGTAACCGCACCCGTAGCCTCGACGGGCTGCGGGTTCGGCCCGAGCGGGGGCTCGGAGGGCGAGCCATGATGGAGCTCCGTCCGCGCATGACGAGCGACTACGGCTCCTCTCAGCAGATCACGCACGACTACGACGTCTTCGTGCTCGGAGAGGGGCTGCGCACCCTCCTGGCGGTTCCGATCGTCGTGGCGGGGCGCTCCCGCGGGGTGCTCTACGCGGGCGCCTGGGAGGACGAGCAGATCGGCGGGGTGACGACCGCCCCGGCCATGCAGGTCGCACAGTCGGTCGCCGACGAGTTGCGCATCCGCGAGGAGGTCGAGCGCCGACTGCGCGCCGGCGCCCCGGCATCCGCCACTCTGCAGGCCGGTCAGCAGGAGCAGTTGCGCGAGACGTTCGCCGATCTCCGGAGCATCGCGGCCTCGATCGACGACGACGAGCTTCGCGCCCGACTCGCTCGCGTCGAAGGGCGCCTGCTCGCCCTCTCGGGTGAGCACGTACCGACCTCGACGGGCCCGTCGCCCGTGGTTCGCCTCTCCCCGCGCGAGACCGACGTCCTCTCCTGCGCCGCTCTCGGTGCCACGAATGCCGAGATCGCGACGCAGCTCGGCCTCCGAGAGGGAACGGTGAAGGCCTACCTCGGCACCGCCATGTCGAAACTCGACGCGTCGACCCGGCACTCCGCTGTCGCCCGAGCCCGGCGCGCGGGACTCCTGCCCTGAACGCTTAAATCACACCGGAATTCCGGTTGCATTCATTGCTGTACGCAAAAGGAAACGCCGCGGAATTGTTTGCCCCCGTTCAATATGACGAGTAATGTCCCACACATGGCGAGACGAATTGTGCATCAGCTGGTCGACGATATCGACGGCAGCGTCCTGGAGATCGGCGAAGGAGAGACCGTTCATTTCTCCCTCAACGGCACCGCGTGGGAGATCGACCTGAACTCGGAGCACGCCGCGGAGCTCCGCACGGCACTCGAGCCCTACATCTCCGCCGGGCGTCGTGCGGGTTCCGCGAGCTCCCCGCGCAGCTCCTCGGGCTCCGCCCGTAAGCGCCCCGCGCGCAACCCCGAGGTCGCGGCCATCCGCGCCTGGGCGAATGACAACGGATACTCGCTCTCGGAGCGCGGACGAATTCCCGCGCCCGTCATCGAGGCATACAACAAAGCGCACTGATCGCGCACGAACGAAATTAATGAAGGCTCTCCTCCGGGGGAGCCTTCATTCGTTGTGATCGGTCGCCCACGCCTCATCGGGCAGGGCGATCTCCTGCGTCATGTCCTCGAGGAAGCGGATGACGACCGCGCGCTCCTCGCGCGCGAGTCGGGCCGCGGCGTAGAACCGTTTCGCCTGCTGACGACCGACCGTCTGCATCGCGGCGTGCCGGGTCTCCTCGGTGATCGTGATCGCGAGCGCCCGACGGTCGGTCGGATGCGGCGAGCGCACGATGTGCCCGCCCTTCTCGAGACGGTCGAGCAACTTGGTGGTCGACGCGGTCGAGATCGCCAGATGCTGCGCGATGCCACCCGGCGTCGCGATCGCGTGCCGATTGGCGCACACGATGAGGTAATGCAGCGCGCGCATGTCGGTCTCGTTGAGCTGCATATAGCGACGCGATGCGCGCGACAGCTTCTGCTCGGCCTCACGCAACTCTCCGAGCGCCCCCATCACGAGAGCGATCTGCTGCAGATCCTCCGGCGCGACACCCGTGCGATCGATGAGCGCACCGCGCGGGTCGCTCGCCTCGACGTCGTAGATCGCCGCGTGACTCAGCCCGTCGGCCGCGGCATCCGATCGCGAACCGTCGACCGGCGACCCCGTCTTCGGGGTAGTGCCGGGTGCAGTGTCCATGCGATCATGTTACACAACGATCTATTTCATGCTAAGTTAATTACTCGCCAAGCTAGTGAAATGACCTGTAGAGGACGCCATGGACGACGTGACCCTTCTCGACGAGAACGGAACCGCGATCGGTTCCCTGCCGAAGAGCGACGTCCACACCACCGACACCCCTCTGCACCTCGCGTTCTCCTGCCACCTCCTGAACGAGCGGGGGAAGATCCTCGTCACCCGTCGCGCGCTCGGCAAGAAGACGTGGCCGGGCGTCTGGACGAACAGCTTCTGCGGGCACCCCCGCCCCGGTGAGGCGATCGCGGATGCCGTGCACCGCCGTGCCCACGAAGAACTCGGCGCGAGCGTCGTCGACCTGCGCCTCGCGCTCCCCGACTACCGGTACCGCGCGGTCGACGCGAGCGGCATCGTCGAGAACGAGGTGTGCCCCGTCTACGTCGCCCGACTCGAGGGCGATCTCTCGCCCCACGTGGACGAGGTCGCGGAATGGGCGTGGGCGGATGCCGCCGACGTCGCCGCGGCCGTCGCCGGAACGCCCTTCGCCTTCAGCCCCTGGTTCGTCGAACAGCTCCTGCTACTCCGAGAGAGCGGCGCACTCTGATCATGGCGGCCGTCGCGACACAGGACGAACTCGGGATCCGGGTCGAGGAAGCGCTGCGTCAGCGCTTCCTCGAGCGGGGAACGGCCGCGGAGAATTACGGAGAGCCGTTCGCCGCGCTCTGGCGCGCCGCCGCCGCTCACGCCATGGGCGGCAAGATGATCCGTCCCCGCCTGCTCCTCGAGATGCATCGGGCGCTGACGGCATCCGGCGCGGGAGTCGACCAGACGACGGCCATCGAGATCGCGGCGGAGGTGGAGCTGCTCCACTATGCCTTCCTCCTGCACGACGATGTGATCGACGGCGATCTCGTGCGCCGGCGGCAGCCGAACCTGATCGGCACCCTCGCCGCGGCCACGGGCCGGGGACGCGAGGACTCCGAGCTCCACTGGGCCCGTTCGAGCGCCATCCTGATGGGTGATCTGCTGCTGGCGACCTCGGTGCTCGGTTTCGCCCGCGCTCGCGTCTCGACCGCCGCGCGCCTGCGTCTGCTCGATCTGGTCGAGCACACCATCGTCGAGACCGTCGCCGGGGAGCACATCGACGTCGGCCTGGGCGACGGGATCATCGAACCCGAGCTCCGTACGATCCTCGAGATGAGCACCTACAAGACGGCGACGTATTCGTTCTCGCTCCCCCTGCGCGCGGCGGCGATCCTCGCCGGCGCCTCGGTCGAGCTGGAAGACGACCTCGCCATGATCGGCCGCCATCTCGGTCTTGCCTTCCAGCTGCAGGACGACCTGCTCTGCGTGTTCGGCGACCACGAGGTGCACGGCAAGGACGCCTTCTCCGACCTGCGCGAGGGCAAGGAGACGGCCATCATCGCGTACGCGCGGATGACGACCGCGTGGCCCCACATCCGACAGCACTTCGGCTCTGCGGTTCTCGACGAGCACGGGGCCGTGCGCATCCGCGAGCACCTGCGCGACTGCGGCGCGGAACGATTCGTACAGGGCCTCGTGACCGACGAACTCGCCGCGGCATCCGCGGTCGCGGTCGACATCGAGTCCGCGCACATCGTCTCGGGCGATGTCGTCGACAGCATCCGCACCCTGATCGCGCGTATCCAGGGGCGCGCATCGTGACCGCCGCGCCCGGGGGCGACGAGTCCCTGCGCCGGTTCAGCCGCACCGCCGAGATCGCCACCGCCGGGGTGATCCGCGCCTACTCGACGTCGTTCGGCATGGCCACGAAACTGCTCGGCCCCCGACACCGTCAGCACATCCGCAACATCTATGCGATGGTGCGGATCGCCGACGAGATCGTCGACGGCGTGGCCGCCGAGGCGGGACTCGACGCCGGGGCGCAGGCCGACGCCCTGACGTCGTACATCGCCGAGACCCACCGCTCTCTGCGCACCGGGTACAGCAGCGACCTCATCCTGCACGCCTTCGCGCAGACCGCGCGCGCGTGCGGAATCGGGGAGGACCTCACGCAGCCGTTCTTCGACTCGATGCGCGCCGACATCCCGACGGCGGATGCCGCGGCCTCGTACGACGCCGATGCCCACGCGCGGTACGTCTTCGGTTCCGCGGAGGTGGTGGGCCTGATGTGCCTGCGCGTGTTCCTGCGAGACGCCGAGCGCACGCCCGCGCAGCGCGAGACGCTCGAGCACGGCGCACGCCAGCTCGGCGCCGCGTTCCAGAACGTGAACTTCCTGCGCGATCTCGCCGACGACACCGACCGACTGCGCCGCAGCTACCTCGGCACCTCCGAACGTCTCACCGACGCCGACCGCGACACCTGGGTCGCGACCGTCGAGAGGCAGCTCGACGATGCCCGCGCCTCGATCCCGCTGCTCCCGAAGGATGCGCGCGCCGCCGTGCGCAGCGCCCTCGCCCTGTTCGCCGCGCTCACCCGACGCGTCGCGAAGACCCCGGTCGACGACCTCTACCGACGGCGCGTACGCGTGCCCGACCCGCTGAAGGCACTGCTCGCCGCGCGCTCCGTGCTCGTCACCGCGGTGGAGCCCCGATGAGCCGGGTCGTGGTGATCGGAGCAGGCGTCGCGGGCCTCGCGACGGCCGGCCTGCTCGCGCGTGACGGCCACGAGGTGCTGGTCCTCGAGAAGAACGCGCAGATCGGCGGGCGGGCCGGCAGCATCGAGCGCGACGGCTTCCGCTTCGACACCGGCCCCTCCTGGTACCTGATGCCGGAGGTGTTCGACCACTGGTTCGCGATGATGGGCACGTCGGCCGCCGAACAGCTCGACCTCGTGCCGCTCGACCCCGGGTATCGCGTGTTCCGCCAGCCGCAGGGCGATGCGGTGACCTCGGAGGTCACGGTGCCGGCGGGGCGCGACGCCGTCGCCCGGCTGTTCGAGTCGCGCGAGCCGGGTGCAGCGAGCGCCCTGTCCGACTACCTCGATTCGGCCCACCATGCGACGTCGATGGCCGAGAAGTACTTCCTCTACAACCCCTTCACCCGGCTGACGACGCTGACGACCGGCGAGGTGCTGAAGGCCGCGCCGCGGCTGTTCTCCCTCCTCGGCACTCGGCTTCAGTCCTTCGCGGGCCGACGGTTCCGCGACCCGCTGCTCCGGCAGATCCTCGGATACCCGGCGGTCTTCCTCGGCACCGATCCGCGCAGCGCCCCCGCGATGTACCACCTGATGAGCGCGCTCGATCTCGACGAGGGCGTCAGCTACCCGCAGGGCGGGTTCTGGGGCGTCGCCCAGCGCATCGAGGCGCTGGCCCGCGAGGCGGGCGTGGACATCGTGACGGAGGCGGAGGTCACCGGCATCCGCACCACCGGCCGCGGTCGGGCGACGCGGGCGACCGGTGTGGAATGGACGGATGCCGCGGGCGAACGCCACGTCGAGGACGCCGACATCGTGGTGTCCGGTGCCGACCTGCACCACACCGAGACGGCGCTCCTCCCCGCCGAGCAGCGCAGCTATCCCGAGTCCTGGTGGACGCGGCGCACGAGCGGCCCGGGCGCGGTGCTCGTCATGCTCGGAGTGCGCGGTGCACTCCCGGAGCTCCCCCATCACTCCCTGTTCTTCACGGACGACTGGGATGCGAACTTCGACGCGATCTTCGGGTCCGAGCGGCGCATCCCCTCCCCCGCCTCGACCTACGTCTGCCGCCCGAGCGCGACCGACGATGCGGTCGCACCCGAAGGCCACGAGAACCTCTTCATCCTCGTGCCGATCCCCGCCGACCCCGACCTCGGTCACGGGGGTGCCGACGGCGCAGGATCGGCGACGATCGAGCGGGCCGCCGATGCCGCGATCGACCTCGTCTCGACGTGGGCGGGCATCCCCGACCTGCGCGAGCGGATCGTGGTGCGCGAGACCAAGGGCCCTGCCGACTTCCGCGACGACTACCACTCGTGGAGCGGGGGGATGCTGGGTCCGGCCCACATCCTGTCGCAGAGCGCGATGTTTCGCGCGCAGAACGCCTCGAAACGGGTGCGCGGCCTCTACTACGCCGGGGCCACGACGGCACCGGGCGTCGGCGTGCCGATGTGCCTCATCAGCGCCGAGATCGTGCTCAAGCGCATCCGTGGCGACCACTCCGCCGGCCCCTTGCCGACGCCCGCGCGCGCTCCTCGTGAATCGACGGCGCGCTGATGGGCTTCGTGTACCTGGCGGCCCTGCTGGTATCGACGGGCTGCATGCTGCTGCTGGACCGGCGCTTCCGACTGTTCTTCTGGCGCGATGCGGTCGCGGCGACCGTCGTCACGATCTCAGGTCTCGCGTTCTTCCTGATCTGGGACGTCTTCGGTATCGTCACCGGGATCTTCTACCGCGGCGAGAGCGCGATCGCGACCGGCATCGTGCTCGCTCCCGAGATGCCGCTCGAGGAGCCGGTCTTCCTCACGTTCCTGGTGATCTGCACCATGGTCGTCTACACCGGGGCGGCGCGCCTGCTCACACGTGGCCGCGCTCGTCCGGCGCGCAGCGAGGAGGCGCGATGACCTACCTGCAGCTCGCCGCGTGGTTCCTCGGTGCCGCCGTGGTGCTCGCGATCGCCCTGACGCTCCTCGCCCGCGGTCGGGGGCCGCACGCCGGTGCCGTCGCCCTGACCGTCCTCGTGTTGCTCACGCTGACAGCGGTCTTCGACACGATCATGATCGCGAGCGAGCTCTTCCACTACGCCGGGACGCAGCTTCTCGGCGTGCACATCGGCCTCGCCCCGATCGAGGACTTCGCGTATCCGCTCGCCGGCGCTGTGCTTCTGCCGGCGCTGTGGGCGCTGCTCCGCTCGCGGCGCACCGCTCCGGGCGAAACCGTGGACGGCGCCCCTTCCTCTGACAGGACCCGCGCATGAGCGCCCCCGCCGCCCGCCCGTCGCTCGCCCGCGACCTCGGGCAGATCCTGCTCTCCTCGCGCCCCATCAGCTGGATCAACACCGCGTTCCCGTTCGCCGCCGGGTATCTGCTCACGACGCGCGAGCTGGACCTCACGCTCGTGATCGGGTTCGTGTACTTCCTGATCCCCTACAACCTCGCCATGTACGGGATCAACGACGTGTTCGACTACGCCTCGGATCTCGCCAACCCGCGCAAGGGCGGCATCGAGGGCGCACTCCTCGCCCCGCGGATGCACCGTCCGACGCTGTGGGCGGCGGCGGCGTCGAACATCCCGTTCCTGATCTACCTCGTCGTGGTGGGGAATGCCGCGTCGACCGTGTGGCTCGCGGTGAGCGTGTTCGCGGTGGTCGCGTATTCGGCGCCGCGCCTGCGTTTCAAGGAGCGCGCGTTCCTCGACTCGGTGACATCGAGCCTGCACTTCGTGACCCCGGCGATCGTCGGACTGGCCCTGGCGGGGTCGGGCGTCTCACGCGACATCGTGCTCGTGCTCGTGGCCTTCTTCCTCTGGGGCATGGCGGCGCACGCGTTCGGCGCGGTGCAGGACGTCGGCCCCGACCGCGAAGCGGGCATCGGCTCGGTGGCGACCGTGATCGGTGCCGCCGCGACCGTGCGCCTCTCGCTGGGGCTGTGGGCGCTCGCCGGCATCCTGATGCTGCTGACGGCCTGGCCGGGGCCACTCGGTGCTCTGCTCGCGCTCCCCTATCTGATCAACGCCGCGCCCTGGTGGCGCGTGAGCGATGACGACTCCGGCGCGACCAACCGGGCCTGGCGCCGCTTCATCTTCCTCAACTACTTCGCCGGCTTCCTCGCGACGATGATCCTCATCCTCGCCTGGGTCTCCTGACCGTCCTCTCGCAGCACCCGCACCACCCGAAAGGCCCGACCATGCCCCTCTCCGACCGCGCCACGACGCCGACCATCCGCGAACGCTCGCGCCGCCATTCCTGGGTGCGCGTGTTCCTGCCGGTCGCGCTCATC
Source organism: Microbacterium sp. NPDC090225 (assembly GCF_044772365.1). Lineage (NCBI taxonomy): Bacteria > Bacillati > Actinomycetota > Actinomycetes > Micrococcales > Microbacteriaceae > Microbacterium > Microbacterium sp. NPDC090225. The sequence continues at coordinate 297,887 of NZ_JBIVYS010000002.1, read as the reverse complement.
CTGGTCTGGCTCGTGGGCGCATCGCTCGGCGGTCCGCTCTTCGGCAAGGTCGACGAGGTCTCCTCCAACGATCAGACGACGTATCTCCCCGAGTCGGCGGACGCCACCCAGGTGCAGGAGCTGCTGGGTGAGTTCCGCGACAGCGACGAGATCCCCGCGATCGCGGTGTTCACGTCCGAAACGAAGCTGACGGATGCCGAGATCTCGACGATCACGGATGCCGTCGCCGACACCCCCTCACTCGACGGCATCGGCGAGGACGTCTCGCCCGCGCTCGTCTCCGACGACGGATACGCGGTGCAGGCGTTCATCCCGATCAGCGGAGACGCGGAGCTGAAGGACGTGACGGTCGAGCTCGGCGACGAGCTGCGCTCCTCCGCACCCGACGGGGTCAGCGTGTACATCACCGGCCCCGCCGGATTCACGGCCGACCTCGCCGCCGGCTTCGCGGGCATCGACGGGCTCCTGCTGGGTGTCGCCCTGCTCGCCGTGCTGGTGATCCTCGTGCTCGTCTACCGCTCGTTCCTGCTACCTCTCGTGGTGCTCTCCACCAGCCTCTTCGCGCTCTGCGTCGCCCTGCTGGTGGTGTGGTGGCTCGCGAAGTTCGAGATCCTGCTGCTGAGCGGTCAGACCCAGGGAATCCTCTTCATCCTCGTGATCGGCGCCGCGACCGACTACGCGCTGCTGTTCGTCGCGCGCTTCCGCGAGGAGTTGCGCATCGCAGAGGACAAGGGCACAGCCGTCATGGCCGCGTGGAAGGGGTCGTTCGAGCCGATCGTCGCCTCCGGCGGAACGGTGATCGCGGGTCTCCTGTGCCTCCTGCTGAGCGATCTCAAGTCGAACAGCACCCTCGGTCCGGTCGCGGCGATCGGCATCGTGTTCGCGATGCTCGCCGCGCTCAGCCTGCTGCCCGCCCTGTTGCTGCTCTTCGGCCGCGCGGTCTTCTGGCCGCGACGTCCGCGGTTCGAGCCGGAGGTCGTCGCCGAGGAGCACGGCATGCGCACCACGGGCCTCTGGGCGCGCCTCGCGGGGGTCATCACCCGTCGCCCGCGTGTGATCTGGATCGTCACGACGCTGGTGCTGCTCGCCGGCGCGGCGGGCATCACTCAGCTGAACGCGGTGGGCGTGCCGCAGTCCGATCTCGTGCTCGGCGAGTCCGAGGCGCGCGACGGCCAGGCGGCGCTCGGTGAGCACTTCCCGGGTGGCTCCGGCAGCCCGGCCTACGTGATCGTCGCCGAGGACTCGCTGCAGGATGCCGCGGACGTACTGCTCGCGAACGACGGCGTCGACAGCGTCGCGGTGACGGCATCCGACTCCCCCAGTGGAACCGCGAGCATCACGGCCGACGGCATCGTCGCGGTCGGCCCTCCCGGAACCCCCGCCCCCGACCCGACGGTCATCTCGGGCGATGTGCTGCCGCAGGCGACGCTCACCGACGCCGCGGATTCGGATGCCGCAGCCGAGACCGTGCGTTCCCTGCGCGCCGAGCTCACCGGCATCGACGCCCTCGTCGGCGGTGTGACGGCCACGGCGATCGACACGAACGACGCGTCGATCCACGATCGCAACCTCATCATCCCGGTGATCCTCGTCGTGATCATGCTGATCCTGATGATGCTGCTGCGCTCGATCCTCGCGCCCGTGCTGCTGATCCTCACGACGGTGCTGTCGTTCGGCACCGCGATGGGCGTCTCGGCGCTGGTCTTCAACGGCATCTTCGACTTCCCCGGTGCCGACCCCGCCGTGCCGCTCTACGGCTTCGTCTTCCTCGTCGCCCTCGGCATCGACTACAACATCTTCCTGATGACGCGTGTGCGCGAGGAGTCGCTGGCGCACGGCACGCGCGAGGGCGTGCTGCGCGGCCTGTCGATCACGGGCGGCGTCATCACCTCGGCCGGTCTCGTACTGGCCGCGACGTTCGCCGCGCTCTCGGTGATCCCGATCCTGTTCCTCGTGCAGCTCGCGTTCATCGTGGCGTTCGGGGTGCTGCTCGACACGTTCATCGTGCGCTCGCTGCTGGTGCCCGCTCTCGCCTACGACATCGGCAAGAAGATCTGGTGGCCGTCGAAGCTGTGGCGCCAGGGCCTGGACTGACACTCCGCCGAGCCTCCACTGCACCTCGGGGGCCTGTCGTATCCGGTCGCTAGACTGGACACCAGGCCCCCGTAGCTCAGCAGGATAGAGCAGCCCTCTCCTAAAGGGCAGGTCGCAGGTTCGAATCCTGTCGAGGGCACGCTGATCATCCGACGACGAGTGGGGACACGACGATGACCGATCCGACGCAGAACCCGTACGCTCCGCCGCCCGCACCGGGCCCGGGCGTCCCGCCGGCCGCGTCGGTCCCGCCCGTTCCCCCGGCACCCACGGCCAGCCCGCTCGGCTACCAACCGCCGCCCGCGCCGCAGTACGCACCCCCGGTCGTGCCGCAGTACTCGACACCCCCGCAGCCGGTCCAGCCCCCGCAGCAGGTCGCCCCCTACGGCTATCCCGGACAGGCCCCCGCGCCCGCGGGGCGAAAGCAGACGTCACCGCAGACCAGCAGCATCATCTCGGTCGTCGCCGGAGCGGTCTCGATCATCGTCCTGCCCTGGATCGCCGGATTCATCGGCATCGGGATGGGCGTGTTCACCCTGCGCGCGCAGTCGACGGCACGTCGTCAGGGATTGGCCACGAACGGCGCCCACACGACGATGGCGATCATCGGGATCGTCCTCGGCTCGATCGGCATCCTCGCGAAGCTCACGCTCGACTACTTCCTCTGAGCCGCGTCGTCTGAGGCGCTTCTCTGCCGCGCGGGCTCAGGCCGCGAGCGCCAGGTACGGCTCCCACCGCGGGTCGCTGCGCTCGGTGCCGCGTACGGTCCACGCCGTGCCGTGCGGAGGGCGAGGGACGAACCGCAGCTCCCAGCGCATCTCCTGCGGCGTGCGATTGCTCTTCACGTTGTTGCAGCGCAGGCAGCAGGCGACGAGGTTCTCCCAAGAGTCGGCTCCGCCACGCGAACGCGGCATCACGTGATCGATGGTGGATGCCGCTTTGCCGCAGTAACCGCACCGGTGATTGTCGCGGCGCAGCACGCCGCGACGGGTGACCGGCACGCGTCTGCTGTTCGGCACGCGCACGTAGCGCGAGAGGATGATCACCGCCGGGCGGTCGTAGGCACCGCGGCTCCCCCAGACGGGGTCCCCTTCGATACGTTCGATCACGGAGGCCTTGTCGTTCATCACGAGCACCAGGGCTCGCTTGAACGACACGATCGCCAGGGGCTCGTAGCCCGCGTTCAGGACAAGTGTGCGCATTCGTCATCCTCTCGATCCGCCGGGACGGCTTCCCGGCACTCTCGACTCACACGACGTCGTGCTGGAGGAGGAACGATCGCAGGGACGAAAAAAGGCGCTGTCTAGAGACAGCGCCTTTTGCGCGCGGAGGAACCGCGGCGTCCCTGCGGGCAATGCCGGAGGACGTGACGACCGAGGGCATCCATGGTGCGGATACTCGGCTTCGTGTCCATCGGCTTCTCCCGTCAGTTCGACGACGGGTTCAGGCTAACCCATTGCAGAGGGTGCAGGGCGAAACAGCCGGTGAACGTTCGGGCGTGTTCCCCTCGCCCGAACGGTTTCGGAGAGGTCGGGGGGCGGGTCAGCGGGTGACAGGTCAGCCGGCGTTGGCGCCGAGCCAACCGATGGGCTCGACGAGTCCGCCGTTGACCCAGACCTCGAAGTGGAGGTGGTTGGCGGTCGAACGACCGGTGCTTCCGACGTAGCCGATGAGCTGGCCGGCTTCGACGGTCTGGCCCTGCTGCACCTGACGCGAGCCGTAGATCATGTGACCGTAGGTGGTCTGCACACGCTGGCCGCCGATGACACTGTCGAGCATGATGCAGACGCCGTATCCGCCGATGCTCTCGGCCGAGGCGCGCACGACGCCGGCAGCGGCCGCGTAGATCGGAGTGCCCGCGGGGGCGAGCATGTCGGCGCCGTTGTGACCGCCGCCGACCGTGCGGCTGACGTTCCACGAGCCGAGCGGAAGCGGGTAACGGACCTCGCCCGAGCCGGGCGCGACGAGAGCATAGCCCGCGGTGTTGAAGTTGGTGCTGGTGGAGGCAGCGGCGGCCTTGGCCGCCTCGGCGGCACGCGCAGCCGCGGCTTCCTCGGCCTTCTTCTTCTCGATCTCCTCCGGCGTGGTCGCCGTGAAGGTTCCGCGATCGAGGGGTGCTGCGGTGGCCTCGGACGCCACGACGAGCGACTGCGCGTCGACGGCGGCGAGCTGCTGCACGGTGGTGGCCGCCTCTGCCGGCTTGGTGGCGGCGTAGGCGGGGAGGGCGACGGCGGCGACGAGGGCACCGACTGCCGCGAAGATGGCCACCGAGCGGATCGGCTTCGCGATGGAGCGGGCGCCGGTCTTCCCGCCGGTACGGCGGGCGATAGTGCGGTCTTCAGATTTCTTCACGGGCAATTCGTTGTCTGCGACCAAAACATCCTCCAGCGCCTGCGCGCTCGGGTAGCGCTGGCTCGTCGGCACTCTGCTCTCGTGGCACGTGTGTATCTCGGGTACGTTGTGCGTTTCTCACCGCATCGACGACGAGCCTGGGAGGCAACCGACGCGGTTGATCGTCTGCGGGCTTCGCCGACGACTCGACCGAGGTTACCGGAAGATAACGATCATGTCACCCTGTGAACCTGGCAATCCTCGGAGAGCCAGTTCAGGAGCCATTTTCAGGCGGGTTCCCCCACGAGGAAGATGTGCGAGGCGAGCTCGACCGGAAGCTCGAGCCCGTCTTCCTTGCCCTCCATCTGGATGAGGACGTAGCCCTCGTTGAAGCGGAAGTCGCCGCGCGCACCGGGCATGACACCCGCATCGCGCAGCTGCTCGAGCAGTTCGGGGTCGACCTGCGCGGGCTCGGCGAGGCGCCGGACGGTGCCGTCGATCGGCTCACCCGCCGCGTTCAGCTTCTGCACGAGGCCGATGACGCCCTCGTCGAAAGTGCGCGCCGGGAGGTCGCCGAGCTGGTCGAGTCCGGGGATCGGGTTGCCGTAGGGCGACTCGGTCGGGTGCCCGAGGAGCTCGACGAGACGACGCTCGACCTGCTCGCTCATGACGTGCTCCCACCGGCAGGCCTCTTCGTGCACGAACGCCCAGTCGAGTCCGATCACATCGGAGAGGAGGCGCTCGGCGAGGCGGTGCTTGCGCATCACGTCGACGGCCTTGCGGCGGCCGGCGTCGGTGAGCTCGAGGGTGCGGTCCTCGGAGACGATCACGAGACCGTCGCGCTCCATCCGGCCGACGGTCTGTGAGACCGTGGGGCCCGAGTGGCCGAGGCGCTCGGAGATGCGCGCACGTAGCGGGACGATGTTCTCCTCCTCGAGTTCGAGGATGGTGCGGAGGTACATCTCCGTGGTGTCGATCAGATCCGTCATGTTCTGGCCCTCCGAGGTTCTTAGGCAAGCCTACATTCCCGCACGGACATCGGGCCCGCGCACGGTGAAACACGCCACGCGCGCCCCCGTAGAATCTACGCATGGCGATCGAGATTCCGCGTGACCTCCTGCCCGTCGACGGCCGTTTCGGCTGCGGACCCTCGAAGGTGCGCCCCGCGCAGCTCGAGGCTCTGGTGACCGCGGGAGCGTCGATCCTCGGCACCTCGCACCGCCAGGCGCCCGTGAAGAACCTCGTGGGCAGCGTGCGCGAGCAGCTCGCCGCGTTGTTCCGCGCCCCGGAGGGATACGAGATCCTGGTCGGCAACGGCGGATCCACGGCGTTCTGGGACGCGGCGGCCTTCGGTCTCATCGAGCGCCGCAGCCAGAACCTCGTCTTCGGTGAGTTCGGCGGCAAGTTCGCCGCCGCGGCAGGAGCTCCCTGGCTCGACGCCCCCGACGTGCGCAAGGCCGAGCCCGGATCGGCGACGACCGCACAGATCGTCGACGGCGTCGACGTCTACGCCTGGCCGCACAACGAGACCTCCACCGGCGTGGCCGTTCCCGTCGAGCGCGTCGCCTCCGAGGGGGCACTGACCGTCATCGACGCGACCAGCGCCGCGGGCGGCATCGACTTCGACGCCACGCAGGCCGACCTCTACTACTTCGCGCCGCAGAAGAACCTCGGGTCCGACGGCGGACTGTGGTTCGCCGTCGCCTCGCCGGCGGCGATCGAGCGGATCGAGCGGATCGCGGCATCCGATCGGTACATCCCGGAGTTCCTGAGCCTGAAGAACGCGCTCGACAACTCGCGCCTGAACCAGACGCTCAACACCCCGGCGCTGACGACCCTGCACCTGCTCGACAGCCAGCTGCGGTGGATCCTCGACAACGGCGGCCTGAGCTGGGCTGCCGCTCGCACCGCCGAGTCCTCGGGCGTGCTGTACGACTGGGCAGAGGCTTCCCAGGTCGCGACGCCCTTCGTCACGGAGGCGGCGCACCGCTCCCCCGTCGTCGTCACGATCGACTTCGACGACAGCATCGACGCGGCGGCGATCGCGAAGACGCTCCGCGCCAACGGGATCGTCGACACGGAGCCCTACCGCAAGCTCGGGCGCAATCAGCTGCGCGTCGCGACCTTCGTCTCCATCGAGCCGGACGACGTGCGCCAGCTCACCCGCGCGCTCGACTTCGTGCTCGCGAACACCGCGTCCTGAGGTGCGGGCGCGGGCACGGAGCCCGCGCCCCTCCCCGGATGCCGGGGAGGATCACTCCTCGTCGTCGGAGTCCTCGTCGTCGGAATCGTCGTCGTCGGAATCGTCATCCGATTCCTCGTCGGAGTCGTCCTCTTCCGAGTCGTCGTCATCCGCCTCGTCGTCGAGCTCGTCGATGTCGACGCCGTCGAGGTCGCCGGCGTGGAGGATGTCCGGCTCGTCGTCCTCGAGATCGTCCTCGTCGAGATCGTCGTCACCCTCGTCGTCCGCACCGTCGATCGCGGCGGCAGCATCGTCACCGGCGGCGGCCGCCTGTTCGGCGAGCTCGACCTGGTGCGCGCGGTAGTCGGCGAGGCGTTCGGCCCACGGCACCCAGTCGGGCGCGAGGAGCGCACCGTCACCGGGCAGCAGCTCGACCTCGAGCACCGTCGGGTCCTCGTCGTCGACCCGTGCGACCGTCACGATCCAGTACCAACCGGGGTAGCCGGCGAGCCGGTTCTCGAAGCGCAGCGAGACCGAGCCGTCCTCCTCGGGGAGGAAGCCGGCGGCGGGGCCGATGGTGTTGGCCGGAGTGATCTCGCGCAGCGCGGCGAGCGCGAGGTCGTGGGCATCGATGAGACGCGCGTCGGCGTCAGGCTTCGAGGTCATCAGCGACCTTGCGCAGGACGGCCGCGATCTTGCGACCGTGGGAGGAGGACGGGTAGCGGCCGCGACGCAGATCGCCGCCGATGCCGTCGAGCAGCTTCACGAGATCCTCGATGATGATCGCCATGTCGTCTGCCGACTTGCGCTTGGCCTTCGCGAGGCTGACGGGAGCCTCGAGCACGCGAACCGAAAGCGCCTGCAGACCGCGCTTACCGTCGGCGACGCCGAACTCGACGCGGGCGCCCGCCTTGACGGCGGTGCCGGCGGGCATCGCCGACGCATGCAGGAAGACGTCCTGGCCATCATCGGATGCGATGAAGCCGAAGCCCTTGTCTTCGTCGTAGAACCTGACCTTGCCGGTGGGCATGGGAGAACCTCGCTGAATCGGTGCAGAACAAGACAGCCGCGCACGTGCGCGACCCCCTCCAGCCTACCGGTCACCGGCCGCGAGATCTCGAGGGCCCGGGTGCGGGTAGTGTGAGACCGATGAGTACGCAGAACTCCCAGCCGGATGTTCCGATCCGCCGAGTGGATCGCATCCTGGCCTTCACGGCCCTCGGCATCGCCGCGGCGTCCGTCGTCTGCTTCTTCGCGATCATCATCGGAACCGCGCTCGGCATGGATCAGAAGGCGTTCGGCCACGGCGCTTGGCCCGTCATCGCCTTCATCCCCTATTGGGGCCTCCCCCTCGCCTTCGCGATGATCATCACGCTGCTGACCATGAGCTTCATCCGGAAGGGTCGCGCATCGCGACCCTGAGAGCGGCCTCGTCATGAGCACGCACGCACGACCGCTGGCCGATCGCCTGGCTGCGGCGGGCGACGACGACCTCATCCGGCTCTTCGCCGCGCGCGGCGTGCGCGCCGATCCCGGATGGCACGACTTCTTCGACGCCGCCGAGGCGCTGCTGGATCCGTCGTCCCTTGCCAAAGCGTTGCCCCGGCTCACCTCCGATGAGGCGGCGGCGCTGCTGCGTGCGCACGACGAGGGCGATGCCGGCACTCAGCGCGACGCCCTCGATGCCCTCGCACTGCTGGCTCCCGACGGCTCGACCTGGCCGGAGCTCGCCACGGCACTCGAGGGGCGTCCCATCCCCGTGCCGCTCGAAGCATCGCTGCGGCAGCCCTCCGAACCTGCGGCGGCGCATGCCGCCGAGCGCGCTTTCACCACGGTCGCCGTTCTCGCCGACCTGCTGATGATCACCCGCGATGCACCGTTCTCCCTCCTCGCGAGCGGCACGGTGAGCGCTGCCGAGAAGCGCCAGCTCGCCGACGCGGGGATCGCGGTCGAGTTGGTGGACGCGCTCGTGTCGATCGCGGTCGACGCCGGGCTCGCCACCGCGGCCGAGCGCCGTCTGCGCGTGACGGCAGACGGCGACGGCTGGCTGCGCTCCTCGGCATCCGATCGCTGGACGAGGCTCGCCACGTCGTTCCGCGACGCGCTCCCCCGTGGCGTGCGCACCCCGAACGGCGGATGGATCGCCACCGACAACTGGATCGACGCGCACCCCTGGGACCCCGCCTGGCCCGACCGCAGCCATGCGCTGCGGGAGACGGCCCGCCTGCTCGGACTCGTCGCCGAGAACGGCAGCGAGCCCGCGTGGGCGACGTCGCTGCGGGAAGGCGGCCCGGCAGACACCTCGGAGCTCACCGTGCTGCTCCCCGCGGAGGTCGATCGCATCTTCCTGCAGAACGACCTCACGGCGATCGCCCCCGGACCGCTCACTCCCGCGCTCGACGTGCGGCTGCGCACGATCGCCGCCCGCGAGTCCGCCGCGCAGGCCTCCTCGTACCGCTTCACCGCCGAGTCGATCGCGCACGCCTTCGTCGTCGGCGAGAGCGAGCAGGGCATCCTCGACTTCCTCGGCGGCATCTCGCTGACCGGTATCCCCCAGCCGCTCGCCTACCTCATCGCCCAGACCGCGCAGCGGCACGGGCTGGTGCGCGTCTCGACCGACGATGAGACCGGACGCACGCGCATCGAGAGCGACGACCGGAACCTCATCGACGCGATGGCCGTCGACCAGAGTCTGCGCCCCCTCGGCTTGACCGCGCACGTCGGGTCCCTCACCAGCAAGGTCGGTCGCGACACGGTCTACTGGGCGCTCACCGATGCCCGGTACCCGGCCACGCTGATCGGGGCCGACGGCGCGCCCCTCATCGGCGACCGGCATCCGCCGCGAACGGCATCCGGAGCGGCAGCGGCCGTCGTCGACTACGCCCCGCTGATCGCCCGCCTGCGCTCTCGACAGGGACCCGACGCGGATGCCGCCTGGCTCGACCGCGAACTCGATGCGGCCGTCCGCGCCCGTGCGGTGCTGCGCGTGACCGTCGGCATGCCCGACGGATCGAGCCGAGAACTCCTGCTCGAAGCGACCGGGCTCGGCGGCGGACGCCTGCGCGGTCGCGACCGAGCGGCCGACGTCGAGCGCACCCTGCCCGTGTCGAGCATCCTCAGCGCGACGATCGTCGCCCCGTAGGCGCCCCGTACAGCCGGGCGCGGGTAGGATTGTCTGCTATGTCTGATGGCCCCCTGATCGTCCAGAGCGATCGCACCGTGCTGCTCGAGGTCGCCCACGCGGATGCCGAGAGCGCGCGTCACGAACTCGCGATCTTCGCCGAGCTCGAGCGCGCCCCCGAGCACATCCACACGTATCGCATCACGCGCCTCGGACTGTGGAACGCGCGTGCCGCCGGGCACACCGCCGACGACATGCTCGAGACCCTCGACCGCTGGTCGCGCTTCCCCGTGCCTCCCTCGGTGGCCGTCGATCTCAAGGAGACGGTCAACCGTTACGGCCGTCTGGTGATCGAGCGCGACGACGAGGGCGTGCTGATCCTGCGCTCCTCCGACCCCGCCGTGCTGTCGCAGGTCGCGCACAACAAGCGCATCCAGCCGCTGCTGATCGGCCACCCGACCCCCGAGACCTTCGTCGTCGACGCCTGGGCCCGCGGCCAGATCAAGCAGGAGCTCCTCAAGATCGGCTGGCCGGCCGAGGACCTCGCCGGGTACACGCCGGGCACACCGCACGAGATCGACCTCGCCGAGAGTTCCTGGAAGATCCGCCCCTACCAGCAGGATGCCGTCGACGCCTTCGCCAAGGACGGCTCCGGGGTCGTGGTGCTCCCCTGCGGCGCGGGGAAGACGATCGTCGGCGCCGGCGCCATGGCGGCCACCAAGACGACCACGCTCATCCTCGTCACGAACACGGTGTCGGCACGCCAGTGGCGCGACGAACTGCTCAAGCGCACCAGCCTCACGCCCGAGGAGATCGGCGAGTACTCCGGCCAGTCCAAGGAGGTCAAGCCGGTCACGATCGCGACGTACCAGATCCTCACGGCCAAGCGGAAGGGCGAGTACGCGCACCTCGCGCTCCTCGACGCGCTCGACTGGGGTCTGATCGTGTACGACGAGGTCCACCTGCTGCCCGCGCCGGTGTTCAAGCTCACCGCCGACCTGCAGGCGCGACGCCGTATCGGGCTGACGGCCACGCTCGTGCGCGAGGACGGACGCGAGGGCGACGTCTTCAGCCTGATCGGTCCCAAGCGCTTCGACGCGCCGTGGAAGCAGATCGAGGCGCAGGGCTTCATCTCCCCCGCCGCCTGCTACGAGGTGCGCGTCGACCTGCCGCCGGACGACCGGCTCGAATACGCCGCCGCCACCGACGACGAACGTTACCGCCTCGCCGCCTCGGCGCCGGCGAAGATCAGCGCCGTGCGTGAGTTGATCGCGAAGCATCCGGGCGAGCGGATCCTCGTGATCGGCCAGTACCTCGACCAGCTCGAGACGCTGTCGCAGGCGCTGGATGCGCCGCAGATCACCGGTGCGACGCCGGTCGACGAGCGCGAGGAGCTGTACCGCCAGTTCCGCGAGGGCGAGATCGAGCTGCTCGTCGTGTCGAAGGTCGCGAACTTCTCGATCGACCTGCCCGAGGCATCCGTCGCCATCCAGGTGTCCGGATCGTTCGGATCGCGCCAGGAGGAGGCCCAGCGCCTCGGTCGCCTGCTGCGCCCGAAGCAGTCGGGTCACACGGCCAGCTTCTACACGCTGATCGCCCGCGACACGATCGACCAGGACTACGCGCAGAACCGTCAGCGGTTCCTCGCGGAGCAGGGCTACAGCTACACGATCCTCGACGCACACGACCTCGCCGCATCGTTCGCTGACCGCTGATCGACGGGGCGCACCGGCAGATAATCAGCCAGAGCATCGGCGGAGTCACCATAATGGGGTCATGACTGCTGCGCGCATCCTTGTCGTCGACGACGAGCCGAACATCCGTGACCTGCTCTCCACGGGCCTCAGCTTCGCGGGGTTCCAGGTGAAGACGGTCGCCAACGGCGCCGCCACCATCTCGGCCGTGCTCGAGGAGGAGCCCGACCTCATCATCCTCGACGTTATGCTGCCCGACATGAACGGCTTCAGCGTCACCAAGCGTCTGCGCGGCGCCGGGTTCACGGCCCCGATCCTCTTCCTCACGGCGAAGGACGGCACCGACGACAAGATCGAGGGTCTGAACGCCGGCGGAGACGACTACGTCACGAAGCCCTTCAGCCTCGACGAGATCGTGGCACGCGCCCAGGCCATCCTGCGCCGGACGATGCAGGCCGACGAGGAGTCGATCATCCGTGCCGGCGAGCTCGCGATGGATCAGGACACGCACGACGTGCACGTGGGCAAGGAGCCGATCGAGCTGAGCCCGACCGAGTTCAAGCTGCTCCGCTACCTCATGCTCAACCCGAACCGTGTGCTGTCGAAGGCCCAGATCCTCGACCACGTGTGGGAGTACGACTTCAACGGCGACGCGGGCATCGTCGAGAGCTACATCTCGTACCTGCGCCGCAAGATCGATCCGCACACCGAGGAATCCCTCATCCAGACCAAGCGCGGGTTCGGCTACATGCTCAAGGTCGGCAAGTCCGCCTGACCCGAGCCCGCTCGACCAGAACCACGCCGCACCGGGAGGACCGCATGGCGCACAAGCCGGATGCGGTCACCGCATGGTGGCGGCGGATAAGCCTGCGCGCCAAGGTCACGGGCGTCACCGTCGCGATCCTCGCGCTCGGGCTGCTCGTCGCCGGCGTGGGCACCGTCCCGGTGCTGCGCAATGCGCTCGTGCTGAACATCGATGCGCAGCTGCCCGCCCTGGTGTCGAGCAACCTCGCCGACCGCTACTTCGTGCTCGCCGACGACGGTGAGACGCTGACGCCCCGCGACACCCCGCGCGACTTCGCCGTCGCGATCTACAACGCGGATGGCGACCTGCTCGCGTCGTCCGGGGCGATGCCGCTCGAATCCGCCCCGCTCTTCCCCTCGTCGTACTCCCCGCAGGATGCCGCGGCGAACGAGGACGAGGTGACCGACCTCCTCGGCAAGGACGGCAGCGTCTACCGCAGCGCCGTCGCGATCATCCCCGCCGACGGGGGCGCCCTGCGCATCCAGCTCGTCGCGATGCCGCTCGACGAGGCCGACCGGATCATCTCGCAGTACTTCGGCATCTACATCACGATCGCCCTGATCACGATCCTGATCGCCGCCCTCGCCACGCGGGGGCTCGTCACCCTCACCTTCCGCCGTCTGGGCCAGGTGGAGGCGACGGCCATGTCGATCGCCGCGGGCGACTTCAGCCAGAGACTCACCGATCTGGAGCCGACGACCGAGGTCGGCCGGCTCAACACCGCGATCAACACCATGCTCGACCGCGTCGACCGTTCGCTGGCGCAGCGCGAGCGCACCGTGCGGCACATGCGCCGGTTCATCGGAGACGCGAGCCACGAGCTGCGCACGCCGCTGGTGAGCGTGCGCGGCTACGCCGAGCTGTATCGGATGGGCGCGATCCAGGGCGACGAGGACACCGCCCGCGCCATGGAGCGCATCGAGAAGGAGGCGATCCGGATGGGCGTGCTCGTCGAGGATCTCCTCGCCCTCGCCCGCCTCGACGAGGAGCGCGAGCCGGAGATCGCCGCGCTCGACCTGCGCCCGGTGGCGCGCGACGCCGCGCTCGACCTGCGCGCGGCCGCTCCGGGACGTGTGGTGACGGTCATCGACCGCACGGCGGAGACGAGCGACACCGCGAGCGTGCGCATCGCCTCGGTGCCCGCGCCGCCGCCTCCCCCTCGGGGACTCTCCCGTGCGGCGCTCTCGCGCCTGCGACGGCGCCCCCGCTCGACGCCGACGCCGACCGAGCAGATCCCCGCGATCGACTTCTCGGAGACCCCCGACACCCCGGTCCGCACACCCCCGATCGTGCTCGGCGAAGAGAACAAGGTGCGGCAGGTCGTCACGAACCTGCTCGGCAACGCACGCCGGTTCTCGCCCGAGGACGGCCCGATCGAGATCGTCGTCGACGCGAACCGAGTGAAGGGTACGGCGAGCATCGCGATCGTCGACCACGGCGAGGGCATCCCGCCGCAGATCCGCGAGCAGATCTTCGAGCGCTTCTGGCGCGCCGACACGTCGCGCGCACGGGAGACCGGCGGCTCGGGTCTGGGCCTGGCGATCGTCGCGTCGATCATGAAAGCGCTCAACGGCAACGTCGCCGTCTCGGAGACCCCGGGCGGCGGTGCCACGTTCACCGTGACCCTTCCTCTCGCGCCGTCGCGCGCGACCCCCGCGCACCTGCTCGAGGACACGCAGCCGCTCGAGCCACTCGATCTCTGACACGGCCGCGCCCGGCACACGCCCCGCCCGGCCCGGCACCCGCCCCGTCGCGCCCGACACTCGTCCTGCACGGACGGGCGATCGCGCAGGGTCTTCCGGGACGCCGTCGAGCACGCGCATCGCGGGGACGGACGGGCGGATGCTCGACCTAATCTCGGAACTCCCATCACGAAGGAGAATCCAGATGTCCGTCTTCACCGTCGACACCGAAGCAGTCCAGGCAGCGAACAGCGCCGCCCGCGCCACCATGGAGCGCCTGCAGTCCGAATCGACCACCCTCATGGCGCAGCTCACGCAGCTGCAGTCGTCGTGGGTGGGCAGCGCCTCGACCGCGTTCCAGGGGTGCGCGGAGCAGTGGCGCACCGCTGCCCTGCAGGTCGAGCAGGTGCTCGACTCGATCGGCACCTCGCTGGGCTCGGCCGCGATGCAGTACAGCGACGCCGACCAGTACTCCGCCAGCCTGTTCCGCTGACGTCCGTCGGCCGACACCCGTCGGCCGACACCGACCTCCCGTGGACGGCGGTTCCTCCCCGTCGTCCACGGGAACGCAGAACGCCCCCGGCCGAAGCCGGGGGCGTTCTGCCATGCGCGATGGATCAGAAGTCCATGCCACCCGACGGGTCGCCGACCGGAGCGGACGCCTTCTCGGGCTTGTCGGCCACGACGGCCTCGGTGGTGAGGAACAGCGCGGCGATCGACGCGGCGTTCTGCAGCGCGGAGCGCGTCACCTTCGCCGGGTCGATGATGCCGGCGCCGAACATGTCGACGTACTCGCCCGTGGCGGCGTTGAGGCCCTGGCCCGCGGGGAGCTCGGAGACCTTGTTCGCCACGACGCCCGGCTCGAGACCGGCGTTCAGCGCGATCTGCTTCAGCGGAGCCTCGATCGCCACGCGGACGATGTTCGCACCGGTCGCCTCGTCGCCCGTGAGCGACAGAGCGTCGAGAGCCTTGGTGCCCGACTGGATGAGCGCGACGCCACCACCGGGGACGATGCCCTCCTCGACGGCTGCCTTCGCGTTGCGGACGGCGTCTTCGATGCGGTGCTTGCGCTCCTTGAGCTCGACCTCGGTAGCCGCGCCCGCCTTGATGACGGCGACGCCACCGGCGAGCTTCGCCAGGCGCTCCTGCAGCTTCTCGCGGTCGTAGTCGCTGTCGGTGTTCTCGATCTCGCGGCGGATCTGCGTCACGCGACCCTCGATCTGCTCGGCCTCGCCGGCACCCTCGACGATCGTGGTCTCGTCCTTGGTGACGATGACCTTGCGTGCACGACCCAGCAGGTCGAGCGTGGCGTTCTCGAGCTTCAGGCCGACCTCTTCGGTGATGACCTGACCACCGGTGAGGATCGCGATGTCCTGCAGCTGCGCCTTGCGACGGTCGCCGAAGCCGGGAGCCTTGACGGCGACCGACTTGAAGATGCCCTTGAGCTTGTTGAGCACGAGAGTCGCGAGAGCCTCGCCCTCGACGTCCTCGGCGATGATGACGAGCTCCTTGCCGTCCTGGATCACCTTGTCGACGATGGGCAGGAGGTCCTTGATGTTGGAGACCTTCTGGTTCGCGATCAGGATGTAGGGGTCTTCGAAGACCGCTTCCTGACGGTCGGGGTCCGTGACGAAGTACGGGTTCAGGTAGCCCTTGTCGAAGCGCATGCCCTCGGTGAGCTCGAGCTCGGTGCCGAAGGTCTGCGACTCCTCGACGGTGACCACACCCTCCTTGCCGACCTTGTCGATCGCCTCGGCGATGAGCTCGCCGATCGCGGGGTCAGCGGCGGAGATGGATGCCGTGGCGGCGATCTGCTCCTTCGACTCGATCTCCTTGGCGCTGGCGAGCAGCTCCTCGGTGATCGCGGCAACGGCCTTCTCGATGCCCCGCTTGAGCGAGATCGGGTCGGCGCCGGCTGCGACGTTGCGCAGGCCCTCGCGGACCAAAGCCTGAGCGAGGACCGTGGCGGTGGTGGTTCCGTCACCGGCGACGTCGTCGGTCTTCTTGGCGACCTCCTTGACGAGCTCCGCGCCGATCTTCTCGTACGGGTCGTCCAGCTCAATCTCCTTGGCGATGGACACACCGTCGTTCGTGATCGTGGGGGCGCCCCACTTCTTCTCGAGCACGACGTTGCGGCCACGCGGACCGAGGGTCACCTTGACGGCGTCGGCGAGGATGTTGAGGCCGCGCTCGAGGCCGCGGCGGGCCTCCTCATCGAAAGCAATGATCTTTGCCATGAGTTTTTTCGTCCCTCCTGGACGTAGACGTTGGGTTTAGCACTCAGAGTGAGAGAGTGCTAACGCCATTCTGGCACTCGACCCCTGCGAGTGCAAGCCGCGGACGGAGGGTGCCCGACGCGTCTCAGGGAGCGGGCGTCTCGGCAGAAGTCTCGGGAGCCGTGGCGGAGCGATCGAGACCGACGACGATCGTGAGCTGCTTCGCCTCGCCGTCGTTCAGGTCGGCGTAGAAGTCGCTCTGCTCGATCTCCGCTCCCCCGATGAGATCGGCGACACCGAGCGCGGCGAGACGATCGGCCTCGTCGACGTAGTACACGGTCGTGGTCTCGAAGTCCTGGCTGCCGCTGTCACTCGCATACACGGTGGTGAACCCGGCGTTCAGCAACGTCTCGCGCATCTGCTCGTCGAGTCCCTCATCGGGCGTCGCGTTGAGGATCGTGACTTCGAACGTCGTGTCGAGCACACCCGTCTCGACGGGAGTCGGCTCGGCGGTCGGCACCGCTTCGGGGAAGAGGTCGATGCGACCCATCACCACCAGCGAGCCGAAGATGCCGACGATGATGAGCACGAGGGCGGCGACGAACGACCACAGCAGCACCACCCAACCGTTCATGCCCGGCGCTTCGGCGCGGTGCGCCCCGACGCGGCCGGATGAGCGGGGGACGTCGTCGAAACGATCACGGGTGGGCTTGGACACCCCACGATGCTATCCGAGAGCGCGGTCAGCCCACGAAACCGGGGGTGCGTGCCGAACGACGCACGACGCGCGCATCGCGCAGACGGCGCAACCGGCGGATCAGCATCGGATCGAACTCGAGCGCGGCATCCGACTCGATGAGCCGGCCGAGGAGCTGGTAGTAGCGCGCCGCACTCATACCCAGCTGCGCCCGGATGGCCTCTTCCTTTGCACCGCCGTGCCGGGGCCAGACCGTCTCCAGCGCGAGGATCGCGCGGTCGCGCTCCGTGAGGTCACCGATCATGTGCCCAGATTAGGGCGCGCACGGTGACTCGGCGCCGCGCCACTCCCACCATGCGCCGAGCGGGTCGGCCGCAGCGCGCACCCGGCCGTCGAGCGCGACGGCGAACCCGGGCCACACGTCGGCGTCGATCGGCGGCTCCCAGACGTCGAGGAGTCCGGGTGGATCGATCGTGACCCACCGCGCCGGCAGAGCCCGGATGCGGTCGACCAGGGCCGAGCGGGCCGCGCGCGGGATATGCACGAGCACGCCGGGAGTGGTGATCACGAGAGTCGCCCCGACCGGCGCTCGGGCGACGAGAGCATCAAGGCGTTCGAGTGCATCGCCGGCGACGAGCAGCGGCGGATCGGCGGCAGCGATGTCGAGCGCCGCCGCGATCCGCTGCTCGCGGCCGCTCTCCCCCGGCCACACGAGCCCCTGCAACCACCGACGGTCGTCGACATCGCGCGCATCGAGCGGCGCGAGATCGATCCCTGCGCGCCACACGATCTCGGGTAGCCGCAGCTCGGGAAGCTCACCCTCGACCCGGCTGTCGAGCACGACCGGCGAGACCCCGTCGGGCGGGTCGAGCGCCACCCGCACCTCGCCGTCGGGCCCGATGAAGCGGTACGAGTAGCGATCCGGGTACAGGCAGAGACCCGCGGATGCCCCGATCTCGAGCAGCGCTATCGGTCCGTCGATCTCCGACAGCACCGGGAGGAGCGCCGCGAGGCGGAGCGGTTCGTTGGTCTGCAGCGATCGCGCGGTGCACTCGGCGACGACGGCATCCGCAGTGCGGAGCACGAACTCCCGCCACACGGGGTATCCGTCGAGCGACGCCCCGAGCAGGCGGGTCACCGCGAAGACCAGCGGCGGCTGACGCCGGTTCTCGGGGATGCGCGCGAGCACGTCCTGCACCGGGCCGTCGCCGGCGACGCCCGCCGCCCACTCCGCGTACAGCGCGCTGCGACCGGGCGCCTCCTTCTCGGCGAAGCGCGCGTAGCGCTCGCGAACAGCATCCGTCATCCCTCCATTGTGGATGCACGCAGCCCGGCGCCCCGCGACAGGGGAGAATGGAGAGGACCCCAGGAGGACTCATGTCGTACAGCGTGGAAAAGACCGAAGACGAGTGGCGCAAGGAGCTCGGCGACGACCAGTACGCCGTGCTGCGCCAGGCGGCGACCGAGCGCGCCTGGACCGGCGAGCTGCTCGACGAGGGACGCGCCGGCCTCTACACCTGCGGCGCATGCGGCGCCGAGCTCTTCCAGAGCGGCACGAAGTTCGACTCCGGCTGCGGCTGGCCGAGCTTCTACGAGTCGATCCGCCCCGAGGCCGTCGAGCTCATCGAGGACACCTCGCTCGGCATGGTCCGCACCGAAGTGCGGTGCGCGACGTGCGGATCGCACCTGGGCCATGTCTTCCCCGACGGCTTCGGCACCCCGACCGGCGACCGCTACTGCATGAACTCGCTGGCGATGAACTTCACTCCCGAGGCCCCCGAGGCGTGAGCGCGCTCGACGCCGTCCGCTCGCGGCAGTCTTGGTCGAAGGTCACCGAGGAGGCGCCCTCCCGCGAGGAGCTCCTTCCGCTGATCGCCGCCGCCGGGCGCGTGGCCGACCATTCGTCGCTGCGGCCGTGGCGACTGATCGAGCTGCGCGGTGACGACCGGCTCGCCCTGGGCGCCGCGATCGCGAAGGCCGAGGGCGAGAAGAAGCCGTCGACCAAGCCGCTGCGCGCGTCGCTGCTGATCGCGGTGGTCGGCAGCTATCGCACGAACCACAAGGTGCCGGTGTGGGAGCAGGAGGCGGTCGCCTCCGGTGTCGCGCACACGCTGAGCCTGCTGCTCGACGAAGCCGGGTGGGGCGTGTTCTGGCGCACCGGCGGATACACCCGGTCGAAGGCGGTCGCGCGGGCGCACGGACTGGCGAAGAACGAGGTGCTGCTGGGGTGGCTCTACGTCGGCGACAAGCCGGCGAAGTCACCGGGGCGGCGTACGCCCGTCGATGCCGATGCACTGCTGACGCGGATGCCGTCGGACGGCGCGACCACGGACGACAAGTCCGCGAAGAAGAACGCGACGAAGAAAAAGAAGAAAGCGAAGTAGTCAGCGCCGACGGCGCACGACCGCCACGAGCACGGATGCCGCGGCGATCGCCACCATCGTGACGATCTGCCAGCTCGCGGGCCCCGCCTCGGTGGGCCAGATCAGGTCGATCGCGACCGCAGCGACGAGCTGCCCCAGCACCGAGCCGAGTCCGAGCAGCAGCACGCCGGTGTGTGCCACGAGGAACGCCCCGAGGAAGATGTAGACGACGCCGAGGAAGCCGCCCGTGTACAGCCACGGCTCGGCGGGCAGCGCGTGCGGCGCTCCCTGAGCGGCGACGCTGATCGCGGCGGCGACGGCGAGCACGAGGGTCCCGGCGATGAAGCTCGTCATGGTCGCCACCATCGGCGACGACACGCGCTGCGCCAGCCGCCCGTTGACGGCCTGCTGCCAGGCGATGCCCACTCCGGCGGCGAACGGGAGCACGAGCATCCACAGCGGAGCGGTGCGCAGCACGTCACCGCCCAGGGAGACCCCGACGGCCACCAGCGCGAGCGCGGCACCGGCGACGCGTCCCATGGTGACGGCCACGACGCCCGCAGGACCGAAGCCGATCCGGTCGAGCACGAGCCCGTGCAGGGTCTGGCCCGCGACCACGCCCACGGTGAACAGCGAGACCCCGAGCACGGCGGCGGTGAGCCCCTGCGTAGAAACGGTGAGGGCGCCGCAGGCGCCGCCGAGGAGCATCCACGGCGGGATCTTCCTCCCTCGGATGCCGCCGACGAGCCTGCCCATGCCCGCGCGCCCGGACGGGAGCGAGGCGACGATGACGGCCAGGACGGCCGTGCCGACGGCGAACGAGACGAGGCCGGCGACGACGCCATCGCCCAGACGGATACCGAGGACGCCGTTGATGCGCGCCTGGATCGCGGTCATGACGCCGATCGCCACGGCGCCGCCGATCGCGAGCGGCGCGGGGAGCGAACGGGTCGGAGTCACTCGTTTCACGGTACCGGATTCGCCCTCGCGCCCCTGACGGATGTCGGTGGCCCGGACTAGCCTGTGGGCATGTGCGCGAGCTATGGACTGGATCCCCGATTCACCGACGCCGAGCTGCTGGCCGAGGCCGACGCCGACGTGCTCGACGGCCTGCGCCAGTGGGCGCAGCAGAACGCGGGTGAGACCCTGCGCCCGACCGGCAAGAACCTCCGCAACCTCAATCCCGTGGTCGTCGATGCCGACGGCCAGACCGCGCTGGAGCCCGCGTGGTGGGGATTCCTCGTGAACGGCGAACCCGCGAAGTTCCCCTCGATCAACACCCGCTCCGAGCGTCTGCAGGAGCGCCCCGGCTCGCTCAAGACCCGCGCGCTGGTGCCGGCGACCGGCTGGTTCGAGATGAAGAAGCCCGAGCGCGTGTGGCACGAGTTCGGCATGGGCGGGGGCACCCTGTTCGGCATGGCGGCCGTCACGCAGCGCGGCCGCACCGCTGACGGCGAATGGTTCACCTGCTACTCGATCGTGATGCGCCCCGCGCCCGCCCATCTCGTCGACGTGCACGACCGCATGCCGGTCCTCATCCCGACCGCCTTCGCCCACGAATGGCTCACCGCCCAGGGCGATCGCGAGCTCATCGACGAGGCGCTGCTCGCGGCGGCATCCCTCGACGATCGCGTCGCCGTCACGGCGCGATCCGACGACAAGGGCTCGGATCGGCTGTTCTGACGATGGATGCCGATGCCCTCACCGCCACGGCGGCCGAACGCGCCGAAGAACTGCCCGGTGCCGAGCTGACGAACCCCTTCGGACCGGAGTGGGACGTCTACAAGGTGCGCGGACGTGTCTTTCTCCTGCTCCCCCTCGACGGCACGGGCCGGGTGACCGTCAAGTCGCATCCCGACGACGCGGTCGCGCTGCGCGAGACGTTCGCCGACATCGTTCCGGGCTATCACATGAACAAGAGGCACTGGATCTCGCTGCGCCCGGGTCCCTCGCTCGAACCGGGGCTCGTGACCGAGCTGGTCACCGAGTCGTACCTGCTGGTCGTCGAGAAGCTGCCCCGTGCGCAGCGGCCCGTCGATCCCGAGCTTTTCGCGAGACCCGCCCCCGAGATCCAGGGGTCCTAGATCCAGCCCTTGTCCCGGGCGATGCGGGCCGCCTGTGCACGGTTCTCGGTCGCCGTCTTCCCGATCGCGGACGACAGATGGTTGCGCACCGTCCCGGCCGACAGGAACACCTCGGCGGCGATCTGCGCGATCGCGCGCCCGTCGGCCGACAGCCGCAGCACCTGCTGTTCTCGCTCGCTCAGCGGGTTGGCGCCCTCGAACAGTGAGGCCTCGGCGAGCGCGGGATCCACGACGCGGAGCCCCTGGTGCACCCGTCGTACGGCGTGGGCGAGCTGGGCGGCCGGGGTGTCCTTGGCGATGAAGCCGCTCGCCCCGGCGTCCAGAGCCTGACGCAGATACCCCGGGCGCGCGAAGGTCGTCACGATCAGCACGCGCGTCGACGGACTCACCTCGCACACCGCGCGCGTCGCGGCGACGCCGTCGATGCCGGGCATCTGGATGTCCATCAGGCACACGTCGGGCTGCGCCTGCGCGGCCCTGTCCGCCGCCTCGGCACCGTCGGCGGCTTCGGCGACGACCGTCAGATCGTCCTCGAGCTCGAGCAGCGCACCCATCGCGCCCCGCACGAGGGCCTGATCGTCGACGAGCAACAGCCGGATCGGATCGCTCACCAGGTCACGCTCACTCTCGTCCCGCCCGTCGGGGCATCCTCCACGGCGAGCACGGCACCGGCCGCCGCGGCGCGTTCGGCCATGCCCCGCAGGCCGTTGCCCGCGGGTCCGCGAGCGCCGCGTCCGTCGTCCTCGATGGCCATCACCCCGGGAGCCATCGTGATCCGCACCCGTCGGGCCTCCGCGTGGCGCAGGATGTTCGTGGTCGATTCCCTCACGATCCACCCGGCGGGCAGGGCCTGCGCGGGCGACAGCGCCGACGGGTCGCCCTCGACGTCGACGTGCAGTCCCGCCGACTCGAGTGCGACCGTGCTCGCGTCGATCTGTTCCGCCAGCGCGACGCTGCGGATGCCGGTGACGGTGCTGCGCACGCCGGCGATCGCCTCACCCGTGAGGTGCACGATCTGCACGAGCTCGGCCTTCGCACGCTCGGGGTCCTGGTCGACGAGACGTTCGGCGAGCTCGGCCTTGAGCTTCACGGCCGTGAGGGTGTGCCCGAGCAGGTCGTGCACGTCGCGGGCGATCGACGTGCGCTCCTCGCTGGTGGCGAGATCCATCCGCACCTTGTCGGCGTCGACCGAGCGCGAGATCAACCAGGTGTTCACGGTGTTCACGACCGCGATGAGCAGCACGATGACGAGGATCTGGAAGTGGTCGCCGAACCGCCCCGTCGCGACGATCGTCGTCGCGGCGATCGCGATGCCCGCGAGGGTCGTCACCCAGTGCCAGACACCCCGCAGTCCGTAGCTGGCGTAAGACATGAGGTACGGCAGGAAGCTGAGGGCGTTCGTCTCGATCGCCGGGATCGTCGCGAGCGCGCACGCGATCTGCACCCAGAACAGCGTGCGCACGATCGGGCGCGGTCGTCCCCACGACGAGCGCATCCCGATGACGAATCCGATCACGTACACGGTGGCGAATGCCACGAGTCCCGCCCATCCGAGCACGACCCATCCGCTCGCGGCATCCGAGGCGAGCAGCGCCAGCACCGGGTAGACGAGGAAGACCATCCAGACGACGGCCATCAACCATCCCCAGCGCTCCCAGGGGCCGGTGTGCGCCGGGGTCGCGGCAGCCTCGGTGGTCATCGGCCCAGCCTAACGACGGCTGCGCGAGCGCATCACGCCGAGACGCACGAGCGCGGCGAACAGCACGGCCCAGACGACGACGTTCAGCAGCACGGCCCAGAGCGGGTCGGCCCCACCCGCCACGAGGGTGCCGTCGGTGGCCGGCCAGCGCACCAGCGCGACGTAGCCGTACATCGGGGTCCACTTCGCGATGTCGAGCATCACGCCGTCGAGCGGGATGAAGACGTTCCCGAAGAAACCGAAGAAGGTGATCGAGATCGACGCGAGAGCGGCGGCCGAGTCGGAGTTGAAGGCGAGGCCGACGCCGAGTCCGAACAGTCCGTAGATCAGGCCGAGCCCCAGGGTGATCCCCGCGGCAGCGAACCAGCGCCAGGTGTCGGATGCCTCGGCACCCGTCGCGAGGCCGGCGGCATAGACGAAGACCACGGCGAGGGCCGAGAACGACACCGCGGCGAGCACCTTGGTCACCGCGTATCCCGCGGTCGAGAGCGGGGTGAGCGCGAGCTGACGCCCCCACCCCTGTCCGACCTCGGAGGCGGCGAGCGAGCACAGCGAGCTCATCGCGGTGGCCGTGCCGTACGCCCCCATCGACACCATCACGTAGAACGAGACGTTCGCCTGGCCCACGCTCTGCGAGGCGTAGGACATGCTCGCGCCGAAGAGCAGATACATGGCCACCGGCATCGCCAGGGTGAAGGCGAGCGTGTACGGGTTGCGGATCTGCCGCACGAGTTCGGTGCGGTACAGCGCGGGGGCGACGAGCGTGGTCATGACGGGTCCTCCGTGAGCGAGGTGAAGGCGGATTCGAGGGTGGGAGCGGTGATCTCGAGATCGCAGGCACCGAGCGACAGCAGCCGTCCGGCGAGCAGATCGGATGCCTCGGCGCGCACCGTGAGCCGATCGGCGTCGTTCGACACCTCGGCGACGGAGGCGTCGGCGCGGAGTTCCGCGGCGAGCGCAGCGATCCCGCCGGGGATCGTCGCCGAGACGATGCGGCCGCCCAGTGACGCGCGCAGGCGGGCGGTGGCGCCATCGGCGACCACACGGCCGTGATTCATGACGATCGTGCGCCGCGCGAACTGCTCGGCCTCTTCGAGGTAGTGGGTGGCGAACACGATCGTGCGGCCGGCGTCGGCATCCGCCCGCATCGCCTCCCAGAAGCGGCGACGGGCGGTGACGTCCATCCCCGCGGTCGGCTCGTCGAGCACCAGCACGTCCGGGTCCGGCAGCAGCGCGAGCGCGAACTTCACGCGCTGCTTCTCGCCACCCGAGCATTTGCCGACGCGGCGACGCGCGATCGCGGTGAGGTCGGCGCGATCGATGACCTCGGCGATGCGACCGGAGGCGCCGTGCAGCCCGGCGACCACCGAGATCGTCTCGCGCACGGTCAGATCGGAGAGCAGTCCGCCGGTCTGCAGCACCGCGGCGAGGCGCCCCGCCGTGACCGCGCGGTGCGGATGCGTGCCGAGCACGCGCGCCGTGCCCTCGTCGGGTTCGGAGAGTCCGAGGAGCACGTCGATCGTGGTGGTCTTGCCCGCGCCGTTCGGGCCGAGCAGAGCGACCACCTCACCGCGCTCGATGCGGAGGTCGACGTGATCGACCGCGACGATCCGATTCGCGCCGTGCCCGAAGCGGCGGACGATGCCGGTGAGATCGACGGCGGGCGCGGAGTCTGCGGGAGGGCGATCGGCGGGGGCGACGAGGGACTGGCTCATGCTCCCAGTGAAGCGCCGCGCGCACGGCCCGCACCGGAGGTCGATGTCACGCGGTGCGGATGACATCCGTCATGTTCCCGGTGCGCTGTTCGCCTGCCGTTCACCCCCGCGTCGGCATCCGTTCTTCCGCTTCCGTTTGTGTCGGATCTACCCGACCCCCGACCGGAGGTACTCGCCGTGCCCATCCCCCGCTCCCTCTCCTTCGGCCTCGCCGCGCTCGTCGCGGCGAGCGCGGCGATCGTCGCCCCGCAGGCGGCCGTCGCCGCCGATGCCGTCGCCGACCAGCTCGCCGTCTCGGTGGTCGGCGACGGCGTGACCACCGGCAACGACGCGGTTCCGGTCACGATCCAGCTCCTCGACGGGCAGGGCGAGCTCGGCGACACGATCGCGCTGCCGACGGCGGCCGCCGGCGACCAGCACGCGTTCACCCTCGGGGCGAACCGCGACCAGCAGGGTGCGCTGCAGCAGTCGGCCGACCACCGCTACGTGACGCTCGGCGGATACGACGCGGCCCCGGGATCGGGCTCACTCAACGACACGGCTGCCCCAGCCACGCTGCGCGTGATCGCCCGGATCGGGTCGGAGGGCGACGTCGACACCGCCACGACGCTCGCCGGAGGATTCTCGCTGCGCCACATCCGCGGCACCGCCACGATCGACGGCACCCGCTACTGGGCGGGCGGTCACGGCGGCGACTCCACGGCTCCCGCCGGCGGCGTGCTCACGGTCGAGGCCGGCGGGTCCGACCCCACCGCCGTCGTCTCCGGCAGCAGCAACCTCAACAACGGTCGCGTGGTCGACATCCACGACGGACAGCTCTACCTCACGAGCGACCGCAGCGGGTTCTCGGGGCTCAACACGGTCGGCACCGGCATCCCGACCGCCGCGGGCGCACCGCTCACGCTCGTGGCCGCGGCGCCGGTCGGCGCATCCGTCGCGCACGACTTCGCCTTCGCCGGCGACCACCTCTACGTCGGCTACACCGAGGGTGCGGGCGAAGGTATCGCCAAGTACCGCCGGACCGGCGCCACCTGGACCTGGGTCGAGACCCTGCCGGGCGACTTCTGGGGCCTCGAGGCGCGCCAGGCGGGCGACGACTCGGTGCTGTACGCCGTGCGCGGCCTCAACCAGGGCAACGAGATCGTGCGCATCGTCGACACCGGTGACGACGCCGCGTTCACCGCGCAGACCGACGTCCTCGCGACGGCCGCGCCGCAGACCGCCTTCCGGGGTGTCGCCTTCGCGCCCGGGTTCGAGCCGGGAACGGATGCCGCAGGTCCCATCCTCGCGAAGCCGACCCTGTCGTGGGACGTGCGCGTCCCCGGCGGCGCCGGCAGCGCCCTCGCCGCAGTGCTCGGACAGCGCACCAATCCCGTCGCCACCGGCGTGATCTCCGATGCCGCGGGCGAGGCCGTCACGGCGACCGTGACCAGCAGCAACCCCACCGTGGTGCCCGACGAGGCCATCCGTCTCGATGTCGCCGAAGACGGATCGTTCCGGCTCGCGGCGACGCCCGCGGCCACCGGTAGCGCCGTGCTCACCGTCCACCTGCGCACCGACGACGGGCGCACCGCGATCTCGCAGCTCCCCTACCGCGTCGCCCCGGCCTTCGCCGACGAGAACGCCCGCGGGCACTTCGGGATGTCGGATGCCTCCGCCGCGATCGACGCCGGTGACGGGTTCTTCTTCGCGGCCGACGACGACTCGAACGCGATCCGCCTGTTCTCGGAGCGGGGCGGGGAGGCCGTCGCGGCCTTCGACTTCAGCGACCGCATCGAGTTCGAACGCGCGGGCGAGGCCCACGACTTCGAGGCCGTCGCCCAGGCCGGAGATCAGGTCTTCTGGATCGGATCGACCGGCAACACCCGCAGCGGCAACGTGCGCCTCGATCGCAACATCGTGCTGCAGACGCAGATCTCCGGATCCGGCGCGAACGCGACGCTCTCCTTCGTCGGCTACCGCAACGTGCTGCGTGACGCGCTCGTCGCCTGGGATCACGAAGACCAGCACGGCCTGGGCGCCGACCGCTTCGGGTTCCTCGCGGCCACCCAGCCGGGCGTCTCGGCTGAAGGCCCCGACTCGCTCAACATCGAGGGAGCGGCGATCGCGCCGGACGGCACGACGCTGTGGCTCGGCTTCCGCTCGCCCGAGGTCGGCGACGACGCGGATGCGCTCATCGTGCCCATCGCCGACATCGCCGACGTCGTCGCTGGCGCGGATGCCGTCGTCGGCGACCCGATCCTCCTCGACCTCGGCGGACGCGCGATCCGCGACGTGGCCCGCGCCGAGTCCGGTGACTACCTGATCGTCGGCGGCAGCGCCGACGACACCGGCCGCTTCGCCCTCTTCGGGTGGTCCGGCTCGCTGGACGACGCCCCGGTCGCGGCATCCGGCACGCTCGGGCTCGAGAACTGGCCCGGCTCCTACGAGGGCATCGCGGGCGTGCGCGACCTCGCCGACGGAACCTCCGTGCGCCTGCTGCTCGATTCGGGAACGGTCGACATCTACGGCGACGGCACCGAGGCGCAGGACCTCTCGCCCGTCGAGTTCAAGCTCTTCCCCTCGCAGACCGTCGAGCTGTCGTTCGGTGCGGCGTTCACCGAGAAGCGGATCGCGGTCACGGGCGGCACCCTTCGAATCGGCTCGCCCTCCGAGATCACCGTCTCGGGCTTCGCGGAGGGCGAGCAGATCGAGCTCGTGCTGAACTCCGACCCGGTGCGCCTCGCGACTCTCACCGCGGGAGCCGACGGCACGGCACGCACGGTCGTCGTTCCTCCGGCATCCGTCACACCCGGCGCGCACACCCTGACCGCCACGGCGGCCTCGGGTACGGGCGAACTCGCGGTGACCGTGCTCGCCGCGGTCGCCGACGGCGGCAGCGGTGATGGCGGAGGCGACAGCGGTGCCGGATCGGGCCCCGGCGCAGGATCGGGGGCCGGTGACGCGCTCGCCACGACGGGGTCGGACTTCCCCGCAGGGCCGGTCGCGCTCGTCGCACTCGCGCTCCTCGCGCTCGGTGCCCTGGCGCTGCGTCGCACGGGTGTCGCTTCGGAGTGACCCGTTCTCGTCGGCTACTCTGCATCGGGTGACCGTGCAGAGTACCGACGAAGAACAGCACCTCCGGCGAGCGCTGAGCAACCGCCACATCCAGCTCCTGGCGATCGGCGGTGCGATCGGGACCGGGCTCTTCATGGGCAGCGGCAAGACCATCTCGGTGGCCGGCCCCTCGGTGATCTTCGTCTACATGATCATCGGGTTCATGCTCTTCTTCGTCATGCGCGCGATGGGCGAGCTGCTGCTGTCGAACCTCAAGTACAAGTCGTTCAGCGATTTCGCCAGCGACCTGCTGGGGCCGTGGGCCGGGTTCTTCACGGGCTGGACGTACTGGTTCTGCTGGGTGGTGACGGGCGTCGCCGACGTCATCGCGATCGCGGGGTACACGAACACCCTCCTCCCCGGCATCCCGCTGTGGATCCCGGGTGTCGCCGTGGTCGTCATCCTGCTCGCGCTGAACCTCCCCACGGTCGCCGCCTTCGGCGAGATGGAGTTCTGGTTCGCGCTGATCAAGATCGTGGCGATCGTCGCGCTCATCGTCACCGGTCTCGTGATGATCTTCACCGGCTTCCAGCACGACGCCGGTACCGCGTCGTTCGCGAACCTCTGGAGCCACGGCGGCATGTTCCCGCACGGGTTCATGGGCTTCGTGGCCGGTTTCCAGATCGCGGTCTTCGCGTTCGTCGGGATCGAGCTGGTCGGCACCGCGGCGGCCGAGACGAAGGACCCGAAGCGGAACCTGCCCAAGGCGATCAACGCGATCCCGATCCGCATCCTGCTCTTCTACGTCGGCGCCCTCATCGTGCTCATGGCGGTGACCCCCTGGACCGAGTACGTCGCCGGCGAGAGCCCCTTCATCGCGATGTTCGCCCTGGCCGGTCTCGGCATCGCTGCGACCGTCGTGAACCTGGTGGTCCTGACCTCGGCGATGTCGAGCGCCAACTCCGGCATCTACTCCACCTCGCGCATGGTCTTCGGGCTCGCGCAGGACGGCGACGCCCCGAAGCTCTTCGGCCGCCTGTCGAAACGCCGCGTGCCGCAGAACGCGCTGTTCCTCTCCTGCATCCTGCTGCTGTCGGGCGTCGTGCTGCTCTACGCGGGCGAGGACATCGGCACCGCCTTCGACATGGTGACGACGGTCTCCGCCGTGTGCTTCATGTTCGTGTGGACGATCTTCCTGCTCAGCTACGTCGTCTACCGCCGCCGGCGTCCGGAGAAGGCCGCGACCTCCGCCTTCCGGATGCCGGGCGGCGTCTTCATGGTCTACGTCGTGCTGGCGTTCTTCGTCTTCATCCTCTGGGCCCTGACCACCCAGCCCGACACCCTCACCGCCCTGCTCGTGACGCCGATCTGGTTCGCGCTGCTCGTCGTCGCCTGGTTCTTCGTGCGCCGCTCGCCGAACCATCTGCAGCGGCACGCGGCGCACATCGCGCACCTGCGCAGCGACGACGACGGGGGCGAGTAGGAGGTCGGCGGTACCGGCCGGATCAGGCGATCCTGCGAGCACAGGCCTGCACCGGCCGGAATGGCCTGAAGCGGCGTACTCGCCTGATGCGGCAACGGGCGAGCAGCACAGATCTGCCCAGGAATCCGTCGGGGAGAGCCGGTAGAATCATCGGCGTGCACGGCGCACGCTGCGGCCGGGACGACCCGGTTCGCGTCATCACCCGGGGACGGCCCCGTGAAGGAACCGGATGATGATCCCCACCGCTGTGAAGCAGTTCGTCGGACGACCCGACATCGCCCGAATCGCCCTGGGCTGGGGCGCCTATCTCGTCGTGCTGCTGGCGCATCCCCTGCTCGCGGCGCCCGTCGCCGTCCCCCTGCTGATCGTCGCCCTCGGGGTGATCATCGGAGTGATCCTGGTGTGCGCGTTCGGCGTGGTGAAGCAGGCCGAGGCCCTCGCCCATCGCCTGGGCGACCCGTACGGATCGCTCGTGCTCACCCTGTCGATCGTGCTGATCGAGGTGATCCTCATCTCGGCCGTCATGCTCGGGCCGGGCGAGCACGCCACGATCGCCCGCGATTCGGTGATGGCCGTCGCGATGATCATCCTGAACCTCGTGATCGGTCTCGCTCTTCTCCTCGGCGGGCTCCGCCATCGAGGAATGGCGCACAACCGCACGGGCGCCTCGGCCTATCTGGCGATGCTCGTGGTGCTCGTCGCGCTCGCGTTCGCCCTGCCGGCTCTCATCGGCCGCGACGGCTCGTACACGCTCGGTCAGGAGATCCCGATCGTGATCCTGACCCTCGGGATCTACGCGTTCTTCTTGTTCCGGCAGATGGGGGCGCAGGCGGGCGACTTCACCGAGGTCGACGAACGCCTGCGGCGACGGACGGATGCCGCGGCACCGGCGCCGCGCACCGGCATCCGCGAGATTCTCGCCGAGCACCGCACCGAAGTCCTCGTGCGCCTCGTCCTGCTCGTGGTCACCGTCACCCCGATCGTGCTGCTCTCGCACGACATGGCGGCGCTCCTCGACGACGCCCTCGGTCGGCTCGGTGCGCCTGCTGCGCTGGCCGGCGTGCTGATCGCGGCGATCGTATTCCTGCCCGAGTCCCTCACCGCGGTGCGCGCCGCCCTCGGCGGCGAGGCGCAGCGGGTCGTGAACCTCTGCCACGGTGCGCTCGTGTCGACGGTCGGGCTCACGATCCCCGCCGTGCTGGTCATCGGCATCCTCACCGGTCAGGCCGTGGTGCTCGCCGAATCGCCCGCGAACCTCCTGATGCTGGGCGTGACCCTGC
The DNA here is from genome assembly GCF_044772365.1 of Microbacterium sp. NPDC090225. Lineage (NCBI taxonomy): Bacteria > Bacillati > Actinomycetota > Actinomycetes > Micrococcales > Microbacteriaceae > Microbacterium > Microbacterium sp. NPDC090225. The sequence continues at coordinate 267,405 of NZ_JBIVYS010000002.1, read as the reverse complement.
TGCTCTCGGTGACGACGTTCGCCGCGAAGCGGGTGACGGCCATGCATGGGGCCGCGCACCTCGCGGTCTTCGCGGTGTACGTGATCGTGCTGTTCAGCTGAGTACAGAAGTTCGATTTCTCCGTAATTACGAACTATTGCTACGGTCGTAGCCATGGAACGTGACGCGCTGCACGCGATCGAAAGCCGGGTCGACGCCCTCGAACGCGAACTCGAGCGGTTGAGGGCGCAAGTCGGGGAGCCGTCGGCCGACACCTCGACCGCGGCGCCTGAACCGGGGGCTGCGACATCGGACCCCGCCGCCGATCCGCTCTGGTTCGTCAATGAACTCGGACGCAGGGCTCCCGGCGCGGTGATGATGGCGGGTGCCGTCGAGGTGCCCGCCGGGCCCATCCGCTGGCAGTACGGCCTCTACGCGGAAGAGCTCCTCGGCAAGGACTGGGGCGAACTCGCTCGTCCCCTCGAAGCGCTGGGGCATCCGGTGCGTCTCGAGCTCGTGCGCGTCATCCTCGCCGGCACCCAGACCACCGCTGAGCTGCTCGAACTGGAGCAGTTCGCCTCGTCCGGCCAGCTCTACCACCACCTCCGCCAGCTCGTGAGCGCGGGGTGGCTGTCCTCCCCGCGCCGCGGGTTCTACGAGGTGCCGGGGGCGCGCGTCGTGCCGCTCCTCGTCCTGACCATGATCGCCTCGAGCTGAGGAGCAGCCGCACCGTGACCTCCCCCACCCCCGCACTCGCCGATCACACCACGACAGCGGCGTCGACGTCGCCCGCGCGACGCTCCCCCGGCCCCGTGCTCGGCCTCCTGGCGACTGCCGCGATCGCGGCTGTCGCCCTCGGCGCGGCCGTCGGGCCGCAGCAGCAGACCGTGAGCTCGGTCTGGATCGGTGACGAGGCCCTGGCGGAGAGCATCCGCACTCTGCCCGGAGGCCTCGACGGATTCCGCTCGCTGTCGGTCGCGGAGATCGATCCGGACGGCGTCGTCTTCGCGGGTCTCGGCGACGCCGATCCCGCAACCCCGGGGGCGCCCGGGCCCGACACCGTGTTCGAACTCGGTTCGATCACGAAGACCTTCACCGGAGCGCTGTTCGCCGACGCGATCGAACGCGGAGAGGTGGCCCCCGATGATCGCCTCGCGCAGCACCTCACGGCCCTCGAAGGAACGGCCGCCGGCGACGTCACCCTGGCGTCCCTGTCGCAGCATTCCTCCGGACTCCCCGGTCTGGGCGCGACGGCCGCCGACGGCGCGGTGACGAGCCTGATCCTCAACGACAACGCCTACGCGTCGTCGACCACGGCGCAGCTCATCGCCGACGCGGCCATCGCCCCCGTCGATCCCGACCAGGGCGCCGTCTACTCGAACTTCGCCGTCTCGCTCCTCGGAACCGCGCTCGTCGAGACGGCCGGCGCCGACGATTACGCGACGCTGCTCGACGAGCGCCTCACCGGTCCGCTCGGGATGGAGCACACCACGGTCGCCGCGACGGCCGCGGAGGTGCCGGCCGATGCGGTTCCGGGCTTCCTCCTCAACGGCACACCCGCACCGCGCTGGTGGGGGGAGGGATATCTTCCGGCGGGGTCGTCGACGTTCACCACGGCATCCGACCTGGCGATCTGGGCGCGGGCGAACCTCGACGGCTCGGCGCCGGGCGCAGCCGCACTCGATCCGACAGCTCCCCTGGGAGCGGAGGGCGAGATCGGCTGGGGCTGGATCACCTCTCCGTCTTTCGACGGCGCCGGAACTCAGACCTGGCACAACGGCGGCACAGCGGGCTTCCGCACGATCCTCACGATGGACCGCGACGCCGGCACGGCCTTCATCGCCCTGTCGAACACCGTCGCTACCGTCGACTTCGTCGCGATGTCGTATCTCTCGGGTGCGCCGATCCCCGGCCCAGCCGAGCCGTATCTGATCCTGGGATGGTCGGTCTTCGGCATTGCGCTGGTGCTCGGCGTCGTCGCGCTGCTCCGGGCCCTCCGAGCGAAAGCGCTGCTCCCCTCGCTCAGCGACCTCGTCTGGGCGCTCGCCGGGCTCCTGCTGCTCTGGCACAGCGGCCCATGGTTCGCGGTCGGCGGTTGGGTGTGGGGCGTCGCTCTCGCGCCGACGTTGGCAGCGGTCGGACTGCTCGTGCTGCGCGGTCGCTCGCTCCCGTTCCTCCCCGCGCGTCGACGATGGTTCTGGTGGCCGACCGCGGCCATCGGTGTCGCGGCCGCGGTCGGCGTCACCTTCCTCTGGTGAGGATGCCGGTGGCCTCTCAGGCGTGCGCGGGGGTCCACTCCGAGACGCGGTCGAGCGTCTGCACCTCGTCGGCGCTCAGCTCGAGGCGGGCGCCGGCGAGGAGGTCGGGAACCTGCTCGACCGTGCGGGCACTCGCGATCGGGGCGACGACGGTCGGCTGCGCGCGGAGCCAGGCCAGCGACGTCGCGGCGATCGAGGCTCCGTGCGCGGAGCCGATCTCCTCGAGGGCATCGATGATCTTCAGACCGGCGGGAGTCGCGTACTTCGCCGCGCCTTCGGCGCGAGGCGAGGACTGCCCCGCGGTCTCGGTGGAGCGGTACTTGCCCGTGAGGAAGCCGCTCGCCAGCGAGTAGTAGGGCACGAGTCCGAGGCCGAACTCCTCGGCCACCGGGATGATGTCGTTCTCGACGTCGTTGCGGTGCACGAGGTTGTAGTGCGGCTGCACGGCGACGGGCAGGGCGACCCCCGTGCGCTGGGCGATCTCGACCCATTCGCGGATGCGGTCGCCGGAGTAGTTCGAGACGGCGACGTTGCGCACGAGGCCGTCGGCCACGAGCTGACCGAAGGCTCCGACGGTCTCCTCCAGCGGCACGCTCTCGTCGTCGAAGTGCGCGTAATAGAGGTCGATCGCGTCGACGCCGAGGCGCGCCAGCGATGCCTCGGCGGCCTTGCGGATGTTCGTCGCGGCGAGCCCACGGAACTCCGGGTGCGTGCTCACCTTCGTGGCGACGGTGATGCCCTGCGGCTTGCGCGAGGCCAACCACTCGCCGATGATCGTCTCGCTCTCGCCACCGGAGTTGCCGGGCACCCAGGCGCTGTAGCCGTCGGCGGTGTCGACGAAGTCGCCGCCGCCCGCCACGAAGGCGTCGAGAACCGCGAAGGACGTGTCGCGGTCGGCCGTCCAGCCGAACACGTTGCCGCCGAGCGAGAGCGGGAAGACATCAAGGTCACTGTTTCCGATACGAGTCATACTCGGCGCAACCGACGAATCCCGTGGCGTATTTCCGATTCGGGATACTCTCACCGCATGCATATCCTGCGCCGAGCATCCGTCGCCATCCTCGCCGTCGCACTCGCCGGAATGCTCGGCGGGTGCGCGGCATCCGTCCCCGACCCGCCCGCTGCGGTGGGCGAGAACTACCCCGGCACGTGCATGCCCGCGGAGTTCACCTGGCCGACGGACTTCCTCGAATCCCTGCCGAGCGAATCCGAGGCCGTCGGCGGCTCCGTCGTCGGCCTGCGGCTGGAGTACATCGATGAGCGGTGGGCGTGGCGCATCCGCAGCGCGAGCGGCCGGACGGATGCGTTCGGCGAGCGGGTCGACGACCCCGCGGCGGGGCGGGAGACGCTCGCCGACGTGCGGACCCTCGAGGTGTTCGCCAGCCGCGACGTCACCCTCACGAAGGCGGAGCAGACGGCCGGAACGAGTGCGTACACGGCGGCCGACCGCTCGGGCGAGGAGTGGCCCAGCCCTCTCATCATCGAGATGGCCCGGGTCGATGATGCGGGTTCCGACGTCTGGCGGATCACGACGTGCGACACGGCGACCAACGCGCAGTCCGTGATCACCGTGAAATAGCATTCAGGAATGCGCCGTTCTGCCGTGGTCCCCCTCATCGCTCTCGTCGCGCTGCTCGCCGGCTGCACGGGAACTCCGATCCCCGCCTCGTCGGCGACACCGGCTCCGACGCGAACGGCAACCACCGCGCCCACCTCCACGGCCACACCCACTCCGTCGTCGAGCCCGTCCACGGCGCCCGCTCCCTCGTCGCCCCCGGCCGCTGCCGACCCCACCGACGGTGAGCTCGTGCAGCTGTGCGTCGAGAAGGTCGATGCGTACGCGGACGGCGCGACGTACGCGAGCGACCGGGGCACCGTCGAGTGGCTGGCCGAGCAGACGACCTGGTTCGTGGTCGTCCCGACGGATCGCGACGGCAACGAAGGCGCGGCCGTCTGCGGCATCGAGAAGACCTCTGCAGGCCCCGACGTCACGACCTACGGCGAGACGATCCCGAGCGGCGTCGACGATCAGCGGGCGGAACTGCTGCGCGGAGAACACCCGCACGAGTGAGCGCGACCTGACTCAGTCTCCGAATGCCTTGCTCGCGGCATCCGCGATGTACGGCGCAAGGGTCTGCGCGAACTCCCCCGTCATGTGGTCCCGATCGCTGTATACGACGGCATTGCCGATGACGACGGGACACACGGAGTCGTTGCACAGGATCGACGTGAAGTCGATGAGGGTCGCACCCGGCGTGGCCGCCACGGCATCCTCCGACCCGTCGTACCAGGCGAGCGCCTCGTCCCGCGGCAGCGCGCACGAGTTCGGATCGTCGCGGTTCATGTCGATGCACGCCTTGACATCATCGCGCTGCACCGGATTGTCGCGGATCGCGAGGATCTTCGCGCCACGCTCCGTCTGCGTCGCCCAGACCTCGCTCATGCCGTTCGCCGTCGCCTCGTTCTGAGTCTCACCGTCGACCGGGATGGCCTGCCACCGTGACGAGGCATGCATGGTGAAGATGCCGTCGTAGACCGGTCGCTCGTCGAGCCAGTCCGTGATGTTCGCCTTCCAGTCGGTGCAGTTCTGGCGATGTCCGAGGTTCGGGTCGTCCTGCTCCCGAGCGGTCCAGTAGCACCCGTTGTGACCGGTGAGATCGATCCGCCAGTTCATCTCCTCGGCGATCGTCTCATAGGTGTCGATCAGGGTGCTGTTGTGCGAGTCGCCGACCGCGAAGAGCGTGCGGGTGTATCCGGACTCCGGCCCGAGACTGCAGACGTTGACCGCTGCACTGTCGACGCCGGTCCAGCATTCGACGCGGTTGGTGTCGGTGCCCGGAGCCGCAGGGTCGGGGATGAGCGCGTCTCCGAGCGGATCCGGCGGGCAGTCGCGAGTCGGGTCGACGGCACCGGCGCCGAAGCACTCGCTGTTCGCGCCATCGGCGATCATCGCCTGCGCCGCCTCGTTCGCGGCCTCCACCTTCACGTTCGTGTACGCGCCGGCACCGAAGCTCACTCCCGCTATGAGAGCGATCGACGCGGCCATCGCGACGAACACGAAACCGGGCCGGCGCGCGCGGTCGAGCCGTGGGCTGAATCGCACCGGCGACTCGACGAAGCGGTAGGACAGCCATGCGAGGGCGATCGACGCGATTCCGATCAAGATCTTGTCGGTCGTGCTGAGCGGCCGACCCGTCGCGTAGGGGACGAGCACGATGAGCGGCCAGTGCCACAGGTACAGGGAGTAGGAGATGTTTCCCAGCCACAGCACCGGGCGGAACCGCGATGCGCGGTCGACCCATGATGAGGAACCCGCCGCGATCACGGCGACCGTCGACAGTACGGGGAGCAGAGCGATCCAGCCGGGGAACGCGTCCGCGGAGTCGAGCAGGAACGCGGAGGCGATGATTCCCGCGACGCCCAGGGTGCCGACCACCGCCGATGCGCCGCGCGAAAGGGCGATCGGGATGAGAGCGAGGAGAGCGCCGGCGAGGAACTCCCACGCGCGCGTGAACGTCGAGAAGTAGGCGACGGCGGGCGTGGTGGCGGTGAGCCATATGCCGTAGCCGAGCGACAGGAGCGCTGCGCTCCCGAGCACGATGCGGAAGGTGCGCAGCGAGTGGCTGCGCGTGATGGCCGCGGCGACCACCAGCAGCAGCGGCACGAGGATGTAGAACTGCTCCTCGACCGAGAGCGTCCAGAAGTGCTGGAAGGGCGAGGGAAGGTTGTCGGCCGCCAGGTAGTCGACGCTGAAGGCCGCGAGAACCCAGTTGACGACGTACGCCGCGCTCGCCGCTCCTTCGGTGACGAACTGCACGATCTGGCTCGCCGGAACCAGCACGAGCACCGCCAGGAGCGAGGTGACGATCACGACGAGGCTCGCGGGGAGCAGACGGATCGCGCGGCGAGACCAGAAACGGGTCAGACTGATCCGACCGTTCTTCTGGAAGTCCCGGACCAGATGCCCCGTGATGAGGAACCCGCTGATCACGAAGAAGACGTCGACGCCGATGTATCCCCCGGTGACCCGGTTCGGCCAGAGATGGAACAGCAGCACGAGGAGAACAGCCACGGCGCGGAGGCCCTGGATGTCGGCGCGGATGCTCTGCCGTCGCGAGGCACGGGTCCGGTACTGCGGCTGCGTCATCAGTCGTGGTCTCGTGAAGGGGACGGAAAATGTTCAGATCTGAGAGCCGACTACGGGACTCGAACCCGTAACCCCCGTATTACAAGTACGGTGCGCTACCAATTGCGCCAAGTCGGCGGGTGCCACCAGCTTAGCGATGGTGGCGGAGGTCTCCCGACCTCTCGGGCTTCCGACTTACTCGGCCGGAGTCTCCGTCGGTGTCGGCGTGGGGGTCGGGGTCGCCTGGTAGTACGCGTCGCTGGCGACGGTGAGCACGAACTGCGAGAACTCGGCCGGGTCGTCGAGCGCGCCGACGTAGGCCTCGCCGTTGGCGACGATCATCGGCGTCGAGGCGAGCACGAGGTCATCGGAGCCGGGGAGCGGCCCCTCGAGAGCACGGGTCGTCGCTTCCTTGGCCCAGGTCAGGTAGTCGCCGTCCTGGATGCAGTTGCGCACCGTCTTCGTGTTGTCGACGCCGACGGCACCCGCGAGATCCGCCAGTTCGCTGTCGGACAGACCGTCGGTGTTCACCTCGGGCTGGTCGTCGAGCAGGTCGTGGTTGAAGGCGTAGAACTGTGCGGGCGAGTGCGTCGCGACGCAGGCTGCCGCGGCGGCGGCCCGCAGCGAGTACTTGGTGCCGTTGGAGCTCGCGGTGAGCAGGGCGACCGGGTGGTAGGTCACGGTGACCGCACCCTCGCTGATCCAGTTGGTGAGCTGACGGGCGTTGGCGCGCTCGAACTCACCGGCGTCGTCCGACAGGTAGTCCACGTAGATGTGGATGTCGACCTTCTCGACCGAGGTCGGCTCGGCCGTGGGCTCGGCGGGAGCCTCGGCCTCGGAGGGGTCGGGAGTGGGCGCGGCCGTCCCCGCGTCGGATGCCGATGACGCCGAGAGCTCGGAGACGACGACGCCGTCTCCGTCCATGCCGGTCGGCGAGAGCTGGGGCTTGGAGACCTGCGCCGAGACCGCGAGCGTGACCGCGGTACCGATCGCGCCGACGGCGACCACCGCGAGGGTCCCGATGATGATCCGTCGCATGATGCGCGCACGGGACTGCTGCGCATGCACTCGCTGTGCCTTCTCCCGCACAGCCTCGCGGGAATTGCGAGGGGTGGGGACGTTCGGCGTTTCGTCGCTCGACATCGTTCCTCTTGAAGATCTCACGGGGGCAGGGTGGCCCCGATCATCGGATATCGGATAGGCGACGATCGCCGCGTTGCACGGCCGGATTCGATGCTAACCATCGCACCTGAGAAATACCCAGATGCCGCGGTCCATGTCATACTGAGTGCGACCCAATGAGGGGTCACGGCGGGTCGAACCGCCGCATCCATCACTACGGATCGTCCGGCACGTACCTGCCGGTGAAGGAGAAACACAATGGCATCTGTGACTTTCGACGAGGCCACCCGCCTCTACCCGGGCGGCACCCGCCCGGCCGTCGACAAGCTCGACCTCCAGGTCGCCGACGGCGAGTTCCTCGTCCTGGTCGGACCCTCCGGTTGCGGTAAGTCCACGTCGCTCCGCATGCTCGCCGGCCTCGAAGAGGTCAACGCGGGCCGCATCCTCATCGGCGACCGCGACGTCACCGACGTTCCGCCGAAGGACCGCGACATCGCGATGGTCTTCCAGAACTACGCGCTGTACCCGCACATGACGGTCGCCGAGAACATGGGCTTCGCGCTCAAGATCGCCGGCGTCGGCAAGGAAGAGCGTGCCACCCGCGTGCTCGAGGCCGCCAAGCTACTCGACCTCGAGGAGTACCTGACCCGCAAGCCGAAGGCCCTCTCTGGTGGTCAGCGTCAGCGTGTCGCCATGGGTCGCGCGATCGTGCGTCAGCCCCAGGTCTTCCTCATGGACGAGCCGCTGTCGAACCTCGACGCCAAGCTCCGCGTCCAGACGCGTACGCAGATCGCGTCGCTGCAGCGCCGTCTCGGCGTCACCACGGTCTACGTCACGCACGACCAGACCGAGGCCCTCACCATGGGTGACCGCATCGCGGTGCTCAAGGACGGCCTCCTGCAGCAGGTCGGCACGCCGCGCGACCTGTACGAGAAGCCGAACAACGTGTTCGTCGCCGGCTTCATCGGCTCCCCCGCCATGAACCTGTTCACGGCGGACCTCGCCGAGGGCGGAGTGCGCTTCGGCACCGAGGTCGTCCCGCTCGAGCGCGACGCGGTCACCGGTGCGAACGGCACGCAGGTCACGGTCGGCGTGCGCCCCGAGGACATCACGGTCGGCCCGGCCGACGGCAAGGGCCTCTCGGTCGTCGTCGACCTCGTCGAGGAGCTCGGCGCCGACGGCTACCTCTACGGCCACACCGACATCAACGGCAAGCGCACCGACCTCGTCGCGCGCGTCGACGGTCGCAACCACCCGAACGCCGGCGAGACGGTCACCCTGGCCGCCAACCCGGGCCACGTTCACGCGTTCGACCTCGAGTCGGGAAGCCGCCTGAACACGGCTCCGGTCGTCTCGGCCTGATCGCACACACCACTCGCGGCGCGGGTCGACTTCGGTCGCCCGCGCCGCGTCTGCGTCCACCCCGACTTCCCAGGAGCGCCATGCAGGAATCGCTGCGCATCACCGCCAGCACCGTCGACCCCGGCCTCCTCGGCCTCCCCTGGTCGACGACTCTCGCCCGCTGGCCCTCCGAGCACATCGTCTCGCTCCCCAAGGGTCTGTCGCGGCACCTCGTGCGCTTCGCCGACCTCTCCGGCCGCGTCGTCGCGGTGAAGGAGACCACCGAGGAGATGGCGCGCCGCGAGTACGAGATGCTCGGCAACCTTGCCCGCCTCGACGTTCCCTGCGTCGACCGGGTCGCCGTGATCGCCGGACGAACGGATGCCGACGGCGAACCGCTCCCGGCCGCCCTGGTCACCTCGCACCTGCGCTTCTCGATGCCCTACCGCGCGCTCTTCACCCGCGTCCTGCGCCCCGACACGGCCACGCGACTCGTCGACGCACTCGCCCTGCTGCTGGTGCGCCTGCACAACGTCGGCTTCTACTGGGGCGACGTGTCGCTGTCGAACACGCTCTTCCGCCGCGATGCCGGCGCGTTCGCCGCGTACCTCGTCGACGCCGAGACCGGTGAGCTGCACGAGGAGGGGCTGACCGACGGGCAGCGCGCCTACGACCTCGACCTCGCCCGCACGAACATCGCCGGCGAGATCATGGATCTCGCCGCCGGCGGGCGACTCGAGAACGGTGTCGACGCGGTCGCGATCGCCGACGGCATCGTCTCCTCGTACCGGTCGCTCTGGGCCGAGCTGACCGCACAGGACTCCTTCTCGGCATCCGAGACGTGGCGGATCACCGAGCGCGTCGAACGGCTGAACGCCCTCGGCTTCGACATCGACGAGATGTCGATGACGACCACGTCCGACGGCGCGGTCGTCGAGATCCAGCCGAAGGTCGTCGATGCCGGCCATCACCAGCGCCGACTCATCCGCCTCACCGGCCTCGACGTCGAGGAGAACCAGGCCCGTCGCCTGCTCAACGACCTCGACGAGTTCCGCGCGCGTTCCACCAAGCAGTGGGCCGACGAGGAGATGTACGCCCACGAGTGGCTGACCCGTGTCTTCGAGCCCGTCGTGCGGGCGATCCCCTACGACCTGCGCGCGAAGCTCGAGCCGGCCGAGGTGTTCCACCAGGTGCTCGAGCACCGGTGGTACCTCTCGCAGGCGCAGGGTCGCCCCGTGCCCCTCGCCGAGGTGCTGACGAGCTACATCAACGAGGTGCTGCGCCACCGCCGCGACGAGGCGACCATCATGGGTCCCCCCACCGAGACGATGGGCCTTCCGGTCATCACCGGTGCCACGCGCACGACCGACGACGACGAGGACGGCGACATCGACTGGCGCGACCTGGTCTGATCGCGCCGCGGCGCCGGCCGCGCGGGGCGCGGCGCCCGTTCGCGGTCAGTAGCCGACGGTGAATCGCTCGCGGTGGTGGTTGCCCTGCTCGATCTCGTCGACGATCGCGACCGCGAAGTCCGCACCCGAGATGTACGACTTGCCGTCGGCATCGCGCACGATCACATCGCCACCGTCGCGGTAGTGCCCGGTGCGCTCGCCCTCGGCCCAGGGCCCGAAGACCTCGGCGGGGTGCACGAAGAACCAGTCGAGCGCGGCATCCGTGCTCTCGAGGAACGCGAGCGAATCGATCCCGACCTGCGCCTCGTGCTTGTACTCCTCGGGGAAGCCCTGATCGAACAGGCGCGGGCCACCGGGGGCGACCAGGCTGCCGCCCGCTCCCCCGACGACGCCCAGGCGGGTTCCGGTTCCGCTGAGTTGTCGGGCCACGCCCTCGAGCGCGTCGAGCACGCGGTTCTCCATGTCCCCGCGCGGTGAGAGCGCAGAGACGACGGCATCCGCTCCCGCGAACGCGCCGGCGAGCGGCGCGAGATCCAGCACGGAGCCCTGGATGTACGCGACGCCCTCCACGGCATCCGTCGGCACCGAGCGCGAGACCGCGACGACCTCGTGGCCGCGGCTCACCGCCTCGGCAGCGATGTGACGACCGGCGTAACCGGTCCCTCCGAGGACGACGATACGGCTCATGCGGGCTCTTCCCTTCGGATGCTGCGGCGACTACTTCGTGGAGCGGATGGTCGCGACCTGGTACAGGGCGACCGAGGTGGCGATGCCGACGTTCAGCGACTCGGTGGCCGTGGAGATCGGGATAGAGACGATCTGATCGCAGGTCTCGCGGACGAGGCGCGAGAGCCCCTTGCCCTCGGCACCGGCGACGATCACGACGGGGCGATCGGCGAGCTCCAGCGCGGGCAGGTCGACGTCGCCGTCCCCGGCGAGGCCGAGGATGAAGACGCCCTGCTTCTTGAACTCCTTGAGCTGCGTGGTCAGGTTCGTCGCGAGCGCGACGGGCAGGCGTGCGGCGGCACCGGCGCTCGTCTTCCAGGCGGCCGAGTTCACGCCGGCCGAACGGCGCTGGGGCAGGATGATGCCGTGGCTGCCGAATGCGGCGGCCGAACGGATGATCGCCCCGAGGTTGCGGGAGTCGGTGATGCCGTCGAGGGCGACGAACAGGGGAACCTGGCCCTTGTCGATCGCCTTCTCGAGCAGGTCCTGCGGGTGCGCGTACTCGTACGGCGGCACCTTGATCGCGACGCCCTGGTGCACGCCGTCGAAGCCGGCCATGCGGTCGAGCTCCTGACGGGTGACCTCCATGACCGGGATGCCGCGGTGGGTCGCGATCGACAGCATCTCCTTGACGCGGTCGTCCATCTCGACTCGCTGAGCGATGTAGAACGCCGTCGCCGGGATCTTCGCGCGCAGCGCCTCGAGCACCGAGTTGCGACCGGTGACGCTCTCGGTCTCGGTGGTGTTGTCCTTCGCGCGGGCGGAACGGTTGGGGTTCCCTCCCCCGGTCTGACGGCCGCCGGGCTTGCCCTTGCCGCCGGATGCGGCATAGCGCTCGGCCGCGGCCTTGCGCTTGCCCGCGGGGTGCCAGGCGCGGTCCTCGGCCTTCGGCGTGGGTCCGCGTCCTTCGAGCGCCTTGCGCCCGAGACCACCGGTGCCCTTGGTGGGGCCCTTCTTGTTGCCCTTGTTCGCGCCGGGGCGCTGTGGCTTAGCCATCGATACTCCAATGAGTTCCGGCCGGAGTGTCCTCCAGCGTGATTCCTGCGGCTGCGATCGCGTCACGGATGCGATCGGCTGCCGCCCAGTCCTTGTCGGCACGCGCCTGTGCGCGCTGGGTGATCATCGTCTGGACGAGTGCGTCCAGTGCGGCGGCTTCGGCTCCCCCGCCGGTGCCGTTCCACTGCGGAGAGTGCGGATTGATCCCCAGGACGAGCGTCATCTGAATGACGTCCATCACGTCCTGCCTCGCCTCATCGTACTTGCCCGCGTCGAGGAGCGCATTTCCGGACCGGATGCTGGTATGGATCGCGGCGAGCGCCCGGGGTACCGAGAGGTCGTCGTCCATGGCCTCGACGAACTCCTGCGGGAGCCCTTCCTTCGCCTGCCCCCAGCCCGGCTTCGCGAGCCGCTCGCCCCGTTCGAGGAAGATGCGGATGCGTCCGAGTGCGGCCTCGGCCTCGGTCCACGACGACTCCGTGAGGTCGAGGCTCGATCGGTAGTGCGCGGCGGCGAGTGCGTAACGGACGACCAGCGGATCGCGGGCGGCGAGCACGTCGGCGGCCAGCGTGAAGTTGCCGAGCGACTTCGACATCTTCTGCCCGTTCACGGTGACCAGGCCGTTGTGCACCCAGTAACGCGCGAACGCGTCGCCCGCGGCCGTCGACTGGGCCAGCTCGTTCTCGTGGTGCGGGAAGCGCAGGTCGAGTCCCCCGCCGTGGATGTCGAACTCCGGTCCGAGGTACCGCTTCGCCATCGCCGAGCACTCGATGTGCCAGCCGGGCCGGCCCTCACCCCAGGGTGACACCCACCGGGCATCCGCGGGCTCGTCGGTCTTCGAGCCCTTCCAGAGGGCGAAGTCCTGGGGGTTGCGCTTACCTCGGGGGTCGGCGTCCTCGGCCGCCTCCATCGCGTCGATCGACTGGTGCGTCAGTGCGCCGTACTCGTCCCACGAGCGCACGTCGAAGTACACGTCGCCCGAGCCATCGGCGGCCGGGTAGGCGTGGCCGCGTTCGATCAGCAGCGCGATGAGCTCCTGCATCTGCGGGACGGATGCCGTGGCGCGCGGCTCATAGGTCGGGGGCAGGATGCCGATGCCGGCGTAGGCGGCGGCGAACTCCTGCTCGATCCGATAGGCGAGGCCCCACCAGGGCTCGGTCTCGGTGGCGTTCGCGAGTACCTTGTCGTCGATGTCGGTCACGTTGCGCACGAAGGTGACCCGGCCGTGCCGCTTCTCGAGCCACCGGCGCAGCAGGTCGAAGCTGAGCGCCGCGCGGACGTGCCCGATGTGGGGGCCGGACTGCACGGTCGGACCGCAGACGTACATCGTGACGTTTCCGGGATCGAGCGGCACGAAGTCGCGCAGGTCCTGCGCACGGGTGTCGTAGAGGCGGAGAGTCACCGCTCAAGCCTACTCGGCCCGCCCCCGCGCGCCGCGGGAGTGACGCGCAGGCCCGGTGGGCGGGTCAGCGCGCCGAAACCGGGAAGACCAGAGCTACCGCGGTCACGGCGATCCCCTCCCCACGCCCCGGGAAGCCGAGCGCATCGGTGGTCGTCGCGGTCACCGACACAGGGGCGCCGCCGAGAGCATCCGAGAGCGCCCGCTCGGCCTCGGCGCGACGCGCGCTGAAGCGGGGACGGTTGCCCTGGAACTGCGCCGAGACGTTGCCGATCACGAAGCCCGCCTCGCCGAGCAGTTCGCGGGTGCGCGCCAGGAAGACCGCGGCATGCGCGCCCGCGTACTCGGGGTGCGCGGTGCCGAAGTGCTCACCGATGTCACCGAGGCCGGCAGCGCCGAGCAGTGCGTCGACGATCGCGTGCGCGACCGCGTCGCCGTCGGAGTGCCCCGAGAGCGCCGGCTCTCCGGGCCACGGCAGTCCGGCCAACCAGAGGTCGCCCGCTCCGCCGAACGCATGGACGTCGGTACCGAGACCGACGCGCGGCAGGTTCGGGGCGGATGCCGGCACGCGGAGGGGCAGCGCAGGCTCCTCGGCGAGCAGCCTGCGTGCACGGTCGAGGTCGTCGGGCGTGGTGATCTTGAACGCGCGGGCGTCGCCGGGGATATGCCGGACGGCGTACCCCGCGGCGGCGAACAGTGCCGCATCGTCGGTGTACTCGATGCCCGCGGCGCGCGCCGCGTCGTACGCCGCCTCGAGCGCGGTGCGCGGGAAGCCCTGGGGGGTCTGCGCCGCAGCGAGCTCGGAACGATCGACCGGGGCGACGATGCTGTCGCCGTCGACCCGCTTGAGAGTATCGATCACGGGGAGCGCGGGGATGACGCCGGTGCCGTCGGCGACAGCGGCGGCGACGGCGTCGATCTGTGCGGGCGGGGTCAGCGCACGGGCGGCGTCGTGCACCAGCACGGTGCGCACATCGCCCCAGAGCGCCGCGATCCCCGCCGCGACGGACTCCTGGCGCGTGCCTCCTCCCACGACGACCCGTGCGAGGTCGACGCGATCCCCTGCGGCCTCGCGCACCTCGGTCTCGGCGTCGCCTTCGAAGCCCGCGGGCGCGACGACGATCACCTGCGCGGGGGCGGCGGCGAACACGCCGTCGAGGGCGTGGCGCAGGATCGAACGCCCGTCGATGCCGACGAGGGCTTTCGGCGCACCCGCCGCCAGGCGGGTACCGGATCCGGCGGCGACGACGATGACCGCGACGTGCGGCACGGGAAGCAGAGTCACGTCTTCACGCTACCGCCTGCCGCGAACGACGAAGGGGGCGGATGCCGAAGCATCCGCCCCCTTCGGGAAACTCGGATCAGGACGCGAGGACCTCGTCGAGCATCGCGCCCGCCTTGTCCTCGTCGGTCTTCTCCGCGAGCGCCAGCTCGGAGATGAGGATCTGACGAGCCTTCGCCAGCATCCGCTTCTCTCCGGCGGACAGACCGCGGTCCTGGTCACGGCGCCACAGGTCGCGCACGACCTCGCTCACCTTGATCACATCGCCGGAGGCGAGCTTCTCGAGGTTCGCCTTGTAGCGGCGCGACCAGTTGGTGGGCTCCTCGGTGAACGGAGCGCGCAGAACCTCGAACACGTGGTCGAGGCCCTCCTTGCCGATCACGTCGCGCACACCGACCAGGTCGACGTTCTCGGCAGGAACCTCGATGATCAGATCGCCCTGCGTCACATTGAGCTTCAGGTACTTCTTCGCCTCACCCTTGATGATGCGCTCCTTGACCTCGATGATGGTCGCAGCGCCATGGTGCGGATAGACGACGGTCTCGCCAACCTCAAAAAGCATAAAAACGTATCCTTTCGGCAACCTCAAGGATACCACAGGGGTTATGCGCTAAGGTTTGCGCCCCCTCGTCCCGAGGCGCGGTCCGCGTACCCGTAGAATGGATGCGGATATCCCGTCGTACCCCAGGAGGACCCGTGAAATCGCGCCTTGTTGCGTCTGCTGCCCTCAGCGCCGTCGTTCTTCTCGGCGCGACCGGATGCACGTTCATCTCGCCGCAGGCGACGAAGATCGAGTACGCCGCCTCGGACGGCGTGAACGTCTCCGACGCGGACGGCCCGATCGACGCGCGCAACGTGTTCATCGTCGCGAACGAGGACGGCACGGTGGGCAACCTCATCGGCGCCTTCGTGAACCCGACCGACGAGCGGGCGACGATCACGATCGCCTTCGCCGGCAACGACGCGTTCACCATCACCGTTCCTGCCGGAGACCGCATCAGCCTCGGCGCCGACGCCGAGCCGCTGCGCATCGTCGGCCTCGACTCGATGCCCGGCTCCACGGTCGAGATCCACTTCCAGTCCGGCGACTCCACCGGCGTGAAGACGGCCGTACCGGTGCTCGACGGCGGCCTCCCCTACTACGCGGATCTCGTTCCCGAAGAGAACTGACCTCCGCTCGCAGAGAAGGCCGGCTCCCTCGGGAGCCGGCCTTCTCTGCATTCACCGCGAGGGGGCGCCTCAGGCCTCGAAGCGGTAACCGAGACCCCGCACGGTGACGAGCATGACCGGCTCGCTGGGGTTGACCTCGATGCGCGAGCGGATGCGCTTGATGTGCACGTCGAGCGTCTTGGTGTCGCCGAAGTAGTCACTGCCCCAGACCCGGTCGATCAGCTGACCGCGGGTGAGCACGCGGCCCGCATTGCGCATCAGCACCTCCAGCAGTTCGAACTCCTTCAGCGGCATGTTGATCAGTTGCCCCGCCACCGACACCGTGTGCCGGTCGATGTCGAGCGACACGCGACCACCGTCGAGCACGCGCTCGTCGAGCTCACTGTCGGCCTGCACGACCCGGCGCAGCACCGCGCGCATGCGAGCGAGGAGCTCACGCGAGGAGTACGGCTTCGTGACGTAGTCGTCGGCCCCGAGCTCGAGACCCACCACGATGTCGACCTCGGAGTCCTTGGCCGTCAGCATGATGATCGGCACCGCCGACGACGAACGGATCTGACGGCACACCTCGGTGCCCGGCATCCCCGGCAGCATGAGGTCGAGCAGCACGATGTCGGCACCGCGCTCACGGAACGCCGTGAGGGCCGTCGGGCCGTCCTCGGCGATCTCGACCTCGTAGCCCTCCCGGCGCAACAGGTAGGCCAGCGGGTCGGCGAGATCGGGTTCGTCTTCGACGAGGAGGATGCGGGTCATGCGAGATCACCTTTCCTGACGCGAGCGACACCGGCCTTGGCGGCCTTGCGCTCGCGCTTCTTCTTGCTCTTCTTGCCGCTCTCCGCCTTCGGCGGTGCGTCGATCAGGGGAAGCCGCATCGTGAACGTCGAACCGCGCCCCGGGCGCGACCACAGGCGCACCTCCCCGCCGTGCCGCTGCGTGGCGTGCTTGACGATCGACAGGCCGAGGCCGGTGCCGCCGGTGCGCCGCGAGCGCGCCTCGTCCGCGCGGTAGAACCGTTCGAAGATGCGCTCGCGATCGGTCTCGGCGATGCCGATGCCCTGGTCGGACACCGCGATCTCCACGACACCCTCCTCGGCACGCACGCCCACGCCGACACGAGATCCGCTCGGCGAGTAGACGATCGCGTTCACGATCAGATTGCCGACGGCCTCGACGAGGATCTGCGCGTCGCCGCGCACCCAGATCCCTCGGTCGCCGCCACGGGTGATCTCCACTCCCGCGGCATCCGCCTGCACGACGTGCGCCTCGATGGACTTCGCGACGACCTCGTCGATCGCGACCGGGGTGACATCGCCCAGGCCGTCGTCGGCCTGGAGCCGGGAGAGGCTCATGATGCGCCCCGTCAGCTGGGCGAGACGACCGGCCTCCGCCGAGATGCGGGACGCGAAGATGCGCACCTGCGCCGGGTCGTCGGCGGCCGACTCGATCGCCTCTGCGAGCAGCGTCACCGCGCCCACCGGGGTCTTGAGCTCATGGCTGGTGTTCGCGACGAAGTCACGGCGCATTTGGTCGAGACGCTCCTGCTCCGTCACATCGCGGATGATCAGCAAGGTCAGACGGGGCCCGAGCACGCTCGCACGCGCCGAGACGAGTCGCGGGTCGAGGCTCAGGCCTCCGCGGGTGATGCGCATCGACTCCGTCGCGGTGCCGCCGTCGGAGCGCACGCCGCGCACGAGCAGACGCAACTCCGGATTGTCGAGCGTCGAGCCCACATCGATCCCGAACCGAGAGGCGGCGGCCGACGCCGCGAGGACGAGTCCCGAGGTATCGACCACGCACGCCGCGTCGTCCATGCTCGCGAGCACGTCGACGATCCCCTCGGGAACTGCGTTCGACGTCTCCTCGGCGACGCGGGCCCGTGCCCGGTACGCCCAGGCGAGGAGGAGCGAGAGCCCGATGCCGATCGCCAGCCCGACGGCCAGGGCGATCAAGGCGATCTGCGTCTCGGTCATGTCTCCAGCGTAGAGTGCGTTCACCCTCTCTCCGGCGGGTTTCCGGGCCACAGAGCCAACGAGAGAAGTACTATTCACGTGCTGGGCACCGTTCGTTAACCTTCGGAGCAGACAATCGCTTCGGGCCTGTGCGGGAGCGCGGTCCTGCTCCTCCCGTGCGGACGACCCCGCCGTCTCGCGCTGACACCAGTCGAGATTCACATGAAAGGTTGCGCCCCACCATGCGCGAAGTCTTCCACCAGTCCCTCGAGGACCTGCAGTCCCGCCTCGTGGAGATCGCCGACCTCGTCACGGTCTCGATCGACAAGGCGACCCGTGCGTTCGCGACGAGCGACGTCGCGTTGGCCGAAGAGGTCATCGCCGACGACGCCAAGATCGACGAGCTCGCCGTCGCCCTCGACGAGCAGGCCATCGAGATCCTCGCCCGCCAGCAGCCGGTCGCCCGCGACCTGCGCATCGTCGTCACGGCCCTGCGCGTGAGCGCCTCCCTCGAGCGCATGGGCGACATGTCCGAGCACATCGCCCAGCTCGCGCGCCTCCGCTTCCCGGAGCGCGCGATCCCGAAGGGCCTCAAAGGCACCTTCGTGAAGATGGGCGAGCTCGACGTCGAGGTCGCCCGCACGCTCTCCGAGCTGCTGCGCACGCAGGACCTCCGCTTCGCCGACGCGATCCGCAACGCGGACGACGACATCGACGAGCTGCACGCCAGCGTCTTCGAGAAGGTGCTCAGCGACAACTGGAAGGGCGAGGCGACCGCGACCGTCGACGCCACGCTCGCCAGCCGCTACCACGAGCGCTTCGCCGACCATGCGGTCGCCGTCGCCAAGAAGTACGTCTACCTGTCGACCGGCGACTGGGCCGTCGCCGAAGACGACATCGCCCTTGCCGTCGAGCAGCAGGAGCTCGGTCACGCCTGACGCGGGCATCCTCCACGACGAAGCCCCCGGCGCCTGAGCGCCGGGGGCTTCGTCGTGTCGTGCGTGGAGGTTACTTCTTGCCCTGCGCGGCGACCGCAGCGGCACCGGCGGCGGCGGCCTCGGGGTCGAGGTAGCGGCCGGGACCGGTCGGTACGTTGTTCTCATCGAGCTCGTAGACGAGCGGGATGCCGGTGGGGATGTTGAGCTCGGCGATGTCGTCGTCGCTGATGCCCTCGAGGTGCTTCACGAGACCGCGCAGCGAGTTGCCGTGCGCCGTGACGAGCACGGTCTTGCCGGCGTCGAGATCGGGGACGATCGCGCTCTCCCAGTACGGGAGCAGGCGATCGATGACGAGCTTGAGCGACTCGGTGCGCGGCACTTCGCCGTCGATGCCCGCGTAGCGGACGTCGTGCACCTGGCTGAACTCGCTGTCGTCGTCGAGTACGGGCGGCGGCACGTCGAACGAGCGACGCCACAGCTGGAACTGCTCGGGACCGAACTCCTCGAGCGTCTGCGCCTTGTCCTTGCCCTGCAGCGCACCGTAGTGACGCTCGTTGAGACGCCACGAGCGCGTCACCGGGATCCACAGGCGGTCGGCGGCGTCGAGGGCGATGTTCGCGGTCTGGATCGCGCGGCTCAGCAGCGAGGTGTGCAGCACATCGGGCAGGATGCCGGACTCGGCGAGCAGCTCGCCGCCGCGGCGCGCCTCCTTCTGCCCCTGCTCGTTGAGGCGGACATCCACCCAGCCGGTGAAGAGGTTCAGTTCGTTCCACTCGCTCCGGCCGTGACGGAGCAGGATGAGGGTGCGCTTCGCAGTCATGTCGTCAGTTTATCCGCCCGGACGGTGCGACCGAACAGGATGCTGGAAGGATGGAGACATGGCGTCATCTCCCCTCGGCAGGCCCACGCGCGGTACCACCGGGACCAACCGACTGCGGCGCAACGATCGCTGGATCGCCGCGAGCGACGCCCTCCGAAAAGCATCCGATCCCCTCGTCGTCGACCTCGGGTACGGGGCGAGCGGAGTGACCGCGTTCGAGCTCGCGACCCGCCTCGTGCGCGTGCGGCCCGACGTCGAGGTGCGCGGGCTCGAGATCGATCCGGCGCGCGTCGCGAGCGCCGAGGCGCAACTCGCCGAGGTACGCGCGGGCCGCACGCCGTTCGCCGAGGATCTTCCCGTCTCGTTCGATCGCGGCGGGTTCGAGGTGCCGTTGCCGGCCGGACGCCGCGCAGCGGCCATCCGGGCGATGAACGTGCTCCGCCAGTACGACGAGCAGGACGTTCCGGATGCCTGGGCGCGCATGACGTCGCGTCTGGCCCCGGGAGGGTTGCTTTTCGAGGGCACCTGCGACGAGATCGGGCGCATCGCGAGCTGGATCGACGTCGCCCCCGACGCCACTCCCCTGCGCTTCACCCTCTCTCTCCGGCTCGCCGATCTCGAGCGTCCGAGCATCGTCGCCGAGCGCCTCCCGAAGGCGCTGATCCACCGCAACGTGCCCGGCGAACGGATCCATGCCCTCCTGGTCGACCTCGACCGGGAATGGGATCGGGCGGCGGGGCTGTCGACTTTCGGAGCGACCCAGCGCTTCCTCGCCGCGGCGAGCGCGCTGCGCGCCCAGGGGTGGCCGGTCCTCGGCGGGCGAACCCGATGGCGGCTCGGCGAACTCACGCTGCCGTGGACGGCGGTCGCACCGGCGACCTGAGCGGGTCGCCGAGAGCTCGCGCTAGACCTGCGCGCGGGGGTCCGGTGCCGACGGGCGACGGGACAGTCGGGTGAGACGCGGGATATCGGCCGTCGCACCGGCATCCGCGGGGACGATCACCTGCTGAGAAGCCGCGATCTCGATGCCGTCCGCTCGCACGACGAGGTCGCCGATCGGGGCGCGGCGGCTCAGGATCGCGAGCGCGATCGGGCCGTCCTCGAAGTGCCGGGCCACGGAGGTCAGATGCCCGACCTCGTCGTCGCCCGCGAAGACGGATGCCCCGGCCTCGGGCAGCACCGCGTCGCTGCCGTCGAGCTGCAGCGCGGCCAGGCGCCGCGGCGGGTGCCCGAGGTTGTGCACCTTGGCGACCGTCTCCTGCCCGCGGTAACAACCCTTGTTCAGGTGCACCGCGCTGCGGATCCAGTCGGACTCGTGCGGCAGGGAGCGCTCGTCGACCTCGGTGGCCCAGCGCGGACGCCAGGCGGCGATGCGCAGCGCCTCCGCGGCCAGGAGCCCGGCGAGCGCGTCACGATCGGCCGACACGGAGAGGGCGTCGGCGCTGTCGGTCGCAAGCAGCGCGACGCGCCACGCGTAGTCGGCAGCGGGGTGCGCTGCGACCTCGGCGTACTGATGCCCACCAGCCGCCACGTGCTGCCACGGGTCGGCCCAGATCAGCGGCACACCGGCCGGTGCGGCCGCCGCAGCGGATGCCACGGGCGCGATCGCGCCGCCGTCGATGAATCCGACCGGAACGAGGTCCGGGCGGACGCCGACGGTCGCCTGTGCACGGAACTTCATGCGGGTCAGCCATCCGGCGAGCGCCTCGGCGTCACCGGCATCCGTCAGCAGCCAGGTCGACGCGCCGTCGTCGAGGACTCCGGCCGCGTGCTCGACCCGCCCCTGCGGGTCGAGGATCAGCAACTCGGTGCTCTCTCCCGGAGCGAGACGACCGACCGACTGCGAGGTGATCGAGTCGAGCCAGCTCAGACGCTCGGGCCCTGCGACCTCGATCACGACCCGATCGCCGAGCGGGGCGAAGGCCGTCCCCTCGGCGAGACGGCGCTGCTCGCGGAACGCGTCGCCGAAGTGCGCGATCACCGCTCCGTCGGAGACGGCACCGTCGATGTCGGCGAATCCGCCCACGTCAGACCTTGGCCAGCCGCGCGGAGGCGTGCGAACGCAGCGGGGTGCCCAGCGCGGCGATGTCCCACGCCCAGAGCAGGTGGCCGTCTACCAGGCCGTACATCCGGGAAGAGGCGGTGTGCACCTTGGCTCCGGCACTTCGCACGACCGCATCCGTCGCGATGTCGATGCGCGGACCGTTGATCTCGCCCAGGTACAGCTCGAGCGCACCGTCGGCGTGAGCGAGCGACACCTCGATCGGGAAACCACCGCTCTCGGCGCGCAGTTCTTCGACGTCGTCGACCGTGCGGGCGACGACCTCCGCGGTCGGGGGAAGCAGTGCCGGGCCGGCATCCGCGTCCGTCGCCGGACGCGCGAGACGCCAGAAACCGGTCTCGGCCAGTAGTGCGGAGGCCGGGGATCCCTCCTCGGTGAGGAAGGTGGCGGTGGCGGAGTAGTTGAGGAAGGGGCCGCCGTCGTGGCTGAAGCTCACGCGATGCGTGAACTCGCCCTGCAGCTGCTCATCTCCGACGGGGTAGTCGATGACCCCGGTTCCCTCCCAGACGCCGATCAGCCACGAGAGCGGAGCGAGGTCGGCCGGAAGGTCGGTGGGAAGCTCGAGCACGATCGGCTCAGCGCTGGCCGCGGAAGAGGTTGCGCAGCACGACCGCCGAGACGAAGACGATCGCGAGGCTCGCCAGACCCAGCAGGCCGATGAAGAAGAGTTCGAGCGCCATGAGATCCATGGCTCCTACACTACCGCGCGCGGGCGGGACTGTCAGGCGGAGGCGGTGGCGAGGGCGGCGAGCCCGAATCCGACCGAGATCACGCCCATGAGAAGCAGCGCCCCGATGACGCTCCCGGCCACGCGGAAGATGAATCCCTCGGTGCGGCCGTACCAGAGCTGCACGGCGAACGAGAGCAGCACGGCGCCGCCGAAGGCCACCAGCATCCACGGGATGCGCCACTCCTCACCGACCAGGATGCCGATCGCCACGGCGCCCACCAGAGCGACCGCCCAGACGGCGACCACGCCGACGAGCGGGCTGCGCGGAGCGAGTGCGGGTTGGGTCATGCGTCCATTCTCACTCATCGGCCCCGGTATTATTGCCGCACGGCGTACACCCGCGCGCCGGTGAAGGAGTACGTGTGCCCCAGATCCTGGTCTTGACGAATGCTCCTGCCGAGGAGCCGGTCCTGCCCGCCCTGGAACTGCTCAGCCACACCGTCCGTCAGATCCCGGCAGAGCCCGCACGGCTCGTGAGCGCGCCCGAGTACGACATCGTGATCGTCGACGCCCGCACCGATCTCGCCGGCGCCAAGTCGCTGTGCCGCCTGCTGCGCGCGACCGGGCAGGAAGCACCCCTTCTCCTCATCGTCACCGAAGGCGGCATGAGCGCCGTCTCCGGCGACTGGGGCATCGACGACGTCCTGCTGTCGACCGCCGGCCCTGCAGAGACCGACGCCCGTCTGCGACTCGCGATCGCGCGGCGAGACGATGCCGCGGCCCCGACGCGCGTGCAGGCCTCCGGCGTCACGATCGACGAGCAGTCCTACTCCGCCAAGCTGCACGGCAAGCCGCTCGACCTCACCTACAAGGAATTCCAGCTCCTGCACTTCCTCGCCACGCACCCCTCGCGGGTGTTCACCCGCGAGCAGCTGCTCAGCGAGGTCTGGGGCTACGACTACTTCGGCGGCACGCGCACGGTCGACGTGCACGTGAGGCGCCTGCGCGCCAAGCTGGGCGACGCCGATCAGATCATCGGAACCGTCCGCAACGTCGGCTACCGCTTCAACGTGTACGAGGACGACACCCTGGTCGGCTCGCGGTAACCGAAGGCATCCGTTCACGCACGTGTCACCTCTCGGTGCTTAGATGTACCCCATGATGGATCCCGCACTCGTCGATGCCGGTCTCGGCGACGCAGAAGACGACGACTTCGATGCCGTCGAGGCCCCCGACGCGCTCCTCCCGGACCACCGGTACCTCGATCGCGAGCTGAGCTGGCTCGCGTTCAACCAGCGCGTGCTCGAGCTGGCCGAGGACCCGACTCTCCCCGAACTCGAGCGAGCGAACTTCCTGGCCATCTTCGCCAGCAACCTCGACGAGTTCTTCATGGTGCGCGTCGCCGGCCTCAAACGGCGCATCATCACCGGCCTCGCCGTGCCGACCAACATCGGCCGCTCCCCCTCCGACGCCCTCGCCGACATCTCGCGCGAGGCGCATGCGCTGCAGCTGCGGCACGCGGATGCCTGGACGTCACTCGTGCGCCCGGCCCTCGCCGACGCCGGCGTCGAGATCACGGAGTGGGACGAGCTGACCGACGACGAGCGCGCGGGTCTGACCGAGTACTTCCAGGCCCAGGTGTTCCCGGTGCTCATGCCCCTCGCGGTCGACCCGGCGCATCCTTTCCCCTACATCTCGGGGCTGTCGCTCAACCTCGCGATCCGCATCCGCAACGCGCGCACCGGTCGCCAGGAGTTCGCGCGACTGAAGGTGCCGCCCATGCTGCCCCGCTTCGTCGAAGTGCCGGGCAACAGCGAGATCTCCCGTTACCTTCGCCTCGAAGAGCTCATCGCCAACCACCTCGGCGACCTCTTCCCCGGCATGGAGGTGCTCGACCACCACGCCTTCCGCCTCACCCGCAACGAAGACGTCGAGATCGAGGAGGACGAGAGCGAGAACCTCATCCAGGCGCTCGAGGCCGAGCTGCTGCGCCGCCGATTCGGCCCGCCGATCCGCCTCGAGATCACCGACGACATGGACGACGTGACCCTCGAGCTTCTCGTGAAGGAGCTCGATATCACCGACCAGGAGGTCTACCGCCTCCCCGGGCCGCTCGATCTGCGCGGCCTCTTCGGACTCTCGCGCGTCGAGCGCCCCGATCTGCGGTACCCGCCGCACGTGCCGACCACGGCCGTCGCGTTCCAGCCCGGCGACAGCAGTACACGCGCCGACATGTTCAAGGCGATCCGCAAGTCAGACGTTCTCGTGCACCACCCGTACGAGTCGTTCACCACGAGCGTGCAGGCGTTCCTCGAGCAGGCGGCCCGCGACCCGCACGTGCTCGCCATCAAGCAGACCCTCTACCGCACCTCGGGCGACAGCCCCGTCGTGCAGGCGCTGATCGACGCCGCCGAAGCGGGCAAGCAGGTGCTCGCCCTGGTCGAGGTCAAGGCCCGATTCGACGAGGCGAACAACATCGTCTGGGCGCGAAAGCTCGAGAAGGCCGGCGTGCACGTCGTGTACGGCCTGGTCGGACTCAAGACCCACTGCAAGCTCGCCCTCGTGATCCGCGAGGAAGACGGCAAGCTCCAGCACTACTCGCACGTCGGCACGGGAAACTACAACCCGAAGACCAGCCGCATCTACGAGGACTTCGGGCTGTTCACCGCGGACGCGCAGGTCGGAAAGGACCTCACCCGCCTCTTCAACGAGCTGAGCGGCTACGCGATCGAGAAGAAGTTCAAGCGTCTGCTCGTCGCTCCTCTGCACCTGCGCAAGGGACTCGTGCGCCAGATCGACCACGAGCGCGCCAACGCCGTCGCCGGCAAGCCGGCGCACATCCGCATCAAGGTCAACTCCATGGTCGACGAGGAGATCATCGACGCGCTCTACCGCGCGAGCGTCGCGGGCGTGAAGGTCGACGTCTGGGTGCGCGGCATCTGCAGCCTCCGCACGGATCTCGACGGCATCAGCGACAACATCACGGTGCGCAGCATCCTGGGTCGCTACCTGGAGCACTCGCGGATCTTCGCATTCGAGAACGACGGCGATCCGCAGATCTACATCGGCAGCGCCGACATGATGCACCGCAACCTCGACCGACGCGTCGAGGCGCTCGTCCGCGTCACCGAACCCGCGCATCTGAAGGAGCTCCTGGCGTTCTTCGACCTCGCGATGAACCCGGGAACGAGCTCCTGGCACCTCGGTGCGGCCGGCGTCTGGGAGCGCCACGCCGCGGATGCCGACGGCAAGCCGCTGATCGACCTGCAGGATAAGACCATGGGTCAGATCCAGCGACGCCGGCGTGCGCGGGCGGTTCGATGACGGTCGGACAGACCTTCGCAGAGCGGTCGAAGTGGACGGACAAGGCTGTCTACGCGGCCGGTGCCGTCGTCTGGCGCATCGTCGACGGCAAGCTGCGCATCCTCCTCATCCATCGCACGAAGTACCGTGACGTCACGCTCCCGAAGGGCAAGGTCGATCCCGGCGAGATGCTCGCCGAGACCGCCGTGCGCGAAGTGCAGGAGGAGACCGGCATCCGCGTCTCGCTCGGCGTACCCGTCGGCGTGAGCCGCTACAACCTCGCGTCGATGAAGCAGAAGGTCGTGCACTACTGGGCCGCCGAAGCGACCGACGAGGCGATCCGCGCGTCGACCTTCGTGCCGAACCGTGAGATCGCCGCACTCGAGTGGGTCAGCGTCAAGAAGGCCCGCGAACGCCTCAGTTATCCGATCGATCTCGAGATCATCGACTTCTTCGCCCGGCTGGTCGACGACGGTGCGCTGCGCACGTTCCCCCTGATCGTGCTCCGGCACGCGAAAGCACTGTCCCGTTCCGAATGGGACGGAGCGGATGCCGAGCGCCCCCTCACCGAGCGCGGGCGCCGTCAGGCGAAATCGATCGTCGGTCCCCTGCGTGCGTTCGGCGTGCGGAAGATCGTGACCAGCGACGCCGTCCGGTGTGTCGAGACCGTGAAGCCGCTCGCCAAGGCGCTCGATCGCAAGGCCGTGCGCACCGAGCTCCTCAGCCAGGACGCCTGGGAGGACGGGAACTCCGATCTGCGCTCCGTGG
Organism: Microbacterium sp. NPDC090225; assembly: GCF_044772365.1. Classification (NCBI taxonomy): domain Bacteria; kingdom Bacillati; phylum Actinomycetota; class Actinomycetes; order Micrococcales; family Microbacteriaceae; genus Microbacterium; species Microbacterium sp. NPDC090225. The sequence continues at coordinate 241,084 of NZ_JBIVYS010000002.1, read as the reverse complement.
TCGGGCGACGCGTACGCTCCGGCAAGCCCGCCGTGCTCTGCAGCCACGGACCTGTCCTGCCCGGTCTCCTCTCCGAGATCGCGCTCGCGACCGGCACGATCCAGGGCTCCTATCTCAGCAGCGCGGCCGATCTCGAACCGGCGGCGTTCTCGGTGGTGCACCTCTCGGCCACGAACCCCGGATCCGGCATCATCTCGATCGAGACGCACATTCCGAAGGTCTGACGCGGCCCGGAATTCCGGGGTTCGCACCCCAGAGAGTCGACTGCCGTTCACCTTCCGTTCACCCGCGCGGGAGAGTCTCGTTAACCGCCGCGCTTAGCGTCACTGTGTGCCCTGCACCGGGCCTCAACCCTCCCACGATCGAACGGATCCACAGTGAAGATCTCCCGAATCGCTCGCATCGGCGCCATCGGCGCCGTCGCTGCTCTCGCCCTGGCCGGTTGCGCCGCGAACGAAGGCGGCACCGGCGGCTCGTCCGACGCCCCCTCCGAGTCCACGCTCTCCGGCACCATCGACGCCACCGGCGCGTCGTCGCAGACCGCTGCGCAGGAGGCCTGGGTCGCCGCGTTCCAGACCGCGAACCCCGACGTCACCGTCAACTACGAGCCCACCGGCTCCGGCACCGGCCGCGAGAACTTCCTCGAGGGCGGCAGCAACTTCATCGGCTCCGACCGCGCCTTCAACGACGAGGAGATCGCCGCCGGCGGCTTCGGCGCCTGCGTGACCGACGACATCGTCGAGGTCCCGCTCTACATCTCGCCGGTCGCCGTGGCGTTCAACATCGAGGGCATCGACACGCTCAACCTCGACGCCGCCACGATCGCGGGCATCTTCGCCGGCACGATCACCAACTGGAACGCTCCCGAGATCGCGGCGCTGAACGACGGGGTCGAGCTGCCCGACCTGGCGATCTCGCCGGTCCACCGCTCCGACCCCTCGGGCACGCAGGAGACCTTCACCAAGTACCTCTCGGCGACCGCCGGTGACGTCTGGACCTACGAGGCCGCTGACGTCTGGCCGATCGAGGGCGGCGAAGCCGCTCAGGGCACCTCGGGTGTCGTCCAGGCCATCACCGCCGGCAACGGTGCGATCGGCTTCGCCGACGCTTCGCAGGTCGGCGACCTCGGCCAGGTGCACGTCGGCGTGGGCGGCGACTTCGTCGCTTACTCCGCCGAGGCTGCTGCCGCGCTCGTCGAGGGCTCGCCGCTCGTCGAGGGCCGTGGCGCCGGAGACCTCGTCTTCGACGTCGACCCGGCATCCGCTGCCGAGGGCTCGTACCCGATCGCCCTGGTCAGCTACCTGATCGCGTGCGAGCAGTACGAGGACACCGACGTCGCCGAGCTCGTCAAGGAGTACCTCACCTACATCGCCAGCGCCGAGGGCCAGGAAGCTGCCGCGGACAACGCCGGCAGCGCCCCGATCTCGGACTCGCTGCGCGAGCAGGTCCAGGCCGCGATCGACCTGATCCAGGTCGGCTGATCCAGCCGATCGACTGATGGCGGTGCCCCCGCGTCCCGAGCGGACGCGGGGGCCTCGCCCGGTAAGGCCCCGTTCCACCCGCCCAGCCCCGCCCGAAACAGGGAGACCATGAGCACGACCGCGCAGGCGCCCGTAGCGCCGCCCGCACCGATCAAGGCCAAGCAGCGTCTCGGCGACCGGGTCTTCTCCGGTACCGCGCTCGGAGCGGGGATCATCATCCTCGTCGTCCTCGCGCTGGTCGCCGCGTTCCTCATCATCCAGAGCATCCCGGCGTTCCAGCTCGACACCACCGACAACCACATCCTCAAGGGCGAATCCTTCTGGGTGTACGTCTGGCCCCTCGTCTTCGGAACGCTCTGGGCCTCGTTCATCGCTCTGATCATCGCCGCACCGATCTCCATCGGCATCGCGCTCTTCATCTCGCACTACGCGCACCGTCGCCTCGCCGCGTTCCTCGGCTACGTGATCGACCTGCTCGCCGCGGTCCCCTCGGTCGTCTTCGGCCTCTGGGGCGGCCTCGTGCTCGCCCCCCTCCTCCAGCCGATCTACGCCTGGCTGAACACCAACGCCTCCTGGGTGCCGTTCTTCGGCGGTCAGGTGTCGTCGACGGGGAAGACGATCCTCACGGCATCCCTCGTGCTGGCCGTGATGTGCATCCCGATCATGACTGCCATCTGCCGCGAGGTCTTCCTGCAGACGCCGAAGCTCCACGAGGAGGCCGCGCTCGCGCTCGGCTCCACCCGCTGGGAGATGGTGCGGATGGCCGTTCTGCCCTTCGCCCGCGGCGGCATGGTCTCGGCGGCGATGCTCGCCCTCGGCCGCGCACTCGGCGAGACCATGGCCGTGACCATGGTGCTCTCCCCCTCGGCCGTCGTCAGCTTCCTCGTGCTCACCGCGACGAACCCGACGCCGATCCCCGCCAACATCGCCCTGGCCTTCCCCGAGGCGCACGGCACCGGAGTCAACACGCTCATCGCGACCGGCCTCATCCTCTTCATCGTGACCTTCGCAGTCAACGCGTTGGCGCGATGGATCGTCGCCCGCCGCGCCGAGTTCTCGGGAGCGAACTGACATGACCGTCCTCACCCCCACCCCGACCGCCGTCGCCTCGGCACCGGCCGCGGCGCTCACCGCGGGCAAGCTGGCCAAGTGGGCCCCGTGGGCCCTGCTCGGCGGGTCCCTCGCCGTCAGCGCCGCTGTCTTCGCGGTGACCTCGGTCGGCTCGCTCGCGGACTTCAACATCACCGGAACCGTGATCGTCGGGCTCCTGCTCTACATGGTGCTCATCACGGTCATCTCCTCGATCGTCGAGAGCCGCCGCAAGGCCGTCGACCGCCTCATGACGGCGCTCGTCGCGACCGCGTTCCTCATCGCGCTGCTGCCGCTGATCTCGCTGCTGTGGACGGTCGTCTCCAACGGCATCGAGCGCTTCGACGCTGAATTCTTCAGCTACTCGATGCGCAACGTGATCGGCGACGGCGGCGGTATCGTCCACGCGATCTGGGGCACGCTGCTCATCACCCTCACGGCGACGGTCATCGCGGTGCCGATCGGACTCATGACCTCGATCTATCTCGTCGAGTACGGTCGCGGCAAGATCGCGAAGGCGATCACGTTCTTCGTCGACGTGATGACCGGCATCCCCTCGATCGTCGCGGGTCTGTTCATCTACGCGGTCTTCGCGCTGATCTTCAAGCCGGGCATCTCGATGGGCATCATGGGCGCCCTCGCCCTGGCCGTGCTGATGACGCCGGTCGTCGTGCGAGGCAGCGAGGAGCTGCTCAAGATCGTGCCGAACGAGCTCCGCGAGGCGTCGTACGCGCTCGGTGTGCCGAAGTGGCTGACGATCCTCAAGGTCGTCCTCCCGACGTCGATCGCGGGCATCACGACCTCGGTCATGCTCGCGATCTCGCGCGTGATCGGCGAGACGGCCCCGCTGCTGCTCACCGCCGGGTTCACGCAGAGCCTGAACACGAACATCTTCAATGGTCAGATGATGACCCTGCCGGTGTTCGCCTACAACCAGTACATGAATCAGGGCACGAACCCCGACGCGTCGCTCGCCCGGGCCTGGGCCGCTGCTCTCACCCTCATCCTCATCGTCATGGTGCTGAACCTGCTCGCGCGCCTCGTCGCGAAGCTGTTCGCCCCGAAGACCTCCGGCCGCTGAGCGCCCGACCACTCAGAACAGGAATTCACGTGTCCAAGAGCATCGAAGTCAACGACCTCAACGTCTACTACGGCAACTTCCTCGCCGTGGAGGGCGTCTCCCTCGACATCCAGCCGCGCAGCGTCACCGCGTTCATCGGTCCGTCCGGCTGCGGCAAGTCCACGTTCCTCCGCACCCTGAACCGCATGCACGAGGTCATCCCCGGCGCTCGCGTCGAGGGCGAGGTGCTCCTCGACGGCAAGGACCTCTACGGCCCCGGCGTCGACCCGGTGCTCGTGCGTCGCCAGGTGGGCATGGTCTTCCAGCGCCCCAACCCGTTCCCCACGATGTCGATCAAGGAGAACGTGCTCGCGGGCGTCAAGCTCAACAACAGCCGCATGTCGAAGAGCGACCAGGACGACCTCGTCGAGAAGTCGCTCACCGGCGCGAACCTGTGGAACGAGGTCAAGGACCGCCTCGACCGTCCGGGTTCGGGCCTCTCGGGTGGACAGCAGCAGCGTCTCTGCATCGCCCGCGCGATCGCCGTCTCGCCCGAGGTGCTGCTGATGGACGAGCCGTGCTCGGCCCTCGACCCGATCTCGACGTACGCGATCGAGGAGCTGATCGGCGAACTCAAGAACGAGTTCACGATCGTCATCGTCACGCACAACATGCAGCAGGCATCCCGCGTGTCCGATAAGACCGCGTTCTTCAACATCGCCGGCACCGGCAAGCCCGGCAAGCTGATCGAGTACGACGACACCACGTCGATCTTCACCACCCCGTCCGTGCAGGCCACCGAGGACTACGTCTCGGGTCGCTTCGGATGATCTGACGCGTCGGCCGTCTGGCAGGGCTCGGGGACTTCGGTCGCCGAGCCCTGTCGCGTGCCCGCCCCTCCCCGGCCCCGCACGACTTCGGAGATTCGAGGCGACTCGCCGGGCGAAGCATCCGCCCGCTCGGCGTGTCTCGGCCGATCTCCGAAGTTGTGCGGAGCGGAGTTCTGCTGCACCGGCTCTCGCGTTGGCGAGTTCTCCCCGAGACGCGTGCTGGGGGCGCGGCGGAGTTCGTGTGGTGCGGCACGCTCGGCTGATGTGCACGAGAGTTGGCCAGCAGATCTGGGCGTATCGCTCGCTCCGAGAAACCCTGCGACGCGGTGAGATCGAACGATTGATGGATTCCGGCCGACTCTGCCGCGTACGGCGCGGCGTGTACGCGAGTGCGGATGCCTGCAGCGACGTCGTCACCGCGGCAGCGCACGGAGGGACCTTGGGATGCGAGTCGGCCGCGCGGCATCTGGGGCTCTGGGTGCTCGATACTCCGGCCGTGCATGTCTGGATCCAGAGTGATCAACATCAGTACTTGCACGATGATCCCGCATGCGATTGCATCGTGCACTGGGATGACGCGCCGCGCGGAACACCCTTCCATCTCCCGACCGTTCCGCGGTTGCTGGTGCAGATCCATCGATGCCGCGGCGACGAGGCCTTTTTCGTCGCCCTTGAATCAGCCCGCCGTCAGGGGTTCATCGACGACGCGGGCCTTCGTTGGTTGCGCCGCACGCTCAACGCGCGGGGGCGCAGGCTCGTCGAGTTCTCCCGCTCGGATTCGGATAGCGGCTTGGAATCGCTCGTGCGGTTGCGTCTCCGTGCGCACGGATGGAAGATTCGCACGCAGCTTCGGGTCGTGGCTACAGGGCGGGTGGATCTGCTCATCGACGGGTGGCTGATCGTCGAAGCGGATGGTGGCGCGAACCACGAGGCGCCCTCCCACCGCCACAAGGATCTCGTGCGCGATGCGAACGCCGCTTCCTGGGGACATGCCACGCTGAGGTTCGACTACGCGATGATCGTCCACGACTGGGACCTCGTCGAACGCGCCATCGTCGGCACCATGTCCCGCCGTCCCTGATGCCGCTCAGGCTTCCGTGGTCGACTCATTCCCGCACAACTTCGGAGATCTGTAGCGACACGCCGGGGCGGGGCATCCGTTCCGCGGCGTGTCGACCCGAATCTCCGAAGTTGTGCTCCGTGACGGGCGATGGGACTTGGTGCGCGCCTCAGTCGCGGGGCGAGAGCAGGTAGGTGTTCAGCTCGTCGGTGAGCGCCTGGTCGACCGGCAGCGGGACACCGTCGACGGCGGTGATCGCCGCCGCGAGACGCACGCTCGACACGAGCCACGCGGCATGCGCTCGGGGAAGGTCGGATGCCGGGATCCTGTCGTACCCGACCTCGAATCCGCGCGCGGCGAGGTGTTCGTAGACGCTCAGCTGGGTGGTGCCGTGCAGGATGCCGCCGTTCGGGGCCGGTGTGACGAAACGGTCACCGAACCGCAGGATCAGCGAGGCGGTCGGCGCCTCGAGCACGAACCCGTCGCTGGAGAGGAAGATCGCGTCGTCGGCGTCCCGGCGGTGCGCCTCGCGCAGTGCGGCCATGTTCACGGCGTACGAGAGGGTCTTGGCGCCCAACAGCAGCCACGGCGCCCGTTCGGCGGCGCCGAGGTCGTACCCGCGGTCGAGGGTCACCACGCGCACACCGTTCTCGCGCACGGCGCGGAAGTCCGCCGCCGGGGCCGCGGTCACCCATGCCGTGGGCGTCGGGCCGTGCTCCACTCCCCTGCTGAGGATGAGCTTGATGACGGCCTCGCCCTCGCCGCACTCGGCGGCGGCCTGATCGATCGCCTGCCGCCACTGCGACAGGTTCGGCGCGGGCAGGTCGCACAGGCGTGCGGAGTGCGCGAGACGCTCGAGGTGCGGCACGACCTCCTGCGCGTGGCCGTCGACCACGCCGATCGACTCGAAAACCCCGTCGCCGCGCTGCGTGCTCAGCTCGCCCACGCTGAGGGCGGGAGCGGTCGCGTCGACGTGGGTGAACGTGTCGCCGTAGTCGGAGCGCCGCTCGTCCGCGGTGACGGGATCGATCATGAGTGCGAAGCGCCGGTTCATGATCCGAGCCTAGAGCGCCGGGAATACCTTCGCTCGTCTCGCGTTACACTGGTACAGGCCGGGCCGCATAACCCCGGGCTCCATTTTTCGCCGCTGCGAGCGGCCTTCCGCCGAGAGGCGTTCTTGCGGCCCGGTCTTCTTCTTGCCCGGGATTCTCCCTCCGGGCCGCGCTCGCCCGCTCAGGCCAGTGCGCCCGACCGCCACAGCACACTCGCCGCGGAGAGGTCCTGCGCATAGCTGCTCAGTCGCAGCGCTCGGGTCGTGAGCTCGCTGGCCCTCCCCGGCTCGGTCGCCTCGTAGTCGTCGGCCGTGTGCGTCGCCCCGGATGCCTGCACACGGCAGAACGCCGCCGCGCGCTCGAGCGCCACCGCGAAGTCGCCGCGGAACGCTCCGCGCAGGATCGTGTCGACCAGCGCGACGATCTCCTCCGGGCTCGCCGGTACCGGTGCCCCGGCGATCGCCGCATCGACCGAGGGCAGCTCGACGCGTCCGCGCTCGTACAGCAGCGCCGAGGTCTGCGGATCGGTGTGGATCGCCAACTGCAACAGGTACAGCCGCCAGAGCGCGCCGGGCAGGGTGCGCGAGGGCGCCTTCGACCACAGTTCCGCGATCTCGTCGATCCCGTGTTCGGCAGTGAAGGCCACGAGGCGATCGGCGCTCACACCGCTCTCATCGGCGCGCACCCGCGCCAGCAGGGCGGATGCCGTGGCGTGCGCGATGCGCGTCTCCTCGGCGGGATCATGCGCTCCCACGAGGTTGTCGAAGGAGGCGGAGGGGCGTCGCACGGGGCGGTGGTGCTGCTCGGGCATCCCACCAGGGTACGCGCGATCGGCGACGCTCAGGCGGTGGGGATCGCGATGATCGGGTCGGTCGTGGGCAGGCCGCTCGGCGAACCGCCCTCTTCCTCGACCGTGACGGCGATGATGTCGCCCTCGTGCATCGAGCCGGAGAGCACGGCGGTGGCCGTGGTGCCATCGGCGTCGAACACGCCGGCCGGCACCGGGGTCTCCCCGCGAACGAACCACATCTCGTATGTCTTGCCGTCGGCCGGAGCCGCGAGGCCGTCGGTCACGAGCACGGCGGAGCCGAGCGACGCCGACCAGTGGGCCGTGGCCGTGGTGCCGTCGTCGAGCGTGACACTCGCCTGCGCGGCATCCGACGCTCCCGTGATCTGCTCGAGGGCCACGACGCTCGCCGGGCGGTTGAGGTAGTCGTTCAGCGCGACGGAACCGATGCCGACGCCGACCAGGAGTGCGAGGCACGCGGCGAGCGCGAAGATCGCCCGCGACCACCGGCGGGGCGGGCGGATGCTGTCGACCGTCGAGGTGTCGGTCGCGTCGGAAGGCGCCGCGGCGGGCGCGGCCTGCTCGTCGTCCGCACGGCCGTCCTGCGGCGTCTGCGCGATCCGGGAGAGCAGCGCGGCACGGATGTCGGGCCGCGGCACGTCGCCGGTGAACGGAGCCGAGAGTGTGGCGGCGGTGGCGGCATCCGCCTCGACGATGCGCTCCCACTCGGGGTGCTCGTCGAGGGTACGACGGAAGCGCGCCTCGTCCTCAGGGGAGAGCGCATGCAGGGCGGCGCCAGCCGCGAGTTCTGCGAAGTCCTTCTCGTTCATGCCATCACCCCCATTGCCGTGCGGAGGCGGGTGAGTCCATCCCGCATCCGTGTCTTGATCGTCCCCAGCGGCGCACCCAGGAGCGCCGCGATCTCGTTCTGACTGTAACCGCCGTAGTAGGCGAGGACGATCGCTTCACGTTGAGCCTCGGGTAGGCCGGAGAGTGCGCCGACGACGCGCTCCCCTTCCATGCTCAACTCGACCTGCTCCGCCACGCTGTCGTGGGCCACGCCGATGTCCCGTAGTCCCGCCCGGACATCTCGATCCGAACTGGACTGCGAGGATCGCACGCGGTCCACCGCTCGGCGGTGCGCCATCGTCATGATCCATGTTCGTCCTTGCCCCTTGTTCGGAGCGAAGCGCGAAGCGGATTGCCAGATCTCGAGGAAGACTTCCTGGAGCACCTCTTCACTCTGAGAGCGGTTCACGAGCACCCGGAGGATGAGGCCGAACACGCGGGACGAGAGGAGGTCGTAGAGCTCTGCGAAGGCCCGCTGGTCTCCGGTGGCGACGGCGACGAGGAGGTCGGCGACGGCATCCCGCGCCGTCCCGTCCTCGGGAACATCCATCCCATCGATGACCATCTCCACAAGCATGCCGTATTCCAGCCCTCCGACTCTGCATCCGACGCCTGAAAACGGCGAATTCGCGCGGATTCCAACAGGATTCCGCGCCACACGGACTGCATCACGATCCCGTCACGCTCGCGCGCGTGCTCTTTTCCGTCGGATGCTGTCCGCACTCGCGGCCCGGTCGGATCGGGCGCACCCGATCCGGACGGATCTCGAAGAAGTTTCGAATTCTTCCCATCCGATCGGCGAGGGGTTCCGAACACCTGTCAACGCCACGGAGAGGCCGCGGCGAGAATGTCTGAAGGAGCTTGAAATGTTCAGCACCAAGAAGAAGGTCACCGCAGCACTGACGCTCACGGTGGCGAGCGCGTTCCTGCTCTCCGCATGTTCGATGGGCAGCGGCGACACCACCACCGAGTCCGAGGAGCCCATGGCGCCCGAGAGCTCGCAGTCGTCCGAGCCTATGGAGATGGACCCGGCCGCGAACCTCGTCGGCCCCGGTTGCGCCGCGTACGCCGAGCAGGTTCCGGACGGCGCCGGCTCCGTCGAGGGCATGTCGAAGGACCCGGTCGCGGTCGCCGCGTCGAACAACCCGATCCTCACCACCCTCACCGCAGCGGTGAGCGGTCAGCTCAACCCCGACGTCGACCTCGTCGACACGCTCAACGGTGACGAGTTCACGGTCTTCGCTCCGGTCGACGACGCATTCGCGAAGATCGACCCCGCCACGATCGAGGCACTCAAGACCGACAGCGACACGCTGAGCTCGATCCTGACGTACCACGTCGTCCCCGGCCAGATCACCCCTGACGAGATCGTGGGCACGCACCCGACCGTCAACGGTGCCGACCTCGAGGTCACCGGCAGCGGCGACGAGCTGATGGTCAACGGCGCCAACGTGATCTGCGGTGGCGTGCAGACCGCCAACGCGACCGTGTACCTCATCGACACGGTTCTGATGCCCCCGGCTCAGTAAGAGCGGGAGAGTGCCGACTGGACCCCGGCACGAGGCCTCACATCATCCGGGGAGGGATGACCTGAGGTAACAGGAGGGCCGTTGACGATAGCTGTGTCGTCAACGGCCCTCTTTCTGCGCCCTAGACTGGGAGCACGGGCCTCTAGCTCAGTTGGCAGAGCATCGGACTTTTAATCCGCGGGTCGTGGGTTCGAGCCCCACGGGGCCCACCGCATTCCCCTCACCGTTCACCGGTCGGGAGAGACCCTCCACGCCGCCGCGCGCTATCACCCTCGTCGCGCACTGGCCACCCCCTTCACGGCATCCGCCCCTCGCGGCAGAGTCGGAGCATCCACTTCCCCCCCCCTGAAAGGACGACGACCATGGCGACTCTCACCGGAAACCGCGTGGCATTCCTGGCGACCGACGGCTTCGAGGACAGCGAGCTGACCAGCCCGTGGGAGGCGGTGACGGCCGCGGGAGCGAGCGCCACCTTGATCGCCCCGGCGGCGGGCAGCATCACCGGCAAGAACGGCCACGAGCAGACGGTCGACCTCATCTCCGGCGACACGAGCGCCGACGAGTTCGAGGCGCTGGTGCTGCCGGGTGGTGTCGTGAACGCCGACCATCTGCGGCTGGACGAAGCATCCGTCGCCCTGGCCAAGGAGTTCTTCGCGCAGCACAAGCCCGTCGGAGTCATCTGCCACGGCGCCTGGATCCTCATCGAGGCCGGTGTGGTCGACGGGCGCACGCTCACCAGCTACCCGAGCCTGAAGACCGACCTGCGCAACGCCGGAGCGACCTGGGTCGACGAGGAGGTCGTCGTCGACGCGGGACTCGTGTCGAGCCGCACCCCCGACGACCTGCCGGCGTTCAACGCGAAGGTCGTCGAGGAGATCGGCGAGGGCCGCCACGAGGGCCAGACCGCCTGACCACCATCACCATCGCGCCCGGGGCAGGATCAGGCACCTCCCCGGGCGCGATGCCGCCGTGGGCAGGATCAGGCACCTCCCCGGGCGCGATGCCGCCGTACCGCGGCCCTGTTCGCGCATCGCACCGAGCAGAATCGTTGGCGACCGTTGCGGGTGACGTCGGCGACGACGTTTGTGCACGGGGATGCCGCGCATCGACCGAGTCTTCTCATGCCGCGAGTGACCAGGTGGAGCGAGGTGCCGAGATTGATGATCGCCCGCAGCACGTACGGCAGCGAGGGGACGTCGTCGCGATAGTGGAGGTGCCATCCCTCTCCGTCGTGGTTCGTGAGCCGCGGGTATGCCGCCGCCTCCGCGAGCTGGGCGTTGAGGAGTTCTGCGCGCGCATCGGGATCGGCTTCGTCGACGATCCGCAGCCAGTCGTCGATGACGTCGCGCACGCGGGCATGGTCGTCGTCGGCGGGCGGAAACGTCATCGTCATGCCCATCTCGATCGTGCGCTCCTCGATCCCGGCACGGTCGGCCGGCCAGTCGTTGGCGAGTGAGGTCGCCAGAAGAACTGCGTACTCGCCGTAAGGGTTGAGATGCATAAGGCCATTACATCACGCTGGTCTCATGACCTCCACGAACACCCTTCCGATCCCCCGGCCGACCACCGCCCCGGTGGCGCACGAGCACTCCTGGCTCACCGAGTCCCGCCACTCGACGAGCGAGGGCATCGTCGTCTACGTGCGATGCGGAGCGTGCGCAGCACGTCGCGTCGATCTGCGCCCGTCGAGCGCGTCGTCGGCCGCTCTGCCGCCGATCGCGATGAGCCGCAGCATCGGAGAATCGCCGACCCTCACGCCGTGAGTTCGACGAGCTTCTTCACGGTGCGCAGGTTCCGCGCCGTGCCGGCGACTCCGAGCTCGCGATCGAGAACGGGCTTCGTGAGCTTCGACGCATGCACGCCGGACTCGGCGTAGGAGATCCACAGATCGTGCCCGACGAGGGCGATCTCCTCTCCCGGCACCAGACGCTCACGCAGCGCCGCGACCGCGCCCTTCTGCGGAGCACCCTCCAGGAACATCGCGTGCAGGAGCTTGTCGACCGGATCGGCGAACGGCTGCGACGCGAGGGCTCGCACGAGCGCGTCGTGCGTGCGCAGGATCACGGGAGTGTCGACCCCGAACTCGTCGTGGATGAGCGACCGCACGCTCGCGCAGGCCGCGACCGGATCGGACGGATGCCGACATACGATGTTGCCGCTCGCGATGTACGTCGACACGTCCTCGAGCACCCCGGCGTCGGTCAACGCCGAACGCAGCTCGGCCATCGGCACGCGATTGCGGCCGCTGACGTTCACGGCCCGCAGCAGCAGGACGCTGCGGGTCACGCCTCGGCACTCGCGACGAGCTCGGCACCGGCGTGGGCGAGCTCGATCAGCGCCGCCTCGCTCGAATCTGCCCCGACGCCCGCGACAAGATCGGTGAGCACCCGCACGCGCACCCCGTGGGCGACGGCATCGAGAGCGGATGCTCGGACGCAGTGATCCGTGGCGATCCCCACCACATCGGCACTGATCACCCCGGCCGCCGTCAGCACGGCCCCGACCGTCTCTCCGGAGTCCGTGACGCCCTCGAACATCGAGTAGGCGGGCAGCCCCTGTCCCTTGCGCACGTGGTGGGTGACGGCATCCGTCACCAGCAGCGGGTCGTACTCGGCACCCGGCGTGCCCGCCACGCAGTGCACCGGCCAGGAATCGACGTAGTCGGGACTCTCGGCGAAGTGCCCGCCATTGTCCCCCTCGGGGTCGTGCCAGTCGCGCGAGGCGACGATCACGTCGTAGTCGCCGGCGTGGGCGGCGAGGTACGCCGAGACCGCGGCCGCGACGGCATCACCGCCCGAGACCGCGAGGGCACCGCCCTCGGTGAAATCGTTCTGGACGTCGACGATGAGAAGCGCTCTGCTCATGATTCGAGCGTACGCCGCCGGGAACGGGAAAGCCCCCGTGATGTTCTTCGCATCACGGGGGCTGTCGGAGCCGCTTGTCAGAATCGAACTGACGACCTTTTCATTACGAGTGAAATGCTCTGCCGACTGAGCTAAAGCGGCGTGCGACGGGCGAACCGGCGCGATCACCGATATTACCCTGTCTCGCGCTCGCTCGCGAATCGAGCGTGACTCACGCGCGTGTCACGCAGGTGAGTCGCGGACGTCACTCGCAGCGGAGGCCGTCTTCGGGCACCACGTCGTCGAGGAAGAAGGCCTCCACGGCGTTGTCGACGCATCCGTTGCCCTTGTTGTAGCCGGTATGCCCCTCGCCCACGCGAGTGATGAGCACACCCTCGTCGAGCTGGTCCGCGAGCGCCTCCGACCATTCGTACGGCGTGGCCGGGTCGTTGGTCGTGCCGATGACGAGGATGGGTCCGGCGCCCTCTGCCGTGATCTCGCCACGCGTCCCCGTGGGCGGGTAGGGCCACACCTCACACGAGTCGGGCCCGGTCCAGTAGGGGGCGATGGTCGGCGCACCCTCTTCGATCTTCTTCGTGGTCGCCGCCTCGGCGGCAGGGTCGTCTTCGACCGGGTAGTCCATGCAGTTGTACGCACGGAAGGCCTCGGTCGAGTTGTCGGTGTACGACCCGGCCTCACGGCTGTTGTAGAAGTCCGCCAGCACGAACGCCGTCGCCGGGTCTCCCTGCAGCGCCTCGTCGAGTGCCTGCGTGAGGAACGTCCAGCTGTCCTGCGAGTAGAGGGCCGCGATGATGCCCGTCATGAGCGAGTCGGCTCCGAGCATCCGTCCGTCGCCGTTCTCGAGCGGCGTGCGATCGACGCTCGCGAGCAGCGCCCCGAGATCCGCCATTGCGTCGTCCACCGAGCCGTTGAACGGGCAGCTCCCGGAATCGAGGCAGTCCTGCATGTACGCGCGCAGCGCGGATTCGAATCCGAGCGCCTGCGTCGCTCCGACCTCGAGCCCGGGCACCGACGGGTCGATCGCGCCGTCGAGCACGAGGCGGCCGGCCTTCTCGGGGTAGAGGTTCGCATAGGTCGCACCGAGGAAGGTGCCGTACGAGTAGCCGAGGTAGTTGAGCTGCGAATCGCCGAGCACCGCGCGGATCAGGTCCATGTCGCGCGCGGCGTTGATCGTCGTGATGTACGGCAGGATCCCGTCGCTGTTCGCGTCGCACGCCTCGGCGAACGCGGTGTTGCGCTCGGTGAGCTCGGCCTCCCACTCCGCGCTGCCGCGGGGCGAGGTCGGAACGTCGTAGAGGTAGGCGTCCATCTCGGCCGCGTCGAAGCAGCGCACCGCCGTCGACTCGCCCACGCCGCGCGGATCGAAGCCGATGACGTCGTAATTCTCGATGAGATCGGCGCCGACCGCGTAGTCGAGGCTGTCGCGGATGAGGGCGACGCCACTCGCGCCGGGGCCACCGGGGTTGGTGAGCAGCGAGCCCATCGGGGTCTGCTCGGCCTGGTGCCGGATGATGGAGAGCTCGATCTCGCCCTCGGCGGGGTTCTCCCAGTCGAGCGGCGCGGTGACCGTCGTGCAGTCGAAGCCGGCTCCGCCGCAGGACTCCCAGGTCAGCTCCTGCGAGTAGAACGGGAGGAGCTCTTCGGACACGCCATCGGTGTCGGGCGCGCCGGTCGCCGACGGGCGCGTCGCCGACTGCTCGGGGATCATCGAGTAGAGGCAGCCGGAAAGGGCCACGGCGGCGACGGCGAGGCCGGCGACGAGCGCGGCGGCGCGCCGGATACGGGAAGTCTTGCGGATGTTCACGGTGTCCTCCCGCTCGTGATGGTCACGAGCAAGCTCTCGAGGGCGAGCAGCGGTGCGACGTTTCGCTCCAGCGACTGCCGGGTGTCGGCGAGGTGGTCGAGCACGACCAGCGTACGGGTCTCGGGCCACGCTTCCGCGAGCGCGGTGAGCTCGGCCCGGAGCTCACGGTTGATCAGCTCGTCGGGGCGACCGAACTGCAGCATCACGACGTCGCGGAAGAGCGACTGCATGTCGGTGAGCACACGGTCGATGCCGTCACGCAGGCTGCGAGTGGCGCGCTTCTTCTGGTCGTCCTCGAGCGCCGAGAGCTGGGAACGCAGTGCCGGCGGAACGGCCTGCCCCTCCGCGACGCCGACCATGCGCAACAGATTCGCGCGCTCGGCCGCGTCGCGCTCGGCCGTCAGCGCCTTCGCGTCTTCGGTGGCGGCCTGGATGATGCGCCCGGCGACCTCGACCGCGTCTCCCACGCCGCGCACGCCGATCACGGAGCGGAGCGTGTCGTCACGGCGCCGGCGGGCGGCCTCGTCGGTGGCGAGTCGCTGCGCCATGCCGATGTGTCGCTGGGAGTGGCGGGCGGCCTGCTCGGCCACGACCTCGTCGACTCCCGTGCGCAGACTGATCAACCGCGCGACGTCGGCGACGTCGGGCTCGCGAAGGCGCAGCGAGCGCACGCGCGAACGAATGGTAGGGAGCAGATCGGCTTCGCTGGGGGCGCAGAGGATCCAGACGGTCTTCTCGGGCGGCTCCTCGAGAGCCTTCAGCAGGACGTTCGAGGTGCGCTCGACCATGCGATCGGCGTCCTCGACGACGATGACGCGATAACGCCCGGCAGAGGGAGCGAAGTAGGAGCGCTCGACCAGGGCGCGCGCCTCGGCGATCGTGATGATGACCTTGTCGGTGCGCAGCGCCGTCACATCGGGGTGAGTGCCCGCGAGAACCTGCCGCATGGCCGCCTCGTCGTCGGGCCGGTCGGCGATCAGCGCCGCAGCGAAGGCGTACGCGAGGGTGGAACGCCCGGACCCCGGCGGGCCGGTGATCAACCAGGCATGCGACAGCGCCGACGGATCGGATGCCGCGTCGCGCAGAGTCTCGACCGCGGCATCCTGCCCCCACACATCGGCCCACGGGAAAGGGGCGGCGATGGTCTCGGGCATGCACTCAGCCTAATCGGCACCGCCGACACCGACCGCATGCGATCGGGCGGTTGAGCAGAAGACGCGACTCAGGCCAGGAACGACGCGACCCGTGCGCGGATCTCCGCGGCGATCACGTCGACCGGCGAGGAGGCGTCGATCACGAGGAAGCGCTCCGGTTCGGCGGCGGCGAGCGACAGGTACGCATCGCGCACACGGCCGTGGAACTCGGCTTTCTCGGCTTCGAGCCGATCGAACGGCTTGTCGGCCGAGTCGAGCCGGGCACGCGCGGTCTGCGGATCGAGGTCGAGCAGCACCGTGAGATCGGGCAGCGCCCCCTCGGCAGCCCAGAGCGACAGGTCGCGGATCTCGGTGGCATCGAGCACGCGGCCCGCCCCCTGGTAGGCGACGGACGAGTCGAGGTAGCGATCCTGCAGCACGATGTCGCCCCGCTCGAGCGCGGGGCGCACGACCGTCGCGACGTGGTGCGCTCGGTCTGCCGCGTACAGCAGGGCCTCGGCGCGCGGCGCGATATCGCCCCGGTGGTGCAGCACGATGTCGCGGATCAGCTGGCCCACCTCCGACCCGCCGGGCTCGCGCGTGCGCACCACCTCGTGACCGGCATCCGACAGCCATGAGGCGAGCAGATCGGACTGCGTGGTCTTGCCCGAGCCGTCACCGCCTTCGAGCGTGATCCAGCGACCGCGACCTGCGGTCACGAACCGGCCTTCTTCGCTGCGGCGTTCGCGGCGCGCGTCGCCGCTGCCTTCTTCGCCGCTGCCGACCGTGCGGCCGACTTCTCGGCATCCGTCGGAGCCTTCTTGGCCGCGGTTTTCTTCGCCGGGGCCTTCTTCGCCGGGGCCTTCTTCGCGGGAGCCTTCTTCGCTGCCGTCCGCGAGCCACGCTTGGGAGCGGGGCCCTTCGCGCGCTTGTCGGCCAGCATCTGCACGGCGATCTCGAACGTGATGTCCTCGGGCTTCTGGCCGCGCGGGATCGTGACGTTCGTCTCCCCGTCGGTCACATAGGCGCCGAAGCGACCGTCGCGGATGCGGATCGGCTTGCCGCTGACCGGGTCGGCGTCGAATTCGGCCAGCGCACTGGAGGCCCGACGGGCACCGTACTTGGGCTGCTTGTAGATCTCGAGCGCCTGCTCGAGGGTCACGTCGAAGATCTGCGACTCGCTCTCGAGGGAGCGCGAATCGGCGCCCTTCTTGAGGTACGGACCGAAGCGGCCGTTCTGCGCGGTGATCTCGTCGCCCGATTCGGGGTCGACGCCGACGACGCGCGGCAGTGTGAGCAGCTGCAATGCGGTGTCGAGATCGATCGCGTCGACCGACATCGACTTGAAGAGCGACGCGGTGCGCGGCTTGGGCGCGGCGTCCTTCTTCGCTCCCCGCTTCTTCGGAGCTTCGACGACCTCACCGGTCGTCTCGTCGACCGCGGCGTCCTCGGACACCGGGTCGTTCTCCTGTACGTAGGGGCCGAAGCGTCCGTCCTTGACGACGACGATCTTCCCGTTCTCGGGGTTCTCCCCGAGCACGCGGTCGCCGGCGACCGGAGCGTCGATGAGCTCCTGCGCCTTCTCGGCCGTGAGCTCGTCGGGCGCGAGGTCTTCCGGAACGTTGACGATGCGCGGCTTGGCCTCGGGGTTCTCGGGGTCGGCGACCTCGAGGTAGGGGCCGTACTTGCCGAAACGCAGGGTCGCGGTGTCGGTGATCGGCGTCGAGTTGAGCGCTCGCGCATCGATCTCGCCGAGGTTGTCGACGACCTTGCGCAGGCCGACGTGCGCGTCGGAACCGAAGTAGAAGCCCTTCAACCACTCGACGCGGTCCTGCTCGCCGCGCGCGATCGTGTCGAGATCGTCTTCGAGCGAGGCCGTGAAGTCGTAGTCGACCAATTCGGCGAAGTGCTCTTCGAGCAGTCGCACGACGCTGAAGGCGAGCCAGGTCGGCACGAGCGCCTGGCCGCGCTTGACCGCGTAGCCGCGATCGAGGATCGTCTCGGGGATCGTCGCGAACGTCGAGGGACGCCCGATGCCCTTCTCCTCGAGCACCTTCACGAGCGATGCCTCGGTGTACCGCGGCTTCGGGGTCGTGCGGTGGCCCTTGGCCTCGGCCTCGGAGACCGACAGCTCATCGCCCACGGCGACGGCCGGGAGCGACTGGTTCTCGGCGGCATCCGCATCGCCGCGCTTCTCGTCGCGACCCTCTTCGTACGCCTCGAGGAAGCCCTTGAACGTGTAGACGGTTCCGGATGCCGTGAACTCCGCGACCTGCCCGGAGGCGTTCACCGCGATCGTGACGGTCGTCGTCTCGTACTTCGCGTCGGCCATCTGGCTGGCGATGGTGCGCTTCCAGATGAGGTCGTAGAGGCGCTGCTCGTCGCGGTCGAGCTCTGACGACAGCGACGCGGGGGTGCGGAATGTGTCGCCCGAGGGACGGATCGCCTCGTGCGCCTCCTGCGCGTTCTTGCTCTTCGACTTGTAGACGCGGGGCTTGAGCGGCACCGCCGAGTCGCCGTAGAGCGAGACCGCCTGACTCCGCGCCGCCTGCACCGCCTGGGTGCTCAGCGACGTGGAGTCGGTACGCATATAGGTGATGTACCCCTTCTCGTAGAGGCGTTGGGCGACGCTCATCGCCTGCTTCGCCCCCATCGAGAGCTTGCGTCCCGCCTCCTGCTGCATCGTGGAGGTCGTGAACGGGGCATAGGGGCTGCGAGTGCCGGGCTTGGCCTCGACCTTGGTCACCGTGCCGGCACCGGCCGACTCCACGGCCTGGGCGAGCGCGTGCGCCTTGGCCTCGTCGAGGACGACGACGGCCTTCTTCAGGGAACCGCGATCGTCGAAGTCGGTACCGCGGGCGAGCTGGCCCCCGTCGACGCGCACGAGGCGGATGCGGAATGAGGTGCCGGTCGCAGCGGCCGCGGCGTCGACGTCCCAGTACTCGGCCGACACGAACGCCATGCGCTCGCGTTCCCGATCGACGATCAGGCGGGTGGCGGCGGACTGCACGCGGCCGGCCGAGATGCCGGTCTTGACCTTGTACCAGAGAACGGGCGAGACGTCCCAGCCGTACAGGCGGTCGAGGATGCGTCGGGTCTCCTGAGCGTCGACCAGCGCATGGTCGAGCTCGCGGGTGTTGCCGACCGCGGCCTGGATCGCGTCCTTGGTGATCTCGTGGAAGACCATGCGCTTGACGGGGACCTTGGGCTTGAGGGTCTCGAGCAGGTGCCAGGCGATCGCCTCGCCTTCGCGGTCCTCATCAGTGGCGAGCAGGAGCTCGTCGGCGGTCTTGAGCGCACGCTTGAGCTCGGCGACGGTCTTCGTCTTGCGGTCGGACACGACGTAGTACGGGTCGAACCCGTTGTCGATGTCGATCGAGTACTTGCCGTACGCCTCTTTGTCGGCCGCCGGGATGTCCCGCTTGTCGGCGAGGTCGCGGATATGACCGACGGAGCTGAGCACCTCGTAGCCGTCGCCGAGGTATCCCTGAATCGACCGCATCTTCGTCGGGGACTCGACGATGACGAGCTTCTTGCCTTCAGCCAAGGGTGCGTCCTTTCTTCGAAGCACACCATACACACCCCACCAATCGGGTGGTTCGCAGTGAGGGAGTACGTTCCGCCGTCATTCGCCCGCGGGTGGCCCAGCGCGGGCTCGGGAGACGGCAGCGAGTCCAGCGTACGCCGACTCCACCTGCACGGTCGCCACGAAGCCCTCGATCGAGCATCCGGTGAGGGTCGCTCCCGCCGCCTCGGCGACCCGCGCAGCGACCGCGCAGGGGTCTTCGGCGACGATCACCGCGCCGCTCACGGCGTCGGCCGCGGCGAGCGCCGCCGCGTCCGCCGCGCCCGCGACGCGTTGCGCGGTCACGGCCGCACCTCCCACGGCCGCGAGCCCGAGCGCGAGGCCGGTCGCTGCGATCAGAACGCCGGTGGCGAGCGCGGATCCGGCCATCAGAGGCCGCCCGCCAACGCGCAGCTCGACGCCCGCAGCGGCACGGTGAGGAGATTCCCGACGGCCACCTCGGCGTGCGCCGTCACGCAGACGAGGTCACCCGAGTTCGAGGAGGACATGGTGGCTCCGGGCGCCGCACGCCCCACGGCATCGGCGGCGCGCCCCGCATCTTCGCCTCTCCCGAGGAGACGTGCGGCATCGGCCGCCGCATCCTGCAGGGACACCTGTCGGGCTGCGGCGCCGAGCGCTCCGGCACCGAGGGCGAGCACGAGCACGACCGTCGGCAGAGCGAGGGCCAACTCGGCGGCGACCGATCCCCGATCGCCGCCGAGCCGCACGAATCGGAATCGCGGCATCACGCCACGGTCAGCGCCCGGCGGACCAGGTCGGTGAGGATGCCGCGGACCTCGTCGGAGCGCATGATGATCACGAGCAGCCCCGCGAACGCCACGGCCGCCATCGTGGTGATCGCGTACTCGGCGGTCGCCGCGCCGGATTCGTCGCCGAACAGCGATGCGGCCCGACGTCGGTCGAGAGGGGGAAGTGGGTTCATGGTGTTCCTTCTTTCTGGTGTGACGCGGTCGCGTCGTCGTACCGCTCATATCGGGAGCGGCGTGGAGGTCAGGACGCTGAGGAGCATCGGCGCGACGCCCAGCAGCAGGAAGGCCGGAAGCGTGCAGACGCCGAGCGGGAGCAGCAGCCGTGTCGAGAGGCGCGATGCGCGCAACCTGCCCTCGACCCGCGACGCGTGCCGCTCCTGAGCTGCCGACGCCCGGAGGAGCTCGACGGCGGGAACGCCGGCCGCGCGTGAAAGTTCGAGCACGTCGGGCACGCGGTCCTCTCCCTCGTGCGCGACCGCGCCCACCTTGTCGAGGAGCCCCAGCGCCCGGTCGATCGAGGCTCCGCCCGCCAGGGCGACGGCGACGAGCTCGGCGCGCATGCCCGGCGTCCCTGGCGACGGACGCGCCCGCCGCAGCAGGCTCCCCGTCCAGGCTCTCGCGAGGAGCACGAGCCCTCCCCCGACGACCACGCAGGCGGCTCCGATCGGGTTTCGAGTGATCACGCCGATCGTGTCGAAGCCGAGCGCGAACCCCAGGAGCAGACCGGCGAGCGGCATCCACAGCAGCAGTCGCGCCGTGCCGGCGGGTTCGGCGAGGGCGATGCGCACGTCATCGGCCGCGGACGCGGCGTCGCGCAGCGTCTCGGCGAGCGTGCGCAGCACCTCGGCGAGCGGTGCGCCCACCGTGGTCGCGATCTCCCACGCCGCGGCGAGGTCCACCCACACTCCGCCCTCCGCCTCGATCGCGGCGGCGATCGGCTCACCGGCGTCGATACGCGAGACGATGGCCATCGCGTGGCGGTCACCGGTCTCGGCGAGATGCCGCCAGGCGACGGTCGGCATGGCCCCCGCCTGCAAGAGCACGGCGAGCGTCTGGACCGAGGTCGCGGCATCCGCATCGGATGCCCCGCCGCGCATTCGCTTCTTCACCATGGCCGCACCTCCTCGATCGTCAACCGGTCGTCCGCGAGCGCGAACACCCCGGCCTGTGCGATGCGCCTGGTCCCGCCGGGATCGCGCACGAGGTGCAGCACGGTGCTGAAGGCGCTCACGGTCTGCCGCGCCAGCGCCGTGGCGTCCATTCCCGCGAGCGCCCCCAGCGCTTCCAGTCGCGCCGGCACGTCGGTCAGTCCGCTCGCATGCAGGGTTCCTGCCCCGCCGTCGTGGCCGGTGTTGAGCGCGGTGAGCAGTTCGCGGATCTCTTCGCCCCGGCACTCGCCCACGATCAGCCGGTCCGGTCGCATGCGCAACGACTCCCGCACAAGGCGCGCCAGGCTGATCCCTCCCGCGCCTTCGAGGTTCGCCTGCCGCGCTTCGAGCGCGACATGGTGCGGATGCCGCGGCTGCAGTTCGGCGACGTCTTCGATCGTCACCAAACGCTCGGAGTCCGCGGCCTCCGACAGCAGCGCGGACAGCAGCGTGGTCTTGCCCGTGCCCGTGCCGCCGGTGATCAGCAGATTCGCCCGCTCGCGCACCAGCGTCGTGAGCCACCGCTGCGTCCGCGCGTCGAAGCAGCCGAGCGCCGCGAGCGCATCGAGGTCGGCGGCGCGCACCCGGGGGATGCGGATCGAGATCGCGGTTCCGCTCGCCGCGACGGGGGCGAGCACGGCGTGCACGCGGATGCCCGAATCGAGCCGCACGTCGACGCACGGCGACTGATCGTCGAGATGACGCCCTCCGAGCCCGACGAGCGCGACCGCGAGATCGCGGACCTCGCGCTCGGATGCCCGCCACGAGGGGACGCGCTCGGCGCCTTCACCCCGGTCGAGGAAAAGCCCTCCGTCGCCGTTGACGAAGAGATCGGTGACGGCGTCATCGGCGCAGTGCTCGGCCAGCATCCCGAACGCGGGATCGATCCGCAGCGGCGCCGGATCGGATGGCGAGGAAGCACCCTGCGGAGTCTCTGCGCCCCGGGGCTGGAGGATGAACGGATCGGCCATGCCCCGACGCTAGGCAACGGGTGGGACCCCGTCTCTCCACGGATGCGGCCGCTGTGCAGAACCCGCGTCATCGCGGTGCCGTGCAGAACCGATCGCGACGCCTCTCCTGAAACGAGAAAGGCGGCACCTCACGGGGGGAATGAGGTGCCGCCAGGGGCGGGCACCGATCGGGGGAATCGGGCGCGCCAAGGCCGGAATGAGTATTCGGCTGAGGTCGAGTGTACGCAAGGCAACCGTCCTGACAAAACCGACGCGACTACCGACTTTCGGCAGTATTGATCCCCCGTGGGCGAGACTAGATTCGCCCTGTCCCGGACGCACCACCCGGGATCGACCCCAGCCGCAAAGGAGCGTCTGCCGATGAGCAGTCAGATCGACCACCTTCTCGATGAGAACCGTCAGTTCCCGCCGTCCGAGGAGTTCGTCGCCCAGTCGATCTCCTCCCCTGAGCTCTACGAGCGCGCCGCCACCGACCGCGAAGGCTTCTGGGCCGACCAGTCGCGCGAACTGCTGCACTGGCACACGCCGTTCACCCAGGTTCTCGACTGGTCAGCACCGCCGTTCGCCAAATGGTTCGACGACGGCGAACTCAACGTCGCCTACAACTGCCTCGACCGCCACGTCGAGCAGGGCAACGGCGACCGCATCGCCCTGCACTGGGAGGGCGAGCCCGGCGACAGCCGCAGCATCACTTACGCCGAGCTGACCGACGAGGTCAAACGCACGGCCAACGTGCTCGCCGATCTCGGAGTCGGCCAGGGCGACCGCGTCGCCATCTACCTGCCGATGATCCCCGAAGCCGTCGCCGCGATGCTCGCGGTCGCGCGCCTCGGCGCCATTCACTCGGTGGTCTTCGGCGGTTTCAGCGCCGACAGCCTGCGTGCACGCATCGACGATGCCGGCGCCAAGGTCGTCATCACCGCCGACGGCGGCTACCGCAAGGGTCGCGTCTCGGCTCTCAAGCCCGCCGTCGACCAGGCGCTGAGCGACCGCGGTGACGGCGAGCAGCTCACGGTCGAGCACGTGCTCGTCGTGAAGCGCGGCGACAACGAGGTCGACTGGGTCGACGGACGCGACGTGTGGTGGCACGAGGCCGTGCCCGCGGCGTCCGCCGAGCACACCGCCGAGGCCTTCCCCGCCGAGAACCCGCTCTTCATCCTCTACACCTCCGGCACCACCGGAAAGCCGAAGGGCATCCTGCACACCTCGGGCGGCTACCTCACGCAGGCCGCGTACTCGCACAAGTACGTCTTCGACCTGCACGCCGACAGCGACGTCTACTGGTGCACGGCCGACATCGGCTGGATCACCGGGCACTCCTACGTGACCTACGGCCCGCTCGCGAACGGAGCGACGCAGGTCATCTACGAAGGAACCCCGGATGCCCCGCACCCCGGGCGCTGGTGGGAGATCATCGAGAAGTACAAGGTGTCGATCTTCTACACCGCCCCGACCGCCATCCGCTCGTTCATGAAGATCGGGCGCAGCGTCCCGCAGAAGTTCGACCTCTCGTCGCTACGCGTGCTCGGATCGGTGGGCGAGCCCATCAACCCCGAGGCGTGGATGTGGTACCGCGAGGTCATCGGCGGGAACCGCGCCCCCATCGTCGACACGTGGTGGCAGACCGAGACCGGTGCGATCATGGTCTCGCCGCTGCCGGGCGTCACCGCCACGAAGCCCGGTTCGGCGCAGGTGCCGCTCCCCGGCATCCGCATCGATGTCGTCGACGAGCAGGGTCAGGAAGTCGGCAACGGCAACGGCGGCCTGCTCGTGGTCACGGAACCCTGGCCGAGCATGCTGCGCGGCATCTGGGGCGACCCGGAGCGCTTCCGCGAGACCTACTGGGAGAAGTTCGAGGACAAGGGCTACTACTTCGCCGGTGACGGCGCGCGTCTCGACGACGATGGTCACCTGTGGCTGCTCGGGCGCGTGGACGACGTGATGAACGTGTCGGGCCACCGCCTCTCGACGGCCGAGATCGAGTCGTCGCTCGTGGCCCACGAGGCCACCGCCGAGGCGGCCGTGGTCGGCGCATCCGACGAGACGACGGGGCAGGCGGTCGTCGCCTTCGTCATCATCAAGGAGAGCTACCTCTCGGCCCACGACCCCGCAGGTCTTGCCCAGCAGTTGCGTCTGTGGGTCGGCGAGCAGATCGGGGCGATCGCGCGCCCGCGCGACGTCTACATCGTGGGCGAGCTGCCCAAGACCCGCTCGGGCAAGATCATGCGCCGCCTGCTGCGCGACGTCGCCGAGGGGCGCGAGGTCGGCGACACGACGACGCTGGCCGACACCGCCGTCATGACGATCATCTCGTCGCAGGTGAAGTAGTTTCTCGGGGGTCCGCTCCGCGATGACGAGAGTCGTTCACCAGGTTTCTCGCCTCCCGATAGCGGACAAGAATGCTCAGGCGAGGAGGAAGGTGACCTCGACCTCGACGGGGCTGTCGAGCGGCAGCACGGGCACGCCGACGGCGGCGCGGGCGTGACGGCCGGCGTCACCGAAGATCTCGCCGAGCACCTCGCTCGCCCCGTTGATGACGCCGGGCTGACCCGAGAACTCGGGAACGGATGCCACGAACCCGCCGACGCGCAGGACGCCGGCGATCCGGTCGACACCGCCCGCGGCATCCGCGGCGGCGGCGAGCGCGTTCAGCGCGCAGGTACGGGCGTAGGCCTGGGCGTCGGCGGCGTCGACCGCCGCGCCGACCTTGCCGGTCGCGGGAAGAGCCCCATCGGTGAACGGGAGCTGGCCGGACGTGTAGACGAGCCCTGCGTGCACGACGGCCGGCACGTAGGCGGCGACCGGGGCGGCGACGGCGGGCAGCTCGATGCCGAGCTCGGCGAGGCGGGCGGAGATGCTCACGCGGCACCGCCCTCGAACTGGCGGGCGGCCTGGGCGGCGGCCGCGAGGCCGGTCTCGTTGGAGCCGTCCTGCGTGACGGGGCGCTTGAAGTAGGCGACGAGTCCACCCTCGGGACCCTGCACCACCTGGACGAGCTCCCAGCCCTGCTTGCCCCAGTTGTTGAGGATCGCCGCGGTGTTGTGGATCAGTAGCGGCGTGGTGAGGTATTCCCACGTGGTCATGGCACTCCATCGAATCGTCGTGCGGGCGCGGCGGACGAACGCGGGCCCGTCAAAGGCGGTATTCAGGGAACTCCCCTACGATCAAGCGTATGCCTCAAAAGAACCGTACGGTGAAAGGCGTGCTCGGCGGTCTGCTCGGGCTCGTCGGTCTGAGCGCCGTCGCCGGCCTTCTTGTCACCACCAGCGTCACGCCCGTTCTCGCGATGGCCGGCATCGCCGGCAACAGCGCCGTGACGCTGTTCGAAGAACTCCCCGCGAACCTCGACGTCAACGCGCCGATGGAGCAGTCGACCATCTACGCGACCGACCCGAACACCGGGGAGAACATCGCGCTCGCCTCGTTCTACGAGCAGAACCGTGTGCCGGTGACGTACGAGCAGCTCTCGCCGACGCTCATCAACGCGATCCTCTCGAGCGAGGACAAGAACTTCTACAGCCACGGCGGCGTCAACCTCGGAGCCACCGTCAAGGCCGTGATCGACAACCTGCGCAAGACCTCGAGTCGCGGAGCCTCGACGATCACGCAGCAGTTCGTGAAGAACGTGCAGATCCAGGAGTGCGAGCAGAAGGCCGACACGGCCTCGGAGACGTACTCGGAAGACCTGCAGCAGTGCTGGCTCGACGCGACCAACGCCAAGGGCGCGGACGGCATCGAGCGCAAACTGCAGGAGATGCGCTACGCCATCCAGATCGAGAAGGTCTCGTCGAAGAACGACATCCTGCTCGGCTATCTCAACATCGCCAACTTCGGCGGAACGGTCTACGGCATCGAGGCCGCGGCCAAGTACTACTTCTCGGCATCCGCATCCAACCTCACGATCGCCCAGGCCGCCACGCTGGCCGGCATCGTGCAGAACCCGAACAACCTGCGCATCGACCGCGCAGAAGGGCAGAACTCCGCTGAGGACGGCTACGCCGACACGCTCAACCGTCGCAACTACGTGCTCGACCGCATGCTCACCGACGGCAAGATCACCCAGGCCGAGCACGACGAGGCATACGACTCGCCCATCGAGCCCGCGATCACGCCGACCGTGCAGGGGTGCGCGACCGCCGGCCAGAACGCGTACTTCTGCCAGTACGCGAAGTCGATCATCGAGAACGACCCGATCTTCGGCGAGACCCGCCAGGACCGCAGCGAGCTGCTGCGCCGCGGCGGTCTGAAGATCTACACGACACTCGACCTGCGTGTGCAGGGCCCGGCCGCCCAGGCCATGGCCGACAACGCCCCCGGCAACATGGACAACCAGTACTTCGGCGCCACCGGCGTCTCGCTCAACACCACGAACGGCAACATCATCTCGATGACGCAGAACACGACGTTCAGCGAGACGGTGACCGACGACCAGGCGTTCACCTCGATCGTGTTCGCGGGCGACCGCGTCCACGGAAACTCCGACGGCTTCCCGGTCGGATCGGCCTACAAGCTCTTCACCCTCATCGACTGGCTCGAGAAGGGGCACTCCGTGAGAGAGACGCTCAACGGCGCCGTTCAGAAGAATCTCAAGATGAACGTGTGCGGCGGAACGCAGACCGTCGACACGTCGGAGATCGGTAACTTCGGCGGCAACCGCGGATACACGAGCAACGTGCTCAACTTCACCGCGCAGTCGCTCAACAGCGGGTACTTCGCCATGGCCGCGAAGCTCGACATCTGCGACATCAACAAGGTCGCCGACCGCATGGGTGTGACCTTCGGCACCGGCGAGAAGGTCACCGAGAAGAACGCGCCCTACGACGTGCTCGGGTCGAAGAACATCTCGCCGATGGCGATGGCGGCGGCCTACGCGACCGTCGCGAACGGCGGCACCTACTGCGCCCCGCGCGCGATCGAGAAGGTTCTGAACGCCGACGGCACCGAGCACCCGATCCCACCCGTGGCGTGCAAGGAGGGCGTGATCTCCCCCGAGGTCGCCGCGACCGCCGCCTTCGCGCTGCAGGGCGTCATGGCGGGCGGCGGCACCGGCTCGAGGGGCAACCCCTTCGACGGCACGCCGCTGATCGGCAAGACCGGAACGCACAACCGCGAGGGCACGATGATGATCGAGTCGAGCACCAACGTCGCGACCGCGGTATGGGCCGGACGGTGGAAGGGCCAGGCCGACATCTTCCAGGTGCCCTCGCAGAAGGGCGGGCTCCTCAACGAGATCCGTTACCCCATCGCGAAGGCTGCGCAGGCCGCTGCGAACGACGTCTACGGCGGAAACGCCTTCCCGCAGCCCGACCCCAACCTCTCTCGTCAGATCCTCACCGACGTTCCGAGCGTCGTCGGCATGACGATCGAAGAGGCGACCGCTGCCCTGGAGGGCGCCGGATTCTCGGTGTCGGTGGGAGCGCCCGTCGACGGCTCGCAGGCGACCAACATCGTCGCCGCGCAGGATCCGTCCGGGCAGGCGCCGAGTGGTGCGACCGTGACGATCTCGCCCAGCAATGGACAGGCCACGACGGTCCCGGCCGACCTGATCGGCAAGTCGCGAAGCGCCGCCCAGGCCTCCCTCTTCGCCGCCGGGTTCGAGTCGCTGCAGTTCGATGCCTCCTGCAACGGCGGCGGCAAGAAGGTGATCAGCACCGACCCGGCCCCGGGCAGTGCTGCGAGCAAGACCACGACCGTCACCGTGGTCTGCGAGTGACCCGCACCTCTTCGGTGCACCCGGCCCTCATCGCGCTCGGCGCGGTGGGGGCCGTGGGCGCTGCAGCCGCGGTCTGGGGCATCGGCATCGAGCGCTACCTGTTCACGGTGCGCGAGGTCGAGGCATCCGCTCTGCCGCCCGGCTCCGCTCCCCTGCGCATCCTGCACCTCTCCGACGCCCACATGGCGCCCTGGCAGCACCGTAAGCAGGACTGGCTCGCCTCGCTCGCCCAGCTGAAGCCCGACCTCATCGTGAACACCGGCGACAACCTCGGGCACCGCGAGGGGCTCGACGGCATCCGTCGCGCGTTCGATCCGTTCGCCGGCATCCCCGGCGTCTTCGTGCACGGCTCGAACGACGTCAACGAGCCCTCGCCGCGCAACCCGCTCAAGTACTTCACCGGCCCGTCGAAGCACACGAGCGCCCCGCGCCTGCTCGACACCGATGCGATGGATCGCTACTTCACCGACGACCTCGGGTGGACGGACCTGAACAACACCGCGGCGCGCCTCTCGGTCGGAGGGCGCGACATCGACCTCTTCGGTGTGAACGACGCCCACCGCGACTGGGACCGCCTCGAGGATCTGCCCGCCGCGATCGCGTCGCTCGGCCCGGCACCGACCGGCACGCCGGTGCTCGGCGTCACGCACGCGCCCTACCAGCGGGTGCTCAACGGGTTCATCGACCTCGGCGCCGATGCGATCCTCGGCGGCCACACGCACGGCGGCCAGGTGTGCCTCCCCGGCTTCGGCGCTCTGGTCGCGAACTGCGACATCCCCCTGAAGCAGGCCAAGGGACTGAGCACGTGGACGCACGGCGACCGCGCCGTGCCGCTGAACGTCAGCGCGGGCTGCGGGCACTCGATCTACGCCCCGGTGCGCTTCGCCTGCCGGCCGGAGGCGACGTTGCTCACGCTCACCGCGCGGGCCTGAGCGCTCGATTGGGCGCTCGCGACTTTTCCTTGTAGACTCGGAGGGTTGCAAAACGGGGTGTGGCGCAGCTTGGTAGCGCGCTTCGTTCGGGACGAAGAGGTCGCAGGTTCAAATCCTGTCACCCCGACCAGTAACACCGGAAAGGCCGCCCTGCGGGGCGGCCTTCTCTGTTCCCCGGCCACGGATCGAAGGGACGGCATGGGCTCGCTCCTCCCCCCTCCTCGTCGCCTCACGCGCGCCTGGGCCCTGGGCCTCGGGATCCCGTTCCTCGCCGGGCTCGTCGCACTCACGCTCACACCGTCGCGCGTCGAGCAGCGCCTGCCCAACCTGCTCGACCTCGTGCTGTCGACCGCGCACCGCCTCGGCTGGGCGTCACTCGACTTCACCCGCCTCGAGATCCTCGCGAACGTCCTCGTCTTCGTGCCCGTCGGCATCTTCGCGTTCGTCCTGCTCCCCCGCCCGGTCTGGGGCCTCGCCTTCCTCGTCGGTCCCGCGATCTCGATCGGCATCGAGGTGTTCCAGCGGCTGGCGCTCCCGCACCGCGCGGCGACCGTCTCCGACGTGATCGCGAACTCGACCGGGGCGACCATCGGTGTCGTCCTGGCCGTGTTGTCCACACTTCTCGCCGCCGCGCTCACCTCACCCCCGCCCTCTCGTAGGCTGGAAGCATCATGACCGCGCCCTCTCTCGTCGCCTTCGACCTCGATGACACGCTCGCCACCTCGAAGGCGGCGATCACACCACGTATCGCCAGCCTGCTGCAGGCCCTGCTGCACCGGGTCGACGTCGCGATCATCTCGGGCGGCAACGAGACGCAGTTCCGCACGCAGGTCATCGCACAGCTGAAAGATGCGGATGCCGCTGCGCTCGGCCGACTGCACCTCCTGCCCACCTGCGGCACCCGCTACCTGCGCCATGACGGCACGGAGTTCGCCACCGTCTACGCGCACGACCTCACCGACGACGAGAAGTCGGCCGCCCTCACCGCCCTGCGGGAAGAGGCCGAGCGCCTGGACCTGTGGGAGGCCGAGCCCTGGGGCGAGATCCTCGAGGACCGTGGCTCGCAGATCACCTTCTCGGCCCTCGGACAACGCGCGCCGAGCGACGCCAAGCACGTGTGGGACCCGTCGGGCACGAAGCGCGCCGCACTGCGCGACGCCGTCGCCGCCCGCCTCCCCGGCCTCGAGGTGCGCTCGGGCGGGTCGACGTCGATCGACATCACCCGCGCCGGCATCGACAAGGCGTTCGGGATGACGCGCCTCGCCGACCTCACCGGCATCCCGCTCACCGACATGCTGTTCTACGGTGACCGTCTCGACGAGGGCGGCAACGACTACCCCGTGCTCGCGATCGGCGTGCCCTCGGTCGCGGTCGAGGGCTGGGAGGACACGGCCGACAAGCTCGACGCTCTCCTCCCCACCCTCTGACCCGCCGTCACCGGCATCCGCCCGTCCCGCCCGCTCCGGGCCTAGCATGGCGGCATGGACGCTCTGCTCATCGTCATCATCGTGGCGGCCGCGGCCAGCCTCGTCTGCTGGGTGCTGTCGCTGATCACCCGCGACACCTCCTGGGTCGATCGTGCGTGGTCGATCGTGCCGGTCGCGTACGTCTGGATCTTCGTCGGTGTCGCCTTCGCCGAGGGCGACGGGTCGGCGCGGCTCGTCGCGATGGGAGTCCTCGCCACGGCCTGGGGCGCACGCCTCACGTTCAACTTCGCCCGCAAGGGCGGCTACACCGGCATGGAGGACTACCGCTGGGCGATCCTGCGCGGACGCATGCGCCCCTGGCAGTTCCAGCTCTTCAACCTGTTCTTCATCATCGCCTACCAGATGACCCTGCTCGTGCTCATCACGCTCCCCGCGATGGTGGCCGCCCGGCATCCGTCCGCGATGACCGGCTGGGACGTGCTGTTCATCGCCGCCTTCCTCGCCTTCCTCGCCGGTGAGACGATCGCCGACCAGCAGCAGTGGGTCTTCCATCAGCGCAAGAAGGCCGCCGGCGGAACCCTCTCCCCCGGCTTCGCGACCACCGGGCTCTTCCGCTACAGCCGCCATCCCAACTTCTTCTTCGAGCAGGCGCAGTGGTGGGCGTTCTACGCGCTGGGCGCGAGCGCGGCGGTCGCCGCAGGCGCGGGAGCCGTCGGGGGTGCGCTGAACCCGACGATCGTCGGTGCCGCGCTGCTCTCGGTCCTGTTCATCGGCTCGACGATCTTCACCGAGTCGATCACCGCCGCGAAGTACCCCGCGTACGCCGAGTACCGCCGCACCACCTCGATGCTCATCCCTTGGCCTCCACGACGAAGCGCCGTCGCACCCCAGACCTGAGCGGGGCACGACGGCGCTTCGTCGTTCGACAGAACGGATGCCGCGTCAGCGCACCACTGCCTCGGCGGCGGGGCGAGCCACCGGCACGAGCCGCTGCAGCTGGGTGACGTGCCCGGGCTCGAGCTCGGCCAGCGTCGAGACGCCGAGCAGACGCATCGTGCGCTCGATCTCGCTGCGCAGGATCGCGATCGTGCGGTCGACGCCCTGGCGGCCGCCGGCCATCAGACCGTAGAGGTACGCACGTCCGATGAGCGTGAAGTCCGCGCCCAGGGCCACGGCGGCCACGATGTCGGCACCGTTCATGATGCCGGTGTCGATCATGACGGTGAAGTCGTCACCGACCGCCTGGCGCACGCTCGGCAGCAGGTGGAACGGGATCGGGGCGCGGTCGAGCTGGCGCCCGCCGTGGTTCGAGAGCACGATGCCGTCGACGCCCGCATCGCGCAGACGCACGGAGTCCTCGACGTTCTGCACGCCCTTGATGACGATCTTGCCGGGCCAGATGTCGCGGATCACGGCGAGGTCGTCGTAGCTGATGGTCGGGTCCATGGCGGCGTCGAGCAGTTCGCCGACGGTGCCGCCGGTGGTGCTCAGCGAGGCGAACTCGAGCTTCGGGGTGGTGAGGAAGTCGTACCACCACCAGGGGCGCGGGATCGCGTTGATGATCGTGCCGAGGGTGAGCTGCGGCGGGATGCTGAAGCCGTTGCGCTTGTCACGCAGACGGGCCCCGGCGACCGGGGTGTCGACCGTGAACTGGAGCGTGTCGAACCCGGCGGCGGCCGCCCGGCGGGTGAGCTCGTAGGAGATCTCGCGGTCGCGCATGACGTAGAGCTGGAACCAGTTGCGCCCGTGCGGGTTGGCCTGCTTCACGCCCTCGATCGAGGTCGTGCCGAGCGTCGACAGCGTGAACGGGATACCGGCGGCGGCCGCCGCACCGGCACCGGCGGACTCGCCCTCGGTCTGCATCAGCCGGGTGAAGCCGGTCGGAGCGATGCCGAACGGCAACGCAGACGGGCCGCCGAGGATCTCGACGCTCGTGTCGACGGTCGGCGCCGGACGCAGGATGCCGGGGTGGAACTCGACGTCCTGGAAGGCCTGGCGCGCGCGCGTGAGCGAGAGCTCCCCCTCGGCCGCACCGTCGGTGTAGTCGAACGCCGCCTTCGGCGTGCGGCGCTTCGCGATCAGGCGCAAGTCGTCGATCGTGAGCGCGGCGTCGAGGCGACGCTTGCGCCCGTTGAACTCGGGCTTCTTGAACTTCATCAGGTCGAAGAGTTCGGCGGGCTTGGGCACCTGGCGCTGAACCATGGTGGTCCTCTCAGTGTTCGGGAGTGGTGTCGGGGGTCGTGTCGGTCGAGGCACTGCGGGTCAGGCCCGCAGCGGTGTAGTAGCCGGTGATGTGCGCATGCACGAGGGCACGGGCGGATGCCGCATCGCCGGCGTCGATCGCCGCGACGAGGGCGCGGTGCTCCTCCCGGAGGCGCGAGGCCATGACGTCCCAGTCGGGGATCGATGCGGCACCGGCCTGCACGTACGACTCGATCGACGAACGGAGTCCGGCCATCATCGCGGCGATCACGGTGTTGCCGCTGGCCTCGGCGAGAGCGAGGTGCAGCTGGGCGTCGAGCGCGAGGAACTCCGCGGGGGTGAGACCGGAAGCATCCATGGCGGCGAGCATCCGATGGGCGGCGGCGGTGTCGCGGTCGTGCGCCGTGGCGAGCGCGTGCACGGTGGCATCCTCGAGCACGAGTCGGGTCGCGACGACATCCGCCAGCGGGAAGCCGTGTGCGGCCACCTGCAACCGCAGGAGCTGCGACATGCCCCCGGTAGGCGTCGCGATGACGATCGCGCCCGCCTGGGGGCCGGAGCCGGTCGCGGTGCGGATGAGCCCCATGACCTCGAGCACGCGGAAAGCCTCCCGCACACTGGAGCGGCCCACGCCCAGGTCGGTGGCGAGGTCACGCTCGGAGGCGAGCCGGTCGCCCGGGTTCAGACGCCCCTCGAGGAGGTCGCGCTCGATGTGGTCGAGCACTACTCGCCATGCGCGCACCGGCTGCTCCGCCATCCGCTCTCTCCTGGGTCTCACCGCGCGCGGCCATCGGTGGTCCGCGCTGTGGTCTGACCACACTCTACGCGGTGTGGTCTGACCACGCAACGCGGGTACACGAATCACCGCTCCCCCGAGTGACGGCAGGAGGGGGGCTCAGCCCAGGCGCCCGCCGGACTCCTGGAGGTAGCAGGTGCCGCACAGCGACTCGTAGGTCGTCACCTCGGGAGCGGCCTGGCCGTCGGCCCCCTCATCGATCGCAACCTGGTCTCCGTCGAACACGAAGCGCCCGCTGATCACCCGACCGTTGAACACGGCCTTCCGGCCGCAACGGCAGATGGTCTTGAGCTCCTCGAGCGAGTGCGCGATCGCCAGCAGACGAGCGGATCCGGGGAAGGCGTGCGTCAGAAAATCGTTGCGGATGCCGTAGGCGAGCACCGGAATGCCCTCCTCGACCGCGATGCGGAAGAGGTCATCGACCTGCTCCGGGGTGAGGAACTGCGCCTCGTCGATGAGCAGGCACGCGATGTCGTCGGCGTGCGCCCGAGCGTCGTCGCGGCGCGCGAGGAAGAGCTGCTTCGCATCGTCACCGGGCGCGATGAGGAAGTCCACCTCGCGCGTCATCCCCAGGCGGCTCGAGATCTCGGACGCGCCCTTGGTGTCGATCGCGGGCTTGGCCAGCAGCACCCGCTGCCCGCGCTCCTCGTAGTTGTAGGCCGCCTGCAGAAGAGCGGTCGACTTGCCCGAGTTCATCGCGCCGTAGCGGAAGTAGAGCTTCGCCACTTGCCGACCTCAGACGTTGATGCCGAGGGTCGCCGCCGTCGCCGTCGTCGAATCCTTCGCCAACACCGCATCCTTGTTGAGCTGCTCGCCGAACGTCGGGATCAGTTCACGCAGCTTCGGCTCCCAGCCCGCGTAGTCGTCGGGGAAGCAGGTCTTCAGCAGGTTGAGCATGATCGGCACGGCCGTCGAGGCACCGGGCGAAGCACCGAGAAGACCGGCGATCGACCCGTCGCCCGCGGCGACGACCTCGGTGCCGAACTGCAGGATGCCGCCCTTCTTCGCGTCCTTCTTCATGACCTGCGCGCGCTGGCCCGCATCGATGAGCGTCCAGTCCTCGTCCTTCGCCGTCGGCATGAACGTGCGCAGGCTGTCGACCTTCTTGCGGTGGTTCTTCATGAGCTCGCCGACGAGGTACGTGATCAGGTCGGGGTTCGCGAAGGCGACGCGCAGCATCGGCCACAGGTTGTGCGTGCGCACCTGCGAGACGATGTCGAGCATCGAGCCGTTCTTGAGGAACTTGGGGCTGAAGGTCGCGAAGGGCCCGAACATCAGCGAGGCCTCGCCGTCGACCACGCGCGTGTCGAGGTGCGGCACCGACATGGGCGGCGCGCCGACGGATGCCTGCGAGTAGACCTTCGCCTTGTGCTGCTCGACGATCTTCGGGTTGCTGGTCTTGAGGAACTGGCCGCCGATCGGGAAGACGCCGTAGCCCTTGATCTCGGGGATGCCCGAGTTCTGCAGCAGCTTGAGCGCCCATCCGCCCGCGCCGACGAAGACGAACTTCGCCTTGATCTCGTTCGGCGTGCGGCCGAGCGTCGTGCGGTACTTGACGAGCCAGGTGCCGTCCTTCTGCCGCTTGAGCGATCGCACCTCGTGGTTCGTGCGCAGCGTGACGCCCGAATCGGTGAGGTGGTCGAAGAGCTGGTGGGTGAGGGCCCCGAAATCGACGTCGGTGCCGGCGGGCACGCGCGTCGCAGCGAAGGGTTCGCCCTTGCGACGCTTCTGCATGAGCAGCGGCGCCCACTTGTTGATGACGCGAGAGTCCTCGCTGTACTCGATGCCGTCGAACAGGGGCTGCTTCTTGAGCACCTCGTAGCGGTCCTTGAGGTACGCGACGTCCTTCTCACCACGCACGAACGTCATGTGCGGGGTCGCGTTGATGAAGGTGGAGGGAGCGTCGAGCACGCCTTTGTCGACGAGCGACGACCAGAACTGGCGGCTCTGCTGGAACTGCTCGTTGATCGAGACGGCCTTGGCGGGGTCGAGGGGACCCGTGCCCTGCGGCATGTAGTTGAGCTCGCAGAGGGCGGCGTGCCCGGTGCCGGCGTTGTTCCAGGGGTTCGAGCTCTCCTGGGCGACATCCGAGAGTCGCTCGAACGCGACGATCTTCCACTCCGGCTGCAGCTCGTGCAGCAGAGTACCCAGGGTGGCGCTCATGATGCCACCACCGATCAGGACGACATCGACTGTTTCGGTCACCACGACAGTCTAGTTCGCGGACGCGACCGGGCCGACCACCGGGGCCGACCCGATCAGACCGCTTCCGCATCGCGGGGATGCCGTCGCGCTATGGCGCGCGGCCCCGCTCAGGCGCTCAGGCGCTCAGGCGCTCAGGCGCTCAGCGAGGATCTCGGCGATCTGCACCGCATTGAGGGCCGCACCCTTGCGCAGGTTGTCGTTGCTGACGAAGAGCACCAGGCCCTTGCCCTTCGGAGCCGACTGGTCGGCGCGGATGCGACCGACGAAGCTCGGGTCCTTGCCCGCGGCCTGCAGGGGCGTCGGCACCTCGTCGAGCACGACGCCGGGCGCCGCGGAGAGCAGCTCGGTGGCACGCTCGGGCGTGATGTCGTTCGCGAACTCGGCGTGGATCGAGAGCGAGTGCCCGGTGAAGACCGGCACGCGCACGCACGTGCCCGCCACGAGCAGATCGGGCAGCTCGAGGATCTTGCGGCTCTCGTTGCGGAGCTTCTTCTCCTCGTCGGTCTCGTTGTCGCCGTCGTCGACGAGGTTGCCTGCGAAGGGGATGACGTCGAAGGCGATCGGGGCGACGTACTTCTCGGGCTCGGGGAAGTCGACCGACGAGCCGTCGTGCACGAGGCGCAGGGTGTCTCCCTGGGCGAGCACGCCCTCGACCTGGCCGAGGAGTTCCTGCGCACCCGCGAGGCCGGAGCCCGAGACCGCCTGGTAGGTCGAGACGATGAGGCGTTCGAGGCCCGCCTCGGCGTGCAGCGCCTTCAGCACCGGCATCGCGGCCATGGTCGTGCAGTTGGGGTTCGCGATGATGCCCTTGGGGCGCTCGTCGATCGCGTGCGGGTTGACCTCGCTGACGACCAGCGGTACCTCGGGGTCCATGCGCCACGCGCTCGAGTTGTCGACCACGACGGCCCCGGCGGCGGCGAAGCGCGGCGCATAGGCGCGGCTGGCGGTCGCGCCGGCCGAGAAGAGGGCGATGTCGATGCCCGCGGCATCCGCGTGCTCGACGTCTTCGACGATCACCGACGTGCCGCCGTACTCGATCGACGTGCCGGCCGACCGGGCCGACGAGAACAGGCGCAGCTCGCGGATCGGGAAGGACCTCTCGGCGAGAATCTCGCGCATCACAGTGCCCACCTGGCCGGTGGCGCCCACGATGGCGACGGAGAGTCCTGAGTCGGAGATGTGGGTCATGATGTTCCTTGGCGTCGTGCGGTACTGCGTACGAGGCGCGAGGCGCGGCGTCGGGATGCGGATGCCGCGCCTGGCGCCGATGTCAGGGTTCCGGCGAGTCTATCGCGCAGCCGGACGGCCGGGCGCCGGGTCAGCGACCGGTGCCGGCGTGGACGACGGCTTCGGTGTCGCCGTCGAGCCCGTAAGCGGTGTGCACCGTACGTGCGGCCTCGAGCAGGTCGCTGCCGCGGAGCACCACCGAGATGCGGATCTCGGAGGTCGAGATCATCTCGATGTTGATGCCGCCGGCCGACAGCGCCTCGAAGAGCACGGCCGAGACGCCGGAGTGCGTGCGCATGCCCGCGCCGACGACCGAGAGCTTGCCGATCTGGTCGTCGTGCACGAGGTTCTGGAAGCCCACCTCGGCCTGATCTCCGGCGAGAGCCTTCAGCGCCGCCGCGGCATCCGCCTTCGGAACCGTGAACGAGATGTCGGTGCGCCCGGTGGCGGAGACGTTCTGCACGATCATGTCGACGTTCGCGCCCGACTTCGCGACGATCTTGAAGATCTCCGCCGCCTTGCCCGGCACGTCCGGCACACCGGCGACGGTGATCTTGGCCTGGCTGAGGTCGGTGGCGACGCCGGCGACGATCGGTTCTTCCATGGCTGCTCCCTCGGCTTCGCGGGGGTTCTTCATGCCCTCGCCCAAAACGTACGTACCCTCGGCCGACGAGAACGACGACCGGGCGTGGATGAGCACGCCGTGACGGCGTGCGTACTCGACGGCGCGGATGTAGAGCACCTTCGCCCCGTTGGCCGCGAGCTCGAGCATCTCCTCGCTCGAGACGTGGTCGAGCTTCTGCGCCCCCGGCACCACGCGCGGGTCGGAGGTGAAGATGCCGTCGACGTCGCTGTAGATCTCGCAGACGTCGGCCTTGAGGGCGGCGGCGAGGGCGACGGCGGTCGTGTCGGAGCCGCCTCGGCCGAGCGTGGTGATGTCGCGGGTGTCGCGGTTGAAGCCCTGGAATCCGGCGACGATGACGATCGCGCCCTCATCGAGAGCCTCGCGCAGACGGATCGGCGTCACATCGACGATGCGCGCGGCACCGTGCTGCGAGTCGGTGATCATGCCCGCCTGACTGCCCGTGAAGGAGCGCGCCTCGAAACCCATCGAGTGGATAGCCATCGCGAGCAGCGCCATCGAGATGCGCTCGCCGCTCGAGAGCAGCATGTCGAGTTCGCGCGGCGCCGGGATCGGCGCCACCTCGTTCGCGAGGTCGAGGAGCTCATCGGTGGTGTCGCCCATCGCGCTGACCGCGACCACGACGTCGTGACCGGCACGACGGGTGTCGACGATGCGCTTGGCGACGCGCTTGATGCTCTCTGCGTCGGCGACGGATGAGCCGCCGTACTTCTGCACGATGAGGGCCACGTTCACTCCCGGGGATGTCGGGCGGATCCGCCCACCGCTCATTCTACGATCGCGCCATATGCCCCGCTGCGCATGTGACGCCGCGGGAGGGCCGGAGGAGAACGGGCATCAAGGAACGGCGGGCGGAGGAAGAGCGGATGCCGCCGGCCGCAGCCGTCCACCGGTGGCGGCGAACCAGCACCCGGCGATCACGAGCGGGAACCCGATCAGCAACCCGGGGGTGAGTGGCTCGGAGAGCACGATCGCACCGAGCACGATCGCGACGATGGGGTTCACGTAGGTGAACAGTGGGGCGCGCACCGGACCGACCTCGCGGATGAGCGCGAAGAAGGCGATGAACGCGACCGCGGTGCAGATCACCGCGAGGGCGAGCAGGGCACCGATGGCGGGGAGGGTCGGCACCTCGTGCTGGGTGAGCAGGCCGATCGGCAGGTAGAAGATGCCGACCATGAGGAGCGAGAGCGTGATCGTTCCGAGCGAGGGCACATCGGTGAGCTTGCGCGCGACGATGAACGGGGCGGTGGCGTAGAGCACCGCGACGAGCAGCACCTCACCGGCGGCCAGAAGGCTGACCTCGCCGCCGAACAGGCCGGGACCCGCGACGACGATCGCCACACCGAGGAACCCGACGAGCAGCCCGATGGATCGCGCGGGCCTGAGCACTCCGCGGTCACCGCCGCCGAGCGCGATGAGGGCTGCGAACAGCGGCACGGTCGCGACGAGGAGACCGGTCATACCCGAGGGCAGCGTCATCTCCGCGTGCCCGAGGAGCACGAAGGGTCCGGCCATCTCGATGGCGCCGAAGGCGAGCACCCAGGGCCAGCGCTTCCACGCCGCCTTCAGCGCGCCGCTGCGGAGGGCGAAGGGCAGCAACAGGAGTGCGGCGATGAGCGTGCGACCGGCGACGATCGCGGGCGGCGAGAACGACTCCACCGCGATGCTGATGAAGAGGTACGGCACACCCCAGAGCAGCGCCATCGCCCCGAAGAGCAGCCATCCGCGCTGCGAGAATCCGGTGTGCTGCGCGTTCATCGCCGAGCCGCGCGAGGCATCGTCACAGCACGCGCCGCCCCTCGAACGCGCGACCGAGAGTGACCTCGTCGGCGTACTCGAGGTCGCCGCCGACGGGCAACCCGGAGGCGAGGCGCGAGACCGTGATCTGCATCGTGGTGAGGTACCGGCTCAGGTAACTCGCGGTCGCCTCGCCCTCGAGGTTCGGATTGGTGGCGAGGATGACCTCCTGCACCGTTCCGTCGGCGAGGCGGCTCATGAGCTGCGCGATGCGGAGGTCGTCGGGACCGATGCCGGCGATCGGGCTGATCGCCCCGCCGAGCACGTGGTACAGCCCGCGGAACTCGCGCGTGCGCTCGATCGCCGCGACGTCCTTCGCGTCTTCGACCACGCAGATGAGCGCCTGGTTGCGGCGCGGGTCACGGCAGATCGCGCACCGCTCCTGCTCGGCCACATTGCCGCACACCTCGCAGAAGCGCACGCGGGTGCGGATGTCGCTGAGCAGCTCCGACAGGCGTACGACGTCGAACGTCGGTGTCTGCAGGATGTGGAAGGCGATCCGCTGGGCGGACTTCGGACCGATGCCGGGCAGGCGCCCGAACTCGTCGATCAGTTCTTGAACGATTCCGTCGTACATCAGGCGAACCTCGTCGGGGGCTCATAGGGCTCTTCGCGCACGAACGTCGCGCCGAGCACCTGGCGGATCACGGCCTCACCGTAGCGCTGCACTCCCCCGGGCGCCGGCGCACGCTCGGTGACGCGCGGAGCGGCGTGGGCCGAGGCGACACGCGTCGGGGCGCTCGCGGGTGCGGGTGCGGGTGCGGCAGACGGTGCGACGACGGAGGCAACCTGTGCCGACGCGGCGACCGGTGCCGGCGGGGCCGTGTGCGGAGCCGGCTCGTACGAGGGGTCGTACGGCGGCTCGTCATCGGGGAATGGCACCTCGTCGTCGCCCGGGAGCGGCGGCTCGTCCCGATCGATCGTGCCATCGGCCGGAGGGACCGGAGCGGATGCCGCGGCCTCGACCTCTTCGGGCTCGTCGTCGACCGGCAGGGAGGGCGCAGGAGGCGCCGCCTCTGCGGTGGGCGCCGCATCGGAGGTCGGGATCGTGGCGACGGCCCACTCGGTCACCGATGCGGACGCGGAAGCGGGACGCGGGCTCTGAGTACGGGAAGACCCCGCAGGAGCAGGCTCCGTCGGGGCGGGATCGGCCGGCGCCTGAGCGCCGCCGGCAGGCCCCGAGGATCCGCCCGAACGCGGCGCGCCGCCGGACGACGGAGATCCCCCCGCGGGGAGCGGAGCCGGGCGGTACTTCACGACCACACCGAGCTCCTGCTGGAGCGCGGTGCGCAGGTGATCGGACGTGCCGGCGCCGGGAGTCGTTCCCTTGAACTTCGCGACATCGTGCTGGCTCGCGAACCCGATCGTGAGCACCTCGGACTCGGTGTCGTAGGCGAGTGGCTGCACCGCTGTGACGACCAGCCACGACGACCGGCTGATGCCCTCGAGGCGGGTCAGCACAGCCGGCCACGCGGAGACGATGCGATCGAACGTCACCGGGCCGGACGGTGCGGCGGCGGGCGCGGGTTCGGCGGTGGGAGCAACCGGCTCGGCGGCGGCGTGCGCGCGCTCGGCAGCAATGGGTTCGGCAGTAACGGGCTCGGCGGCAGCAGCCGGTGCAGCGGCGGCAGCCACCTCGGCCGTCGCGGGCGTCGCGTCCGGGGAGGGAGCTGCCGTCGGAGCGGGCGCCTGCGCTGCCGCAGGCGCAGCAGCAGGTGCAGGTGCAGCAGCAGGTGCAGCCGACGGTCGCGGAGCAGCCTGAGGCTGTGCGGTTGCGGCGGGCGCGACGGCGGCGCCGGAAGCCACGGCACCGGCCGCGGCATCCGCTCCCCCGGCCAGCACACGGGCGACCATGAGCTCGAGGTGCAGTCGCGGCGAGGTGGCTCCCGACATGTCGTCGAGCGCGGCACTGACGACGTCGGCCGTGCGCGAGAGACGTGCGGCGCCGAAGGCGGCCGCCTGCGTGCGCATGCGCTCGAGCTCGTCGTCGGCGATGCCGCGGAGCACCGCCGACGCGCCGTTGCCGACGGCCGCGATCACGATGAGGTCGCGCAGGCGCTCGAGCAGGTCGTCGACGAAGCGGCGCGGGTCCTGGCCGGTCTGCACCACACGGTCGATGGCAGGGAACGCCGTGGCCGCATCGGCGATCGCGAGAGCGTCGACGATCTCGTCGAGGAGCGCGGCGTGCGTGTAGCCGAGGAGGGCGACGGCTCGCGCGTAGGCGACCGTGACCGTCTCGGATCCCGCGGGCGAGTCGGAACCGGCGATGAGCTGATCGAGCAGCGAGAGCGTGTCGCGGGGCGAACCGCCACCGGCGCGAACAACGAGCGGCAGCACACCCTGCTCGACCACGACGCCCTCTTCGACGCAGAGCTTCTCGACGTACTCGAGCATGGCCGCGGGCGGCACGAGCCGGAACGGGTAATGGTGCGTGCGCGAGCGGATCGTGCCGAGCACCTTCTCGGGCTCGGTCGTCGCGAAGATGAACTTGACGTGCGGCGGGGGCTCTTCGACGAGCTTGAGCAGCGCGTTGAACCCCTGCGGCGTCACCATGTGAGCCTCGTCGAGGATGAAGATCTTGAACCGGTCACGGCTGGGGGCGAAGGTCGCCCGCTCGCGCAGGTCGCGCGCGTCGTCGACACCGTTGTGGCTCGCGGCGTCGATCTCGACCACGTCGAGCGATCCGCCACCGGCGCGAGAGAGTTCGACGCAGCTGGGGCACGTGCCGCACGGGACGTCGGTCGGCCCCTCGGCGCAGTTCAGGCAGCGCGCGAGGATGCGCGCCGACGTGGTCTTGCCGCACCCGCGCGGGCCGGAGAAGAGGTAGGCGTGGCCGACGCGGTCGCCGCGCAGCGCGGTCATGAGCGGATCGGTCACCTGGGACTGCCCGATCATCTCGCCGAACGTCTCGGGGCGGTAGCGGCGATAGAGGGCTGTGGTCACCACAACAGCCTACGGCGTGCCACGGACATCGCGGCAGGTGCGTCCGGAGACGCACCTGCCGCGAGCGATCACGCCGGCGGTGCGAGCACCGGGATCGAGGTCGTGATCACCGGGACGGATGCCGAGAGGCGCGTTCCGTCCTCACGACGGGCATCGGCGAACTGACGCAGCGTCGGACGACCGGGGATCAGCGGGCCCTGATCGGCGAGCGGGACGACGACCTCTTCACCCTCGGTCGCGATGTAGGCCTCGCCGCGCACCGTGAACGGCACCGGTGCACCCGCGCGCACCCGCAGACGCAGTTCGTGGGCCGTGATCGTGACCGTGACCTCGGACTCCTTCCACTTCATCGGGAAAGTCAGCGAGGGCCAGGCCGCGGGCAGACGCGGG
This sequence comes from Microbacterium sp. NPDC090225, assembly GCF_044772365.1. NCBI lineage: Bacteria > Bacillati > Actinomycetota > Actinomycetes > Micrococcales > Microbacteriaceae > Microbacterium > Microbacterium sp. NPDC090225. The sequence goes on along the minus strand of NZ_JBIVYS010000002.1, from coordinate 198,814 downwards.
TCGAAGCTCAGCTCGCCCTCGTAGTCGCGCATGCCGCCGAAACCGCACACGAGCGCGGTCCACACGCCACCGGCGGAGGCGACGTGCACGCCGTCGGCCGCGTTGTTGTGCAGGTCGTGGAGGTCGACGAAGATCGACTCCTCGAAGTACTTCAGCGCGAGGTCCTGGTAACCGACCTCGGCCGCGAGGATCGACTGCACGACCGCCGACAGCGTCGAGTCACCCGTGGTGAGCGGGTCGTAGTAGTCGAAGTCGGCGCGCTTCTCCTCGGGCGAGAAGTGGTTGCCCTGCAGGAACAGCGCGAGCACGACGTCCGCCTGCTTGAGCACCTGGAACCGGTAGATCACCAGCGGGTGGAAGTGCAGCAGGAGCGGGCGCTGCGACGACGGCGTGTGCGCCAGGTCCCAGACCTCGCGCTCGAGGAACAGGGAGTCCTGCGGGTGGATGCCCAGGCTCTCGCTGTAGGGGATGAACATCGCCTCGGCGGCGCGCTCCCACGACTCCGCCTCGCCCTCGAACAGACCCGTGCGCTCGACGAGGTCGCGGTAGTCCTCGGGGTACGTCTCGCGGATCTCGCGCACGACCTCGGCCGCGAAACGGAGGTTGTAGCGGGCCATGACGTTCGTGTAGAGGTTGTCGTTCACGACGGTGGTGTACTCGTCGGGACCGGTGACGCCGTGGATGTGGAAGGTCTGCAGACCGTCGGCGGCATCCGCGTTCTCGACGACCTGCGCCGAGCGCCAGAACCCGAGCGTCGCCCACAGACGCGCGGTCTCGACCGCGACGTCGGCGCCCTCGCGGCGGAGGAACTCGGTGTCCCCCGTCGCGCGCACGTACTTGCCCAGTGCGAAGCTCACGTCGGCGTTGATGTGGTACTGCGCGGTGCCCGCGGCGTAGTAGGCCGAGGCCTCTTCGCCGTTGATCGTGCGCCAGGGGAAGAGCGCCCCGGCCTCGTTGAGCTGGGCCGCACGCCGGCGGGCCGCCGGCAGCATCAGCACCCGGGCTCGCAGTGCGTTGCGCGCCCACTGCGGCGACGTGTAGGCGAGGAACGGGAGCACGTAGATCTCGGTGTCCCAGAAGTAGTGGCCGCTGTACCCCGAACCCGAGACGCCCTTGGCGGGGACACCGGTGCCATCGGCGCGGGCCGCGGCCTGCGCGAGCTGGAGGAGGCACCAGCGGGTCGCCTGCTGCAGGTCGTCGTGACCGCCGATCTGCACGTCGCTGCGCTCCCAGAACGCATCGAGCCAGTCGCGCTGGCGCTGGAACTGCGTCTCGATGCCCTCGACGGCGACGCGGTCGAGCGAGCGGCGGCAGCGGTCGACGAGCTCGCGCGGAGGCACACCGCGCGAGGTGTGGTAGCTCACGAGCTTGGTGACGGTGATCGGAACCCCGGCCTTGGCCTGAACCCGGAAGACGTTCTTCGCGATGTCGGCCTCGACGAGCGCGCGTGCGCTGTACTCGTTCTCGGTCTCGACGATGTGGTCGGCGACGACGGCGACGGTCATGCCGGAGTCGGCGACGCGGTACGACAGCGCCGAGCGCAGACCGTCCTGCCAGTGCTCACCCGGCTCGAGCACCCGATCGGCGATCTTCTCGGCCTTGCGCGGGTCGAAGCCCGGCTTCTGGGCCTGGGTCGGGGTGCCGGCGTACACGCCCGCACCGTCCTGACGGTTGAGGATCTGGCAGCTGATCGTGACGGGGGCGTCGGAGTTCTCGACGACGACCTCGAGGCGGAGGATCGCGAGGTGGCGCTCCTCGAAGCTGACGATGCGCTCGTCGCGCATGCGCACGCGCTTGCCCGACGGCGTCTCCCACACGACGAGGCGTTCGAGCACGCCCGTGCGCATGTCGAGCGTGCGGCGGTACTCGCGCACGTCCGCCTCGTCGAACGAGATCGGCTCGTCGTCGACGTAGACCCGCATGACCTTGGCGTCGGGGGCGTTGACGATGGTCTGGCCGACCTCGGCGAAGCCGTAGGCCTGCTCGGCGTGACGGATCGGCCACGTCTCGTGCAGGCCGTTGATGAAGGTGCCGTGCTCGTGGGCACCGCGGCCCTCGATGTGATTGCCCCGGAGCCCGAGGTATCCGTTGCCGATGGAGAAGAGCGTCTCCCCGACGCCCTCCTCGGAGTAGCGCGTCTCGATGAGACGCCACGGGTCGACGGGGAAGCGGTCGCGGTCGATCATGCGGTGGTCTCCGGTGCAGAGTTCGGGGTGGTCGGGAGGAAGCGGTCGAGATCGTCGACGACGACGGTGGCGCCTGCGGCGCGCAGGGCGTCGGCCCCGGTGCCACGGTCGACACCGACGACGTGCGCGTAGCCGGCGGCGGATGCGGACGCCGCGCCCGAGGTCGCGTCCTCGACGGCGACGCTCAGAGCGGGGTCGACGCCGAGCGCCACCGCGCCGGCGCGGAACATGTCGGGGGCGGGCTTGGATGCGAGGCCGTCGCGCTCGGCGACGACGCCGTCGACCACGATGCGGAAGTACGAGCGGAGGTCGGCCGCGGCGAGGACCTCTTCGGCGTTCTTCGAGCTCGACACCACGCCGAGCGGGATCCCGGCCGCGTGCAGACGCTGGACCAGCGCGAGCGAACCCGGGTACGGGGCGATGCCGTCACGGCGCAGCTCGGCGGCGAACGCGTCGTTCTTGCGGTTGCCGATGCCGCAGATGGTGTCGGCCGAGGGCGGGTCATCGACCTCGCCCCACGGGATCTCGACGTTGCGGCTGTGCATCAGGCTCGCGACGCCGTCGTAGCGCTTCTTGCCGTCGACGTAGTCGAAGTAGTCGGCGTCGGTGTAGGCCGGCGTGATGCCCCACTCGGCGAACACGTCGTCGAACACGGCTTTCCAGGCCCGCATGTGGACCTCTGCCGTCGGGGTGAGCACGCCGTCGAGGTCGAACAGCACCCCTTCTGCGGCGAGCAGATCGGGCAGGTTTTCCGGCACAGAAGCCTCCAGGGAGAAGGTCGAGGGTTTCGGCACTCCTCCGTGCCACCATGACAGCGTAATGGGGAGCCGCGACCCAGAGTAACCCCTGTGGAAAGCGTGCGCTCAGAGCATGTCGGCGGTCTGCCGGGCGATCTGCAGTTCCTCGTTCGTCGGGACCACCAGAACGGTCACCGTCGAGGCATCCGTGGAGATCCTCCGGATGCCGCGACCGCGCTCGGCGTTGCGCTCCTGATCGACCTCGACGCCGGCGAATCCGAGCGTCGCGAGGGCCTCCGCGCGCACGCGTGCGGCGTTCTCACCGACCCCGGCCGTGAACGAGATCACGTCGACGCCGCCGAGCTGGGCGATGTACGCTCCGGCGTAGGCGCGCAGCCGATGCACGTAGACGTCGAAGGCGAGGGTCGCCGCCTCCTCCCCCGCATCGACGCCCGCGAGGATGTCGCGCATGTCGCTGCGCCCCGCGAGGCCCTGCAGCCCGCTGCGGGTGTTGAGCAACGCATCGAGCTCGTTGATCGACAGGCCGGCGCGACGCGACAGGTGCACCAGAGCCGCCGGGTCGAGGTCTCCGGAGCGGGTGCCCATCACCAGGCCCTCGAGCGGGGTCAGCCCCATCGACGTCTCGACCGAGCGTCCGCCGTCGATCGCGGTGACCGACGCTCCGTTACCGAGGTGGAACACGAGCTGGCGGAGATCGCCGAGATCGCGGCCGAGGTACGCCGCGGCCGACTGGCTGACGAACTGGTGGCTGGTGCCGTGGAAGCCGTAGCGCCGCACGCGATGCTGCTTCGCCAGCTCGGCGTCGATCGCGTAGGTGTACGCGGCAGCCGGCAGAGTCTGGTGGAACGCGGTGTCGAAGACGGCGACGTGCGGCACGCCGCGGAAGACGGCCTGCGCCGCGAGGATGCCGGCGAGGTTGGCCGGGTTGTGCAGGGGCGCGAGCACCGACAGCTCCTCGATCTGCCGCTCGACGTCGGCATCGATCAGGGTCGGTGCGAAGAAGCGGGCTCCACCGTGCACGACCCGATGTCCGACGGCGACCGGCGGATGCTCGGCGAGCGAAGGTCCGTGCTCGGCGAACTGCTCCAGCATCACGGCGAAGGCCGCATGGTGATCGGGGATCGAACGCTCGTCGCTGTACGTCGCATCGAGCATCGTGGGCACGGCATCCGCATCGGTGTCGGGTCGCACCGTGTGCGAGGCCGCACCGGTGTCCTGACCGATCCTCTCGATGAGGCCCGAGGCGAGCTCGTGCTCGCGCTCGATGTCGAGGAGGCTGTACTTCAGCGACGACGAGCCGCTGTTGATCACGAGGATCGCGCTCATGCGGTCTCTCCCTGCGCCTGGATGGCGGTGATCGCCACGGTGTTGACGATGTCCTCGACCAGCGCGCCGCGCGAGAGATCGTTGATCGGCTTGTTGAGTCCCTGCAGGACCGGGCCGATCGCGACCGCGCCGGCGGAGCGCTGGACGGCCTTGTAGGTGTTGTTGCCCGTGTTCAGGTCGGGGAAGACGAACACGGTGGCGCGCCCCGCGACCGCGGAGTCGGGGAGCTTCGCCTTCGCGACGGCGGCATCGGCGGCCGCGTCGTACTGGATCGGCCCCTCGACGAGCAGCTCGGGTGCGCGCTCGCGCACGAGCGCTGTCGCCTCGCGCACCTTGTCGACGTCGGCCCCCGACCCGGACTCGCCGGTCGAGTACGACAGCATCGCAACGCGCGGGTCGATCCCGAACTGGCGGGCGGTCGCGGCCGACGAGATCGCGATGTCGGCGAGCTGGATGCTCGTGGGATCGGGGATCACCGCGCAGTCGCCGTAGACGAGCACCCGGTCGGCGAGGGCCATGAGGAAAACGCTCGAGACGACGTTCACGCCCGGCTTCGTCTTGATGATCTCGAACGAGGGACGGATCGTGTGCGCCGTCGTGTGCGCCGCCCCCGAGACCATGCCGTCGGCGAGCCCGAGGTGCACCATCATCGTGCCGAAGTACGAGACGTCGGTCACGGTGTCGGCGGCCTGCGCGAGGGTGATGCCCTTGTGCGCCCGGAGTCGCGCGTACTCCTCGGCGAACCGGGCGACGTACTCGGGGTCGGTGGGGCTGATCACCTGGGCCGCGGCGATGTCGATGCCGAGCTCGACGGCCCGCGCCCGCACGGCGGCCTCGTCGCCGAGGATCACGAGGTCGGCGACCTCCCGGGCCAGCAGCGTCGCGGCGGCACGGAGGATGCGGTCATCACCGCCCTCGGGCAGCACGATGCGCCGACGATCGGCGCGGGCGCGCTCGATGAGCCCGTACTCGAACATCAGCGGGGTCACGACCCGCGACTCGGCGAGCCCGAGCTCCGTCGCGAGTTCGGCGATGTCGACGTGGGTCTGGAAGAGCCCGAGCGCGCGGTCGTACCGTGCGCGCGAGTCGGCGGAGAGCCGGCCACGTGCGCCCATGACCCGCACGGCGGTGTCGTAGGTGCCGAGATCGGTGGCGATGATGGGCACCGTCGAGGGGAACCCGTCGAGCAGCTGCGTGATGGGCTCGGGAAGGTCGAAGGGCCCGTTCAGGATGATGCCGCTGACCCGGGGGAAGGTGCCGGAGGCGTCGGCGAGAAGCGTCGCGAGCAGCACCTCGGTGCGGTCGGCGGGGATCACGACGACGGATTCCTCGGTGATGCGCGGCAGCACGTTGACCATCGACATGCCGGCGACGACGATCGAGAGCGCCTCGCGGGTCAGCCGCCCCTCGTCGCCCTTGATGAGACGGCCGTCGACGGCGGCGAGGATGCCGCGGATCGACGGCGCCACGAGTGTGCGGTCCTCGGGGATCGCCCAGACCGGTGTGCTCTTCTCGGGCCGCACACCGCGCACCGCCTCGATGATCGCGTCGAGCTCGGCGGGGTCGGCACGGTTGACGATCGCGGCGAACAGCTCGGCGCGCTCCTGCTCGAGCTCCGTGAGCGCGAGCGCGGCGATCTGCCCCACCGCAGCCGGGACCCGCGCGGTCGTCGTCCCGAGCTGCTCGGCCTGGCGCTGCTGGTCGCGCCCCGACAGCACGAGCAGCACGGGGGCGCCGAGGTTCGCGGCGATGCGGGCGTTGACGCCGAGCTCTGCGGGGCTGGCGACGTCGGTGTAGTCGCTGCCGATGATGACCACGGCGTCGCACTGCGCCTCGACGGCCTTGAACCGCGCGACGATCGTCGACAGCGCGTGCTCCGGGTCGTGGCGCACGTCGTCGTAGCTGACGCCGATGCAGTCGTCGTAGTCGAGGTGCACGCCGTCGTGGGCCAGCAGCAGCTCGAGGATCTCGTCGCGCTCGGTGACCGAGCGCGCGATCGGCCGGAACACGCCGACCCGCGGGGTGACCCGCATGAGCGCGTCGAGCACGCCGAGGGCGATCGTCGATTTTCCGGTATGACCTTCGGCCGAGGTGATGTAGATGCTCCGCGCCACGGCTCCAGCTTAGGCGAACCTCACTCGGCACGCCCTGGGAGCGGACCGGAGTTAATCCCCACTCGATGCCCGGAGGTCAGCACGGCGCCGACAGCGCGTCGACGACGGCGGTCGCGTCGGCCGCGTACCGCGAGTAGTACGTGGGGTCGAGGTTGATCTGCACGCGGTGGATCGCGAGCGACGGGTCCATCGCGGGCCAGTCCGGCACCCGCGCCAACCGCTCGTAGAAGAGCGTCGCGGACGTGGCCGGATCCATGCGCTGCTCAACGCTCCCCCACCACTCCTGCTGCTGGAACAGGCCGATGCTCGTGGTGCGGGAGCCGTCGGGGTTCGTGAATCCGCTCGTCTCCCAGTCGCCGTAGTCGATGTTGCGCAGGCTGCTCTCGCCCATCGCGGTCATCACGCCCAGGATCTGCCCGTCGCGCGCGAACCCCAGGGCGGATGCCGTCGCCATGATCGTCGCGGCGTTCTCGAGCTGCTCCCCGCGCCACCCCTCGATCCCGGCCGACGGGTACGTGCGCGGATCGCTCGCGCAGATCGCGAGGGGCTTCTCGTGCGCGAGCCCGAGCGGCACGAGTACGGCGATCCCGGCGAAGAGCGCGATAGCGACGACCCCGATCAGCACACGCCGGAGCACCAGCATCCGCCGCCGACGCCGGGCGGCCCGTGCGCGGACGCCCGGTCGGCGCCGGGCCGCGGGCCGACGCTTCTTCCGGCGTCGAGCGGGTGTGCGCGAGCGCGACCGCGGCGCGCTCACTCGGCGGAGCCCCCGCGTCGCCCGACGAACACGGCGAGCGCGCCGCCGATCGCCCCGAACAGGTGCGCCTGCCACGAGATTCCCTGGCTCACGCCCACCACGCCCGCGAGCATCGTCGCCCCGTACACGCCGATCACGACGAGCGCGATGAGGGCGTACCCGATGCGGTGCGCGACGCGGCCCGGCGCGAAGACCCGCACGACCGTGTAGCCGAAGTAGCCGAACACGAGCACGGATGCCCCGACCGTCACCGTGCCCGGGGCGTTGAAGACCCAAGTACCGAGGCCGCCGACGACCGCGACGATCGCGGTCACCGTCCAGAATCTGCGGGTGCCCTCGACTGCGACGAGCAGCCCGAGTACGAGGAACGGCACGGAGTTGCCGATCAGATGCGCCCAGTTCGCATGCAGCAGCGGTCCGAGCACGATGCCGAGCAGGCCCTCGGGATCCCAGGAACGGATGCCGAACCCGGTGAACGATCCGGGAAGGAGCTGGTCGGCGAACTGGATCGCCCACATCGCGGCGAGGAGCAGCACGGGAGAGGCGAAGCGCGAGAGAGCGTTCTGCCGCGGAGGAGTGGTGGCGCCGGTCACATCACGATCCTGACAGGACAGCCCCGGAGGAGGCTGAAAAAGAAAGTGACCCTCCGCGCACCCAGCAGAGCCCGGTTACCCTTGCTGCGTTTCCGCCCTGGGGGAATTGGCCTGGATGCCGCCACGCGGAGAGCCGTCGACAAGTCTAACCGATGCGCGGGCCCACCTTTTGACAGACTGGGGAGGTCATGCCGCCCGAGCCCGTCGCCACCCCGCTCGCGGGCTGGATCTTCTCGGGCGAGTTGCGCACGTATCAGGCCGAGGTCCTCACCCGCCTGCCGGTCGGAGGACGCGACCCGCTGCACGTGGTCGCCCCGCCCGGATCGGGCAAGACCCTGCTGGGCCTGCTGCTCGCGGCCCGCGAACGCCATCGGACCCTCGTGCTCGCCCCGACCGTCACCATCCGCCAGCAGTGGCTGCGCACCGCCGTCGACCTCGCCCCCGACGCCGACACCGTGTCGGACGACCCCGAACGGATCGCCGACCTCACCGCTCTCACGTACCAGGCGCTCGGCGTCACCGGCGACGGCTCGCCCTTCGACGACCTGGCGCGGGTGGTGTGGACCGAGGAGCTGGTCGAGGCGGGGCGGGCTGAAGCGGATGCCGCGACCTGGCTCGCGGAGCTCGCGATCGACAACCCGGCGCAGTACCGCTCCGGCATCCGTCGTCGCACGCGCCGGTTGCGTTCGCAGTTCGCCCGGCGCAATCCCGCCGAACTCGCGCGCGTGCTGCATCCGAACGCGACGGCGCTCATCGACCGCCTTGTCGCCGCAGGGGTGCGCACGGTCGTGCTCGACGAGTGCCACCACCTGCTGGACCACTGGGCGCTGGTCGTCGCATACCTCGCGGCGCGCATCCGCGAGACGGGTGTCGAGCCGCTGCTGATCGGCCTCACCGCCACTCTGCCGTCGCCCGACGACGAGACGGAGTACGAGAACTACAGCCAGCTGCTCGGTGAGGTCGACTACGAGGTCCCGACCCCGGCGGTGGTGAAGGAGGGGCACCTCGCGCCGTACCGCGACTTCGTGCTGCTCACCGAGCCGACACCGGCCGAGGCCGGATTCATCCGTCGGCACGAGGCGCTGCTGCACTCGACGATCGTCGACGTCCTGTCGACCGCAGACGGCATCTCCTTTCTCGAGGAGCAACTGCAGCCCGCGGGCGGACCAGCCGACGACGACCCGCTCGCCCGCATCGACCGCGCGCTCTCCGCGGACTTCGCCCTCACTCGCTCGTGCGCGGTGGTGCTGCGCGAGGTCGTGCCGCAGCATCCGCTCGTCGCCGCCATCCCGCACGTGCTGCTCGACCGCTGCACGACCGACGATCTGCTCACCGTCCTCGTGCGGTTCGCGCAGGCGCGCCTGCTGGCCGACCCCTCGGCGGCGAATCAGTGGGAGCACGTGCGCCGCTCGCTCGCCGACTTCGGCTACCTGCTCACCGATCGCGGGCTGCGCCGCGGCCGCAACCCGGTCGAGACGACGCTGGCATCCTCGGAGGCGAAGGATGCCGCGGCCGTCGAGGTCCTGCACCGCGAGCTCGCGAGCGACGACGGCGAGCGCATCCGTGCCGTCGTCGTCACCGACTTCGTGACGCACGGCAATCGACGCGGTGCGGATGCCGCGGCCGGGGCCCTGCGCACCTTCGACACCCTCGTCGCCGACCCCCTGGTCGCCACGCTGCGGCCGGTGCTGCTGACCGCGCAGTACCTGCGCGTGCGCGGCGAGGACGCCGCGACGCTCGCGCCGATGCTGACGAACCTGCTGGGCGTGCCGGTCGACGTCGGAGACGCCGCCGGGGCCACGAGCGACCTACGAGCGGCCGGCGCCGGCAGCGGACGTATCGTCGCCGCGGTCTCGGAGCTGATCCGTCGCGGGGAGGTGCGCGTTCTCGTGGGCACCCGCGGCCTGCTCGGTGAGGGATGGGACTGCCCCGCCGTGAACACGCTCATCGATCTCACCGCCGTCGCGACGTCATCCGCCACGCAGCAGCTGCGGGGGCGCACCCTGCGCCTCGATCCGGAGTGGCCCGAGAAGGTGGCGCACAACTGGTCGGTGGCCTGTCTGATCCCCGCCGACGTCGCTCTCGACGACACGAGCGAGCCGGATCGTCTGCGCCGCAAGCACTCGCACCTGTGGGGCCTGCACGCCGACCGAGACGGCCGGATCGTCAGCGGACTCGCGCACGCCCTGCCCTCGGCGGCGGCGCAGGAGTTCGAGGCCGTGCTCGACAAACATCCGGATGCCTCGATCCGCGGGGTCGACGATCTGCTGCGCGCCGCGTGGCCTGCGCGGGCGACCACGCGCGCCGAATGGCGCATCGGTGAGCCGTACACGTCGCGGGAGCGCGACGAGATCACGGTGCGGCACGCGGCGGCCGCTCCCCTGCTGCGCAGCGCCCAGGTCGCGCGTGCCGACGGGGCGACGTCCGCCGTGGGCGGGGCGCTCGGCGTCGGCGTGCTGCTCACCGTGTTGGCGGGCCAGGGACTCGTGGTGCACCCGGCGCTCGGCGCCGCGCTCGTCGTGGCCGGCGGCGCGCTGGCCGCCGCGACGACGCTCCTCCCCCTGCTCGGGCGTAGCCTGCGCGATCGCCGCCACCCCGCCGAGGTGTACCGGCTGGCGGCCCTGGTCGTCGCGCGCACCCTCCGCGATGCGGGGCGGATCGGGCCCGTCGACGACGCCGACATCGTCGCGCACGTCGACGACGACCGCACCCGTGTGCGCATCGAGCTGGGCGGCACGTCCGCGGATCGTCAGGTGGTGACGGATGCCGTCGAAGAGCTGTTCGCGGCGGTGCGCACTCCCCGTTTCCTGTTGCGGATCGACCGCGGCGCCGCGGCGTCCACGCGCCTGTTCGAACGCCTCGCCGACCGCCTCTCCCCGGGGCGCACGCTCCTGCCGGTGCCGCGCGCGATCGCGCGGCGGCGCGGTGATGCCGAGGTGTTCGAGCGCCACTGGCGGCAGCTCATCGGCATGTGCACGCTGCACGAGCTGCAGGGTGCGCAGGGTCTCGCCCTGCTCCGCGTCGCCCGGAGCAGCGAGGGCCGTGTCGACGTCGCACGACCCCGCGCCCGCGTCTGGGGCTGAGACTTCCGAGGGCGTCGACGGCCCGGGGAAGCACAGCGATCTGCCAGCCCCACGCGGATGCCCTGCGGGTTACGATCGAGTAACGCGCGCTGCAGCGCCGACGAGAGGGAACGCATGACGGACAACTCCCCCCTGATCACGGCCGAACAGTTCGCCGCCCAGACCTCCGCGATCCTCGCCTCCGTGGGAGAGGTGATCGACGGAAAGCCCGATGCGGTGCGCAGTGCGCTGATCTGCCTGCTCGCCGAGGGCCACCTGCTCATCGAAGACGTGCCCGGCGTCGGCAAGACCATGCTGGCCCGCGCCCTCGCCGCCAGCGTCGATGCGACCGTGCGTCGCATCCAGTTCACCCCCGACCTGCTCCCGGGCGACGTGACCGGCGTCTCGGTCTACAACCCCGTCGACCGTGAGTTCGAGTTCAAGCGCGGCGCGATCTTCGCGCACATCGTCATCGCCGACGAGATCAACCGCTCCTCACCCAAGACGCAGTCGGCACTGCTCGAGGCCATGGAGGAGCGCCAGGTCACCGTCGACGGGTCGACGCATCCGCTCCCCTCGCCTTTCCTCGTCGTCGCCACCCAGAACCCCCTCGAGATGGAGGGCACGTACGCCCTGCCCGAGGCGCAGCGCGACCGCTTCATGATGCGCATCTCGATGGGCTACCCGGATGCCGCGGCCGAGGCCCTCATGATCCGCCAGCGCGACGTCGTGAACCCGCTCGCGGCCGTCGCAGCGGTCGCCGATGCCGGCTCGATCTCGCAGCTCATCGCCTGGGCCCGCGCCGTGCACGTGGCGCCCGCGCTCGAGGAGTACACGGTCGCTCTCGCGCAGGCCACGCGCACCGACCCGAGCCTGCACCTCGGGGCGAGCCCCCGCGCGACGCTGCAGCTGATCCGTGCCGCGAAGGTGTGGGCCGCGCTCGACGGCCGTGACTTCGTGATCCCCGACGACGTCACCGCCCTCCTCATCCCGGTGTTCGCGCACCGGCTGCTGCCCGCCCGCGGTGCGCACCGCGCGGGAGCACAGCCCATCGAGACGGCTCTCGCACACATCGTCGAGCGCGTGCGCGTGCCCGTCGCGAGCCGCGTCTGAGGCGCGCGATGCGACGCCGTCGATCCCTGACCCGCCGCGGTGCGGGCGCGCTCGTCGCGGCGCTGCTGTGCGTGATCGGGGCGAACCTCGTCGCCGCGCCGATCCTCCTCTACATCGGCATCCTGCTCGCCCTCCTCACCGGCTTCTCGGCGCTCATGGCCTGGCTGCCGCGGCGCACGGGCACCGTCTCGCGACAGGTCTCGACGGATCTGCTCACGGTGTCGGAGACCTCGCGCGTCAGCATCCGCTTCGCCCTGCGCTCGCTGCGTGTGCCCCACGCGCTGTGGCACGACACGCTGCCCGACGCCGTCAGCGGTGACGCCGGCGGCGAGTATCCGACGCAGTCCGGGCAACTCGGGTACCGCATCACGGGCGTGCGTCGCGGCGTCTGGCCGATCGGGCCGCTCGTGCTGCGCACCGTCGATCCCTTCGGCCTCGCGCAGCGCGAGCAGGAGTTCGGCGAGACCCGCACCGTCACGGTCGTGCCCGAGGTCTTCGCGCTCGCGCCCCTCGCCGTGCGCGTCGGCGCGGCCGGGGGCACGGCGCACACGTCGTCGACGCGTCTCGGCCAGGGCGCCGACAACCTCTCGCCCCGGTTCTACCTGCCGGGCGACTCGATGCGCCGCATCCATTGGCGTGCGACCGCGCACCGCGGGCAGCTCATGGTGCGGCAGGAAGAGGAGGAGTCGAGCCCCGATGCGATCGTCGTGCTCGACCGCAGCGCCGAGCGGTGGGATCGACCGGGAGACGAGGCGGATGCCGCGTTCGAGGCCGCGGTCTCGCTCTGCGCCTCGTCGGCCGTGCATCTCGCCGACGAAGGCTACGGAGTCGACGTGATCGACAGCGCGGGCGTGCTGCTCGGCACCCTGCGCGGCCATGAGGACGACCGCGATGCGCTGCTCGTCGCCCTGGCGCTGATCGCCCCGCGCGGCGACCACCGCGACGTGACGACGTTGATCGGTGGCGCCCCTCCCGGCCCACTGGTGTACATCACGGGCCGACTGTCGGAGGACGACGCCGCGACGCTCCGCACCGCCGGCGCGGCCGCCGGAATCCTGCTCGCCACCGACCCGGAGCAAGGTGCGGCAGAGACCGCGACGCGCAATGGCTGGTCGTTCGCCCCGCTCGGCGACGACGTGGCCGCGGCATGGGCGGACGCCCTCCCGGAGCGGATCGGAGTCGGCGATGTTCCGGGCTGAGCAGGTGCCGGGCAGCGCTTCCGGCCAGTCCCGTTCGCGCTCGCGTGCGCGCTCCCGGTCGAAGGTCGCGTGGCACCGCGACGAGGAGACCCCGGTGGCGATCCTCGCACCCTCGGTTCTCGCTGCGGTCGGCGGCCTCGTCGCGATGTGGCCCTTCACCTCGGTGATCGAGGCGGGCGCCTGGTCGTTCGCGGTCGTCGCGGCGGTCACGCTCATCCCGCTCGCAGGTCTCGTGATGCGCGTACTGCTGCGCTACCGCCGCGCATGGCTGCGAGATGTCGGCACCCTGATCGTTCAGCTGCTGGTCGCAATGGCGCTCGTGACCCAGGTGACGGCCGGCGACACCGCCTTCTTCGGAGTCATCCCCTCACCCGCCACCCTCTCGGCCTTCGGCGCCTTGACCGGAGCGGCCTGGCAGGAGGTCGCGGTCGGCTCTGCACCGCTGGCCGCCTCGCGCGGGCTCGCCGCGACGATGGCGCTCGGTTTCGCGGTCGTCGCCGTGCTGCTCGACCAACTCGCGGCCGCCCGTGCGGCGATCCTCCCGATCCTCCTCGTCGGTCTCGTCGGATCCATCCCGATGATCGTCACCCTCGGCGACGCGAACGTGGTCTGGTTCGTACTGTTCGCCCTCTTCGTGCTCGCACAGCTGCGCTACGCCACCCGCACCGATCCGCAGACGCCGCGCCGCACCTCGGCATCCGTCGCGGTGGGCATCGGCGCCGCCGCCATCGCCGTGACCCTTGCCATCGCGCCCGGTCTGCCGCTCGCCGCCGGGCTCACCGGCACCGGCACGGGCATCACGGTCGACGCATCGCTGCGACTCGGCGACGATCTGCGTCAACCCAACCCCGTCGAGGTGCTGACCGTGGCGACGGCGGGCGGCTCGGCTCCGTACCTGCGCCTCACGACCCTCTCAGACTTCGACGGAGAGGTGTGGCAGCCCGATCGCGGAGGCCTGCAGTCGCAGGCCGACGGGTTCGGTGACCCCGAGTGGAGTGCGGACGTCGAGGTGACAGAGACGACGACCTCGATCCGCATCCTCCGCATGTCGAGTTCGTGGTTGCCCGTCCCCTACCCCGCGACCGACATCCAGGGCGTGCCCCGCGCGTGGCGGGTCATGCCCGACAACCGCACGCTGGTCTCGCGCAATGCGGATGCCGTCGGCGCCGACTACACGGTCTCCTCGGTGCGTGTGAACCCCACTCTCGAGCAGATCCGCGCGGCGTCGGCGGCGGAGTCCACGGCCGAGACCGACGACGTCGAGATCCCCGCCGTCGTCGGCGAGCTGGCGCGCGAGGTCACCGCCGATGAGGGCACCGACTACGACCGTCTGCTCGCTCTGCAGGACTGGTTCCGCAGCGAATTCACGTACTCGCTCGACACCCCGGTCGAGGAGGACTTCGACGGCACGGGCGCCGAGGCCGTCGCCCGGTTCCTCGACGTGCGCTCGGGGTACTGCGTGCACTTCGCCGGCGCGTTCGCCCTGATGGCGGAGAGCCTCGGGATGGAGACCCGGATCGTCGTGGGGTACCTGCCAGGGTCGCTCACCGGCGAGAAGCGCGGCGACGAGTCGATCTACTCGGTCACGAGCGATCGCCTGCATTCCTGGCCGGAGGTGCTGTTCCCGGGCATCGGCTGGGTGCCCTTCGAGCCCACGGCCTCGCTCGGCGTGCCGACCGAGTTCCGCGCCGCGGTGACGGGTTCCACCGGTTCGGGCACCACCCCGTCGGGTACACCGGAGTCCGCCGCACCGCAGGCCGAGCAGACGACGGCTCCGGAGGTCGACCGCCAGGATGCCGGAGACAACAGCTCCTCCTCGGGCGAGTTGCGCACGGTCGACCCGACGCCGGTGATGTTCGTCGTTCTCGGCGCGATCGTGCTGTTGCTGCTGCCCGCGCTGATCCGCACGCTCGTGCGCGCCCGTCGCCGGGATCGCGCGCGCGACGGCGACGCGGGCGCCGCGTGGACCGAGGTACGGAGCACACTCGTCGATCTCGGCATCCCCCCGTCGGATGCTGATTCGCCGCGGATGCGTGCGGCGGTGTTGATCCGCGAACGTGGCGTCGATGCGATGGCGATCGGACGCCTGGCAGACGCGGTCGAGCGAGCGACCTATGCCCGATCCGGAGCGGACGCCGCCGACCTCGCGTCGGATCTGAGCACCGTGCTGCGCGATCTGCGCCGAAGCGTCGATGCGCCGGCGCGCACGCGGGCGCTCCTGGTACCGCGCTCGCTCTTCGTCGCGCGCGGAGTCGACACGCTCGCAGCGACCTAGTGTTTCGGCCGGTTCCGATCGTGAGTCGGGTCCGTCACGCAGCGTGTAGCGCGCAGGCGACGCGGTCGCAGTCCGCGCACACGACGAACTGCGTGCGGCACGAGAGGTCGGGGCAGTTGGCGGTGCGCGAGGTCGCGGCGCCGCACCCGATGCACTCCCCGATCACGGCCGCGTGGTCGGAGAAGTCGATCGATCCGCGCTTGTCGAAGACGTACAGCGAGCCGTCCCACAGGCCGTCGTCGCCGTACTTCTCGCCGTAGCGCACGATCCCGCCCTCGAGCTGGTAGACCTCGCCGAACCCGCGCGCGGTCATGAGGCTCGACAGCACCTCGCAACGGATGCCGCCGGTGCAGTAGGTCACGACGGGTTTGCCCTTGAGGTCGTCGTAGGCGCCCGAGTCGAGCAGGTCGACGAAGTCGCGCGTGGTCTCGGTGTCGGGAACGACCGCGCCACGGAAACGCCCGATCTGCGCCTCGAGCGCGTTGCGGCCGTCGAAGAACACGACCTCGTCTCCGCGCTCGGCGACCAGGGCGTGCAGCTCCTCCGGACTCAGCCGGGTGCCACCGCCGACCACACCGTTCTCGTCGACCCTCAGCTCTCCCGGGGCGCCGAACGAGACGATCTCGTCGCGCACCTTCACACTCAGCTTCGGGAAGTCGAGGCTGCGCCCCTCGGCATCGACGCCGGTGCCCTCGCTCCACTTGATGTCGGCGTTCTTGAACGGCGCGTACGCGCGGAAGGAGCGCGCCCATTTCTTGAGCGCGGGCAGATCGCCGCCGAGGGTGCCGTTCACTCCGTCGCCCGAGATCAGCAGCCGTCCGCGCAGACCCAGCGCTTCGCCGAGGTCGCGCTGCCACACCCGGATCGCCTCGGGATCGGCGAGCGGGGTGAAGACGTAGAAGAGGACGATCTTGGGGGTTGCCACCTCAAGATCGTACGCCGCGTCACGGAGCATCTGCCGCATCGGATAGGATGGACAAGTTGTTCCCTGGTGACGTGTCCGAGCGGCCGAAGGAGCACGCTTGGAAAGCGTGTGTTGTGCAAGCAACCGCGGGTTCGAATCCCGCCGTCACCGCCAGATGACGAAGAAGGGCCCCGCATTCGCGCGGGGCCCTTCTTGTGTCCGGGGTGCGGCGTGTCCACCGAGACGATGTCTGCGGTGATCAGCCCACGTCGACATCATCCCCCCGAGGGATTCTCGAGGGGCATACCGTCGTCATCGGTGCTCTCGTCCCGGAGCATCTTCTCGGTCTCCTCCGAAGCTCCGTTCTCCGACGCATCGCCCGACTCGGCGCCTGCGTCGTCATTCGCCCCGGGGGTTCCCTGCGTGTTGCGGGAATCGCTCATGGCCCAGCTCCGATCTGTCACGAACCATGAACGATACGGGTGCCATCGACGCCGCCACAGGGCGTTGACCAGCCCGGACGTCAGCGAGACACTACCTTCCGCGCACGCGCCCGTTCGCGAAGAGAGCCTCAGCCCGCGAAGGTCACGCCGTAGCTCTGCCCGCCCGGGGCGGCCGGGAGCGGCGTCATGCCGAGGCGCTCGTAGAAGGCGGCGGCGCCGGTGTTCGCCGGATCCATGCCCAGGTGCAGACCCCGCACGCCGCGACGCGAGAGCTCGTCGAACAGCGTCTCGATGAGGCGGCGGCCGATGCCCTGCCCCTGCGTCTCCGGCAGCAGATCGATGTGCAGATGAGCAGGGTACTCAGCGGCGTTCGTCTCGGCGCCGGGCCGACGTCCGTAGGCGTACGCGAGCATCTTCTCCTCGCGCGTCTGCGGCTCCGCGGGCTGCGGGAAGCGGTCGGCGAACCGTGGCCACCATTCGTCGCGGAACCACTGCTCGAAGGCATCCGTGTCGTCGGTCGCGACGATGTACCCGATCACGCGGCCGTCGTCCGATTCGACGACCCACGCCAAGCTCGGGTCGCGCTCGACGTACGGCACCGCGAACAGCAGGCCCCAGAGCTCGTCGTCGGAGAACGCACCGGTGGCGTCCTCCCCCGCGTCGGCGGTGCGCACGCAGACGTCGAACAGCGACGCGCGATCGGACGGACGGTACGGGCGGATGCTCGACACGGGGACTCCTCAGTGAGTGGGTGCGTCGGTGAGTGGGGCGTCGTCCAGACTATC
Source organism: Microbacterium sp. NPDC090225 (assembly GCF_044772365.1). Taxonomy (NCBI): domain Bacteria; kingdom Bacillati; phylum Actinomycetota; class Actinomycetes; order Micrococcales; family Microbacteriaceae; genus Microbacterium; species Microbacterium sp. NPDC090225. The sequence goes on along the minus strand of NZ_JBIVYS010000002.1, from coordinate 181,299 downwards.
GGCGGGCGGCTCCGCCGCGCCCGGGCGCCGCACCCACGGCAGCAGCCACGCCGCCAGCAGTAGCACGACCCCGGCCCCGAGCAGAGCGCCGCCGATCGTGTCGGTCGCCCAGTGCACCGAGAGGAAGGTGCGCGACAGCGCCATCAGCACGATCCACAGGGCGCCCGCGATGCGGATCCACACTTTCGGGAAGAGCACGGCGAAGACGAGGGCGAGTGTCGCGGCGTTCGCGGTGTGCCCGGAGGGGAACGACCCGTAGTCGCTGAGGACCAGCATGTCCTCCGGCCGCGCGCGCCCGAAGAGGTGCTTGAGCAGCTGCACCGCTCCCGCGCTCGCGAGGAATGCGAGCGCGGCGAAGATCCCCGAGCGCCAGCGACGCGCGAGTAGGAATGCGATGATCACGACGAGCGGCACGAGATACACCGCGACCCACCCGCCGCCGACCGTGTCGAGGGCGTGGGCGAAGGCGACGACCGCGTCCGAGCGGAACGACACCACCACGTCGTTCCACCAGGCGTCGAACACGAACGGGTGCGCGACCCCGAGGGTGATCAGCGCTCCCAGCGCGAAGGTCAGCGCGACGCATCCGACACCCGACCACAGAAGCATCCGCCTGTTCATCGCCCCATTCTGTCGGAGCGAGCCTGGGAAATCGGACGACCCGCCCGCCGGGTCAGGGAGTGAGCAGGCCGACGGTGCGCGGGCGCACGACGAACCAGAGCGCGAGGATGCCGATCGCCGCGCACCCGGCCATCACCGCGGCCATCGTCGTAGCCGTGATGCCCGCGTCGTGCGAGACCCAGCCGACCACCGGCGAGATGAGGCCGGCGACGCCGAAGTTCGTGGCGCCGAGGATCGAGGCAGCGGTCCCGGCCGCCTTCCCGTGGCGGTCGAGCGCCAGCACTTGCACGTTCGGGAACGTGAAGCCGCACGCGGTCATGAACACGAACAGCGGGATGACGGTGCCCCACAACCCGAGCCCGAGCTGGTCGGTCACGATGATCGCGGTGCCCGCGAGCAGCAGCACCGAGGTCGAGTACGCGAGCACCCACTGCGGGCCGAAGCGCGCGGCGAGGCGCGAGGCGGTCTGCACGCCGACGACGACGCCGAGCGAGTTCACGGCGAAGAGCAGACCGTACTGCTGCGGGTCGAGCCCGTGCGTCTGCTGGAACAGGAACGGTGAGGCCGACAGGTACGAGAAGAGGCCCGAGAAGGTCATGCCTCCGATCACGAGCACGCCGAGGAACACCCGGTCGGAGAGCACCGAGCGGTAGCGCTGCAGCACCGTGGCGCCGCCGCCCTGACGACGGGCCGCGGGGAGGGTCTCGGGGATGAAGATCAGGGTCGAGATCAGCATCACGACGCCGTAGGCCGCGAGCACACCGAAGATGCCGCGCCAGGGCATGAGCGTCAGCAGCCACGAGCCGATCAGCGGCGCGACGACGGGTGCGACGCCCGAGACGAGCGCGAGGCGCGAGAGCATCACCACGAGTCGGCGCCCGCCGAACAGGTCGCGCACGATCGCCATCGCGACCACACCGCCGGCCGCGGCGCCCATGCCCATGAGCACGCGCGAGGCGCTGAGCAGCTCGAGCGTGGGCGCGAACGCGGCGGCGAGGCTTGCGAGCACGTGCAGCGCCGTCACGATGATGAGCGGGAGTCGCCGGCCGATCTTGTCGCTGAGCGGACCGACGAGCAACTGCCCCACCGCGAAGCCGATCATGGTTCCGGTCAACGTGAGCTGGATCGCCGCGGCGGTCGTCTGGAAGTCCTCTTCGAGCACCGGGAACGCCGGGAGGTAGAGGTCGATCGTGAACGGCCCGAGGGCGGTGAGCGCTCCGAGAAGGATGATGTACAGCGCGCGCCGGCCGTTCGAGATCGAGTCTCCCGGGTGCAGCATGATCGGCGCGGTGATCGGGTTGGATCCGAGCGTGCGGATCGCTCCCGTCGACGCGGGGATGCGGATGCTGCCGGTCGCCGTTCGTTCGGGCGTGGCGTGTGCGGGGATCGTCGGGACGGAGTCGGTGCGAGGAGCGTCGGGCACGACGGCCTTTCGGAGCGAGGGCGGACGGTCGAATCGATTCGACCCAGCCACCCATTCTACGGGCACGCCCGCGCGGGCGTGCCGAGACACCACAACAGAGACAAGACACCGCGGCCCACGTGGTGCCTCGCGAGGGATGTGGTGTCTCGCGCTCCGACACCCCGCGTCAGGAACCGATGCGAGCGAGGCCCTGCTCGAGGTCGGCGATCAGGTCGCGCACGTCCTCGATGCCGACCGACAGGCGCACGACGTTCTCCGGAACCGCGAGAGCGGTGCCGCGCACCGAGGCGTGCGTCATGTCCGGCGGGTAGCCGATCAGCGACTCGACGCCGCCGAGCGACTCCGCGAGCTGGAAGATCTCCGTCGACTCCGCGAAGGCCTTGGCAGCGGCGGGGCCTGCGGCGAGCGCGAGCGACAGCATGCCGCCGAAGCCGCTCATCTGGCGGGCCGCGATGTCGTGGCCCGGGTGCGAAGCGAGACCCGGGTAGAAGACGCGCTCGAACTCGGGACGGCTCTCGGCCCACTCGGCGATCGCATGGGCATTCTCGGAGTGCTGCCGCACACGCACCGCGAGCGTCTTGATGCCGCGGGTGGTGAGCCAGGCGTCGAGCGGGGCCGACACCGCTCCCACGGCGAACTGCTGGAACTTGATCGCGTCGAAGTGGGTGTCGTCGCCGAACACCACCGCGCCGCCCAGCACGTCGGAGTGCCCGCCGAGGTACTTGGTGGTCGAGTGCACGACGAGGTCGGCTCCGAGCGCGAGCGGCTGCTGCAGCGCCGGCGAGGCGAACGTGTTGTCGACCACGACGACGGCGCCGGCCGCGTGCGCGACCTCGGCGACGACCGCGATGTCGACGATCTTGAGCAGCGGGTTGCTGGGCGTCTCGAGCCAGACGATCTTCGTCTCGGGGCGGATCGCCGCGCGCACCTCGTCGAGGTCGCCGAGCTCGACCGTGGTCGTCTCGATGCCCCACGGCGCGAGCACGCGGGTGAGCAGGCGATAGGTGCCGCCGTAGACGTCGTTCCCGAGCACGACGTGGTCGCCCGGCTTCAGGATGCCGCGCAGCAGCGCGTCCTCGGCGGCGAGCCCCGAGGCGAACGACAGTGCCGAGACACCGCCCTCGAGCGCCGCGAGCTGGGTTTCGAGCGATGACCGGGTGGGGTTCCCCGCGCGGTTGTACTCGTAGCCCTCGCGGAAGCCGCCGATGCCGTCCTGCACGTGCGTGGACGCCTGGTAGATCGGCGGGATGATCGCACCGGTGCGGGGATCGGGTTCCTGACCTGCGTGGATGGCTCGGGTGGCGAAGGAGTGCTCGGACATGCCCCTCAGCCTACGTGCGGGCTCCGGAGCGGCGCCGGTCCTGTTACGTCGCGCGTCACTTCGAGAGGTACGCGAGCAGATCCTGACGGGTCAGCACGGTGTGCGGCTTGCCGCCCTCGGTGACCAGCAGCGCATCGGCGTCGGCGAGCGCCGTGCGCGCCTGTGCGACGGACGCGTGGATGCCGATGAGCGGCAGCCGCTCCCCCACGTGATCGCCCACGGCGTCGGCCGGATTCGCGTCGCCGCGGAACAGCAGGTCGAGCAGCCCCTTCTCGTCGACTGTGCCCACGACCTCGCCCATCATGACGGGCGGCTCGGCGCTGAGCACCACGAGCTGCGAGACGTCGTACTCGGTCATCATGCCGATCGCCTCGAGCACGGTGTCGGTCGGATGCGCGTGCACCAGATCCGGGATCGCGTCACCCTGGCGCGCGGCACGGGCGGCGATCACGTCGGCGACGGTCTCGCCCTCCTCCACCTCGCTGAACCCGTAGGAGCGCATCCAGCCGTCGTTGAAGATCTTGCCGAGGTAGCCCCGACCTCCGTCGGGCAGGAGCACGACCATCACGGCATCCGCGGGCAGGTCCTTCGCGATGCGCAGCGCGCCGACGACGGCCATGCCGCTCGACCCGCCGACGAGGATGCCCTCCTCGCGGGCGAGACGGCGGGTCATCGCGAACGACTCCGCGTCACCCACCGCGACGATCTCGTGCGGCACCGCCGGGTCGTACGACCCGGGCCAGATGTCCTCGCCGACGCCCTCGACGAGGTACGGTCGCCCGGTGCCGCCGCTGTAGACGCTGCCCTCGGGGTCGATGCCGATGATGCGCACGCGGTCGTCCGACACCTCGCGCAGGTAGCGCCCCGTGCCGCTGATCGTGCCGCCCGTGCCGACGCCGGCGACGAAGTGCGTGACCGTGCCGTCGGTGTCGCGCCAGATCTCGGGACCCGTCGTCTCGTAGTGGCTGCGGGGTCCGTTCGGGTTCTCGTACTGGTTGGGCTTGAACGCGCCGGGGATCTCGCGCGCCAGCCGGTCGCTCACGCTGTAGTAGGACTCGGGGCTGTCGGCCGGTACCGACGTCGGCGTCACGACGACCTCGGCGCCGTAGGCCCGCAGCACGTCGATCTTGTCGTCGCCGACCTTGTCGGGCACCACGAACACGCACGCGTAGCCGCGCTGCTGGGCGACCAGCGCGAGTCCGACACCGGTGTTGCCGCTGGTCGGTTCGACGATCGTCCCCCCGGGCTTGAGCTGCCCTGCCGCTTCCGCCGCGTCGATGATGCGCGAGGCGATGCGATCCTTCGACGAGCCGCCGGGGTTGAAGTACTCGAGCTTCACGAGAACCGTGCAGTCCACGCCCTCGGTCACGTGCCGGAGCTTCACGAGGGGCGTGTCGCCGACGAGGTCGACGATCGAATCTGCGTACTTCATAGGTTCAGCGTAGAACGACGGATGCCGTGGCGCTCGAGTGTTGCGCCACGGCATCCGTCCTTCGTCTCGCTCCGCTCGCTCAGGAACCGGAGCGGAGCTCGCTCAGCCCTTCGTCGCGCCCGCCAGCAGGCCGCGAACGAAGAAGCGCTGCAGGGCGAAGAACACGATCAACGGGATGATGATCGAGATGAAGGTTCCGGCCGACTGCAGGAACCACTTGTTGCCCCAGGTGCCCGACAACGAGTTGAGGGCCTGGGTGATCGGCAGCGCGCCCGGCGAGGCGAAGATCGTCGCGACGAGCAGATCGTTCCACACCCACAGGAACTGGAAGATGCCGAACGACGCGATCGCGGGAGCGGCCAGCGGCAGGATGATCCGGAAGAACACCTGACCGTGACCGGCACCGTCCACACGGGCCGCCTCGATGATCTCGCCGGGGATCTCCGAGATGAAGTTGTGCAGCATGAACGTCGCGAGCGGCAGTGCGAAGATCGCGTGCGCGATCCACACACGGGCGAAGCTGTACTGCACCTCGTTCAGACCGAAGCCGGGGAAGATCGGAACGTCGTTGATCGACAGGCCGTCCGAGAACAGGCTCAGCAGCGGCACGAGGGCCATCTGCAGCGGCACGATCTGCAGCGCGAAGACGAACACGAACAGCATGTTGCGACCCTTGAAGTCGATCCATGCGAACGCGTACGCGGCGAGCGCCGCCATCACGATCGGGAACACCGTCGCGGGGATGGTGATCGCGAGCGAATTCACGAATGCCGAGGCGAGCGTGGTCGATGTGCCGCCCGAGTTCCACGCCTGCACGTAGTTGTCGAGCGTGAACTCGGGGTTCGTGAAGACCGTCCACCAGCCCGAGTTCTGCGTGTCGGCACCGGGACGGAACGAGGTGACGAAGAGGCCGAAGGTCGGGATCGTCCAGAAGATGGCGATGATCGCGGCGGCGATCGTCGCGCCCTTCGACGTCAGCTTCTTGTGCGCGATCGCCTCGTTCTTGCGCGTGTCGCGGGCGACCTGCCGCTTGGTGCGGTTGTCGGGCGTGACGACGAGTTGTGTGGCGCTCATCAGCGGATCTCCCTCTGCTTGGCCATCGATCGGGCGTTGTAGACGATCAGGGGCAGAACGAACAGGAACAGCACGACGGCCAGCGCCGAGGAGTGCCCGTAGCTCTGGAACCTCTGCTGCTGGTTGACCATCTCGAAACCGAGCACGCTCGTCTCGTCACGACCACCGGTCATGACGGCGACGATGTCATACACCTTCAGCGAGGCGATCGTGATCGTGGTGAGCACCACGATCAGTGACGAGCGGATGCCGGGCACGGTGACGTTGCGGAACCGCTGCCACGCGTTGGTGCCGTCGAGTTCGGCGGCCTCCATCTGCTCGATCGGCACGGCCTTGATCGCGGCGGAAAGGATCACCATCGCGAAGCCCGTCTGCGTCCAGATGAACACGATGAGGAGCATGAGCGTGTTGAGCACCGGCTTGATGGCGAGCCACTGCACGGGGTCGCCGCCGAACGCCGTGACGATCGCGTTGAGCAGACCGATCTGGTCGCCCTGGCGAGCGTCGTACATGAACTTCCAGATGATGCCGGCGCCGACGAACGAGATCGCGACGGGCATGAACACGAGCACCTTGAGGATCTTCTCGCCGCGCGCCCGGTCGATGAAGACGGCGTAGGCGAGTCCGATCACGACCGAGATCACCGGAGCGAGCAGCGCCCAGAGGATCGTGTTGATGACCGACGACGTGCCGACCGGGTTCGTGAACACCCAGACGTAGTTCTCGAAGCCGACGAAGTTCGCGCCGGTCTTGTCGAAGAACGACTTGAAGATCGTCGAGATCGCCGGGTAGATGAGACCGAGGATCAGCATGATCGACGCCGGTGCCATGAACAGCACGAGCTGGAACAGGTAGCCGGCACCCTGGCGTGCGCGGAAGTCCGCGAAGAAGAGCAGCGCGCCGACCAAAAGAGCGATCGCCACGACGTAGAGCACGGCGTTCTGGTAGGGGCGCAGCAGCAGGAACGCGAGCACCGGGATCACCAGGCAGGCGACCAGCCGCATGATGAAGTAGCCGCGGCCGGGGCGCGGGGCGAACTCGATGAGCACCAGGATGATCCCCACCACCACGCCGAAGACGAGGAGGATCACGGGGATCTGCACGAGCGGGTGCATGCCGCCGAGCGACACGAAGAAGCTGTTGAGCGAGAACCCGATGGTGGTGCGGGCGGACTCTTCGGTGGAGGTGGTGAAGACGAGCAGGAGGGCGAGGGCGACGAGCACGACGAAGCCGACCGCGAGGACGACGCGCGTGATCGCGCGCCCCTTCGGATCGGCGCCGTGCCTCGTCACCGGAAGTTCGTCGGCTTCGACGGACTTCTCGATGGTCGCTTGCGACATGGGAGTCCCCTTCTGAGTACTGCCGCGTACTCGGGCGAATGGATGGGAGGAGCGGGGCCGGGCTCTGGAGCCCGACCCCGCTCAGCTCACGCTGATCGTACCGAGACGATCAGTTCTCGTAACCTGCCTGGATGTCGGAGAGAACCGTGTCGGTGTCCTTACCGTCGATCCAGTCGACCATTCCCTTCCAGAACGAACCCGAGCCGACGGTCGACGGCATCAGGTCCGACGCGTCGAAGCGGAACGTGGTGGTGTCGCTCTGCATCGTCTCCATGGCCTCGGTGAGGAACTCGCTCGAGGCGAGGCTCGGGTCGGCCTTCTTGTTGGCGGAGATGACGCCGCCGAGCTTCACGCGTGCGTCGGCGAACTCCGGCGAGGCCATGAACTCGAGCACCTGCTGGGTCGCGTCGTCGTCGGAGAAGCCGGCGACGAACTCGCCGCCACCCTCGACCTGGACCTCGCCGGCGGTCTCGCCCGGCATGATGAACGCGTAGACGTCGCCCTCGGGCCCGATCTCGGGCGTGTTTCCGTCGGCGGTCTGCGCCTCGAGGAAGTTCGCCGACAGGAACGAGGCCTGGTGGGTCAGGGCACAGTCGCCCTTCGCCAGGGTCGCGGCCACGTCGCCAAAGGCGGTGGAGTTGATGCTCTTCACGTCGCCGTAGCCCGCGTTGACGTACTCCGGGTTGAGCAGGATCTCGCCGACCGCGTCGAACGCGTCCTTGATCTCGGGGTCGGTGAACTTGACGTCACCGGCCACCCACTGGTCGTAGACCTCGGGGCCGGACTGACGGAGCACCAGGTCTTCGATCCAGTCGGTGCCCGGCCAGCCGGACGCCGCCTCGGACGAGAAGCCGGCGCACCAGGCGGGAGCGCCGGTCGTGTCGACGATGGTCTGGGTGAGGGTGAGCATCTCGTCCCACGTGGTCGGGACCTCGACACCCCACTCGGCGAACTGCTTCGGCGAGTACCAGACGTAGCCCTTGAGGTTCGCGAGCATCGGCGCCGCGTAGAACGTGTCGTCGAAGGTGCCGTACTTCTTCCAGTCCTCGGACCAGTTCTCGTCGACGGCGGCTTCGACGGCCTCGGGGGCCGCCTTCACCTTGCCGGTCTCGACGAGGGTCTTGAGCAGACCCGGCTGGGGGACGATCGCGATGTCGGGGGCGTCGCCACCCGTGACCTTGGTCACGATGTTTCCCTCGAAGCCCTTGTCGCCGGTGTACTCGACGGTGATGCCGGTGTCTTCGGTGAACTGCTCGAAGGACTTGTTCAGGTCGTCGGCCTCGACGCCCGTGATGCCTCCGGAGATGCGGACGGTGGTCTTCGCATCTCCACCGCCGTCGCCGCTGCCGCCCTCGGCGCAGCCGGCCAGGACCAGGGTCGCTGCTCCGACGAGCGCGATCGGGGCAAGAAGGCGGTATCGCTGTGACAAAGCCATTTACTTCTCCTCTTCAGGTGGATCATCGTCCGCCCAAGGGAGCAATCGCCGCAACCATTGGGGAACCGATTCCAGGTAAACCTACAGACCTTTCCTCCCGCGGCACAACTGGGGAAGGTCACAAGATTGCATCCTTTCGAGGCATATCGGGATGCAGAATGGGAGCGCTCTCATTGTTTTCGTGTGGAACCGGTTCCTTTTTCGCTGCTCCACCGGTTACGCTGACTTCGGCGCGTCCCCCCGCGCGCCGGCGTCGAAGCACCGGAGAGAACCCTCGATGCCGAAGTTGGTCGAGGAGGACCGATGAGCAAGATCGCCGACGTCGCAGCACGCGCCGGCGTCTCGAAGGCCACCGCGAGCAGGGCGCTCAGCGGACGCGGCTACGTATCGGACGACACACGTCAGCGCGTGGAGCAGGCGGCTGCCGAACTGTCGTACGTCGCGCACTCCTCCGCCACCAGCCTCGCCACCGGGCGCACGCAGACCGTCGGGGTGGTCATGCCCCCGGTCGACCGCTGGTTCTTCGCCGAGCTCCTCTCCGGCATCCAAGAGGCGCTGTTCGCGCTCGACTACGACCTGGCCCTCTACGGCGTCCCCGAGGGGTCGGAGACCCGCGAACGCCTCTTCTCGAGCGTGCTCCCCCGCCGCCGTTTCGACGGCATCATCGCCGTCGGCATCCAGCCCAGCGCCCACGAACTCGAGCGATTGCAGCAAACAGGACGCCCGCTCGTCAGCGTCGGACCCTACAGCGAGGGATCGAGCGCCGTCTCGATCGACGATGCCGCCGCTGCGCGCATCGCCACCGAGCATCTGATCGAGCTGGGCCACACCGCGATCGCCTTCGTCGGCGGGACGACGGATGCCGCGGCGCTCAGCTACGGCGACGAGAGGCGCATCGACGGCTATCTCGCCGCCCTCGGCACCGCAGGGATCGCCGACGAGGCGCGCGTGGCGGGATCGGGCCCCACCCTCTCCGAAGGCTACGCCGCGGCCGTCGGCCTCCTCGGGGATCGGAGGCACCGGCCGACCGCGATCGTCGCAGTGTGCGACGAGGCCGCGATCGGCACGATCATCGCCGCGCGGCGCCTCGGCATCGCCGTGCCGACGGAGCTCAGTGTCGTCGGTATCGACGACCACGAGCACGCCGAGCTCTTCGCCCTCACGACGATCCGCCAGTCGCCGCGCGACCAGGGCCACGACGCCGTCCGCCTCCTGACGCGGAGGATGGACGACCCGGATGCCGCGGTCGAGCAGCTCGCCGCGGCATCCGCCCTCGTGGTGCGCGGATCGACAGCCGCGCCGCGCTGACGCCCCCGTTAACGCACGAATGCCCCGGCCGGAGCCGGGGCATTCGTGAAGCGTTCAGACGCGATTACTTGAGGGTAACCGTGGCGCCTGCCTCTTCGAGAGCAGCCTTCGCCTTCTCGGCGGTCTCCTTGTTCGCGCCCTCGAGCACGGCCTTGGGAGCACCGTCGACGACGGCCTTGGCCTCGCCGAGGCCCAGCGAGGTGAGCTCGCGGACCGTCTTGATGACCTGGATCTTCTTGTCGCCAGCCGACTCGAGGATGACGTCGAAGGAGTCCTTCTCTTCCTCAGCCTCAGCAGCGCCTGCGCCACCCGCAGCGCCGGCAACGGCGACGGGTGCAGCAGCGGTGACCTCGAACTTCTCCTCGAACGCCTTCACGAACTCGTTGAGCTCGATGAGGGTGAGGCCGGCGAACTGCTCGAGCAGCTCCTCGGTGGAAAGCTTCGCCATGATGTATCTCCTAGATAGATGGGGTTTGTAGACGAGATCGCCGGACGCTTACGCGGCCTCTGCGGTCTCCAGCTTTTCGCGAAGCGCGTCGATGGTGGCGGCAGCCTTGCCCATCGTCGCCTTCATCATGCCCGCAGCCTTCGCCAGCAGAACCTCACGGCTCTCGAGCGAGGCGTACTTGTTGACCTCGTCGGCGGTGAGGGCTTCGCCCTCGAAGATGCCGGCCTTGATCACGAGAAGCGGGTTGGCCTTGGCGAAGTCACGCAGAGCCTTGGCGGTGGCGACGAAGTCACCGTGCACGAACGCGACGGCCGACGGACCCTTGAGGTCGTCGTCCAGCGCGGTGATGCCGGCCTTGTTGGCCGCAAGCTTGGTCAGCGTGTTCTTCACCACGGCGTACTCAGCGTCCTGACGGATGCTGTTGCGCAGCTCCTTGAGCTGGGCAACCGTCAGACCGCGGTACTCGGTCAGCAGGACGGCGGACGAGTTCTCGAATGACTTCGTGAGCTCGGCGACCGATGCATCCTTCTGCGCCATGGTCACTCCTTGGTGTGTACGAGGCGCCGCACGGTGGTGGGGCGCCGACCTGGACCGCCCGCAACAACAAGAAGAGCTCCGGCGCAAGCGCACGGAGCTCTGAAAAGATCGTGACACCTGCGCGGGCCCCTGCGATGCAGAGCTTCGATCGGCGAGCGCTTGCGCGCTCATCGATGACCAGCGGTCTTCGGTTGGTTCAACTGTACCCCACGGCATCCGCTCCCCCAAATCGCGGGGTTTGCGAAGAACACCTTCTCCCGCCGAGGTCCCCGTTTCGGGACGAGATCCCCCTCTGCAGACCGCTTTTTAGGGGGGATCTCGGCCTCATAGGGGGACCTCACCGAATGCGGCAAACGGCTCGCGGCGGCGGTGAGGGTGAAGCCCGAAGGCGCGGAAGGTGGCGGCCGCCGAGTCGATGGTGCGCATGTCCTCTGCGCCGACGCGGATGACGCGCCATCCGGTAGCACCCCGCACCCAGTCCTCGCGAATCTTCTCGTCGAGGACCACGCGGTCGGACCCCCGCCCGCCCCGCATCTCCGGGTCGAGATACTTCATCGCTCCATCGCACTCGACGAATGTCCGCAGTTGTGGGAGGCCCAGATCCATCCAATAGGTGCGGCCGCCCGCCGCCGGAACCGGCACCTGCAGCCGCGGTCGTTCGAACCCCAGCTGGTGCAGACGCCATCTCGTCATGCTCTCGAGCGGCAGCTGGGCGCGGCCATCCGCCAGATCGGCGATCTGGCGAGCCTGCACGGCACCGCGGGCCCCTGGCCGGGCGGCGCGCATGCGCAGTTGATCGGCCCACTCCTCTGCGGCGGGGAGATCGAAGTCCCAGGGCTGCCCTCCTTTCGTCGCGAGTGCCGCATCCGTCAGCGCGAGCGCAGCCTCGGGGGCCACCGTGCGAACGACGTCGTCGACGGTTCGCAGGAGTGAGGTGCAACGCACGCCACTGATCTCTGCGACGTCATCGAACGGCAGTGCACTGCGGTGACGCATGAGGCCGGGGATGCTGTGGCGCACCGATCCGTCGAGAGTGACGTGGACGCGTTCCGGGACGATGTGCACCAGCGGAAGGCCCCAGAGGACCGCGGCCGAAAGATGCGAGAAGACAGGCCCCCGGCCCGTCGATGAATGCGCGGCGGCGAGAACCTCCGCCCGATGCCGCGACTCCGGCCACAGATCGTCCCAGTCCGAGCGGTGCATGAACCAGCCACGTCGGAGCCGATGCATCCGCCCCGCATCGACGGCGACTCGGATGCTCCGAGTGTTCCCACCGGCGCGCTCCCACTGCCGACGGCTGATCAGCAGGGCATCCAGTTCATGGATCGAGGCGTGTCGCATCCGGCGATGATGCCTCAGCGTGATCGACGGAGATCTCGCAGAGGAGCATATGCGGAAGCATCCGTCGTTTCGCGCCGTTGTGCAGAAAGGGAGCGTGGCCGGATGCCTCGGCCGAACTCCCCGTCTGCGTACGAAATCCCCCCTTACATGGCGTACGCAGAGGGATACCTCGAACGCAAAGGGGGATCTCGACGGGGGCAAGGGGAGGCGGCGTGTGCGGGGGCGGAGGTCGGAGGGCGGGGTTACGCTCGATGGGTGACCCCCGAACTCGCCGCACGCATCGTCGCGGACTCCCGCGACCGCGTTGCCTGGCTGCGGGCTCGGTCACGAGGCATCACCGCGACCGACGTCGCCGGACTCACCTCCGAGCGGTCGATCGCGCGCGCGGCCGACTCCAAACTCGGCGGCGGACCGCGCTTCGGCGGCAACGCGTACACCGACCACGGTCGACGTCGCGAGCCCGAGATCGCCGCCTGGGTCGCGGCGACCCACGGCATCCTGCCGTCGTCGGCGTTGTTCCGCGCCGAGGTCGAGCATCGGCACCTCGCGACCCCCGACGGCATCGCCGTCGACGCCGACGGCCGCGTCAAACTCGCCGAGATCAAGACCACGAACAAGGCCTTCCGTGGCATCCCCCGCACCTACCTCCGTCAGGTGTGGTGGCAGCAGCACGTGCTGGGCGCCGAGCGCACGCTGTTCGTCTGGGAGGAGCACGTCGACTTCGCCCCCGTCCACGACGAACCGCGCTGCGTGTGGATCGACCGCGACGACCGCGAGATCGCGAAGCTCGTGGGCCTCGCGACCGACCTCATCGACGAGCTCTACCGCCGCACGACCGGGCAGCAGGTGCCGACCCGCACGACGGATGCCGCGGCCAGCCGCCGCGAGCAATTACGCGAGCGCGACGCCTTCCGCGCCCTCGCGCTCGCGGACTGAGCCCACGCACGGACCCGCGAGTCCGCGCCTGACTACGTGCAGGACGACCCGATCCCGAGGGCCCCGACCGCGAGCGTGCGGGTTGCCCCGACCGACACCCACGATGTGCCCGCGAGCAGGTTGTTGACCGTCATCGTCGTCGAACTGCCGAGCAGGTTCGCGAGCAGACTCACCAGGAGCCCCTGATTGAGGAAGGCCGTGTGCGTGTACACCCCGCCGACAGGGCCGGTCGTCGTGATGTTCGCGGCCGGAACGACGGCGGTCGTCGCCCCCTGCTGCAGCGTCAGCCGCACGCCGTTGACCGGGTACGGCGAGGTCCACACCAGCGTGACGCTCTCGAAGATGCCGAGTGCGTTGTTCACCGCCGTGCACCCGGTGATCGTCGGCACCGGCACTCGGAATGCCGTGAACGTGCCGGAGGCGACGAACTCGGTATCGGTGAACAGCGCCTCGGTGGACTGCGCCGTCGCGACCGTCCCCCCGGCGGCGAGCATCGACAGGCCCAGGATGCCCGCGAGAATCCGCCGTCGCTTCCCGCTGCGCCTCCGGGCCGGCTCGCGCCCGCTCATGCGCCACCTCCGGGGATCTGCGCGCTGCGACCGTCGCGCCGGCGCAGCACCACGAGGCCGATCCCGGCCACGGCCAGCCCCACGCCCGCTCCGATCAGCCACGGCGCGACCGTCCCGCCCGTTGCCGGAAGAGGATCGCCACCGGGTCCGGTGACCACCGCCTCCCCCACGCCCTGCGCGTGAACGCGCACGTCGGTGATGCCGTTGTCGTCGTCGGCGTCGAGAGTGATCCACAGCCGCAGGTGCGCGACGTCGGTGGAGGGGAACGCGGCGAGTGCGATCTCGGAGCCGTCCCGTGGGATGCTCCACTCCGACTCGAGCTCTTCGGCGCCGCCGGGGCATCCGCTCTCCTGCCACTCCTGCATGCAGAGGGCCGCGTCGACCAGCAACGGCGCGTCTCCGTCCGCGCTCACGGCGATCGTGACGGTGCCGGGATCGGGCGGGGTCGCACTCACTGCGACGTCCCACTGCACCGGCTCCCCGGGGAGCAGCCGCGACGCCTGCGACCAGTCGGCGACCGAGACGAGGCGCAGCACGCGGCCCTGGATCACCTCGGTCGTCGGCGCGGCCCACGCGGGAGCGGCAGCCAGGATCCCGGGCGCAGCCGCGAGGATGCCGGTGGCGGCGAGCGCCGGCAGGAGGATCGCGAGTCGGCGCCTCATGTGAGCCCCTCCTCCTTCCGGTTCGCGGCCGAACCCGACCGCGGCCAGAACGCCCAGATCACGAGCACCGTGGCGCCCGCGGTCAGGCCGCCGAGCACCCACGGGTCGCCCATCCCGACGATCACGGTCGCGATGCCCGGGATCGAGAAGAGCACGGTCCGCACCGAGGTCACGGTGTAGGGGAAGGGATCGTCGGTGGCGTTCGCGTCGCCGCGCATCGTGATGACGCGTTCGGACTCGCTCGCGCCGGGTTCGATCGAGGTGACGCGGTGCGTGACGGGCAGCTCGTCGTCGCGGTCGACCGTGACGACGTCTCCGACCTCGACCTGGGCGGCATCCACCCGCTGCACGACGGCCACGGATCCGGCAGGGATCGTCGGAGACATCGACCCGGTGCGGAACATGATGAGCGTGATCTGGGCCGTCATGGCGAGGATCACGAGCACGATGCACACGACCCCGGCCGCAGCCGCGATCCACAACGCGAGGTCGCCGAGCATCCGCCCGACTCCGCCACGACGGTGCGGCGCGGCGGGCGCGGGTGCCATCGCGGGCGCACCCGACGCGACCGCCTGCTCGCGCAGACCCCTCCTCGTCGTCGGCGTGCTCATCACCCCTCCTCGCGTGGTCGACCGCTGCGAGCGGTCAGGTGGATGTTCCCTGGATCTGCCAGGTCTGCGTCATGGTGAGCCCCTGCGCCGCGTTGAGCGCAGTCGTCGGGAGCGTCACTGCGACGCAGTAGTTCAGCTGGTTGCCGCCGTTCGCGGTCACCGCCTGCGGCACGGTGCCGGTCGCTGCGCCATTCGTCGTGAGCGCCGACCCGTCGGCGACGACGACGGACGTCGAGGCGGATGCCGCGGCGTACGTCGCGGCCGTGCACGACAGGCTCGGGGTCGCCGCGGTCGGCACCAGGCGCACCCCGTACGTCAAATGCGTGGCGAGCCCGGTGCCGCTCGGCGTCCCCGCCGTCAGCTGCAGCGTGCCCGCGCCGGACGGATTGGCCGTCTTCACGCTGAACAGCGCGTACGTGGTCGTGCCGGGCACCATGGCCGTCGGCGCGACCGCGAAGCTCAGCGTCGCCGCCGCACCGGCCGTGGCATGGCTGGAGAACGTCGCCCCGTCGGTCGCGCCGACGATGTCGAATCGTCCAGCGGTGAACGTCGCGGTCGCGTATTCGGAGTCGTTCCAGGCGGCGAGCGTCATGGCCGCCCCCACGCCGAACACGAGCCCGCCCGCGAGGGCGGCTCGTATCCGACGGGAGCGGAGTCGCTTCGCCTCCCGCATCGCTCTGCGGGTCTGCATGACGGACTCAGCTCGTCGACGTCGCCGTGAACTTCCAGGTCGTAGTCGTGGCGACGCCCTGCTTGAGCGCCGTCCCCGCCGTGACCTTGAAGCACAGCTGCACGGCCGTTCCGGCCGTCGCGGCATCCGCTCCCTTGGTGAGCGTCATCGCGGTCACGCCGGTCTGCACGTCCATCGTCGCCCCGGTCGCGACAGGGGTGCCGGTGGCGGATGCCGCGTTGCAGGTGGCGCCGGGGGCGAGCTGGTACACCTGGTACGACAGGTTGCCGGAGTTCGTCGTCGCGGCGGCGCCCGTCGTCGTGCCGGCGGCCGAGAGGTTCGCACCCGTCGTCGTGCCGGGGGCGAGCCGCACCCAGAAGCCCGCGTAGACCGCGTCCCCCGGTGCCATGTTGCCGACGACGCCGGTGGGCAGCGTGAAGGCGAGCGTTGCCGCGGTTCCCCCGGTGTCGACGTTGTGGTCGCTGTAGCTGGCGCTCACGTCGCCGGCGACCGAACCCTGCAGATTGAACGAGCCGGCGGTGAACGTGCCGGTCGCGAACTCGGAGTCGTTCCAGGCCGCGAGCGTCACCGCCACTCCGACGCCGAGCACGAGCCCGCCCGCCAGTACTGCCAGAGTCTTGCGCTTCCGATCCTTCGTAACCATGTGCGATTCCCCCTCAGGAATTCTTATCGGTCGCTCCGGTACGTCGTATGGCCACCCCTCAGAGGCCGCGCACCGTTGCGTTTCGGCCATCCTTCCCGAGACTGCACGGTCGTTCAAGAGGTCTTTCGCCGGCGGTCCCGATCGTTGCGCGTTCGCGACTTGGCACCGACCGATAGTTGACGAACATCAACCACCGTCCTATAGTTGACGAAGTTCAACCATCTTCGTGCGCGCCAGAGCTGTCGCGGCATACACTCTCCGACTGCGAAAGGTCCTGCATGTCCACGGACTCCGCTCCCGCCAAGATGACGCACCGCCAGGTGCTCGAGGCCCTCACCGGCCTGCTGCTCGGCATGTTCGTCTCGATGATCGCCACCACGGTCGTCTCGACGTCGATGCCCGTCATCGTCCACGACCTCGGCGGTGACCAGGCCGCCTACACCTGGGTCATCACCGCCACCCTGCTGACCACCGCGATCTCGACGCCGATCTGGGGAAAGCTCGCCGACCTGTTCAACCGAAAGCTGCTGATCCAGATCGCGATCATCATCTTCGTCGGCGCGACGGCCGCGGCCGGCTTCGCTCAGGACACGAACACCCTCATCGCCTTCCGCGCCATCCAGGGTCTCGGCGGCGGCGGTCTCGCCGCCCTCAGCCAGGTCATCATGGCCGACATCATCAGCCCCCGCGAGCGCGGTCGGTACATGGGTCTCTTCGGCGCCGTCATGGCCGTCGCCACCGTCGGCGGCCCCCTGCTGGGCGGATGGATCACGGATGCCGCGAACTGGCGCTGGAACTTCTTCGTCTCGCTGCCGTTCGCGGTCGCCGCGCTGATCATCCTGCAGCGCACGCTGAAGATCTCGACCGAGCGCACCCGCAAGGCGTCGATCGACTACGTCGGAATCGTGCTGCTCTCGGCCGCCGTGTCACTGATCCTCATCTGGATCACGAATGCCGGGTCGACCTTCGACTGGTGGAGCACCGAGACGGCGCTCATGGTGGGCGGCGCGATCGTCGCCGCGATCGCCTTCGTCATCGTCGAGCTGAAGGTGCGCGAGCCGCTGATCCCGCTCACGCTGTTCCGCGGACGCACGTTCACGCTCTCCGTCATCGCGTCGATCTCGATCGGCGTCGCGATGTTCGGCACCTCCGTCTACCTCGCGCAGTACATGCAGCTCTCGCGCGGCGCGACGCCCACCGAAGCGGGCCTCATGACGCTGCCGATGATGGCCGGCCTGCTGATCTCGTCGATGGTGATCGGCCAGCTCGTCACGCGCTTCGGCAAGTGGAAGGGCTACCTGGTCCTCGGCGCCGTGCTGCTGATCGCCGGCTCCGTGACGCTGTCGACGCTGCACTACGACACGCCTTTCGCGCTCGTCTCGCTCTACATGTTCCTCATGGGTGCCGGCGTCGGCATGACGATGCAGAACCTCGTGCTGATCGTGCAGAACGTCGCGAAGCCGAGCGAGATGGGCGTCGCGAGCTCGGGCGTCACGTTCTTCCGCAGCCTCGGCGGCACCGTCGGTGTCTCGGTGATGGGTGCGGTGCTCGCGAACTCGCTCACCGGACTGTTCGCCGACGGCAAGGAGCGTCTGGGCGCCGCGATCGCGCAGCTCGGCGAGAAGGGCGCCGACGTCGCGGCGCAGCTCACCGGCGGCACGCTGCCCGAGGTGCGTCTGCTCCCCGAGCCCGTGCGCTCGATCATCGAGGATTTCTACGCCCAGGCGATCTCGAACGCCTTCGTCATCGGCATCCCGCTGGCCGTCATCAGCCTCGTCGCGATCCTGTTCCTCCCGAACCGGCCGCTGACGACGATGACTACGAGCGAACGGGCATCGGCGGATGCGGCGACCGACAACGTCGGCGAGACGGCGATCGCAGACTCCGTCGCCCTGTCCGGCGCGGCGACGACCGGCACTCTGACCGTCGTCGACGGCCGCGGTTCGGCGGGAACGGCCTCCGGTGACCGCCGCTGATCACCCGATCGACGCCTCGGAGGCGCGGACCGCTGCGGTCCGCGCCCTCGAGGCGGAGTTCGGCGATCTGATCACTCACTTCCGTCGCCTCATCCTGGAGAACGCGAACCGGGTGAGCCCCGGCATGCTCCCCGGGGCATACAAGGCGTTCACGACGATCGCTCGCTGCGAGCAAGCGACCGTGTCGATGCTCGCCGAGCGGATGCTGATGGACAAGGGGCAGGCCAGCCGCACCGTCCGCGAGCTCGAGGAACTCGACCTCGTCGAGCGCACGGCCGATCCGACCGATCGCCGCTCATCGATCCTGCGGCTCACGCCGCACGGGCAGGAGCGCCTCGCGCTCGCTCGCAAGCCTCAAGAGGGCATGCTGATGCAGTCCCTCACCGACTGGGAGGTCGAGGACATCGAGAGCCTCACCGGCCTCCTGCACGCCCTCGCCTCGGGCGGCACACCCGGCATGCCGTCCCCCGCTCAGGACTGAAGGACGGCCCGCGCCTCGACGGCGATCTCGGCGGCGATCGTGTCGAGCAGTGCGGAGCGCAGATTCCACTGCTGCCAGTAGAGCTGCACGCGCAGCGCCGGGGCGCCGAGGTGAACCAGCCCCTCCGCCTCCTGCACGGCCGGCACCATCCCCCATCCGAGCCCCAGTTCGACCGCGCGCGCGTAGTCGTGGGATGCCGGAACGTAGTGCCGCGGGATGCCCTCGGGCGGGACGTCCCGTGTGCGCAGCCACTCGTGCTGCAGCGTGTCGCGGCGGTCGAAGTCGACGAAGGGCGCCGCGGCGAGAGCCTCCGCCGTCACTCCGTCCGGGAACCATCGCTGCGCGTACCCGGGCGCCGCGGCCGCGCGATACTCGAGCACTCCGAGGGGCGACACCGAACAACCCGCCACCGGGGCGCTCTCGCTCGTCACGGCGGCCATCACATCGCCGGACTCGAGCAGGCGCGCGGTGAAGTTCTGATCGTCGCGATGCAGATCGAAGTCGACGCCGTGCCGCTCCGAGAGGCGGGCGAGCGGAGGCAGGAACCACGTCGCCATCGAATCGGCGTTGACGGCCAGCGGGATGACGGGCCTGCTCGTCGGTACGCCGTCGTCGACGCCGAGTCCGGTCAGGGCGTCCTGCTCGAGCAGAGCGATCTGGCGAGCGAGGCGCACCACCGACTCCCCCGCCTCGGTGAGCCGCACGGGCTTGGTGCGTACGAGCAGGATGCGCCCCAGTTGCTGCTCCAGCGTCTTCACCCGCTGGCTGACCGCCGACGGGGTGATCCGCAGGGCGCGGGATGCCGCGTCGAGCGTCCCTTCGTCGGCGACGGCGGCGAGCGTGGCGGCCAGTTCGGGATCGATCCTCACGTTAGCGATGCTAATGGTTCTGAAGGAATCTGCGCTGGTTCTTTATCGACGCGCTTTCTACGCTGAGACCATGCTCTCGGTGCTCTCCGGCCTCGGCCTCGGCCTCTCCCTCATCGTCGCGATCGGCGCGCAGAACGTCTTCGTGCTGCGTCAGGGCATCCGCCGCGAGCACGTGCTCGCGGTCGTCGTGATCTGCGCGCTCTCCGATGCCGCGCTCATCATCGCCGGCGTCGCCGGACTCGGATTCGTGATCGCCGCCGCACCCTGGCTCGTCGTCGTCGCCCGCTGGGCCGGAGCACTCTTCCTGCTCACCTACGGGCTCCTCGCGGCCCGTCGCGCCTGGAGCGGGGAAGGCCAGTCGCTGGATGCCTCGGAGCCCGCGGGCGAGACGGCCCCCTCCGGGGGCGGCACGGCCACCGCCGCGCGCACCGCCCTGGCGCCGGTGATCCTCACCGTTCTCGCCCTCACCTGGCTGAACCCGCACGTGTACCTCGACACCGTGCTGATGCTCGGCTCGATCGCCGCGACGCACGGCGAGGAGCGCTGGCTCTTCGCCGCCGGAGCGGTGACCGCCAGCATCCTGTGGTTCACCGCCCTCGGGTTCGGCGCCCGCTACCTGGGTCGTTGGCTGCGGACGCCGCGCTCCTGGCGGATCCTCGACGCGCTCATCGCCGTCGTGATGATCGCCCTCGCCGTCAGCCTCGTGCTGCCCGTTCTGGGCTGAGAGCGCGCCCGAGCGCGCTGCGCCGCCGGCTCGGATGCCGCCGGCTCAGATGCCGTCGAGCGGACGCAGGATGCGCGTGAGGAAGCGCTGCGTGCGCTCGTGCTTCGGGGCGCTGAAGAGCTCGGCCGGCGGGCCCTGCTCGACCACGACGCCGCCGTCCATGAACAGCACGTGATCGGCGGCCTCGCGGGCGAAGCTCAGTTCGTGCGTGACGACGGCCATGGTCCAGCCCTCGTCGGCGAGCTCCTTGATGACGAGCAGCACCTCACCCACGAGCTCGGGGTCGAGCGCACTGGTCGGCTCATCGAACAGCAGCAGATCGGGCTTGAGCGCGAGCGCTCGCACGATGCCGACGCGCTGCTGCTGGCCACCCGAGAGCTGGTGGGGCCGAGCATCCGCCTTGTCGGCGAGCCCCACGCGGTCGAGCAGAGCCCGCGCCTCGGCCACGACCTCGGCCTTCGGACGGCCCTGCACGCGCCAGGGCCCCTCGATCACATTCTCGAGCACGGTGAGGTGCGGGAAGAGGTTGTGGTGCTGGAACACCATCGCGGAGCGGTCGCGCAGGGCGAGGCGCTTCTGCTTCTGCACGCGCGGCTTCGGGCGGGCGTCCGGGGCGAAGTCGATCTCGGGTCCACCGGCGACGACGATCGTGCCGGCATCCGGGGTCTCGAGGCCGTTGAGCGCGCGCAGCACGGTCGTCTTGCCGGAACCGCTGGGGCCGACGAGCACGACGACCTCGCCGCGGTGCAGGGTCAGGTCGATGCCGCGGAGCACCTCGTTGTCGCCGAAGCTCTTGCGCAGCCCGCGGGCGGCGAGCAGCTCCTCGCCCTGCGGGGCCTGCGGCGGGAGTGCGATCGGGTCAGTGGGCGACACGGCTGTCGAGCCTCCTCTCGAGGGCGCTCTGTCCGAACGACAGTACGAGGCAGAACACCCAGTAGACCAGCGCGGCGGCGAGGTAGAGCACCATGAACTCGTAGGTGGTCGACGCGATCTGCTGCGCCACCTTGAACAGCTCGGTCACGAGGATCAGCGACGCGAGCGAGGTGTCCTTCACGAGCGAGATGAAGGTGTTCGACAGCGGAGGCACCGACACCCGCGCGGCCTGCGGCAGGATGATGCGTGTCAGCGTGCGGGTGCGGTTCATGCCGACCGTGTACGCGGCCTCCCACTGCCCCTGCGGCACCGAGAGGATCGCCGCACGCACGACCTCGGCACCGTAGCCGCCGACGTTCAGCGAGAGGGCGATGATCGCACTCGGCCACGGATCGATCGTGATGCCGATCGAGGGCATGCCGTAGAAGATCACGAACAGCTGCACGAGCAGCGGGGTGCCGCGGATCACCGATATGTAGAACCGAGCGATCACCGAGAGGATCGGGTTCACCGAGATCCGCATCAGAGCGACGCCGACCGCGATGAGGAGCCCCAGGGCGAACGACGCCAGCGCGAGCGGGACCGTCGCCGTCAGACCCGCCAGGGCGATCGGCCCGAGCGAATCCAGGAACAGCTGCCAGGGGCTCTCCATCGGTTACTGCGAGACGTCTTCGCCGAAGTACTTCTCGCTGATCTCGGCGAGGGTGCCGTCTGCGCGCAGCTCCTCGAGAGCGGCGTCGACGGCCTCGACGAGCGACTCCTTGTCCTTCGTGAAAGCGAAGGCCTGCTCGCCCGCGTCATCCGTCTCGGCGGCGATCTTCAGGCCCGTGGGGCTGTTGGTCGTCTCGTAGTCGAGGAAGGTGAGCTTGTCGTTGATGGTCGCGTCGACGCGGCCCTGACGCAGCAGCTCGACGGCCTGCGCCCAGCCCTCGACACCCTCGACCTTGGCGCCGGACTCGGTGGCCAGGTCGTTCCAGTTGCTCGTGAGCGACTGCGCGGTGGTCTTGCCCTCGAGGTCGGCGAACGACGAGATGGAGTCGTCGTCATCGGCGACCACGATCACGCCGGGCGAGACCGTGTACGGCGTGCTGAAGAGGTACTTGGCCGTGCGTTCGTCGTTGATCGTGACCTGGTTCGCGATCACGTCGAAGCGACCCGCGTCGAGGCCGGCGAAGATCGCGTCCCACTGGGTCTCCTCGAACTTCACCTCGAGGCCCAGCTTGTCGGCGACGGCCTCGATGATCTCGACGTCGTAACCGGTCAGCTCGCCCGCGCCGTTGTCGTCGTGGAAACTGAACGGGCGGTAGGTGCCCTCGGTGCCGACCGTGAGCGTTCCCTCCGTCGCGAGACCGAAGTCGGAGGATGCCGAGCTCTCATCGCTCGAGGTGCTGGCGGGCGTGCTCGAACCGCTGCACGCGGTGAGCGCCGCGGCGGCGACGACGAGTGCGGTGACGGCGATGAGACGACGGGACATGAACCCTCCTGGGGCATAAGGTGCGCGGGTGCGATTTTACGCGTCCGCGACGGGACTCCCCCACAGTACGTGGAGTCGAGGGGATGGCGGGCCGGCGATGACGTTGCGTTGCGTTTTTGGTATATCGGGCACGGATGCCTGGACGCAGAAACGCCCCCGGGCAGACCCGGGGGCGTTTCGGTGACTCAGCGTCAGATGGAGTTGACGTCCAGCGGGATGCCGGGGCCGAACGTGGTCGACACCGCACCCTTCTGGATGTAACGGCCCTTCGAGCTGGACGGCTTGAGGCGGACGATCTCCTCGAGAGCGGCGCCGATGTTCTCGTCGAGCTGCTCAGCGGTGAAAGATGCCTTGCCGACGACGAAGTGCACGTTGGCGTGCTTGTCGACGCGGAACTCGATCTTTCCGCCCTTGATCTCCTCGACGGCCTTGGCCGTGTTCGGGGTCACGGTGCCGGTCTTCGGGTTCGGCATCAGGCCACGCGGACCCAGGACCTTACCGAGACGACCGACCTGGCCCATGAGCTCCGGCGTGGAGACGGCCGCGTCGAACGCGGTCCAGCCGCCGGCGACCTTCTCGATGAGCTCGGCGCCGCCGACCTCGTCGGCACCTGCGGCGATCGCTGCCTCGGCCGCGGGGCCGGTGGCGAACACGATGACGCGGGCGGTCTTACCGGTGCCGTGGGGCAGGATGACGGTGCCGCGCACCATCTGGTCTGCCTTACGGGGGTCGACCGAGAGCTTCAGCGCGACCTCGACGGTCGAGTCGAACTTCGACGAGCCGGTCTCCTTCGCGAGGGCGACTGCCTCGGTCGGGGTGTAGAAACGGTCTGCCTCGATCTTCTCGACGGCAGCCTTGTAAGCCTTGGACTTAGCCATGATTATTCTCCTCAGCCCTCGACCGTGATGCCCATGGAACGGGCGGTTCCGGCGATGATCTTCGAGGCGGCCTCGATGTCGTTCGCGTTCAGGTCGGCCTGCTTGGTCTCGGCGATCTGACGGACCTGGTCCTTGGTGATCTTCGCGACCTTGACGGTGTGCGGGGTCGCCGAGCCCTTGGGCACGCCGGCGGCCTTCTTGATGAGCTCCGCAGCGGGCGGGGTCTTCAGGATGAACGTGAAGCTGCGGTCCTCGTAGACGGTGATCTCGACGGGGATGACGTTGCCGCGCTGCGACTCGGTCGCGGCGTTGTACGCCTTGCAGAACTCCATGATGTTGACGCCATGCTGACCGAGCGCGGGCCCGATCGGCGGCGCCGGGTTGGCTGCACCGGCGTTGATCTGAAGCTTGATCAGGCCGGTCACCTTCTTCTTCGGTGCCATTTCCTCTTCCTTTCCTCGAACGGATGCCGGATGCATCCGCTCTCCCGCGATCCGGCGATTCCGGACAGCGGTGACGTTCGCGCGCGCGCAGAAACGGCGCACAAACCATAGAAGTCTACCGGATGGATGCCGCGGCTCGCACCTCCGACGACGCGCGGGAGTTCTCAGCCGGAAGTCGGATGCGGATGGGAGGGTGAAAAGGTCCGGTGCCGCACCGGACACGAGAAGGAGAGCACGCATGGGACTGTTCCGCCGCAAGCCGAAGACCCCGACTCCCCCGCCCGCACCGCGCGTCGAAGCGGCCCCGCCGACGACGGCGATGCCGATCATCCGCGGCGACCTCGAGGCGGAACTGGCCGCCGAGATCGCCGGGACGGATGCTTCTCGCGGCCAGGCTCCCGCCGCAGCGACTGCCCCGCGCGGTCCCGCATTCTCCGGCCGCGGTCTGCGCCTGCAGCATCCGCCCGAGGCGGAGTTCGCCGCGGCCCACGCGCAGACGTTCGCCGACGCCGTGCAGAACATCGACGGCATCACCCTCGACTACTCGGTCCAGAGTCTGCGCACGGTGGACGGCGTGCTCGGGAACTTCGAGGAACCGGGCAGCGACGCCGTCGCGGAGACCGTGCTCGCCGCCGGGTTCTACGTGGGCGAGGTGATGGTGCGCCAGCACGGCCATCGCTGGGTGAAGACTCCGGAGGACGTGCCGCTCTGGGCTCCGTTCGACCTTCTGGTCGTCGGCCCGAAGGGCAACTACTCCAATCCGCTGAGCAAGGCGTTCAAGCGGGTGGAGAACGGCCCCGAGGACAGCGTCGCGCACTTCGTCATCGCGATGGTCGCCGCAGCTGATCGCGACTAGCGACCGAACGCAGAACGCCCCGCCGGACGGACCGGCGGGGCGTTCTGCGTAAGGAGTCCTGGGTCAGATCATCTTCGTGACCTGGTCGAACGACAGCTCGACCGGGGTCTCGCGCTCGAAGAGCGAGACGAGGACCGTGAGCTTGCCGCTCTCGGGCTTGATCTCGCTGATCGAACCGGGAAGACCCGCGAACGAGCCCTCCTTGATCGTGATGGTCTCGCCGACCTCGAAGTCGACCTCGGCCGGCAGCGGACGGGCGACGGCGACGCCGCCCTTCGACGCGATGTTCTTGGCGGTCGGCACGTCCTTGACCTCGACGAGCGACTTCAGCATGTTGAAGGCCTCTTCGAAGCGCAGCGGCGTGGGGTTGTGGGCGTTGCCCACGAAGCCCGTGACACCCGGGGTGTGGCGCACGACGGACCAGGTGTCTTCCGTGAGCTCCATGCGCACCAGCACGTAGCCGGGGATGCGCACGCGGGTGACCATCTTGCGCTGGCCGTTCTTGATCTCGACGACGTCCTCCATCGGGACCTCGACCTGGTAGATCTCGTCCTCGACCTCGAGCGTCGACTTGCGCTGCTCGATGTTCGCCTTCACCTTGCGCTCGAAGCCCGCGTACGAGTGGATGACGTACCACTTACCGGGAAGCATCCGCAGGTCGAGGCGGAACGCCTCGTAGGGGTCTTCCTCGGAGTCCTCGTCGGCCTCGACGTCGGCGGCGGGGCGGTCTTCCTCGCCGTTCACGTCGGGCCCGTCGTAGGGGGTGACCTCGTCGGCCTCGGCGGCCTCGAGCTCGGCCGTCTCTTCGGCCACTGCGTCGTTCAGGACCTCGGCGGCGGCTTCGGACTCCGCTGCCTCGTCCAGGTTGAGAGCGTCGTTCACGATCGCGTCCGCCTCCGGGTCTTCGATTTCGATGTCGTCGTCGGTGTCATCGCCGTCTTCGTCCTCGACGTGCACGGCCACGTGCTCCGCCGACTCGGATGCACGCTCTTCCGCGGCCAGGATGTTGCCCTCCTGGGCCTCGTCCTCTTCGCTGGACTGCTCTGCGGCAGGTGCCCAGTCGGCATCGTCGGAATATCGTTCAGACACGTTGCTTCTTTCCACTCACCGCGGCGAGAGCCGTGGAGACTTGTCGGTCAGCCTGCGGCGCGAGCCGCGGGGGTGTCATCAGCCGGGGATACCGAACACGTAGTGCGTCACGAACGCGAAGAACGTGTCGAGGCCGTAGACGATACCCATCACGATCAGGACGAAGACGAGCACGACCGCGGTGAACTTGAACAGCTCTTTGCGGGTCGGAGTGACGACCTTGCGCAGTTCGGAGATGACCTGGCGGATGAACAGGGCGATGCTTCCGAAGAACCGGGAGAAGGGGTTGCCCTTCTTCTCGCGGGCGGCGCCAGCCGCGATGACCTCGCCGCGCGGTTCGTCCTGACTCATCCTGAATGTACCTTTCGTGTGTCAGCGTGCGCTGACGCGCAGGGCGGACAGGAATCGAACCTGCAACCTGCGGTTTTGGAGACCGCTGCTCTGCCAATTGAGCTACCGCCCTAGAGACCGGGAGGTCTCGGGGTGTTCCCCATCCTTTCACGAAATGTCTCGGAGCGACCCGGGGCACGGCGAAAGAATGCAGAGAACAAACTGCTCACCCAGTGTACGGCATCCGACGTCGCCCGCCGAACCGGGGCGGCGTCCGACCCCTCTTGTAGGCTTCGGTGCGGGGATTCTCTGGGAGGGGTGTCGATGACAGCGGATGTGCAGCAGTTCCAGGTCGATCTGCGAGGCGTCGTCGACCTTCTGAGCCGCCACATCTACTCCAGCCCCCGGGTCTATCTGCGCGAACTGCTGCAGAACGCCCGCGACGCGATCACCGCCCGCCGAGAGGTCGACGGCGGGGGCGGACACATACGCATCACCCCGCTCACCGCCGAGAACGGCGAGTTCGTGCTGCGCGACGACGGAGTGGGCCTCACGCTCACCGAGGTCGCCGATCTGCTCGCCACGGTCGGCCGCAGCTCCAAGCGCGACATCTTCGACCTGCCCCGCAGCGACTACCTCGGCCAGTTCGGCATAGGGTTGCTCAGCTGCTTCATGGTCGCCGACACCATCGTCATCCGCTCCCGCAGCGCCAAGGGCGGCGCATCGGTCGAGTGGACGGGCAGCTCCGACGGCACCTTCCAGGTCGCCGAGATCGACGAGGAGCTGCCGATCGGCACGAGCGTGCACCTCGTGCCGCGCTTCGACGCGGGAGATCTGCTGCGCCCCGCCGCGGTGAACGAGCTCGCGACCGCGTTCGGCGAGTTCCTCCCGGTTCGGGTCACGATCGACTCCGGAGCGGGCGATGTCGACATCACGCACCCGGCCCCGTTCCTCGACGGCACCCCCGAGACCGCCGTACAGTACGGCCGTGAACTGCTCGGCGCGGCACCCCTCGACGTCATCGAGCTGCACGAGCCCGCCACCGGCACGCGCGGCCTCGCCTACGTACTGCCCTTCGCACCCCCTCCCGGGGCGCGGCAGGCCACGCGCATGTACCTCGGCCGGATGCTCCTCTCGGAGCGCGCAGCCGACGTGCTCCCCGACTGGGCTTTCTTCGTGCGCGCGGTCATCGACTCCACCGGCCTCGCCCCCACCGCGAGCCGCGAATCGCTCGTCGAGGACACGGCGCTCGAACGCGTGCGCGAACAGCTGGGCGCCGGCATCCGCCGCTGGATCCTCGAGCTCGGCCTGCGCGAGCCGCACCGACTGGCGCAGTTCGTCGCGATCCACGAACTCGGACTCAAGTCGCTCGTACGTCACGACGAGGAGCTGGCCCGGTTCATCACCCGGTGGCTGACCGTCGAGACGACGCACGGCACGATGCAGCTGGGCGACCTCGTCGAACGCTACCCGCACGTGCGCTACGCGTCGTCGGTCGACGAGTTCCGCCAGGTCGCGGGCATCTCCCCGGCATCCGAGGTGCTCGTCAACGGCGGCTACCTCTACGACGCCGACCTCGTGCGCATGCTGCCGGATCTCTACCCCGCCGTGACGATCGAGAAGGTCGACGTCACGGGTGAGCTCGACAGGCTCGACCCTCCCCCGCTCGACGACCGCGACGCCGCCGTGGCCCTCGAGGCTCGGGCGAGCGCCGTGCTCGCCGCCTCGTCGTGCGCCGTCGTGGTGCGGTCGATCGACCGCCCCGATCTCACCGGCCTCTACGTCGCCGACCCGGACGTGCTGCGCGCGATCGACCGCGGCCGCACGAAGGGCATCACCGGCTCGCTCTGGAGCGGTGTGCTCGACAAGATCGACCAGACGCTGTCCTCCGCCCGCGACGACGACCTGAGCGCACGCCTGTGCTTGAACTGGTCGAACCGCGTCGTGCGCGCCCTCGTGCGCGTCGACGACGACGCCGTGTTCGCGCGCACCCTCCAACTGCTCTACATCCAGGCCCTGCTCGCCGGGCACCACCCCCTCAGCGACGCCGACCGCACGCTGATGACCACCGCTCTCAGCGACCTCGTCTCGCTCTCGGCCGGCCTCGAAGAGGATCCTCTCCCCTTCGACGGCGACGCCGACGGCCCCACCCGTTGAATCCCCCATCGAGGAGATGACCATGACCCGTCCGAAGAAGCGCTTCTCGCAGCTCGTCGAAGAGATCGACCGCACGCCCTGGGGGCCCGCCGAGCAGGCGCTCGTGGCCGAGGCCGTCGCCCTCGCACAGGAGATCGGCGATGAGCAGCTCGAGTACCAGGCGCGCATGCGGCAGACGGCGTCGGCGAACATGAACGGCGCGACCGACGTCATGCTCAACTCCTTCGCCTGGTGCCTCGCGCGCCACGACGCCGACCCCGGCCGATTCCCCGCCGACCTCGAGTACGGCGGCGCCGACCTGATGTGGCAGTTCAAGTGGATGGCGTCGTCGCTGCGCTCGTCCCCCGCGTTCTCGCAGGAGCAGATCGCCGCGGTGCTCGACGACATGGAGACGCACTACCGCGCGGCCGACCTCGGACTCAGCGGTGTACTCACCGCGCGTTTCGAAGACGCCTGGGATGCCGGACGCCTCGACGATGCCGAGGCCCTGCGCGTGCAGCTCGAGGCGACGCCGCGCGACGACCACAGCCACTGCGACGCCTGCGGGCGCAGCCAGTTCGCCGGGTTCTTCGCCGAGACGGATCGGGATGCCGACGCCATCCGCCTCGTCGAAGAGATGATCGAGGGCGGGTTCTCGTGCGGTGAGGAGCCCGAGCACGCCCTGTCGCGCGTACTGGTGCCGTACCTGCGCAGCGGGCGCGGTGACGATGCCAAGACCGCGCACCTGCGCAGCTACCGGCTCGCGAAGGACAACCCCGACAACCTCCGGATCGTCGCGAACAACATCGTCTTCACCGCCATCACCGGCAACGAGGCGCGCGCGCTGTCGCTCGTCGAACGGCACATCGGCTGGCTCGCGCACGACGGCCTGAACGTCGACGCGCACTTCGCCGCGCTGGCCGCGTTCGCGGTCGCGCTCGACCGCGTCGCCGCGACCGGCCACGGCGAGACCCCGGTGCGGGGAGCGGATGCCGCAGCCCTCGTGCCGTTCTTCGGAGCGCACGACGGCACGTGGAGCGCCGCCGACCTCGCCGCAGCCGCCTGGGCGACCGCCGAGCGGCTCGGCGCGGAGTTCGACCGCCGGGACGGTACCGATGGTCACGCCCGCACGCTCGAGCGGATGCGTGCGCTCGGCGGCGAGAGCTACGACGTGCCGATCCGCTCGGATGCCTTCGTCGCACAGCCCGCCACCGTCGATCCGACGGATGCCGACGGCTGGTACGAGCGCGCGATGCAGCTCGCCCAGTACGGCGACGAGCAGGGCACCCTCGCCGCACTCCCGCACGCCCTCGATGTCACCGACCCCGAGAAGCGCGCACACCTGCTGTCGATGCGCCTCGGCATCCTCGTCGCGCTCGATCGCGCCGAGGAGGCGTGGCCGCTGCTGCCCGAGCGCGTCGCCGCCCTGCGCGCGGCGGGGAAGGCCGAGCAGGCCGATCTCGAGGAGCGCCTGGGGCTCGCGACCTTCGGGCTCGCCACCCCCGAGAATGCCACCGCCCTCGACCGTGAGCTCGCCGACGGCGCCGCTTTGCCGGCGTGGTCACGCGGCGACCTCGCCCTCAGTCGGGCATCGCTGCATCTGCGCGGCGACGACGCCGACGCGGACGCCGCGCTGAACCTCGCCGAACAGGCTGCACGCGCCTTCGCAGAGGCCGACGACGCCCGCCTCTCGAACACGACGACGCTCGTCGCGATCTCGGCACTGCTGCACAAGGGCGACACCGAAGCGGCATCCGCTCTGCTGGATCGACTGATCGCGCAGGACGATCTCAGCACGGGTCATCGGGCGCACGCTCTCGAGACGCGAGCCCGAATCCGTGGCGGAGGCGGCGACTTCGCCGAGGGCGCCGCCGATGCCGACGAGGTCTGCCGCCTGGTCGCGGGCCTCGGGGCCACGCGGGCGCTCGGCTCGGCGCACCTGCTGGCGGGCTCGCTGTGGGAGGACGCCGGCGAACCCGAGAAGGCCGTCGCGCGGTTCCGGGTGCTCGCGCGCATCGCCGCACAGGAGGGAGCGGATGCCACGGGCGCCGACTTCCGGATGGCGCGCGCGATGCTCGCGGCCGGAGACGCGGAAGAGGCCGCCGAGCTGTTCGGCTCGGTTCTCGAGCGCGAGGAGAAGGCCGAGGTCGAACCCGCTTCGCGTGCCGCGACCGCGATGCTGCTCGCCCGCTCGCTCGCCACGGCGGGAGAGTTCGGCCAGGCCGTCGGCGCGTACGGCTACGCCGCCGACCTGTTCGGCCAGGGCGAGGAGTTCGCGGACCAGGCCAGCGCCATGAGCGAGCAGGCCAAGATCCTCGCCCGCTTCGACGAGAACGACGACGCGCTCGCGCTGCTCGAATCGGCCGCCGACATCGTTCGTCGCGCACCCGACGCCGTGGGCGTGATGGCCGACGTGCTCCACAATCTCGGGCAGGCCTACGGCGGACGCGGCGACGAGCGGGCGTTCGCACTCTTCGACGAGGTCACAGCCCTCGCGACCGAGCACGAGGCCGACTGGTTGCGCGCCGACGTCACGGACTCCCGCGGGCGCGCGCTCGCCCAGCTCGGCCGGATCGACGAGTCCGTCGCCGCGGCGCTCACCGCTGCCGACGCCTTCGCGACCATCGGAGACGTCGGCTCCGCGGGCGGCTCGGAGCTGTTCGCTGCCCGCGTGCTCGTCTCGAACGAGCGTGGGTCCGACGCCGTGGCCGTGTACCGCAGTGCGATCGAGCACGGGGCGGAGTTCCCGCAGCTGCGTCAGGTCGCCGCCCTCGAGCTCGGGGACGTGCTCGAAGGACTCGGCCGTCATGACGAGGCTGCCGAGGTGCGGGCACTCGTCGAGAGCTGAGTCTTTCGGGGCGGGCCCTTCGACAAGCTCAGGGACCCAGGTTCCTGGATCCCTGAGCGCAGCGGAGGGTCAGAGGAACTGGCGCCAGTTCGCGCGGGCGAGGTCGAGGAGTTCGTCCCCGCGCCCGGACATGACCGTGCGGATGGCGTAGAGCGCGAAGCCCTTGACCTGCGCCGCCTCGATCGCCGGGGGCATCGAGAGCTCCTGGCGCTCGGTCACGACATCGAGCAGCGCGGGACCGTCGTGTGCGAGGACCTCGCGGACGGCATCCGGCAGGTCCTCGCTGTTCTCGACCCGGCGCGCGAAGATTCCCATCGCCTCGGCGATCGCCGCGAAGCTCGGGTTCTTCAGGTCGGTCCCGTAGGTGACGAAGCCCGCCGCCTTCATCTCGAGCTCGACGAAGTTGAGCGAGGAGTTGTTCACGACGATCGTCTTCACCGGCAGGTGGTTCTGGGTGAGGGTGATCAGCTCACCGAGCATCATCGCGAGTCCGCCGTCGCCCGCGAGCGCGACGACCTGACGGCCGGGGTGCGCGACCTGCGCCCCGATGCCGTGCAGCAGCGCGTTCGCCATCGACCCGTGCGTGAACGAGCCGATCAGGCGGCGGTTCGCGGTCATGTGCAGGTATCGGGCGGCCCAGACGGTGGGAGATCCGACATCGGCGGTGAAGACGGCGTCGTCGGTGGCGTGGTCGTTCAGCAGCTTCGCGAGGTACTGCGGGTGGATCGGACGCCCCGGCTTCGTCGGCACCGCGAGGTCGTCCAGCTTCGCCCGCGTCTTGCGGTAGTGCGCGAGTGCGTCATCGAGGTGGCCGCGGTCGTCCTTGCGGGCGATGCGCGGGAGCAGCGCTTCGGCCGTCGCACGGACGTCGCCGACGAGCCCCAGATCGAGCGGATGTCGTTTGCCGAGCTGCGAGCCGCGGATGTCGACCTGGATCGTCGTCGCCTTGTCGGGATAGAACTGCTCGTAGGGGAAGTCGCTGCCGAGCACCAGGAGCGCGTCGGCGGACTCCATCGCGCGATAGCCCGAGGCGAATCCGAGCAGCCCCGTCATGCCCACGTCGAACGGGTTGTCGTGCTCGATGAACTCCTTGCCGCGCAGGGCATGGACGATCGGGGCGCCGAGAGCGTCCGCGAGGGCGATGACCTCGTCGTGCGCTCCCTCGACGCCGGCGCCCGCGAGGATCGTGACCTTCTTCGCGGCGTTGAGCAGGGTCGCCGCCTTCTCGAGCTCCGGGCCACTGGGCACGACGACCGGGCGGGTGCGCTCGATCACGACGCTGCGGTCGTCGGCGATCTCGGCGAGGGCGACGTCTCCCGGGATCACCAGCACGGCCACGCCGCGCTTCTCGATCGCCGCGCGCATCGCGATCTCCATCAGCCGCGGCATCTGCTTCGCGTCGGCGACGTACTCGACGTACACGCTGCACTCGCGGAACAGCTCCTGCGGGTGCGTCTCCTGGAAGTACCCCGTGCCGATCTCGTTCGTCGGGATGTGCGCGGCGATCGCGAGCACCGGGACGCGCGAGCGGTTGGCGTCGTACAGGCCGTTGATCAGGTGGAGGTTGCCCGGCCCGCAGGAACCGGCGACGACGGCGAGGTCTCCCGTGGTGGCGGCATCCGCAGCGGCGGCGAAGGCCGCGGCTTCCTCGTGGCGCACGTGCACCCAGCGGATCGTGCCGTCCTTGCGGAGGGCGTCGGTGAATCCGTTGAGCGAATCACCCGGAAGTCCGTAGACCCGGTCGATCCCGTTGGCGTGCAGAGTCTTGACGATGTTCTCAGCGACATTGGCCATGCTTCGACCCTACGCCCGCCCCGGTGTGCGGAGCCTGGTCGGGTGTCGAGTGCGGACTCGGCATCCGTCGGGCCGGGTGACCACGCGCGCGCCCGTGAGGGGTCACAACACGCCGCATCCGCTCGGGAGCATGGGGCGTGTCGTGACCCCTCACAGGAAGCGCCTTCCGACGAGGAAGGTGAGAGGTCAGAAGGCGCCGCCTCCCCGAGCGCCAGGCGGCGTTTCTTGACTACTCACGACGCATTCGCGAGCAGCCGCCGCACGCGCCGCACGAGTGCGACGGGATCGTCGAAGTCGCGCCGCGTGACGGACACATATCGGTACCCGAGCGCCTCGAGCTCCGCCCGCCGGATCTGGTCGCGGCTCCACTGGTCGGGATCGCGATGGTGGTCGCCGTCGTATTCGATGATCAGGCGCGCCTCGGGATAGAACATGTCGACCCGGGCGACGAAGCGGTGCCCGTCCCGGATCTCCACATTGCATTGCGGCGTGGGGAGGCCAGCCTCGATCAGGATCAGACGGACCATCGACTCGCGTGGCGATTCGGCTCGATCGTCGGCCAGTTCCAGGGCGCGTTCTCTCGACCTCGCGCCGCGTCCGCCCCGAAACCGATGGTGAACGGCCAGCAACTCATCGAGAGTGGCGATCGGATGCCGCCTGCTGATGACGGCGTCGGTGAAAGCGAGAAGGTGAGAAAGCGAAAGGACTCGTGACACATCGACCCACATTCGAGCCGGTGCCAGAACACGGATGCCGTCGACGACGAGGACATCGTCCTCCTCCGTCTCGAGTCGATGCCCGGAGACGCCGACCCGTCGGATCCGGGTCTCGGCCCGAGCCACTCCGATTCTCGGGCGCGCCCAGGCATCCGCCTCTTCCGTCATCGGCAGCGGCAGCCCCCAGAGCAACGCTGCCGTCGTACCGCACACGAAGGCATGCGAGGGCAACGCCTCGAGGAGGAGTCGTAGCTTCTGGCTGTTCGCGAGCGCACCCCGCGCCCGCGTGCCGTGAAACGGCCGAGCGAGGTCCTTCGCCCGTAGCCGCTTGAGCGTTACTCCTTCGGTGAGCGCTGCAGAGATGGTGAACGCGGTGGGCAGACGTGCCGGGAGCGGGGATGGACGCATCCGCCGATCGTGCCTCTTCCCGCTACGTCCCGAGCTCCTCGAGGCCCCCACACCCCGGGCGCTGTGCCGAACAAGCGAGATTCAGGTTCGGTGGAGAGCAGGTGAGGGGTCGAGACACGCCGCTCGCGCGCCATACTCTGCGGCGTGTTGCGACCCCTCACGGGGAGGTGCGGGCGAGACCGCCAGAAGTCAGAAAGCACCGCCTCCCGGGATGGAAGGCGGCGTCTCTTGACCTCTCGCGAGAGGGCGCGATCAGCCGATGCGGATGAGCTTCTTGTTGACGAACTCGTCGGCGGCGAGGTGCCCGAGCTCACGCGACGTGCCGCTGCGCTTGACTCCGCCGAAGGGCAGCTCGGGGCTGTCCGCGAGCACGAGGTTGACGTAGACCATGCCGGCCTCGATCTTGTCGGCCACGCGCTCGGCCTGTGCGGCATCGGTCGTGAACACGTAGGAGCCGAGACCGAAGGTCGTGTCGTTCGCGAGATCGACCGCGGCATCCTCATCGGCGACGCGGTAGACGACTGCCGCGGGCCCGAAGAGCTCCTCGCGGTAGACGTTCATCGCGGGCGTGACGTCGGCGAGCACGGTCGGGGCGAAGAACGCGCCCTCGCGGGTGCCGCCGGTCAGCAGAGTCGCGCCCTGCTCGACGGCCTGATCGATCTGCTTCTGCAGGTTCTCGGCCGCGGTCTCGGACGACACCGGTCCGAGGACCGTGTCGTCGAGAGTCGGGTCGGATGCTTCGACCGCCGCCATCGCCGCCGTGAACTTCTCGACGAAGGCGTCGTAGAGGCCGTCGACGACGATGAAGCGCTTGGCGCCGTTGCAGGCCTGACCGTTGTTGTCGAGACGCGCATCGACGCCGGCCTGCACGGTGGCGTCGAGGTCATCCGTCGACAGCACGATGAACGGGTCGGACCCGCCGAGTTCGAGGGCCACCTTCTTGAGGTTGCGTCCGGCGATCTCGGCGACCGCAGCACCGGCACGCTCCGAGCCCGTGAGCGAGACTCCCTGCACGCGCCAGTCGGCGATCATCGTCGCGATCTGCTCGTTCGTGGCGAGCACGTTCTGGTACGCGCCCTTCGGGAATCCGGCGTCGTGATAGATCGCCTCGATCGCGGTCGACGACTCCGGGCACTGGGGCGCGGGCTTGAGCAGGATCGTGTTCCCCACGATCAGGTTCGGTGCCGCGAAACGCACGATCTGATACGCGGGGAAGTTCCACGGCATGATGCCGACGAGCGGCCCGAGCGACGAGCGGCGGATGATCGCCGACCCGTCGCCGAGGATCGCGATCGGCTGGTCGGCCATGATCGACTCCGCCTGATCGGCGTAGTACTCGGCGATGTCGGCGGCGAAGTCGACCTCGCCCAGAGCCGCCTCGCGCGGCTTGCCCATCTCGCGCACGAAGACGTCGGCCAGCTCTTCGCGGCGCTCGCGGTGCAGCTCGGCGGCACGGCGCAGGAGCGCAGCGCGCTCGGCGACGGTCGAGGTGCGCGACCATTCGCGGTGCGCCTCGTCGGCAGCGGCGAGCGCCTCCTCGATCTGCGCATCCGTGAAGGTGTCGAAGGACGCCAGCGTCTCTCCGGTGGCGGGGTTGATGACGGCGTAGTCGGTCATGGCGTGTCCTCTTCCTCGAGCGGTCAGGAGACCGGGATCAGCGTGTACTTGGTGGACAGGTATTCGTGGATGCCTTCGAAGCCGCCCTCGCGGCCGACGCCCGACTGCTTGACGCCGCCGAACGGTGCCGCGGCGTTCGAGACGACGCCCACGTTGAGACCCATCATGCCGGTCTCGAGGCCGTCGATCATCCGCTGACCGCGCTGCAGGTTCTCGGTGAACACGTACGAGACGAGCCCGTACTCGGTGTCGTTGGCGAGGCGCACGGCCTCCTCCTCGGTCGAGAAGGTGGAGATCGCGAGCACCGGCCCGAAGATCTCCTCGCGCAGGATCGCGCTGCCGGGGACGACGTCGGTGAGGACGGTCGGCTCGTAGTACGTGCCGACGCCGTCGAGCGCCTTGCCCCCGGCGAGCAGCTTCGCGCCCCGCTCGACGGCATCGCCGACGAGCTCCGAGGCCTTCGCCACCGCACCCTCGTCGATGAGCGGGCCGATCGCCACGCCCTCCTCCGTGCCGCGGCCGACCTTCATGGCATTGACCCGCTCGGTCACCTTGCGGGCGAACTCCTCGGCGACGTCCTCGTGCACGATGAAGCGGTTCGCGGCCGTGCATGCCTGGCCGATGTTGCGGAACTTCGCCAGCAGCGCGCCTTCCACGGCCTTGTCGAGGTCGGCGTCGTCGAACACGACGAACGGGGCGTTGCCGCCGAGTTCCATCGACACGCGCAGCACGCCCTCGGCGGCCTGGGCGATGAGCTTGCGCCCCACCTCGGTCGACCCGGTGAACGACAGCTTGCGCAGTCGCGGGTCGGCGATGATCGGCGCCGAGAGAGCACTCGACTTCGAGGTCTGGACGACGTTGACGACGCCCTTCGGGAGCCCCGCCTCTTCGAGCAGCTTCGTGAAGAAGATGGTCGTGAGAGGCGTGAGTGCCGGGGGCTTGATCACGACGGTGCACCCCGCGGCGAGCGCGGGAGCGATCTTGCGCGTCGCCATCGCGAACGGGAAGTTCCACGGCGTGACGAAGAACGAGGGACCGACGGGTCGCTGCGAGACCACCATGTGGCCGGTGCCCTCGGGGTTGATGCCGTAGCGGCCGCTGATGCGCACGGCCTCCTCGCTGAACCAGCGCAGGAACTCGCCGCCGTAGACGACCTCTCCGCGCGCCTCGGCGAGCGGCTTGCCCATCTCGAGCGTCATGAGCAGCGCCAGGTCCTCCTTGTGCTGCTGCACGAGGTCGAACGCACGACGCAGGATCTCGCTGCGCACGCGCGGCGCGGTCGCCGCCCACGACGCCTGTGCAGCGACGGCCGCGTCGAGGGCACGGATGCCGTCGTCCGGCGTCGCGTCGGCGATCGTGCGGATCACGGCCCCGGTGGACGGGTCGGTGACGTCGAAGGTGCCGCCGGCGGAGGCATCCGTCCATTCGCCGCCGATGAAGAGGCCGGTGGGGATGCTGTCGAGGAGGGCCTGCTCGGCCGGTGCGATCTGCGTGGTCATGGTTCTCTTTCTCTGCGGAGGCTTCTCTGAGGAGGCGGGTCGGTGTCAGCGGCGGCGGAGGCTCGGCGGGGCGTCGATGCCGAGGGTCTGCCCTCGGAAGAACGCGGGGCGCTTGACGGCGTTCCAGATCATCACCGCGATGCCGACGACGATGATGATCATGCCGAGGATGAACACGATCCCGACGCCGCCGACCTGGGCACCGGAGCCGTAGGCCGGGTCCATGGAGTCGATCAGCGTCGTGACGAACAGCACGGCGAGGATCGCCCCGCCCACGAGCGGGAACAGGAACGTGAAGAACACGTTGCGCACCGAGTCGAACCACTGCTTGCGGAAGTACCAGACGCAGGCGAACGCGGTGATCCCGTAGTAGAAGCAGATCATCATGCCGAGCGTGAGGATGGTGTCCCACAGCGTGTTCTCGCTGACGACGCGCATGACCGCGTAGAACGCCGAGGCCACGATCGCCGACACGATGGTCGCGTACCCGGGGGTGAAGAAGCGGGGGCTGACCTTCGCGAACGACTTCGGCAGGGCACCGTAGTGCCCCATCGCGAGCAGCGTGCGGGCGGGGCCGACGAACGTCGACTGCAACGACGACGCCGAGCTCGTGAGAACGGCGAGCGAGACCAGGAACGCGAGAGGGCCGAGGATCGGGCCGGAGAGGTGGAAGAACACGTTCTCCTGGATCTCCTCGTTACCGAGTCCGAGCTCACCCGTGCCGACGCCGGCGAACATGATCATCGCGACGGCGAGCAGCAGGTACAGCGTCACGATCGTGACGACCGTGACGGTGGCCGCGCGACCCGGGGTCTTCTCGGGGTCCTTGGTCTCTTCGTTCATCGTGAGGGTGACGTCCCACCCCCAGAAGATGAAGATCGAGAGCGAGAGCCCGGCGGCGACCGCGCTGAACGACGAGATCGCGAACGGGTTGAACCAGTTCAGATCGAACGGCTGATAGTCGAAGCCGTTGCCGCTGACGGCTTGCACGATCGCCGCACCGGCGAAGAAGACCAGTACGAGGAGCTGGAAGCCCACCAGCCAGTACTGAAGCTTCTGCGTGGTCTGCATGTCTCGGTACGACACGAGGGTCGCGCCGAGCATGAAGAGCAGACAGACGCCGATGTTGATCCAGGTGACGCTCGCGAGGTCGGCGATGGCCGGGTTGTTCGTGATCTGGGAGATCAAGAGGAAGAGGAAATCGACCGCGATGCCGGCGAGATTGGAGAGAACGAGGATCGTTGCGACGACGAGACCCCATCCCGCCATCCACCCGATCCACGGCCCGAAGGCACGAGTGGCCCAGGTGAACGACGTGCCCGAGTCGGGCATCCGGTTGTTGAGCTCGCGGTAGCCGAAGGCCACGAGGAGCATCGGGATGAAGCCGACGAGGATGATCGCGGGGATCTGCGCACCGACGGTGGATGCCGTGGGGCCGACCGCGGCGGTGAACGTGTACGCCGGAGCGATGCACGAGATGCCGATCACGACGGCTCCGATGAGCCCGATGGTGCCGGCGCTCAGGCCCTTGCTCGACAGGCCGGTGGTCACTGCTTCGGGCTCCGTCGCCCGATTCGTGCTGCTCATCAGCGGTCTCCTGCTTCCCCGCGCGTGCGCGGGACGACGATCATGGGAACGGGCAGCTCGTGCAGCATCTTCGCCGCCGTGCTGCCCAGGAACAGACGTCGCGGCTGTGCGAGCCTGCTGGAGCCGACGAGAGCGACCTCGCCGG
This sequence comes from Microbacterium sp. NPDC090225, assembly GCF_044772365.1. Lineage (NCBI taxonomy): Bacteria > Bacillati > Actinomycetota > Actinomycetes > Micrococcales > Microbacteriaceae > Microbacterium > Microbacterium sp. NPDC090225. The sequence goes on along the minus strand of NZ_JBIVYS010000002.1, from coordinate 142,164 downwards.
GGAGCCAGGAGAGATTCGAGACCGCGTCCTCGACGCTGTCTCCGGGGGCCTCTTCCACCACGGCACCGAGGGTGTCGGGAAGACGGTCCTTCGCCCGGGTGAGCACCTCGTGGGCGTGCTCCTCGCCGACGACGCGGATCGCGCCGGTGTCGAGTCCCGGGGGAACGTCGAAGGGCACGAGCGAGACGAGGCGCAGGTCGACGCCTCCGTCGGAGGCGAGCGCTGCCGCCTCGTCGAGCAGCAGCTCTGCACCCGGTCGGGTTCCGACGGCCGCCGTGACGCGCGGCAGGACGTGGTCGTCCTGCGTCGCCGTGCCCGCCGGAGCCAGCGCGACCGGGATGGTCGACGAGTGCAGCAGCTCGGAGGCGACGGTGCCGAGACGGTGCCGCCCGAAGAGACTGCCGGCGGCCGCGCCCACGACGATGAGGCGGGCGTCGAACTCCTCGCCGGCGGCGATGAGCCCCTCGGCGAACGATTCGGCGATCCGCACGTGACCGCGGCTGTGCACCTCGTGCGGGAGGCGCAGGATCGCGTCTTCCAGCCAGCGCTTCGCCTGCGCACGGATGTGGTCCTCATACGCCCGCTCGGGCGGGACGACCGGGCTGCGCGTCCCCTCGGCGGGAAGCACGATCACCAGGTGGAGGGTCGCGTCGAGGCTGCGCGCGAGGCGTGCGCCGAGGGCCGCGGCATCGGCCCCGGCATCCGTCGCCGTGTAGCCGACGACGATCGCGGAGGTCATGCGCCGCTCGCTGCCGTGCCGGCACGACCCGCGTCGATGATGTTCTCGGCGGCGAGGTGACCCATGCGGATCGCGCCGTCGACGTGCTGGTACCCGGCACCGGCCATGTCGCTGCAGGCGAAGTGGATCGGGCCGACGGCTGCGCGCAGGTCGGCGCCGTAACGGTGCAGGCCACCCATGTCGAAGCTGGCGGCGTAGGCGCCGCGCGTCCACTCCTCGCTGCCCCAGTCGCTCTCGTAGTAGACGACCGGGTTCTTGGCCTCGGGGCCGTAGTAGTGCGACAGCGATTCGAGGATGCGCTCCTTGCGCTCCTCGGCCGAGAGCTCGAACACGCCGTCGGCGTTCGCGTCGGAGACGAAGCCCACGAGGGTGCCGCGCTCATCGCCGTGGTTGGTGTTGTCGTAGGCCTCGTGCGACAGCTCGTACGGGCTGAACGCGGTTCCACTGAGCCCCTGCTCGCGCCAGAACGGCCGGTCGTAGACGGCGTGCACCTTGATCACGAAGCCCATCGACAGGTGCTGGTGCAGCTGGTGCTGACGGCGAGGCAGTGGCGGCACGAACGAGATGCGGCTGTAGAGCACGGGCGCGTGCGCCAGGATCGCGAAGCGCGCGCTCACCGTGAGGTCGTCGGTGGTGGCGGTCACCCCGGCCGCTCCCCATTCGAGCGAGCGCACGGGCTGGTTCAGGAAGACGTCGTCGCCCAGGCGTTCGGCGAGCAGGATCGGCACCCGCTGCAGTCCGCCGACGACGCGCTTGTCGAGGATGAAGTCGGCGTCGACGAGGTGCGAGTAGGAACCCGCGGATGCCGCCATCAGCAGAGACTGCAGCAGCGAGAACGCGTGAGTGGGTTTGGTGAGCATCGCGGAGCCGGTGGCGAAGGCCAGGTTGCGCACGGCCTCGTCGTCATCGGTCTGCTGGCGCAGCCACGCGTCCCAGGTGACGGCGTCCCACTCGGCGGCCTTCGGGTGCGCCCACGGACGGTCGGGGTCGATCTCGGCGACCATCGCATCGAGGCGCTCGGTGATCTCGGCGATCGCCTTCTCGGTCTCGGCCGAGACGGGGAACATCTCCCCCGTGAAGCGCGAGGTCGTGCCGTCGGGGCCGACGTAGACGCTGTCGCCCTCGCGGTAGCGGCTGTAGGTCTCGAGGCCGAGTTCGTCGATCGTGTCGATGAGGGCCTGCTGGTCGGGAGAGACCCACTGGCCGCCGATCTCGAGCATGGCGCCGTCGATGACGTCGGTCCACAGACGCCCGCCGACGCGGTCGCGCGCCTCGAGGACGGCGACCGACAGTCCGGCCTTGCGCAGGTCGTTCGCCGCCGTGAGGCCGGCGGCGCCGGCGCCGATGATGAGGACGTCTCGCGTGATCTCAGCCATTGCAACTCCTTCGTCGGATGAAACTGTCGGGTGAATCTGTCGGGGTGATCGGTGGTGAAGAGTGCCGGCCGCGACCCCCAATCCCCCGATCAGGGTCGCGGCCGGACGTTTTCCGGGTGGCGCGAAACGCGCCCGTCGACCTACGCCGCGGCGAGCGCCGCCGCCACGATGTCGAGGCCCTCGTTCAGCAACTCGTCGCCGATCGAGAGCGGCGGGAGGAAGCGGATGACGTTGCCGTAGGTGCCGCAGGTGAGCACGATCACGCCCTGCGCGATGGCGGCCTTCGCGACCGCGGCCGTGAGCGCGGCATCCGGTGCCTTCGTCTCGGGGTCGACGAACTCGGCGGCGATCATCGCGCCGTGTCCGCGCACGTCGCCGATGCGCGCGTCGCTCTTCTGGATGTCGAGCAGTCGAGCGGTGAGGACCTCGCCGATCTCGCGGGCGCGCTCGATCACTCCGTCGTTCTCGAAGACGTCGATCGAGGCGAGGGCCGCAGCGCAGGCGATCGGGTTGCCGCCGTAGGTGCCGCCGAGTCCACCGGCATGCGATGCGTCCATGATCTCGGCGCGGCCGGTGACGGCGGCGAGCGGCAGACCGCCCGCGATGCCCTTGGCGGTCGTGATCAGGTCGGGCTCGATGCCGAAGATCTCGCTCGCGAACATATGGCCCGTGCGGGCGAATCCGGTCTGCACCTCGTCGGCGATGAAGACGACGCCGTTCGCGCGGCACCACTCGGCGATCGCGGGGAGGAAGCCCTCGGCGGGCACGATGAACCCGCCCTCGCCCTGGATGGGCTCGATGATGACGGCGGCGAGGTTGTCGGCGCCGACCTGCTTCTCGAGCTGCAGGAGGACACGGGCCGCGGCCTCCCCGCCCTCGAGACCGTCGCGGAACGGGTACGACATCGGTGCACGGTAGACCTCGGGCGCGAACGGGCCGAAACCGCTCTTGTACGGCATCGACTTGGCGGTCAGCGCCATGGTGAGGTTGGTGCGGCCGTGGTAGCCGTGATCGAAGGCGACGACGGCCTGGCGGCCCGTGTACTTGCGGGCGATCTTGATCGCGTTCTCGACCGCCTCGGCTCCCGAGTTGAACAGGGCGCTCTTCTTGGCGAAGTCGCCGGGCGTGATGCGGTTGAGCGCCTCGGCGACGCCGACGTATGACTCGTAGGGCGAGATCATGAAGCAGGTGTGCGTGAACTGCGCGGCCTGCGCGGCGACGGCCGCGGCGACCTTCGGGTGCGCGTTGCCGACCGAGGTCACGGCGATGCCGGAACCGAGGTCGATGAGCGAGTTGCCGTCGGCGTCGACGACCACGCCGCCACCCGCGGCGACCGCGGCGACCGGAACCGTGTGGCCGACACCCGCGGCGACGGCATCCGCCTTGCGGGCAAGGAGCTCGGCCGAACGCGGGCCGGGCAGTTCGGTGACCAGGCGACGCTCCTGGGGGAGCTCGGGTCCTCCGAGGGGGACGACGGGGGATGCGGTGTCGAGGAGTGCCATGTCGCGAGCGTACGACCGGGCACCGACATCGCGCATTCACCCGACTGTACAATCGGTGGCGAGACTTCGCCGAGACGTATAAGAGAGGTGCCCGATGGCCGATCAGCCCACCCTGCAGGCCCTCCTCCGTCGCCGCGATCTCGACCTCCGCCTGGTGTCACAACCGGCCGCGCTCCGCGACGGCGCCCTCGAGAAGCCGTTGCGCTGGGTGCACAGTTCGGACCTCGCCGACCCCACCCCGTTCCTCTCCGACGACCTCGCCCTCCTCACCACCGGCACGCAGTTCGACGCGGCATCCGACATCGGCGCGTACGTCGCCCGGCTCGCCGACCGCGGCGTGCTGGGTCTCGGCTTCGGCACGGAGGTGCACCGGTCCGGCATCCCCGACGCCCTCGTCGAGGCCTGCGCCCTGCACGGCATCCCGCTCTTCGAGGTGCCCTATCGCACCCCCTTCATCGCCATCGCCCGCGCCCATTCCGAAGCCATCGCCGCGCGAGCCTACGCTCGGCGCTCCTGGGCACTCGACGCGCAGCGCGGACTCGCCCTGGCCGCCCTCCGTCCCCGAGGACTCGATGCGATCATCACCGAACTCAGCCGTCGGCTGGGCGTGTGGGCCGGGATGTTCGACGCGGCGGGCGCCCTCGCGCACTCCCCCGCGCGCGACGCGGTCGACCGCCGGCTACTCGACGCCCTGGGCGAGCGCGTGACCGAGGTACTCGCCCGCGGGCTCGAGGCCGGGCAGTCGCTCACGATCGACGATCGCACCTTCCTGCTCTCGACCATCGGTCGCGGTGGACACCTGCGCGGGGTGCTCGCCCTCGAGATCGATGCCCTCGATTCCGAGGCCCGCGCCGTCGTCACCTCGGTCATCGCCATGTCGGGGCTGGCACTCGAGCAGAGCGAGCAGCTCGCGCGCAGCAGACGCCGCCTGCACTCCCAACTGCTGCGCTCCCTGCTGACCGATGACCCGTCGATCGCGCGGCGCGTGCTCGGGGCGCTGCCCGTCGCACCGATCGTCGTCGCCGTCTCCGGCGATGCTCCCGCCACCGCCCTCGTGGACTGGTGGGAGCGCCAGCGCACCGAGCACGGCGTGGCATCGTTCCTGGCCGAGTCGGACGACGGCGTGACGATGTGCGTCGCGGCCGACGACGACGCACTCATCGACGAACTGGCGGCGCGTTTCGGCATCCGTATCGGCGTCTCCGCACCCGATTCCTACGCCGCGTTCTCCCGATCGCACGCGCAGGCCCTCACCGCGCTGCGCCAGCGGGGCACGATGGGCGCCGCCCGATTCGCGGATGCCGTCGGCTCGAGCATCCTGTCGGCGTTGGCCACCGACGAGGCGCGCCTGGTCGCCGAGTCGCGCCTCGCACCGCTGCGCGCCCACGACACCGACACCGGGTCGGGGCTGGAGCACTCGCTGCGGGTGTGGCTCGAGCACGACGCGCGCGCCGAGCAGGCCGCGACCGCCCTGGGCGTGCACCGGCATACCCTCCGCTCGCGCATCGCCCAGGCGGGCACGCTGCTCGACATCGACCTGTCGTCGTTCCCGGCGCGCGCCGAGCTGTGGGCACTGCTCGAGACGGCGCGGGACTGAACCCGCTCACTCCGGCGCGTGCGCCTCGAGGAACTCGTACACATCCGTCGTGTCGACGCCGGGGAACGATCCGGTCGGGAGCGTCGCGAGCAGCGTACGCGGGGTCTTCACGTTCGGCCACGAATTCTCGCGCCAGCGCTCCTCGAGGTCGGCCGGGGCCCGGCGGCAGCACACCTCGACCGAGTGCTTCGAGACGCCGCGGTGCGGAGTGTCTCGTCCGACGAACCATTTGGTGTCGTCGAAGCGCACGCCCACACTCACCGAGTGCAGCCCTTCGCTCGACGCCTCGACCCTGGCCGTGCACCAATAGGTGCCGTTGCCGGTGTCGGTGTACTGGTAGTAGGGGTTGAATCGGTCGTCCTCGTCGAACACGACGCGGCTGGTCCACTTTCGGCAGCACATCTGGCCCTCGATCGCCCCGAGCCGGTCGGCGGGGAAGTTCACGTCGTCGTTCTCGTAGGCCTTCGTGATCGTGCCCGACTCGTGCACCTTGAGGAAGTGCACGGGGATGCCGAGGTGCCGCGTCGCGAGGTTCGTGAAGCGGTGGGCGGCCGTCTCGTACGAGACGGAGTACGCGTCGCGCAGGTCCTCGATCGAGATCGCCCGGCGGGCCTTCGCGTCGCGGAGCGCCGGCACGACGTGCGCCTCGGGGATCAGCAGCGCACCGGTGAGGTAGTTCGTCTCGACCCGCTGCCGCAGGAACTCGGCGTAGCTGCGCGGCTCGGAGTGCCCGAGGATACGGCTCGACAGCGCCTGCAGCACCGCGGTACGGGCATCGCCCTTGGCCGGCACGCTGCTCGACAGGTACAGGCGCCCGTGCGCGAGATCGGCGACGCTGCGGGTGGTCTGCGGCAGGTCCGGCGCGTAGTGCAGGGTGAAGCCGAGGTAGGCGGCGATCTCGGATGCCGTGCGCTGGGTGAGCGGGCCGCCCGGGTGGCCGACCGCGTCGAGGATCTCGGCGGCCTTCTTCTCGAGGTCGGCGAAGTGGTTGTCCTGCCGGCGCATGAGGTGGCGCAGCTCGACGTTCGCCCGCCGAGCCTCTTCCGGCGTCGCCGCCCGCTCGTCGCGGAGGCGGTCGATCTCGCCGTGCAGCGCGAGCAGGGCGGTGAGCGCCTCGGTCGGCATCGACTTCGCGATGCGGAAGGGCTCGATGCCGAGCGCCTGGAACGTCTGCCCCTTCATCGCACGCTCGAGCGCGATTTCGATGGCACTGCGCTCGTCGAGCGGCTCGCCCTCGAGCAGCGCATCGAGCGTCACCCCGAGGGCGCGCGCGATCGCCTGGAGCTGCGAGAGCTTCGCCTCGCGCTTGCCCGTCTCGATCATCGACAGCTGGCTCGGCGCGCGATCGACGGCGCTCGCGAGGTCGTCGAGCGTCAGCCCGCGCGCCGTACGCAGGCGACGGATGCGCCGCCCGATCGTGAGGGCGTCGGTCTCTTCTGCGGTTCCCGCCGGGGTCCCTGAGCCTGTCGAAGGGTCCATGACGGCGATTCTGTCACAGAAACAGAATTTCGCCTGATCTTCACACTCGAACTCGTCATCGAACCATCCGTTCTTCACCCACAGTGGATCACACGCCACCCGGCACCGCCGCCGGATCGACCGAAGGAGACACCATGACGACGCACGCACCCCGCCCCGCAGGTCTGCGAGCCGGCGACCAGGTCCAGACCGCCGCCGAGCTCCAGGAGATCTGGGACACCGATCCCCGCTGGGACGGCGTCGAGCGCACGTACACCGCGTCCGACGTCATCCGCATCCGGGGTTCGATCCGCGAGGAGTCGACGCTCGCCCACCGTGGAGCCGAGAATCTCTGGAACCTGCTCCACACCGAGGACTACATCCGCGCGCTGGGCGCCTACACCGGCGGCCAGGCCGTGCAGCAGGTCCGCGCCGGCCTCAAGGCCATCTACCTCTCGGGGTGGCAGGTCGCCGCCGACGGCAACCTCGCAGGTCAGACCTACCCCGACCAGTCGCTGTACCCGGCGAACTCGGTGCCGGCGGTCGTGCGCCGCATCAACAACGCCCTGCTGCGCCAGGATCAGCTCGAGCATGCCGAAGCCGCGACGGGCGAGGGCGAGATCACACAGGACTGGCTCGCCCCCATCGTGGCCGACGCCGAGGCCGGGTTCGGCGGACCGCTCAACGCCTACGAGCTCGCCCAGTCGTTGATCCAGGCCGGCGCCGCCGCGATCCACTGGGAGGACCAGCTCGCGAGCGAGAAGAAGTGCGGCCACCTCGGCGGCAAGGTGCTCGTGCCCACGCAGCAGCACATCCGCACGCTGAACGCGGCGCGGCTCGCCGCCGACGTCGCGGGCGTCCCGACCGTCATCATCGCGCGGACGGATGCTCTCGCCGCCGACCTGCTCACCAGCGACGTCGACGAGCGCGACCAGTCGTTCACCACCGGCGAGCGCACGCCCGAGGGTTTCTACCGGGTGACGCCGGGCATCGACGCGGTCATCAGCCGCGGCCTGGCGTTCGCCCCCTACGCCGACCTGCTCTGGGTCGAGACCGGCGAGCCCGACATCGAGCTGGCGCGCGCGTTCGCCGCCGCGATCCACGCCGAGTTCCCGGGCAAGCTGCTCGCCTACAACTGCTCCCCCAGCTTCAACTGGAAGCGCCACCTCTCGGATGCCGAGATCGCGACGTTCCAGCAGGAGCTCGCCGATCTCGGCTATAAGTTCCAGTTCATCACGCTGGCCGGCTTCCACGCCCTGAACTACTCCATGTTCGACCTCGCCCGCGGCTACGCCGATCGCGCCATGAGCGCGTACGTCGAGCTGCAGGAGGCCGAGTTCGCCGCCGAGGCCGATGGCTACACCGCCACCAAGCACCAGCGCGAGGCGGGCACCGGCTACTTCGACGTGATCTCCACGGCGCTCAACCCCGACAGCGTCACCCTCGCCCTCGCCGGCTCCACCGAGACCGCGCAGTTCCACTGACTCTCCCTCTTCACTGGGTTGCTGAGCCTGTCGAAGCACCCTCCACGAGACAAGGACCCATCATGACCATCACACCCCCCACCACGACCCTGCAGGGTCCGGCGATCGAGATCACCGGCACGCTGCACGACCGCTACGACGAGATCCTCACGCCTGCGGCGATCGCGTTCCTCACCGAGCTCCACCACCGGTTCGCGTCCCGCCGCCACGACCGGCTCGCCGATCGCATGCGCCGCCGCTTCGAGATCGGCAACGGGCACGACCCGCACTTCCGGGCCGACACGGCGCACATCCGCGACGACGCCTCCTGGCGCGTCGCCGGTGCCGGACCCGGCCTCGAGGACCGCCGCGTCGAGATCACCGGACCGACGGACCCGAAGATGACCATCAACGCCCTGAACTCGGGCGCGCGGGTCTGGCTCGCCGACCAGGAGGACGCCACGAGCCCCACCTGGAAGAACGTCGTCGAGGGCCAACTGTCGCTGCGCGATGCGATCCGCGGCGAGCTCGGATTCACGTCCCCCGAGGGCAAGGAGTACCGCGTCACCGCCGCGCGCACACCGACCATCGTGATGCGACCGCGCGGCTGGCACCTGCCCGAGAAGCACATCGCGTTCATCGACCGCGCGGGGCGCCGCACCGCGGCATCCGGGTCGCTCGTCGACTTCGGTCTCTACTTCCTGCACAACGCGCAGGCGCTGATCGAGGCGGGGCGCGGCCCGTACTTCTACATCGCGAAGCTCGAGTCGAGCGACGAGGCGAAGCTGTGGGACGACGTGTTCTCGTTCAGCGAGGAGTACATCGGCATCCCCCACGGCACGATCCGCGCCACGGTGCTGATCGAGACCCTGCCGGCGGCGTTCGAGATGGACGAGATCCTCTACGAGCTGCGCGACCACTGCGCGGGCCTCAACGCCGGACGCTGGGACTACATCTTCTCGATCATCAAGAACTACCGCGGACGCGGCGCCCGCTTCGTCCTTCCCGACCGCAGCGAGGTGACGATGACCGTGCCGTTCATGCGGGCGTACACCGAGCTGCTCGTGCAGACCTGTCACAAGCGGGGAGCCTTCGCGATCGGCGGCATGAGCGCCTCGATCCCCAACCGCCGCGACCCCGAGGCCACGGCGCGCGCGATCGAGAAGGTCGCGGCCGACAAGAAGCGCGAGGCCGGCGACGGCTTCGACGGCACCTGGGTGGCGCACCCGGATCTCATCCCGACCGCGCAGGCCGAGTTCGACGCGGTGCTCGGCGACCGGCCCAACCAGGTCGACCGGCAGCGCGACGACGTGCACGTGCAGGCATCCGATCTGATCGACCTGCACATCGGCCGACCGATCACGGCGAAGGGCGTGCGCGACAACGTGTCGGTCGCGATCCGCTACCTCGAGGCCTGGTTGCGAGGACTGGGCGCGGTGGCGATCGACAACCTCATGGAGGATGCCGCGACCGCCGAGATCAGCCGCTCGCAGGTGTGGCAGTGGATCCACCAGGACCGCACCACGGAGGACGGCACGGCGATCACCGCCGAGTACGTCGAGGAGCTCATCTCCGCCGTGCTGCGCGAGGCGACGCGCAGTGCCGGGGACCGGTTCGACGACGCCGCGGAGATCTTCCGCGAGGTCGCGCTGCGCGAGGAGTTCCCCACCTTCCTGACGCTGGGCGCCTACGCCCGGTACCTCGACTGACGTCCTGACGATGAGGAAGAGCGGATGCCGCGGCTGAACCGCCCGCGGCATCCGCTCTCGGGCGTAGCCTGAAGACATGACCGAGTTCTGGGGCGACATCGCGAGCGAGTTCCTGCACCTGTACCCGAGCGGCGGACGCCTGCTCGCGGTGGCGGGAGCGGATGCCGAGCGCTCGCGCCGCGCGGCCGACGATCTCGCCACGGCGCTCACCGCGGCAGGCCAGACGGTCGAACGGGCGCACACCGGCGATGGTGACGAGGCGTCACTGCGCGCAGACGTGATCGCGCCGTTCCGCGCCGACCGCGGCGACCGCGTGCTCGTCGTCTCCGGACCCGCGGCACTCGTGAGCGCGAGCGCCCGCGGCCTCTGGAACTTCACCGTCTGGCAGCTCGCCGGCGACGAACAGCCGCACACCGCGGCATCCGTCATCGTCGACGTCACCGACCCGGATGCCCCGACCCGCCGCTTCGCGGACTACTGCGCCCTGCCCAGCGCCTTCGGCGCCTGACATGAAAGCTCGTGCCGCGGCTCAGCTGAACGAGGCCGCGACCGAGTTGCGGTGGTAGTCGAACACGATGCTCGTGCGCGTCGAAGCGACGCTGCTCTGGGCCGAGAGGTGCTCGAGCACGAACTCGCGCATCTCCGAGGAGTCCGCCACCGCGATGTGCAGCAGGAAGTCGTCGTCACCGCCCAGGAAGAACACCTGGATCACCTGCGGCAGCGCGCGCACCCGGTCGGCGAACTCGACGATGCTCTCGCGGCGCGCGCTCGGGCGCAGGCTCACGCCGATGATGGCCTGGAGTCCGGCGCCCAGCATCCGCTCGTCGACGCTCGCGTGGAACCCGGTGATCACGCCGCGCTCGATGAGCGATCGCAGTCGCGCGTGCGCCGTCGACGGGGCGACGCCGAGCGTGCCGGCGAGCTCGGCGTTGGTCATGCGGCCGTCCTCCGCGAGGAGCGCGACGATGCGCTGGTCGACCGGGTCGAGCGCCGGCGCCCGAAGAGTGTTCGGGCGATCCGGGGTGGTAGACGTCTCCATGTGAATCATTATTCAGGATTCGGACGATCTACGAATGATCTTCGCGGAATCTGTTGTCCCGCCGATGTTTCTGCGATCCTGTTCTGCAACAACCGCCCCCGAGCAGTGGAGTATCGATGAAGATCGGCGTGCCGACCGAGGTCAAGAACAACGAGAACCGTGTCGCGCTCACCCCCGCGGGCGCGGACCGTCTCGTGCACGAGGGACACCGTGTGCTCGTGCAGTCCGGCGCCGGACTCGGGTCGCGCATCGATGACGACGCCTACCGCGCCGTCGGTGCCGAGATCGTCGACACCGCCGCCGAGGCCTGGGGCGCGGCCGACCTCCTCCTCAAGGTCAAGGAGCCGATCGCGCAGGAGTACGGCTTCCTGCGCCCCGACCTCACCCTCTTCACGTACCTGCACCTCGCCGCCGATCGCCCGCTGACCGAGGCGCTGGTCGCCGCCGGCACGACCGCCGTCGCCTACGAGACCGTGCAGCTGCCCGACCGCAGCCTGCCGCTGCTGGTGCCGATGAGCGAGATCGCCGGCCGCCTGTCGGTGACGATGGGCTCGTACTCGCTGCTGCGTTCGAACGGTGGCCGCGGGCTTCTGCTCGGCGGCATCGCGGGCACCCCGCGCGCCAAGACGGTCGTGATCGGCGGCGGCGTCGCGGGCGAGCACGCCGCAGCGAACGCTCTGGGCCTGGGCTCGCAGGTCACGGTCTTCGACATCTCACTGCCGCGCCTGCGCGATCTCGAGCACCGCTACGGCGGCGCGCTCCAGACCCGCGCGTCGAGCCGCTACGACATCGCCGAGGAGCTCGCGACCGCGGACCTCGTGATCGGTTCGGTGCTCATCCCGGGTGCAGCCGCCCCGAAGCTCGTCACCGACGACATGGTCGCCGGTATGAAGCCGGGCTCGGTGCTCGTCGACATCGCGATCGACCAGGGCGGATGCTTCGAGGGCTCGCGCCCCACGACCCACGACGACCCCACCTTCGCGGTGCACGACTCCATCTACTACTGCGTCGCCAACATGCCCGGCGCGGTTCCCGAGACCGCGACCCGTGCGCTCACGAACGCGACCCTCCCCTACGTCTCGGCGATCGCCGGGAAGGGGTGGGCGCAGGCATCCGCCGATGACCCGTCGCTCGCGAAGGGCCTGAACGTGCAGGCCGGGCGCATCACCCTCGAGGCCGTCGCCATCGCCCACGGGCTCTGAGCCTCCTCCACTCTCGTGAGGGGTCACGACACGCCTCGCGCGCACGCCTCGTTAGGGCGTGTTGTACCCCCTCACCGGGTGCCTCAACGTCAAGAACCGACGATCTTGCTCGCGTCGCGGCCCGCACAACGCCCGCGCCCCCGAGTACGCTCGTAGTCGTGACCGAACGCGCTCCTCTCTCCCGCAAACTGTCCGCGATCGCCGAGTCCGCGACCCTCAAGGTCGACGCGAAGGCCAAGGCACTGAAGGCGGAGGGCAAGCCCGTCATCTCGTACGCCGCCGGCGAGCCCGACTTCGCGACGCCGCAGTTCATCGTGGATGCTGCGGCCGAGGCCCTGGCCGACCCCGCGAGCTACCGCTACACGCCCGCCGTGGGCCTGCCGGCGCTGCGCGAGGCGATCGCCGCCAAGACGCTGCGCGACTCGGGCCTCGAGGTCTCGCCGAGCCAGGTCATCGTGACCAACGGCGGCAAGCAGTCGGTCTATCAGGCGTTCCAGGCCGTGGTGAACCCCGGCGACGAGGTGCTGCTGCCGGCGCCGTACTGGACCACCTACCCCGAGGCGATCCGTCTCGCCGACGGCACGCCCGTCGAGGTGTTCGCGGGCGCCGACCAGGACTACAAGGTCACGGTCGCGCAGCTCGAAGCCGCCCGCACCCCGCGCACGACCGCGCTCGTCTTCGTCTCTCCGTCGAACCCCACCGGGTCGGTGTACACGGCCGAGGAGACGAAGGCGATCGGCGAGTGGGCCCTCGAGCACGGCATCTGGGTCATCAGCGACGAGATCTATCAGAACCTCACCTACGAAGGCACCAAGGCGGTCTCGATCGTCGAGGCGGTCCCCGAGGTCGCGGGCCAGACGATCCTCGTCAACGGCGTTGCGAAGACCTACGCCATGACGGGCTGGCGCGTGGGCTGGATGGTCGGCCCGACCGACGCGATCAAGATCGCCGGCAACCTGCAGTCGCACCTGACCAGCAACGTCAACAACGTCGCTCAGAAGGCCGCGATCGCCGCCCTCAACGGACCGCAGACCGAGGCCGAGCAGATGCGCGAAGCCTTCGACCGCCGTCGCCGGCTCATCGTCTCGGAGCTGTCGAAGATCGACGGCATCGTCGTGCCGAACCCGCTCGGCGCCTTCTACGTGTACCCCGACGTGCAGGGCCTCCTCGGTCGCACCTGGGGCGGCGTCACCCCGACCACGTCGCTCGAGCTCGCCGACTTCATCCTCGAGCAGGCCGAGGTCGCGGTCGTTCCGGGCGAGGCCTTCGGCCCGAGCGGCTACCTGCGCCTGTCGTACGCGCTCGGCGACGACGCACTGCTCGAAGGCATCCAGCGCCTGCAGCGCCTGTTCGCCTCCTGAGGCATGACGGTGCCACCCGGGCGGAGGCTCACTCCTCCGGGTGGTATCCGATCAACCAGCGGATGCCGTAGCGATCCACGAGCGACCCGTCGACGTCGCCCCACGGGCGGGTGGTCAGCGCCGAGATGACCCGGCCGTCTGCGGCGAGCGAATCGAACCAGCGCGTGAGGGTCTCGGCATCCGCGGTGCCCAGCAGCGAGAAGAACATCCCGCCCATCTGCACCGCGTCGTCGTCGGCCCCGGCATCCGCCCCGGCGAGCTCGACCACCCCGCGCAGCATGCCGTGCCCGATGGCGTCGGCGGGGCCGTCGTGGCGGCCGAGCTCGGCGTAGTCGAAGAGCTGGAGCTCGCCGCCGAAGATGCCCTGGTAGTGAGCGAAGGCTTCCGCGGCGTTGCCGGGGAAGAGGAGGTAGGGGATGAGTCCGCTCATCCCGCGAGTGTACTGCGGTAGCGACGCGGCTTGCCCTCGCCGAGGTCGATCACCCGCGCCACCGCGGTGACCTCGACCGGCACCGCCAGCAGCGCGGAGAGCGCCGCCTCGATGGCCTCCGCATCTCCCCCGGCGACCATCGCGAGCACGACCCGGTCGTCGCCCTGCACGACCGACCAGCCCTCGGCGCCGTGCGCCTGCAGGTGCTGGGTGAGGTCGACGCTGGCGACGAGCGACCCGTCGCCCGCGCGGAAGCGGGTGTTCTCGCGGCCCTCGAGATCGGCGATCCCCACCCCGCCGTCGGGCAGTCGAACGCGCCGTCCGAAGTCGCCGGTGCGATAGCGCACCAGGGGCAGCAGTGGGTTCTCCCCCGCGGTCACCGTGATCTCACCGACCTCGCCGTCGGCCACCGCGACGTCGCGCCGCGGATCGAGCACCTCGACGAGCACGCGTCGATCGAGCACCCGGAACGGGCCGTCGTCGGCGCGCGCGGCGATCGGCCGGGTCTCGTGCAGGCCGTAGACGTCGATCACGGGGCATCCGAACGCGCGCTCGAGCCGCGCGCGTAGCGGGGCCGACAGGGCCATCGCCCCCGAGAAGATCACCGACGGATGCAGTACCCCGTCGAGTCCCGCATCGACGAGCTCGGCGAGGCTGGTCGGATGCCCGCTGAGGATCTGCGGGTCGGCGTCGGCGAGGAACCGTCGTCGGGCGTCGGCATCCGGCCACGCCGACACGTGCAGGTTGAGCCGGGCCATCGCCCGGTGCGCGAAGCTGCTGATGACCGAGACGTAGGTGAACGCCTGACGCTGGAAGACGAGGTTCGCGACCGCCATCCGCTCCCCGTCCTCGCTGAGGGTCACGCCCTCCTGCGCGGCCAGCGCGCGCAGGAGGTGGAAACCGCGCGCGACCTCCTCGACGTCGTCGGGGATGAGGAGCGCGGCCCCGGTCGAGCCCGAGCTCGTACCGTGCAGCATCCGGGAGAGGTCGGCGTCGAGCGGCACGTGCGCGCCGAGGTCGGCGACGAGGTCGGCGCGTCGGGTGGTCGGATATTCGGCCAGCGTGGCATCCGCGGGCATCGCCCGATGCCGCAGCGTGCGGCGGACGACGGTCAGGTGCTCGGCGAGCCACCCCTCCGTCGGGAGCGGATGCCGCACCCGCTCGACCTGCGCAGCGCTCAGCCGGTCACCGGTCGCGTGCGTCCACCGCGGGGCGTCCGGATGCCGTCGCCACCGGGCGAGGCGGGCGGCCCCCGCGTCGTCGAGGGTCGGCCAGCGTTCGGCATCCGTGAGCACCGCTGCCGCCCCGGGGGCGTACTCGGCGAGCGCGAGCGGATCGACGGTGTCGGGATCGTCGGCGTCCGGACGGACAGCGTGGGGATGGGTGGGAATTCCGAGCCCCGCGGCGTCACTCACTGGAGTACCGCGCCGCCGCCTCCTTGCGACGCGCCTCCTGCAGCTTGCGGGCGATCTCGGCGCGATGCCGGTGCCCCTCGTAGGCGTCGGCGAGCGCCTTGTCACGGGCGAGGGAGTCGACCGCGGCGAGGAGCGATGAGGCAGTCTGCGCGTCCTCGCCCTGCGGCAGGTACCCGCGCCAGAGCAGGAAGGTGCGCGCCGCCTCGATGCGCCGCTCGTCGTCGGAGATCCAGGTCAGCGGGTCGGAGACGGGGGCGAGCCGCAGCGCGAGCGCGTCGACCGCGAGCGCTGCGGCGCCCCCTCCCACGGGGGAGGAGAAGGGGGCGACGAGCTCTTCGCTCGCGATGATCCAGAGCGCGATCGCCGCACCCCGCCGCACGCGCTCGTCGGCGGCGAAGGGCACGCAGGCCGGCGCCATCCCGAGCACGTCGCCCGCGAGCGCGCGCACGGAGACGCGGTCGTCGAGGAACATCTGCGGCACGGCCGAGAGCCGGGCCGCGATCCCGTCGAGTGCGGGGCCGGGGCGAGCCCGAGCCCACGCCTCCTGCTCGCCGCCGGATCGTTCGCTCCAGGCTGCGAGCAGATCGTCCGTCGACGTCCGCTCGTTCTCTCCCGTGTCCCTCTCAGCCATGCAACCGCTCCGCGAGGGCGGCGCAGGCCGCCGGGGCGTCGTCCATGCTCGACAGGTACACCACGTCGTAGCCGTCGCGCCAGGCGAGGTCGGAGACGCGGTGGAGTCGGTCCATGAGCACGAGCGTACCCGTGGTGAGCTTCTCCTTCACCGCGCGGGCGACGCCGGCGAAGGGTTCGTTCCCGACGCCGAACATCGACACGAGGCCGTCGTCCGAGAGCACGACGACGTGGCGCTGCACCTCGTCGGTCGCGCGCGGCAGAGCCGCGTACCGGGAGCCGTACAGATCGAGCGGGAACGAAGTGCCACCGCCGAAGAACACGCACAGGGCACCGACGATCTCGGCGGGGTCGCGGCTGGCGCGCTCCATGCCGGCGACCTGCCCGGCAGCCGAGAAACTGGTCACCCGCACGCGCCCTCCTCCGCGGAGCACCGAGAGGGCCAGGATCGTGCCGGCCAGAACGGCCGGAGACCCGGCGCGGGGGTTGCGCATCGACCCGGACGAATCGATGTAGAGGTCGATCTCGATGCTCGTCTCGCGCACGACCGGGTCGTCGTCCAGTTCCGAGCGGCGCCGCGTGGTCACCCCGGGGATCACGCGGCCACCGCGCAGGGTGGCGACCCAGTCGATGTCGCCGATCGCGTCTCCGGTCTCCCACAGCTCGAGCGGCCCGGGGAGGCCACCGGCGGGCTGCGCCGGCGCGCGCCGCGTGTAGGGGCGCACCCAGCTCGATGCCTCGGTGCGATACCAGGCGGCGAGCACTTCGGCCTGATCGAGGCCGGAGTACAGCCCCAGCGTGCGGGCGACGTCGAGGCGCTGCCCCGGCTGCGGCGACGCGTCGTCGCCCTCCTGCGCCTCCGCCTCGACAGCCCCCGGGTGCGCCGGGAGGTCGCCGCGCAGACGCTGATCCGCGAGGATGCGCCCGAGTTCCTCGGCGCTCGGCCCCTTCTCGTCGGCCGCGCAGCCGACCCCGCTGACGCTGGGTACCTCGCGTGCGGCATCCTGCCGTTCGGCGATGTAGGGCGCGGCGATCACCCCGAATCGCACCGCACCCGACACCGGGTCGGCGCCGAACGTGCGCACGGCGTCGGCGACCAGCGCGGCGTCGACCACGGGATTCGTCGTGCGGGCGCCCGCGAGCTCCGCAGCGATGCGCGCACTCTCGGCCTTGCGCTCGCGCAGGATGCGTTCCTTCTCGCGGTGCCGCTCGGCGATCGTGTCGAGCGGCGGCAACTGTTCGTGCGCGATGGCGGGCGGCGGGGCGGGCGGGGCGTCGACCGCGCAGAGCGTGCCGGCCGGCAGCCGCCACAGGATCTCGTAGGCCCGGCAGTACACCCACCACAGGCGGTCGACGCTGCCGGCGGGCGCGGGGTACAGCACACGCCCGAGACGGATGATCCCCGCCTCGCCCGCGGCATCAGCCTCGGCCCGCTGCAACTGCGCGAGCCGGGTGTTGACGAGCAGATCGTTCCAGAGGTTGGCGAGCAGGCCGATGTCGGATGCCGCGGGCGCACGCTGCGACACCGCCGCGAGAGCCCGTGCCATCTGGTGCCGCACCTTGAGCCCGTCGATCCGGGTGCTCGGGGCGAGCACGTGATGCCCGACCTCGTGCGCCAGCATGCTCCAGAGCTCGTCTGCGAGGCCGCGGCCGGCGAGGTAGTCGGGGTCGATCGAGACCGACGGCGGGAAGGTGAACCAGGCGGGCGCCCCGGCTTTCGCGTGCGCACCGGGCAGCACGATCGGGTCGTTCAGTCGCACACCCCACAGCGTGAGCGCGCGCTCCCAGGCCGCGCGCACGGTCTCATCGACCGCTACGCGGGGAACCTTGCCCGTCCTCACGCGGCGTCTCGCACGTGCACCCAGGCGAGGTGGGTGTCGGGGCCGATGACGACGCTCACACCGTCGGCTGCGGGTGCGGATGCCGCGGGATCGGATGCCGCAGGTCCGGATGCCGCAGCTTCGGGTTCGACGGATACCGTCAACCGCGCGCCCCACACGTCGGCGTCGAGACGCCACCACTCCCCCGCGACGAGGAACGCGAACGCTCCGGCATCCGCGAGGCGCACGACCCGGTCGGGCGGACGGATCCAGGCGCCGCCGACTCCGCGGAAACCGCCGGTCGCGAGCACGTAGCCGCGCTCGTCCGCGCGTCCCGGCCACCAGAAGCGGTCGGTGCACTGTCGGCGCAGGAAGGCTTCGAGCAGCTCGATGCCGATGCCGAGGGTCGCGGCGGCCGCCCGCCGCTCGACCGCAGCCTCGATCCGTTCGAGCCGGGTCAGCGCATCGGTGCGCAGGGCCAGGGCGCCGGACCGCCACGCCGCGATCGCGACGAGGTCGAGGGCCCGCTCGCGATCGGCCGCGGCATCCGCATCCTCCGCGAACCCCGCTGCGAGCGCCCGCACGAACAGCCCGACTTCGCCGTGCGCGCGACGCACGCCCTCGATCGCGGCGGCGATGTCGAGTCGGGCGGCCGTCAGGTCGGGCGGCGACGCGGGTGGGAAGGAGTCCCGCGCGTTCGCGAGCTGCAGCGGGCGGCGGATCACCCGCGGGTCTCCTGCCAGCGGGCGAAGGCGGTGTAGCGCTGGTGAAGGTACTTGAGCGCGATCACGTCGTCGAAGTCGCGACCGTAGAGCTTGCCGATGCCGGCGATGCGGCGCAGCTGCGCTTCGATCGCCGTGATCCGACGCGAGACGTCGAGGGCCGAGACGCCGTCGAGTCCGCGGTCGAGCTCGCCGAGGAGCGTGGCGACCGGGTCATCGGCATCACGTCCGAGCATGTCGTACTGGCGGCACGACTGCACGAACAGATCGTTCAACCAGCTGACCGTGTCGGTGGCGAGTTCGCGCTCGGCGCCCACGTCGAAGCGCGGGTGGGTGTCGTTGGGCAGCAGTTTGCCCCGCAGCACGAAGGGCAGGATCGCGGCGATATCGGCGAGTTCGACGGCATCCGCTCCCCGGAACCAGGCCATCGCCTTCGCGTAGAGGATGAGCGTCTGCAGGGCGCGCACCGACAGGCCGTTGCGCGTCTGGGCGCCGAGGTCGACCTCGAGGTCGGCCCCGCTGTTCGCCTCGATGACCTCGCCGACGCTGCCACCCGCGGTGGTCACGACGTCTTTCGTGCGGTACTCGAAGCGGCGTCCGCCGTGCTGCACGAACTCGAAGTGGCTGAGGAAGAACCGCAGGCGGTGGCGCACGCCGTCGGGGATGGGCACGGCGCGGATCAGGGCGCGCATCCGCTCCTGCTCGGCCGCGTCGAATCGAAGTTCGGTCGGCACGTGCTCCTCGGGCTTCTCGCCCGCCTCGACCCGCGTGATGAGTTCGTCGAGGAAGCGGCTGTTGAAGCCCGCGGCCTGCACCGTGACGTCCATGCGGTCTCGGAGCGCCTGGATCACCGGGAACGTTCCGCCACCCGCGTCGTCGTTCGCCGTGAAGAACCAGCTCTCGACGCCGCCGTGCGGTGCGGTGCGCCGCATCTGGTCATGGCTCTCGACGTATCCCTCGGCGACCATCGTCAGCAGCGCCGACTGCGTCTTGGTGGGGATGCGGTTGTACTCGTCGATGATCTTCACCGGCAGGCCGAGCCAGTCCCGCCAGGCGATGCGGATGTCACTGAGCTTCTCGGCCTCGACGAGGTCGCGCGGCAGCGGAATGCCCACGAGGTCGCTGACCGTGAGCTGCGGTTGCCCCTGCTGCACGGCCCTGCGCACGTCGTCGGCACCGGTGCCGGCGAGCACGCCCATGAGCACGGCGACCGTCGTCTTGCCGCGACCCGGCCCACCGATCAGCAGGCACTTGCCACCGACCGCGAAGGTGAGCAGTGGCAGCAACACGTTCGACGAGAAGGATGCCTGCGTGGGCAACGAGACCCGGGCATCGGCATCGCCGAGCGCGATCGAGAGCGGGTCGCCGTGCGAGAACTCGATGTCGTAGTACGGCGAGATGACGGCGCGGTTGACCATCCAATAGTACGCCTGACGCAGCTTCTCGTCGAGAGGCACCGCGGTCGCCGCCGCTGCCGGGCGGAAGAGCTCCTCGGCGGTCATCTGCCCGACGCCGTGATCGGCTCCCGGGTTGGTGGGCGATGCGGACACGCGGCTCCAGCGATCGGACATGCGATCATCCTACGGGCGGCGGCTCAGGCCTCCCCCGCGGCCCCCTGCGCGGATCGCCGCTGCAGGGCGCGCTGCTCGTCCATCGGGCGCGCCTCGAGCGGGATCGCGAAGCTCAGGTGCGCGGCGAGCAGCGGTTCGAGAGCGGATGCCGCGGCCTCCACGCGCGCGGGCACGTCGCCGCGCACCTCCAGCCAGGGCACCGGCTGCGCGGCGAGCACGTCGCGGAAGCGCTGCTGCATGCCGTGGCGGATGTGCTCGCCGTCGCGCATGCCGTCCTGCTCGAACGGGATCTCGTCGCCCGTGAGGACGTACAGCAGGGGCCGGTGCCGGTCGGCGGCGCGGTGCAGGCGCTCGGCGATCGTGCCGACGTAGCGCTCGTGCCAGAGTGCGGTCGCGAGCACATCGGTGTCGCACACCAGCACCGGGCGCGGCACGCGGCGCAGCGCCCGGTCCTCGAGGGCGATCTGCCGGTCGACGATCAGGTCGAACTCGTCGCTGCGCCAGGGAGCCTCGAGGCCGCCCTCGCGCACTTCGGAGTGCTCCCGCCCGTATTCGGGTACCCACAGCGTGCCGAGGTGCACGGCCAGAGCTTCGGCGAGCGTCGTCGACCCGGTCGATTCGGCGCCGAGCACCACGACCCGCGGAGTGAGCGACGCCCGCACGGCCGGCGCGAGTTCGTGCCAGAGCGCCGCGGGGTCGGCGCGGATCGCCGTGCCCGACACGGGATTGATCCGTCGGCCCTCGTCGATCCGCACCCAGCGCGCTCCGAGGCGCTGCGCGAGCTCCCCGCCGTACGCGTCGCACGAGTAGACGGTGTCGACGGGCTCGTCGAGCAGCGACTCGATCACGGCGAGGTGCTCGCGCCACGCGGCATCCGAGTCGAAGTCCACCGGGGCGTCGTCCATGGCCGCCACGACCCGCGCCCCGGGGTGCGATTCGCGGATCCAGTCGGCCCGCGTCTCGAGCGGGATCGACTCGACCGATGCTCCGAGCACCTGCACCGTGACGCGCTCGCTGCGACGCTCGGCCTCGCGGATGAGGTGCGCATGCCCGCTGTGGAAGGGATAGAACTTGCCGATCACGAGCCCGTGACCCTGGCGGCGCGGGGGCGTCGGGGTCACGCGGTCGCCTCGACGCGCTCGCGGTCGCGCTCCCCGGCGGCCACTCGCCGCCACGAGGTGTAGCCGAACACGCACAGGCCGATGAAGAGCAGGTAGAGGGCCGCGATGACCCACAGACCGGTGACGATCGAGATGCCGATGATGACGACGTCGACGCCGATCCAGACGAACCAGTTCTGGATCCATTTGCGGTTGAGCATGTACTGCGCGACGAGGCTCGCCGAGGTCGTGAGCGCATCCGCGACCGCGACCTCCGAGTCGGTGAACGACGTCAGTACCCAGATCAGCACGGCGGCGCCGGCGATCCCCGCGAGCACCAGCCACGGCACCGCACGACGCGGAGTGCTCGCGATGTACGTGCGGCTCTGTTCCTCACCCCGCGTCCAGCGCCACCAGCCGTGCACGCCCATCAGGAGGTAGACGACCTGCAGCCCGGCGGCGGCGTAGACGCCCGCTCCGAGGAAGACAACGAACAGCACGACGTTGTTGGCGATGCCGATCGGATACGTCCAGACGTTGCGGAGCCCCGCCAGGAGCACGCAGACGGCCCCCGTCACGAAACCGAGCACCTGCTGCCACTCGGCGATCAACCAGTCGAGCACGACGGGCCTAGAGCTCGACGCCGACGAGCACCGGCTCGGGCTGCAGCACGAGACCGAACTCGCTGTGCACCCGGCTCTGGATGAAGCGCGCGAGCTCTGCGACCTCGGCGGCGGTCGCACCGCCCCGGTTCGTGAGGGCGAGCGCGTGCTTGGTCGAGACCGAGGCGCGCGAACGCGGCAGCTTGAATCCCTTGCGGATGCCGGCCTGCTCGATGAGCCACGCGGCGCTGACCTTCACGTCGGCCACCTCGCGCGCCGGTGCCGGGATGAGACCGCCGTAGGAGGAGAGAGGGATGACCGTGACGGTGTCGAGGTCGGGCGAGACCGGCCAGCGCGGGCACTCGGGCGGAAGCGCGCGTGCGACGGTCTCGGTGACGATCGCGTTCTGGAAGAACGACCCGACGCCGTGCGTGTCGGGATCGACCTGATCCCACAGCATGCCCTTCGAGGCGCGCGTGGCGAGGATGCGCTCGCGCACCCACGACAGCGGCACGGGTGCGTCGTCGCCGAGGGTCAGCGCCCGGCGCAACTGCTCGCCGCGCACGATGCGCTCCCGCGCGATCAGCAGGTCGACCGTGATCGACAGGATCACGGCACGCCGCTCGGGCTCGCTGCCGTAGTGGTGCTTGAGCACCGAGGTGCGGAATCCGAGGCCCAGTTCGGCGGCGGGAACCGTCGAGATCTCGCCGGTCGCCGCGTCGATCAGCTCGACCTCGACGAGGGTCTCCTGGATCTCCTGACCGTACGCCCCGATGTTCTGCACGGGGGCGGCACCCACGGTGCCGGGGATGCCGCTCATCGCTTCGAGCCCCGCGTAGCCGTTCTCGACCGCGTACGCGACGAGTTCGTCCCAGCCGTGGCCCGCCTGGGCGCGCAGTCGGATGCGACCCTCGTGCGGCGAGGGCAGCTCGTCGATGCCGCGGGTGAGCACCCGGATGACGGTGCCCTCGAACCGCTCGTCGCCGACGAAGAGGTTCGACCCTCCACCGAGCACGAACCACTCGTCGCCGCTCGACCACGTCTCGCGGAGCGCGCTGACGAGCCCCTCGGTGGTCGTCGCGTCGAGCATCCGTTCGGGCGCACCGCCCGTGGCGATGGTGGTGAGCGCGGAAAGCGGGATCGGCGTGATCTCGTGCGCCTCGGCGTCGCCCATCAGACGGCGATGCGCAGCTGCGCCTTGACGAGCACGGTGGCCTCGCCGAAGGTGACCTTGAGGTCGACGCGCGCGGATGTATCGTCGACGGCGCCGATCGTGGCCAGCACGTGCACGTCGGCACCGTTCTCGGGATCGACGACGACGGGCTTGGTGAAGCGCACGCCGTAGTCGAGGATGCGGGTCTGCGGGTCGAGGGCCGCGACGACCACCGACGAGGCGATGCCCATCGTGAGCATGCCGTGCGCGAGCACGCCGGGCAGCCCGACGGATGCCGCGACGTCGTCGCGATAGTGGATGGGGTTGAAGTCGCCGGAGGCTCCGGCGTAGCGCACCAGCGACTCGCGCGTCAGGTGCACGGTGCGCTCGGCGATCACGTCTCCGATCGAGTACGCCATCACTCCCCCTCTCCGACCAGCAGCACGCTGGTCGCGGTCACGACATGGGCTCCTGCGGCATCCGTGATCTCGGCCTCGCTCGTGATGAGCGCGTTTCCGGCCATCATGCGGATGCCGGTGACCCGCAGCTGCGCGCTGAGCTCGTCGCCCGCGACGATCGGCCGCGTGTACGCGAAGCGCTGCTCGGCGTGGATCGTACGGGCCAGCACGATGCCCGAGTCCTCGGCGCCCAGGAGCTGCTGGAGCGTGAGGTCCTGGATGACCATCGGGAACGTCGGGGGCGCGACCACGTCGGCGAAGCCGGCCGCGCGGGCCGCCTCGACGTCGGTGTGCTGCGGAGCATCGGCGAAGACGGCGCGAGCGAACTCGCGCACCTTCTCACGACCGACGAGGTACGGGGGCGTCGGCGGGAACTCCCGGCCGACCAGTTCTGAGTTCACTGGCACCCCTCGATCCTATCGAGGGTCGCCGACAGCCGCCCTGCTCGCAGGTGCGGTCAGTCCTTCTTCTTGCGGCCCCGGATCGCCTTCAGTGCCATCTGCACGGCGATCACGACGAGATATGCCGCGAAGAGGATGTTTCCGACCCCCGGGTCGATCAGCGTCGCGAGCCAGGCGCCGAGAGCGGTCGTCGTGCAGGCGGCGACTCCGATCATGGCGGCGGCGAGCAGGTCGACGTTGCGGGTGCGCAGGTTTCCGATCGTGCCGGAGACCGCCGTGGGGATCATCATCAGCAGCGACGTGCCCTTGGCGACGAGGTCGCTCGTGCCGAAAGCGAGCATCAGCACCGGCACGACGATCACTCCCCCGCCGACGCCGATGAGACCGGCGAGCACGCCCGTTCCCACCCCGACCGCCACGAGTGCGATCCCCGTGCCCCACGACAGCTCGAACACGGCGTCGCGCGAGGGGATCACGAGGAAGAGGCTCACGATCACGACCACGAGGAAGCCCACGAAGCCCCACCGCAGAGCGGTCTGCGAGATGCGCGGCAGCAGGCGGGTGCCGATCTGGGCGCCGACGACGGCACCCGCGGCGAGGATCAGGGCCGGGATCCACGCGACGGAACCCGAGGCGGCGTAGGAGATCACACCGACCGCCGCGGTCGGGACGATTGCCGCGAGCGAGGTACCGGCGGCGAGGCGCTGGTCGAAGTGCAGCAGGAGCACGAGCAACGGGACGATCACCGTGCCGCCACCGACCCCGAAGAGTCCGGAGAGGAGCCCGGCGAGCAGGCCGATCCCGATGAACGTCGTGTAGGCCCGCGGTCCGCGGAACGGTCTCGTGGCCGCGTCGTTCACGTCTCTCCTTCTCCCGCGGCCCTGGGACGTGGCCGCACCGTCCGCCAGCCTACTCCCGCCCGAACACCGCTTCGGGCGAGCGTCCGACCACCGATTCGAACACCCCTGGGACGCAGTCCCCTCCTATGCGACACTTGATGCCAATCGCCGGGACGACGCCGTCCCTGCACGGATCGAAGGAGATCTCATGGTTCGCAGCACCCTCCCCGACGTCGAGGTCCCGGCCCTCTCGGTCTACGACTTCCTGTTCGGCGATCTCGACGAGCAGCGCCTGGACGCGATCGCGCTCATCGACGGGACGAGCGGTGCCGAGACGAGCTATCGCACCCTCGTCGAGCAGATCCAGCTCTTCGCCGGCGCCCTCGCCGTTCGCGGCGTCGGTGTCGGCACGCGGGTCGGAGTGCTGTGCCCCAACACCCCCGCCTTCGCGACGGTCTTCCACGGCATCCTGCGCTCCGGTGCGACGGCCACCACGATCAACTCCCTGTACACCCCCGACGAGATCGCGAACCAGCTCACGGATGCCGAAGCCGAGTGGCTGATCACCGTCTCCCCCCTGCTCCCGGGCGCCCGCGCGGCGGCCGAGAGGGTCGGCATCGACGCCGAGCACCTCGTCGTCCTCGACGGCGCCGAGGGCCACCCGTCGCTCGCAGCGCTGCTCGGAGAGGGGCATCCGGCGCCGGACGTGTCCTTCGACCCCGCCGAGCATCTGGCCGTGCTGCCCTATTCATCCGGAACGACCGGGCGCCCCAAGGGCGTGATGCTCACGCACCGCAACCTCGTCGCCAATGTGAGCCAGTGCCGCTCCACGATCTCCCTCGCCGATGACGACCGCGTACTCGCCGTTCTGCCGTTCTTCCACATCTACGGCATGACCGTGCTGCTGAACTTCGCCCTGCGTCAACGGGCTGCACTTGTCACGATGCCGCGGTTCGACCTCGCCGATTTCCTCCGGGTCGTCTCCGAGCACCGCACGACCTGGGTGTTCATCGCCCCGCCGATCGCGGTCGCCCTCGCCAAGCATCCGCTCGTCGACGAGTACGATCTCTCCTCGGTCAAGGTGATCTTCTCGGGCGCCGCGCCCCTCGACGGCTCCCTGGCCGCGGCCGTCGCGCGCCGCCTCGACTGCACGGTCTGTCAGGGATACGGCATGACCGAGACGAGTCCGGTCACCCATGCCATCCCGTACGACCGCGACGACATCGATCGGGCGAGCGTCGGCCTGCTGCTCAGCGGCACCGAAGCACGACTGCGCGACCCCGAGAGCGGGGCCGACCTGGAGGCGCCGGCGGGCGGGACGAGCGAACCCGGCGAACTGCTGATCCGCGGACCGCAGGTGATGAAAGGGTACCTGAACCGGCCCGACGCGACCGCCGAGATGCTCGATGACGACGGATGGCTGCACACGGGTGACGTCGGCACGGTGACCTCCGAGGGGGTCTTCCGCATCGTCGACCGACTCAAGGAACTCATCAAGTACAAGGGCTACCAGGTCGCCCCTGCGGTGCTCGAAGCGGTGCTCCTGGACCATCCCGCCATCGCGGACGCCGCCGTGATCGGTGCACCCGACGACGACGGTCAGGAGGTGCCGAAGGCCTTCGTCGTGGTGCAGGCGGGGGCGGACATCGACGCGGCGGGAGTGATGGCGCACGTCGCCGAGCGCGTCGCACCCCACGAGAAGGTGCGGCAGGTCGAGTTCATCGATGCGATCCCCAAATCGACATCGGGCAAGATCCTCCGCAAGGATCTGCGAGCACGTTGACACGATCACGTCGGCACCATGATCGCGGCCCACGACGAGAGAAGCCCGCCACCTCACGGTGACGGGCTTCTCTCGAGTCGAGTGATTACTCGGACTTCTCCTCGGCGGCGGGCGCCTCGGTGGTGTCTTCGGCTGCGGGGGCCTCCTCGGCGGGAGCCTCCTCGACGACCTCGGCGGTCTCCTCGGCGGGAGCCTCCTCGACCGGCTTCTCCGCCTTGGGGGCGGCAGCGGCCTTCTTGGTCGACTTCGCCTTCGGCGTGACGGGCTCGAGGACGAGCTCGATCACGGCCATCGGGGCGTTGTCACCCTTGCGGTTGCCGACCTTGGTGATGCGCGTGTAGCCACCCTCGCGGTCAGCGACCAGCGGAGCGATCTCGGCGAAGAGCGTGTGCACGACTTCCTTGTCACCGATGACCGACAGCACGCGACGGCGTGCGTGCAGGTCTCCGCGCTTGGCGAAGGTGATGAGACGCTCGGCGAGCGGACGCAGGCGCTTGGCCTTGGTCTCGGTCGTCTTGATCGACTTGTGGGTGTACAGCGCAGCGGCGAGGTTGGCAAGCAGCAGGCGCTCGTGGGCGGGGCCGCCTCCGAGGCGGGGACCCTTAGTGGGCTTGGGCATAATCGTCTAACTCCTGGTCAGAAAGGTCGGGTATCAGAAGGACTCGTCTTCGCTGCCGCCGTAGAAGTGGGCGCCGTCGAAACCGGGCACCGAATCCTTGAGCGACAGACCGAGCGAGATGAGCTTGTCGCGCACCTCGTCGACCGACTTCTGGCCGAAATTACGGATGTTCATGAGCTGCGTCTCCGAGAGGGCGACGAGCTCCGAAACGGTGTTGATGCCCTCACGCTTCAGGCAGTTGTACGAGCGGACCGACAGATCGAGGTCTTCGATCGGCATCGACAGCTCGCTGGAGTTCACAGCCTCCACCGGCGCCGGGCCGATCTCGATGCCCTCGGCCTCGACGTTCAGCTCGCGGGCGAGACCGAACAGCTCGGTGAGCGTCTTGGCAGCCGAAGCGACGGCGTCGCGGGGGCTGATCGAGTTCTTCGTCTCGACGTCCAGGACGAGCTTGTCGAAGTCGGTGCGCTCCCCGGCACGGGTCGCGTCGACGCGGTAGCTCACCTTGAGGACCGGCGAGTAGATCGAGTCGATCGGGATCTGACCGGCCTCGGCGTACTCGTTGCGGTTCTGCGTCGCCGAGACGTAGCCACGGCCACGCTCGATCGTGAGCTCGAGCTCGAACTTCGCGGTGTCGTTGAGCGTCGCGATGACGAGCTCGGGGTTGTGCACCTCGACACCGGCCGGAGCCGAGATGTCAGCGGCGGTCACTTCGCCCGCACCTGTCTTGCGCAGGTACGCGGTGATGGGCTCGTCGCGCTCCGAGGAAACGACGAGCTGCTTGATGTTGAGGATGATCTCGGTGACATCCTCCTTCACACCGGGGATCGTGCTGAACTCGTGCAGCACGCCGTCGAGACGGACGCTGGTGACAGCGGCACCGGGGATCGACGACAGCAGGCTGCGACGCAGCGCGTTGCCGATCGTGTATCCGAAGCCGGGCTCCAGAGGCTCGATGATGAACCGGCTCCGGTTCTCGACGATCTTTTCCTCGGTGAGTGTGGGACGCTGTGCAATGAGCACTCTGTGTTCCTTTCGATCACATGACCGCTATATGACATGTGGTGGGTGAGGTCTTGAGTTGTGGAAGTCGATGCCCGCGAACGGGCGGGCGAGCCGCTCGGCCCCGACCGTTCAGAGAACGGGACGGGGCGAGCGGCTCGCGAGCCGGATCAGACGCGGCGACGCTTCGGCGGGCGGCATCCGTTGTGCGCCTGCGGGGTGACGTCCTGGATCGATCCCACCTCGAGGCCGGCGGCCTGGAGCGAGCGGATCGCGGTCTCGCGGCCGGAGCCCGGACCCTTCACGAGGACGTCGACCTTCTTGACGCCGTGCTCGGCGGCCTGGCGGGCAGCCGACTCGGCTGCCATGCCTGCGGCGTACGGGGTCGACTTGCGCGAGCCCTTGAAGCCCACGCCACCCGACGATGCCCACGCGATGACGGCGCCGGTCGGGTCGGTGATCGAGACGATCGTGTTGTTGAACGTCGACTTGATGTGGGCCTGGCCCAGCGCGATGTTCTTCTTTTCCTTGCGGCGCGGCTTGCGCGCGGCGGCCTTGGGTGCAGCCATGAAAATGTTCTCCTAGTCCCTGGGGCCGCGCTTAGCGGGCCTTCTTCTTGCCGGCGACGGTGCGCTTCGGGCCCTTGCGGGTACGGGCGTTGGTCTTGGTGCGCTGACCGCGGACCGGGAGACCACGACGGTGGCGGATGCCCTCGTAGGAGCCGATCTCGACCTTGCGGCGGATGTCTGCGGCGACCTCGCGACGGAGGTCACCCTCCACCTTGTAGTTGCCTTCGATGTGGTCGCGGAGGGCGATCAGCTGGTCGTCGCTGAGGTCCTTCACGCGGATGCTCTCATCGATGTCGGTCGCCTTGAGGATCTCGACCGAGCGGGTACGGCCGACGCCGTAGATGTAGGTAAGGGCGATCACCACGCGCTTGTCGCGCGGGATGTCAACGCCGGCAAGACGTGCCATGCGGTTCTCCTGAGTGTTGTGGAGGTGTGGAACAGGATCGGTGCCCGGGCCTCCGCCCCGAGGTGTCCCCCACTCGCGTGGGATCTGATCCTGCCGTTCGTGTGTTCAGTTGTGTGTCGGATCCGAAGAGTGATCAGCCCTGGCGCTGCTTGTGGCGCGGGTTGCTCTTGCAGATCACCATGACGCGGCCGTGGCGGCGGATCACCTTGCAGTGATCGCAGATCGGCTTGACGCTGGGGTTGACCTTCATGATGTTTCCTATTCGCTGTCTTCGTACCGCCCCGCTGCGGGGCAGGCCGTTACTTCTCGACCGATCAGCGGTAGCGGTAGACGATACGGCCGCGGGTGAGGTCGTAGGGGCTGAGCTCCACGACCACGCGGTCCTCGGGGATGATACGGATGTAGTTCTGCCGCATCTTGCCGGAGATCGTTGCCAGGACCTTGTGTCCGTTGCTGAGCTCAACGCGGAACATCGCGTTGGGAAGAGCCTCGGAGATCACGCCCTCGATCTCGATGACACCGTCTTTCTTAGCCATAGCCTCGCTGACGCTTCTGCAGACCGGTCGATCTGCGGTGGGTGATTGGTTTGTTGGTGCTGCGCCGACGGACACGCCGAATCAGTGCACAAGGCACCAAAGATCTATGTTAGACGACGCCGGAGCATCCGGCAACCTGAGCCGTCGGCATCCGCGCGTCGCCCGTCGTGCACACGGCGAGGGCGGCCCCGTGACGGGACCGCCCTCGCCGTGTCGTCGATCCGATCAGGGCAGGATCTGCGCGAAACGCGACTGGATGTCGGCGTTCTCGATACGCTCACCGTTGATCTCGACGGTGGGCGTGCCCTGGATCTCGTGCTGGTTGGTCTGGTCGCGCACGAAGTTCATGTACGTGCCGTCCGCGATGCAGTCGGCTGCCACGCCGGCCCCGACCTGCTCGGCGTACGACGCGAGCTCTTCGTCGGTGTAGCCGGCAGTGTTCTCCTGCGGCTGGTTGGTGAACATGAAGTTGAAGAAGTCGAGGAACGAGTCCGGCGCGTTCTCGGCGACGCAGTACGCGGCGCCCGCGGCGCGGGTCGAGTACTTCGTGTTCTGCGAGTACCGGTCGAGGATCGAGATCGGGTGGATGTTGAGCGTGATGTCGTCGCTCGCCGCGGCGGCCTGCAGCTGCTCTCCGTACGCGTCTTCGAAGTCGCCGCAGATGGGGCACATGAAGTCGACGAACACGTCGACCTCGTCATCGCCGCCGCCGAAGCTGATCGCACCGGTCTCCTGGTTGACGTTGCCACCCTCGGGCGCGACGCCGGGGGCCGTGGCCTGGTTGTTCAGGAACACCACGAGCCCGCCGAGGACGACGAGCACGACGACGACTGCTGCGGACACCCCGATCGCGAACCAGTTGGTGTTGCTCTTCGCCGCTGCCATTGTCTTCCGTTTCTCTCGGTCTCGCCGCAGTGATTGCGGACGCAAGTACCCTGTGATCTTCCTGCATCAGCCTATGGGCTTCGTGTGAGGGGAACCTTGCCTGCACCTCACGCTTGCGTAACGGATGCCCGGGACAGCCGGTGAGACGAGAGGGCGACGGGGGTGTCAGGCGACGGGGACCGGCATCACACCGAAGGGAGCGAGGCCCGCTGCACCGCCGTCGGGCGCGGTGAGCACCCAGAGGCCGTTCTCGTGCACGGCGACGCTGTGCTCCCAGTGCGAGCCGTCCGAGCCGTCGACGGTCGAGACGGTCCAGTCGTCGTCCTCGATGAACGTCTCCTCGCCGCCGGCGGTGACCATCGGTTCGATCGCGAGCACGAGGCCCGGCTTCACTTCGGCGCCGGGGTCGGGCGTGCGGTAGTTGAAGACGCTCGGCGCCTCGTGCATCTTGCGACCGATGCCGTGGCCGACGTACTCGCGCAGGATGCCGTAGGTCTCCCCCGACACGGCTGACGGGCCCTGAGCCTCGATGTAGCCCTGGATCGCGGCGCCCAGGTCACCCAGGTGCCGGGCCGTCGCCATCGCGGCGATGCCGGCCCACATGGACCCTTCCGTCACGCGCGAGAGCTCCTCGCGATTCGCGACGACCTCGGGGCGGGTCTCGTCGGGGACGACGACCGTGATCGCACTGTCGCCGTTCCACCCCTGGTACTGCGCACCGCAGTCGACCGAGACGATGTCACCCGGTTGCAGCACCAGATCGCCCGGGATGCCGTGCACGACCTGCTCGTTGACCGAGACGC
This sequence comes from Microbacterium sp. NPDC090225, assembly GCF_044772365.1. NCBI lineage: Bacteria > Bacillati > Actinomycetota > Actinomycetes > Micrococcales > Microbacteriaceae > Microbacterium > Microbacterium sp. NPDC090225. The sequence continues at coordinate 110,974 of NZ_JBIVYS010000002.1, read as the reverse complement.
AGATCGTGTGGTGGTAGCCGCGTACGAGCTGGAAGTTCGACTCCGCGCCTCGGGCGAGGATCACGCGATTCGCCTCGGCATCCAGCTCGAGAGTCGTCACCCCGGGGCGGATCAGCGGACGGACGGCGTCGAGCGCCGCCGCCGTGATCAGCCCGGGCTCGATCATCGATCGGAGCTGGGCCGGGGTCTTGTAGATCGACCGGCGGAACATCCCGGAGCCGCTCAGACGGCGACGCGCAGACCGCGCGCGTCGAGCGCGGCGACGATGCGCTCGGTGATCTCATCGAGCGAGCCGACGCCGTCGATGCGATCGACGATGCCCTTCTCGCTGTAGACGTCGATGATCGGGGCGGTCTCACGCTCGTAGATGTCGAGCCGGTGGGCGATCGCCTCTTCGGTGTCGTCGGAGCGCCCCTGCTCGATCGCACGGAGGCTCAGGCGGGAGATGCTCTCATCACGCGGCACGTCGAGGAGGATCACGGCGTCGAGCGACTCGCCACGGCCCGCGAGGAACTCCTCGAGATGACCGACCTGAGCGGTGTTGCGCGGATACCCGTCGAGGAGGAAGCCGCTCGAGGCGTCGTCCTGCGCCAGACGGTCGCGGACGATCTCGCCCGTCAGTTCGTCGGGAACCAGGTCGCCGCGGTCGAGGATCGCGGTCACCTTCTGGCCGAGCTCGGTGCCGCCCTTGATGTTGGCGCGGAAGATGTCTCCGGTCGAGACCACGGGGATGCCGAAGGTCTCGGCGATGCGCACACCCTGCGTGCCCTTGCCGGAGCCCTGCGGGCCGACGATCAGGAGACGTGCGGATGCCGTCATCGGAGGAGCCCTTCGTAGTGACGCTGCTGCAGCTGGGCGTCGATCTGCTTGACCGTCTCGAGACCCACACCGACGATGATGAGGATCGATGCGCCACCGAACGGGAAGTTCTGGTTGGCACCGACCGTTGCCAGGGCGATCAGCGGGATGAGGGCGATCAGACCCAGGTAGATCGAGCCCGGCAGAGTGATGCGCGTCAGGACGTAGTCGAGGTACTCGGCGGTGGGACGACCCGCGCGGATGCCGGGGATGAAACCGCCGTACTTCTTCATGTTGTCGGCGACCTCGACCGGGTTGAACGTGATCGCGACGTAGAAGTAGGTGAATCCGATGATGAGCAGGAAGTACGCCGCCATGTAGATCGGGTGGTTGCCCGTGGTGAAGTACGTGCTGATCCAGGTGACCCACGCGGCCGGTGTCGAGCCGTCCTGCGGGGTGTTGAACTGCGCGATCAGCGCCGGGATGTACAGCAGCGACGAGGCGAAGATGACCGGGATCACACCCGCCATGTTGACCTTGATCGGGATGTACGTGTTCGTGCCGCCGTAGGTGCGGCGTCCGACCATCCGCTTGGCGTACTGCACAGGGATGCGTCTCTGGGACTGCTCGACGAACACGACGAGACCCATGACGATGATTCCGACGAGCAGCACGAGCAGGAAGACCTCGAAGCCCTTCGTCTGCCAGATGAGGCTCATCGCGCCGGGGAAGGTCGCGGCGATCGAGGTGAAGATGAGGAGCGACATGCCGTTGCCGACGCCGCGCTCGGTGACGAGCTCGGCGAACCACATGATGAGGCCGGTACCGGCGGTCATCGCCATGATGATGAGCAGCTGTGCCCACCAGACGTCGTTCGTGAGCAGGTTCTGGCAGGCCGCGAGATCGGTCGTTCCGAACAGCTGGCCGCTGCGCGCGACGGTGACGAGGGTCGTCGACTGCAGGAGCGCGAGGGCGATGGTGAGGTAACGCGTGTACTGGGTGAGGCGGGCCTGGCCGGCCTGGCCTTCCTTGTGCAGCGCCTCGAAGTGCGGGATGACCACGCGCAGGAGCTGCGTGATGATCGTCGCGGTGATGTAGGGCATGACACCCAGCGCGAAGATCGACAGCTGCAGGAGTGCGCCACCCGAGAAGAGGTTGACCAGTCCGAGGAGGCCCTCGGTCCCGTTGTTGGCCGCGAGGCACTCCTCGACGTTCGGGAAGTTCACGAACGGAGCGGGAACGTTGGAGCCGAGTCGGTAGATGGCGATGATGGCCAGGGTGAAACCGATCTTCCGACGCAGGTCGGGAGTGCGGAAGATCCGCGCGATGGCGCTAAACAAGAACGTGCCTCCTGAAAGGGGTTGCCGCAACCGATGGGCGGCTGAAAGACCAGAGTAACCTAAACGCGGTTCTCGGCATCCATGTGCACAGAAGGGGCCGGAGAATCTCCGACCCCTTCCCTGCTGTGGTTACTTGACGGAACCGCCCGCAGCCACGATCTTCTGCTCGGCGGAACCCGAGACCTTGTCGACCGCGACGGTGAGCTTCACGGCGATGTCGCCGTTTCCGAGAACCTTGACCTTCTCGTTCTTCCGAACCGCACCCTTGGCGACCAGGTCGCTGATGGTGACGTCGCCACCCTGGGGGTAGAGCTCCGCGAGCTTCTCCAGGTTCACGACCTGGTACTCGACGCGGAACGGGTTCTTGAACCCGCGCAGCTTCGGGGTGCGCATGTGCAGCGGCATCTGCCCACCCTCGAAACCGACGCGAACGGTGTTGCGAGCCTTGGTGCCCTTGGTTCCACGACCGGCGGTCTTACCCTTCGAGCCCTCACCACGGCCGACGCGAGTCTTGGCGGTGTTGGATCCGGGGACGGGACGCAGGTGGTGCACCTTCAGCACGCCGGGACGCGATGCCGGAGCATCCGCCTTCGGCGCAGCCTTCTTGGCAGCCGGCTTCTTGGCGGGAGCCTCAGCCTTGGCGTCGGCCGCAGCGCTCTTGGCCGGAGCCTTCTTCGCGGCGGGCTTCTTCTCGGCGGCAGCCTTGGGAGCTGCAGCCTTCTTCGTGGCCTTCTCGGCCTCGACGGCCTCGTTCTTCTCAGCCATTAGTCGATCTCCTCAACCTTGACGAGGTGTGCGACGGTCTTGACGTAACCGCGCGTCTGCGCGTCGTCGGGGCGGACGGTGGTGTCACCGATCCGCTTGAGACCGAGGCTGCGCAGCGTGTCGCGCTGGTTCTGCTTCTCGCTCACCTTGGACTTGATCTGCGTGACCTTGAGCCGGGCGGCCATCAGGCACCTACCTTCTGTGCGGCGATGGCCTCGGCCTCGGCGCGGACAAGACGCGCCGGTGCGACCTGGTCGAACTCGAGGCCACGACGTGCGGCGACCGCACGGGGCTCCTCGAGCTGCTTCAGGGCAGCGACGGTCGCGTGCACGATGTTGATCGTGTTCGACGAGCCGAGCGACTTCGACAGGACGTCGTGGATACCGGCGCACTCGAGCACGGCGCGGACCGGACCACCGGCGATGACACCGGTACCGGCAGCAGCCGGACGCAGCAGCACGACACCGGCCGCAGCCTCACCCTGCACGGGGTGCGGGATGGTGCTGCCGACGCGCGGAACGCGGAAGAAGTTGCGCTTGGCCTCTTCGACACCCTTCGAGATCGCCAGGGGGACCTCACGGGCCTTGCCGTAGCCGACGCCCACCAGACCGTTGCCGTCACCGACGACCACGAGAGCGGTGAAGCTGAAGCGACGACCACCCTTCACGACCTTCGAGACGCGGTTGATGGTGACGACGCGCTCCAGGAACTGGTTGTCACCACGGTCGCGCGAGTTGCGGTCGCGGCCACCCTGGTTGCGGTCACCGCGTCCACCGCGACGACCGTCGCGCTGGTCGCGAGTCGGCTCAGCCTGCGTGGTGCCGGCAGCCGTCTCGGAAGTGGCAGCAGCCGCTTCGGTCACTTCGTTCTCCTTGTTGTCACTCACAGTGCCAGACCCCCTTCGCGGGCGCCATCGGCGATGGCGGCGACACGACCGGCGTAGCGGTTGCCGCCACGGTCGAACACTGCCTCGGAAACGCCGGCGGCCTTCGCGCGCTCGGCGACGAGCTCGCCGACCTTGCGGGCCTTGGCGGTCTTGTCACCCTCGAAGCCGCGCAGGTCGGTCTCGAGCGTCGATGCCGACGCGACGGTGTGACCCTTGCTGTCGTCGACCAGCTGGACGAAGACGTGGCGGGCCGAACGGTTGACGACGAGGCGCGGACGCACCTCGGTGCCGACGACCTTCTTGCGAAGGCGGGCGTGGCGACGCGCGCGGGCGTCGGACTTTGACTTGAGAGCCATGGTTACTTACCACTCTTTCCGGCCTTGCGACGCACGTTCTCGCCGGCGTAGCGGACGCCCTTGCCCTTGTAGGGCTCGGGCTTACGGATCTTGCGGATGTTGGCAGCTGCCTCGCCGACAGCCTGCTTGTCGATACCGCTGACGGTGAGCTTGTTCGTGCCCTCGACCGTGAGCGTGATCCCCGCCGGCGGGTCGATCAGAACCGGGTGCGAGAAGCCGAGTGCGAACTCGACCGAGCCGCCCTTCTGCTGGACGCGGTAACCGGTGCCGACGACCTCGAGACCCTTGGTGTAGCCCTGGGTCACGCCGATGATGTTGTTGTTGATGAGCGTGCGGGTCAGGCCGTGAAGCGACCGCGACTCGCGCTCGTCGTCGGGACGGGTGACCAGAACCTGGTTCGCCTCGACCGCGACCTCGATGGGGCTGGCCACCGTAAGGGTGAGTTCACCCTTGGGGCCCTTCACCGCGACCTCGCGGCCGGTGACCGAAACGGTCACGTCCGCGGGAACGTCGATGGGAAGTCGTCCAATACGCGACATTTCGAATTACCACACGTAGGCGAGAACTTCTCCGCCCACGCCCTTCTGCTCTGCCTGGCGGTCCGTGAGGAGACCGGAGGAGGTGGACAGGATGGCCACGCCGAGGCCGCCGAGGACGCGCGGGAGCTCGGTGGACTTCGCGTAGACGCGGAGGCCGGGCTTCGACACGCGCTTGATGCCGGCGATCGACCGCTCGCGGTTCGGGCCGTACTTCAGCGTCAGCGTGAGGTTCTTGCCCACGCGGGCGTCCGAGGTCTCCCACGCGGAGATGTAACCCTCCTGCTGGAGGATCTCGGCGATGTGCGTCTTCAGCTTGCTCGACGGCAGGGTCACGGAATCGTGGTGCGCCGAGTTCGCGTTACGCAGACGGGTCAGCAGATCTGCGACCGGGTCTGTCATTGTCATTGTTGTTTTCCTTTGTTCATGAGGTTCCGGCTGCCGTTACACGACAGACGGCCTGCGATGACACGCAATCTTCAATTGTACGCACACATCGACGGGCTCAGTGACACATGACCACTGAGCCCGTCGACGGTGTTACGCCTGTGCGTCTTCCGAGCGGAACGGGAAGCCGAGGTGACGGAGCAGTGCCCGACCCTCGTCATCCGTCTTCGCGGTGGTGACGACGGTGATGTCGAAACCGCGAACACGGTCGATCCGGTCCTGATCGATCTCGTGGAACACGCTCTGCTCCTGGAGACCGAAGGTGTAGTTGCCGTTGCCGTCGAACTGCTTGGCCGAGAGACCGCGGAAGTCGCGGATACGGGGCAGTGCGAGCGAGACGAGGCGGTCCACGAACTCCCACGCGCGGTCACCGCGGAGGGTGACGTGCGCGCCGATGGCCTGGCCCTCGCGCAGCTTGAACTGCGCGATGGACTTGCGGGCCTTCGTGACGATCGGCTTCTGGCCGGTGATCTTGGTGAGATCGTCGACCGCGCCGTCGATCACCTTGCTGTCGCGAGCTGCCTCGCCGACACCGGTGTTCACGACGACCTTGACCAGTCCGGGGATCTGCATGACGTTCGCGTAGCCGAACTCTTCCTGCAGCGCCTTCTTGATCTCGGCGTTGTACTTCGCCTTCAGGCGGGGCTGGATCTTGCCAGCCACCGCGGCGTCGGTGGTTGCCATCAGAGGTCCTTACCTGACTTCTTCGCGAAACGCACACGAACGGTGCGCTTGACGCCGTCCTTGGTCTGCTCCTCGACCCGGTGGCCGACCTTGGTCGGCTTCTTGGTCGAGGGGTCGACGAGTGCGACGTTCGAGATGTGGATGGGAGCCTCGACGGTCTCGAGGCCACCGGTCTTGGTGCCACGCTGCGTCTGGCCGACGCGGGTGTGCTTGGTGACGTAGTTCACGCCCTCGACGATGATGCGGTTGCGCTCGGCAAGGATCTCGAGAACCTTGCCCTGCTTGCCGCGGTCTCCGCCGCGCTCGGGCTTGGCGCCCGTGATGACCTGAACGAGGTCACCCTTCTTGATCTTCGCCATGACTTAGATAACCTCCGGCGCCAGCGAGACGATCTTCATGAACTTCTTGTCACGAAGCTCGCGACCGACCGGTCCGAAGATACGGGTGCCGCGGGGCTCCCCGTCGTTCTTCAGGATCACGGCGGCGTTCTCGTCGAACTTGATGTACGAGCCGTCGGGACGGCGCGTGGACTTGACGGTGCGGACGATGACCGCCTTGACGACGTCGCCCTTCTTGACGTTGCCGCCCGGGATCGCATCCTTGACCGTCGCGACGATGGTGTCGCCCACGCCGGCGTAGCGGCGCTTCGAGCCACCGAGCACGCGAATCGTGAGCAGCTCCTTGGCGCCGGTGTTGTCGGCGACCTTGAGGCGGGACTCCTGCTGAATCACTTGGCCTTCTCCAGAATCTCCACCAGACGCCAGCGCTTCGTGGCGCTGAGCGGGCGGGTCTCGTTGATCAGGACCAGGTCGCCGATGCCGGCGGAGTTCGCCTCATCGTGCGCCTTGACCTTCGAGGTGCGGCGGATGACCTTGCCGTAAAGCGGGTGCTTCACGCGGTCCTCGACCTCGACCACGATGGTCTTGTCCATCTTGTCGCTGACGACGTAGCCACGACGCGACTTGCGGTACCCACGGGCATCCGCATCGCGCACATCGTGAGCAGCGTGCTCAGCCTCGACGGCGGCTTCCTTCTTGGTGGCCATCACTCAGCCTCTTCCTTCACGGCGTCGTCAGCGGCATCCGCCTTCTTCGCCTTCGACTTGGACGCCTTCTTGGCCGGAGCCTCGACCGGAGCGGGCGTCGCACGGATGCCCAGCTCGCGCTCGCGGATCACGGTGTAGAGGCGCGCGATGTCGCGCTTGACGGCGCGGATGCGGCCGTGGCTCTCCAGCTGGCCGGTGGCCGACTGGAAACGGAGGTTGAACAGCTCCTCCTTGGCCTTACGCAGCTCCTCAACGAGGCGCTGGTCTTCGAACGTGTCGAGCTCTGCCGGAGCGAGCTCCTTGGTGCCGATCGCCATTACGCGTCGCCCTCCTCGCGCTTGATGATGCGTGCCTTCAGCGGCAGCTTGTGAATGGCTCGCGTGAGTGCCTCACGTGCGAGCTCCTCGTCGACACCGGCGACCTCGAAGAGGACGCGACCCGGCTTGACGTTGGCGACCCACCACTCGGGCGAACCCTTACCGGAACCCATGCGGGTTTCGGCAGGCTTCTTCGTGAGCGGACGGTCGGGGTAGATGTTGATCCACACCTTGCCACCACGCTTGATGTGACGGGTCATCGCGATACGAGCGGACTCGATCTGACGGTTCGTCACGTAAGCGGGCGTGAGGGCCTGGATACCGTACTCGCCGAAGGAGACCTTCGTGCCACCGGTGGCCTGACCCGAACGACCGGGGTGGTGCTGCTTGCGGAACTTGACCTTACGGGGAATAAGCATCAGGCGGACGCTCCTTCTGCAACAGGTGCCTCGTTGCGCGGGGCACGGCGGCGGTCGCCACCACGGTCGTCACGACGAGCCTTGGGTGCGTTGGCCTGCTCGCGAGCGAGCTCCTTCGCGGTCAGGTCGCCCTTGTAGATCCAGACCTTGACGCCGATGCGGCCGAAGGTGGTCTTGGCCTCGTAGAAGCCGTAGTCGATGTTCGCACGGAGCGTGTGCAGCGGCACACGACCCTCGCGGTAGAACTCCGACCGGCTCATCTCCGCGCCGCCGAGGCGGCCGGAGACCTGGATGCGGATGCCCTTGGCGCCGGCGCGCTGAGCGCCCTGCAGACCCTTGCGCATCGCACGACGGAACGCCACGCGAGCAGAGAGCTGCTCGGCGATGCCCTGTGCGACGAGCTGAGCGTCGGCCTCGGGGTTCTTGACCTCGAGGATGTTCAGCTGGATCTGCTTGCCCGAGAGCTTCTCGAGGTCGCCACGGATGCGCTCGGCCTCGGCTCCACGACGACCGATCACGATGCCCGGACGGGCGGTGTGGATGTCGACGCGGACGCGGTCACGGGTGCGCTCGATCTCGATGTTCGAGACACCGGCGCGGTCGAGCTGCGTCTTCAGCAGGTTGCGGATCTTGATGTCCTCGGCGACGTAGTCGGCGTAACGCTGACCGGCCTTGGTCGAGTCCGAGAACCAGCGCGACACGTGGTCCGTGGTGATGCCGAGACGGAAGCCGTACGGGTTTACCTTCTGTCCCATTACTTGCTCGCCTTCTTGTTGCTGTCACCGGCAACGGGCGCAGCCGCCTCCGGCGTGGAGAGCACGACCGTGATGTGGCTCGTGCGCTTCTTGATCTGGAAAGCGCGACCCTGTGCACGAGGCTGGAAACGCTTGAGCGTCGTGCCCTCGTCGACGTACGCGTTGGCCACGTACAGGTCCTGCTCGTCGAGGTACTCGCCGTCGCGATCCGCCTTCACCTGCGCGTTGGCCATGGCCGACGCGACAAGCTTGTAGATCGGCTCGCTGGCGCTCTGCTGCGCGAACTTCAGGATCGCGAGAGCCTCCTGGGCCTGCTTGCCCTTGATGAGCGCGACGACACGACGAGCCTTCTGCGGGGTCACGCGGATGTGCTTCACGCGTGCGATCGATTCGACCATTAGCGGCGCCGCCCCTTCTTGTCGTCCTTCTCGTGGCCGCGGAAGGTGCGGGTGGGCGCGAACTCGCCCAGCTTGTGACCGACCATGGACTCGGACACGAACACAGGGATGTGCTTGCGACCGTCGTGGACCGCGATCGTGTGACCCAGCATGGCCGGGATGATCATGGACCGGCGGGACCAGGTCTTGATGACGTTCTTGGTGCCGGCTTCGTTCTGCACGACCACCTTGCGAAGCAGGTGATCGTCGACGAAGGGGCCCTTCTTAAGACTGCGAGGCATCTTCTCTTACTCCTACTTACGCTTCTTGCCGGCGTTACGACGACGCACGATGTACTTGTCGCTTTCCTTGTTGGCGTGACGGGTGCGACCCTCAGCCTGGCCCCACGGGGAGACGGGGTGACGACCACCAGAGGTCTTACCCTCACCACCACCGTGCGGGTGGTCGACCGGGTTCATGGCGACACCACGCACGGTCGGGCGAACGCCCTTCCAGCGCATACGGCCGGCCTTTCCCCAGTTGATGTTCGACTGCTCGGCGTTGCCGACCTCGCCGATGGTCGCGCGGCAGCGCGCATCGACGTTGCGGATCTCGCCCGAGGGGAGACGCAGCTGGGCGAAGTTGCCATCCTTGGCGACGAGACGGACGGATGCTCCGGCCGAACGTGCCATCTTCGCGCCGCCGCCGGGGCGGAGCTCGATCGCGTGGATGATCGTACCGGTCGGGATGTTCTTCAGCGGGAGGTTGTTTCCCGGCTTGATGTCGGCACCCGCGCCGGACTCGATGATGTCGCCCTGCTTCAGCTTCGCCGGAGCGAGGATGTAGCGCTTCTCACCGTCGAAGTAGTGCAGCAGCGCGATGCGCGCCGTGCGGTTGGGGTCGTACTCGATGTGAGCGACCTTGGCGTTCACGCCGTCCTTGTCATTGCGACGGAAGTCGATGACGCGGTACTGGCGCTTGTGGCCACCACCGATGTGACGGGTCGTGATGCGGCCCTGGTTGTTACGACCACCGGTCTTCGAGAGCGGGCGCAGCAGCGACTTCTCCGGCGTCGATCGGGTGATCTCGGCGAAGTCAGCCACCGACGAGCCGCGACGGCCCGGGGTCGTGGGCTTGTACTTGCGAATTGCCATGATTGTCCTTATCCCCCGGATCAGCCGATTGCCGTGAAGATGTCGATGGTGCCCGACTTCAGGGTCACGATGGCGCGCTTGGTGTCCTTGCGCTTGCCGGTGCCGAAGCGGGTGCGGCGGGCCTTGCCGACGCGGTTGAGCGTGTTGACGGACGCGACCTTGACGCCGAAGATCTTCTCGATGGCGAGCTTGATCTCGGTCTTCGAAGCGCGCGGGTCGACGAGGAAGGTGTACTTGCCCTCGTCGATGAGTCCGTAGCTCTTCTCGGACACGACCGGCTTCAGGATGACGTCGCGCGGGTCCTTGTTCAGGGCCGTCTGGAGAACAGATGCCTGCTCGCTCATGCGGAGACCTCCTGGTTGGCGCCGGTCTTCGAGGCGATGAAGCCCTCGAGAGCGGCCTGGGTGAAGACGATGTCGTCGGAGACGAGCACGTCGTAGGCGTTGAGCTGGTCGAACGTCAGCACGTGGAGGTTGTCCAGGTTGCGGATGCTCTTCAGCGTGACGTCGTCGTTGCGCTCGATGACCACGAGCACGTTCTTCGACGAGGCGACGGTGTTCAGGAAGTTCACCGCGGTCTTGGTCGAAGGCGCACCGTTGATCCCGAAGGACTCGATGACGTGGATGCGGTCACCACGGAAGCGGTCGCTCAGCGCACCCAGGAGGGCGGCCGCGATCATCTTCTTGGGGGTGCGCTGCGAGTAGTCGCGCGGCTTGGGGCCGTGCACGATTCCACCACCGGTCATGTGCGGCGCGCGGATCGAGCCCTGACGGGCGTTACCCGTGCCCTTCTGCTTGAAGGGCTTGCGGCCGGCACCCGAGACCTCACCGCGACGCTTGGTCGAGTGGGTTCCCTGGCGAGCCGCCGCGAGCTGCGCGACGACGACCTGGTGGATGAGGGGAATGTTCGTCTTGACGTCGAACAGCGCGGCGGGAAGCTCGATCGAGCTTGCCTTCTTGCCGTCTGCCTTGAGGACGTCGAGCGCGAGAGTCGAGTCAGCCATGATCAGGCACCCTTCACTGCGTTGCGGACGTAGACGATGCGGCCACGAGCACCGGGGACGGCGCCCTTGACGAGCAGCAGACCCTTCTCGATGTCGACGGCGTGCACCGTGAGGTTGAGGACGGTCACGCGCTCGCCACCCATACGGCCGGCCATGCGCATGCCCTTGAAGACGCGGCTCGGGGTCGACGATGCGCCGATGGAGCCGGGCTTGCGGTGGTTGCGGTGCGAACCGTGCGATGCCGAGACGCCCTTGAAGTTGTGACGCTTCATGACACCGGCGAAGCCCTTGCCCTTGCTCGTGCCGACGACGTCGACGAGCTGGCCGGCTTCGAACGTGCCGTCGACCGTGAGCTCCTGGCCGAGCGAGTAGTCGCCGGCATCCGCGGTGCGGATCTCGGTGACGTGGCGGCGCGGCGTGACGCCGGCGGCCTCGAAGTGAGCCGTGAGGGGCTTGTTCACCTTGCGGGGGTCGATCTGGCCGTACGCGATCTGCACGGCGTTGTAGCCGTCCTTCTCGGGGGTACGAACCTGCGTGACCACGTTCGGCGCGAGCTCGATGACGGTGACGGGAACGAGCTTGCCGCTCTCGTTCCACACCTGGGTCATGCCGAGCTTCGTGCCGAGCATGCCCTTGGAAATCTTTGCGTTGATGTCAGCCATGTCGAACCTCAGAGCTTGATCTCGATGTTGACATCGGCCGGGAGGTCGAGACGCATCAGCGAGTCGACGGCCTTGGGCGTCGGGTCGACGATGTCGATCAGACGCTTGTGGGTGCGCATCTCGAAGTGCTCGCGGCTGTCCTTGTACTTGTGGGGCGACCGGATGACGCACACGACGTTCTTCTCGGTCGGAAGCGGCACGGGGCCGACGACGGTCGCGCCCGCACGGGTCACGGTGTCGACGATCTTGCGTGCCGACGAGTCGATGACCTCGTGGTCATACGACTTCAGGCGAATGCGGATTTTCTGTCCCGCCATTGTCTGCTCACTCTCTTTAAGCGTCTTACCGACCTGAACCCGGTGGCTCAGGGGCATTGGACGCACGTCGGCGCTGTTCGCGCCTCGGCACTCGAACGACTCCGGGGAGTCGATCTGCGCACCACTGTTCTGCTGTCATCCCGACCTCCGCCGCGCACGGCGAAGACCTCGAAAGGAAGGTGTCGGGGTTGTGTGTTCTGCTACCCGCGGCCTAGAACCCTGCATCTCTCAGAGGAGACGCCGTCTATGCACTGCCCTGGCAGTGATCCAGTGCACGCTGAGCGCACCGAAATGTCGAACCTGTCTATTCTGCCACGGGGTATTTCACTTGCGCAAACCCGGGCGTGTCGCGCCTCGTCCGAAGCCTCAGCCGCGAGGTGAGAACGGGGCGAGGCATCCCCATGCCTCGCCCCGTTCGGGGAGGGCGTTCAGTGCGAGGGGGCACACCGAACGCGAGGAATCCGGCGTGAAGGGACGCCGAGATCCTCGATCGAGGGCACGGCGATGACGCCGCCGTGCAGGCGGGGTGACGAAGGCGCGCAGCGAGTGCGCACGTCGCAAGATGATCCCCAAGATCGCATTCCCCAGTTGAACGCGGACGAACCGCGTGCTTCAGGAGACCGGACCCCTCCGGGCTCCCCGACCGCCCTATCCCCAGTGCGGTCTCTTGAATTCTACGCATCCGCGCACCTCAGCGCGAGCATTCGCCGGAATATCACAGCGAACGACGAAGGGCGGTGACCTCCTCCCGGAGATCACCGCCCTCTGCGCGATGGACTGCCTGCGCGATGGACTACTGGTTGCCGACCTGCTTGTCGGCCGCGTCGCGGATCTCGTCGATCTTCTCGGACGCACCCGGAGCGATCTTCTTGGCGAAGTCGGCGACGCCGTCGAAGACCTTATCGCTGATGTCCTCGGCCTGCTCGCTCTTCACGGCCTCGGCGATCTTGTCCTTGTTCTGTTCGACGAAGTCCTTGCCCTTGTTGACGGCGTCCTCGATACCCATGTGCGTCCCCTACTGGTCATGTGCTCCGGATCGATTCCGGGCACCCTCATTCTGCATGCACGGACGCGCCGGCGGAAGAGCGTCGACGCGCGGCGACGAACAGTCCTCCCGACACCATCATCAGCAGGGCGATCGCGAGCAGGCCCCAGGCCATCTCGGCACCGGTCGTGGCGAGCGGATCGGCCGCCGTCACCTCGACGGTCGCATCGTCCGTCAGTACGGCGTCCTCGGTCTGCTCGCTGAGCGAGGAGACCGTGACGACGTTGGTGACCGAGGGATACGCGGCTTCGCCCACGTTCACCCGCAGCGTGAGGGTGATCTCCTCGTCGACGGCGAGGCCCTCCGCGAGCGTCCAGGTGACGACCTGACCGTCGACCTGCACTCCCTCATCGGGAGATCCGGCGAACGAGAGCCCCGTGGGCAGCGCATCCGTCACGGTGATGGGCCCGGGGTCGGCGGTGGGACCGTCGTTGCGCACGACGATCTCGTACGACCCGGCCTTGCCGACCTGGAATTCCCCGACCGCGGTCTTGCTCACGACCAGGGCGGACATCGGCGGAACCGTCACGACGTCCGACGCACGGTTGTCGTCGGGGGTGCGGTCGGGGTGCTCCTCCGTGATCTCGGCGGCGGAGACATCCGCCACGTTGACGACCTCGGAGTATGCCGCGACGAGCACACGCGTGTTCACACCCAGGACGGATGCCGTCTCGCCCGGCGCGAGGGGCAGCGCGTAGCGCGCGACCACACGGGTCCCGGCCGTCGCGTCCTCCGCATCGACCGGTTCGATGCTCTCGATCGACCAGTCGGTTCCGACCTCGTCGCCGACGACCGTCGTGACCTCGAGCCCGGCGGGCACGACATCGGTCACGACGACATCCGTCGCCTCGGACGGACCGGCGTTGCGGACCTCGAGCGAGAAGGCGAGCTCGTCGCCGATGCGCACGGCCGCGGCGTCGTGGGTCTTCGTGATCGAGAGATCCACCTCGCGAGCGATCGTGAGATCGGCGGAGTCGCCGTCGTTCTCGGGGTTCGAGTCCGGCGTGCCCGACGACACGGATGCCGTGTTGGTGAGCACGGTGTCGTGCGCGATCGACGGGTCGACGGCGGCCTCGAACTCGATCGACGGTGCAGCGGCACCGTTCACGAGTCCCGCGTCCTCCGGCAGCAGCGTGAAGGTCACGGTCTGCGGGTCGGCCTCGTCGGCCTGCGCGGACCACGCCTCGGCGGCGTCGCCGGTCAGCCCGGTGAAGCGGATGCCGGAGGGCAGCGCGTCTGTGACCGTGATCGGCCCGACCGCATCGCTCGGTCCGACGTTCTCGGCCTCGATCCGGTAGCGCACGCTCTCCCCCGCGACCGCGGATGTGATCTCGGCACCCTCGGCGTCGACCGCCGTCTTGACGAGGCCGAGGTCGGCATCCGTGGTGACGTCGATCGCGGCGTCGTCGCTGTCGGAGTGCGGCGAGGTGCTGCGACTGTCGGTCCACGACAGGTTCGCCGTGTTCGTCAGCTCGGAGCCCGTGAGCACGTTCGACTCGATGAGGGCGACGACCGTGATCGTGCTCTCCCCCAGCGGGTGCCCGCGACGGATGCAGCTCTGCGCATCCTCGTCGCATGTCCAGCCCTCGCCCGCGATCGAGACCGGGGTGAGGCCGGTCGGCAGCACGTCGGCGAGGAAGGCGTCCGCGACGGACGGGCCCTCGTTGTCGACCGTGATGGTGTACTCGACCTCGGTGCCGGCGATCCACGGACCATCGGCGACGTCCTTCTGCACCGTCATCTCGGCGAGGGTGACGATGTCGATCTCGGCCTCGCTGTGGTTGTTCACGGGATCGAAGTCGTCGGGACCCGTCACGTCGGCCTCGTTGACCAGCGTCTGCGGGCGGACGTCCGCGGCCACATCGGCCGTGACGACGATCTCGATGGTCGATCCGACCTCGAGCGTCTGCTCCTCGGTCAGCGCGGTCCAGGAGATCGACCGGCCGTTCTCCGAGACCGTGGGGGCTGCGGCGGATGCCTCGGCTCCCGCGATCGAGATGGTCGACGAGGTGTACGTGAGGCCTGCCGGGAGCTGGTCGGCGATCGTGATCGGCGCGCTCGAGTAGCTCGGCCCCTCGTTCGTGACGGTCAGCAGGAATCGCGTCTGCGTTCCCGCGGTCACCTCCGGGGTCTCCCCCTCGGCGACGGCGACGCCCTCGGCATCCAGCGCCTGCTTGAGGATCGCGAGATCCGCGACACGGTCGGAATCCGTCGTGTCGCCGTCGCGCGGTTCGTTGGTGGCGTTGGTCGCCGATGCGGTCGCCCAGTTCTCCACCGCGGAGCCGGGCTCCAGCGACGCATCGACCGTGTAGGTCGCGACGAATGCGCGGGTGTTGTCGCCCGCGGCCGCCGGCACGGTGCCGTCGACGGTGAACGTGTCGTGGCTGTCGGGGCCCGCCACGCGGGTCCAGGTGCCCGTCACGTCATCGACGGATGCGAAGGCGAGCATGCTCGGCACCTCGTCCTCGACGCTGACGTCGCGGGCATCCGCCGGTCCGTTGTTCGTCACGACGACGCGGTAGCTCACCGTCTCGCCGGCGACGACGGCGGGCAGCGGCCCGCCGAACTGCGCGGCATCCTTCCAGACGCCGTCGTCGTTCACGACGCGCGTCTTGGTGATGGCGAGGGTCGTCGCATCCCCCGGGGTGACGGTGACCTCGTCGGTGTCGTTGGACGTGTTCGGGTCGGTCG
This sequence comes from Microbacterium sp. NPDC090225, assembly GCF_044772365.1. Classification (NCBI taxonomy): domain Bacteria; kingdom Bacillati; phylum Actinomycetota; class Actinomycetes; order Micrococcales; family Microbacteriaceae; genus Microbacterium; species Microbacterium sp. NPDC090225. The sequence continues at coordinate 95,377 of NZ_JBIVYS010000002.1, read as the reverse complement.
TCGCACCCGGGGTGACGGTCGCCATGTTGGCGATGTCGCCGTCGTCGGGCGTCCACGATGCGAGCACCGTACCGGTCAGCGAGAGGTCCTGCGCCGGACCGACGGCCAGCTGCGTGCCCGTGAAGGTCCAGGTGATCGTGTCACCGGCGGTGGCGGGCCAGCCGTCGGATGCCGAGGCGGTCCACGCCGTGAGTCCGGCCGACGGGTCGAGCACACCGGTGATCCCCTCCGGGATCGTGTCGGTCACGGTGATCTTCTCGTCGGTCGTCGATGCCGACACCGAGGGGCCGTTGTTGCGCACCTGGATGCTCCACGTGATCGAGCGTCCGGCCGTCACCTCTGCGGTGTTGACGGTCTTCTCGATCGCGAGATCGGCGGCGCTCGAGATGGGCTTCGTGGCCGTGGCCTCGTTGTCCTTCGCGATGTCGGCCGGAGCCTCGTAGGTGCGGCCGGTCACGGCTGCGGTGTTCTCGGCCGTGCCGGTGGCGGGCGCCTGGATCGTGACGTTCGCGACCAGGACGATCCGGTCGGAGCCGTCGGACTTCAGGGTCGTGCCGGTCGTACCGGCGACGAACGGCGATTCGGGCGTACCCAACCCGGTGAGGCTGAGCGCCGAGCCGACGGTGTCGGCGGCACCGCTGTAGTACCGCGCGGTGAAGGCACCGGTGGTCACGCCGTCGGGGAGGGAGGCGTCGTCGGTCACGCGGAACGGACCGTTCGCCGTATCGGGCCCCTGGTTCGTGACCGTGATGCGCCACTGCGGCTGCGTGTACGCGGCGCGACCCTCAGCAGCCGGACGCACGGTGTCGCCGGCGGTCCATGCACCGTCCGCGTCGCCACCGATCGCCTGCTTCACGATCTTCAGATCGGCGCGCGCGATCTGCGCATCGGCCTGAGCGCTCGCGCCGACGTAGATGCCCGTCGCGTTGCGGGTCACGCCCGTCGTGTCCGTCGCCGTTCCCGAGAGGGTGTTGGTGTGGTTGATCGCCAGGCTCGAACCGGCCGTCGTGGTCGCCTCCGCGAGCGGCTTCGCCGAGAAGGTGACCAGAACGGTGCGCTGAGCATCCGTCGATCCCCCCGTCGTGCCGGGGAGGAGCGGGGCCGTGGTCGACGATGCGACGACCCAGGTGAGAACCTGCCGGTCGTTCTCGGTGGTGACCGCCGGTGCGGCCAGGGAGATCGCGGACTGACCGCCGATGCTGATGCGCGGGGTCACCGTCTCGTCGTATCGCCAGTTCCTGGGCAGGGTGTCGACGAGTGTGATCGTCTGCGCCGAGCCCGCACCGGTGTTACGCGCCTGCAGGCTCCACGAGAACGATTCGCCGACGAAGGCCTGCGTTCCGGGGTTCGTGACGCTCTTCTGCAGCTGGATGCTCGGGAAGAGCGGAGTCACGCTCGCGGTGGCGGTGGTGTTGGTGGTCGGGATGGTCGCACCGCCGGGGCGGGTTCCGCCGGGACGATAGATCCAGCCGTCCGTTGCGGCCGACGAGTACTGCGTCACCGCCACCGCGTTGTCGAGCGCGACCGCGCGCAGCGACGCGGAGGCGACGAACGTGCCCTGGTAGACGAGATCGCGGACGTTGCTGCCGCTCGTGTTGCCGAGCGGGCCGGCGAGCGTCCACGTGATCGTGCCACCGCGTCCGTCCTGGATCGCCTGCTCGTCCGAGAACGTCGCCTCGGCGAACGCCGCCTGCGCCGTGTCGATGCGCACACCGGCATCGACGCGATCGGTCACGACGATTCCGTGGGCCGGTGCCGTGCCCGCGCCCGTGGCGTTCGTGACGCGCACGCGGTAGGTGAAGGTCCGGTCGGGGTCGCCGGTCTTGCTCGCGGCGTACGTCGAGTCATCCGCTCCGGCCGTCTTCACGGCCTTCGCGATCGTCACGCTCGGATTGAGCAGGGTCACCGTCGCGGTCGAGGTGGGCGACTTGCGATCGGCGGGGACCGTCGAACCGTCGACGGAGCTCCACGAGAACGTGCCGGTGTTGCTCGGAGCCGCTGCGGTGACGTTCGAGGTCACGCGCGCCTGGAAGGTGACGGTGATGGTGCGGGTGGCAGACCAGGCGGTGATGTCGTCGGGTCCGATGCTCCAGCTGAGAGTACGCCCGTTCAGGGTCGGCGCTCCGATCGTCGGCGCGTTCGGCGCACCGGCCCAGTTCGTCGTCTGCGTGCGCGTGCCCGTGGGCAGGTACTCCACACCGACGGGAAGGAGGTCGGTGAGCACGACGTCGTAGAAGTTGGTGCTCGCCGGGAGCGTGGTCGTGAGCGTGTACGTCACGACATCGCCGACCGGTGCGGTGCCGGGGCTGACGGTCTTGGCGATGGATGCCTCGGGCATCCGCACCGTCGCCGCGCTGACCGCCGCGACCGTGCCGCGACGGTCCGACGTGTCGGTGTCATCGCCCACAGCGAGCGGCAGGGTGTATCCCTTGAGCTCGGCACGGTTGGTGAAGGTCGAACCGCCGCCGGCCCGGGTCTCGACGGTTCCGGTGTAGGTGAGCGTCGGGGCGCCGGTCGGGCCGGTGCCGTTGATCACCGGGATGGTCCACTCGATGAGCGTTCCGGGTCCGGAACCCGGCTGGATGACGTTGCCCGTTCCGATCGCGCAGTCCCCGACGATGCGCGGGTCACCGGCCGTCGCGGAGAGGTTGCTGGGGGTGATCTCCGCCGGGACGCAGTCGAGCACGACGGAATCGTAGAACGAGACGCGGTTGGCGCCGTTCTCGGCCCGGAGCGTGTACGTCACCGTGCCGTCGGCACCGACCGTCGCGGCGGATGCCGTCTTGGTCAGCTTGGGTGCGGGCTCGATGAACTGCACCTGTGCGTTGGCGGTGCGGGTGAGGCGCGAGCCGCCCGTCGCGTTCGGGTCGAGGAAGCTCAGCGTCGCCGTGTTCGTCAGCTGCGTGCCGTTGGCGATCTGCGGTGCGGCGGCGTTCGCCGGAGCGGCATCACGATCCTTCACCCACGCGGTGATCTGCACCCGGAAGGTCTGCGGCTCGGTGCTGCTGTTCGTGTACGTCGACGGGAAGGTGAGCACGCCGTGCGTGTTCCCGACCGTCTCCGCCGTCTGGAACGTGTCGGTGCCGTCCTCGATCGAGAGCTCCTCGCCCGAGGGATCGAAGAAGGTCGCGCTGCCGGGGACGTACTGATAGGTGACACCGGCGCCACCGGTGCTCAGCGAGCCGCCGTCGGAGAGCACGGCACCGCGGATCGTGGTGCGGGCGGGGATCGTCATCGAGTACTCGAAGGTCGCGTGCTCGCCCTGCACGATCTGGTTGGCGGCATTGCGCGTCGACGCGCCGAGGTCGACCTCGCCGTACGGCGTTCCCGTCGTCGGGCCCACCTCCGTCGAGACGAGACTCTTCGCCACGGCGACGTCGGGCAGGTGCACCTCGGCGGTGTCGACCGTGTCGATGTCGGACACCTCGATCTCCCCGGCCTGCGGGGTGCGGTTCGTGAGTTGCTGGCCCCCGGCATCCGCCTGCGGGACGACCGTCGTGGTCTTCGTCGCGGAGTTCTCGATGCCGTAGCTCACGATGCCGGCGGTGTTCACGTAGCTCTGCGTGAGCTGCGCGGGAGCGCCGCCGTCGGCGATGCCGGCGGGCACGGTGAGCGTGTATCCGAGGGAGAGCCCACGCGCGACTGCGGGCTCACCGTCCGCCGCCGGGGTGGACCCGGCGACCGAGGCGCGAACGGTCCATGCGATGATCGACCGGTCGGCGTAGGCGCTGCTCGGTGCGATGCCCCCAGGGATCTCGCCCGGGTCGTAGGCCACGGCATCCACATCCGATGCGGCGACCGGCGACGCGACGCCCCCGTTCGAGAGTTCGGCGGTGAACGAGCCGACGTCGGCCTTCTTCACCCCGGCCGGGAGCACGTCCCACACGACGTAGTCGGTGGTGGGGTTCTGCGGCGCGGTGACGTCGATGCGGTATTCGACGCGATCGTCCTGAACGACCTGGGCCGTGGCCGGGCGCGCACCGAACGTCGGCCCGCTGACGGTCGCGTTGACCGCCCGGATGCCCTTCGTCAGGGTCGAGCCCCAGTCGAGATCGATGCCGGCGTCGTCGCGGAGGAACGACAGTTCTCCGTCGACGTTGACCTGCTGGTACTTCGCCTGATTGCGCGGGTTGTCGACCTCCTCGGGCGAAGCCGACTGCGCCTGGACGTCGGCACGCAGGTAGACCGTGACCGAGCTGCCGGCGGGCATGAAGCGGTCGCCGCTGCCATCGCGGTTCCGGGAGCCGAACTCCCACGTGAGCGACGTCGCGTCCGTGGCCGGCTGGGGGATGTACGCGGTCGGGAATCCGGCCGCATCGATGGCGACCGGGGTCGTGGCGTTCGTGAAGCCGGGGATGCCACGGTAGGTGTAGAGCGCCTCGGAGAAGGCGATGCCCTCGGGCAGGTAGTCGCTGAGCACGGGGTTGCGCGTGTCGATACCCGTCGCGAACGGCACGATGACGCGGTACCACACCGTGTCACCCGGCGAGAACGGCTGCGTCGCCTGCTTGCTCCAGACGGCGTCGGCGTCAGTGGGGTTCTGGCCGCGCTCGAGCACGGTCTTGTCGAGATCCGTGAAGTGCGAGGTGATGAGCGCGGCGGAATCGTCCGAGACGTAGCGGGTTCCCCCGACGCGCTGCGACAGTTCGGGGTCGTTCGCGATCGCCGCGATCGGGTCGGTCTGGGCCGTGACGGTGACGGTGTTGAGGAACCGGTCACCCGAGCTCGTGCCGCCGTTCGCACCGCTGTAGTTGGGACGCTGCATCGCCGAGTAGCGCGCGGTGACGGAGTCTCCTGCCGCGATGTCGTCGACCGAGAAGCGCACGGTGAAGGTGCCGTCCGAACGGGTGTAGTCGATGGAGACGATGGTGAGCTCGTCCGAGATCTCCGCGCCGTTCGCGGTCGTCGGGAAGTTGCAGGCGTCTCCGGGAACCGATGAGTTCCAGCTGCTCTGCGGGACCTCGAGGCCGTCGATCATGAGCGCGACACCGGACGGGTCGCGGGGGAAGGCGGGGCACAGGCCGTTGGGGATCACGTCGGTGAGCACGATGCCGCTGGCGTCGACGTACTCGCTGACGTCGACCTTCACCGAGTAGGTCGCCACCGAGCCGGTTTCGAAGAGGCGACCCGCGTCGACGCTCTTCACGACACGCACGTCGACGGCCTCGATGATCTCGTCATCGTCGTCGGTCGCGGCACGCAGAGCGTCGTTCCCACCCAGGACGACGCCCTGGTAGGTGCCGGCGACCGCGGCGACGTTGCGCATGGTCTGTCCGGAAGCGGGGTTCGATTCGCCGCCGTGGCGCGTCGACGCGCCGGTGTTGTTGTCGAGGTTCGCCGCCTGCGCCCCGCTCTCGGGCGTCGGTGCGGAGCCTTCGGTCCACAGCGCGTTGGCGAAGAGCGGCACGGCCGCGCGGTACTGGATCTGGCGCGTGGCACCCGCGGGCAGGTCGCCGAGCGACCAGGTGATCTTGGTGTACACACCGGCGCCGGGCAGCCCCAGTGCCGCCGCCTGGGCGGCGGAGAGCTGCACGGTGTCGACCGTCTCGCCCGCGGTGACGCCGCCGCGGATCGGACCGGATGCGGGGTACTCGACGCCCACCGTGGTGTTGTCGCCGTTCGCGAGCCCGAGGTACTCGAGTCCGGCGGGAAGGTAGTCGGTGACCGTCACCGCGTCGCTGGCGCCGCGCGTCGTGTTCTCGACACGGAGCGAGTAGGTGGTGACGCTGTCGTGCGCGCCGCGGAGCAGCTCGTCCTCGACACTCGGTTCGGTCTTGACGATACGAAGGGCCTGGACGGGGACGGTGTCGTTCCCGGATGCCGCGGCGGAGGTGTGGTCGACCACCTGGGAGACGCTCGGCGAACCGTCGAACGTGGGGAGACGCGACGGGTCGTTGCTCGTGAACGCGCGGATCGAGAAGGCGACCTCGCCCCCGACCGGGTACACGTCGTCGAGCGGGGCGACGGTGACCGTGGAGGACACCGTTCCGCCCTGGGGCAGATCGTTGACGTTCGACCAGACCCAGACCTGCTGGCCCGTCGGCACGGCGCACAGTGGTCCGGGCGCCGCGGACACGAGTCCGAGATCGGCGCACGACTGCGAAGCGGCGCCGGCCGTGCGGGAGCGGTTGGGAAGGACGTCGCCGGACCGGTAGACGGTCGGAGAACCGAACGCGCCCGCCGAGACGAGGGAGACCGAGTCGGGCACGATGGCGAGCAGACTCAGGTTGAACTGCTTGCCTCCGTCGGCATTCGAGACGGCGACGTCGAAGCCGACGTTCTCGCCGGAGAGGACGAAGTCCTTGCCCGCGGATGCCGGATCGACGTTCTGCACCGAGAGGCTCGGTGCCCAGTCGGCTGCGGTAGCCATCTGCACGCCCGCGCCGACGGCGAAGGCTCCTGCGATCAGGGAGACGACGGCGGTGATGGCCGTCAGTCTCCGGGCGCGATGCTGCTTACCGGCACGCTCGTTCGGACGCATGGTGATACTCCCCTTTATCCCGCGCGCCACTCCCCGGCGCGCAGGCTCTCCCCGACACAGGCAGGCGCGCGCAGATCAGCGGCTCAGGGAAGCTTCGGGTTTCCCTGGCCGCTGCAGCGCCGGTTCGACCTAGGGCTCGAACACATGCCTGCTTCGCCATGCTTTCGCATAGCGGTATTCACACTATCCAACACTTCGTGTTTTATTCAAGTGGATAAGGGGAGGGGTTTGGGATACCGGATTCTCGGGGTTGCGGGGCAACACAAAAGGGGCCGGACCCGAAGGTCCGACCCCTTGTGCAGGAAGCAGATGCTTACTTGATGATCTTCGTGACCGTACCGGCGCCGACGGTGCGTCCACCCTCACGGATGGCGAAGCCGAGGCCCTCTTCCATCGCGATCGGCTGGATCAGCTCGACCGTGACGTCCGTGGTGTCGCCGGGCATGACCATCTCGGTGCCCTCGGGCAGCGTGATGACGCCGGTGACGTCGGTGGTGCGGAAGTAGAACTGCGGGCGGTAGTTCGTGTAGAACGGGTTGTGACGGCCACCCTCGTCCTTCGACAGGATGTACGCGGTGCCCGCGAAGTCGGTGTGCGGCGTGACCGAACCCGGCTTGACGATGACCTGACCGCGCTCGACGTCCTCACGCTTGGTGCCGCGGAGCAGCAGACCACAGTTCTCGCCGGCCCAGGCCTCGTCGAGCTGCTTGTGGAACATCTCGATACCCGTGACCGTGGTCTTGACGGTCGGACGCAGTCCGACGATCTCGACCTCGGAGTTGATGGCCAGGGTGCCACGCTCGGCGCGACCCGTGACGACGGTTCCACGACCGGTGATCGTGAAGACGTCCTCGACGGGCATCAGGAACGGCTTGTCCTTGTCGCGCACCGGGTCGGGCACGTTCTCGTCGACGGCCTCCATGAGGTCGAGGATCGACTGGACCCACTTCTCGTCGCCCTCGAGGGCCTTGAGAGCGGAGACGCGGACGACAGGAGCGTCCTCGGCGAAGCCCTGCGAGGCGAGGAGCTCGGAGACCTCGAGCTCGACGAGCTCCAGGATCTCCTCGTCGTCGACCATGTCGGACTTGTTCAGCGCGACGAGCAGGTACGGAACGCCGACCTGCTTGGCGAGCAGAACGTGCTCACGCGTCTGAGCCATCGGGCCGTCGGTGGCGGCGACCACGAGGATCGCGCCGTCCATCTGAGCCGCACCGGTGATCATGTTCTTGACGTAGTCGGCGTGGCCGGGGGCGTCAACGTGCGCGTAGTGGCGCTTCGGGGTCTCGTACTCGATGTGCGAGATGTTGATGGTGATACCACGCTGGCGCTCTTCCGGCGCCGAGTCGATGGAAGCGAAGTCGCGCTGCACGTTGGTGTCAGACGGGAACTTGTCAGCAAGCACCTTCGAGATCGCTGCGGAGAGCGTGGTCTTGCCGTGGTCAACGTGACCGATGGTTCCGATGTTGACGTGCGGCTTGGTCCGCTCGAACTTGGCCTTAGCCACTGGGTCCTCCTCAGGACGTCGTGTAGAGGATGCCGGGCACTGGATTGCGACCGGTTCTCTACGGGTGTGAATCTCAGTTTAGTAGAGAGGGAATGTGAAGTTGTAGGGGACCTGGGAGCCGGGCCGGAACCCGGCTCCCAGAAGTTGTTACTCGCCCGCGGTCTTCTGGACGATCTCGTCGGCCACGTTGCGGGGAACCTCAGCGTAGCTGTGGAACTCCATCGAGTAGACGGCGCGACCCGAGGTCTTCGAGCGCAGGTCGCCGATGTAGCCGAACATCTCGGACAGCGGCACCTGGGCGCGGACGACCTTGACGCCGGCGGCATCCTCCATCGACTGGATCTGGCCACGACGCGAGTTCAGGTCACCGATGACGTCGCCCATGTACTCCTCGGGAGTACGGACCTCGACGGCCATCAGCGGCTCGAGGAGAGCCGGGCTGGCGCGGCGAGCCGCCTCCTTGAAGCCCATGGAGCCGGCGATCTTGAACGCCATCTCCGAGGAGTCGACGTCGTGCGCGGCACCGTCGACGATGGTCGCCTTGACGCCGACCATCGGGTAGCCCGCGAGGACTCCGACGTTCATGGCGTCCTGGAAACCGGCGTCGATCGATCCGATGTACTCGCGCGGGATGCGGCCACCGGTGACGGCGTTGACGAACTCGTACGTGTTCTCGGAGTCCAGGTCCATCGGCTCGATGGTGAACTGGATCTTCGCGAACTGACCCGAACCACCGGTCTGCTTCTTGTGCGTGTAGTCGTGCTTCTCGACGGCCTTGCGGATCGTCTCGCGGTACGCGACCTGCGGCTTTCCGACGTTGGCCTCGACGTTGAACTCGCGCTTCATGCGGTCGACGAGGATGTCGAGGTGCAGCTCGCCCATGCCCTTGATGGTCGTCTGACCGGTCTCGGGGTTGAGCTCGGTGCGGAAGGTCGGGTCCTCTTCGGCGAGCTTCTGGATGGCGACACCCAGCTTCTCCTGGTCGGCCTTGGTCTTCGGCTCGATGGCGACCTCGATCACGGGCTCCGGGAACGTCATCGACTCGAGGACGACCGGGGAGGCCGGGTCGGTCAGGGTGTCACCGGTGGTGGTGTCCTTCAGGCCGATGACCGCGTAGATGTTGCCCGCCGTGACCGAGGGGACCGGGATCTCCTTGTTGGCGTGCATCTGGAAGATCTTGCCGATGCGCTCCTTCTTGCCCTTGGTCGAGTTGATGACCGCGGAGCCGGACTCGAGCGAACCCGAGTACACGCGCACGTAGGTGAGGCGACCGAAGAACGGGTGCACCGCGACCTTGAACGCCAGAGCAGCGAACGGGTCGTTCGCGTCCGGGTGACGCTCGATGATCGTGTCGTAGTCCTTGGGGTCGTGCGCCTCGATCGAACCCACGTCGAGCGGGTTCGGGAGGAAGTCGACGACCGCGTCGAGCATCGGCTGCACACCGCGGTTCTTGAAGGCCGAACCGCAGAGGACCGGGTAGATCTCCGAGGCGACCGTCATCTTGCGGATGGCGCCCTTGATCTCGGCGACCGTGAGCTCCTCGCCACCGAAGAACTTCTCGAGCAGCGCGTCGTCGCTCTCGGCGACGGTCTCGAGGAGCTGCTGACGGTACGAGTCCGCCTTCTCCTTGAGGTCGGCCGGGATCTCCTGGATCTCGTACGAGGCGCCCATGGTCACATCACCCTTGGCGTCACCCGCCCAGACCAGTGCGCGCATCTCGACGAGGTCGACGACACCGATGAAGTCGCTCTCCGCGCCGATGGGCAGCTGGATGACCAGCGGCTTCGCGCCGAGGCGGTTGATGATGGTGTCGACGGTGAAGTAGAAGTCGGCGCCGAGCTTGTCCATCTTGTTGACGAAGCAGATGCGCGGGACGTTGTACTTGTCGGCCTGACGCCACACGGTCTCGGACTGGGGCTCGACGCCCTCCTTGCCGTCGAAGACGGCGACGGCACCGTCGAGGACGCGGAGCGAGCGCTCCACCTCGACCGTGAAGTCCACGTGACCGGGGGTGTCGATGATGTTGATCTGGTTCTTGTTCCAGTAGCAGGTCACGGCGGCAGACGTGATCGTGATGCCGCGCTCCTTCTCCTGCTCCATCCAGTCGGTGGTCGATGCACCGTCGTGGGTCTCGCCCAGCTTGTGGTTGACACCCGTGTAGAACAGGATGCGCTCAGTCGTGGTGGTCTTGCCAGCATCGATGTGCGCCATGATGCCGATGTTGCGGACCTTGCTCAGGTCGGTGAGCACGTCTTGTGCCACGGGAGTGTCCTTATCTTTCTGGCAGTCGTACTGCGAAGAGGGGGGTGCCCGCTCCCGGCCGGGGCTGGGAGCGGGCGGAGCTGTTTACCAGCGGTAGTGAGCGAACGCGCGGTTCGACTCGGCCATCTTGTGGGTGTCCTCGCGGCGCTTGACCGCGGCTCCCAGGCCGTTCGACGCGTCGAGGATCTCGTTCTGGAGACGCTCGGTCATCGTCTTCTCGCGACGACCCTTGGCGTAGCTGACGAGCCAGCGCAGCGCGAGGGTGTTCGCGCGGTGCGGCTTGACCTCGACCGGCACCTGGTAGGTCGAGCCGCCGACGCGGCGGCTGCGGACCTCGAGGGTCGGGCGGACGTTGTCGAGCGCCTTCTTGAGCGTGGCGACGGCATCCTGACCGTTCTTCGCCTCGACACCGCGGAGGGCGCCGTAGACGATCGACTCGGCCAGCGACTTCTTGCCGTCGACGAGGATCTTGTTCACCAGCGAGGTGACGATCGGAGCGCCGTATACCGGGTCGTTGACGACGGGGCGCTTGGGGGCGGGACCCTTACGAGGCATCTAACTCAACCCTTCTTCGCGCCGTAGCGGGAACGAGCCTGCTTACGGTTCTTGACTGCCTGGGTGTCCAGGGCGCCACGGACGATCTTGTAACGCACACCGGGGAGGTCCTTGACACGACCGCCACGGACGAGCACCAGCGAGTGCTCCTGGAGGTTGTGGCCCTCACCGGGGATGTACGCGGTGACCTCGGTGCCGTTGCGGAGCTTCACACGAGCGACCTTGCGCATCGCCGAGTTCGGCTTCTTCGGGGTGGTGGTGTAGACGCGGGTGCAGACCCCGGCCTGCTGCGGGTTCGACTTGAGCGCCGGTGCCTTGGTCTTGGTGACCTTGGGCGAGCGACCCTTGCGAACCAACTGCTGAATGGTTGGCACGTTCTCTCCTCATAATGCTGCACGGTGACAGCGTGATGGGTTTCACATCATGACCCACCGGCACGCCTGAACAGACGCGCCTTTGGTGTGGTGGGTATGCCGTGGGGGCGGACCGGCCATGGGGCCGGCGCCCAGCGCGCACGTCGAGACGTGCACACACCTGACCAAGTGTAATGGCGCGTAACGTGCCGGTCAAATGGCGGCAAGCGCTTCGGTACGGATGCCGCCGCTAACTCGGGTCCGCGTCGAAGGGCGAGTCGAGCGACTGCGTCAACTCGGCGAGGAGCGCCTCGATCTGCGGCTCGATGTGCTGCGAGATCGCGGCCTGGATCCCCAGGCGGTGGCGCAGCAGCAGACCGCAGATCTCCCGGCCCACCATGTTGGCGTACTCGTCGGCGAGACCGACCTCCTGGCGGAGCGCCACCTTGGCTTCCTCGGTCAGCGGCGGCAGGGGCGGCAGAGCCTCGGTGGCGTCGTCGGCGAGGCCGGCGATCGTGAAGAGGAACGGGGCGCCCGGGACCGGATCGGGGTCGAGCGGCAGTCCGTCGAACTCGGGATCGAGGTCTTCCGAGGGGCGGTAGCTGCGTGCACGATTGCGCGCCGCCTGCTGGTCGAGCTCGCGCTGCAGCATCGGGAGGTTCCGCGCGGTGTAATCGGCGACCGCATGATCGACGATCGTCTTCAACCGCGTCGAGAGGCCGTGCTGCACCCCGTGGGGGACGTTCGCGCCGATCCCCGCGGCCGACAGCAGCGGCGAACCCAAGCACCGACGACAGGGCGCGATGCGACCGCGATGGGTCGCCGGCTCCCAGCGCGGCACCCAGCGCAACCAGGCCTCGACGGCCTGGTCGACCTGCGTCTCCAACGAGCGCTCCACCCCACCAGGGTACGCGCGGCACGGTCGTTCGCGGCGACACGACCGGAAAGCGGCGCGTCATCGCCGGGCGTCACTCCGCGTCGTCGTCGCGTTCCCAGGGCCAGCGCGGATGCCGGGCACGGGTGCGCCGCAGGGCGATCCCCGCCCAGGCACCGATCGCCGCGGCCAGCAGCAGCACGGCACTCGCTCCCCCGCGCACCAGATCGCCGGCGACCGCCGTCGCGAGCAATGCGCTCGAAGCGACGCTCGCCACCGCGATCCAGACCGCGGCCAGATGCACGAGCGCGGTGGCGACCGCGATCACGAGCGCCGAGAAGAACGACGGCCCCGGGCGACGGACCACCGACCACAGCATCAGCGCGAAGGCGAGAACCGCCGCGGCCATACCGCCGATGCCCGGCCACTGACCGAGACCCGGGGTCGCGATGATGTCGGTGTCGGTGAGCACGCTCACCCCGCCGAGGCCGAAGATCGCCAGGGCGAAGAAGCCGATGGTCGCGAAGACCACCGCCAGGACAGGCGAAACCCCCGCGGACTCGGGTCCACGGGGGTTCGGCATCGGCGTGTGCGTCATTACCTCGACAGCGTCGGACCGGCCTCGAGGGTGCGCTCGTACTCGCGCTGCGCCTCGAGGTTGAGCTCGGTCTTGCGGGCACCGCTACGGGCGACCCACGCACCGAACCAGATGGTGAGCTCACGGGCGAACACGAAGGCGACGATCGCCAGCGGAGCGAGGAGCTGGCCGCCGATGAGGTCGGCGCCCTCGGACGCGGTGAGGGTCCAGAACTGCGCCTGGAAGAGCTGGCCGAGGAGGTGACCGCCGTACGCGATCGCGCCGACGATGATGCCGAAGACGACCCAGAGGCCCCAACGACCACGGTTGATGATCGCGCCGAGCAGCCAGAATCCGAGGAAGAAGACGGCGACCGGCACCCAGTAGCCCGCGGTCTGCAGCGGAGCCAGAGCAGCCTGACCGATATTGTTGCCGTCGACGTCGCCCGCGAGCGCGCCCAGCCCGAGCGTGGCACCCAGGTAGAGCACCGCGAAGGCGAGGGTCGCGAGGAGTCCGATCGCGCCGGCCGTGCCGCGGTTGCCGCGATCGCGCGGCGGCTCGGGAGCCTGCACGAAGATCGGCTGCGGGTGCGAGGAAGCAGCGGCGGCGAACGCCGGCTCCGACGGGACGATCGTGGTCTCGGCATCGGCACGAGACGAGTAAGCGGTGTCGGCCACCGTCGGCGTCTCGTCGACGTACGCGGCGGGAGCGGCGATCACCTCGGTGGCCTCGGCCGCCTCGGCACCGTAGGCGGGATCTCGGCGCTCGACCGGAGCCGAGAACGTGCCCGGGTGGTCGCGCTCGGCTGCCTCGAAGGCGGCGAGATCGGGGTCGACGACGGGAGCGGCGGAGCGCTCGGTCGCGGGGGCTGCGGTCGCGGCATCCGTCGTCGCAGCGTCGGGCACGGCGGCACTGGAGGCGTTGTCGCGGGTCGCGGCGTCATGGATCGCGGCGTTGTCGCCGGCGGGCACGTCGGCACCGGCCGCGGCGGCGGCGTCGAGACCCTCGTTCGCGCTGTCGAGGACGTCGTTGACGTCCTTCGGCCGCTCGGGCTGGGGAACCTCGGGGTCACTCATGGGGTGCGCCTCTCATCGGAAGTGTGCAGTGCGAGGGTACCGCCGCCCGCGGACACGCTCCGGGAGGCGTGCCGACGTGTCGGCATTCACCCCTCCGGCGCGTTCGGGAAGCGACGGTCCCGCTCAGGGGAAAATCGATCGCAATGTGTCGCCGGCGAACGCGGCGAGCACGGGCATCATCGGCAGGGAGAGCCAGACCAGCCCGGCGACGACACCGGCGCAGACCACTCCCGCGAACCAGCTCATCGCCAGGTTGCGTCCACCGACTCGTGCCATGCCTTCACGCTACGACCGAAGTATCGGTTGCACGCGGAGCAACGCCGAGGCGCCCGCGTGTCGCCGCGCGGTGGACGCGAGGGGCGCGGGATCCGCACTCTCGGTACACTCCCTGTATGGCTGACAGTTCCTTTGACATCGTCTCGAAAGTGGATCACCAGGAGGCCGAGAACGCCCTGAACCAGGCCCGCAAGGAGATCGAGCAGCGCTACGACTTCAAGGGTGCGGGCGCGTCGATCGCCTGGAGCGGCGAGCAGATCCTCATCATCGCCGGCACCGAGGAGCGCGCGAAGGCCGTGCTCGACGTGTTCCAGTCCAAGCTCATCAAGCGCGGCATCTCGCTCAAGAGCCTCGAGTCGGGCGACCCGTTCGCCAGCGGCAAGGAGTTCCGCATCGTCTCGACGCTCAAGGACGGCATCTCCTCGGAGAACGCGAAGAAGATCAACAAGATCATCCGCGACGAGGGCCCCAAGGGCGTCAAGAGCCAGATCCAGGGCGATGAGCTGCGCGTGCAGTCGAAGAGCCGCGACGACCTGCAGTCGGTCATCGCCCTGCTCAAGGGCTCCGACCTCGACGTCGACCTGCAGTTCATCAACTACCGCTGACCGCGCCGTCACCCGTTCGTGAAGCCCCGCTCCGGCGGGGCTTCACGCGTTTCCGGGGTGCGTCTCGCGGAGATCGAGGGCCCACTCATTGACTGCGAGTGCCGCACCACGGAACTCCTCGACGACCGAGCCGACGTGGGCGAATCCCGCGCGACGGCAGACAGCATTCGATGCGGCGTTGTCGACGCCGGGGAAGGCCACCAGCATCCGCCGCTCCCCCGGGTCGGTCGACGCCTGCGCCTGCGCGATGATCAGCTCGACCGCGCGCGCCGCGATCCCGCGCCCCTGCGCCTCGGGGAGGACGAACCAGCCTGCCTCCCAGGCGTCGGTGTCGCGCCAGCGCACGGGCCAGAAGCCGATCGATCCGACCGGGCTTCCGCGGTCGAGAATGACCGACATATGCGCTTCGCCCGATGCGTTCAGGGGCAGATAACGCGCATGGCGCTCTTCGACCTGGGCGTCGCTTTCGGAGCCGTTCAGGTGCGCCGTCATCGCGGGCGCGTTGGCCCGCTGAAGAAGCGGCAGGTCGCCGGCGCCCCACGGGCGCAGAGTGAGTTCGTCCATCACCGGAGCCTGCCACGGGCCACCGACAGTCGTTCGCCATCAATGCGGATTCTCGTATCTTTGTTCGAATGTCGGTGGGGTGTGGTGGGCTGTTCTCATGACGGAAGTACTCGATGCGACGGACTCCCAGACGGCGATGATCGCCGATCTGGTGGGCTCGCTGCGGGCGGTCGAGGAGACGATCGCTCGGTTGTTCGCGGTGCGTGACGGGATGCTCGCGGTGGCTTCGCGGGTCGCGATCGATATCGCGCGACGGGCGGCGCATCCGGATCACGGCGATATCGCCTTGCGGGCGGTGGCGGCGGAGATCGGGGCGGCGGTGCGGGTGAGCGACCGCACGATCGAACGGCGGATGGACGAGGCGTCGTGGACGGTCGAGCGATTCGTCGAGGTGTGGGCGGCGCAGGGCGCGGGGCGGATCAGTGCCGCCCACGCCCGGGTCATCGTCGACGCGGGCGCGCATCTCGACGACCCTGCCGACCGGGCGCGGTATGCGGCGCGCGCGGTGGAGGCGGCGGTGGTCGAGTCGCCGAACAGGTTGCGGCGGGTGGCGCGGCGGATCGCGGAGCAGTACCAGGCCCGCACGGTGACCGAACGTCACCGGGACGCCCGGGAACTGCGGCGGGTGTGGGTGAAGGACCTCGACGACGGGATGGCCGAACTCGGGATGCTCGGCCCCGCCGTGCTCGTCCACGGCATCCACGACCGGCTCACGCGGATGGCGCGCACGATCACCCGCCAAGGCGCACAGGCGGCGAAAGCATCGAAGGCCATGAACGGCGACCGTGGACCGGCGATCGAGTCGCCCGCGGATGCTCCCACCCCGCGCACGACCGACCAGCTGCGCGCCGACCTGCTCGCCGACATCGCACTCACCGGCGCTCCGGCCGGGCACGACACCGAGACCGGACTGCTCGGTGAGATCCGTGCACGAGTGGAAGTCACCGTGCCCGTCCTCACACTCATGGACGACGACACCGGCGGCCACAACGGCGGCAGCCGCACCGGGGCACCCCCGGCAGAGCTCGACGGCCGCTCCCCCATCGACACCGACACGGCACGACACCTCGCAGGCCAGGCGACGGGCTGGGAACGGGTGCTCACGCACCCGATCACCGGCGCGCTCCTCGCCATCGACCGCTACCGCCCCACCGACCAACTCACCCGACATCTCCGCGCCCGCGATCAACGCTGCCGCTTCCCCGGCTGCAACATCGCCGCACGACGATGCGACATCGACCACACCCACGCCGCCTCGAGCGGCGGCGAGACCTGCGCCGACAACCTCGCCCACCTCTGCCGACGACACCACATGCTCAAACACCACTCGCGGTGGCGTGTCCACCACCGACAACCCGGCGACCTCGCGTGGACCAGCCCGACCGGAACGACCTACATCGACCACCCACCCGAGCAGAACACCGTCAGGTTCACCGACAGCGTCTGAGCGCGTGAACGCACCAGCACCTGAGTGCGTAAACGCACCCGTATCCGAGTGCGTGAGCGCACCGGCGATATCCGCGGGCCCGTGCGAGGCGAACGAGAGGAGAGAGAAGCGCAAGGTCACCGCAAGAAACATAGGCACGGCGGCTGCACAGGTGCATGATGTAGTTTCCTGCGAGAGCGTATGGGGCGCTCGCGCAAGGCAGCAGAACCGCACGACAGCAAGACAGCAGACAGCAGGACAGCACGACAGCAGGCGCACCGCGCGAACGGGAGGCGCGACGCCTGCGGTCGTGCAACGACGAACTTACTGGGGGTAAGTCGATGAGCAGCATCGAAACCACACACATCGGCGAAGGCAAACAGCTCCTCGCAGACGAGGTGTTCCACCACATCGGCCAGCAGATCATCGACGGGGTGATGGAGCCGGGCTACCGGATTCGCGACGTCACCGTCGCCGACGAGCTCCACGTCTCACGCACGCCCGTACGCGAAGCCCTGCAGCGCCTCGAGCGCCTGGGACTGGTCACGATGTACCCGAGCAGATACACCGAAGTCACGCTCGTCACACCCGAGATCGTGCTCGGCACCCTCGAGTTCGCGGGCTACCAGGCGGGCGTCTCCGCACGTATGGGCGTGCCCAAGTTGACCGACGTGGAGCGCGCCTACCTGGCGGGGCTCGTCGAGCAGCTGCACACGACGCTCGACGATGCCGCGAAGACGTCCGAGAGCCGGTGGGCGGTCTTCTCGTACCTCACCCATCGCGCGGGCAACCCGCAGCACAGCGCCCTCGTCAACGACTCGAGCATCGCCCTGTTCCGCAACCTCCGCACCTGGGTGGTGCCGGTCGAGGACCGCGCGCACATGACGCAGATCTACGCCGACTTCCGCGATGCGGTGGAACGCGGAGACGGCGACGGGGCCGAGCGTCTCGCCCGCGCCATGTACTACGTCTGACGCCTCCCGTCACCCAGCGGCTCGCCAGCCTCTCACCCAGCGGTCGAGCCGCCGGTATGCGTCCTCGCGTGCGTCGTGCGCCGAGAGGAACACGTCGTGCAGCGCTCCGTCGATCCGCTCGACGGTGACCGACGGCCCGAGCCGCAGCGAGGCGCGGGCGATGTCCTCGACCACGAGCACGGTGTCCGCCCGCGTGAGCTCATCGGACCAGCGCGTCGGCGACGCGAACCGTGCCGACAACAGCACGCACACCGGCGCCGTGATCGACAGACCCGCCGCGACCGTGCGATGCCCACTGAGGATCGCGTGCAACCACCCGGCGTGCACCGCCATGGTCTGCTGCGGGCGCCACCGGAGGTCGACCTCCATCGGATCGTCGGGATCGGCCACCGCCTCCTGCGCCCGACTGTAGAAGCCGAGATCGATCTGCGGCGCCGCATCGAGCGGGCGCAGTCGCGCCTGCAGCTCGACCATCGGTGCGATCGCCGCGCGGGCCGCCGCGAACTGGAACTCCAACCACGGGCTGTTGAGGATCACGGCATCCGCCATCCCCGGATGCCGTGACGCCCACAGGCTCAGCGTCAGCCCGCCCGTCGAATGCCCGAGCAGCACGAGGCGCCGATCGGATGCCGCGGCATCCGATCCCCGGCCCATCGCATCCAGCGCCGCAGCGATGTCCTCGTCGTAGGTCGCGAGATCGGTCACGTACCCCGGCGTCTGCCCGTCGCGCAGGCTGCGCCCGTACTTGCGCAGATCGAGCGCGAAGAACCGCGCACCGCGCGAGGTCCAGAACCGCGCGAGGCGCTTCTGGAAGAAGTAGTCCGACCAGCCGTGCACGTAGAGCACGTCGACGTCGTGGAGAAGCGGCATCCGCCCCGGCATCCGCCCCCGCAGACGCTCCCACCACCCGACGGATGCCGGGAGAGCGCGCACCAGCGTCGCCACGACCGGCCCCTGGTCGTCGTCTACGAGCGGCAGCGTCAGCTGCTCGAACTCGTCGCCGAGGACGTCGGGGACCCACTGCGCGGAGCCGGTGTCAGCCATGCGGCCAGGCTAGCCGAGGGCGACCCACACCCCGAGGGCGACTCACTCCCCGCGGGAGACGCGCACCATCTCGTCGCGCGGCACGACCTTGACGCGCGCCCGCTCGTGCGGCGCACCGAGGGCGATCTCGTGCTCGTCGAGGCGGTGCCAGCCGTCGAGGTCGGTCCACTTCACGTCGCGCTCCTGGAGCAGCGCCGGGATGGCCTCCTCCGAGGGGTCCTCCGGGTGCCACCACGACCCCTGGTCGTTGATGATGTGACGCACGGTCTCCATCGCGTCGGACTTGGTGTGACCGATGAGGCCGACCGGTCCGCGCTTGATCCACCCGGTCGCGTAGATGCCCGGGACCTGGTCGTTCGAGTCCTTCGCGAGCACCTGCCCCTCGCGGTTCGGGATCACGCCGTGCTTCTTGTCGAAGGGCACGCCGGGCAGCGGTGAGCCGAAGTAGCCGATCGCACGGTACAGCGACTGGATGGGCAGCTCGCGCATCTCGCCGGTGCCGATCGCGCCGCCCTGGCCGTCGGGCTGCGTGCGCTCGTAGACGAGCGCCGCGACGCGACCGCTGTCATCGGTGCGCACCTCGACCGGGCGGGCCCAGAAGTGCAGGTGCAGGCGACGGGATGCCGTGCCGCCGGCGTTGTTGACGGAGTCGAGCTTGCGCCACGACTGCAGGATGCGGTCGATGACCATGACCTGCTTGTTGCTCGCGACGGCATCCTTGGCGGCATCGTCGTAGTCGAAGTCCTCGTCGTAGACGACCATGTCGACGTCGCGCAGCTCGCCGAGCTCACGCAGCTCGAGCGGGGTGAACTTCACCTGCGCCGGACCGCGGCGTCCGAACACGTGCACGTCGGTGACCGCGCTGGCCTTCATGCCCTCGTAGACGTTCTCGGGCACCTCGGTGACGAGCAGGTCCTCGGCGTGCTTGGCGAGCATGCGCGACACGTCGAGGGCGACGTTGCCGTTACCGAGCACGGCGACGGATGCCGCATCCAGCGGCCACTCGCGCGGCACGTCGGGGTGCCCGTCGAACCAGCTGACGTAGTCGGCCGCACCGTAGGACGCGACCGCATCGATGCCGGGGATGTCGAGCGAGGTGTCGCGGATCGCGCCCGTCGCGAAGATCACGGCGTTGTAGTGCTTCTTGAGGTCGTCGAGGGTGATGTCCTCACCGAAGCGCACGTTGCCGAACAGGCGGATGTCACCGCGATCGAGCACATCGCGTAGCGCGTTGATGATGCCCTTGATGCGGGGGTGATCAGGAGCCACGCCGTAGCGGACCAGTCCGTAGGGAGCCGGCAACTGCTCGAACAGGTCGATCGAGACGTCGAACTTGCGCTCGGCCTTCAGCAACAGGTCGGCCGCGTAGATCCCGGCGGGTCCTGCGCCGACGATGGCCAGTCTGAGCTTGGTCATGGAGGTCCTTTCGTATGCCGTCGCGTGAGCCGCACAGCTGCGCCCGTTCGGACGCGGCTGCCGGTCAGCTGGAGCGTTCGGCGAGGGTCTCGGCGAAGCGCGTCAGCGCCTCGCGCACGGTGCCCCGGGGCAGCGGTGCGAGCGCGGCGATCGCGTCGCGCGTCCACGTCAGGGCGAGATCGAGGGTCTTCTGCGTGGCCGCGTGATCGCGCAGCTCGGCGAGCGGACCGTCGAGGATCGCGGGGTCCGCGCCGTCGGCGATGCGCACGACGCCCGCATCGATGCGAGCGGCGAGGTCGGCGGCATCCGCGTCGTCCTGCGCCTTCAGCAGCAGGTACGGCATGGTGGGCACTCCCGCACGCAGGTCGGTGCCGGGCACCTTGCCGGTGTCCTCGGGCTTGGCCGACAGGTCGATCACGTCATCGAGCAACTGGAAGGCGACGCCGATCTTCTCTCCGTAGACGCGCAGCGGCTCCTCGTACTCGCTGGGCGCGTTCGAGAAGATCACCCCGCCCTGCGTCGCGGCGGCGATCAGCGAACCGGTCTTGTCGGCGAGCACCTGGATGTAGAAGTCGATCGGGTCGTCGTCGGGCTGCGCTCCCAGCGTCTCGTGCATCTGCCCGAGCACGAGGCGCTCGAACGTGTCGGCCTGCAGGCGGATCGCCCGCTCTCCGAGACGCGACATGAGCTGGCTGGCCCGGGAGAAGAGGATGTCGCCGGTGAGGATGGCGATGTTGTTGCCCCACACGGCATGGGCGGCGGGAACCCCGCGGCGGCGGTCGGCTCCGTCCATGACGTCGTCGTGGTAGAGCGAGCCGAGGTGCGTGATCTCGAGCGCCTTGGCGACATCGATCACCTTGTCGGTGTTGCCGTCGCCGAGCTGGGCGGCGAGCAGCGTGAGCACGGGGCGGATGCGCTTGCCCCCGGCCTCGTACAGGTACCGGCTCGCGGCGTCGGCGAGGGGATCGGCGACGCGCACGTCCTCGGCCAATCCGGTCTCGACGAGCTCGAGCCCGTCTTCGATCGCGCGCGCGACGCGCCGCGCAGCAGGACCGATGAAGACACGGTCGCTGAAACCCAGACGGCTCGCCAGTCGCGATCCCGGGGCTACGGGGCTCGAAGTCACGTTGTCAGCCTACCGTCGTCTCAGAGGGGCTTTCGCGCCCGGTGCAGGGCGACGATCCCGAAGGTGAGGTTGCGGTACGCGACGTCGATCCATCCGGCCTCGCGGATCCACTCGGCCAGGCGCTTCTGGTCGGGCCAGGCCGCGATCGACTCGTTGAGGTAGTCGTAGGCCTCGCCGTTGGTGCCGGCGACGCGGGCGACCCGCGGCAGCACCTGCGCGTTGTAGAACCGATAGGCGCCGCGGAAGAGCGGTGCGGGCGGCGTGGAGAACTCGTTGATCACGAGGCGCCCGCCCGGCTTGGTCACGCGGAACAGCTCGCGCAGCGCCTGCTTCGGCTCGTTGACGTTGCGCAGCGCGTACGACATCGTGACGGCATCGAACTCGTCGTCGCCGAACGGGAGAGCCGTGGCATCCGCCTGCACGAACGAGAGGTTGCGCATCGCCCCGTGGCGGCGCTCACCCTCGGCGAGCATGCCCGGAGAGAAGTCGGCCGCGACCACCTGGGCGCCGCTGCGGGCGAGGGATGCCGACGACGACGCCGTTCCCGCCCCCAGGTCGAGGATGCGCTCCCCCGGCTTCGGCGCGACGGCGCGCGTCGTCGCTGCGCGCCATAGCACGTCGTTGCCGAAGGTCATGGCGGTGTTCGTGCGGTCGTAGCCGGCGGCGACCTGGTCGAACATGCCGCTGACGCGCGCGGGGTCCTTGCCGAGATCGGCGCGGTTGGGCTCGCTGCGGGGGTCGTTCGAGGTCACCCGATCAGTCTAGGCGTCGGGTCTGTGCATCGAATCCGAAAGACTCGAGCAGGTCGAGCCATCGATCCGCCGTCGCGTCGTCGAACGGTGCCACCTGCGCGCGCACCCGCTCCTCGAGATCGAGCGCCAGCGCTTCCAGCCGCTCCATGATCTCGACCGGGTACCCGTAACGCGCGCTGTGCTCCGCCCACTCGTCGCGGTCGTCGACCCAGGTGCCGCGCTCACCCTCGACGCGCACGACGTCCAAGTCCATGTCGATGCCCGTCGCGAGCAGCGGGTCGTCCGTCCAGCGCACGTCCCAGCCGAGGTCGACGTAGATGCGCATGCCCTTCGAATGCCGGCGGTTCACCGTCAGGGCGAACTCGCCCTGACGCGGGATCAGGGTCACGTTCGGACCACCGGCGAGGTAGTCCCGCCCCGGACGACTGCTGCGCCACCCGGCGGGCTGCCCCACCCAGTCGCCCCAGGCATCCGCCCCGAGGTACACGCTCTCGTGACGCCAGTGCGGCGAGCCGTCCCACTTGCGCCACTGCACGATCATCGGGGTTCCCACGACGGGACGGGCATCGCTCATGCGCTCAGCCTAGAACGCAGAGATTAGGCTGGAGCCGTGAGCAGCGCGCTGGTCGTGGAGACCCGAGAGATCGATCCGATCGAAGACCTCCTGGCCTCGGCCTCCCCCTCCCGCCCCCTCGCCTGGCTGCGCCGCGGCGACGGCATCGTGGCGGTCGGCGAGCCCCTGCGCGAGCTGCGCGCCTCAGCCGGGGCGACCGGGGCCGGGGCGACCGGGGCCGGGGCGACCGGACTGCGCAGCGCCGCCCTCGCCACCGCCTGGCGCCGCCTCGCCTCCACTGCCCGCATCGACGACCCGGTCGGCCTGCCCGGCACCGGACTCGTCGCCTTCGGTGCCCTCGCGTTCGACGAGCGCTCGGCGAACGACAGCGTGCTCGTCATCCCCTCTCAGGTGATCGGACGCCACGGCGACCGGTTCTGGCGCACGACCATCGGCTACGCCGACGAGAACGCGGATGCAGCCGCTCCGAGCACGGCCCCGAGTGCCGCCCCGAGCGCCGTCGCCGATCAGCCGTACGGCCCGCACTGGGCCGGTACCGTCGGCCCCGGCGCGCAGTCGCCCCAGGGCTATCAGGACTCGGTTCGCCAGGCGCTCGGCCGGATCGCCGCGGGTGAGCTGAGCAAGGTCGTGCTCGCGCGCGACCTCACCGGCAGCATCCCCGCAGGCTCCGACCTGCGCCGTCTCGTGCGCGCGCTGGCGACGGGCTACCCCGACACCTGGGCATTCGCCGTCGACGGCCTGATCGGCGCGAGCCCCGAGACCCTCGTCACGGTGCACGAGCGCACGGTCACCGCGCGCGTGCTCGCGGGCACCGCGGGTCGCGGAGCGGATGCCGACGCCGACACCGCCGCCTCGGCCGCCCTCGCCTCGAGCACCAAGGATCTCGACGAACATCAGTACGCGGTGCAGAGCGTGCTCGCCTCGCTGCGCCCGCACACTCGCGCGCTGGCAGCGAGCGAGCAGCCGTTCCTGCTGAAGCTGCCGAACCTCTTCCACCTCGCGACCGACGTCGAGGGCGAGCTCGCCGAGGGCGAATCGGCACTCGACCTGGTCGGGGCGCTGCATCCGACCGCCGCCGTGGCCGGCACCCCGACGACGATCGCGATCGGCGTGATCCGCGAGCTCGAGCCCTTCGACCGCGGTCGCTACGCCGGCCCGGTCGGATGGGTGGATGCCGCGGGCAACGGCGAGTGGGCGATCGCGCTGCGGTGCGCCCAGTTCACCGCGACCGCAGACGACATCGCCGTGACCGCCTATGCGGGCGCGGGCATCGTCGCCGGCTCCGACCCCGAATCCGAACTGCTCGAGACCCGGGTGAAGTTCCGCCCGTTGGTCGACGCGCTGGCCTGAGCCGGTTTCAGAGTCGCCCGCGGGGCTCAGCTCGCGGCGAGCCGCTTCTTCTCGACCTCGACGTCGAAGTCGGCGACCGGCCACTGCGGGTCGATGTCCTCCAGCGCCGCGAGCAGCAGCTCCTGCACCGCGAGGCGCGCGTACCACTTGCGGTTCGCGGGCACGACGTGCCAGGGCGCGACCTCCGTCGAGGTGCGATCGAAAACCGTCTGATACGCCCGCATGTACTCGGGCCAGACGAGCCGTTCGTCGACGTCGCCGGGGTTGTACTTCCAGTGCTTGTCGGGGCGCTCCAGGCGCTCCAGGAGCCGCGACTTCTGCTCCTCGGGCGAGATGTGCAGCATGACCTTGACGATCCGGATGCCGTTCGCCGCGGCATCCGCCTCGAACGTGTTGATCGCGTCGTAGCGCCGCTCGATCTCCTCCGGCGGCGCGAGGGCGCGGACACGGCCGATCAGCACGTCCTCGTAGTGCGAACGGTCGAAGACGCCGATGAACCCGGGCTCGGGGAGGCGCTTCTCGATGCGCCACAGGAAGTCGTGCGCTCGTTCTTCATCGGTCGGGGCCTTGAACGCCGCGAGCGAGACGCCCTGCGGATCGACGCCACCCACGACGTGCCGCACGATGCCGCCCTTGCCCGCTGAATCCATGGCCTGCAGCACGAGCAGCACGGCATCCGTCGCGGTGCCGGTGCGACTCTCGGCGAACAGGCGCTCCTGCAGGTCGTTCAGCGCGACCAGCCCCTCGGCGAGGTCGCGGGCGCCGTCGGCCTTGTGCCCGTGATAGCCGGGGGTGCTCTCGGCGTCGACGTCGTCGAGGCGGAAGCCGGCGCCGACGCGGAGGGACTCGGTCCACTGGTGAGCGTTCATCTGCTCATGATGCCGCAGTCGGCGTGCGAGCGGTGTCTCAGCGCGCGCAACCTCAGCGCGCGAGCGGCACCTCGATGAGCTGGCGTCCGCCGACCGAGCGGGTGAGCACCTGGTCGAGCGCGGTGCGGGTCGTCACGCGCTGGTACTCCCAGCCGTAAGCGAGGGCGAGGTGCTCGAGGCGCACCTGGTGCGGCGTGTAGAACGCGCGGTCGAGGTCGGCGGCCGGGGCGACCTGCGCCACCTCGAGCCCGTCGAAGATCGTGCCACCGCCGTCGTTGCCGACGATCACCTGCAGACGCGGCTCCGTCTCGTCGGGCGGCAGCAGCAACGCGCCCACATCGTGCAGCAGGGTGAGGTCGCCGAGCAGCACGCGGGTCACGCCCGCCGCTCCCCCGGCCTGACTCGCGACCGCGATGCCGGTCGCGGTCGCGATCGTGCCGTCGATGCCCGCGAGACCGCGGTTGGCGTGCACCGGCACCTTCTTGCCACCGAGCACCGCATCGGCCACGCGCACGAGACGCGACGACCCGAACACGAGCCGGTCGTGCGGCCACGTCGCCCGCCACACCGCGTCGACCAGCAGTTCGCGGTCGAGCGGCCGACGCACGGCTTCGAGCTCGGCCCTGACGGCGTCGCGACGGGTCGCGGAATCGGTGGAGGCCAGACCGTCGTGATCCGGAGCGCGCTCGCTGAGGTCGACGGCCTGCGCGGCCGAGGCCTCGAGCCAGGCGCCGAGCCAGGTCCGATCGGCGGCACGGTCGTCATCGTCCGACGGCGCGGCGACGACGGATGCCGCGGCCCGCGAGCGGTGGTTCAGGTCGAGCTCTTCGCCGCCGTGCCGCACCGCGATCACCTCGACGTCGGGTCGCGCGAGGAGCGCCGCGACCTCGCGGCTGAGTGTGGGATGCCCGAGCACGACCGCACGCTCGACGGCGCCGCCGAGATCCGCGCGGCGCAGCAGCGCGCGATAGCCGTGCACGAGATGACGGCCGAAGCGGGCGCCCGATACGATCTCGGCGATCAGCGGCCACGACCCGGCATGGGCGATCTCCTCGGCATCAGGCCCGGCATCCGCTCCCGCGATCACGACCGTGCGGAGCCCGCGCGCGAGCACGACGGGCTCGCGCGGTGCGGGCATCGGAGCCGTGCCGGACGTGATGGGGACGACGACCGGTTCGCCCGACAGCGGCTCGCGCGCGGGCAGGTTCAGGTGCACCGGGCCCGCGACCCCGGGAAGGCCGTGCGGGGCGTCCGCGCCGAGCGCGATCGCGACCGCGCGGACCGCGAGGCCCGACCAGTCATCCCCGGCCCCCGACTCACCGGGAACCGGAGCGTCGACGCTCTCCCGCACCCAGGATGCGAACATGCCGGGCTGGGTCGTCGCCTGGTTGGCGCCGATTCCGCGCAGCTCGGGCGGACGATCGGCGGTCAGCAGCAGCAGTGGGACGCCCGCGTGGAACGCCTCCATCGCGGCCGGCAGCAGATTGGCGGCCGCCGTGCCCGAGGTGCACAGCACCGCCGCCGGTACGCCGGTCTCGCGGGCGAGCCCCAGAGCTGTGAAGCCGGCCACCCGCTCGTCGATCCGCACATGCACGCGCAGGTCGCCGGCGTCGGCCAGACGCACTGCGGCGAGCGCGAGCGCCTGCGAGCGCGAACCGGGTGAGAGCACGAGGTCGCGCACGCCGTGGGCGATCAGATCGGCGAGGAGGGATGCCGCGGCATCCGTCGCCGGCGACGAGGCCGGACGAGGAAGGGTCACGGGCGGGGCTCGGGCGTCGGCCCGGGAGTGGAGCCGCTGTCGTTGTCGCCGTCGATCTGCGCCTCGTTCGCGGCATCCGTCTCGGCATCGAGGCGTGCGAGTTCTTCTTCGAGACGGGCGATGCGGGCGTCCTGCTCGGTCTTGCTGATGCCGCGCAGGAACATCGGGTCGTCGTCGGGGGCGATCACGCGAGCGGGACCGGGGTCGTTCTTGCGGCGCCGACCGATCACGAACCAGAGGATCCCGCCGATGACGGGGAGGAGCACGACGATCAGGATCCAGATGCCCTTGCGCACGCCACGGTGCCGCGTCGCCGGCTGCACTGCGCAGTCGACGATGCTGAACACCCAGAACACGGCGGCCAGGAAGCCGCCGATGATCAGTAGTCTCGCCACCCCTCCAGTGTAAGCGGTCGGCGGACTCGCGGCCCGGCGGGTGCAGAGGACCGCTTGTTAGACTTCGCGCACCATGACGTCGACCCGGTCGCTGACCACCCTCTTCACCGCGCTGGGCCTCGCCCTGCTGCTGGTCGTGGGCGCCTGGTCGACCTCGCACGGCGAGGCCGATGTGCACGCGTCGCTCTGCCTGGCGTCCGGGGCTTCCGCGTCGGATGCCGGAGCCGGAGCGTCGCACCACGACGACGTCGCGCCGCTCGATGCCTCCTCCTCGCACGGCTCCTCACCCGCTGCCCTGACGGGCTTCGTCGTGCTCTGGTTCCTCGCGCTCGTCGTGCTGCTCGTGCGCACGCTGCGGCGCGGCCCCGGCATCCTGCTCCCGCGTGCGACCCTCGCCGTCGCCGCCCCGCGCGCCGGACCCCACCCGCCGCGCACCGCCCTCACCCTCACCGAGCTCTCGATCTCCCGCACCTGAGCGACGACGCGTCGACCCGGCCGCTGCCTGCGGCATCCTCGTCCGTCATCCGTCCCTCTTCCTGTGTCTGGAGACACCCATGTTCGCCACCCCCTCCCGCAACGCCCCGAAGCCCCGCCTGACCACGCCCGTCAAGGCGACGCTGATCGCCCTCGCCCTTGCCGTCGTGCTCGCGATCGCCGGCATCGTCTACGCCATCACCCAGCAGGCGCCCGCGCCCGACGTCGCCGACGACGGCACCCTGCAGACCACCCGGGCCGATTCGCACGTGCTCGACGACGGCGGGGCGGATGCCGTGACCGTCGTCGAGTTCCTCGACTTCGAGTGCGAGGCGTGCGGCGCCTTCTACCCGATCGTCGAAGACGTGCGCGCACAGTTCGACGGCGAGATCACCTACGTCGTGCGGTACTTCCCGCTGCCGGGACACATCAACTCGACGCAGGCGGCCCTCGCGGCCGAGGCGGCGGCGCAGCAGGATCGTTTCGAGGACATGTACCACCGGCTGTTCGAGACGCAGCAGGAGTGGAGTCACGCGACGGGCGAGACGCCCGCAGTGTTCCGCACGATGGCCGAGTCGATCGGACTCGACATGGCGGCCTACGACGCCGCGATCGCCGACCCCGCGACGCTCGCCCGGATCCAGGCCGACAAGACCGACGGCGAGTCGCTCGGCATCACCAGCACCCCGTCGTTCTTCGTCGACGGCCGGTACGTGCAGCTGCAGGAGTGGGACGACCTCGAGGAGGCCGTCGCCCGGGCCGTTCGGGGCTGAGTGCCGGGCGGCGCGCCGTGCGGGCGAAGGACCGTGCGGTGCGCCGGCGGCTCAGAACACGGCGATCCGCCGGCTCGCGATCGCCAGATATCGGCTCACCGGGTTCGTGACCGTCTGCTGCAGGTCGCGGATCGCGATCGCCTCGGCGACGCGGTCGGTGATGACGCCGTCGACGCCGCGACCGGCGTACTCCTCCAGGAGGGCGGGGTCGTCGACCGTCCAGACGAAGAGCCGCTTGCCCTCGTCGCGCAGGCGCACGAGCATCTCGTCGGAGTACGACCAGTCCTCGACCGCGACGGCGTCGGCGGGCGTGCGCGGGGCGTCGCCGATCTGAAAGCCGGTGACGAGCACGACCGTGCGCTCGGGGTCGGCGGCGACGATCCGGTCGACGAGCGCCGGATCGAGCGACTGGACCAGGTGCCGTCGCTCGGGATCGAGACGCTCCAGGGCGTCGACGACGCGGTCGGCGAATCCCGGGGCCTCGTGCCCATGGGGCTTCACCTCCACGAGCACGCGGACACCGAGGTCGTCGGCCTCGCGCAGGTATTCCTCGAGCGTCGGGATGCGGTCCTCGAGGTCGCCCTGCCGCACGACCGTCGCCGCGAGTTCGTCGGCATCGAGGTCGTACACGTCGCGGGGGTCGCCGGCCAATCGCTGCAGGTCGGTGTCGTGGATGACGACGAACCGCTGGTCGGCCGTCTCCTGGATGTCCATCTCGACCACGTCGGCTCCGGCATCCGACGCCGCGCGCAACGAGGACAGCGTGTTCTCGACGCCGAGCGCGGTGTACCCGCGGTGGGCGATCACCAGCGGCGGATCGGCGGGCACCGCCGCGAGCGTCGCGAACACCGTCGGCGGCACGGCGAGCACCGCGAACACGACGAGCACCGCACCGGCGAGCACCCGAGACAGACGGTCGCGGACCCGCGCACCGACCGCCGCGGTCTCGGATGACGGATCCGGTCCACCGCGCTCGGATGCCGCGTTCCCGCGATCCAGTGCGACGAAGAAGAACGCCAGGAACGCCGCGACGAATCCGGTCACGACGAAGCGCACGAGGTCGAGAACGGCGAGCATCGCCCCGGCCGCCGAGGCCCCGGGTCCCTCGCCCGCCGTCGAGGCCAGGGCGACCGGGATCGTGCCCAGCAGCGCCGCCGCGAGGAAGACCGCGGCCGCCGCCGCGCCGACGACGAGCAGCAACAGGGCAACGAAGACCTGCGTGCGGCGCGTGAGTGCCAGACTGCGCCGCATCGCCGCCCACACGGTGGTCTGCTCTCCGGCCAGGGCCGGGACCGTCGCCGCCAGTCGCAGCGCGAGGTAGACGATCCCGGCGACCACCAGCACGTAGGCGACGGTGCCGACGGGTGTCTTCGTGAGCTCTCCGCTGATGAACTGCGGGATCGCGATGTGCGAGGTCACCGTCGAGCCGACGCCGACGTGCGAGAGCGGCAGGATCAGGAGCGCATAACCCGCGAACAGCGCGACCTGCGGACCCAGCACCCGGCGCGTCATCCGCCCGAGTCCGCGCAGCAGCGCCGGCGCCGTCGGCGCGTCACCCCGCAGGCAGAGATCGGCGACGACCGAGAAGACGCTCACCTCGACGAGGGCGAACAACGTCGCCACGAGCGCGAGCACGAGCAGCGCCAGCACGGCGAGCGGGCTGGTGAGGAGGGCGGGGAGGCCGGCCAGGCTCAGTCCGTCGACGCCGCTCGCGTCGAGCGCGACCTGGAACAGGCGGAGCAGCAGCGGCAGCACTGCCCAGACGTAGAGCCCCTGCACGGCGATGGCGACCACGACGACCAGCAGTACTCGGCGACGCACCAGCCGCACGGCCGTCGCCGCCGCGGAACGAACCAGTGACCACGCCCGGAGCCCCGGAGGCGTGGCGGCGTTCGTCGGCATGATCCGAGCGTAGCGACGGGAGCGCGCGGCGGGGTTCGCTACGCTCGCCACCATGGACATCTCCTCCGCTCTCACGGTCACTCACAACGCCCGCGGACTCGCGGGGATCGCCACCGCCGACGGCGCGACGATCGCCCCCGGCATCCTGTTCCGATCGGATGCGCTGGCGAGCCTGACCGACGAGGGCCTGCAGGCGCTGGCCGACCTGGGCATCGGCACCGTGATCGACCTGCGCACCGACGCCGAGCGCACCCGCGCCGCCGACCGTCTGCCCGGCGACGGCAGCGTGACGCTCGTGCCGCTGTCGGTGCAGGGCGGAGCGATGGACGAGATGGTGCAGAAGCTGCTGCCCGCGAGCGGGCAGCACGCGCTGACGGACGAGCAGATGGCGGCGGTGCTCGATCAGGTGCCGACGCTGGAGGACCTGTACGTCGCGATCCTCGCGGCGAGCGCCCCGCAGTTCGCGACCGTGGCGCGCGCGGTGCTCGACGCCGCGGGCACCGCGCGGCCGGGCGTGCTGTTCCACTGCACGGCGGGCAAGGACCGCACCGGCCTGGCCGCGGCGATCCTGCTGTCGGTCGCCGGGGTGCCGCGCGAGGCGATCGTCGAGGACTACACGCAGACCGGCACGAACCTCGCGCGCGGCTTCGCCGCCTCGCTCACGCAGCTCATCACCGCGATCGGGGTGCCGCTGACGCCGCGCCTGCGCACGCTCGCGACCGAGTCGCCGGCTCCCGCGATCGAGGCCGCGCTGGACTGGATCACCACCGAGCACGGCGACGCGATCGGGTACCTGCGCAGCGGTGGGATGACCGACGACGAGATCGCGGGGCTGCGTCGGGTGCTCCGGGGCGAGTAGCGCTCACTCGGAGCGGGCGGGAACCGTGCGTCTCAGCCCAGGTCGAGCCGGAGGATGCGGTCGTCGCCGTCGCGGGGGTCGCCGCGCCCGTCGGTGTTGTTCGTGAGCACCCAGACCGACCCGTCGGGGGCGGCGACCGCATCGCGCAGGCGTCCGTACTCGCCGCCGTGCAGCTCGAATGCGGTGTCGGTGTCGGCGAGCGGAACGATCCGCAGGCGCTCGCCCCGCAGGTTGGCGATCACGATCTGGCCCCCCGCCACCGCGATGCCGCTCGGGCTCGCGGTCGACGGCGACCACTGCTGCACGGGATCGACGAAGCCCTCGCGGTCGGCGATGCCCTCGACCGTCGGCCAGCCGTAGTTCTCGCCCGCGACGATCACGTTGAGTTCGTCCCAGGTGTCCTGCCCGAACTCGCTCGCGTACATCGTGCCGTCCGCCGCCCAGGCGATGCCCTGCGGATTCCGGTGGCCGAGCGTGTAGACCGCCGAGCCGGGGGTCGGATTGTCGTCGGGAACGCCGCCTTCGGGGGTCAGGCGGAGAATCTTTCCCGAAAGCGCGTCGGGATCCTGCGCGCTCTCGCGATCGCCGGCGTCGCCCGTCGTGGCGTACAGCATCCCGTCGGGGCCGAAGGCGATACGGCCGCCGTTGTGATTGCCGGCGGCCGGGATGCCGTCGACTACCGTCTCGGGGTCTCCGAGCGCGAGCGATCCCGGGTCCCCCCGGAGATCGCGGCGCTCGATGCGGTTCTCGGTCGCTCCGCCGTCGCCGGCGTCGGCTGTGAAGTACGTGTAGAGCTGATCGTCGTGCACGGCGATGCCGAGGAGCCCGCCCTCCCCGCCCGCGCGCGCCCCGTCGATGCGCCCCACCTCGCGGGTGCCGCCCGTGACGGTGACCTCGACGATCCGCGCGCTGTCGCGCTCGCTCACGAGCGCCGTCTCGCCGTGGAAGGCGATGGACCAGGGGGCGTCGAGCCCCGTGGCGACGACGGTGGTGAGGATCGTCGCTGCGTCGGACTCGGCGGATTCGGGTGTCGGGACGGGCGTCGGGGTCGGGGAAACGCATCCGGCAAACGCGAGGGAAGCCGCGACCGTGAGTGCGGCGGTGGCGGTCCTGCGCGAGAGGGACATGCCTCCCATCCAACCCTCTCGCGCCGAAAGGAGGAAGACCCGCAGGGGTGCCGCTCGCTACGCTGAGCGCATGCACGCAGAGCGAAGCGCCTCGTCGACACCCGTGCGGTCCTCGGTGCTCTCGGTCGTTCGACGGATGCCGGCGACGCTGACGTTCGTCGTGCTGATCCTCGCCGTCGGGGTGGTCTGGCAGGGACTCTGGGCCCCCTTCGAGAAGTCCGCGCTGTTCGAGACCGTCGCCTACGGGCTCCCCAATCTCGCCGACGGCAAGTGGTGGACGCCCCTCACCGGCACGTTCTTCGTGAACCAGCCGTGGGTGTACGTGTTCACGATCTCGGGGTTCTGGGGCATGGCGTACCTCGAGTACCGTCGCGGGTCTCGCGTCGCCGTCGCCTACTACGCGATCGGGCAGCTGTTCGCGATCTTCGCCACCGCCCTCCTGCTGTTCGTGCTCTCGCAGTTCCCGTGGGCGTGGGCGACGGCGCAGGCTCAGGCGCTCGATGTCGGGGCATCCGGCGGCACCATGGCGTGCATCGCCGCGGCCGTCGGCCTGTTCCGCCCGCCGTGGCGCGTGCGCGGCTGGTTGATCCTGCTCGGCTTCGTGTTCGTCGCCATGCTGTTCTGGGGCAAGGTCGCCGACCTCGAGCACCTGCTCGCCGTACTGCTGATCCTCGTCGTCGACCGCTCGCTGCGCGTGCGGCGTACGACCGTGCGGGAGCAGCGGCTCATCGCGGTGATGGCGATCCTCGTGCTCGGCGCGGTCGAGATCATCACGACCCTGGTGCCCACCGACGGCCCCTTCGGCCCCACCGACCCGGCTTCGGGCGGCTTCATCGACCTCGCGATCGACCTCGTCGTGATCCTCGTGCTCGTGAACGGTCTGCGCCGCGGACGGCGCTGGTCGTGGGTGCTGGCGCTGCTCCTGGGCATCTTCAACGTGCTCGTCGCCGCCCTCGTGCTGACGCTGATCATCCTCACCAGTCAGGCCGAACTCGACATCCGCTGGGACGGCGAGACCGAGCTCGCCCTCGCCAACGGTTTCCTCTGGGTGATCGTGCTCGTCTACCTCGTGTGGGTGCGGCGGGCGTTCCGCGCCAAGCGGCGCTCACCCCTCGGCATCCCGCCCGCCCCGACCGTCGACGACGTCAAGACCGAGTTGCGTGCGCACGGCGGCGGCACGCTGTCGTGGATGACGACCTGGGAGGGCAACAGCTACGCCCGGGTGGCCGGCGGCATCGTCGCGTACCAGCGCCGCAACGGAGTCGCCCTCGCGCTCGCCGACCCGATCGGCCCCGCGGTTGCGCGCGCCGAAGCGGTCACGGACTTCATCCATGCGGCCGAGCAGGCGGGGATGGTTCCGTGCTTCTTCAGTGCGGATGCCGCGACCCTCGCCGCCGTGCCGTCGACGTGGCGCAGCATCGTCGTCGCCGACGACACGATCGTCGATCTGCCGGGCCTGGAGTTCACCGGCAAGCAGTGGGCGTCGGTGCGGACCTCGCTGAACCGGGCGGGTCGCGAGGACATGACGTTCCGGATGACGCGGCTCGGCGACGAGTCGTGGGGCGTGAAGCAGCAACTGCGCGCGATCTCGGAGGCGTGGGTCGGCGACAAGGACCTGCCCGAGATGCGCTTCACGCTCGGCACGCTCGAGGAGGCCGAGGACCCGGAGGTGCGGATCGCCCTGGCGCTCGCCCCCAACGGCGACGTCGACGGCTTCCTGTCGTGGTTGCCGGTGTACGGCGCGGGTGGAACGGTGCGCGGCTGGACGCTCGACCTGATGCGCCGCCGCGAGGGCGGGTTCGCGCCCGTCATGGAGTACCTGATCGGCGCATCGGCGAAGCAGTTCTCCGAGGAGGGAGCCGAGATCATGTCGCTCTCGGGCGCACCGCTCGCCCACGACTATCCGCCGGACGCCGGGATGATCGCCGCGCTGAGCGACCGCCTCGCCGAGGCCCTCGAACCGGTGTACGGCTTCGGTTCGCTGCACCGCTTCAAGCAGAAGTTCCACCCCCGCTACGAGACCATGTACCTGCTGTTCCGCGACGAGAGCGACCTCACCCGCATCGGTGGGGCACTCACCCGGGCGTTCCTGCCCGACGCGACGCTGCGGCAGTTCGCCGGGGCGGGGCTGGAGCTCGTGCGCGGCGGTAAGGAGTAGCCGGATTCTCTCTGGCGCGCCCGTCGCCGGGGCCGCGCGCGCGGCTAACGTCGGGCATCCGATTCGTCAACCCTGTCGACCTCTCCCCTGTCTTTTCCTAGCGTCGGGAGGACCGACGACCGATGAAGGAGAAGTCATGAGCGAACACACGCTGACCGAGATCCTGCAGGGTTCGGGCCCCTGGACCACCGCCTACGTCGACGGCACCGGCGAGCTGCCGCAGGTCGAGGAGGGCGCTCGCCACCACGCCGTGCGCGACCAGTTGATCGACGAGGTCGGAGCGCCGGAAGACGACGCGGCGGCCATCGAGACCGCACTGGGCGAGCGCAACGGCCTGCCGAGTCCGTCAGCCCGGGTCGTGATCGCCCGCGACGGAGAGACGGTGCTCGATCGCAGCTTCATCGGAGCGCGCCTCGGCCCGGAGCGCCTCGAGCACGGCGCCCTGCCGTCGATCCTCCCCCTCCTGCGCCATACGGCGTCGGAGACCCGCTACCTCGTCGTCGAGACGAGCCGCGACGGCGCCGACATCCGCCTCGAGACCTCGGGACGCGGCGGCAGCGAGCGCGAGACCGAGATCGAGGGTGACACCGACGAGATCTCGAAGGTGCGCACGGGCGGCCTGGGAGACGCGAAGTACCAGAACTACGTCGAGAACGTCTGGAAGCAGAACCAGAAGGATGTCGCGGCCGCACTGAGCGCACTCATCCGCGAGGAGCGGCCCGCGTTCGTCGCGGTGTCGGGCGACGTGCGCGCACGACAGCTGCTGGCCGAGGAGCTCACGGGCGACGAGCGCGCGCTGCTCGTCGACGTCGATGCGAACACCCGGGCCGACGGTGCCGATCGCACGGCGCTCGACGACACGATCGCCCACGAGATCGACGAGCGGCGCCGCCGGGAGATCGCGGACGTGCGCGACCGCGCGGCGGCCGACGACGGCTCGGGTGGCGCCGAAGGCTTCCCGGCGGTGATCGAGGCTCTGCAGCAGGCCCGCGTCGACACTCTCGTGCTCGACGGCCGCCTGCTCGACGACGAGCGCACGCTGATCGCTCTCGACGGGCCGCCGTGGGTGGTGACCGACGTCGCGCAGCGCCTGAACACGCAGGTGCTCGGCAGCATCCGCGCCGCCGAGGCGCTCGCGCGCGCCGCTCTGCTCACCGACGCCCGAGTGCTGATCGAGGATGACGAGTACGAGGCTTCCGACGACCGCCGCGAGGAGCGACCCGTGCGCGAGCCGGTCGCATCGCTGCGGTGGGCGGATGCCGACGCCGACAGCGACGTGAACTGACCGCGCCCGAATCGAACGAGAAACGAGAGAGGACGCGAGCCGTTTCCCGGCTCGCGTCCTCTCTCGTGTTCGTGCGTCGTGTCGTCGCGGCGGCTCAGGCCCGGAAGAACGGGATCGCCAGGGCCGGCCGGTGCACGACCCGCTCGGAGATCACCGTGCCACGGATGATGGTGACCAGGCAGTAGATCCCGATCCCGATGATCAGCAGCCCCGGGACGGCGATCCAGCCCGATGGGTCACCGCCGGAGCTGTAGCCGTACTCATCGTAGGAGCGCGGCCGCGCCGTCCCGACGCCGATCGTGATGAGCAGGACGAAGAGCGCGATGAGATACAGCAGGTAGCTGAGCGCCCAGTTCGCCGCCCAGCGCGCGTTCTCGCGCACGATCGGATGCGGCGAGCGCGTCGCGGACGACCGTTGCACGATCCCGACGATCGCGGCGACGAGCGCTCCGACGTAGGGGATGTAGACGAGGAAGAGCAGCGCCCAGTAGCGTCGACCGCTGATCGGCGGGTAGCCGTAGGGGGCGTAGCCGGGGGCCGGGTAGCCGGGGACCGGGTAGCCGGGGACCGGGTATCCGGTCGGAGCCTGTCCGTAGGAAGGCGGCGTCTGACCGTACGCGGGCTGCCCCGGGTAGGCGGTGGGCGCCTGACCGTAAGGAGCCTGACCGTAGGGCGGCTGGGCCGGAGCCTGACCGTAGGGCGGCTGAGCCGGAGCCGGGTATCCGGCGGGCGGCTGCTGTCCGGCCGGCGGCTGTGGCGCGGCGGGCGGCTCGGGCGGTTGGACGGCGTCGTTCTCTTCGGTCATCTGTCACTCCCAAGGTCGGAACCGCGCTCCCCCTGAGCGGGCCAGCGACCATCATCGCAGGCAGCGCGCACACCCGCGGGCGGCTGTGGACGGTCAGACGTCGCGGGGCCGCCGCCGCAGCTGCTTCACATCGGTGCGGCGCTGCTTGGCCTTCAGCCGCCGCTCCTTCGATCCGCGGCTGGGCTTCGTCGGGCGGCGGGGCGGGGCCGGCGGCCGGATCGCCTCGGCGACGAGCCCGGCCAGCCGCTCCCGCGCCGCCTCACGGTTTCGTAGCTGGGCGCGGTGCTCGGATGCCGCGATCGTGAGCACGCCGTTCACCAACCGGCCGGCCAGCCTCTCGAGGAGCCGCTCCCGCTGCACCGGAGAGAGCTGCGCGGAGTTCACGGCATCCCACACCAACTCCACGCGGGAGTCCGCCGTGTTCACGCCCTGCCCGCCCCCGAGGAGCGGGAGAACCGCCACGACAGCTCGGACTCGGGGATCGTGAGACCCGACGAGACCCGGAGGCCGGGGCGAGCAGAGGTGGACATGGCATCCATCATCCCGCGATCGGTGTCATCCCGCGATCGGCACGGGGGCAGCGGCATCCTTCTCGTCGATCTGCCCGTCGAGCGCGCCGCGCTGCTCCTTCTTCGCGGTGTTGACGATGTGCGCGCGGCCGACGACGATCGCGGCGACGACCATCAGTGCGACGCCCAGCCAGTAGGGCGCGGCGTGGCTGATGCCGGTGTAGAGCGCGGCGGCGATGAGCGGGGCGACCGTGCCCATCGCGGCGTTGAGCGACTGCGTCACCCCGCCCAGCCAGCCCTGCTCGTCATCGCCGACGGCGTTCGACATCGCGCCGTCCATCGCGGCGGTCGCGGCGCCCTGCCCGGCGGCGAGCATCAGCGCGCCGACGATGAACACCCACGGCTGCGCGAGCAGCGAGGCGACGACCGCGAGTCCCGCGAGGCCGATCGCCTGCGCGACGATTCCGCTCACGATCACGCCGCGCTCGCCGATGCGGGGCAGCAGGATGCCGAGCAGCACGCCCTGGATGAGGATGTCGATGATGCCGACGGCCGCGGTGAGCAGCCCGATCTGCGTGGGCCCCCACTGGATCGCATCGAGGGCGAGCACGCTGAAGTTGTTGACGAAGAACCCGAACGGCAGGGCGAGAAGAGCGAAGCCGATGAGGAGTCCGCGCAGCTCGCGGCGGGCGAACGCGTTGCGGAAGACCGCGAACGGTTGCACGTCGCGGGCGGCGATCCGTGCGATGCGGTTCTCGGGCGCGAGGCTCTCGGGCAGCAGGAAGATGCTGAGGATCGCGATCGTCAGGCCGACGGCGGCGGTCACGAACACGGGCAGCTGCAGGCTGATCGCGGCGAGGAGTCCGCCGACCGCCGGGCCCACCATCATGCCGATGCCCGAGAGCGCGCCGAGCAGACCGAAGCGCTGCGCCCTCTTCTCGGGCGGGGTGATGTCGGCGAGGTAGGCGAAGAGCGCGGGAAGGTCACCGGCGGTGAGCCCCTGGATGACGCGCGCGAGCACGAGCACCCAGAGAGCGCCGCCGATCCCGAACAGCGCCATCGAGAGCGCAGCTCCGAAAGCGGCGGCGATGATGACGGGCCGCCGGCCGAAGCGGTCGGAGAGGCGGCCGAGGAACGGGGCGACGAGGAAGGCGCACAGGCCGTTGATCGCCTCGAGCACCCCGACCCAGATGGCGAGATCGCTCTCGTGCGAGACGTACTGCAGCACGACGAACGGCAGCACCGGAAGGACGACCGTCATGCCGATGACGGTCAGCATCGTCAGGACGATGAGCATGATCCAGGCGCGGTTCGTGGCACGCGCCGTGAGGAGAACAGGTGAAGTCATACCGAAAGTGTATCCATACCAGTTTTGGTGTCAAGCCAGTTTTGTATCGAGTTCGGGGTATGGTGAGGGCATGACCGAAACGAACCCCCTCGGCCGTCGGGAGCGCAAGAAGGCGGCGACCCGCAAGAACATCTCGGATGTCGCGACGATGATGTTCCTCGAACGCGGCTTCGACAACGTCAGCATCCGGGAGGTCGCGGACGCGGCCGATGTCTCCCCCACCACCGTCTTCGCGCACTTCCCGCAGAAGGAGGCGCTCGTCTTCGACGAAGACGACGAGCAGCGCGACCGCCTCGTCGGCGCCGTGCGCGAGCGCGGGGAGGGCGTCACGATCAACCGCGCGATCCGCGACTTCTACGCCGTCGAGATCGGCGAGAACCTGAACGAGCACGGCGAGGACGTCGCGCGCATCTTCCTGCACTTCCTCAACGAGACCCCGGCGCTGCGCGAGTACGCCGCGAAGATGTGGCTGCGCCACGAGGACGCGCTCTCCGACGTGATCGCCGAGGAGTTCGACCTCCCCGCGCCCACCCCCGAGATCCGCGTCTACGCGCGCTTCGTGCTGCAGCTCCAGCTGCTCGTCACCGACAGCGACGATCAGCTCGCGACGCTCGACGCCGGGTTCCACGTTCTCGAGAGCGGCTGGGCGCCGATCGAGGCGCGCCTTGTCAGCGAGGTCGACGACGCCCGATAGTGGAGGGGGAAGGGAGTCCCCCCATGACCCACCACTCCGCACACATCCGCGCGTTCTCCGAGAGCGCCGACTTCGACTTCGAGATCCGCAGCGCGCTCGGCGCGAGCGTGGAGGGCGCCGGCGAGCCGGGCGAGATCCTCGCCGCCGTCGCGGGCATCCGCGACGGCGAGCACGAGGCCTGGTTCGACGCCTGGAAGGAGCTCGCCGACCGCACGGTCGCCACGGCATCCGCGAGTGCGGAGGCGGGGCACCCGGTGAGCGCGGCATCCGCCTTCCTGCGCGCCTCGGCGTACTACGGGGTCGCGGTCAACGCGGCGAGCGCGCTCGCCGACCCGGATGCGATGTCGCCGACGTTCGCGAAGCAGGAGGCCGCGTGGCGCGGATTCGTGGCGCACACGTCGAGCGTGGTCGAGGACGTCTCGATCCCCAGCGGCGGCGGGACGCTGCCCGGGTGGTTCTTCCGCCCCGCACCCGCACCGGAGGGCGCGACGCCCCCGACCCTGGTGGCCGTCAACGGCAGCGACGGGTCACGCGCCTCCCTCTACGCCGCCGTCGTCGCTCCCGCCCTGCGCCGCGGGTACAACGTGCTCGTGTTCGACGGCCCCGGACAGCAGTCGGAGCTCTTCGAGAAGGACGTGCCGTTCCGCCCCGACTGGGAGCACGTGCTCACCCCGGTCTTCGACACGGTCGCCCGCCTCGACGGCGTGGATGCGATGCGCATCGCCGTGTACGGCATCAGCCAGGGCAGCTACTGGGTGGCGCGCGCCCTGGCCTTCGAGGATCGCTTCGCCGCCGCGATCACCGACCCGGGGATCGTCGACGTCTCGACCTCGTGGACCGGGCACCTCCCGCACGGGCTGCTGAAGCTGCTCGACGAGGGGCAGGTCGAGAAGTTCGACCGCGAGATGGAGCTCGGCCTCAAGCTCTCGCCCGAGACGGCGCGCACCTGGCGCTTCCGCGCACGACCCTACGGCACACGGGGGTACGGCGAGACGATCCAGGCCGTACGTCAGTACTCGGTCGCCGACATCGCCGCCGAGATCACGACCCCGCTGCTGATCCTCTCCCCCGAGAACGAGCAGTTCTGGCCCGGCCAGGCCGATCGGCTCGCCGCCCTGACACCCGGTGTCTCGACGCTCGTGCACTTCACCGCCGCCGAGGGCGCCGACGGGCACTGCCAGCCGCTCGGCCGCACGATCACCGCGCAGCGGATGTTCGACTGGCTGGACGAACGGGTGGAGTGACCCGGGGTCCCGTCGAGAGGAGTGGACGCGACGGCGGGAGTCGAACCCGCAACGCCATCAGATATGAGCTGAGGCCCGGGACCGCCCGGATCGCCGCGATGGCACTGACGTTACCCGGGCGTCCGCGGCAAAGCGAGGACATTCCTCGAAGTGACACCCGACTACTTCGCGTGAGGTCATCGAACGCTCGGTGTCACGACACCCGCGTGCCTCACCGCCGGATGGAGTCGCGCAGCGGGCTCGGCTCGAGCGTGTAGTCGGTCGAGGCATCCGCCCAGGTGCGCCCACCGCCCTGCGTGCGTCCCCGGCGCAGCGCCGAGATCAGGCGGGTCGCCGGCACCCCGATCGCCAGCGCGACCGCACCCCTCACCGACCGATCCTCCCGGCCGAGCACGCTCGCTCGGTGCCACGCCTCGTGCAGCTTTCCGCCGCGGGGTGCGGGCACCCGCCGGGCCGGCAGACCGCCCGCCCGCCGCAGCGCGACGAGCTCCTCGACGCGCTCCCACCACGTCGACTCCTTAGACGGGTGGAAGTAGTTGTCGCGCAGCCAGTCTGGGTGCGGTTGACGGAACCTGCCGCCCACGACCTCGCGCCCGCCGCCGAGCAGACCGCTTCCGACGAACACCGTGTTGAGCAGTGACTTGCTGACCCCGTAGGAGTCGAGCGCGATCACGGGCACGCCCTGCGCGACCGCCTCGATCGCAGCGGTGGAGCTCACGGTCACGAGTCCGGCGGCGGTCGAGAGCGCCTCGGCCATGGACGCGTACGAGACGACGAGGTTCGACGGCATCCGGCCCGCGAGCAGCTCGGGGTAGGAGTCGCGCTCGAGATGCGTCTCGGCCTCGCCCGGTCGCGAGCGCAGCTTCACCACGATGCGGCGGGTGGGGTCGACCTCGGCCGCGCGGATCAGCATCTCGGCGATCTTCTCGCGGTCGGCGCGCTCCGCGGGAACCATCGCCTGGGCCGCGAACACGATGTCGGTCGCCGGGGGCCGATGCGCCACCGGCTCGGCGGAACGCGGACGCTCGGCCACCGCCACCACGCCCGCCACCGCCACCGCGCCTGCCGCCGACGGCCCCGCCGCTCCGGCGGCGAGCACCCGCGCGCGATCGCCCGCCAGCATCCGCTCCCTGCCGCGGGCGAACGGCAGTGTCGCGAGGGCCGTCGGCACCTGCACGCCGATACGGCGTCCGAGTTCGGCGAAGGCACGCTGCTCGCGGTGCGAGTGCACGACCAGCAGGTCGGTGTGGCGCCGATAGTCGAGGGCGCCGCGCTGCGCGGGGATCGCCATGCCGGGCAGGCCGGAGACGGTGACGGGACGCTGGGGCAGCGCGTCGATCACGCGCCCCATCAGGCGCACGAAGGGCGCGCGCCCCGCAAGGACCACGACGTCCGGCTCGTGCCGGGTGAGCCAGGCCTCGGCCTCGCGGAAGGCGATGCGCGCGACATCGGACTCACGGATGCCGGTGCCCGCGAGCGCCGTGCGCTGCTGGGCCGCGCTCGCGGTGAGCGGGGTGCGCACGAGCAGCAGCTGCGGACGGATGCCGGGCACCGCCGCGAGCAGCGAGGCCGACCACTTCACGAAGGAGTCGGCATCGGCGATCGCGACGACCCGCAGCCCTCCGGCACCGTCGGCGCGCAGGTCGGTCATGCGGGAACGCGGCGCAGCTTCGCCATGGGGGCGAGCTCGCTGTCGAAGACGCGCTTGACGCCGTCGCCGAGGGCCTTCTCGATCACGCGGATGTCGCGCACGAGGTGCTCGAGACCGGTCGGTTCGAGGGAGGCGGCGTGGTCCGACCCCCACATCGTGCGGTCGAGGGTGATGTGGCGCTCGACGGCGACCGCCCCGATCGCGACGGCGGCGAGCGAGATCTGCAGGCCGCGCTCGTGACCGGAGTAGCCGACGGGGATCCCGGCGTAGCGGTCGCGCAGCGTGGCGATCGCCCGCAGGTTCGCCTCTTCGGGCTCCAGCGGGTAGGTGGAGGTGGCGTGCATCAGCACCACGCGGTCGGTGCCCAGTGTGTCGAGCGCGCGGTCGATCTGCTCGATCGTCGACATGCCGGTCGAGAGGATGACGGGCTTGCCGGTCTCGCGCAGGGCGATGAGCAGCTCGGTGTCGGTCAGGCTCGCCGAGGCGACCTTGTGGGCGACCACGTTGAGCTCTTCGAGGAAGGCGACGCTCGGAACGTCCCACGGCGAGGCGAACCAGTCGAGGCCGAGCATCGTG
Source organism: Microbacterium sp. NPDC090225 (assembly GCF_044772365.1). Classification (NCBI taxonomy): domain Bacteria; kingdom Bacillati; phylum Actinomycetota; class Actinomycetes; order Micrococcales; family Microbacteriaceae; genus Microbacterium; species Microbacterium sp. NPDC090225. The sequence continues at coordinate 53,160 of NZ_JBIVYS010000002.1, read as the reverse complement.
GCGTGGTCGCCGATCGCGATGTACTCCTCGCGTCCGAACTCGACGCGGCGGCGGTAGTCGAGGTAGCTCATGGTGCCCCAGGGCGTCTCGCGCGGCACGTCGCGCATGTGCGCGGGGGTGGAGATCTCGGGTGTGCGCTTCTGGAACTTCACGGCGTCGGCACCGGCCTTGGCCGCGACGTCGATGAGGCGCTTCGCGATCTCGACGTCGCCGTTGTGGTTCAGGCCGATCTCGGCGATGACGTAGGCGGGGCGACCGCCGCCGATCACACGCGATCCGATGCTGACAGTCATGGTTCCTCCGGTGGTCGAGCGATGCGGAAAACCCCCGCCCCTCCTGGCTACGCCCCGGGGGTGAACACCCGACGACGCCCGGGTTACCGGCACCGGTCAGTCGGGCAACACCCGTTCGACGAGCTCGCGCACGGCCCCGTTTCCCCCTGTGCGGGTGAGCACGACGCGCGCGGCGGCGAGCACGCGCGGGTGCGCGTTCGCCACCGCGACCGGCCACCCGACGATGCGCATCGCGGGCAGGTCGTTGACGTCGTTGCCGAGGTAGGCGATGTCGTCGAGGCGGATGCCTTCGCCCTCCGCCCAGGCGCGCAGCGCCTGCTCCTTGTCGTCGATGCCGTGCAGCACCGGCACCCGCAGCTTCTCGGCCCGCGCGCGCACGACCGGGTTCTGCTCGGTCGAGAGGATCAGCATCGGGATGCCGGCGCGCCGGAGCAGTGCGACGCCCATGCCGTCCTCTCGGCTCACCCGCACGCGTTCCCCGCCATCGGCGTCGATGATCGCGGTGTCGTCGGTGTGCACGCCGTCGAAGTCGGTGACGACGGCGCGGACGTCGATGCGTGCGGCGGCATCTTGGGTCTGGTCGTGCACTGCGGCGAGCGCGTCGGCGAGGCGGAGTTGCTGCTCGTCGTCGATCTCGATCGCCGTCCACTCCGGCACCTCGGCGATACGGATCCGGCCGAAGAAGCGGTGCCTGCTACGGCGGAAGGCCGCGGCACGGAAGACGTAGAAGGCCCCGGTCTCGAGGTAGTGCGGTTCGCGGTCCTGCCGACGCGGGCGATGCGCGGCCTCGTGGTTGATGGCCGTGGCCTGGGCGCCATCACCGTCGCCCTCCCGCCGCCAGAGGAACCCGTAGGTCTCGTGCGCCGAGAACACGCTGTCGCCGCGGCCAGCACGCACCTCGGCGACGGCTCCGGCGAGCGCCTCGCTCGGGATGAACGGCGAGGTGGCCTGCACGAACGCGATGACCCCGACCTTTTCGCGCCGGGCCTCGATCCCGGACTCGATCTCGTCGACCGCGTGCAGGATCGCGCTCTCCGACGACGCCGTGTCGCCGGATATCTCCGCGGGTCGACGGACCACCCGCGCGCCCGCCTCCGCGCTCACGGCGGCGATCTCATCGTCATCGGTCGAGACGACGACGAGGTCGATGCCCGCGGCGTCGCGCGCCGCCCGGATCGCGCGCACGACCAGCGGCACTCCCCCGACGGTGCGCAGATTCTTGCGCGGCACGCCCTTCGACCCGCCCCGGGCGGGGATGATCGCGACGGTCAGCCCGGCCGTCGGTTCGGTCGTCGCATCGCTCACGTCATCGCTCGCGTCATCGCTCATGTCATCGCCCTCGCATCACTCGCCAGACCCGGCCCGCACGTCGCCGCGCCCCGATCGCCGTCAACCGCAGCTCCTCCACACGCCCGGTGCCTCCGGCCGATCGCAGCATCCGTCGCGCCGCACCCTCGGGCGACGCTCCGGGGAGGCGCAGGTCGCGCAGCTGCTCGGGGGCGAAGTACCGTTCGCGCTCCGCCGGCGCCAGGCCGCGCAGCAGCAGTTCCGCGCGCTCGCGCAGGTGCCCGGCGATCTCGGGCTGCATGGCGTAGCCCACCGCATCGACGAGCAATTGCAGCAGCTCGGGATCGGCGTACGGGGAGTCCTCGCGGGTGAGTGCGTCGACGATCGTCAGCGGCACCCGATTGCTGTTCTCGTACGGGCGCAGGCGTCGCAGCAGCATCGCCGCCCCCGCCGAGGCGATCATCGTGCCGCGCAGGGCCTGGACCGTGGGGAGTGCGGTCGAGAACGCCGCGACCACCGCACGGGCATCGACGCGGCGGGCGAGCACCTCGGCGGCGAGCGGACCCCGGTACACCGCGAACTCGACACCGTGCGAGAGGGCGCGTTCGCGTACGGCATCCGTCTGCAGCGGCGGCGCCGCCGGATGCGGCTTGAACACGATGCGGGCGGGCCCTGCGGCCGCTGCCCGGTCGATCAGGTCGCGCTGCAGCGCGATCTCCTCGCGCGCGCTCAGCAGGCCGAGCACCGAGAGGTACTGCCCGAGCACGATCGCCGTCGGGGCGCCGTCGTCGAGCGGATGCCCCGCCGTGTCGACGAGGGGCTCCCCGAGGTCGGTCTCGTCGAGCACGCGTCCGAACGCGGCGACGGGCACGGGCACGGATGCCGCGACCGGGGAGCCTACGAGAGGCGCGACCCCCGGCACGACGTCGGCGTGCAGCACCCGGACGATCCGACTGCTCACGGCGTGGCCGAGGGGCACCCGCATCGGCGAATAGGTCATGAGCCCATCGCCCACGATCGTGATCCGCGCGCGGGGGAACAGCGACATCAGCGTGCGCGCCGGGGCGACCTGCGGGCTCTGCACGAACAGCTCGAGATCATCGGCGTCGAGGTTCCAGGCCCGGGTGAACAGCCGCTCGAGCAGCGGCAGGTCGGCGGGTTCCGGTGCCCACCCGCTCGGATGCAGCGGGCCGAGCAGCGTGTCGAGCTCTTCGATCCGGTCGAAGCGGGAGCGGAGCGGGGCGAGCGCGGGATCGGCACCGATCCCGGTCACGATCTCGGGCACCCGTGCCGAGACGAACGGCACCAGCACGCGGTCGCCGCCGGCTCCACCGAGACCCGGCCCGAGGACCCCCTCGTCGATGGCCGCGGCGACGGTCGCGAGTCCGTAAGCGCTGTGCAGCGCGAAGATCTGGGTCATGAGTCGTGTCCCGCCCGTCGCAGCACCCGCGACAGTACCCGGCGCCGCGGTCCCGACAGCTCGCGTACCGCCTTCCGCACCTCGGCGTCGGGCAGCGCCCCCAGCAGCTCGACGATCCCCGCGCGCATCTCGCCGCGCAGCGCACGCGGCATCCGCCGGGCGCGCACGAGGTGGTGGGAGCTGAGCGCCAGGGACGAGAACGTGATCTTCGGCAGGAACCGTGCGGCCTCGACATCCGCCTCGACGATCGCGACGGCCTCGGCCATCGCACGGGCGAAGTCGAGCTGCCGCCGGTCGCGCACCTGCGTGAGCGAGGTCGTCACCCCGCGGCGGTACAGGAGCGCGGGGGCGTCGACCACCGCGAACGAGGCGTCCGACAGGTGCAGCCGCCAGATCCACGGTCGATCCTCGGCCGTGTGCAGGCCCTCGGAGAAGGCGGCGAGCCCGCGATCGATGATCCGGCGGTCGAAGATGCCCGCCCACGCGAACGGGTAGTCGACCATCGTGCTCTCGGTCGCCGGCAGGATCGCGTCGCGCGCGGGCACGACCTTCTCCCGCCACGGGTGCGGGGCGCGCACGAGCGCGCGATCGGCATTCGTCACCGTCACGTGATCGGTGCGAAGGAAGTCGGCCTCCAGCCCGCGTAGCCGGCGCGCGAGCACGGAGAGCCGCTGCGGCTGCATCCAGTCATCGCCGTCGAGGAAGCAGAACGCCTCGCCCTCGACGTGCGCGAGTCCCTGGTTGCGGGCGCTCGCGAGCCCGCGGGCCGAGTCGTTGCGGATGACCTCGGCGTGCGGGAACCGATCGGCGTAGCGGCGCATGAGTGCGCCGGTGTCGTCGCCGGATCCGTCGTCGATCGCCACGAGCTTGAGCGCCTCCGGGTCGTCGAACTGGCGCGTCAGGGTCTCGAGCGTGGTCGCGATGTAGGAGCCGGCATCCTTCGCGGGAAGGATGACGGTGACGAGCGGACTGCGCACGGGACTCCCAGTGATGGTCGGTCGGTCGGGAATCGTCTCAGGCGTTCCTTGCCGCCCGGCGACGCGCGGGTGAACGCGGGGTGTCCTGGTAGGCGGGGCCGCGCGCATCGGCGACGATGGAGCGATGCTCTCCTCACGCGGGTCGAACGGTCGACGGATGCTGCGACGACGCCGCGAGACCCATGATCTGCGATGGCTCTCGGCGCGCGCCTGGACGACCCGCTGGTATCCGCAGGGGATCGACATCGGTGAACGCGACGGACGCCGCACGCTCGCCGTCAGCTGGTTCCGCCAGGATCGGACCGGCCATCATCTCGCCTCGCGCGTCGTGATGATCGACACCGAGCGGGCCCGGCACGTCGATATCGCACTCGCGATCGAGGACGAGGCGGGCGACCTCCAGCCCGCGCAGATCCACACCGGCGGGCTCGCCTGGTTCGGCGATCGGCTGTTCGCTGCGGCGACGGGACGGGGGATCTGGGAGTTCGACCTGTCCGACATCCGCCGCGTGCACGGCCCTATCGCCCGGCGCGTGCGCGGGATCGCCGGCCGATGGTGGCCGCGCTCCGCGCTGGTCGCGGTGCGCACGCGTGTGCATCCGATCGACCTGCGGTGCTCGTTCCTCGGACGCGCGTTCGATGCCGACGGCGCACCGCTGCGGCGGGTGCTGATCGGCGAGTACCTCCGCGACGACGAGGGACGCATCGGCGAGTTCACGATCCCCGAGGGCATCGATGACGGTTTCGTCGCTCACGAGCGGTTCGCGCCGGGCATCCCGCGCATGCAGGGCGCGGTGCGGTGGGGCGACCGGATCCTCGTGTCGCAGTCGGCGCTGAAGACCCCCGGCCGGCTGTGGACCGGCACGCGCGATGGCCTGACCCGACACACCCTGCCCCTGCCCGCCGGGTGCGAGGATCTCGCGCTCGATCCGGAGGAGCGGATGCTGTGGACGCTCGGGGAGCATCCACGGCACCGGGTCGTGCGCGGCATCCCCTTCGCCCGCATCGGGCTGTGAGGGTCGGCGGAGGAGTCCGCCCCGGCGAACGCTCGTAGACTTGTCGGGTGAAGCCTGCACCTTTCTTCGTCTACTCCGTGCTGCGGCTGCTGGCGTTCCTCGTCCCGCTCGCGATCCTCTGGTTCTTCTTCCCGATCTTCCGGGAGTTCTGGTGGCTCGCCGCGATCTTCGCCGCGCTGATCGGCACGAGCATCTCGATGCTGTTCCTGCGCCGCCCGCTCACCGAGGCGTCGGCGGCGATCGTCGAGCGCCGCGAGGCGCGCGCATCGACCGGCCAGGAGGATGCCGACGCCGAGGACGCGGTGGTCGACGGCGAGAGCGAGCCGCGGGCCGAAGAGCCGCGCGACGAGAAGTAACCGGGCTCAGCCGGCGAACGCCCAGAACAGGGCGCCGGCGTAGAGCAGTGACGTCAGCGAGGTCAGCGCGAGGGCGATGACGAGTTCCTTGGGCTGGCGATAGGTCCAGACGATCAGGATCGCCGGGAGTCCCGCGAGCAGGGCGAGCAGCGAGAGCCACGCGATCGGGAACAGCAGCGCCAGCAGGATCGCGATCGCGAAGGGCGCGAGCACGAACAGCGTGAACAGCACCTGCGTCGTCCGGCGGCCGATGAGCACCGTGAGGGTGCGCTTGCCGACGAGGCGATCCTGGTCGATGTCGCGCAGGTTGTTGGCGAGCAGCACCGCGCAGGCGAACAGTCCCGCGGCGATCGCCCCGAGCCACGCCTGCTGCGGCAGGTCGAAGATCTGCACCCAGGTGGTGCCGAGGGTCGCGACGAGCCCGAAGAACACGAACACGAACACCTCACCGAGACCGGCGTAGCCGTAGGGGCGCTTGCCGCCGGTGTAGAACCAGGCGGCGACGATGCACGCGGCGCCGACGGCCAGCATCCACCACTGCTCGGTGCGCACCACGATCGCGATGCCCGCCGCGGCGGCGAGCGCGAAGAACACCAGCCCGACGATCAGCACGGTGCGCGGCTTCACACGGCCCGACGCGGTGAGGCGCGCGGGGCCGACGCGCACGGCATCCGTCCCGCGCACGCCGTCGCTGTAGTCGTTGGTGAAGTTGACGCCGATCTGCAGGAAGACGGCGACGGCAAGGCATGCGAGAGCGATCACCCAGTGGAACTCGGGGCCCGTGCTGCGCGCGGCTCCCGTGCCGATGAGCACCGGGGCGATCGCGAGAGGCAGCGTGCGAAGTCGGGAGGCGCCGATCCAGTCGCCGAGCGTGACGGGTCCGGCGTCGATCACGGTCTGTCGCGCGGGGTCGCCGCTCGCCCGCTTCGCCGGGTTGCCGCTCACGCGGGTCTGGTTCGTCTTGCGGGGCGCGGAGGTCTTGCGCTTCGAGGATGCTGCCACGCAGGGAATCCTACTGTGCGAGCCGATGACGCCCCGGGCGGTCAGGGATTCGGGTTCGAGTCCTTGCCGTCGAGCCAGAGCTCGTCGCTCTTGTCGCCGTGCGCTCCGCCCTTGCCGACGTGCGTGGAGCTGATCTTCGGCCCCTTGAGGATCACGTGCACCATCGCCTGGGCGTGCCCGTGGCCGAGACCGTAGGTCTCCTTGAGCCAGTTCAGCACGACGGTCGACTTCGTCGTCTCGTCGAAGCCCTGCTCCTTCGCGAGCGCGATGAACTGCCGGGGCGTGAGACCGGTCTGGGTCTCGACCTTGTCGAGGTAGGCCTGGAACGACATCGGTGTCTCCTTCAGGGGTCAGTCGTGCGCGATCGGGATGATCGGTCGATGCTCATAGTAGGTCTGCAGTACCACGGTCGTGCGGGTGTTCACGGATGCCGCGAGCCGGATGTCGCGCACGAGTTCCTCGAGTGCCCGGGGCGAGGCCACGCGCACGAACAGCATGTAGCTCGCGTCACCGGCGATCGAGTGGCACGCCTCGATCGCGTCGAGGTGTTCGAGCTGCTCGGGCGCGATATCGGGCTGGGCGGGGTCGAGCGGGGTGATCTCGATGAACGCCGACAGCGGCGTGCCCACCTTCTCGGGGTCGAGGAGCGCCCGGTACCCGGTGATCACGCCCCGCGTCTCGAGGCGGCGCAGACGCGACTGCACGGCCGAGACCGACAGCCCGACGGCATCCGACAGCTGCGAGAGCGTGGCGCGCCCGTCGCGGGAGATCTCGGCAAGGATCGCGCGGTCGACAGAGTCATCCATGCGTGTAAGAATATCGTTAGCTTTCCGTTTATGCAGGAAAGTTTCCGTTTAATTCTCCGATCGGAGGTCCCGATGTCCATCATTTCCGCCAACAGTTCCGCTGTTCAGGCCATCGTCGGCGAACCCGAGGTCGTCGAGGACACTTCGACAGGCTCCATGCAGGCGCATTCCGTGGAATCCAGCGCCGCCTGGGCACAGCTCAAGGATGCCGCAGTCGCGATCCGCGAGATGCAGATCAAGGACGGATCGATCCCCGACGCCGCGCACCACGCGACGGCCCGTGAGCTCGTCGCCGCGATCACCGCCGGCATCCGCGCGCTCGCCCCCGCCTTCCCGCACGACGCCGCCTACCTCGCCGCCTCCGTGGTCGACTTCGACCGCTGGGCCGCCGGGGACTTCGGCGTGCCCGACTTCCTCGACTCGCTCATGGCCTTCCAGCCGCAGGAGCACCGTGTCGACGGCATCCGTCACCTCGTCGTCTTCCCGATGTACACGCAGAACGGGTCGAGCGACCGCCTCGTCGAAGCCCTGATCGTCGAGACGATCTGGCCCGAGTTCATCGGCGCGCTCGAGGCCGGCGATTACGGCAACAAGCTGTTCGTCTCTCTGCGCCTGGTCGACTTCACGCCCGGGTACGACACGAACTCGGCCGTGCTGTTCCCCGAGACCGTCGCGATGCGCGAGATCCCCTCGTTCACCTGGGGCGCGATCTTCCAGGACCGCGAGGCCGCCCGCTACCGTCGCGTCACGCGCGCGGCGTCCGAGATCACCAAGCTCGACCTGCCCGCACGCGCCGCCGAGATGCTCGACGACCAGGCGCTCACCGAGCGGGTGTTCGTGATGTGGGACATCATCCACGACCGCACGCACATGCGCGGCGACCTGCCGTTCGATCCGTTCATGATCAAGCAGCGGATGCCGTTCTTCCTCTACTCGCTCGAAGAGATGCGCTGCGACCTGACCGCGTTCCGCGAGTCGGTGAAGATCGAGCGCGCACTCACCGCGCGCAGCGAGGCCGGCGAGGACCTCACCGACTCCGAGCGCGAGATGCTCGAGCACGCACCGCTCGTGCAGTACGCGGTGATCTTCGACCGCATCTTCCGCTTCGCGATCACGGGGTCGCGCGTGCGCAACTACGACGGCCTCGGCGGGCAGCTGCTGTTCGCATGGCTGCACCAGCGCGGCGTGCTGCACTGGACCGACACGGCGCTCGCGTTCGACTGGGCGGGCGTGCCCGACGCCGTCGTCGCGCTCGGCGACGCGATCGACGACCTGTACTGGCGTTCGATCGACCGCCCGAAGACGGCGCACTGGCTGGCCGCCTACGACCTCGTCCGCTCGGTGCTGACGCCGCACCCGGTGTCGGCCTGGGCACGTGGACTGTCGGACGAGATCCTCGCGGGCGCCCCCAAGGGCTACACCGACGCGGTGCTCGACGACGAGTTCCCGCTGTCGATGTTCTTCGAGGCGCTCGATAAGAAGATGAAGACCGTGATCGAGTCGACCGTGGGAATCCGCGGCACCGACGACTGATCCTTCCCGCACGCTGAGTGCGGACGAGATGTGACGCTGGGGCGCCCTGCTTCTGCGGTCGGTGCGGGTTCTGCGGATGATTCCGCCCGCACCGACCGCAGAAGCCTTTCTCCGAGGGTCCGTTTCTTGCGACAGTGGAGCACATGAAGACCATCGTTCTCGCCGGGGCCACGAGCGCCGCCGGCCTCGCCGTGAGCCGCGCACTGATCGCGGCGGGCATGCGCGTCGTCGCGACCGGACGCTCCGCCGACCGTCTGCAGCCGCTGGCGGATGCCGGAGCGCACGTGGAGGTCGCCGATGCGACCGCGCTCGGTGACATGATCGCGCTGGCGGAGCGACTCGTCTCCGACGGTGTCGCGGTCGACGCCGTCGTGCCGCTCGTGGGCGGGTGGCGCGGGGGCGGCGGACTCGCCGGTCAGAGCGACGAGGACTTCGCGGCGCTGCTGCCCGCGCTCGAAGCCGTGCGCGCCACGAGCCGCGCGTTCGACGGGGCGCTGCGGGAATCGGATGCCGGACGCTTCGCGATCGTGTCGTCGACCGCCGTCGCGCGACCGCTCGCCGGCGGAGCGAACTACGCGGCGGTCAAGGCCGCGAGCGAGGCGTGGACGCGCGCCGTCGCGCAGGGGTTCGCGAAGACGGCTCGGGATGGCGGAGAGCCGCTGCGTGCGGCATCCGTCGTGTTCCGCGCGAAGGCGCTCGACCCGGAGTCGCTGGCGCCGCGCATCGTCGGCCTCTGGGACGCGGATGCCGCCGAGCTGAACGACTGCGTCATCGACCTGGACTGAGCGGGGCACGATCCCCGCGGCTAGAGCTGCGACGCCCCCGGGACGATCGGCGGGGCGTCCGGGGTTCGGCCCTGCGCCGCGCCATCACCGTCGCCACCGCCGCCCGGGGTAGCCGCCTCGTCGGGGATGCTCTGCGCGGGCGCCTCGGCGTAGAGCACCGTGAGCTTGCGGTACGACTTCGTGAAGAACGCGAGCGTCGCCGCGACCACCATGATGAGCCCGGCGAACAGGCAGATCAGGGCGATGCCGCGGGCTTCTCCCTCGCCGAGCAGCCAGCCCCACTGCTGCTGGCCCTCGCGACTGTCCATGTAGGGGATGATGAGGAACTCGGCGAGCGGAGCGATCAGGAACGCCGTGATGGGCGCGGCCGCCGCCTCCATCGCCGCCGCGACGCCGAAGACCCGCCCCTGGCGCTCGAACGGCACGACCTTCTGGATCACGGTCTGCTCGGCCGCCTCGACCGGCGGCACGAGCGCCATGTAGGCCCACATGCCGAGCACGTACAGCCACCACCACTCGCGCAGCATGAACACCGCGCCGAGCAAGCCCATCGCGATCACGACGAGCAGCATGGTGCGCATCGGCTTCTTGCCCAGGCCGAACTTGGCCACCAGGCCGCCGCCGATGAGGAAGCCGGTCGACGCGAACGCCAGGGCGAAGCCCCAGGTCTGGGCATCGAACAGGGTGAGCCCGTAGGGGTCCATGAGCGCCATGTAGACGCCGCCGATGAGGTTGTTGAACGTCGAGAAGATGATGAGCGCGAAGAGGCCGGGCGCCTGCCGGATCGCACGCACGCTGCCGCGGAAGTCGACCGCGCTCTTCGCCTCGGGATCGGCCTGCGGCTCGCTCTCGGGGATGCGGATGAAGAGCAGATGCGCGAAGGTGATCGCCATCGCGGCGATCGCGATCGCGAGGGTCCACCCCATGCCGAGGAACCCGATCGAGAGTCCCGAGAACACACTCGTGACGAGGAAGGCGATGCCCTGCACGGTGCCGACCAGACCGTTGGCATTGGCGCGCTTCTCTTCGGGCACGAGCAGGGTCACGGTGGTCGAGAGCGCGATGTTGCGCAGTTGCTCGATCACCCCGCCGAACAGGATCACCCCCGAGAACAGCCAGAACCACGGGCCGCCCAGATCGAGCAGGGCCGCCTCGGGCTGCGAGAGGTAGAGCACACCGGCGACGAGGAAGGCCACGGCCGAGATCACGCTCGAGAGCACCATCACCGCGTGCTTGCGGTGCCGGTCGACGATCGTGCCGAACATCATCGCGAAGAACGCGACGAACAGCATGTAGGCGCCACCGATGACGCCCGTGGCGAGCACCGACTGCGTCTCGATGTAGACCCAGAAAGTGAGCGCGAACCAGAGGAAGCTGGTCGTCACGTTGGCGATCAGCGTATTGACGAGGACGTTGAGGAACGCCCGGTTCGCTGCGGTCCGCTGCATGGGTTCGAGGGTACTCAGGACCACCGACATCCGATACGGGTCCGGGCGAATAGGCTGGGTCGGTGACCATTCAGCACGACCCCGCGATCCGGGGCTTCGCCAGTGACAACTACTCCGGCATCCACCCCGAGGTGCTCGCCGCGATCGCGACCGCCAACGACGGCCATCAGGGCGCCTACGGCAGCGACGCGTACACCGCCCGCCTGCAGGAGGTCGTGCGCTCCCACTTCGGCGAGCGCGCCGAGGCTTTCCCCGTCTTCAACGGCACGGGCGCGAACGTCACGGGCCTGCAGTCGATGCTCCCCCGCTGGGGTGCGGTGATCGCGGCCACGACCGCGCACATCAACGTCGACGAGGGCGGTGCCCCCGAGAAGATCGGCGGATTCAAGCTGCTCACGGTGCCGACCGACGACGGCAAGCTCACCCCCGAGCTCATCGACCGCGAGGCCTGGGGCTGGGGCGACGAGCACCGCGCGCAGCCGCTGGTGGTCTCGATCACCCAGTCGACCGAGCTCGGCACGCTCTACACCGCCGACGAGATCCGCACGATCGCCGACCACGCGCACGAGCGCGGCATGAAGCTGCACCTCGACGGCGCCCGCCTCTCGAACGCCGCCGCCGCTCTCGACCTGCCGCTCGCGGCCTTCACCACGGATGCCGGCGTCGACGTGCTCAGCTTCGGCGGCACCAAGAACGGCGCCATGCTCGGCGAGGCCGTGGTGGTGCTGAACCCCGAGGCATCCGACGGGCTGGTCTACTCGCGCAAGTTCAACATGCAGCTCTCGTCGAAGATGCGTTTCGTGTCGGCGCAGCTGATCGCACTGCTCGAGGGCGACCTGTGGCTGCGCAACGCGCGCCACGCTAACGCCATGGCGGCCCGCCTGCGGTCCGAGATCGAGCAGGGCATCGCCGCGGGCTCGATCAATGGCGTCGCATTCACGCAGCCCACGCAGTCCAACGGCGTCTTCGCGACCGTGCCCGACGGCGTCGCCGACGCCCTGCGCGAGTCGTTCCGTTTCTACGACTGGGATGCCGCACGCAACGAGGTGCGCTGGATGTGCAGCTTCGACACCCACGAGGACGACGTCGACGCGTTCGTCGCGGAGCTCGCGCGCCTCACCGCCTGACGCCGGGCGGCGCCTCGGCGCGTGCGCTCAGCGCAACAGCGCCGCAGCGCCGCAGCGCAGCAGCGTGCTCAGTGCAGCAGCGCTCTCAGCGCAACAGGCCGAGGCTCGCCAGCGCCTGCCGGATGAGCGTGCCGCGGCCGCCCTCCATCTCCGACCAGACCGCGTCGGAACCCGCTGCCTCGGGCGAGAACCAGGTGACCTCGAGCGCGTCCTGACGCGGCTCGCAAGTGCCGGTGACGGGCACCACGAAGGCCAGCGACACGGCGTGCTGCCGGTCGTCGTGATAGGCGCTCACGCCGGGGATCGGGAAGTACTCGGCCACCGTGAACGGCAGCGGCTGGGGCGGGAGCAGCGGGAACGCCATCGGACCGAGGTCGTTCTCGACGTGGCGGAACAGCGCGTCGCGGATGGTCTCACCGAAGCGCACGCGACCCGAGACGATCGTGCGCGTCATCTCGCCCATCGGCGTCGAGCGCAGCAGGATGCCGATCTCGCTCACCTGGCCGGAGCCGTCGGTGCGCACCGGGATCGCCTCGACGTAGAGCATCGGCAGGTGCCGACGCGCCTCTTCGAGCTCGACGTCGCTCAACCACCCGGGGTTCGCGTCGGGCGCGGGGGGCTGGGGCGCGCCGTCACCGAAGCCACCGAGGCCGTCGTCGTCGGGCTCGGGGTCGGGATCAGGTGTGCGCACCGCCATGTGTCCTTTCTACCAGCAGCATCCGACTTCCCCTATGGCCGGGCCGGTGTCGGCGGCCGAGCCGGTGTCGGCGGCCCCTGGCAGGATGGACGGCATGAGCGAGGAGCTGACGATCGACGACGCCGCGACCCGGTGGATGCCGGGCGACCGTGAGGGGATGCCGCTGCTGGTGCTGCTGCACGGCTACGGCGCCGACGAGCACGACCTCATCGGCCTGGCGCCGTATCTGCCCTCGGGCGTCGCCGTGGCATCCGTCGCCGCGCCCCTCGACCCTCCGTTCCCGACGCCGGGCCGGTCCTGGTACCCCATCGAGGGCCTGAACGGTCGCCGGTCCGAAGACATCACGGTCGCAGCCCGCGCGTTCCTGCGGTGGCTCGAGGTCGCCGCCGCCGACGCGCCGTCCGTGGCGCTCCTCGGCTTCTCGCAGGGCGCAGCCGTCGCCCTCCAGGCCCTGCGCCTCGCCCCCGAGCGGCTCGGCGCCGTCGTCGCCCTGAGCGGCTACGTCGCCCCGGGCGAGCTGCCCCACGACGCGGCCCTGCGCGAACTGCGCCCCTCGGTGTTCTGGGGCCGCGGATCGGCCGACGACGTGATCCCCGAGGCGCTCATCACACACACCTCGCTGTGGCTCCCCGACCACTCCACGCTCTCGGGCCGGGTGTACACCGGGCTCACGCACAGCATCTCCGAGGAGGAGCTCGGCGACGTGCACCAGTTCCTCACGCTCTGGCTCGAGGGCATCGCCGCGGAGTGAACCACGCGGCACCCGGCGCGACACGCCCGGGTTGCACGACGGCATCCGCCGGGGGTATCGTCGTCACGTCCTGTCCGCCGTGTCTGGAAGTCCTTTGATCTGATCCGTCGCCTCCGCGCTCCTCTTTCCGCGCGCTGACCCGACGATCGCCGATTCCCACGGCCGCTCTCCTCCCGCCTTCGACGGCGCCGCGCAGGAGACCCTCCCGACAGGAGACCGCCGTGCAGGCCCGGTGTCAGTGCACCCTCGCACTCGACAGGAGACACCCCGTGTCAACCCCCACCCTTCACGCATCGGTCACGCTCGACCGTCTCACCTTCGCCTGGCCCGACGGCTCCACGGCCCTCGATTCCGTCTCGGGCGCCTTCGGCTCGGGTCGTACCGGCCTCGTCGGCCGCAACGGTGCCGGCAAGTCCACCCTGCTCCGCCTCATCGCCGGAGACCTCGACCCGACAGCGGGCACGGTGACTACCACCGGCGAGGTCGCGTACCTGCCGCAGCAGCTCACGCTCGACGTCGAACGACGCGTCGCCGAGCTGCTCGGGGTCGCGGGGGCGCTCGATGCCGTCCGCGCGATCGCGGCCGGCGACGTCGACCCCGCCCACTTCGAGGCGGTCGGCGACGACTGGGACATCGAGGCGCGAGCCGCGGCGTCCCTCGCCGAGGCCGGGCTCTCGCCCGAGTTCCTCGACCGTCGCGTCGGCGAGCTCTCGGGCGGCGAGGCCGTGCTCGTGGCGATCGCCGGCATCCGTCTGCGACGCGCGCCGATCACGCTCCTCGACGAGCCCACCAACAACCTCGACCGCGACGCCCGCGCGAAGCTCGCCGCGATGGTCGCCGCGTGGAAGGGCACGCTGATCGTCGTCAGCCACGACATCTCGCTGCTCGACGGGATGGACGACACCGCCGAGCTCTTCGGCCGCACGCTGAGCGTGTTCGGTGGGCCGTACTCCGAATGGCGCGCGTGGCTGGACGCCGAGCAGGATGCCGCGCGACAGGCCGAGCGCGATGCCGCCCAGGTCATGCGCAAGGAGAAGCGCCAGCGCATCGAGGCGGAGACCAAGCTCGCGCACCGCGCGCGCACCGCCCACAAGGCCGAGGTCGAGAAGCGCGTGCCGAAGATCATCGCGCACGGGCGGAAGATGGCCGCGGAGGTGTCGGCCGGCAAGCTGCGCACGGAGGTCGGGGCGAAGGAGGATGCCGCACGCGCCGCCCTCGACCAGGCGGGGCGCCGCGTGCGCTCCGAGGCATCGATGAAGATCGAGCTGCCCGATCCCCAGGTCTCGCGCAGTCGCCGCATCGCCACGATCGGCGACGCGGAGAGATCGTGGGTGGTGCAGGGGCCCGAGCGGGTCGCGCTGATCGGGCGCAACGGCGCGGGCAAGACGACGCTGTTGGAGCGCCTGGTCGCCGGGACCGCGCCTCGAGGCGAAGGGGCGGATGCCGAGGCGCACGTCGAGCACATCGGCTATCTGCCGCAACGGGTCGACGGCCTCGACGAGACGCGCACGGTGTTCGACAACATCGCCGCAGCCGCCCCGCACGTGCCCGAGAAGGAGCTGCGCAACCGACTCGCGCGCTTCCTCATCCGCGGCGCGACGGCCGATCGTCCGGTGGCCGCGCTGTCGGGAGGCGAGCGGTTCCGGGTCGCGCTGGCGACGCTGCTGCTGGCGGATCCCGCACCGCAGCTGGTGGTGCTCGACGAGCCGACGAACAACCTCGACCTCGACACCGTCGACCAGCTCGTCGACGCGCTGACGGCCTACCGGGGCGCCGTGCTCGTCGTGAGTCACGACGACGCGTTCCTGGCTCGTCTCGATCTCGACCTCACGCTCGAGATCGACGGCGAGGGGATGCTGCAGGAGGTGTGAGAGTGCCTCAGGCCCGTCGGCTCCGCATCGCCCGCGTGTGGGAGATCGCGGGGTCGGCGGCGCGGCGCGAATACTCGTCCGATTCGCGCGCGACGAGCGCGACACGGCCGTCGGCGTCGTGGTGGAGGCCCCAGCCGTAGCGCTTGCCGAGCGGCGAGGAACGCAGGCACGGGCGCCCCACGGAGAAGAACAGGGCGCGCTCGACGGCGTCATCGACGGCGATCCCCGCGCGCAGGGCGTACGTCTCGAAGACCACGTCGTCCGACGTGCGGGAGTACGGCTGCTCGGCGAGGAGGCGGTAGTGCAGTGCGGCGATCGTGGGATTCTCGGTCGCGGGGGGCTCCTGCGCGTGCTCCGTCGGGCAGTCCTCGGCGACCTCGATGAAGGTGTCGACGTAGTTCGTGGTGTGCGCCATGGATACAGCATGCGCCCCGCCTCCGACAACGGTCGAGCCCCATGTCGGTGCCCCGGGCCAAGATGGACGTATGAGTGACGTGCTCGAGCGCTTCACCCCGCCGACGCAGGATTGGTTCCGGGGTGCGTTCCCCGCGCCCACTCCGGCGCAGGCGGGCGCGTGGGACGCGATCTCCGCGGGCAAGCACGCCCTCGTGGTCGCGCCGACGGGCTCGGGCAAGACGCTCTCGGCGTTCCTCTGGGCGATCGACAGCGTCTTCCGCGAGCGCATGGCCGAGGCGGATGCACCCGCGAAGAAGAAGGACGACGCCCCGCGCACACGCATCCTGTACATCTCGCCGCTCAAGGCGCTGGGCGTCGACGTCGAGCGCAACCTGCGCTCCCCGCTCGTCGGCATCGGGCAGTCCGCCCGGCGGCTCGGCGCCCCGTCGCCCGCGGTGACCGTCGGCGTCCGTTCGGGCGACACGACGTCGAGCGACCGGCGGAAGCTGGTCTCCGATCCGCCCGACATCCTCATCACCACGCCCGAGTCGCTCTACCTCATGCTCACGAGCCGCGCGGGCGAGACGCTGCGCGGCGTGCACACCGTCATCATCGACGAGGTGCACGCGGTCGCCGCCACCAAGCGCGGCGCCCATCTCGCGGTGAGCCTCGAGCGCCTCGACGCACTGCGGTCGTCGTACGGCGCCGAGGCGCCCGCGCAGCGCATCGGCCTCTCGGCGACCGTGCGTCCGATCGACGAGGTCGCCCGCTTCCTCGGCGGCTCGGCGCCCGTCGAGATCGTGGCGCCCCGCGCATCGAAGACCTTCGAGCTGGGCGTCGTCGTGCCGATGGACGACATGACGAATCCGCCGCCGCCTCCGGGTACTTCGTCGGGCTCAGCAACCGGGCCCGGCGACACGGCGGATGCCGAATACACCGAGGTGACGGGATCGGTGTGGCCGCACGTCGAAGAGGCGATCGTCGACCGCATCCTGCAGAACAACTCGACGATCGTGTTCGCGAACTCGCGCCGCCTCGCCGAGCGCCTGACCGGTCGATTGAACGAGATCTACTCCGAGCGCACCGGCGTCGAGCTGCCCGACCAGACCGTGCCGGCACAGATGATGGCGCAGGCGGGCGCCACCGCGGGCGCCGATCCCGTGCTGGCCAAGGCCCACCACGGCTCGGTCTCGAAGGAGCAGCGCGCGCTCGTCGAGGAGGAGCTCAAGTCGGGCGTGCTGCGCTGCGTCGTCGCGACGAGCAGCCTCGAGCTCGGCATCGACATGGGGGCCGTCGACCTCGTGATCCAGGTCGAGGCTCCGCCGTCGGCGGCATCCGGCCTGCAACGCGTCGGCCGGGCCGGGCACCAGGTCGGCGAGATTAGTCGCGCGGCACTGTTCCCCAAGCACCGGGGCGACGTGCTGCACACTGCGATCGTGACCGAGCGGATGCTCGCGGGCAAGATCGAAGCCATCCAGGTGCCCCGCAACCCGCTCGACATCCTCGCGCAGCAGACCGTCGCGGCGAGCGCGCTGGGGGCGATCAGCGTCGAGGAGTGGTTCGAGACGGTACGCCGCTCGGCGCCCTTCCAGTCCCTCCCGCGCTCGGCCTACGAGGCGACGCTCGACCTGCTCGCCGGGCGCTTCCCGTCCGACGAGTTCGCCGAGCTGCGCCCGCGCCTCGTTTGGGACCGCGACGCCGGCACCCTCACAGGGCGTCCGGGAGCGCAGCGCATCGCCGTCACGAGCGGCGGCACGATCCCCGACCGAGGACTGTTCGGGGTGTTCGTGGCGGGTGAGTCCACCGGTGCCAGGGTCGGCGAGCTCGACGAGGAGATGGTCTACGAGTCGCGCGTGGGCGACGTGTTCACGCTCGGCACGACCAGCTGGCGGATCGCCGAGATCACGCACGACCGCGTGAACGTCATCCCCGCCTACGGGCAGCCCGGCAAGGTGCCGTTCTGGCACGGTGACGGCATCGGCCGCCCGTTCGAGCTGGGCGAGGCGCTCGGCGCGTTCTCGCGCGAGGTGTCGGCGGCGACCCCCGAGAAGGCGGCGCAGCGCCTCATCGACGCCGGGCTCGATGCGCAGGCCCGAGCCAACCTGCTCGCCCACCTCAGCGAGCAGCGGGAGGCCACCGGCACCCTCCCGACCGATCGCACGCTCACTGTCGAGCGCGGCCGCGACGAGGTCGGCGACTGGCGCGTGATCCTGCACTCCCCCTACGGCATGAAGGTCCACGCGCCGTGGGCGCTGGCGATCAACGCGCGCGTGCGCGAACGCCTCGGTGTCGAGGGATCGGCGGTCGCGAGCGACGACGGCATCATCGTGCGCATTCCGGATGCCGAGGCCGAACCGCCCGGCGCCGAACTGTTCGTCTTCGACCCCGACGAGCTCGAGCACCTGGTGACCGAGGAGGTCGGCGGCTCCGCGCTGTTCGCCTCGCGCTTCCGCGAGTGCGCCGCCCGCGCGCTGCTCATGCCCCGTACCAACCCGAACCGCCGCACCCCGCTCTGGCAGCAGCGCCAGCGCTCGGCGCAGCTGCTCGAGGTCGCGCGCCGGCATCCGACGTTCCCGGTGATCCTCGAAACGCTCCGCGAAGTGCTGCAGGACGTCTACGACCTGCCCTCGCTGCGGCGGCTCGCGACCTCCATCGCCGACCGGCGCATCCGCCTCGTCGAGACGCAGCCCGCACAGCCCTCACCGTTCGCCCGCGACCTGCTGTTCGGCTACGTGGGCGCGTTCATGTACGAGGGCGACTCACCGCTCGCCGAGCGCCGGGCCGCCGCGCTCTCGGTCGATCCCGCGCTACTGGGCGAGCTGCTCGGCACGGTCGAGCTGCGCGAGCTGCTCGACCCCGAGGTCATCGCCCAGTTCGAACGCGAGGCGCAGCGCCTCGACCCCGAGCGCCGCGCGCGGGGGCTCGAGGGCACGGCCGATCTGTTGCGGCTGCTGGGACCGCTCGACGCCGCCGAGGTCGCCGCGCGGCTCGCACCCGACGACGAGGTCGAGGCCGACGAGGCCGTCGCCGCGGCCCACCTCGAGGCCCTCGTGCAGTCCCGGCGCGCGATCCCCGTGACGATCGCCGGGGTGACGCGCATCGCGGCGATCGAAGACGCCGGGCGCCTCCGCGATGCGCTCGGCGCGGCGCTCCCCACCGGCATCCCGGTCGCGTTCCTCGAGCCGCTCGCCGATCCGCTCGGCGACCTCGTCGCGCGTCACGCGCGCACGCACGGCCCCTTCACGACGGATGCCGTCGCCACCCGCTTCGGCCTCGGCGCGGCCGTCGCGCGGCACACGCTCCAGCGGCTCGAAAATGCGGGCCGCCTCACGAGCGGGTACTTCCTGCCCGAGGCATCGGCCCCGAGCGCCGAGTCTTCCGGTGCGCCGGGGGCGGGCACCCGGGACGACCTCGAGTGGTGCGACACCGAAGTGCTGCGCCGCCTGCGCATGCGGTCGCTGGCCGCCATCCGCGGCAGCGTCGAACCGGTCTCGCCCGAGGCGTACGCGCGGTTCCTGCCCGACTGGCAGCATCTCGCCCGGCCGCTCGAGGGCATCGACGGCGTGCTCGCCGTGATCGAGCAGTTCGCCGGGGTACCGATCCCCGCAAGCGCCTGGGAATCGCTGGTGCTGCCCTCCCGAGTTCGGGACTACACCTCGGGCATGCTCGACGAGCTCACCTCCTCGGGAGAGGTCATCTGGTCGGGGCACGGTACGCTCCCGGGGCGCGACGGGTGGGTATCGCTGCATCCCGCCGATCTCGCGCCGTTCACGCTGCCCGAGCCCGACACCGAGATCGCGGCCGACTCACTCGAAGCCCGCCTGCTCGGGGCACTCGGCGGGCCGGGTTCACGCGAGGGGGCCGTCAGTCCCGGGGCCGCCGGCGGCATCGGCGGTGCGTACTTCGCGGCGCAGCTCAAAGAGATGACGGGTGCCGAGAACGAGCAGTCGGTTCTCGAGGCGCTCTGGTCGCTCACCTGGTCGGGGCACGTCACCAACGACACGTTCGCCCCGATCCGCTCGCTCCTCGCGGGCGGGTCGCAGGCGCATCGGGTGACCCGTCGTGCCCCGCGCACGCGCACCTACCGCGGCGTCTCTCTCGGCCGCACCCCCGCACGCCCCACGGCGATCGGCGGACGCTGGTCGCTCCTGCCCAACGCCGAGACCGACCCCGCCCGTCGTGCGACCGTGACCGCCGGACTCCTGCTCGACCGCTACGGTGTCGTGACGCGCGGCGCCGTGCAGGCGGAGGGAGTGCCGGGCGGGTTCGCACAGGCCTACCGGGTGCTCGCCGGCTTCGAAGAGGCCGGGCATTGCCGCCGCGGCTACGTGATCGAGAAGCTCGGAGCGGCGCAGTTCGCGGCATCCGCCACCGTCGACCGACTGCGCACCTTCGCCGGCCTCGCCGACCCGCCGCCCCGCAAGACCGTGACCCTCGCCGCCACCGATCCCGCGAATCCCTACGGCGCGGCCCTCGGCTGGCCCCGCCGGGAGGGCGTCTCGCATCGCCCCGGGCGCAAGGCCGGCGGACTCGTGGTCATCGTCGACGGCGCCCTCGTGCTGTACCTCGAGCGCGGCGGGCGCACGGTACTGTCCTTCACCGACGACGCCGAGGTGCTGCGCGCCGCCGCCGCCGATCTCGCCGGCACCGCCCGCGCCCGCCGGCTCGACACCCTCACGGTCGAGAAGATCGACGGCGAGGGCGTGTACGGCACCCCGCTCGCGCTCGCCCTGCAGGAGGCCGGGTTCGTCGCGACCCCGCGCGGGTTCACGCTCCGCAAAGCGGTCTGACCGCAGGCCGACACCCCGACCGCCCACTCATCCCACCCCCTCTACTGTGAGAGTCATGATCCGAGAATTCAGCACCGGCGTCCGCCTCCTGCTGCGCGGGTTCTCCGTGTGGC
Source organism: Microbacterium sp. NPDC090225 (assembly GCF_044772365.1). Lineage (NCBI taxonomy): Bacteria > Bacillati > Actinomycetota > Actinomycetes > Micrococcales > Microbacteriaceae > Microbacterium > Microbacterium sp. NPDC090225. Next base: position 32,493 of record NZ_JBIVYS010000002.1, on the reverse strand, counting down.
GCACCCGTCCCGGACTCATGGCATTGGGGCTCGTACCGGCGGTCATCGCGCTCGTGCTCCTCATCGCCGCGATCCTCCCGCTCGTGCTGGGCATGGGATCGATCACGGCGTGGGCCACACCGTTCGCCGACGGCTGGGTCGAGCCCTGGCGGTCGCTGTTCCGCACCGCGGTCGGTTTCGTCATCGTCGCCGCGGCCATCTTCCTCGCGAGCGCCGTGTTCACGGCCCTGACCCTCACGATCGGCGACCCTTTCTACCAGCGCATCTGGCACGCGGTCGAAGTCGACCTCGGCGACCCGCCCCCGGCCGACGGCGGCAGCTTCTGGACGACTGTCGGCGAGGGCCTGCGCCTCGTGGTGCTGGGCGTTCTCATCGCCATCGTCGTGCTCGTCGCCGGCCTCCTGCCGCTCGTCGGAGGATTCGTCGGCCCCGTGCTCGGCGTGATCCTGTCGGGACGCCTCCTCGCACGCGAACTCACCGGGCGCGCGTTCGACGCCCGAGACCTCGACCCCGCCGACCGCGCGGCCCTGTTCGCCGTCAGTCGTGCGCGCGTGCTCGGCTTCGGCGTCGCCACCCAGCTCTGCTTCCTCATCCCCGGCGGCGCCGTCGCGGTCATGCCCGCCGCCGTCGCCGGTTCGACGATGCTCAGCCGCAGCATGCAGGAACGCAACCGCAGCATGCAGGAACGCAACGGTCGTCTCCTCGAACGTCCAGGGCCGCACTGATGCCCGAGGGAGACACCGTCTTCCGCACGGCGCGGCGCCTCGACGAGGCGTTGGCCGGCGGCACCGTGACCCGGTTCGACCTGCGGGTACCGCGCTTCGCGACCGCCGATCTCACCGGGCAGACGGTGCACGGCGTCGACCCGCGCGGCAAGCACCTGCTGATGCGCATCGGTGACAGCATCCTGCATTCCCATCTGCGCATGGACGGCGCCTGGTTCGTCTACCGGCCGGGTGAGAAGTGGCGGCATCCGGCGTTCAAGGTGCGGGCGATCGTCGCGACCGCCGAGCACGAGGCCGTCGGCGTCGACATCGCCGAGATCGAGCTGGTGCCGACCCGTGACGAAGACGATCTCGTGGGCTACCTCGGCCCCGATCCGCTTTCCGCCGAATGGGACCCCGCGGAGGCCGCCCGGCGGCTCTCGGCGGATGCCCGCAGCATCCATGTCGCCCTCCTCGACCAGCGCAACGTGGCGGGCTTCGGCAACGAGTACGCCGCGGAACTCCTGTTCCTCCGGGGAATCCTGCCGACCACCCCCGCCACCGAGGTCGACGCCCCTGCTCTCCTCGGCCTCGGCACGCGCACGATCCGCGCCAACCGCGACCGCCGCAATCGCACCTTCACCGGCGTCGATCGGCCGGGCCAGGGCACGTGGGTCTACGGCCGGGCGGGGCGTCCGTGCCGTCGATGCGGCACGCCCATCCGGAGGGGCGAGCAGGGCGCGGATCCGACCCGCGAGCGCATCACCTTCTGGTGCCCCGTGTGCCAGCGCTGACCGGTTCCATACCGGGGAATGAATCCCGTAGCCCCGTGGTTATTGCTATCACCGGGGAAGACCCCGGAGCACGGGAGGAATCGTGGGCAAGAACTACGTCGACATCGAGAACGACCGAGGCGACACGCTGCGTTACCGCAAGCACGCCAACGGCCGAGGACTCGTCGCGCACGGCGCGAAGGTGCACCCGAAGGCGCACATCGAAGCCGGCGCCTACATCGAACCCGGCGCACGCATCGGCGCCGGAGCCACCATCGCGCGCGGCGCGTGGATCGAACCGGATGCCGTGATCGGCGACGGCGCGCACATCGAGGCGCACGCGCACATCGGAGAGGGCGCAGCCGTCGGTGACGGCGCGCACATCGGCGTCCGCACCGAGATCGGTGCCGGCGCACGCATCGTGCGAGGCGCACGCATCGGCGACGATGAGACGGTCGCGGCCGGCCTCACGGTCTCGACCAATCGCAAGGGCCTCTGGCTCGCCGCCTGAGGGAGCTCCCGCCAGATACCCTTGATCGCATGGCGACTCAGGGACGGCGACCGCAGCGGCGGCCGCAGAAGACGACGAAGCCGCCGCAGCAGAAGCGCCGGCCCGGCCAGCCGAAGCATGCGACGAAGCCCCCGCAGGCGAAGAAGGTCGTCTTCGACGCCGCCGTGGCGCAGAACGACGAGCCGCGCACGTTCCGCCTCGGCGTCGTCCCCGGCGCGACCCCCGGCAAGTGGATCGACGCGTGGAAGCTGCGGATGCCGCACGTCGCCCTCGAGGTCGTTCCGGTCGCCGTGTCCGATCAGGACGCCGCGATCGACGACCTCGACGCCGCCCTCGTGCGCCTGCCCCTCGGGGCGGACACCCTCGACGCGCTGCACGTGATCTCGCTGTACGACGAGGTCCCCGTGGTCGTCGCGTCGATCGAGTCGCATCTCCTCGCCGCCGACGACCTGCACCTCGCCGACCTCGCCGGCGAGGTTCTCATCGCGCTCACCGACGACACCCTTCCCGCGCTCGACGCACCGGGCGCCCTCGCGCCGCGCTTTGCGCCGCTGTCGACCCCCGACGCCATCGCCACCGCGGCGACCGGTGCCGGCGCCGTCGTCGTGCCGATGTCGCTCGCACGGCTGCATCACCGCAAGGATGCCGACTACCGCCCGCTCGTCGACGGCCCGACCTCGACCGTGGCCCTCGCCTGGGCGCGCGAGCGCACGACGCCCGACGTCGAGACGTTCGTCGGCATCGTCCGCGGCCGCACGGCGCACTCGTCCCGGTGAGGGCCGTCGTCACGGTGAGGGCAGTCGTCACGGTGAGTCACCGCCGACCGCCCGGCCGCCGCGCGCTCGTTAGAATCTTCTGATGTCCTCGCTTCTCTACGTCTGCGTGCGACCCGAGGTCGGGGCCGCGGATGCCGAGCACGCCTCGTTCCGGCGTGCTCTCGGCGTGGACGTCGTGGATCGCCTCGACCTGCTCGACGAGCCGCTCGACGCGCAGCGCCTGCGGGGCTACCGCGGGATCGTCGTCGGCGGTTCGCCGTTCAATGTCTCCGACGCCGAGAAGTCTCCGGTACAGCTGCGGGTCGAAGCCGACCTCGAGCACATCGCCCGCCGCGCGATCGCCGCCGAGACCGCGGTCTTCTTCACCTGCTTCAGCATCGGCGTCGTCACCCGCCTGCTCGGCGGCGAGGTCGTCACCTCGACGCCCGAGTCGGCGAGCGCGACCGTGATCCGCACGACGGATGCCGCAGCCGCCGACCCGGTGTTCGGCCCGAGCGCGCCCGCGCTCACCGTCTTCACCGCGCATAAGGAGAGCGCCGCCGCTCTCCCGGCGGGCGCCGAGCTTCTCGCGACGAACGATGACTGCCCCGTGCAGGCGTATCGCGTGGGCACGCACCTGTACGCCGCGCAGTTCCACCCGGAGCCCACTCCGCGCGACTTCGCGGACCGCATGACGTTCTACCGCACGACCGGGTACTTCGACCCGGCGGAGTTCGATCGCGTGCAGGGACAGGTGCTGTCGGCATCCGTCACCGAGGGCGCGGCGCTGCTGCGTCGCTTCGCCGAGACGTTCGCCTGAGCCGAGCGCACGCGCTGAGCGCCTGAGCCGATCGAGCGCGCCTAGCTCGTCGCGCGCAGCAGTTCGACGCGTTCGCGCAGGTATGCCTCGAGGGGCATGAAGCCCCCGGCCGCGCTCCATCGCACCGAGGGGATGCCGTCCACCAGCGCGAGCGGCCCGGAGGAGCCCCCGGCATCCACCGCGTCGACGTCGATCACGCTCCACCCGACGTGCACGACCTCGCCCTCGTCGAACCCGCCCTTGAGGGCTTCGGCACGGCGTTCCGCCCGTTCGCGGGCCGACTCGGCCGTGTAGCCGCGACGACCGGGATCGGCGGCACGCAGCACCTCGGCGGTCGCGAGCGCGTGCGTGTCGGTGAGCAGCAGCACGCCCAGGTGCCAGGCCTCGCCGACGCGCACGATCCGCTTGCCCCGCCACCGGGAGTCGCGCTCCTCGCCGAGTCCCTCCTTCGGGGCGCCCGCGAGGTCGGCGACCGCATGGGTCAGCAGGTCGGAAGCGGTCGGATGCATCCCTCCAGGCTATCGAGCGGTGGCTCGTGACGGGCGCGATTCGTCGGGAGGGGCGCTCGCACGGCAGAATCGATGCACACCCCGAGGAGACGCCATGTCACAGCCCGATACCGCTCGCCTTCTGATCGCGTGCGACGACCAGCCCGGCATCGTCGCGGCCGTCGCCAACGCACTGGCCGAGCACGGAGCGAACATCATCTCGCTCGATCAGCACTCGACGGACTCCGAGGGCGGCCGCTTCTTCCAGCGCACCGTCATCCACCTGCCGGGCCTCGCCGCCGCCCGCCCCGCGCTCGAGGCGAGCATCGCGCAGGTCGCCGAGCGCTTCTCGATGGAGTGGTCGCTGCACGACGTCTCCCGCCGCAAGCGCGTCGCGATCTTCGTGTCGAAGTACGACCACTGCCTCATGGAACTGCTGTGGCGCACGCAGCGCGGCCAGCTCGACATCGACATCACGATGGTCATCTCGAACCACCCCGACCTCGCCGAGTCGGTGCGGTCGTTCGGCGTACCGTTCGTGCACATCCCCTCGGGCGACAAGGCGACCATGGAGTCGCGTCAGCTCGAGCTGCTGCAGGGCAACGTCGATCTGGTGGTGCTCGCGCGCTACATGCAGATCCTCACCGACGACTTCATCGAGCGCGTCGGCGCCCCGGTCATCAACATCCACCACTCGTTCCTGCCGGCCTTCATCGGCGCGAACCCCTACGCGCGGGCGAAGGATCGCGGCGTGAAGCTGATCGGCGCGACGGCGCACTACGCCACGGCCGACCTCGACGAGGGGCCGATCATCGAGCAGGACGTCACCCGCGTGACGCACGGCGAGTCGGCCGCCGACCTGCAGAGCCGCGGCGCCGAGGTCGAGCGCCTCGTGCTCGCCCGCGCGGTGCAGTGGCACGCCGAGGACCGCGTGATCGTGCACGGCCGCTCGACGGTCATCCTCTAGGGATCCTCACCGAGCGTCGCCGGAACCAGCGACGACGGGACCTTCGCCGACGGGATCTTCGACGACGGGATCTTCGACGACGGGACGTCCGACGACATCGACGGCGAGGCCGCGGGATGCCGTTGCCAGGCGTCGATCGTTGGTCCAGAGTTCGGTGCAACCCGAGAGTTGCGCGGCTGCCAGATGCAGAGAGTCCGGCGTCTTCAGTCCGAAGTCCGCCCGCAGCTCGGCCGCGCGGACGAACACCGTCGCATCCAGATCGATCATCACCAGGTGATCGAACAGCGCGAGGTACCGGTCGCGCACCTCGACGTTGCGCTCGCGCAGCGACCTGATGAGGCACTCGTGCAGCGCGAGCGGACTCGACGCCACGGGCTCGTCCACCTCGGCCAGTGCCGCGCGCACGGCGTCACCGCGGGCGCCGGTGTCTTCGAGCGCGTAGATCAGGATGCAGGCGTCGACGTAGATCATTCCCAGGAACCTCGGTTCTCGTCGATCTGGGCGTCGAGCACCGCGGCATCCGTCGCCAAACGCGCCGGCAACCGGTTCGCCTCGATCCAGTCGACGAGCACGCGCCCGCTGCGCACGGCATCGACCGGGCCGATCGGCACGAGGCGGGCCACCGGGGTTCCGCGTTTGGTGATGACCACCTCTTCACCGGCCTGCGATTCGGCGATCAGGCGCGAGAGGCTGTTGCGCGCATCCAAGACGTTGTGCTCCGGCATGACGCCATCCTAGCCAGGTACATGGCCAGGAACCAGAGGTCACCCCCGCGGAACGCCCGCCCGGAGTTCGGCGAACACCTCGTCCGCCGTCCCGAGGCGCACGAGAGGAGCGGCCTGCCCCATCCACAGCGACTGCAGCTCACCGAGGCCCTGCTCCCCCGCCGCCGCGCGGAACTTCCCCGTCAGCCAGTTCTGCATCGGGAACGGGGCGATCGTGCCGCTCGCCTCGATGGCGCGCACGGCCCGGTTGCGGGCACCGCGCGCGAGTCGTCCGCTCATCGCGCGGGTGAGCACGGTCTCGTCGGCGGACGTCGCGTGGATCGCCGCGCGGTGCGCGTCGGTGACCGCCGACTCGTCGGTGGCGAGGAACGCGGTGCCCACCTGCACCCCGCCGGCTCCCAGCGCGAACGCCGCGGCGACCCCGCGACGATCCGCGATTCCACCGGCGGCGATGACGGGTACCGAGACCGCGTCGGCGACCTGCGGCACGAGCGCGAACGTGCCGACGAGGGAGTCCTCCGCGGGCCGCAGGAACGAGACCCGGTGCCCCGCCGCCTCCATCCCGGTCGCGACGATCGCATCCACTCCGCCCGCATCGAGCGCCACGGCCTCGGCCACCGTCGTGGCCGTTCCGACGACGCGGATGCCGCGGCGATGCGCCTCGTCGACCATCTCGGCGCTCGGCACACCGAACACCACGCTGAGCACGGCGGGCGCGACCTCCCAGATCGCGTCGAGCTGCTCGTCGAGCGGGGCGAGGTATCGCTCGGGCCGAGCGGGAGTGTCGATGCCGACCGCGTCGTAGAAGGGCTGCAGCGCCTGGGCGAAGATCATGTGCTGGGCGTTCGGTTCGACCTCGTCGCCGGTGGGCAGCCAGACGTTGAGCGCGAACGGGCGGGCCGTGGCCGCGCGCAGTTCGGCCCCGACGGTGCGGATGCGGTCGCCGTCGTACCCGTAGAGGCCGAACGACCCGAGCCCGCCCGCCTCGCTCACCGCGGCGGCGAGCGCGACCGACGACAGCCCGCCGAACGGCCCCTGCACGATCGGATGCTCGACACCGAGAAGCTCACCGAGGCTCTGTGGACCAAGACCACGCAGATCAGTCATGCTCCGAGCCTATTCCCGCCCTCGCCACAGGGCCCGGTGCTACCCTCGCACCATGGGTGAGTGGATCGAGCGGATGCTGAGCGTGCTGCTCGCGACCCTCGGTCTCGTGGCGATGCCGGATGCCGCGGCCCTCGGTGTGGCCATCGCCCTCATCGCCGTGACGGCCCTCGTGCTGGCCGTCGCGATGAGCATCCGCACGACCGTCGACACCCGCGCCCCGCATCCGTGGCGCGCGATCGACGCGTCCGCGCTGCTCGCGCAGAGCGATCCCGATGCGGCCGGTCACCCGCGTCCGCGAGCGCCGGGAGTCGCGATCCCCGCGTAGTCCTCCGCCCGGGAACGGGAGGGACCACGCGGCTTTCGCCGACCCCTCCCGACCTCTTGAACGGACACTCCGATGGACCTCTTCGCCTTCCCACCCCTCGCCGCCCTGCTCGACGCCGCCTACGGCGCCCTCGCCGGGCTCTCCACTCTGCTCGACCCCCTCGCCGGGGCATCCGCCGCCGCCCTGGCGGTCGTCCTCGTCACCCTGCTCGTGCGCTCCCTGCTCATCCCGGTCGGCTTCTCGACCGCCAAGGCCGAGCAGACGCGTACCCGCCTGGCCCCGAAGCTGCGCGAACTGCAGCGTCGCCACAAGAAGAACCCCGAACGGCTGCAGAAGGAGATGCTCGCGCTCTACCGCGACGAGAAGACCTCGCCGTTCGCGGGCATGCTCCCGGTGCTCGCGCAGGCACCGGTCGTCGGCATCCTGTACACGCTGTTCATCCGCCCCGAGATCGCCGGGCATCCGAACGACCTGCTGACGCACGACCTGTTCGGGGCTCCGCTGGGAACGAGCCTCGTCTCCGCGGTGTTCGGGGGCACGGCGACGCCTGCGACGTTCCTCGTGTTCGGGGCGCTGCTGCTCGTGATCGTCGCGACCGCAGAGGTCACGCGCCGGGTGTTCCGCCCCGCTCCGGTCGACGACGACTCGTCGATGGGCGCGGCGATGAACTCGCCCGCGATGCAGCGCGTGTTCGGGTCGCTCCACTATCTGACGGCCGTGTTCGCGGTGTTCGTGCCGCTCGCCGCCGCGCTGTACCTGACGGTCACGGTGGTGTGGACGCTCGTCCAGCGGATGCTGCTGCGTCGCCGTTACCCGCTCGCGACGACCGGCGCGGCGGGTGCCGCCGGCTCCACGGCACCGGTCAGTCGGGCAGCGGTATCGGCGCGGTGAACACCCCGGTCTCAGGGCCGGCCTCAGGGCCGGTCTCTGAGCCGGTCCCGCGACCGGTCCCGGAGTCGGTGTCCTGTGCCCGCCGCCGGGCCTGCCGGATGCCGAGGGTCGTGCCGATGCTCGCGACGACGACGAGGGCGATCGCGAGGAGACGGAGCGGCGAGGCATCCTGACCGAGGACGAGCCAGCCGGCCAGCGTCGCGAAGGCGGGCTCGAGGCTCAGCAGCACCCCGAACACGCGCTGCGGGAGGCGCCGCAGCGCCGCGAGCTCGAAGCTGTAGGGGATCACCGACGAGAGCACGGCGGTGATTCCCGCCAGCAGCAGGAGTTGCGGGTCGGCGGCGATGACGGTCGCGGTCGGGATGCCGACCGGCAGCAGCAGCACCGCGGCGACGACGAGTCCCATCGCGAGCCCTCCGCTTCCGGGGATCACCGCTCCGACCTTCGCGCTCGTGCGGATGTACATCGCCCAGAATCCGGCGGCGATGAGGATGAACACCACGCCGAGCGGATCGAGCGGTTCGGCGCCCACGACCCCGTCGACGAAGAGGAGCCCCATGCCGATCACCGCGACACCGACCCAGACGGCATCCGGAAGCCGGCGGGTGAGCACCGCGGCGAGTACGAGCGGCCCGAGGAACTCGATCGCGACCGCCGGCCCCAGCGGGATGCGGTCGATCGCGGCGTAGAAGAAGCCGTTCATCGCGGCCAGCGAGAGCCCGAACAGCAGCGCCGCCGTCCACTGCTGCCGGGTCCAGCGCCGGGGGCGCGGACGCACGATGACGAGCAGGAGCAGGGCGGCGATCGCCACGCGCAGCGAGGTCACGCCCCAGGGCCCGAGCACCGGGAAGAGCTGTGCAGCAACGGCCGCCCCGAAGGGCAGCGACAGGCAGGAACCGATGACGAGGGCGACGCCCGTCAGGGTCCGGGACGACGCGGATTTCTGCACTGCTCCAGCGTAGCTCCGCGCCGTCCGCGCTCACGTCAGAGGTGCTTGCCCCCGGTGACCGGCAACACGATGCCCGAGGTGTACGACGACTCCGCGGAGGCGAGGTACACGTACGCCCCCGCGAGCTCCGCCGGCTGCCCGGCACGACCCAGCGGAGTGTCCTGACCGAAGGTCGCGAGGCGCTCCTCGTCCCATCCGGTGGCGGGGATCAGCGGGGTCCAGATCGGTCCCGGCGCCACCGCGTTCACCCGGATGCCGCGGGGTCCCGCCTCTTCGGCGAGCGCCTGCACGAACGCGACCTGCGCGGCCTTCGTCATCGCGTAGTCGATGAGTCCGGGTGAGGGGTTGTACGCCTGGACCGAGGCCGTGACGATGATGCTCGCTCCCGGCTCGAGGTCGGGGAAGGCGGCGCGGGCAGTGAGCAGCATCCCCTCCAGGTTCGTTTCGAACACCCGGCGCATCCGATCGGGGTCGAGCGTCTCGAACCCGTCGATGTCGTGCTGGTACCCGGCGTTGAGCACGAGCACGTCGAGACCGCCCAGGGCCTCGCGGGTGTGCGACACGATCGCCGCCGCGAACTCGTCGTTGCGGAGGTCCCCGGCGAGGCTCACGCCGGTGCGCCCCGCGTCGCGGATCAGGCGCACCGTGTCGTCGGCATCCGCCTGCTCCTCCGGGAGATGGGCGATCGCGACATCGGCGCCCTCGCGTGCGAAGGCGATCGCCGCCGCTCGGCCGATGCCGGAGTCACCGCCGGTGATCAGCGCGCGCCGCCCGTCGAGGCGGCCGTGGCCGACGTAGCTCGACTCCCCGTGGTCGGGGGTGGGCAGCGTCAGCCCGGTGAGCCCCGGCTGATCCTGCTGCTGCGCCGGGAACCCCTCCTCGCGGTGGGCGTGTCGGGGGTCGGTCGGGGAAGCAGTCATCTCGTCACCTGGGGTTCCGTATCGTCGGTCTCGTCTCGCGAGGTACCGACGATGCCGTCAGCCCCTCCCCGTTTCCAGGGGGTTGACAGGCGGATGCTCCGACCCGGAGCGCTCAGCTCTACGGTGCTGCGGGGATCTCGGTCGTCGTCGGGGCCTCGCCGTTCTCGGCCGGCTCGGGCACGAGGTAGAGACCGCTGGGCGCGTTCGCGGTGAACGCGAGCGCCTCGATCCACGCGCGGTTGATCGACGGCTGGCGGCTGCCGAAGTACTTGAAGACCAACGAGCTCGCCGGCTGGATCCACACGGTCGTGCGTCCACCGCCGACGCTCGCGTCTTCACGCCAGCTGAACGGGAACGGCTCGCCCCGGCGCAGCTTCGCGGTGATGACGAGCTGCAGGTGCGTGAGCGCTCGGTCCTCGATCTCTGTCTTGACTCCGCCTTCGTAGACGAACTTCCCCATCAGGTGCTCCTTGGTGCGATGCTTCGGTTCTCCGACCCGGCCGTCGGGATCACCCCATGAGATAAGCGTATGCCCTCCTCGTTCGCTGCACGGAATACGGGGTCACGTGGCACCCCGCCGAGGCGAAGTCAAGCCCCTGCGACGGCGGTGACCCGCGACCCTAGAGTCGAGATCCAACCTGCCGAGGAGGCGATGACGGATGACCGATTCAGGCACCGACGGTTACACCCCCACCACGACCCACGCCGAGTGGGGCGCGGGCGCACCGAAGCTGCGCATCTCGCGAGACGACGAGCGCACCGAGTTCCTCCTCGACGTCGACGTCGTGCGCATCGGTTCGGCGGCGGGCAACGAACTGCGTCTCGCCGACACCGATCCGGTGCACGCCACGATCACCCACGACGAGCGCGACGAGTACGTGCTCGAACTCCACGGCGAGGGCGAGCGCAACGCGAGCGACAACGCCGACGGGACCCACTCCGCACCGAGCACGGAGACCCTGCGCACGGGCGCACGCTTCACCGCCGGACCGTGGACGTTCGTGTACCACCGCGAGGAGTTCGCCGACCACGGCCGCCCCTTCGGTGGGCGCAAGGGCGGCGAGTACGACGACCAGCCGCTGCAGCCGCCGCGACCCGACTACGCGCACGATGAGGCGGCAGCGGGCCCCGACGACGCCGCGGCTCCCGACGGTCCCGCAGAGGGCACGCCGGGTCCGGATTCGGCGGACCGCTGACGGACCGCCGGCGCGATCACCGCACCGGAACCAGTCCGACGCGCAGGGGCGCTCCCGGGGCGGATGCTTCGGCGAGCGCCTCGTCGATCGCGGCGAGAGGCCGCACGGCGCCCACGGCATCCGCGAAGGGATAGGCGCGTCCGCGCCCGGCGAGGAACGCCACCGCCTCGGCGAGATCGGCGCCCGTGTAGTTGTGCACGCCGGCGACCGTGACGAGGCGGCGCACGATGCTCTCGGCGTCGAGCGGCACCCGGTCGGCGGGGAACACGCTGCCGACGAGCACGACGATCCCGCCGACACCCACCCCGTCGAGGGCCTCGGCCACCGCATGACCGGATGCCTCGATCACGACGTCGGGCTCGGGGGTCCCGGCGGCACCGGACGACACCGCGCCGCCCGTCGTCTCGCTCCGCCCGCTCAGCGACCGGGCTCCGCGTGGTGCCAGCCATTCCTGCGCACGGGCGCGACGCGTGTCGTTCGGGTCGAGCACCTCGACGAGCGCCCCCTGCTCGGCGGCGATCGCGGCGGCCGACAGCCCCACGAGGCCGGCTCCGTGGATGCGCACCCGCGCACCGTCCAGATCGCGATGCCTGGCCGCGCGGGCGACGGCCGCCCAGGCCGTCGCGGTCGCGCACGAGGCAGGAGCGAGCACGGATGCCGGGAGCGTCTCGGGCACCCGCACGATCGTGGTTCCCTCACGCAGCTGCATGTGACTGCCGAAGGCTCCGGTCAGCTCTCCGTGCGCACCGATGCGGTCGTGCCCGTACTTGCCGAGCGTGCGGCACTTCTGCGGCATGCCGCACAGGCACCGGTCGCAGCTCGCGCACGACACCGTGATCGACCAGACCACCCGGTCGCCGATCCGCAGCGGTGCGCCGTCGGTGGCCGTCGCCCCGGCGTCGCCGAGCGCGATCACCCGGCCGACGCTCTCGTGTCCGAGCACCAGCGGCACCGGGGCGGGTCGATGCCCCTGCACGGTGTGCACGTCGGATCCGCAGATGGTCGACAGCTCGACCGCGACCAGCACGTCGCCGTCCGAGAGGGCGACGCCCGGCACGGCGATCGTCTCGTGGGGCTGCCCCTCTCCGACGAACACCATCGCGGTGGCCGCCGGTCGCAGCGCCACGTCGCGCCGGTGCCCGGGTGGGCGGGTCAGCATCGTTCCCATGACGTCACATCCTCAGGAGCTCGTGACGAGCGGCAGCAGGCCACGCTCGGCGAGGGCCGCACGCAGGCCGGTGACGTCGCGGAGCACGGCATCCGCTCCGGCCTCGTCGAGGGCACGTCGGTCGTGCGCGCCCGAGAGCACACCCGCCACGAATCCGGCACCCGCGCGGATGCCCGACTCGACATCGCTGACCGTGTCGCCGGCGACCGCCACGGCGGCGACCGACGACGCGCCCGTGCGCAGGAGGGCCGTGAGTACGAGGTCGGGAGCGGGGCGCCCGCGACCGGCGTCGACCGGCGAGAGGGCGAGGTCGACGAGGTCGCCCCAGCCGAGACCGTCGATCAGGGCGTCGCGGGTGACCGGGGCGAAACCCGTCGTGAGCACGACGCGCAGCCCGGCGTCCTTCAGCCCGCGGATCGCCTCGGCGGCCCCGGGGATCTCGCTGACACCCTGCTCGCGCACGATCTCGGCGTAGGCGTCTTCGAACGCGGCGGTCGCCCGCTCGGCGGCGGCGACATCGCCCCCCGCGAGGTGCGTGAACACGTCGATCTTCGACTGCCCCATCGTGACGCGCACGTGATCGAGGGCCTCGGCCCACGGCATCCGATCGGCGACGCCGGTGCGTGCGGCGGCGCGCTGGAACGCCTGCTCCACGACGCCGTCGTCGAGCACGGTGGTTCCGGCCATGTCGAGCACGACGAGCTCGACGGGGACGGGGGAATCGAGCGGAGTGTTCAAGGGGTTCCTTCCATCGCGGGGGTCCACCCGAAGGCGGCGGTGAGGTTCTCTTCGGCGAGGCCGAGCCCGGTCGTCATGCCGATGCCGGTGGTGGCGGCGAGCACGAGTGCACCGGCGTCGCCGCGCTCGACGAGGAAGTCGCCGGCGGCCTTGGCGTAGACGCCTTGCCAGCGCTCGAGCACACGCGGCGTCGGCATGTCGAGCAGCGCGGCGGCCTCGTCGAGGAACGCCGTGAACGCCGCCTCGGGCTGGAACGGAGCGGGCGTGGTGGCCGTCGCATGCGAGTCGCCGATGATCAGCGTGCCGTCGGGCAGCTGCGTGTACATCTGATTGAGGTCGAGGGCGGCGAGATCGGGGCGCTCGGCGTGCAGGCGCTCGCGCAGGCGCGCGCCCTCCGGCGTGCCCGCGAAGCGGCCGTACCGGACGAGCGACCAGCCCGTGAGCAGCGGGGCCGAGAGCGGATGCCGCAGCGTCACCGCGGCCCGCATCATGTCGAGCGCGCACCGCTCGATCCCGCGCCGCTCGGCGATCTCGGGGAGGAGCTGGTCGATGTCGTGGTTCACGGCGACGACGACGTGCGCAGCGGTGAGCGTGCCCCGCGTCGTCTCGACGCGCTCCCCTGCGACCGCGGTGACCGCGGTGCGGAAGCGGAAGTCCACCCCGAGCCGCGCGAGGTGGCGGACGATCGCGGCCGCCGCGCTGCGCGGATCGGTCTGCAGGTCGGTGTCGATGTGCGCGCCGCCGATGACCGCCTCGGCGCGCAGCGGAGCGAGCCGCAGCAGTTCTTCGGCGTCGAGCATCCGCATCCCGCCGTCGCGGGCAGCGGCCTCGAGCACCGCGATCTCGTCGTCGTGACGCGCGGCGACGAGCGTGCCCGACTCCCGCAGCCAGAACCCGGCGTCGCGCGCCAACCGCAGCCACAGCGGGCGGGAGGCGTCCGCGTACCGACGCGCCTCTCCGGCCTGGGCGCCGATGCAGAGGTGCCCGAAGTTGCGGATCGTGGCGCCGGCGGGAGCATCCGTCCGATCGACGACGATCACGCGCAGCCCGCGACGCGCTGCGGCGTAGGCGGCACCGAGGCCGACGATCCCCGAGCCGACGACGACGAGGTCGGCGGTGTCGCAGCGCCCGCTCGTGTGAACACCACTCAGGTGAACACCGCTCATTTGAACACCTTGCGCATCCACATCGCGAGCCCCTCCACGACGAGCACCGTGACGAGGATCATCAGCACGATCGCCGTGACGGTCTCGTAGCGCGATCCCTGGCTGGCATTCAGCAGGTAGTAGCCCACGCCGCCACCGCCGACGATGCCGAGGATCGTCGCCGCGCGGATGTTGGTGTCGAGCATGTAGAAGCTGTGCCCGATGAGCGCCTGCATGCCCTGCGGCACCGTGGCCGAGCTGTAGGTCTGCAGGCGCGTGGCGCCGACGGCGCGCAGCGCGCGCTCGGGGCCGCGGTCGACCTCTTCGAAGGAGTCGGCGATGAGCTTGCCGAGCAGACCGATGCCGCCGATCGCGAGCGCGATCACACCGGCCTGCGGCCCGAGGCCCGTGATGACGACGAGCACGATCGCGAGGATCAGCTCGGGGATACCGCGGATGCCGACGAGCAGGAACCGGGCGGTGGCGCGCACTCCCCCGTTCGGGGCGACGTTGCTCGCGGCGAGCGAACCGAGCAGCAGCGACGGGAGCAGGGTGAGCACGGTCGCGGCGAGCGCGATCGCGACGGTGTCGCGCATGGCCTCGATCATGGACGCCGCGTCGTAGTTGCCGAACGAGGGCGGCCAGAACTTCGCGGCGGTCTCGGGGAGCTTCGCCCAGAAGGTGAGGAAGTCGGTCCAGGTGATGTCGCTGACGACCACGCTGCCGAGCACCACGAGCACGGCCACGATACCGGCGGCGGTGTTGCGCACGCGCTGGCGGGTCCAGGGGCGACGCACCGCGGTCTGCGGGCTGGTCGCCCACGCCGGGCGGGCGCCGGAGGCGCTGTCTCCGGCCGCGGCGGAGGGCGAGAGCCGCGGGTGCACGATCCGGTCCATCCACGAGCGGGTCTGCTTCTCGTGGCCGAGCATCGCGCCGCGCACCAGGCTCGAGACGATCTCCATCGCGATGCAGAGCACGAAGATCACGAGGGCGATGCCGAGGCCCTTGCCGTAGTCGAGCGCCTTGAACGCGTACGACATCTCGAGTCCGAGACCTGCGACGCCGACGTACCCGAGCACGACACTCCCGCGCAGGTTGATGTCGTTGCGGTGCAGCACCGTCGCGACCCAGCTCGGCAGCACCTGCGGCAGGACGCCGGCGGTGAACTCCTGCAGCTTCGACCCGCCCGCGGCGCGGATCGCGAGGCGCGGCCCCTCGTCGATCTGCTCGATCGCATCGGCGAACATCTTCGAGATCATGCCGATCGAGTGGATGCCGATGGCGAGGATGCCGGGGAGGGTTCCGAGCGAGAACATCAGCACGAACGCCATCGCGAGCACGACGTCGGGCAGGGCGCGGGTGAGCACGCCGACGAAACGGGCGGCGGCGCGCCAGCCGTTTCCGGGGGTCGTGTTCGATGCCGCGAGGTACGCGATCGGCACCGAGAGCACCGCGGCGAGCAGGGTGCCGACCAGCACGAGTCCGACCGTCAGCGCGATCAGCCAGAGCAGGTCGCCTGGCTCGGGGAACGTGAGTCCACCCACGCGCGCCATGAAGTTCTCGGCGTTGCCCCAGCTCTCCACCATCGCCGGGATCGAGATGCCGACCTCGCCGACGGCGAGCACGCCGAGCACGACGAGGGCGAGCAGGGTGAGTCCGGCCGCGATGCGCTCGGGCGAGATCGGATGCTTCGGCGCGCGTTCCGCGACCGAGGTGTGCGAGGTGCCCGAGGTGCCCGACGGCCGATCGGCGAGGAGCGTCATGAGGCCGCCACCTGTGTCGCGGCATCCGCCAGTTCCATCGCCACGGCGGTGATCTCGGCGGTCGATGTCGCGACGCGGCCGTAGATCTCCATGACCTCGGCCTTGGTGAGGTCGGTGGTGGGGGTGTCGAGCACGATCTCGCCGTGGCGCAGACCGACGATGCGGTCGGCCCACGAGATGGCCAGGTCGACCTGGTGCAGGCTGCACACGACCGTGAGTCCCTCGTCTGCGGCGATCTCGCGGATCAGCGCCATGACCTGGTCGCTGGATTCGGGGTCGAGCGAGGCGACGGGCTCGTCGGCGAGCAGGATGTCGGGCTTCTGCATGAGGGCGCGGGCGATCGCCACGCGCTGCTGCTGCCCGCCCGAGAGCGTGTCGCTGCGCTGGTAGGCGCGGTCGAGGATGCCGACGCGGTCGAGGTGTTCGAGAGCGCGCAGCTTCGCGGCCTTCGAGTAGCCCCACAGACCCAGTCGCGGACCGCGGATGCCGGAGAGCGAGCCCGTGAGCACGTTCTCGAGGACCGTGAGCGAGGGCACCAGCTCGAACTGCTGGAAGATGAAGCCGACCCGGCTGCGCAGCGTGCGCAGCGCACGCCCCCGGAGGGCCGGGACCTGGGAGCCGAGCACCTCGACCGAGCCGGAGGTCGGGGTCTCGAGGCCGTCGAGGTGGCGGAGGAGCGTCGACTTGCCCGAGCCGGAGAGGCCGAGCAGCACGACGATCTCGCCGCGGGAGACCTGGAGCGAGGCATCCTTCAGGGCGGTGGTCGACCCGAAGGTCTTCGTCACGCCGTCGAGGCGGATCAGGTCGTCGGTCGTGGTCATGGCGTGGCTCCTGCGGATGTCGGGATCGTGAGCGTGATCGTGGATGTGGGAGTGGAGCCGATCGGGACGGTGGGCGTCCCGATCGGCTCCGGACGGGTCAGCAGACCTGGGTCAGGCCTTGCACTGCTCCGCTTCGGTCTCCGTGCAGATGTCGCGGATGAGGTCGTAGTACGCGTCGTCGACCGGCTCGGTGGCGTGGAAGACGCTGCGGAACCCGTCGGTGTCGGCGCCGTCGATGCCCGCGGCGATGATGTCGTCGATCGTGATCTCAGCGAGGCCGTCGATGAGCTCCTGCGCGACCTCGTCCGGGAGGGTCGAGGAGTACACCAGCGGGGCGCCGGGCACCATCGTCTCGTCGATGACCTTCACGGCATCCGACTTCTCGACCTCGGAGTCCTCGGCGAACCCGACCTCGCACTCGACGCCTTCGCCGACCTTCTGGACGCTGACGTCGTGCTTGCCCGCGAAGACCGGGGTGATGTCGGTCTTCGGGTCGATGCCCGCCTCGAGCAGGTTGTAGGAGGGGAAGAGGTAGCCCGAGGTCGACGACGGGTCGACGAAGCAGACCTTCTTGCCCGCGAAGTCCTCGATGCTGTCGATGTCGCTGTCGACGGGGACGATCGCCTGCGAGTAGTAGCCGGGTTCCTGGCCCTCTTCGGTGACGATCGAGGAGATCGGGGTGAGCTTCGCACCGTTGTTGGTGGCGGTCACGTAGGTGAAGCCGGAGAACGAGGCGACGTCGACCTTGCCGGCGACGGCGGCCTCGATGAGCGCGGCGTAGTCGGTGGACTCGTGGTACTCGACGGTCTTGCCGGTGATCTCGGCGATGTAGTCCATGAGCGGCTGGTAGTTCGTCTCGGTGTCGACCGAGTCGGGAACGACGCCGAAGACGAGGGTGTTCTCGTCGACCGCGAAACCGGAGGCGGAGGACGCCGCCGCGTCGGTGTCGGAGCCGGTCGCCTCGGCGGTGCCGGAGCAGGCGGCGAGGCCGAGGGCGAGGAACGCGACACCCGCGAGAGCGGGGAGAGCACGGAGCTTCATGAGGACCTTTCAGAGGTGGGAGGGGTGATCCACGGATGACTCTCTCAGGTCGGCGGGCGAGAAATATACCTAACTCGGCAGAGTTCAACGGTCGTTCACCCGCGCGTTCCCGGGCGGACTTCTGCACGATCGCGGGGCTGGACTTGGCCGCGTGGACAAGTAATATGCCTATGTGGCAGAAGCTGTCTATACCCAGATCGCCGAGGATCTGCGCGCGCAGATCGCGTCCGGCATCCTGCGCCCCGGCGACGATGTTCCCACCGAGGCCGAGCTGGCCGAGCGGTGGCATACCTCGCGTGGCCCGATCCGAAACGCGCTCGCCGCCCTGCGCGGCGAGGGGCTGATCGAGACGGGACGCGGCCGACCCGCGCGGGTCGTCGCACGCAAGGCCAGCCAGGCCGTCGACGTGTCGGTGCCGTTCACGCGGTGGGCGCGCGACCTGGGCGTCGAGCCCGGTGCCGAGACCCAGGAGCTGAGCCTGCGACGCGCCGGTGATCATGCCGCGGCGCTCGGCGTCGAGCCGGAGGACACGATCGTCAGCGTCGTGCGTCTGCGACTGCTCGATGGTCGCCCCACGATGCTCGAGCGGCTGTTCTACACCGAGGCCGCCGGTCGTCGGTTGTTCGACGTCGATCTCGACGAGGTCTCGATCACCGAGTACCTGGGTTCGCAGGGGCATCCGATCGTGGGCCTGCAGCACGTGATCGACGCCGTCGCGGCGGACGAGCAGGATGCCGCGCTGCTGCAGGTACCGCAGGGCACACCGATCCTGCGGCTGAGCCGCACCTCGCGCGATGCGGACGGGCGCATCTTCGAAGCGTCCGAGGATCGGTATCTCAGCGAGGTCGTGCGCTTCACGGTCGCCGCTTCGGGCATCTCGACCGATGGGCACTTCATGCGCGCGGTCGGAGCCTGACGTCCCTCTAGGCTGGGAGCGGTACCGCGACGAACGGGGAGGGTTCGGATGGGCATGAGGGCTGCATACACACTGATCGATGAGGGCACGCTCGATCGGTTGGTGTCGCTGTCGCCCGAGGTGTTGCTCTCGACGCTCGAGGAACTCGAAGAGACGGGGGCGCCGACGGTCTACGTCGACAAGATGTGGGACGGTCTGCACTTCCTGCTCACGGGGGTGTCGGCATCCGCTCCGCGCGAGGACGACCCGCTGAGCGAGGCCATCGTGGGCGTGCACGCGTTCGGCGGTGACGACTTCGTCGGCTGCACAGAGAATGACGAGCTCGAGCCGATCATCGAAGCCCTCGACGCGGTCGACCTCGACGAGGCGCTCGCGAGGGTCGATTTCGCGGCGTTCGCCTCGGCGCGGGTCTACCCGAACATCTGGACCGACGACCCCGCGCAGTTGCGGGCCGAGCTGACGGATGCTTTCGCCGAACTGCGGCGCGTGCACCAGCAGGCCGCCGACGCCGAGCGTCACCTGGTGATCAGCATCTACTGAGGATGCGGCCGGGCCCGAGTGGCTGCGGGGCTCGCCGCGGATCTCGGATGACCGGAGGCGGTCGCGGTCGCCAAGCTGTACTCATGCGCGCATCGGCGTTCGTGTCCGGTGTCTCGCGGTCGCGGTCGCGCTGGCGGTCGCCGTCGCATTCGCGGGAGCGGTCGCGGCAGCGGTGGCGGCAGCGGTGGCGGCAGCGGCGGCGGCGTGTGATGCAGGGCGGGGTGTTCGCCATTTCTGGCGGGGGTCCCACCAGGCGGGTCCGCGGATCTCGGGTGTGCCGTTGTGCATGCGGATGTGCCAGCCGGAGGTGTCGAGGGTGCGGTGGTGGTGCCAGCAGAGGGTGACGCCGTTGTCGGTGCTGGTGGGGCCGCCGCGGGCGTGTTCGGTGACGTGGTGGATCTCGCACCAGCTCGCGGGCACGTGACATCCGGGGATGAGGCACTCCCTATCGCGGAGCGTGATCGCACGACGTTGGTGGGCGGTGAACACCCGGTCGGTGGTGTCGATGCCGATGATGCGCCCTGCCGGGTCGGAGGTGACGCGTTGGATGCTGCCGCCGCAGGCGGTGTGCCGGGCGGTCGACAGGGAGACAGGGGCATCATCCACACCGTCGACATGCGACCAGCCCCGCCCGGTCGCATAGTCCTCCGCAGTCACCGACACCACGAGGGTCGGGGCGGCACCGCCGAGGGAGGGCATGTCACCGTGACGGGCCGCGATGCCGAGGACCGCGGCGAGGGCGTCGTGCTGCTTCTGCGCACGGGAACGGCCATCGACCATCCCGCTGGGATCACCGGAGGGGAGAGCATCACCATCGAGGAAGTCGTTCGTTCCACACAGCGGCGCGTCGTCAACGGTCGGCACGAACCTCACTCCGCCCACCATCCCCTCTTCTGATCGCGGGGTCGCCGGGACGGGTGGTCCGTCGACTTTCGGGTTCAGGTACGCATCCCAGATGCGCTGCAACTGCCCCGCCGTCTCGGGCAGGAGGGATCCACGGATCGGGATCACTCCGCCCTTCACCCGGCCGAGCACGATTCCCCGCGCACGCATCGCGCGTTCTTCGGCGGGTTCGGCGCCGTCGGGGTCGAGGTAGGTCACGATCACCCGCGACAGGAGCTTGAGGTCTTCGGGCGTCGCGGGCGGTCCCGCCTCCACATCCGATGCTGCATCCGGATCGTCGACGTCATCGGCATCACCATCATCGACGACGACGAATCCGCGCGCGTACTCGGCCAGTTCGGCGTCCGCCCGCAATCGGTCCGCCGCACCGATCCGGACGCCGGCCTGCTCGACCGGCCCGGTCGCCGCGAGCAGCCCCGCGATCCCGACCGCCCCGTCCAGCAACGCGTCCCGCAGGGCCGGCCAGCGGGCAGGCAACAGCACCCCGGACGAGAAGTCCAACTCCCGCCGCACGATCTTCCCGGCTTTCACGACCCGTGCCGCGCCGGCCGCGTCCGTTCGGAGGACCCGTTGGACGAGTTCGTTCATCGTCCGGCATCCGAACCGTCCGCAGAATGCGAGTTCTCCGGACCCGGCGGGGCGTTGATCGACCGATGCGACCGTCTCGACGATCACCGCGTCGACCCGCCTCGCGACCTCGCCGGCGGCGCGGAGGACCTGCATCTTCTCCGCATCCGACAGCCCCGCCACGACATCTGCGCGCAGCACCGTGGTCAGGTCGGTGGCGACCCGGTCCAGGAGTTCGGCGGTGCTGTTCATGTCACTCAGTCCACCAGGGGCCACCGACATTCGGACGCGAAAAGACCAGGCCACAGGCACTATCGGCGCGAATGGTGGAGAACTCGGAACAGCGCAGCACCGGTGCAGAACGAGTGCATGCGGGGCGGGACCCTTCGACAAAATCCAGGGACCCAACTGAGGGGACAAGCACCACCTCACACTGCGAGCAGCACGATCCCCGCGACCACCACCGCCGACGCGCCCACCCGCCACCACGGGCGCGATTCGCGCAGCACCAGCACCCCGAACAGGCTCACGATCACCACACTCACCTCGCGCAGCGGCGCGACGAGCGCGACCGGAGCGATCTGGATCGCCGTCAGCACGAGGATGTACGACAGCGGCGACAGCACCCCGAACGCCACGATGCGCCGCCACTGGGTTCGCCCGAGCATCCGCACCGCCGCCCACCGTCCGCGCACTCCGACGGCCAGGGAGTAGAACGGCACCTGCAGCAGCGTCGTTCCGACCATGAACGCCACCGGCGAGAGACCCCAGGTGCGCACGGCGTGGGCATCCCAGATCGTGTAGATCGCGATCGCGACACCGGTGAGAACACCGAACACCAGCGCGGGGTCGATCCGACGTCGCGCATCGCCACGTCCCCCGCGGTCGACGAAACCGATCGCGACCACGCCCGCGATCACCGCCGCCACTCCGAGCAACGCCACCACCGACGGACGCTCTCCGAGCAGCAGAACCGCGATGATCACCGAGAGGAACGGCCCCGTGCCCCGAGCCGTGGCGTAGACGGTCGAGAGGTTGCCCTCCTGGTAGCCGCGCTGCAGCACGAACATGTAGCCGACGTGCAGCACTGCCGAGACTCCGACGCCCAGCAGGAACGAACCGAGATCGGATGCCCCGATCCCGCCCGTGAACGGGATCGCCCCGGCCCACACCACCGTGCTGCCGACCGCTCCCCACCACAGGAACGGCATACCGGCGCGGCTGATGCCGTGGGCGATGATGTTCCAGGCGGCGTGCGAGAGTGCGGCTCCGATGACGAGCGCGAAGGCGAGAGCGGACATACGGGAACCCTTCCGGCCGCCGCGGGCGCGACGAACAGGGTTCCTCCGGGCTTTTGTCCGGTCAGATGACGGCTCGCCTGCGGAGACGAACCGTGGCGCCGCTCGGACCAGTCGGGCGAACCCCGGAACCCTAGGCGCTATCGAGGTGCACCCTACTCCCCCACGGTGAACGATCGGATACGGCACCATCCGCGGGTACGCTCGAAGGACGCCCGTCTGCAGGAAGGCCCTCCATGCCCGTCACTCCGGTCGCCCTCGCCCACGCCGAGGACCTCGCCGACTTCGTCGCCGCGTCCCCTTCGAGCTATCACGCCGCGGCCGAGATCGCCCGCCGCCTCGAGGACTCGGGCTTCACGCGCCTGAACGAGGAGGACGCCTGGCCCGCACAGCCCGGCGGTCGCTTCGTCGTGGTGCGCGACGGCGCGACGATCGCCTGGGTGGTACCGACGGATGCCGCGCCCACCACGCCCGTGCACGTCTTCGGCGCGCACACCGACTCCCCCGGTTTCAAGCTCAAGCCGCAGCCGACGACCGGCACCCGGGGCTGGCTGCAGGCCGCCGTCGAGGTGTACGGCGGTCCGCTGCTGAACTCCTGGCTCGACCGCGAGCTGCGTCTCGCCGGACGGCTCGCGCTGACCGGCGGCCGCGTCGTGCTCGCCGATACCGGCGCGCTGCTGCGCCTGCCGCAGTTGGCCATCCACCTCGACCGCACCGCGAACAGCGGACTCGCGCTCGACAAGCAGGTCGAGACGCAGCCGGTGTGGGGGCTGGGCGACCCGAGCGAGGCCGACGTGCTGGGCGAGCTCGCGGCATCCGCCGGAGTCGACGCCGCCGACATCCGCGGCTACGACGTCGTGATCGCCGACACCGCGCGCGGCGCCGTGTTCGGCAAGGACGACGCCTTCTTCGCCTCGGGTCGCCTCGACGACCTCGCCTCGGTGCACGCGGGCGTCGTCGCCCTCGCCGCGCACGAGACCGAGGCAGGTGCCCCGATTGCGGTGCTCGCAGCCTTCGACCACGAGGAGCTCGGGTCGAACTCGCGTTCCGGCGCCGCCGGCCCCTTCCTCGAAGACATCCTGGGGCGCATCTCCGACGGGCTCGGAGCGGATGCCTCGGAGCGCCGCCGCGCCTTCGCATCGTCGTGGTGCCTGTCGAGCGACGTCGGCCACTCGGTGCACCCGAACTACGTCGGCAAGCACGACCCCGTCGTTCAGCCGGTGCTCGGATCGGGTCCGATCCTCAAGCTGAACGCCAACCAGCGCTACGCGACGGATGCTCTCGGTGCCGCCGCCTGGCATGCCTGGTGCGAGCGGGCCGGCGTACCGACCCAGGAGTTCGTGTCGAACAACGGCGTGCCCTGCGGCTCGACGATCGGACCGATCACGGCGACCCGCCTCGGCATCCGCACCGTCGACGTGGGCATCCCGATCCTGTCGATGCACTCCGCGCGCGAGCTCGCCGGCGTCTCGGACCTGCACGATCTCGCCCGCACCGCCGAGGCGTTCTTCCGGTCCTGACCCCCCCGAGGTCGTCTTTTTCGCCCGCCTGTCCGTGGCCGGTGCCAGGATGAGGGGATGACGCAGAACCCGCCCGGCCTCATCGAGCGCGCCGGCATCGAGATCATCCCCGAGTCCGAGCGCACCGCGAAGCCGCGCGACCTGTTCTGGCCGTGGTTCGCGGCGAACGTGTCGGTCTTCGGCATGTCGTACGGATCGTTCGTGCTCGGCTTCGGCATCTCGTTCTGGCAGGCGACGATCGTCTCGATCGTGGGCATCGTGGTGTCGTTCCTGCTCTGCGGCCTCATCGCGATCGCCGGCAAGCGCGGATCCGCGCCGACCATGGTGCTCTCGCGCGCGGCCTTCGGCGTGCACGGGCAGAAGGTGCCCGGCATCGTGTCGTGGCTGACGTCGATCGGGTGGGAGACGTTCCTCGCCATCATGGCCGTGCTCGCGACCGCCACCGTCATCACGCAACTCGGCGGCGACGGCGACAGCATCGCGCTCAAGATCACGGCGACCGTCATCGTCGCGGCGCTCATCGTGGGCGCCTCGGTGCTCGGCTATCACGCCATCATGAAGATGCAGTCGGTGCTCACCTGGCTCACCGGCGCCGTGACGATCCTCTACGTGATCCTCGCCGCGCCCAGCATCGATCTCGAGGCCGTGCTCGCCCGCCCGGACGGCGGGATCGGCCAGGTCATCGGCGCCCTCGTCATGGTGATGACCGGCTTCGGCCTCGGCTGGATCAACATCGCCGCCGACTGGTCGCGCTACCAGAAGCGCACCGCGTCCGACGGGGCGATCGTCGCGTGGAACACGATCGGCGGCTCGGTCGCGCCCGTGATCCTGGTGGTGTTCGGTCTGCTGCTCGCGGGATCCAACGACGATCTCTTCGCCGCCGTGCAGGCCGACCCGATCGGCGCCCTCGCGACCATCCTCCCGCTGTGGGTGCTCGTGCCGTTCCTGCTCACCGCCGTGCTCGCCCTCGTCTCGGGCGCGGTGCTCGGCATCTACTCCTCGGGCCTCACGCTACTCAGCCTCGGCATCCGCATCCCGCGCCCCTCGGCCGCCGCGATCGACGGCGTCATCCTGACGATCGGCACGATCTTCGTCGTTTTCTTCGCGACCGACTTCCTGGGCCCGTTCCAGAGCTTCCTCATCACGCTCGGTGTTCCGCTGGCCTCGTGGGCGGGCATCCTCATCGCCGACATCCTGCGCCGCCGCAAGGACTACGACGAAGAGGCGCTCTTCGACGCGAGCGGCCGCTACGGCGCCTGGGACTGGACCTCGATCGGCACGATGGTCATCACCAGCGCCATCGGCTGGGGTCTCGTCGTGAACAACTTCGCCGCGGATGCCGCGTGGAACAACTGGCAGGGCTATCTGCTGTTCCTGATCGGGGGCAAGGAGGGCGAGTGGGCGTACGCCAACCTCGGCGTCTTCTTCGCTCTCGTGCTCTCGTTCCTCGTGACCTACATCGCGCGCGCGGGCAAGATCCGGCGGCAGGAGGCGTGAGCACCTCGGCCGGGGCGACGTCGGCGGTGGGAACCGGAGCGGGAGCGCCCGCCACGGAGCAGCCCTGGCTGGTCGTGATCGACCCGCAGACGATCTTCGCGGCGCCCGACTCCGCATGGGGTTCGCCGTTCTTCGCCGAGGCGATGCCCCGTATCCGGACCCTCGCGGAGTCCTTCGGCGAGCGCGTGCTCGTGACGCGGTGGATGCCGACGGCCGACCGCTCCACCTCCTGGGGTGACTACTTCACCGCGTGGCCGTTCGCCGATCGGCCGCCGACCGACCCGTTGTTCGCTCTCGTGCCCGAGGCATCCGCACTGTCACCGCTGCCGACGCTCGACCTGCCGACGTTCGGTAAGTGGGGCGTCGAGATCGAGCGGATCGTCGGACGCGGAGCGCACATCGTGCTGGCCGGTGTCTCCACCGACTGCTGCGTGATCTCGACGGCCTTGGCCGCCGCGGATGCCGGGGCCCACGTCACCCTCGCGGCCGATGCCTGTGCGGGGTCGACCGCCGAGAACCATGCCGCCGCCGTTCAGGTGATGGGTCTCTACCCGCCGCAGATCACGATCAGCGACACGGCGACGGTGCTCGCGGGGCGCTGAACCCCCGCCCCAGACAGGAAAAGCCCCAGACAGGAAAGCCTCAGGCGGCTGACCGCACGGCTGCCGCGATGTCGGCCGGTGATCCGCGCCAGGGGGCTCCGTGCCCGGGCAGCACCCACGATGCCGACACCCCGGCGAGCCGGTCGAGCGAGACGAGCGCGTCGGCAGGCTCATCCGTGAACGGGGCGGGCTGTGCACCGACCTTTCCGGTGAGCACGTGCCGGGTGGTGAGCGCGTCGCCGACGAAGACGGCCTCGACGAGGGGGACGTGCACGGCGATGCTGCCGGGCGAGTGCCCCGGCATCCCGATCACGACGGGCGAGCCGGGCAGGTCGAGCACGTCGCCGTCGCCGACCTCGCGGACCTCGGCGACATGGCGTGTGCGGAAGGCGTTCTTGCGCAGCCCGTAGCCGAGGAACCCGAGCATCGGCCCGAGCCGCGCCGGCCCCATCGCGGTCTTCGGCTTCTCGCCCGTGCGCACGCGGTGCGCATCGGCGGCATGGATGAACACGGGCACCCCGACCTCGCGCCGCAGTCGTTCGGCGAAGCCGATGTGGTCGCTGTCGCCGTGGGTGAGCACGACGCCGCGGATGTCGGTGAGCGGGCGCTCGATCTCGGCGAGGGTGCGATGCAGATCGCGCCAGTGGCCGGGCAGTCCGGCATCGATCAGCGTGATGCCCTCGGGTGCGTCGATCAGGTAGGAGGCGACGATGTCGTTGCCGAGACGGTGCAGGTGCGGGGCGAGAAGCATGGTGGGGGTCCTTTCTGGACGGGTGCGATCGGCGGACGATTGCGAAGGCTACGATACGTAGCTATCATGGCTATTGTCAATAGCTATCAAGGAGGGCCCATGCCGGCACCCGAACGCACCTCGACCGAGGCCATCGTCGCCGCCGGGCGCGCGATCCTCGAGGAGTCGGGGCCGGCGAGCCTCACGATGCAGGCCGTCGCCACCCGGGTCGGCGTGCGCGCCCCCTCCCTCTACAAGCGCGTGCGCGACCGCGATGCCCTCCTCACCGCGGTGGCCGAAGCAGCGATCGACGAGCTCGGCTCGCGCCTCGACCGCTCGGGCACCGACACCGCGGGCACCGACCTCACCAGCCTCGCCGAGGTCTACCGCGCCTTCGCCCACGAGCATCCCGAGAGCTTCCGGCTGATGTTCATGGCGTCCGCTCCCGTCGACGCCCTGCATCGCGCGTCCGAACCCGTGCTGCGCGCATCCGCCGCCCTCGTCGGCGAGGCGGATGCCCTCGACGCCGCGCGCCTGTTCACGGCCTGGGCGACGGGATTCCTGCAGATGGAGCTGTCGGGCGCGTTCCGGCTCGGCGGCGACGTCGGCCAGGCGTTCGACTACGGGCTGCGCCGACTGCTCGCCGGGCTGACGGCCTGACCGTCTGCCCTCCTGACCCTGACCGTCTGACCGCCTGAAACGGCGGCTCAGATCGCGACGCCGTCCTTCCACACGCGCGCCACGAGCGGCACGCCGGGGCGATACGCGAGGTGGATGCGGGTGGGCGCGTCGAGCAGCACGAGGTCGGCCCGCGCCCCCGGGGCGACGATCCCGATGTCGTCGCGGCGCAACGCCCGGGCGCCGCCCGCCGTCGCGGCCCACACGGCCTCCGCCGGGGTCATGCCCATGTCGCGCACAGCGACGGCGATGCAGAACGGCATCGACGAGGTGAAGCTCGACCCCGGGTTCGTGTCGCACGCGAGCGCGACCGTGACGCCGGCATCGATCAGCCGGCGCGCGTCGGGGTACGGCTGGCGGGTCGAGAACTCGACGCCCGGCAGCAGGGTGAGCACGGTGTCGGATGCCGCGAGCAGCGCGACATCCTCGTCGGTCAGGTAGGTGCCGTGGTCGACGGATGCCGCACCCAGCTCGACAGCGAGCGCGACGCCCTCCCCCGGTCCGAGCTGGCTGGCGTGCACCCGCGGTGCCAGGCCCCGGGCGATCCCGGCCTCGAGCACGCGACGCGACTGCGAGACGGTGAAGGCCCCGGTCTCGCAGAACACGTCGATCCACCGCGCGTGCGGGGCGCAGGCGTCGAGCATCGGACCGGTCACCAGGTCGACGTACTCGTCACCCCGATCGGCGTATTCGGCCGGCACGACGTGCGCGCCGAGGAACGTCACCTCGGACGTCACCTCGGCGGCGAGACGCACGAGACGCTCCTCGTCGGCAACGCTGAGCCCGTAGCCGCTCTTGATCTCGACGGTCGTCGTGCCCTGCGCGAGCATCTCGTCGAGGAATCCGCGCACCCGCGCACGCAGTTCGGCGTCGCTCGCCTCACGAGTGGCCGCCACGGTCGAGCGGATGCCGCCGGCCGCGTAGGTGCGTCCCGCCATCCTCTCCTCGAACTCGACCGCCCGATCGCCCCCGAACACCAGGTGGCTGTGACTGTCGACGAACCCGGGTACGACCGCACGCCCCGCGGCATCCACGATCTCGTCGGCGGTCGGAGCATCCGCCGCCGCCCCCACCCATGCGATCCGGTCGCCGTCGATCAGGACAGCCGCGTCCACCTGGGTCCCTGCGTCTATCGAAGGGCCCACCGCCGGCACGTTCGTCGTCAACTCGCCGATGTTCGTGAGGAGCGTCGTCATGGCGTCAGCCTTTCAGAATCAGGAAGCACAGCTCAGAGCATCGGGACGTTCAGGCCGCGCTCGCGCGCCACCTCACGGGCGTGTTCGTACCCGGCATCCACGTGCCGCATCACCCCGGTGCCGGGGTCGTTGGTGAGCACGCGCTCGAGCTTCTGGGCGGCGAGGTCGGTGCCGTCGGCGACCGTCACCTGACCGGCGTGGAGAGACCGGCCGATGCCGACGCCTCCGCCGTGGTGGAGCGACACCCACGAGGCACCCGAGGAGGTGTTCAGCAGCGCGTTGAGCAACGGCCAGTCGGCGATCGCGTCGGAGCCGTCCTTCATCGCCTCGGTCTCGCGATAGGGAGAGGCCACGGAGCCTGCGTCGAGGTGGTCGCGCCCGATCACGATGGGTGCCGAGAGTTCGCCCGAGGCGACCATCTCGTTGAACTTCAGACCGGCGAGGTGCCGCTCCTTGTATCCGAGCCAGCAGATGCGGGCGGGAAGCCCTTCGAAGTGCACCTTCTCGCCGGCCTTGTCGAGCCAGCGGTGCAGCGCGGTGTCTTCGGGGAACAGCTCGGCGATCGCCCGATCGGTCTTCGCGATGTCCTCGGGGTCGCCCGAGAGCGCGGCCCAGCGGAAGGGCCCGCGACCCTCCTCGAACTGCGGCCGGATGTAGGCCGGCACGAACCCCGGGAACGCGAACGCACGGTCGAACCCGCCGAGCTCCGCCTCCCGACGGATCGAGTTGCCGTAGTCGAAGACCGCGGCACCGGCGTCCTGGAAGGCGACCATCGCGGCGACGTGCGCCGCCATCGATTCCCGCGAGCGCCGCGTGAACTCCTCGGCGTCGCGCTCCGCCTCCGCCTTCCAGTCGCTGACGGAGACGCCGACGGGCAGGTACGCGAGCGGATCGTGCGCACTGGTCTGATCGGTCACGATGTCGATCGGCACGCCGCGGCGGTGGAGTTCGGGGAACACCTCGGCGGCGTTGCCCACGACCCCCACCGAGAGCGCTTCTCCGGCATCCTTCGCGGCGAGCACGCGCGCCACGGCGGCGTCGAGATCGGTCGTGTACTCGTCGAGGTACCCGTGCTCGACCCGGCGGGCGAGACGCGACTCGTCGACGTCGACGATCAGCACGGCGCCGTCGTTCATGGTCACCGCGAGCGGCTGCGCACCGCCCATGCCCCCGGCGCCGCCGGTGAGGGTGAGTGTGCCGCGCAGCGAGTCGCGGCCGAGCGAGCGGGCGACGGCGGCGAAGGTCTCGTAGGTCCCCTGCAGGATGCCCTGCGTGCCGATGTAGATCCACGAACCGGCCGTCATCTGGCCGTACATCAGCAGACCCAGCTCCTCGAGCCGGCGGAACTCGGGCCACGTCGCCCAGTCCCCCACGAGATTCGAGTTGGCGATGAGCACCCGCGGCGCCCATTCGTGCGTGCGGAAGACGCCCACCGGCTTGCCCGACTGCACGAGCAGCGTCTCGTCGGGCTCGAGCTCGTCGAGGGTGCGCACGATCGCGTCGTACGCCTCCCAGCTGCGGGCGGCGCGACCGGTGCCACCGTAGACGACCAGGCTCTCCGGGTGCTCCGCCACCTCGGGGTCGAGGTTGTTCATCAGCATCCGCTTGGCTGCTTCGGCGCCCCAGGTCTTGGCCGTGCGCTGATTGCCGCGTGCGGCGCGGACGGTGCGCGTCGTGTCGGTGAGGGTGGGCTTCTGGTCAGTCATTCGCGTGCTCCTTTGCGATGCGGGCGACGGCGCCGGACTGCACGAGAGCGGTCACGGCCTCCATGTCGGGAGAGAGGAAGCGGTCGGGGCCGGGGCCGGCGGCGACCGTGCGCACGAGGTCGCGCACGGCCCCCGTGGCGGGGCCGGCCTGCAACGGCGCGCGCAGATCGAGGGCCCGCGCGCCGGTGAGGATCTCGATCGCGAGCACCCGGCCGAGGCCGTCGATGGAGCGGCGCAGCTTGCGCGCGGCCGCCCAGCCCATCGAGACGTGGTCCTCCTGCATGGCCGAGGAGGGGATCGAGTCGACGGAGGCCGGAACGGCCAGGCGCTTGAGCTCCGACACGATGCCGGCCGCGGCGTACTGCGCGATCATGAGGCCGGAGTCGACGCCCACCTCGTCGGCGAGGAACGGCGGGAGACCGTGGTTGCGCGCCGGATCCAGCGCGCGGTCGGTGCGCCGCTCCGAGACCGAGGCGACGTCGGCGACCGAGATCGCGAGGAAGTCGAGCACGGCGGCGACCGGCGCCCCGTGGAAGTTGCCGTTCGACTCGATCCGGCCGTCGAGCGTGATGACCGGGTTGTCGATGACGCTCGCGAGCTCGCGTCCGGCGATCGTCGCCGCGTAGCCCGCGGTGTCGCGCGCGGCGCCGTGCACCTGCGGTGAGCATCGCAGCGAGTACGCGTCCTGCACCCGTCCGTCCTCCGGCCCCTTATGACTGTGCACGATGGGCGAGTCGCCGAGGAACGCGCGCAGGTGCGTCGCCGACACGCCCTGTCCCGTCTGCGGACGCAGCGCCATGAGATCGGCGGCGAAGACGGCATCCGTGCCCAGCTGCGACTCGATCGACATGGCCGCGGCGATGTCGGCGGTGAGGAGCAGTTCTTCGAGGTCGTGGAGCGCGAGCACCAGCATCCCGAGCATCCCGTCGGTGCCGTTGATGAGGGCGAGGCCCTCCTTCTCGACGAGGGTCACCGGCTCGATGCCCGCGGACGCCAGAGCCTCGGATGCCGGGACCAGCGCGCCGTCGGCCGTGCGCACGTCGCCCTCCCCCATCGCCGCCAGCGCGATGTGGGCGAGCGGGGCGAGATCACCCGAGCAGCCGAGAGAGCCGTACTCGCGCACGACCGGGACGATCCCTGCGTTGAGCAGCGCCGCGTAGGTCTCGACGACCACGGGCCGCACACCGGTGCGCCCCGAAGCCAGGGTCTGCAGTCGCAGCAGCTGCAGGCCGCGCACGACCTCCGCCTCGACCTCGGCGCCGGTGCCCGCCGCGTGCGAACGGATGAGACTCGCCTGCAGCTGCAGACGACGATCAGGGGCGATGAAGGTGGTAGCGAGCGCGCCGAAGCCGGTCGAGACGCCGTAGTGCGGGTGCGGATCGGCGGCGAGCCCGTCGATCACGGCGCGGGTCTCGGCGACGCGAGCGAACGCCTCGGGGGCGATCACGACGGGAGCGCCGTGGCGGGCGACGGCGACGACATCGGCGGGAGCCAGCGGGGTGGCGCCGACGAGCACGGGGGCGAGTTCACTCATGTTTCGATTCCACACCCGAGGGGTCGCCCACGACAGCGGAACATGACATCCTGTGTCTGTGATCCCAGACAGTAAGGATGCCGCGGCCGACGCTCCCGCGCAGGTGCCGGCGGCGGAGCACACGCTACGAATCCTCCGGTATCTGGCCGGGCGCCCGGCGCCGGTTGCGGCATCGGCCATCGCACGCGATCTCGCGCTACCCCGATCGACCGTGTATCACCTGCTCGGAACGCTGGCCACGCACGGCTTCGTCGTGCACCTGCGCGAAGACCGCCGGTGGGGTCTGGGCACCTCCGCGTTCGAGCTCGCCGGCGGCTACGCCCGCCAACAGCCGCTCGCCCGGCTGGGGCGCCCCCTCGTCGCCGCCCTCTCCGACCGACTGGGGGAGAGCACGCACCTTGCCGTGATGAGCGGGGGCGACGTGCTGTACATCGTCGAGGAGCGTGCACCTCGACGACCGGCCCTGGTGACCGACGTGGGCGTGCGGTTGCCCGCGCATCTGACCGCGAGCGGGCGAGCGATGCTGGCCGCGCTCCCCCGCGAGCAGGTGCGGGCCCTGTACCCCAGCACTTCGGCGTTCCCCGACCGCACGGGCGTGGGACCGCGAACGCCGCGCGAGCTCCGCGAGGTGCTGCGTGAGGCGCGCGCTCGAGGGTACGCCACCGAAGACAGCGAGGTGGCCGACGGCCTGCGTTCGGTCGGCGCCGCAGTGCGCGATCACAACGGATGGCCGGTCGCCGCCGTCGCCGTCACCTGGGCCGGGGACGACGTCACGGAAGAGACGCTGGCGGATGCCGTGCACGGCACCGCATCCGTGCTCGAGGCGCGGCTGGCGCGCTGAGCGGGCGGCTCTCACATGGCCATACAACGAAAAAGAGCCACCCAGCATTGGGTGGCTCTTTTTCTTAAAAGAAGTCCGGCGGTGTCCTACTCTCCCACAGGGTCCCCCCTGCAGTACCATCGGCGCTGTGAGGCTTAGCTTCCGGGTTCGGAATGTAA
>NZ_JBIVYS010000001.1:2475142-2888438 GCF_044772365.1 Microbacterium sp. NPDC090225 | reverse complement strand
AAATTCTTTCCAGACGCAGACCATGCGGTCACGTCACATATCCAGTATTAGACGCCGTTTCCAGCGCTTATCCCAGAGTCAGGGGCAGGTTGCTCACGTGTTACTCACCCGTTCGCCACTGATCCACAGAGCAAGCTCTGCTTCACCGTTCGACTTGCATGTGTTAAGCACGCCGCCAGCGTTCATCCTGAGCCAGGATCAAACTCTCCGTAAAAAAGAAATGCATACCACCCGGGGAAAAACCGGGAAGCAGCGAGTTTGATGCTGACCAAAGAGACAAATTCATTGCTGACTTCATCCGTTGCCAACCCCACAAGGAGGTTGGTCTTTGATCCAAAGGAATCTCATCCAGCCGAAGCTGAATCGAGGTTATTTGGCATTTGACAAGTGCACGCTGTTGAGTTCTCAAGGATCGGATGCTCCCACGACCCAGTCATCACAACCAGGCCCGAAGGGCAACTTCTCTATCTTACTGTTCTCGTTCCTGTTGTCAAATCGCGTTTCAGCGACTTGCTCATCGAAATGAGGCAGTTCCTTCATCCAGAACACTCACAAGAGTTGATGTGGATTCGGGGGTGGTTCTCCGCTTGAGGGGGGTGAGGCTCTCGGCCTTTCCGCTTCCCTGTGGGGCGAACAGGTAATAACTTACGTGGATTCCGGGGGTCGGGCAAATCCAGCCCGTCCGCCGGGCGTGTCGCCCCGGTTTTCCGCGGAATCATGGTCACCAGGCGGTCCATGCCGCCCAGAGCCGCGCGTAGGGCCCCGGCGCCTCGACGAGGTCGGCGTGCGTTCCCGACTGCACGATCCGCCCGTCCTCCATCACCAGGACGCGGTCGGCGGTCACCGCCTGCGTGAGCCGATGGGCGATCACGATCCCCGTGCGCGCGCCGATCGCCCGCGCGGCCGCGTCGTCGAGGATCTCGGCGTCGGCCGAGCCCGCCTCCGCGGTCGCCTCATCGAGGATCACGACGGAGGCATCCGACAACGCCACCCTCACCAACGCCAGGTGCTGCGCCTGCCCCGGTGTGAGCGGATGGCCCGACTCGCCCACCGCGGTGTCGAGCCCTTCGGGCAGCCGGTGGATCCAGTGCGCACCCAGCGCGTCGATGACCTCGAGCATCCTCTCCTCGTCGACCTGCGCGAACAACCCCAGGTCGTCGCGGACCGTGCCCGCGAACACGTGAGGTTCCTGGCTCAGCATGATCACGGCGTCCTGCAGGTCATGCGGGTGCCAGTCCCCGATAGTTCGGCCGTCATGACGAACGTCGCCCCCGCCGGCCGGGAGGGCTCCGGCGAGCACGCGGGCGAGCGTCGTCTTGCCCGCACCGCTCGCGCCGACCACGGCGATCTTCTCGCCCGCCGATGCGCGCAGCGAGACACCGGCGAGGTCGTCGCGCTCGGGACGGTGCCCGAACCACAGCCCGTCGACCTCGATCGCGCCGCGACGTGCCGGCGCGCTCTCCGTACGCGGCGCAGGAGAGGGGAGCCCGATCACACCGAACAGACGCGCAAGGCTGGCCCCGGCATCCTGCAGGTCGTCGATCCGGTAGAGCAGGCTGCCCATCGGCCCGAACAGCCCCAGGAAGTAGAGCGCGGCGGCGGTCGCGGCACCCAGCTCGACCAGACCGCCCGAGACGAGGAAGTACCCCGTCACCAGGACCGCCGCGAGTCCCACGAACTCCGCACCGTTGAGGAAGACGTTGAAGTCGTTGCGCACCCGCGTCGCGCGGACCTCGAGCCCGATCGCCTGCTCACTGGCCTCGGCGATACCGGCGAGGTGCTTCTCCTCGGTACGCAGCGCCACGACCGTATCGACCCCGCGCACCGCCTCGATCGTGCGCTGCCCGCGCTCGGCCACGACCGTGCGATGCTCGCGGTAGACCGGAGCGGACCGGCGCAGGAACCACCGCAGCGAGAAGAACTGCACCGGAGCGGCGCACAGGGCCGCGAGCGCGAAGCGCCAATCGAGCGCCCCCATCCCGACCAGGCTCAGCACGATGCCGAACACCGCGGTGAGGAAGGCGGGCAGCGCCTCTTCGACCACCTCGCCCACCGCTCGCACATCACCCGAGAGCCGCGCCACCAGGTCGCCGGTTCCCGCGGACTCGATCCGCGACGTCGGCTGCGCGAGAGCCGTGCGGAACGCCGCCTCGCGCACCTCCCGGATCGTGCCCTGCCCGAGTCGGGCCAGCAGCACGCGCCCGACCCAGGTGAGCACGGCCGCCGACACCACGGATGCCGTGAGCACCAGTCCGAACGGCAGCAGCCCTGCGCCGCCCGCCACGATGTCGTCGACCATGAGCCCGATCACCCACGGGGCGACGAGCGCCGCCCCGACACCGGCGAACAGGGTCACGAGCGCGAGGATGACGAGTCCCCGGCGATGCCCGAGGGCGGTGAGGAGACCGCGCGCGGTGTCGCGGCGGCTCGCGATCGGCAGCTTCTCGCCGTTCATGCGTCGTCCCTCGGATCGTGATCGCCGCTCGGGTCGTGATCGTCCCTCAGGTCGTGCACGTGCGCGCACGCCGCGAGCAGCGAGGCGCGGTCGGTGAGCAGGAGGATCGTGCGCCCGTCGCCCGCGAGCCCCGCGGCGACCTGCGCCTCGGTGACGGGGTCGATCGCAGTGGTCGGCTCGTGCAGCACCAGCAGCGGTTGCGGCTGATGCAGCGCGCGGGCGAGCAGGAGGCGCTGGCGCTGCCCGCCCGAAAGTCGCAGCCCCCTCTCTCCCACGCGCTCGTCGAGCCCGTCGGGAAGTCGGCGCACCACCTCATCGAACGCGGATGCCTCGAGGTGCGCGGCATCGATCGGATCGGCGATGTTCTCGGCGGCCGTACCGCTGAACACCGCGGCGTCGTGCGGCGGTGCGAACACCCGCGAGCGCAGACCGTCGGCATCGAGGTGCGCGGCATCCGTTCCGCTCAGCACCAGCTCACCCGCCTCGGCCTCGCGCTGCCCTCCGAACAGACGCGCGAGATCGGCGATCCGCGCGGGGTCGGCCCGGAGGCCGGTGACCTCGCCCGCGCGGATCTCGATCGACCGACCGTCGACGTCGAGGCGCGCGACCACCCCGCCTGCGGCCACTCCGCCTGCGGTCGCGGCGAGGGCATCCGTCCCCGGCATCCGCGCGACGGCATCCGCTCCCGCCTCGGTGGCACCCGTTCCCGCCTCGGCATGATCCGCGCCGGCCTCGGCGGTGAACTCGGCGATGCGCGTCGCCGACCCGTGCTTGCTCGCGATCTGCGCCGGCAGGTAGCCCAGCGACTGCAACGGCCCGCGAATCGTCTGCGCGAGTCCCATCGCCGTGACGAATCCGCCGATCGTGATCGCGCCCTCCAGCGCCAGCCAGCCTCCGAGCATCGCGATGCCGGTGAAGGCGAGGCCGCTCACCAGCAGGTTCAGCGCCGTGAGGCCGGCCGCCGCCTTCTCGGCGCGATAGGCGGCCTCGGCCGCGATCGTGCTCTCGGCGACGTAGCGCTCCGCCGCCCGGGGCGCCCCACCCAGGGCTCCGAGCACGCGCAGGCCGGTCGCGAAATCGGTGCTCACCGCGTCGAGCCGCGCGGCCTGCTTCTGAGCCGCGTACCCGCGCCGCCGCAGCGGACCGCTCAAGAGGTGCACGACGAACGCCTGCACCAGCGTGCCGATCACGACGGCGATCGCGAGCGGCCACGCGATCACGAGCAGCGTGATGCACGCGACGAGCACAGCCGTCGCCGCGGCCGCCTGCTCGGCGATCACCCAGAAGAATCCGGCGGTCTGCCCGGCATCCGACGAGGAGATCGTCAGCACCTCGCCCGCCGGGCGCCGCACCCGACGGCGCAGCGCGAGCCCGAGCACCCCCTGCCGCAGTGCGTGCTCGCCGCGCGCGTAGACCACGGTGCCCGAGCGATCTCCCAGCTGCCACGCGCAGATCAGCACCGCGAACACGGCGACGAGGAACGCCAGCGCCCATCCGAGCGCCACCGGATCGTGCGGCGCGATGGCCCGGTCGATCACGACGCCCACCGCCACCGGCACCATGACCTCGGCGAGCTGATGGCCGCAGAAGCCCGCGATCGACAGCACTGCGCGCAGCCGGCGCCCGCGCCCCCACACCCCCTCGCGGAACACCCTGCCGACGGTCGTCGGAGCAGGATTCGGCGCGAGGTTCGGCGCAGAATTCAGCGCGGTGTTCGGCGCAGGGCGGGGCATCGGGACTCCAGGAATCGGGGGCCCTCTTCACGCTAGCGAGGGCGGGTGTCGCCCAGCGGACAAGTGCTGTCGGCCACCGGACCGGTTCGCACGGCCGAGGATTCCCGCCTCTGTCGCGATGTCGAATCGGGCGTGCGCCGCCGCGCGGAGTACTGCCACACTGGTGCGCGGAGAGGGAGTCCCATGAGCGCGCAGGAGCACGAGGCAGAGTCGGCACGATCGGCACGTCCCGAGAAGGGGCGCCGTCCGTGGCGGCGGACGAAGATCGCCGTCGCCTGCGTCGTCGGGGTGGCCGCGGTCGTGGCGATCATCGGCTCGCTCACCCCGTGGCCGTCGGCGATGATCATCCGCGCGGTGTTCACGAAGGGCGGCGACGAGACCGCCGCCGAGATGGACCGGCACGTGCCCGACACGAAGCTCACCGAGCATCTCGACGTGGCGTACGGCGACCGGGGCGCGGACACGACCTTCGACGTCTTCTCTCCGGCATCCGCCACCGGCCCGTTGCCCACGGTCGTCTGGATCCACGGCGGTGCCTGGATCTCGGGCGCGAAGGAGAACGTCGACCCGTACCTGCGCATCCTCGCCGCCGAGGGGTACACCACGATCGGAGTCAACTACACGATCGGCCCGGAGGGCGTGTACCCGCTCGCGGTGAACCAACTCAACGAGGCACTCGCCTACATCGATGAGCACGCCGCCGAGTTGGGCGTCGATCCCGCGCAGATCGTGCTCGCCGGGGACTCCGCCGGTGCCCAGCTCGCCAGCCAGATGGCCACTCTCATCACGAGCCCCGACTACGCCGAGATCATGGACGTCACGCCGTCGATCGAGGCTTCGCAGTTGGTCGCGACCGTGCTCAACTGCGGCGTCTACGACCTGTCGGCGCTCGCGCAGCTCGACGGCATCGCCGGCTGGGGTTTCAAATCGGCGATGTGGGCGTACTCCGGCACCAAGACCTGGGCCGAGGACTCGACGGGTGCGACGATGTCGACCGTGGACTGGGTGACCGCCGACTTCCCCGCGACGTACATCTCGGGCGGCAACGGCGATGGCCTCACCTGGCTGCAGTCGATCCCGATGGCGAAGCGCCTCGACGAGGTGGGGGTCGAGGTCACCACGCTCTTCTGGCCCGCACCGCACGAGCCGGCACTCCCCCACGAGTACCAGTTCCACCTCGACCTGCCGGATGCCCGGACCGCACTGCAGAAGACCATCGACTTCCTGGACGCGCATACGACCCGCTGAGGCTCAGGCAATCCGTCAGGGCATCTGTCAGGCCATCGTGTCGAGGATGCCGACGAGGTCTTCGAAGGTCGTGAGCGGGTTGAGGATCGCGAAGCGGGTGTTCGGGCGGCCCTGGTGCGAGCTCGGCACGACGAACGCGCGCTGCGAGTCGAGCAGGGCGGCCGACCAGCGGTCGTAGTCGGCGCGTTCCCAGCCGTCGCGCTCGAACACGACGACCGACAGCTGCGGATCGCGCACGAGCCGGAGCCCGGGGCGCGCCGCGATCTCGTCGGCGATGCGGCGGGTGAGCGCCATCGTCGCGCCGACCGCGTCACGGTAGGACGTGACGCCGTAGGTCGCGAGCGAGAACCAGAGCGGCAGGCCGCGGGGGCGACGGGTGAGCTGGATCGAGTAGTCCGACGGGCTGAAGTCGTCACCGTCGGTGAGCGTGTCGAGGTACTCGGCGTGCTGGGTGTGCGCGCGGCGCCCCGCCTCGGGTTCGCGGTAGATCAGGGCGCAGCAGTCGAACGGCGCGAACAGCCACTTGTGCGGATCGACGATCACCGAGTCCGCGCGCTCCACACCGGCGAAGATGTGCCGCGCCTCGGGCGACAGCATCGCGGTGAGACCGTATGCGCCGTCGATGTGCAGCCAGAACTCGAACTCGTCCTTCAGCGCCGCGATGCCGGCGATGTCGTCGACGATGCCGAAGTTCGTCGATCCCCCGGTCGCGACGACCGCGCAGATCTCGTCACCGTGCTCGGCGAGGGCGTCGCGCACGGCATCCGCGCGGAGGACGCCGTCGTCGCCCGCCGGAACGAGCAGCACGTCGGCGTCCATCACCCGCGCGGCCGACTTGTTCGAGGAGTGCGCCTCGACGCTGCAGACGATCTTCCACCGTGCCGGGAGCTGCTTACCCGCGTCGAGGAGCCGCGCCTTGGCGGCCTCGCGTGCGGCGACCAGCGCCGACAGGTTGCCGATCGTGCCGCCCTGCACGAAGACCCCGCCGGCGGTGTCGGGAAGCCCGAACTCCTTCGCCAGGAACGAGAGCACCTCGTTCTCGGCGTGCACCGCGCCCGCACCCTCGAGCCAGCTGCCGCCGTAGAGGCCGGACGCCGACACCACGAGGTCGAACGCGATCGCCGCCATGGTCGGCGCGGTGGGGATGAACGACAGATAGAGAGGATGGCTCGTCGTCAGGCACGCCGGCGCGAGGATGTGCTCGAACACGCTGAGCGCCCGGTTCGCCCCCAGTCCCGCATCGGTGATGGTCGCACCGACGAGGCGGTTGAGCTCGGCCTCGCTCTGCGGCTTGTCGAGCGGCACGTCGGCCGCCAGCATCCGCCGTCGGGAGTAGTCGAGCACCGCGTCGACGATGGCCGTCGACTCGGCCGAGGCAGCGTGCATGCGCACAGCATCCATGAGGGCGTTCCTTACTTCGCGGAGGAGGAGTCGGACGCCGAGGCGTCGCGCGGGTTCGAGGTGAGGGGATTCCGGGTGAGCGGATTCGGGGCGAGGAGGTCGGGTGCGTCGTCGCGCGGGTCGAGCACGACGGCCAGCGCGCGTCGGGCGAGCGCGGCGCGATCGTGCGGTGCCCATTTGACCAGCGAGTGCGCGTTCATGCCGTCGATCATCGCGAGCAGCAGCCAGGCGGCGGTCTCGGTGCGGGTCGCCGAGATCTCACCGGAGGCGACGGCGCGGGCGAGATGCGCCTCGAGGGCGCTCTGCCAGAGGTCCATCTCGGAGCGCACTCGCGCGGCGAGCGCCTCGTTGCGTGCGCCCAGCGCCCATGCCTGCACCCACACGAGGGTCACGTCGTCGCGCCGCCCGTCGAGCAGCGTCTCGGTCATGCGCAGCAGGTTGTCGCGCACGGTGGCTGCGGGGTCGAACGACGCCATCACCTCGTCGCGTTCGGCCGCCACGATCACGCCGAACACGTCGGCGAGGAACGCGTCCATCCCCGGTCGGTAGTGCGCGACGAGCGCCGGAGTGACGCCGACGCGTGCGGCGACGGCGCGCATGGTGAGAGCCTCCAGACCGCTCTCGCGGGCGAGACCGATGGCGCCCTCGAGGATCGAGCGGTCGCGCTCTTCGGGAGGGAGGCGCCGGGGGCCGGAGACTCTTGACGTCGTGTTCATCACGGGTTACCGTAGCACCTGTTGATCACATGATCAATAACCGCTCCACCGCGAGGAGACACCGATGGCCTGGCGCATGCCCGCAGAGACCGCACGCCACGATCGCACCTGGATGGCGTTCCCCGTCGAGGGGCAGACGCTCGGCGCGAGCGCGGCCGAGCGCGAGGAGGGCTACGCGACGTGGACGGCCGTGGCGCACGCGGTCGCCGAGTTCGAGCCGGTCACGATGCTCGTCGATCCGCGCGAGATCGCGCGGGCGCGCCGGATGCTGGGATCCGGCGTCGAGATCGTGGAGGCGCCGGTCGACGAATTCTGGATGCGCGACTCCGGGCCTACCTTCGTGGTCGACGACGACCGCCCCGAGGCGCTGGGTGCGGTCGACTGGATCTTCAACGGCTGGGGCGACCCGGACTGGGCCGACTGGGCGGCAGCCGCGCAACATGCCCGCATCATCGCGCGCTACGTCGACGCCGAGCTCGTCAGTTCGACCCTCGTGAACGAGGGCGGCGGCATCCACGTCGACGGTCAGGGCACCGTGCTGCTCACCGAGACCGTGCAGCTCGACCCGCGCCGCAATCCCTACGCCGACAAGCAGCGCGTCGAGGCCGAGATGCTGCGCACGATCGGGGCGACCAAGGCGGTCTGGCTGCCCCGCGGCCTCACCCGCGACTACGACGACTTCGGCACCAACGGGCACGTCGACATCGTCGCGACGATCGTCTCGCCCGGGCGCCTGCTGCTGCACGCGCAGAACGATCCCGCGCACCCCGACCACGCGGTGACGCGCGAGCTGCGGGCGCACCTCGCCGCGCAGACGGATGCCGCCGGCCGCAGCTTCGAGGTAATCGACCTCCCCGCGCCCTCCACGCTGCGCGACGACGAGGGCTTCGTCGACTGGAGCTACGTCAACCATCTGGTGACGAACGACGGCGTGGTCGCCTGCGGGTTCGGGGACGCACCCGCGGATGCCGCGGCGCGAGAGATCCTCGCCGAGGCGTATCCCGGCCGGCGCGTCGTGACGGTCGATGCGCGACCGCTGTTCGACCGCGGGGGCGGCATCCACTGCATCACCCAGCAGCAGCCCGCGCTCGGGCAGTCCTCGTTCGGGACGGCGACCGGCTCGACGACGGTGGCAACGGGATCACCCACGGGCGCGTTCGCATGATCGACGTCGTCGAGGCGTCGATCGCCGACCTGCGCCGCGCTCTCGATTCGGGCGCGGCGACGGCGGTCGATCTCGTCGACGCCTACCTCGCCCGCATCGACGCCTACGACGCCCCCGGCACGCCCACGGCGTTGAACGCGGTCGTCGTGCGCAACCCGGAGGCCCGTGCCGAAGCGGGGGCATCCGACGAGCGTCGGGCGCACGGCGAGACACTCGGTCCGCTCGACGGCATCCCCTACACGGCGAAGGACAGCTATCTCGTGCAGGGGCTCACCGCCGCCGCCGGCAGCCCGGCCTTCGCGCGGCTCGTCGCCCAGCGCGACGCGTTCACGATCGAGCGTCTGCGAGCCGGCGGAGCCATCTGCCTCGGACTCACCAACATGCCGCCGATGGCGAACGGCGGCATGCAGCGCGGGGTCTACGGACGCGCCGAGAGTCCCTACAACGCGGCGTGGCTCACCGCGCCCTTCGCGTCGGGGTCGTCGAACGGGTCGGGCACGGCGACCGCCGCGAGCTTCGCCGCGTTCGGCCTGGCCGAGGAGACCTGGTCGAGCGGTCGCGGGCCGGCGACGAACAACGCCCTCTGCGCATACACGCCCTCGCGCGGAGTGATCTCGGTGCGCGGCAACTGGCCCCTCGTGCCCACGATGGACGTCGTGGTGCCGCACGCCCGCACGATGGCCGATCTGCTCGAAGTGCTCGACGTCATCGTCGCCGACGACACCGAGACGCGCGGAGACCTCTGGCGCACGCAACCGTGGGTGCCGATCCCGGCCGCCTCCGCGGTGCGCCCCGACTCCTATCCGGCGCTGGCCGCCGCGAGTGACCCCTCCCGCACGAACGCCCTCGCCGGCACCCGGATAGGCATCCCCCGCATGTACATCGATGCCGATCCCGAGGCGGGCACGACCGAGGGCACCGGGGCGGGCACCGAGGCGGGCACCGCGGCGGGCACCGCGGCGAACCCCGCGGCGACCCGCGGAATCGGCGGACCGACCGGTCGGCGCATCGAGACCCGCGCATCCGTCCTCTCCCGCTGGGCCGCCGCGCGACGTGACCTCGAGGCGGCAGGGGCGACCGTGGTCGAGGTCGGCTTCCCCGCGGTGTCGAACTACGAGGGCGACCGCCCCGGCGCCCCGACGATCGCAACGCGCGGACTCGTCTCGCCCGCCTACCTGCACCGCGAGATCATCGATCTCTCGGCGTGGGCATGGGAGGACTTCCTGCGCGCGAACGGCGATCCCGCCCTCGACACGCTGGCCGGCATCGACGGATCCACGATCTTCCCGCACCCGCCGGGAGCACTGCCCGACCGCTACACCGGCTTCGACGACGACATCGCCGAGTACCCCGACTGGGTGCGGCAGCACCCCGATGCCGGGCTCAGCGACATGCCCGAGCTGCCCGAAGGGCTTCGCGGCCTCGAAGAGACCCGGCGCCGCGATCTCGAGCAGTGGATGGACAGCCTCGCCCTCGACGCCGTCGTGTTCCCCGCGGTCGCCGACATCGGCCCCGCCGACATGGACGTGAACCCGGCATCCGCCGACCTCGGCTGGCGCAACGGCACCTGGATCGCCAACGGCAACCTCGCCATCCGCCACCTCGGCATTCCGACCGTCACGGTGCCGATGGGGCTCCTCGACGACATCGACATGCCGATCGGGCTCACCTTCGCCGGCCGCGCCTACGACGACGCGCGCCTGCTGCGGCTCGCGGCGGCGTTCGAGGCATCCGGAGCACCCGGCGAGCGCCGCACGTCCCCGCCGCGCACGCCCGCGCTCTGAACGGCGAACCTCCGCGGGAGATGCGGGATTCCCTCACTCCCAGGTGTGCACCGGCTCACCGACCCGCGCGAGTTCGAGGTAGTCGCCGAGCATGCCGTGCAGAGCATCCGCCCGGGTCTGCCCCGCGCGCTCCCGGGCTGCGACGTTCCCGCGCTGCCAGGTCGCACCGTTGCGGCCGGTCACACAGCGCTGCTCGATGATGCCGAGGTACCGATCGCGCGCGGCCGGGTCGACGCCGTACGCGTCGAGCCCCTCGGCGGCCATCGGCAGCAAACGCCGCAGCACGAGTTCGCGCGCGCCGACCCAGCCCACCTCGGGCCAGTACAGGCGCGCCTCGATCCCATCGCGCGCACCCGCGTGCAGGTTCTCGGCCGCGGCGTCGAAGCTCATCTGCGTCCACAGCGGACGATCCGCCTCGGCGATCGTGCGGACGAGACCGTAGTAGAAGGCGGTATCGGCGAGCACGTCCACGACCGTGGGCCCGGCGGGCAGCACGCGATTCTCGACGCGCAGATGCGCCGAGCCGTCGACCGTGTCGTAGATGGGCCGATTCCAGCGGTACACCGTGCCGTTGTGCATGCGCAGCTCGGCGAGAGACGGGGCGCGACCGGCGGCGAGTTCCGCGAAGGGGTCCTCGTCGGTGACGGCGGGAAGCAGGGCCGGGAAGTACCGCGAGTTCTCCTCGAAGAGGTCGAAGATCGAGGTGACCCAGCGCTCCCCGAACCACACGCGCGGGCGCACACCCTGATTCTTCAACTCCTGCGAGCGGGTGTCGGTGGCCTGCTCGAACATCGGGATGCGGGTCTCGTGCCACAGGGCGCGTCCCGCGAAGAACGGGGAGTTGGCGGCGAGCGCGACCTGCACGCCGGCGATGGCCTGCGCCGCGTTCCAGTACGGCGCGAAGGAGTCCGGTTCGACTTGCAGGTGCAGCTGCACCGAGGTGCAGGCGGCCTCGGGGAGGATCGTGTCGGTCACGATGTCGAGGTTCTCGCGGGTCCTTCCCGGCAGCGGTACGCCCTCCAGCTTCAGCTCGATGTCCTCCCCGCGCGCGGCGAGCACCTGCTGGCCGAGCAGGCTGTAGCGCGGGTCGTCCGAGATCCAGCGCTCGGTGAAATGGCGCTCGTCGAGGGTCGGCAGCATCCCGATCATCGCGATCGCATTGCCGGTCGCCGTCTGCACCCGGGCATCCGCCTCGTCGATGGCGTTGCGCAGTGACGTCTCGAGATCGCGCGTGCGGCCACCGCCGATCGGGCGCGGCGCGACATTGACCTCGATGTTGAACCGGCCGAGTTCGGTCTGGAACGCCGGGCTGGCGATCGCTTCGAGAGCCGCCT
This sequence comes from Microbacterium sp. NPDC090225, assembly GCF_044772365.1. NCBI lineage: Bacteria > Bacillati > Actinomycetota > Actinomycetes > Micrococcales > Microbacteriaceae > Microbacterium > Microbacterium sp. NPDC090225. The sequence continues at coordinate 2,876,602 of NZ_JBIVYS010000001.1, read as the reverse complement.
CGTTGGCCATGGCCGGGTCGCCGGAGGGATCGACCAGGTTGAGTTCGATCTCGAGACCGAGCTGCGGCTGCGCGTCGTCGAAGCGCCCGTCGGCGAGCATCTCGGCGAGCGCATCGAGGCACTGTTCGGTCTTGGCGCGGAATCTCGTGCGGTCCTGGCGCGTGAAACTGCGCGCGTCGATGCGGTCACCCATCCCTCGACGGTAGCCGCCACAGGAGAAACACCCCGCCCCCTTGACATTTCATCATTGTGACGAACGGCACAGTTGTTATATGTTTGCCGCATGAGCGTCGAGAGCCCGAATCCCGAGAGCACCCCCGCCACGCAGAGCACCCCCGCCGAGAACGCCACCGCCGAGAACACGCGCGCGCTCGAGGGCGGGATCGTGACCGATCTCGAGGGCAAGATGACCTACGGGTCGTACCTCGCACTCGACCAGCTGCTCACGGCGCAGCGCCCGGTGAGCAGCCCCGAGCACCACGACGAGATGCTGTTCATCATCCAGCACCAGACCACCGAACTGTGGCTCAAGCAACTGCTGCACGAGCTCTCGTCGGCGCGGGAGCTGCTCGCCCGCGATGACCTGCGCGAAGCCCTCAAGCGGATCGCCCGCGTCAAGCGCATCCAGGACGTGATGACCCAGCAGTGGGCGGTGCTCGCCACCCTCACCCCCACCGAGTACGCGCAGTTCCGCGGAGCACTGGGCAACTCCTCGGGCTTCCAGTCGGTGCAGTACCGTGCCGTGGAGTTCGCCCTGGGCAACAAGAACGAGAAGATGCTCGGCGTCTTCCGCGATCACCCCGCGAATCTCGCGCTGCTCACCGCCGAGTGGGAGAAGCCGACCCTGTACGACGAGTTCCTGCGCTTCGCCGCCCGTCGCGGGCTGCCGATCCCGGCCGAGATCCTCGACCGCGACGTGCGGGAGCCCTACCGGATGACCGCCGAGCTCGTGCCGGCGATCCGCGAGATCTACCAGGACCCGAGCCGCTATTGGGATCTCTACGAGGCGTGCGAGGACCTCGTCGATCTCGAGGACAACTTCCAGTTCTGGCGCTTCCGTCACCTCAAGACCGTGGCCCGCACGATCGGCATGAAGGTGGGCACGGGCGGCTCCAGCGGCGTCGGATTCCTGCAGCGCGCGCTCGATCTGACGTTCTTCCCCGAGCTCTACGCCGTGCGCACCGAGATCGGCAGCTGATGATCGCCGCGACCTTCTTCGACGGCGAGGAATGGCGCGAGGGCGTGATCGACACGTCCGGCGATCGGATGCTCGTGCGCGATGCGACCCCGGCCGATCACCTCCCCCGCCTCGACGGCGTCGTGACCGGCGGGTTCACCGACCACCACGTGCACCTGCAGCTCGTCGATACCTCGGGCCTCGCCGCCTCGACGCTCGGTCGGGTCCTCGACCTCGGGGCGAACGTCACGGAGATCGCACGGCTCGGTGCGACGCTCTCCCCCGTACGGCTCGAGTACGCCGGCGCGTTCCTCACCGCTCCGGGCGGCTACCCCTCCGACCGCGCGTGGGCGCCCGCCGGTTCGGTGCGCGAGATCAACGACGCGGTGCAGGCCGCCGAGGCGGTGGCCGAGATGGCGGATGCCGGGGCGCGGTGCATCAAAGTAGCCAGCAACACCACTGCGGGGCCGGTGTTCGGCGACGAACTCATCCGCACGATCGTCGACCTCGCCGCCGCCCACGGCCTCACCGTGACCGCCCATGCGGAGGGACCGGGCGAGGCGCAGCGCATCGCCCGACTCGGCGTCGCGCGCCTCGCGCACGCACCCTTCACCGAGACGCTCGACGACGACGAGATCGCCGCGCAGGCGGCATCCGTCGCGTGGATCTCGACGCTCGCGGTGCACGACGACGCGACCCGCGCGGTCGCGGTCGAGAACGTGCGGCGCTTCCACGCCGCCGGAGGCAGGGTGCTCTACGGCACCGACATGGGTAACGGGCCGACACCCGTCGGCGCGAACCCCGTCGAGATCGCCGCGCTCCGCGACGCCGGTCTCGACGCCGCCGCCCTGCTGCGGGCCCTCGCTCCACTCGACCCGCGCGATCCCGGCGCGCGACCGCTCGTCATCCCCGGCGCGCCCGGCACCTCCCCCGACCCGCTCCGCGCCCGCCCCCTCCGCCCCGAAGACCTGAAGGTGTGACATGACCGACCTCCACGACTCCGCCGTTCTCGACTCCGCCCTTCTCGAGCACGCCCGCGCCCTCGACGCCGCCGATCCGCTCGCGGCGCACCTCGACGCCTTCGCCGATGCCCCGGGCGTCGACGCCTACCTCGACGGGAACTCGCTCGGCCGCCCCCTGCGCGACATCCCCGAGCGGCTCGCGGCCTTCGTGCGCGAGGACTGGGGCACGCGCCTCATCCGGTCGTGGGACGAGCAGTGGATGGCACTGCCGATGGAGCTCGGCGACCGCATCGGCCGCGTCGCGCTGGGCGCGGCATCCGGTCAGACCGTCGTCGCCGACTCGACCAGCGTGCTCATCTACAAGCTGATGCGCGCCGCGGCCGCCGCCGACCCGACCCGCACCGAGCTCGTGATCGAGGCGGGCAACTTCCCCACCGACCGATTCCTCGCCGAGGGCGTCGCCGCCGAGACCGGCATGACGCTGCGCTGGATCGAGCCCGACCCCGTGCTCGGCGTGAGCGTCGCCGACGTCGTCGCCGTCGTGTCGGAGCGCACCGCGCTCGTCTCGCTCAGCCACGTCGACTACCGCTCCGGCGCGCTGGCCGACATGCCCGCGATCACGGATGCCGTGCACGCCTCGGGCGCGCTCATGATGTGGGACCTCTGCCACTCGGCGGGCGTCGTTCCGATGCACCTCGACGCGTGGGGCGTCGACATGGCGGTCGGCTGCACCTACAAGTACCTGAACGGCGGCCCCGGATCCCCGGCGTTCGCGTACCTGAACCGCGCGCATCAGGGCACACTGCGCCAGCCGATCCAGGGGTGGTGGAGCGCTGCCGACATCTTCGCGATGGGGCCGGAGTACGTGCCGGCCGGCGACATCCGCCAGCTGCTCAGCGGCACGCCGCCGGTCACCTCGATGCTGGCGATGCAGGGGATGCTCGACCTGATCGAGCAGTCGACGATCGAGGCGGTGCGCGCGAAGTCGCGCTCGCTCACCGACCTCGCGGTGCGCGCGTTCGACGAAGTGCTCGCCCCGCTCGGCGTGCGGCTGCTCAGCCCGCGCGACGCCGACCTGCGCGGCGGGCACGTGACGATCGGGCACGCCGATTTCCGCGAGGTCACGCAGAAACTCTGGGCGGAGGGCATCATCCCCGACTTCCGGTTCCCCGACGGCATCCGCCTCGGCCTGTCGCCGCTGAGCACCTCGCACGTCGAGACCGTGACCGGCGTGCTGGCGGTGCGCGACGCGCTGCGCGCATGACGACGACGGCCGAGGGCACGGGGGTGGCGGCATCCGTCGTCGACGACATCGACGCGCGCCCCGGCAGCACGGCGTCGCTGCTGCGCACGGTCGTGGGCCTGTTCCTGCGCCCGCTCGGCTGGATCTCGACGGCCGATCTCGTCGCGCTCGCCGGTGATCTCGGCATCGAGCCGGCACAGGCCCGCACCGGCATCGCGCGGCTCAAGCAGAAGGGCCTGCTGCTGGCCGAGCGGCGCGACGCCGTCGGCTACCGCCTGAACCCTGCCGCCCTGCCGATGCTGCAGCGCGGCGATCGGCGCATCTTCGCGATGCGGCAGATGACGGATGCCGATCCCTGGTGCCTCGTGTCGTTCTCGATCCCCGAGACCGAGCGGGCGGTGCGGCATCAACTGCGTCGGCGACTGCACTGGATCGGGGCGGGGGTGGTGTCCTCCGCCCTGTGGATCTGCCCCGGACACCTGCAGGACGAGGTGCGGCAGATCGTCGACGAGGTCGGGGCGCGGGCGTGGGTCACACTCTTCCCCGCAGGGATGCCGGTGGGCTCCGGCACGCTGGCCGAGGCCGCGGCGCGCTGGTGGGATCTCGACGCCCTCGCCGCGGAGCACCGGCGGTTCCAGGAGTCGCTCACCGCGCTGCCCGCCGAACCGTTCGCCGCGTACGTGCACCTGCTCGACCGCTGGCGCACACTCCCCTACCTCGACCCCGGCCTGCCGCCGTCGATGCTGCCCGCCGACTGGCCGGGCACCCGCAGCTTCGCCGAGTTCGCCTGGCTGTCCGACACGCTCGAGGGCCCGGCCATGGCGCACGTGCGCGCGGTCACCGGGGGCTGACGGGTTTGGGCCGGGCCCTTCGACAGGCTCAGGGACCCAGTAGTGGGTCGCTGAGCCTGTCGAAGCGTCCCCGCACGAGAGCGGTCAGCCGTCGAGGCCGGCGAGGAAGGCGCGCACGTGCTCGCCCAGCTTCACGATGCGCAGCTCGCGCGCGAGTTCGCGGTCGAAGCCCTCGTAGGCGAGCGGGGGCAACCGACGCACGTTCGCCGAGCATCCGAAGTTCGCGCACACGAGGGTGCCGACCGTGTCGCCCTTGCGACCGGCCGGCCCGGCCTTGCGCGCGGTGAACAGCTGCACGTCGTTGCGCAGCGTGACGTCGTCGCACCACGAGCACTGCGCGCGGGCGATCACGCGCTGCTCGGCCTGTTGCAGCAGGGCGCCCGTGAACTCGCCGTCGACCTCGGCGATCACGTATGCGCGGCGCGGCGCCTTGGGGTCGACCCAGCCGAGGTAGTCGATCCGGTCGAAGTCGATGTCGGCGAAGCCGGCGGGCAGATTCAGGTCGGAGACCTCTTTGCGGGAGGCGTTGCGGAAGGAGGCGCGGATGGCGCGCTCGTCGATGGGACGCATGGGAGTGGATGCTTTCGTCTGATGCTCGCCACGGGAGGACGAGTCGAGAAGTGGAGGATGAGGGAACGATGAAGCACCGGAGACGGCATCCGCCTCCGGCCGGTCGTCAGCCTCTGCCCGCGGCACTGTGCGCGCCTGCGGCTCCTGCCTGCGCCACCCGGGCGCTCCTCGAGAACATCACCCGGCGAGCCTACACCCGCCCCCTGTCGGGGGATCAATATGTCGGTTTCCGGGGCCATTGGAGGCGACAAAGTGATCCCGCAGCGTGAACCCGCGGCCTTAAACATCCGTGGAGGGAGCGGACGGCCGAACGCAACGGCGAGACGACGAAGGCCCTCCCCGCGAGCATGCGGGGAGGGCCTTCCTGCGGGTGAGCGCTACGCGGTGAGCGTGGGGATCTCGTAGCGGCGCGGGGTACCGAAGCGATGCGCCGAGACCGACACGGCCTGCTCGCGCAGGTACGGGAGCATCTCGATGCGGCCGGCGGTGACGACCGGCTGGCCGTAGACCGCGACGGCCGGGGAGCCGCCGGTGCGGGCCGCGGTGTCGGCCGTGCTGCCCCCGACGAGACGGATGCGTCCGCCCGTCTGCGCGAGGCGTGCGGCGCGGGCGGTCCAGGCGGTGCCGCTCTCGACCGCGATCGTGACGCCGGCGGCGCGCAGCCACGACGAGACGGATGCCGGCAGGTCGGCCGCCGCGCTCACCGTGAGCGCGGCTCCGGTGCGGAGTCCCGCCGCGAGGGCGCGGATCGCGTGCACGGTCGTCGCGTCCTCGACGCGCACCGTGACGGGCACGGCGTCGTAGCGCAGGGCGTTCTGCTCGGTCTCGAGACCGGTCGCGTCGACCACGGCACCGAACTCCGCGGCCCATGCGGCCACGTCGGTCGACAGCGCGCCGGCGAGCCAGGCCGCGTCCTCACCCGAGAGGTCGCCGGCGGCGACGAGCGCGGCCTTCGACAGGGCATCGGTGGGGGCATCCGCGGCGATCGGGGCGTCGACCCAGTCGGACAGGCCGATCAGGTAGCTCGGGCCTCCGGCCTTGGTGCCGGCGCCGACGGCGGCCTTCTTCCAGCCTCCGAACGGCTGGCGCTGCACGATGGCGCCGGTGGTCCCGCGGTTGACGTAGAGGTTCCCGGCCTGCACGTTCGCGAGCCACTGGGCGACCTCGTCCTCGTCGAGCGAGTGCAGGCCCGAGGTGAGACCGTAGTCGATCGCGTTGACCATGGCGGTCGCCTCGTCGAGGGTCTTCGCCGTCATGATGCCGAGCACCGGGCCGAAGTACTCGGTCAGGTGGAACGGGCTGCCGGCCGCGACACCCGAACGGATGCCGGGGCGCCAGTACTGCCCCTCGTCGTCGAGCTTCTGCGGCTTCAGCACCCAGTTCTCCCCGGGCTCGAGCGTGGTGAGGGCGTGGAGCAGCTTGCCCTCGGCCGGTCCGATGAGCGGCCCGATGCGGCTGGAGCCGTCGCTGGGGGCGCCGACCTTGTACGAGCCGACGGCGTCGACGAGCTGGCGGCGGAACCGCTCGCTCTCGGCGACCGTGCCCACGAGGATCACGAGCGAGGCGGCCGAGCACTTCTGGCCCGCGTGGCCGAACGCCGAGTACGCGACGTCCTTCGCGGCGAGGTCGAGGTCGGCGCTGGGGGTGACGATGATCGCGTTCTTGCCGCTGGTCTCGGCGAGCAGGGGCAGGTCGGGGCGGAAGCTGCGGAACAGCTCGGCCGTCTCGTACCCGCCGGTCAGGATGACGCGCTCGACGGCGGGGGCGCTGACGAGCTGCTTTCCGAGCTCGCGCCCGTCGAGCTGCACGTACTGCAGCACCTCGCGGGGCACACCGGCCTCCCACAGCGCCTCGACCATGACGGCGCCGGAGCGACGGGCCTGGCGTGCGGGCTTGATGATCACCGGAGAACCGGCGGCGAGGGCCGCGAGGGTGGATCCGGCGGGGATCGCGACGGGGAAGTTCCACGGCGGGGTCACGACGGTGAGCCCGACGGGGCGGTGCTCCGCGCCCGGGATGTTCTCCGCGCGCTTCGCGCTCTCGGCGTAGTAGTGCGCGAAGTCGATCGCCTCGGAGACCTCGGGGTCGCCCTGCTCGAGCACCTTCCCGGCCTCCGAGCCCATGACCTCGAGCAGGTCGGCGCGGCGCGCCTCGAGCACGTCGCCGGCGCGGTGCAGGATCTCGGCGCGACCGGCGGCGCCGAGCGCACGCCAGGCCTCGCCTGCCGCGGTCGCCTCGGCGATCACTGCGTCGAGGGCCGCGGCATCCGACAGCGTGTGCGTGCGGACGGTCTCGTCGCCGAGCGTCGACGACTCCATGCGCGAGCGGATGCCGTCGCCCCAGGCGCGGTTGGCGGCGAGGCTCGGGTCGGTGTCGGGGGTGTTCTCGAAGTCGTCGCGCGGGGCGGCGGGGGCTGCCTGGGTACGGTCCTGCACGCGGTTCGAGGCGGGGACCTCGGTCGGCATCGACGCGATCGAGGCGAGGAAGCGGTCGCGCTCCCGGGCGAACAGCGCGGGCTGCTCGTCGAGGTCGAACACGGCCGACATGAAGTTGTCGGTCGACGCTCCCTCTTCGAGGCGGCGGATCAGGTACGCGATCGCGACATCGAACTCGGCCGGGTGCACGACGGGCGTGTAGAGCAGCAGCGAGCCGACCGTGCGGCGCACGACCGTCGCCTGCGCGGATGCCATGCCGAGCAGCATCTCGAACTCGATGCCCTCGGTGGCGCCGCGCTGGTTCGCGAGCAGCCAGGCGAGGGCGATGTCGAAGAGGTTGTGACCGGCGATGCCGATGCGCACGTTGCCGATGCGCTCGGGGTGCAGGGCGTAGTCGAGCACGGCCTTGTACGAGGCATCCGATGCCTCCTTGCTGTGCCAGGTCGCGAGCGGCCAGTCGTGCGACTCGGCGTCGACGCGCTCCATGGGCAGGTTCGCGCCCTTGACGACGCGCACCTTGACGGGCGCGCCACCGGAGGCTGTGCGGGCCGCCGACCACTCCTGCAGGCGGATCATCGCGCCGAGGGCATCGGGCAGGTAGGCCTGCAGCACGATGCCGGCCTCGAGGGAGCGGAACTCCTCGCGCTCGAGGATCGTCGTGAAGACCGCGATCGTGAGGTCGAGGTCCTTGAACTCCTCCATGTCGAGGTTGATGAACTTCCCGCGCTTCACCGCGATGCGGTACAGGGGGGCGAGGGCGTCGACGGCGTGCGCGACCGCGTCGTCGAAGGCCCAGGGGCTGTGCGGGGCGACGGTGGACGACACCTTGATCGAGACGTAGTCGACGTCGCTGCGCTCGAGCAGACGACGGGTGCCGTCGAGGCGGCGCGCGGCCTCCTCCTCGCCGAGGATCGCCTCGCCGAGCAGGTTGACGTTGAGGTGCACGCCGTCGGTCGACTTGATGCGCGTGATGGCCTTGCCGAGCTTGGCGTCGGTGGCGTCGACGATGAGGTGGCGCACCATACCGCGGAGCACCCGGCGGCTGATCGGCACGACGATGCCGGGGAACGCGGGGGCGAGCGCGCCGCCGAGCTTGATGAGTCCGCGCAGCGCACCGGGCAGGAACGCCGGGGTGAGCGGCACGAGGTCGCGGAGGTTGGCGGCGGCGACCCTGAGGTCTTCGGGGCGCACGACGCCGTCGACGAAGCCGACCGTGAAGTCGAGACCGTTCGGGTCGCTCAGCACACCGGCGAGGCGCTTGGCGGCGGTGTCGGCCGGCACCTCACGGCTCTCGACGAGCCAGCGCTGGACGAGCGCGACCGCGTCGTCGGCGAGGGCGGCGAGCTCTGCGCTACCGGTCGGGGCGGGGGAAGTCTGCGTCATCGGGGGTCCTCTTCGTCTGAGCTCGTACGCCGAGCACGCGCGCGTATGGGTGCGACTCTCAGTGTGGAGCGAAGCATCCGTTATGAAAAGCGAACGTTTACGATGGGTACTGTTCGGTATCATCGATGCTTTCGGGAGGTCTCCGTGTTCGAGCTGCGCCGCCTGCGCCTGCTGCACGAATTGCACCTGCGCGGCACGATCGCCGACGTCGCCGCCGCCCTGTCGTTCAGCCCCTCGACGGTGTCGCAGCAGCTCGCGCAGCTCGAGCGCGAGGCCGGCGTCGCGCTGCTCGAACCCGACGGACGGCGGGTGCGCCTCACCGCGCGCGGACGCCTGCTCGCCGCGCATGCCGCACGCGCGCTCGAACTCGACGAGGCCGCTCGCGCCGAGCTCTCGGGGGAGGCTCCGGCGCAGGTGCGCATCGCCGTCATGCCCACGGCCGCGGAGGCGCTCGTGCCGGCGGCACTCACGCTGCTGGCCGAGCGGATGCCGGGGCTCCGCCTCGAGATGGTCGAGCTGCCGCCCGAGATCGCGCTCTTCGAACTGCAGGCCCGCGCATTCGATCTGGTCGTCGCCGAGCAGTACCCCGGCCACACGCGGGAGATCGCCGACGGGATCGACCGCACGTTGCTGGGCGTCGATCCGATCCGACTGGCCGTGCCGCGCGGCGATGCAGCCCGCGGGCTCGACGACCTTCGCGACCGCGCCTGGGTGCTCGAACCGCAGGGCGCCGCGGTGCGGAGATGGGCCGTGCAGCAGTGCCGGGCCGCGGGGTTCGAGCCCGATGTGCGCTTCGAGGCCACCGATCTCGTCTCGCACGCCCGACTCGTGGCCGCCGGCCACGCCGTCGCGATGCTGCCCGACCTCGTGTGGACAGGCGGGCGGTCGACCGTGAGCCTGCGGGAGCTGCCCGGGTCGCCCGTGCGTGAGATCTTCGCCGCCACCCGCTCGTCGTCGCGCGACGATGCCGCGGTCACGGCGGTGCGCGACGCGCTGGCCGACGCCCTGGCGGCGCACGACCCGCGCTGAGTCGCGCCGAGGTTCCGCTTCGCGAGCGAGACGAAGAGCCGCCGCCGTGCGCACTCCCGGTTCCTGAGCGAGCGCAGCGAGACGAAGGGCCGCCGCGGCCCGGAACTGGGTCCTTGAGCTTGTCGAAGGGCCCCGCCCCGCGTGCACTTCCGGTTCCTGAGCAAGCGGAGCGAGACGAAGGGCCGCCGCGGCCCGGACCTGGGCCCCTGAGCTTGTCGAAGGGTCCCGCCCCGCGTGCACTTCCGGTTCCTGAGCAAGCGGAGCGAGACGAAGGGCCGCCGCGGCCCGGAACTGGGTCCCTGAGCCTGTCGAAGGGTCCCACCCCGCGTGCACTCGTTCTGCACCGGTGCTGCGTTGCCCCGAGTTCTCCACCATTCACGTCGATACTGCCTGTGGCCTGGTCTTTTCGTGTCCGAATGTCGGTGGCCCCTGGTGGACTGAGTGACATGAACAGCACCGCCGAACTTCTGGATCGGGTCGCCACCGACCTGGCCACGGTGCTGCGTGCCGATGTCGTGGCGGGGCTGTCGGATGCGGAGAAGATGGAGGTCCTCCGCGCCGCCGGCGAAGTCGCCCGCCGGGTGGACGCGGTGATCGCGGAGACGGTCGGGTCGGTCGATCAACGCCCCGCCGGGTCCGGGGAGCTCGCATTCTGCGGGAGGTTCGGATGCCGCACGATGAACGAACTCATCCAACGCGTCCTCCGCACGGACGCGGCCGGCTCGGCACGGGTCGTGAAAGCCGGGAAGATCGTCCGGCGGGAGCTGGACTACTCGTCCGGTGCGCTGCTGCCCGCCCGCTGGCCGGCCCTGCGGGAGACGTTACTGGAGGGGGCCGTCGGGATCGCGGGACTGTTGGCGGCGACCGGGCCGGTCGAGCAGGCCGGGCCCCGCATCGGCGCGGCGGACCGGTTGCGTGCCGATGCCGAGCTGGCCGAATACGCGCGTGGGCTCGTGGCCGTCGATGGATCTGACGTGGATGCCGCCGCGGATGCGGGCCCGCCGGCCACACCCGAGGACTTGAAGTTGTTGTCGCGGGTGATCGTGACGTATCTCGATCCGGACGGTGCGGAACCCGCGGAGGAGCGGGCGATGCGTGCCCGCGGGATCGTGCTCGGCCGGGTGAAGGACGGGGTGATCCCGATCCGCGGGTCGCTGCTGCCCGAGGCGGCGGGGCAGTTGCAGCGCATCTGGGATGCGTACCTGAACCCGAAAGTCGACGGACCACCTGTCCCGGTGACCTCGCCTGGTGCGGGAGCGGCCAGTGGGGTGAGGTTCGTCCCCTCCGCCGACGGTGCTGCGCTCGGTACGGATGACCATTCACTGACCGGCGAAACGCAGGATCTGCTCGACGATAACCTCCTCCCGCTCGAAGATCGTGTCCTCTCGTCCGACACATTCCTGCCCTCCGGCGACCCAGGCGGGATGGTCGATGACCGGTCGCGGGCGCAGAAGCAGCACGACGCCCTCGCCGCGGCGCTCGGCATCGCGGCGCGTCACGGTGACATGCCCTCCCTCGGTGGCGCGGCCCCCACCCTGGTCGTGTCGGTGACTGTGGAGGACTACACGTCCGGGCGGGGCTGGGCGCACGTCGACGGTGTGGATGATGCCCCCGTCTCCCTGTCGACCGCCCGGCACACCGCCTGCGGCGGCAGCATCCAACGCGTCACCTCCGACCCGGCAGGCCGCATCATCGGGATCGACACCACCGACCGGGTGTTCACCGCCCACCAACGTCGTGCGATCACCCTCCGCGATAGGGAGTGCCTCATCCCCGGATGTCACGTGCCCGCGAGCTGGTGCGAGATCCACCACGTCATAGAGCACGCCCGCGGAGGACCCACCAGCACCGACAACGGCGTCACCCTCTGCTGGCACCACCACCGCACCCTCGACACCTCCGGCTGGCACATCCGCATGCACAACGGCACACCCGAGATCCGCGGACCCGCCTGGTGGGACCCCCACCAGAAATGGCGAACACCCCGCCCCACCACACGCACCACCACCACCACACGCACCTCCACCACCGCCACCGCCACCACCGCCGTCACCCCCACCGCGACCACCACCGCCGCCGCCGCCGCCACCGCGGCTAGACAGCGAACCCGAACCCGAACCCGAGCACCGATGCGCGCATGAACGAGTGCACGACCTGTCACGCGCCCGACCGGTTGTCAATCCCGTGGTCGCCTCGCGCGGGCGGTGCGATGGTGGCCATTCCAACGATCCCCACACGGAGAGGATGACGCCATGAGCGCGGGAGACGACATCAAGAACAACGCCGAGAAGCTGGCCGGAAAGGCCAAGGAGGGCGTGGGCAAGCTCACCGACAACGAGCGCCTCGAAGCCGAAGGTCGCGCAGACCAGACGAAGGCCTCCGCCAAGCAGGCGGGCGAGAACGTGAAGGACGCCGCGCAGAAGGCCGGCGAGAACGTCAAGGACGCGTTCGACCGCTGAGACAGAAGAGCCCCGCTCCTGGGAGCGGGGCTCTTCGCCCTCCGGCACGACGTCCGGACACAGAGGAGGCCCGCCACTCGGGCGGGCCTCCTCTTTCTGGTCTAGCTGCGGCGACTGCCGGTGATCGATCGGATGAGCCATGCGATCACGGCGATAGCGAGGAGCACGAGGCCCACCCACAGGAGGAACTGCAGAGACTGCACGAGTCCTCCGGTGATCGCGAGAATCACGGCGATGACGATGACGATGATGAGGAGGATGTTCATCGTTCTTCCCTTCTGTTCGAGGCGGGCGCCCCGAATTGCTGTAGCCCTCACGTTAGGGGCCGATGCCCGCCGGAGCAGAGGGGGTTGACGCGGACACCTCCGGAATGCCAAGGGAAACTGAGGAGAGGACGACATCATGCCCGGACGACGCAACAGTTCATTGAAGGATCCGGAGCTCTACGAAGAGCTCCGCGATGACGGAGCTTCGAAGGAAAAAGCCGCCCGCATCTCGAACGCGGCCGCCCGTGACGGCCGCAAGGCCGTCGGCCGACGCGGCGGGGAGAGCGGCGACTACGAGGATTGGACGGTCTCCGAACTGCGCGCCCGCGCGAAGGAGCTCGGAATCACCGGCTACAGCGGCAAGCGCAAGGCCGAGCTCATCTCGATGCTGCGGAACCACTAGGCGGCCTCGGTGACGCGCTTCGGCATCGAGGAGGAGTTCCTGCTGGTCGACCGGAGCACGCTCGTGCCGCTGGCCATGGCCGACGGCACCCGGGAACGGCTCGCACCCGAGGGCGGCGGGCGGATCCTGCCCGAGTTCCTCACCTCCCAGTTCGAGTGCGTCACCGATCCCCTCTCGTCGATGACGGATGCCGCGGCGCAACTGCGGCACCTTCGCGCTGCACTCGCGGCGCACGCCGCCCCGTTGGACGCCGTGATCGCCGCATCCGGCACGCCGTTCAACACCACCGGACACGCGACGATCTCCGCGTCGCCGCACTACGACCGCGTCTCGGCGCAGCTCGGCGCGATCGCGCGCGGCCACGAGGTGAACGGGCTGCACGTGCACGTCGAGGTCGCGGATGCCGAGGAGCGCGTGCGAGCGCTCAACCGGGTGCGCGGCTGGTTGCCGGTGCTACTCGCCCTCACCGGCAACAGCCCCTTCGCCGAGGGGGCGGCAACGGGCTTCGCGAGCTGGCGCAGCATCCTGATCCGTCGCCTGCCCGCGACGTGGACGCCGCCCCGATTCCACGATCTCGACGACTACGAGGAACAGGTGGACCGGCTGATCGCACTCTCCGCGATCCCCGAGCGGTCGTCGCTGTCGTGGGCGGCGCGACTCTCGGACCGCTTCCCGACGGTCGAGTTGCGCGTGTGCGACGCGCAGCTCGAGATCGACGACACACTCTTCACGGCGGCCCTCACCCGCGCGATCGTGGTGAGCGACGACGGCCCCACGTCGGCGGCCCCGGTCGAGCAGATCGACGCCGGGCTCTGGGTGGCCGCGCGGCACGGCATGGCGGGGACGGTCGTCGATCCCGCGACGGGCCAGACGACGGATGCCTGGGCCGCGGCGCACCGGCTGCTCGACATCGTAGGGCCCGCGCTCGAGCAGCTCGGCGACGCGGAGTTCGTCACCGCGCAGGTCGACCGCATCCGGAGGGACGGCACGGGCGCCGAGCGCCAGCTCCGCGCCCATACGCACGACGGCCTGAGCGGCCTCCGACGACTGCACCTCGCGGGGAGCGACTCTGGAGGGTCCGCAGGAGAGCCCGCCGCAGCGTCCGCCGCAGAGTCCGCCGCAGAGTCCAGCCCCGGGGAGTGAGTTCCCGGCATCCGCCCTCGACGTCTGCCGCCGGGAGTAGCCTTCGCCTGTGGCATCCTTCTCCGGCGTCCAGCGCCTGGTCATCTCGATCGCGGTCCTCGCGTCTTTCGTGACGTTCCTCGACGGCACCGTCGTGAACGTCGCACTGCCCGCGATCAGCCGCGAGCTGGGCGGCGGCATCACGACTCAGCAGTGGGTGGTCGACGCGTACCTCATCACGCTGAGCGCGCTGATCCTGCTGGCGGGTTCGGTCTCCGACGCCTACGGCCGCGTGCTCGTGATGCGCGTGGGGCTCATCGCCTTCGGCGTCGCTTCGATCGCGGTGGCCGCGGCCCCTGACCCACTGGTGCTCATCATCGCCCGCGCGGCACAGGGTGCGGCGGGCGCACTACTGGTCCCGAGTTCGCTCGCCCTGATCACCGCGACCATGCGCTCCGACGTGCAAGCGCGCGCGATCGGCGTGTGGACCGCGTTCACGACGGCGGCGCAGCTGGTCGGCCCGCTCATGGGCGGACTCTTCGTCGACTACCTGTCGTGGCGCTTCGTGTTCCTCATCAACGTGCTGCCGATCGCCCTGAACCTGATCCTGCTGTCACGGCTGAAGCTGGCCGAGAAGCCGAGCGGTCGCCGCGTCGACTGGTTCAGCGGTGCGCTGTGCGCGATCGGCCTCGGCGCCGTGGTGTTCGCGCTCATCGAGCAGCCCAACTACGGCTGGGGCTCCCCCGCCATCTGGATCCCGGGCATCGCGGGGGCCGCCCTGTTCGCGTGGTTCCTGCTGCGGCAGCGGGGCTCGGCCTCACCGCTCATGCCGCTGTGGCTCTTCCGCGTGCGCGATTTCGGCTGGGGCAACCTCGCCACCTTCTTCGTCTACGCCGCGCTCTCGCTCAACGGATTCGTCGTGGGCGTCTACCTGCAGCAGGGCGCCGGTCTCAGCGCCACCGCCGCCGGTCTCGCGAGCCTGCCCATGACGATCCTGATGATCCTCGTCAGTTCGCGCGCCGGGGCATGGGCCGGGCGGTTCGGTCCGCGCATCTTCATGACGATAGGTCCCGCGATCATGGCCGTCGGGGCCCTCATGCTGCTGCTCGTCGCCGAGGACTTCGACTACTGGTGGCAGGTGCTGCCGGCCATGATCGTGACGGGTCTCGGCCTCGCTCTCACGGTCGCTCCGCTGACCGCCGCGATCCTCGGCGCGATCGATCAGGAGCACTCCGGCATCGCCTCGGCGGTCAACAACGCCGTCTCGCGCGTCGCCGGCCTCCTCGTCGTCGCGATGCTGTCGACCATCGTCGGCGGCATGCTCGACCTCGACGGGTTCCACAGCGCCGCCTGGGTCACCGCCGCGCTGCTCGTGCTCGGCGCGATCGTGTCGTGGATCGGCATCCGCCGCAATCCCGCCGAGGTCGAAGACGCCGTGACCCCGGCATCCACTCCGTCCCCGGCGGCGCCGACGGCCCCGACGGCCCCGACGGCCCCGACGGCCCCGACGGCCTGAGTCGAACCCTGCCTGCGCAGGATCTCGCAGATCTGCAGCCATCTCGCACGAATGCGGCCGATTCCACGTGAGACTCCGCAGATCTGCGAGATCGGGTCAGGCGCGGCGACGGCGGCGCCGTGCAGCTGCGCCCGCCGTCGCGGCACCGGCGGCGAGCAACCCGCCGGCCAGGAAGAGCGCGGCGGCCGGCACGTCCCCGCCGGTCGTCGCCAGATCGTCCTGAACGCCTGCATCGGATGCCCCGCCCGACCCGTTTCCGGAGCCGGAGCCTGAACCCGAGCCCTCACCGGGAGTGCCCGGATCCACCGGATCCACGGGATCCACCGGGTCGACAGGGTCCACCGGATCCACCGGGTCGACGGCATCCGCGACCGCGACCGGCGCGCTCTCGACCGCCGCCGCATCCAGCGCGGTCACGACCCAGCTCTCCCCCGCCGCGCGAGCCGCGACATCCGCAGCACCCGCATCCGCAGCACCCGCATCCGCAGCACCCGCATCCACGGGAAGAGCCCACGCGAACTCCCCCGCACCCCCGGCCCACACGGTGTCGACCAGCGTGCCCGGAGCGGCGACGATCTCCTCGGCCGTCCCGGTGCCGCGGTAGATCGCGTACTGACGGGCCTCCGTCACATCACCGGCCGCCCAGACGAGCGCGCCGTCGTCGACCGCGACGCCCGTCGGAGCGGCGACCGCACCGTCGGAGAGCCACGGCTTCGCCGGAACGATCGTCGGATGCGCGAACGCCTCGCCCTTCAACAGGTCGATCGCCGTGTTCTTCGCCTGATTCTTGGGCTGCTGGTCGGCGGGCAGCGCGGCGATGTCGCTGGGCTTCATGTCGTTGTAGCTGAACAGCACGCTGCCGTCGATGCCGTCGAGCTTCTGGTTGAAGCGGATCTGGTTCGGCACCTCTTCGGGGTTCATCCACGCGGCTTCCCAGCCGCCGTTGTTGACGTGCTTGTAGAGCGCGTGCCCGACGTAGATCTGCGTGCGGCTCTCGGCCGTGGTGTCGCTCCACCACTGTGCGAGCTCGCCGTAGGGGGCTGCCGCCTGGTCGAAGCTCCAGTAGATCTGCGGGGTGAGGTAGTCGATGAGCTCGTCCTGCACCCAGCCGCGGGTGTCCGCGAACACGGCATTGCTGTAGGTCTGCGACGACCCGGTCGGGGTGTGCGATCCGGCGGGGTCGAGGGCCTGGTGCTCCCAGATGCCGAAGGGGCTGATGCCCAGCTGCACGGCGGTGCCGGCATCCGCGTTGTGGGCGTCGACGGCACCGGCGACCTGTGTGACGAGACCCGTGATGTTGTCGCGGCGCCATGCCTCGATGCCCGCCTGCGTGTCGGGGTAGCCGGCGGTGAGTCCGAATTCCTCGAAGGTCGCGCGATCCTCGCCCTGGGCGCCGAAGAAGACGTTCACGCCGTCGACCGTGATCCGGTACGGGTAGAAGTAGTCATCGAAGTGGATCGCGTCGACGTCGTAGTTCTCGACGATCTCGGCGACGGATGCCGCGACGTACGCGGGCACCTCGGGCTGGCCGGGATCGAGGAACAGCTTCTCCTCGAACGAGAGCACCCAGTCGGGATGCTGCACGGCGAAGTTGTCGTCGGCGAGGATGCCGGCGCCGTTGAGTGCGGCGATGTACTCCGGGATCGTGAGCGCCTTCACCTCATCGGCGGTCAGCCCGAGGGCGGCGAGGGTCGCGGGCGCGGTCATCTTGGTGTTGGTGACGCGGTAGGGGTTGAGCCAGGCGTGGAACTCCATACCGCGCGCATGGGTCGCGTCGACCATCTTCTGCAGCGGGTCGTACCCGGGGTCGGTGCCCTGCGGACCTGCGAGGAACTCCGACCACGGGTTGAGCTCCGAGGGGTAGTAGGCGTCGAGCAGCGGGCGCACCTGGAATATCACGGCGTTCATGTTCCACGAGGCGAAGTCGTCGAGGACGGTGGCGTACTTCGCGTCGAAGTCGGCGGCATCCGCGGGCTTGCCGAAGTTGAGGTTGCCGATCGTGCCGACCCAGGCGCTCGAGAAGCGTCGGTTCTCGGCTTCCAGCGTCGTGGGGATCGCGACCTGCTCCCCCGAGCCGGGGAAGGTCTCGACCGCGTCGGTGCCGTAGCCGTAGACGCCGGCGGCATCCTTCACGAACTTGTACAGCGGATCCTCGTCGGGAGCGGCGGCAAC
This sequence comes from Microbacterium sp. NPDC090225, assembly GCF_044772365.1. Taxonomy (NCBI): domain Bacteria; kingdom Bacillati; phylum Actinomycetota; class Actinomycetes; order Micrococcales; family Microbacteriaceae; genus Microbacterium; species Microbacterium sp. NPDC090225. The sequence goes on along the minus strand of NZ_JBIVYS010000001.1, from coordinate 2,859,014 downwards.
GGCCGCGGCCGGGAGGGCGAGCATCAGCAGGGCGGCGGTCGCGGCGGCGGTGGATCTTCTCAGCATCGAGTCCTCGTTCACTTCGGCGTTCACGGTGGTAACCATTTCCACATTCAGCATTGTTAGTGGAACTAACTAACAGCGTGCCACAGCATCCGCCTGACCACCACCCCGAGATGCGCGGATGAGGCTCGCAACGCCCGAGTAGATTTGCTGACATGCGCGCCCGCCTCACCCCCGCCCTCGCGATCGCCGCGCTGACGGTCGCGGCGCTCACGGGATGCGCCACGACGACGGATGCCCCGGCATCCGCATCCTTCACCGCACCGCCCGCCGGCGCGGTGCCCGACTACCAGCTGGGCGGCGCCTACCCACCGGCATCCGGGGTCGGGATCGTCGGGCGCGATCGCGCGGCCGAGCCCGCCGAGGGCGTGTACTCGATCTGCTACGTCAACGGGTTCCAGACGCAGCCCGGCGAACTCGACCTCTGGGACGACGACCTGCTGCTGCAGCGCGACGGCGCCCCCGTGTTCGACCCGGACTGGCCCGACGAGGCACTCGTCGACACCTCGACGTCCGCGCAGCGCGAGCGCATCGCCGCCCTCGTCATCCCGTGGATCGAGGGATGCGCGGATGCCGGGTTCGACGCCGTCGAGTTCGACAACCTCGACTCGTACACGCGGTCCGACGGCGCCCTCACCCTCGAGGGGAACCTCGCCCTCGCGACGCTGCTCGTCGATGCCGCGCACGGTGCGGGTCTCGCCGCCGGGCAGAAGAACGCCGCCGAGGATGCCGCTGTGCTGCAGGACGAGGCGGGATTCGACTTCGCCGTCACCGAGGAGTGCGCCGCCTATGAGGAATGCTCGGCGTACACCGATGTCTACGGCGAGGCCGTGATCGACATCGAGTACAGCGATGAGCTGCCCCGCCCCTTCGCCGAGATGTGCGCCGACGACGAGTCGCCCGCCTCGATGGTGCTGCGCGACCGTGACCTCGTGACACCCGACGACGAGGCGTACGTCTTCGAGACGTGCGCCGGCTGACCTCTTCGGCGCGGGCCGCGCGCGAGGAGACGAGCAACCCCGCCGATACGGTGGGGGCATGACCACGGATGCACGCGTGATCGCGATCCTCGAAGAACTGCCCGAGCTCGTCGACGCCGGCGAACAGGACGGACGCCGGTGGTTCGCGCGCTGGAACGAGGGGGCGGTCCGCCTGCTCGACGATCAGCTGAGCGAGGTCAACGGTCGCGCTCTCGAGCTGACCGGAGACGTGCGTGTGCGCGCGGCATCCGCCCTCGACCGCCTGGTGCTCACCACCGGCGACGACACCGTGCTCGTCGGCGCCGAAACGGTCACGGTCGCGGGGCTCTCGATCGACGCCGCCGCGTTGGTCGGCGAGCTCGTCGTCGCCACCGCGCCCGTCGACGACGGCGGGCATCGGGTGCTGCTGCTCGACCCCGCGACAGGAGCGGTCGTCGACGAGCACCGGGTCGATGCCGACGATGCGATGGCGGTCGTGCACCCGCATCCGACCGGTCCGGTCGTCGTGATCGAGCTGGCGATGGGGCAGGACGGATGCCTCGCCCTCCGCGTCGAGGTCGACGCGTCCGGTCCGTCGGGGGCGCAGCTGCGGCTGACCGAGATCCTCGCAGGACACGACCCGGTGATCGCCGGCTTCCGCCCCGCCGGGGACCGGCTGCTGATGGCGCCGTACCCGAGCGACCCCGAGACCGCGCGGGTGTTCGCGTGGCCGTCTCTCGACGAGGTCGGCCAGGTGTCGGCCGCCGATATCGATGCGGAGTACGGTTTCGGCCTCGCCGCCTGCTGGATCGACGACGACCGGGCCGTGCTCGTCGCACCGGAGCACGCGGTCGTACTCACCGGTTCGGCGCTCGACGCGCCCGAGCGGGTCGACCTGTCGGAGATGCTCGGCGACGACGCGGAGATCGAGTCGCTCACCCCGCTCGCCCCCGGCCGCATCGCCGCGGGCGTCTGGACACCGAACGGGCGATCGACGCGGGTGATCGAGTTCGCGGCCTCGCACGACTGAGGCGAGCGACAGCCTTTCGTCGCTCTGTCAACGGGCGGGTGCCGACCGAGGCGATGCGCGAGCCTGGGCATCCGCCCGGATCGACCGACGGTCCACCGACGAGAGGACACCCCATGAGCGACCCGAAAGCGTACCCCGACGACAGCGGCCCCTACGACGCCGCCGCGGATGCCGCCGCCGAACCCGCCGACGACGGCAAGGTGTTCACCGCCGATGAGGGGTCCGACCACGACAGCCCGCACGACGGTGAGCAGGACCCGCTCGATCAGAGCGACAGCCTCGAGCGCTGACCCGCTCCGGGCCCGGAGCGATCCCGGTCGGTCGGGCCACCGCGTCAGACGCGGTCGTCGTCGACGACCGTCGTGGTCGTCGCACTGCGAGCGCGGCTGCGGCGCGTGATCAGCAGGATGATGCCGATCAGGAAGATCAGCACGCCCGCGGCCATGAGGATGTACCCGACGAGATCGAGATCGATCCAGTCGAGCCTCACCTCGAGCGCGAAGGTCAGGATCGCGCCGACCACGAACAAGAAGATTCCGGTTCCGATGCTCATGCGTGTTCTCCTTCCGGCATCCGATGACGCCGTCCCGCTTCATGATCCCGGAATACTCGGCCGGCGGGAAGGGCTTGACTTCGGCGCCGGGACGCCCGCTTCACGCCCGACGCGGCGCGGCGGTCGAGGCCCGCACGATGAGCTGCGAGCTGAGCGTCGCCGCCTCCCCGATCACGGCGCCCGCGATCGCCTGCAGCAGCAGGTCGACGCCGAGGGCGCCGCTGCGCTCGATCGGCATCTGCACGGTGGTGAGCCCGGGAGTGACGGCGCCGGCCAGGTCGATGTCGTCGATGCCGACGAGGCTCACGTCGTCGGGGCAGGTGAGGCCGAGGTCGAGGAGCCCTGCTTCGAGGCCGATGGCGACGAGGTCGTTGTAGGCGACGACGGCGGTCGCCCCGCTGGCTGCGGCGAGCGCGGCGGCGGCTCGGCCGCCCTGGATGGATGCCTCGTGGTGGCTCAGGCGGGTGAGGCGGATGCCGTGGCGTCCGCAGGCGCGTTCGATGGTGTCGAAGCGGCGTGCGTCGGCCCACGAGCCGCGCGGGCCGGAGGCGTAGGCGATGTGCTCGTGCCCGAGGGCGACGAGGTGCTCGATCGCCTGCGCGGGGCCGTGCTCGGCATCCATCAGCACGCTCGGGATGCCGTCGATCTGCCGGTTGACGACGACCGAGGGGGTGTCACCGATGAGGGCGACCACGTCGGCGTCGGGGAGGCGGGGAGAGCAGAGCAGGATGCCGTCGAGCTTGCGGGCCTGTTCGATCTGCTCGCGCTCGCGGCGCAGGTCCTCGTCGGCGTCGAACAGCACGATGCGGTGCCGCCCGTGCCATGCCTGGCCCTGGATCGCCTTGAGGAGCTTGCCGTAGACGGGGTTGGCGACGTCGGGCACGATCACGCCGAACGTGCGGGTGGCGGTGCCCGCCTGCGGGCCGGAGTATCCGAGATCGCCGGCGGCTTCGAGCACCCGGCCGAGGGTGGCGGGGGCGAGGCGTTCGGGTTCTCCGAAGGCGCGCGATGCCGTGGCGATCGAGACGCCTGCGCGCTTCGCCACGTCGGTCAATGTCGCTGCCACGTCCACCCCTCCGGTTGCCGCAATCCTATGGCACGATCCCCACCATGAAACGGACTTGACAAGTTTGTACAACTCATACACACTGCTTTACATGACGATCAACGCCGATCTCCGGATCCTGAGCCGCGCCACCCCCGCGGACATCGCTCCGCTGGTCACCCCCAGCGGCACCGGAATCCTGCACCTGGGTCTCGGCAGCTTCCACCGGGCGCACCAGGCCATGTACACCGCCGCCGCCATCGCGCAGGACGGCGGGGACTGGGGCATCGTCGGCGCCGCCTCCCGCTCGCGCACGGTCGTCGACGCGATGCACGCGCAGGACTTCCTCTACTCGGTCGCCACCATTTCCCCCGCCGGCACCAGCCTCGCGATCCCCGGCGTGCACACCGACGCCTTCGTCGCCGGCGACGAGCCCGAGCGCGTGGTCGCGCACATCGCCGATCCCGGCATCCGCATCGTCACGCTCACCGTCACCGAGAACGGCTACAGCTACTCCCCCGCCACCGAGCACCTCGACCTCGACGACCAGGCCGTGCGCGCCGATCTGCAGGGCGGCGCGCCGCGGTCGACGATCGGCCAGCTCGCCCGCGGCCTCCAGGCCCGTGCCCGTTCCAGCGCCGAGCCGATCGCGATCCTCAGCTGCGACAACCTCGCCGCGAACGGCAAGCACACCGAGAAGCTCGTGCGCGAGTTCCTGCAGGCCCTTCCCGGTGGCGAGGCATCCGACGCCCTCGACTACCTCGACCGCTCGGTCACCTTCCCCTCGAGCATGGTCGACCGCATCGTGCCGTCGACCACCGCCCGGCTGCGCGACGAGGTCACCGGCCTCCTCGGCGCGGTCGACGGCATCCCCGTGCCGGGCGAACCGTTCACGATGTGGGCCATCGAGGACGCGTTCGCCGGCGGACGCCCGGCCTGGGAGGCCGGCGGCGCCGTCTTCACCTCCGAGGTCGCCCGCTACGAGCAGATGAAGGTTCGCCTGCTCAACGGCACGCACTCGCTCATCGCGTACCTCGGTGCCCTCCGCGGAGTCGGCACGATCCCCGAGGCGATCGGCATCGACCGGATCGCGGATGCCGCGCGCGGCGTCATGCGCGGCGAATACGAGCCGTCGGTCGACGTGCCCACCGGTGTCGACATCCGCGCCTACGAGGCCGAGCTGTTCGAGCGCTGGGGCAACAGCGCCCTCGGGCACCAGACCCGCCAGGTCGGATCGGACGGCTCGGTGAAGCTGCGCCAGCGCATCCCGGAGCCCGCGCTCCTCGCCCTCGGACAGGGGCGAATGCCGCACCTCATCGCACTCACGGTCGCCGGGTACCTGTCGTGCCATGCCCCGCTCGGCGGCTTCGACCCCGGCGCGCACGCGGCCGCGATGACCGACCCCGCCCGCGAGCGCCTCGCCGGGCTGGCCGCGGGCGCACGCGACGGCGTCGATCTCGCCCGCCGCGTGATCATGGACCACCGCCTCTTCGGCAGCGAGCTCGCCCATCAGGACGCCTTCGCCGCCCGCGTCGGCGAACTGGTCGACACGATCCGTCGCGCAGGCGTCGACGCCGCGATCACCGATGCCCTCTCCGCCGCGGAAGAGGGCGAGCTCGACAACGACACGACCGCCACGACCACCACGAACGCCACGACCGCCACGAAGGAGGCCCGCCGATGAAGTCGCTCGTCATCCACGGCAAGGAGGACATCCGCTGGGACGACCGGGATACCCCGGAACCCGGCGCGGGCGAGGTGCGACTGCGCGTCGGCTTCGTCGGCATCTGCGGATCCGACCTCCACTACTACTTCCACGGCGCCAACGGCGAGTACACGATCCGCGAGCCCCTCGTGCCCGGCCACGAGCTCTCCGGCGTCGTCGACCTCGACCCCTCCGGGCGTCTCGCCCCGGGAACGCCGGTCACCGTGCACCCGGCCCGCTACGGAGCATCCGTCGCCGGCCTCGAGGACCGCCCGCACCTGCGCCCCGGCGGCGACTACCTCGGCAGCGCCGCGGCGAACCCGCACCGTCAGGGCGGAGCATCCGAGTACCTGATCGTCGAGGAGCACATGATCCGCGTGCTGCCCGACGGCCTTCCGCTCGAGCGCGCCGCACTCGCCGAACCCCTCGCCGTCGCGCTCCACGCCGTCGGTCTCGCGGGCGACATCGCAGGCCGACGCGTACTCGTGATCGGCGCCGGCCCCATCGGGCTGCTGGTGGTCGCCGCGGCCGTGCACGCCGGCGCCGGCGTCGTCGGCGCGAGCGACGTGCGCCCCGAGCCCCTCGACCGCGCGCTGGCTCTCGGTGCGACCGAGGTCTCCCTCGTCGGCCGGGACACGATCGAGAACGAGTCGTACGACGTCGTCTTCGAGTGCTCGGGCGTCGGTGTCGCCCTCACCCAGGCCGTGCGCGCCACCCGCCGCACCGGCACGATCGTGCAGGTCGGCATGCTTCCGAACTCCGACATCGGCGTGAACCTCGCGCCGTTGCTGGCGAAGGAGCTCACGATCCGCGGCGCCTTCCGCTTCTCGACCGAGATCGACGACGCGGTGCGCATGCTCGCGGAGTCGGATGCTCTCGACCCCGTGATCTCGCACGTGCTCCCGGCATCCGATGCCGTGAACGCGTTCACGATCGCTCGCGACTCCTCCGCCTCGGCGAAGGTCCTGCTCTCCCTTTAATCCACCCCCTCACGCTTCACCCCCCTTTTTCTCTGGTCCGAAGGAGTACCTCCCATGTCAGACGCCACCACGACGGCCCCGGCCGCCGATCCCGCCGCGAAGAGGTCGGTGCGCGACCTCGTCCGCGCGGCCATCTCGGGCTGGCTCGGCACCGCGCTCGAGTTCATGGACTACCAGCTGTACTCGCTGGCGGCCGCGCTCGTCTTCGCCGATCTGTTCTTCTCGTCCGAGAACCCCGCCGTCGCGGTCGTCGCCGCGATGGCCACCTACGGCGTCGGCTACGTCGCCCGCCCGGTCGGAGCGTTCTTCTTCGCCCGCCTCGGCGACAAGACCGGCCGCACGAAGGTGCTCTTCTACACGATCCTGCTCATGGGCCTCGCGACGACGCTCATCGGCTTCCTGCCGACGTACTCGCAGGTGGGCGTGCTCGCGCCGATCCTGCTCGTGCTGCTGCGCATCGCCCAGGGCTTCGGTGCGGGAGCCGAGATCTCCGGCGCCGGCGTCATGCTCGCCGAGTACGCCCCGGTCAAGCGCCGCGGCATCATCGCCTCGCTCGTCGCGCTCGGCACGAACTGCGGAACGCTGCTCGCCTCCGGCATCTGGGCGATCCTGCTCGTCGCGTACAGCGAGGACGAGGTCATCGACTGGGCTTGGCGCATCCCCTTCATCGCCAGCGCCGTCATCATGCTGTTCGCGATCTGGGTGCGCTTCAACCTCAAGGAGACCCCGGTCTTCGAGGAGCGCGACGACGTCGTCGACGGCAAGGCACTCTCCCGCGAGGAGACGATCCAGCTCGCGACCGAGACCGGCGACATCCGCACGCTCGAGGCCATGCAGCGCAAGCCCATCAAGGCCTTCGTCATCGCCCTCCTCCTGCGCTTCGGCCAGGCCGGCAACTCCGGCATGATCCAGACGTACCTCATCAGCTACATCACCGTCGTGCTTCTGCTCGACCGCTCGATCGGCGTCAACGCCGTGATCGTCTCGTCGCTCGTCGCCTTCATCACGGTGCCGCTGTCGGGCTGGCTCGGCGACCGCTTCGGCCGCAAGCGCATGTACATGGTGTGGGCGGTCATCGCCCTGATCGTCATCGTCCCGACGATGCTCATGATCGCCAGCAAGGACACCACGCAGGTCTTCATCGGCTACGTGGTGCTGCACAACCTCGCGGTGATGAGCTTCGCGTCGCTCGAGAACCTCACCCTCCCCGAGCTGTTCGGTGCGCGCAACCGCTACACCTACACCGCGATGGCCCGTGAGATCGCGGCGATCGTCGCCACCGGCGCCGGTCCCGTCATCGCCGCCGCATGGGTGTCGGCCGTCACCGGATCGTTCATCCCGATCATCGTCATGCTCGTGTTCTTCACGCTCTGCGCGCTCGTCGCGTCGATCATCATGCCCGAGGTGGCCGGTCGCGATCTGACCGACCCCCGCGACGCCGCCTGACCGCGACGCGCATCACGACCCGGGGTGCGGCCGAGACCTTCGGCCGCACCCCGCACCGCACCCGCACCGCACCCCGCTTCACACCCGCTTCACCAGGAGAACCGAGAACGCCATGACCATCGAGCTCGTCGACGTCAACATCACCAGCCCCGGACGCAACTTCGTCACGCTCAAGATCACGACCTCCGACGGCATCACCGGCCTCGGCGACGCGACCCTCAACGGGCGTGAGCTCGCGGTCGCCTCGTACCTCGCCGATCACGTCGCCTCGATGCTCGTGGGCCGCGACGAGGACCGCATCGAAGACACCTGGCAGTACCTCTACCGCGGCCCGTACTGGCGCCGCGGCCCGGTCACGATGGCCGCGATCGCCGCGGTCGACATGGCCCTGTGGGACATCAAGGCCAAGAAGGCCGGCATGCCCCTCTACCAGCTGCTCGGCGGAGCCAGCCGTGAGGGCGTGCGCGTCTACGCCCACGCCTCCGGCACCGACTACGCCGCCCTCAAGAACGCGATCACCGGCTACGCGGAGCTCGGCTACACGGCCGTGCGCGTGCAGACCGGCGTTCCCGGCCTCGGCCAGATCTACGGCGTCTCGTCGTCGGGCCCGGGCGTGCGCTACGACTACGAGCCCGCGAAGCGCTCGGGCGACCGTCCCAGCGAGGAGCGGTGGGACACCCGCAACTACCTGAACCACATGCCCGGCGTCTTCGCCAACATCCGCGAGGACTTCGGCACCGACCTGCGCATCCTGCACGACGGCCACCACCGCATGACCCCGATCGAGGCCGCGCGCTTCGCGAAGGACATCGAGCCCTACGACCTCTTCTGGCTCGAGGACTGCACCCCGGGCGAGGACCAGACCGCGCTGCGCCTGGTGCGCCAGCACTCCACGACGCCGCTCGCGATCGGCGAGGTCTTCAACTCGGTCTACGACTACCAGACCCTCATCACCGAGCGCCTGATCGATTACGTACGCTCGGCCGTCACCCACACCGGCGGCATCACGGCCATGAAGAAGCTCCTCGACTTCGCCGCGATCTACGGCATCAAGTCCGGCATCCACGGTCCGACCGACATCTCGCCGGTCGGCATGGCGGCAGCCCTGCACCTCGACCTCGCGATCCACAACTTCGGCATCCAGGAGTACATGCCGCACAACGCCCAGACGCTCGAGGTCTTCCAGACCTCGTTCACGTTCGACAAGGGCTTCCTGCACCCGGGCGACAAGCCGGGTCTGGGCGTGGAGCTCGACGAGGATGCCGCGGCGGGCCACGAGTACACCAAGGCGTACCTGCCGGTGAACCGTCTGCTCGACGGCACCGTCCACGACTGGTGACGCGTTCATGACGGGTGACGATCGCGGGATGATCACGCCCGGCGGGGTGATCACGCTCGGCGAGAGCATGGCGCTGATGCGCACCGTCGAGCTCGGCTCCCTCCGGCACGCGAGTGCGATGGCGCTCGGTGTCGGAGGGGCTGAGAGCAATGTCGCCATCGGGCTGCGGCGCCTCGGAGCCTCCGTCGCGTGGCTCGGTCGGGTCGGCGACGATTCGCTCGGCGAGCGGGTGCTGCGCGAGATCCGCGCCGAGGGCGTCGACGTGCACGGCATCGTCGATGCGGATGCTCCGACCGGGCTCATGGTGAAGGAACGGCCCTCCGCGGCCTCCACCGCCGTGCACTACTACCGCGCGGGGTCGGCCGGATCGCGGCTGCGCCCCGACGATCTGCCCGCGGAGTGGGTCGAGCGCGCGGCGATCCTGCACGTCACCGGCATCACGCCGCTGCTGTCGACCTCGGCGCGCGAGGCGCTGCTCGTCGCGGTCGACCGCGCGACGGCCGTCGGGGTGACGGTGAGCGTCGACATCAACTACCGCTCGGCTTTGGCCCCCGTCGCCGAGGCCGGCCCCATCCTGCGGGAGATCGCGGAGCGCGCCGACCTCGTCTTCGGCGGCGCCGAGGAATTCGCCGTTCTCTACCCCGAGGCATCCGCGACCGACGCGGCAGCGCTGCTGCACGCCGCGGGCGTCGGCCAGGTCGTGCTCAAGCAGGGCCCGGACGGGGCATCCGTCTTCACCCCCGACGAGGTGGTCGCTGCCCCCGGCTTCGCGATCGACGTGGTCGACACGGTCGGCGCGGGCGATGCGTTCGTGGCGGGCTATCTCAGCGCGCGGCTCGAGGGGCAGGGCATCGCCGGCACCCTCCGGCGAGCCAACGCCTGCGGCGCGATAGCCTGCCTCGTGCCCGGCGATTGGGAAGCCGCTCCGACGATGCGGGAACTCGCGCGGTTCCTCGACGGCGGGGGCGACCCCGTACGTCGCTGAGCAGACCTCCGCCCGCGGGCGTCTCTCAGTTCTGGGGGGTCTCGGGCGTCTCGAGCATCTCGTCGACGAGGCTGATGCCACCCGAGGAGTTCGCCGACATCATGAGCTGCTCGATCCACTTCAGGTTCAGCTGCGGCGCCTCGGGATCGTCGAACGTGAAGCGCAGCGGGATCGACGGGTGCAGCCAGATCGTCGACCGGCCGTCGTCGCCGCCGTCGGCGTGACGCCACGACAGCGTGAAGCTCTCGTTGCGGCGCAGCTTCGTGGCGATCGCGACCTTGAGATGCGCGAGTGCACGGTCATCGATGTGGATGGCGTCGTCCGAGCCGCCGTAGTGCAGAGAACCCATATCCGAAACCATAGTCGGGTCCGACGCTGGCGGATGCCGGATACGGCTACCAACGGCATCCGCCTCGCGCAACCCCCTCAGCGTCGGGGCGGTTCAGGTCTACCGTCGAGCGCATGGACGGGTCGAGAACGAAGCCGAGAACACGGATCGAGATCGACGGACGCGAGTTCCTTCTGGACGGCGACCGCGACCTCGTCGATCTCATGTCGCGGATCGAGGCGGCCGCACGGTCGGAGCCGACCTTCGTCGACATATCGAGCCGCGGGGGTCTCGTGAGCGTGCTCGTCTCACCCGGCGCACGCGTCGTCATCTCGGTCGAGCACGAAGGACGCGAGAGCATCGACCACACCCCGCCGATCGCCCCGCTCAGCGACTGGGACCTCTGACCGGTCGGTTGACGGGTCGGTCGGGTGGACGATCAGTTGATGATCTCGGCGCGCTCGTCGGCGTGCAGCGCGGCGAGCTTCCGCCGCCACTCGGCGAGCGCTTCCGGTGCCAACCGGACCCAGTCGTCCACCTCGCGCACGACCCGCAACGCGGCAGCGCTGCGGTAGGAACGGGTCGGGTTGCCCGGAAACTTCTTGTCGGTGACGTTGGGGTCGTTCTCGAATTCCCCGGTCGGTTCGACCTCGTACACGCGCGGTGCACGATCGCCGGGAGCGAGCTCGGCCGCGAGACCCGCACCGTTCGGCATCGCCGTGAAGTAGATGTGGTTCATGACGATCTCGGGGCGGTAGTTCGAGGGGAACCCCGCGGTCAGCAGATCGCCCGGCCGCAGATCGGCCTTCGTGCCGTGGAAGAACGGTCCGTCGTCGAGTGCGTCGCTCACGCCGACAGCCTATGCCGGGGCCTCGCCCACCGACAGTGACGACCGTCAGCGCCCGAGAGCGACGGCGACCGCCCAGACGGCGGCGGCCACGCCGATGATGATCGCGCCGACGGGGAGCAGGTGCGAGAGCATCTCACCCCGGCCGGCCGCCCCCGGGTAGCGACTGGACGCCTCGGGCGGAGTGAGCGGATCCGCGATCACGACGGGATCCCATCCGAACCTGGCGAGCGCCGCGGCGAATCCCGCGTCGCGCGGGGTGAAAGCCATGACCAGCCCTCCGCTCTGCCGCAGGACGACCCGTCGCGTCGCTGTCGGCCCCAGGCGCGTCGGCAGCACGAGGGAGATGAGCACGACCTCATCCACCGACGCTCGGTCGATGGTTCTCCTGCGCCCCCACACGCGTCGGATCGTGACGCTCCGCTCACCGACGGTCGCCTCGACTAAGCGGACAGTGAGGGCGTCACCGGCGATCCACAGGACGCCAGAGATCGAGCCCAGTGCCAGCAGGACGCCCAGCGCGCCGGCACCCGATCCCCCGCCGAGTGTGGAGAGGACATCGCTGTGATCATCTGGACCCGCTGGGGGATTCTCGTACCGCTGGCGCTCGCCCTGTCGGCGTTTCTCGGGAATCAGACACTGACCGGACTCGGCCTGCCCTCGAAGGGTCCCCTGGTCGGCGTGGCCATGTTCGGCTACGCCACGCTGGTCAGCCTGGCGCTGACGCTGTGGGTGTTCCCACGGCTCGACAAGCCGCAGCCCGCGATGCTCGAACGCGTGCTCGCCGAGCCGATCGTCGATGAGAAGGGCCGCAAGAAGACGACCGAGATCGTGCAGGCGGTCGACGACGAAGGCAACGGTCTCTTCGTCACTCCGCGGTCGACGCTCTTCTTCATCCCCGTGCGCTTCTACTGGATCGTCTTCGCCGTCGTCGCGGTGGTCGCGACGATCCAGTGGATCTTCACGCGCTGAGGGTCACCGCTCCGGCAGCTCGACCGTCTCGTTCTCACCCTCGAGCGGCTCGCCGGTGATCTTCGACTTCACGAAGCTGAACAGCGAGGCGATCTTTCCGCCCGGGCTGTCCCAGTACTCGGCGGACTCGGCGGTGAACTTCAGCAGGCCCACGTCGGGGTCGTCGGGCCCGTTCGTGAACCAGGCCTCGACCGTGGGACTCCAGAGCTCCCGCACCTTCGCCGGGTCGTCGACGAGCGCCGCGGTGCCCGACAGCGACACCCACGAGTCGTTCGACGAGAGCGATACGCCCACGCGCTCGTCGGCCTGGGCATCGAGCACGAGCGTCGCGCTCTTCGACACGAGGAACCAGAGGTCGCCGTCGAACTCGGCCTCCTGCACGGTGAGCGGATGCGAGACGAGGCGCCCCTCGGCGTTGCGCGTGGTGAACATCGCGAAGCGGAAGTCCTTGAGGAGCTCGGCGACCCGCTGGACGGGGGTGGTGTCGGTCATGAGAGTGTCCCTTCTGCGCCACGATTCGCGCGGCATCCCCGCCATCCTGCGACGGGCGGATGCCGGCGCCGAGGGGGTTGCGGATCCGCGCGGGAGGGCATAGTCGTGACGCGCGATGGTTGCGCAATCACCGCACGTCGCTTCTGACAGACTGGGAAGGTCGAGGGGAACGACGAGGGAGAGATCGATTCGATGACCGCAGGAGACGCCGAAGACCTCGAACGATCGCTCGCCTCCGCGCAGGATGACGGCGACTGGACCGGGGTGCTCGGCATCCTGGGGTCCCGCTGGAGCGATCTCTACCAGAGCCACCCGCAGGTGTTGATCCGCACGATCGAGAATCTGCCCCCGAAGGTGCTGCAGGCGAACCCGCGCCTCCGCTTGGCCGAGGAGCACCTGCGTCGACGCTCGACCCGCCAGCCCGAGAGCCGCGCGTACACCGACATCCTCGCCGACGACCCGGATGCGCCGCCGCTGGATCGTCTCGCCGCTCTGACCGGCCGCATCGCGACCGCCCGTGGCGACGGTCGTCTCGACGACGCGACCGCCGCCGCCGACCTGGCCGTGCAGACGCTGCGCGCCGTACCGGTCGACATCATCCCGACCTTCGCCAACGCCCTCCCGGAGCTGCATTACCACTGGGGCGTGACGTACTTCCTCGCCAACCGGTTCGACGATGCGCTCGAGCAGTTCGCCCGCAGCTACGACTGGGCCGCATCGGTCGACAACCGTCTCGTCCGCCTCACGGCGGGCGGGGCCAGCGCCTTCATCCATGCGGTGCACGGCCGCGGACGCGACGCCGCGCGCTGGCTCGCCCAGCTCCCGGAGGTTCCCGACGGCGCCTGGTGGGCGGCGGATGCTCCGACCGCCGCACGTCTCGCCGATGCAGTGCTGCACACCGACCGCCTCGACATGGACACCGCCGGCGAGATCCTCGAGGGCATCGACATCACTCTGTCGCTGGATTTCTGGGGTCCGTACTTCGCGCTGCGCGCCTTCATCACCACCCCGGACCGGCGCGACGACGCGCAGGTGCTGCTCTCGGAGTTCGACTCCTTCGTCGCCTCCCTCGCGCCCGAGTACGCGCGGGTGCAGGTGAATGCCGACTACACGCGCCTGGTGCGCTACCTGCTACTGCTCCTGCTGCATCAGCCCGATCGCGCCGCGCGCGAGCTCGACATCGCGGCCCCCTCCGCCGACGAGAGCCTCGTGGTGCAGATCGGCGCGACGCTGCTCGCCCGCCGCCTCCTGCAACGCGACCAGGCCGCGGCGGCGCGGCGCATGATCGTCCCTCTGCTGCAGACGTCGAACGCGCGCCCGCGCATCCTCATCGCCGCGCTCACGATCGCCGCGGAGACGGGCGCGCCCGAACAGCGCGACGATCTGCTGCAGCGCGCCGCCGCTCTCGCCACCTGGAACGGCGTGTACTCCGCCCTCCCCCAGGCGACGACCCCGGCGCGCCTCGCCCTCGCCGACATGATCGAGGAACGCGGGGAGCCGGAGATCGCCGGTCTCCTGCGCGTCCTCGCGGAGGTGGCGGCGGTCGCCGGGACCGAGGCCCTCACCCGCCGCGAGGCCGCGGTCGTGGCATCGGCCCTGGCCGGACTGTCGAACACCGACATCGCCGCCCAGCAGCACGTGAGCGTCAACACGGTCAAGTCGCAGCTGCGGGGCGCGTTCCGCAAGCTCGAGGTCTCGAGCCGCCAGGAGCTGATCGCGCTGTTCCAGCTCGGGCGCTGAGCCAGGACTCAGGTGTACGGGATAACGTCGGTGGGTACGACCACCGCGATCCCCGACACCTGAGGACACGATGAGCCGCATCACCCCCGCTCTGGAAGCATCCGCCCCCGCCTACGACGGTTTCGTCGGCTGGGTGCTGAGCCTCATCGAATCGCTCGGGGAGGTGGGCGTCGGCATCGCGATCCTCATCGAGACGTTCGTGCCGCCGATCCCGTCGGAGGCGATCCTGCCGGTCGCCGGGTTCCTCGCCTACGAGGGCCGGATGAGCGCGTGGGGCGCGTGGGCGGCGGCCACCCTCGGCGTGCTCGTCGGTGCCCTGATCTGGTACGCGATCGGCGCCGCGGTCGGGCGCGACCGCACGCGTCGGATCGTCGGTCGTATCCCGCTGCTCGACCACGACGACTTCGACAAGGCCGAGGCGTTCTTCGCCCGCTGGGGCGGCGGGGCGGTGCTCTTCGGGCGTTGCGTGCCGCTCGTGCGGTCATTCATCTCGATCCCCGCGGGCATCGAGCGCATGCCGCTGTGGAAGTTCACGCTCTACACGCTGATCGGCTCGGGCGTCTGGAACGCGATCTGGATCGGTCTCGGCTTCGCGTTCGGCCCGGCCATCAAGCCGGTGCTCGAGGAGTGGAGCGGCCTCATCTCGAACATCGCCGTCGGGGCGATCGCCCTGCTCGTGCTCGCGTTCATCGCCGCGCGCATCCGCCGGCGGCTGCGCGAGGGCGACGCACGACGGATGCCGCAGCCCGACGCCGACTGATCCCTCAGGCGTCGGCGGTGCGGGCGGCGCGCTTCGCGTCCTGGAACACCCGGATCGCCTCGTAGCGCTCCGCCGAACGCGCCTGGCGCTTGGCAGCCTGCTCCTGACGGTTCTTCGGCGGCGCCGAGGTGACGAGTCCGTCGAGCAGACTCCGCACCGACCGTTCGATCTCGGCGATCGCCCGGTCGAACACCTCCTGGTTCGCGCGCGACGGCGCGTTCGTCCCCGAGATCTTGCGCACGAACTGCAGTGCGGCGTCGTGGCATTCGTCGTCGGATGCCGGGGGCTCGAGGTTGTTCAGGGGGATGATGTTGCGGCACATGCCTGCCAGGCTAGATCGCTGAGCGCCGGAGTCAAGAGGTGGCGGCGTGGCCCCGGCGACGGGCGCGGACCCGTGCCCACCCGTTGGCACGGGTCCGCCCCTCCGAACGGGTGGTCAGCCGCGCGCGATCGCCGCGAGTTCGACCCGCGAGGTGGCCCCGGACTTGCGCAGCAGGTTTGAGACGTGGAACTTCACGGTGTTCTCGCTGACGCTGAGCGTGTGCGCGATCTCGCGGTTGCGTCGACCAGCGGCGATCAGGCGCAGAACGTCGCGCTCGCGGGGACTGGCGTCGATCGCGGCGGGCAGGTCGCCGGCATCCGCGGGTGGGTCCAGGGGCAGGCGGATGCCGACCTCCGAGCCCCAGCCCGGGGTCGCCGACACCGAGAAGTCGCCGGCGAGGGCCGACACCTGCTCGCCGATCGAGCGCAGGGTGTCGTCGTGGGTGGTGAGGTCTCCGCGGCCGTCGTCGCGGATGCCGATGAGCAGGTTCAGGCCGTCGCAGTCCCACTGGATGCGCACGCGCCGGGTGTCGCCGCGGTCGACGATCGCCAGCACGGTGCTGCGCACGATGGCGCGCGCGGGGTGCGCGATGTCGCCCGGGAGGGCACGACCGTTGGCCGGTGGCTCGACGAATTGCACGTCGAGCTCGCTGTACCGAACGAGCGGGCGCAGGTCGCCGCGCAGCCGCTCGAACGCCCCGCTCACCGGCTCGAGGCCCGCCCCCTGCTCGTCGTTCAGGGTGCGCAGCCCCACGAGGGCACCGGCGGCGACGTCGACCGCGATCGTACGCGCCGCCCGGTCGTCGAGGCGGGTCGAGCGCAGCGTCGCGAGCAGGGACTCGAGCGTGAGCGCATACCGGTCGCGCTGCTCGGCGAGTGCGCGGGAGTGGTCGGCGGTGAGGCGGCGCGACGTGGTCTGCGCGGTGCGGTCGGTGGCGCTCATGGGTACCCACTCTATCCAGCCCCCTCCTTTCGGGTAGGCCGAACGGTCCCGAGGCAGGAGCGCCCGACGATCGGATGCTGACGAGGCTGGGTACATGCCCCTCACCACTACCATCTCCCCGGGAGCGGCGATCTCCCTCGTCGCGAACGAGCTCCTGCACGCCGCCGAGCGCACGAGCGTCGCGAACGCGCGACAGCTCGACGAACTCGCCGCCCTCCTCACCGACGCCGACCGCGTCTTCGTGATGGGCGCGGGCCGCTCGGGACTCGCCCTGCGCATGACGGCGATGCGCCTCATGCACCTGGGCCTCGAGGTGCACGTGGTCGGCGACACCACCACTCCCGCCATCGCGGCGGGCGACGTGCTGCTCACCGCGAGCGGTTCGGGCACGACCGAGTCCATCGTGCGCGCGGCCACCCGCGCCTCCGGGATCGGCGCACGCGTCGGCGTGATCACCACCGCCGAGTCGTCGCCCCTCTCCGACCTCGCCACGGTGCGGGTGCGGGTGCCCGCGGCGCAGAAGCTCGACCGCAGCGCAGAAGCGTCGGCGCAGTACGCCGGGGGCCTGTTCGAGCAGATCGTCGTCGTGATCGGCGACGGGCTCTTCCACGCGCTGTGGCAGCGCCAGGGATCGAGCGCCGACGAGCTGTGGCCGCGGCACGCGAACCTCGAGTGACGCCCGACAGCGGCATCCGTCTGCTCCCCCCGAAACCATCCCCAGAAGAACGGAACACCCATGAAACTGCAGTTCGCCATCGACACCCTCAGCACCGAGAAGGCCCTGGAGCTGGCCGCCGCCGCCGCCGCGCACGTCGACATCCTCGAACTCGGCACGCCCCTCATCAAGAGCGAGGGCCTGTCGGCGATCACCGCGCTGAAGGAGGCGCACCCCGACAAGGTGATCTTCGCCGACCTCAAGACGATGGATGCCGGTGAGCTCGAAGCCGACATCGCCTTCGGCGCGGGCGCCGACCTCGTGACCGTGCTCGGCGCCGCCGACGACAGCACCATCGCCGGTGCCGTGAAGGCCGCGAAGAAGCACGGCAAGGGCATCGTCGTCGACCTGATCGGCGTCGCCGACAAGGCAGCCCGCGCCCAGCAGGTCATCGGCCTGGGCGCGGAGTTCGTCGAGATGCACGCCGGCCTCGACGAGCAGGCGCAGGAGGGCTACTCCCTCGACAGCCTCCTCACCGACGGCACGGCATCCGGCGTCGCGTTCTCGGTCGCGGGTGGCGTGAACGCGTCGAGCATCGCCGCGGTGCAGGCATCCGGCGCGCAGGTCGCCGTCGCCGGCAGCGCGATCTACAGCGCCGACAACGTCGGAGACGCCGCAGCGGCGCTGCGCGCCGCGATCGTCTGACCCGCGGGCACGCCCCCCACACGAGCGCCGAGACCCACCGCCCCCGACGTGCGGGTGGTGGGTCTCGGCGTTCGCGGTGGGCGACCCGCCGGAGTGCCGACCGGTCAGGCCTCGGAGCGCGAGTCCTCGAGCGACGGGTAGTCGGTGTAGCCCTCGGCGGTCGAGCCGTAGAACAGTTCGGGGCGGGGCTCGTTCAGCTCGGCGCGCGTCTGCCAGCGCTCGACGAGGTCGGGGTTGGCGATCACGGGGCGCCCGGCGGCGACGGCATCCGCCCATCCCTCCTCGACCAGCTCCTCGGCCTCCTCGCGGGTGGTCGGGGTCGAGAAGCCCGAGTTGACGATGAGCGGGGCCTTCGACGCGGCACGGATCGCCTGCACCAGGTCGGCGCGCGGGTCGGCGTTGAGCACATCGACGAACGCGAGTCCGAGGGCGGCGAGGCCGTTCGCGACGGCGGTGTAGGTCGCACGCACGTCGGCGTCGTCCTCTTCGAGCACGCCCTGGATGTTGTGCTGGGGAGACAGACGGATGCCGGTGCGTTCCGCTCCGACCGCCGCGGCGACGGCGCGCGTCACCTCGACGGCGAAGCGCGCGCGGTTCTCGGGAGATCCGCCGTACGAGTCGTCGCGCACGTTCGACACCGGCGAGAGGAACTCGTGCACGAGGTAGCCGTTGGCGCCGTGCACCTCGACACCGTCGAACCCGGCCGCGATCGCGTTGCGCGCCGCCTGCACGAACTGCTCGACCACGACGGGGATCTCGTCGAGGGTGAGCGCGTGCGCGACGGGCAGGTCGGCCTTGCCCTCGGGCGTGCGGGTCTGGCCCGGGGCGGCGAGCGCGCTCGGGCCGACGACGCGGTCCTCCCCCGAGATGAGCGGGTGCGAGACGCGTCCGCCGTGCATGAGCTGCATCACGATCGTTCCTCCGGCCGCGTGCACGGCGTCGGCGACACGGCGCCAGCCCTCGATCTGCGCGGGCGTGACGATGCCCGGCTGCCCGGGGTACGACTTGCCCTCGGCCGCGGGCCACACGCCCTCGCTGATGATCAGGCCCTGACCGGCGCGCTGGCGGTAGTAATCCACCATCGTGTCGGTGGGCACGCCGGCGTCATCGGCGCGGGTGCGCGTGAGCGGCGCCATCACGACGCGGTTGGACAGGTTCAGGGCGCCGAAGACGGCGGGCGAGTAGAGAGTCACTCTGAGGGGAAGGCGCGGGCGCGGCGACGTATTCCCGGTCGCTCCCGCCGCGCCTCCCGCCATGCCGCGATCACGCGCCCGGTCACGCCTCAGGACGGATGCCGGCCAGCATGATGTCGAGGAACAGCTGCCGGTCGCGCGCGTCTCCGATGCGCACGGCGTGCTCGACTCCGCAGATCAGTCGTTCGAGCTGCACGATCGTGAGCTCGGGGCGCACAATGCCCTCTCGACGCGCACGCTCGAGCACTCCCTCGAATGCGGTGAAGATCTCGACCTTCATCGCGCGCACGCTCTCCTCCTCGTCATCCGGTGAGAGCAGCACGGCCTGCAGTCCGCCGTCTTCGAGCTGCAGCGCGAGGGCGTTGTCGAGGAAGGCCGCGAGGGCTGCGCGGGTGTCGGGATCGCCGGTCGCTGCGCGGGCGATCGTCAGCATCCGCTCGAGCGTCTCGACCGACAGCGCCTCGACGAGCGCGTGCACGGTCGGGAAGTGGCGGTAGACCGTGCCGACGCCGACGCCGGCCTCGCGGGCGACGGCGTTCAGGCTCAGCCCGTCGCCGCGCTGGGCACGGGCGACCTCGAGGATCCGCGCCCGGCTGCGCGCGGCATCCGCCCGTATCTGTCGCATGCCCCCAGGGTATCACCGCAAGCGGATAGATCATCCGGTTGTGTTATGGTCAAACGGATAACTCATCCGCTTAGCATCCGAGGACTGCTCATGACCTGGAACCCCGTCCTTCTCCCCGACCAGACCGGACGCACGATCGTCGTCACCGGCGCGACCGCCGGCATCGGCTACTTCGCCGCCGAGCAGCTCGCGGCGGCCGGCGCCGACGTCGTGCTCGCCTCGCGTTCCGAGAGCAAGCTGCGCCTCGCCGAGGCCTCCATCCGCGCCCATGCCCCCGGCGCTTCCGTGCGCAGTGTCGTGGTCGATCTCGCGTCGCTCGCATCGGTCGATCGCGCAGCCGAAGAGTTGCAGGCACTCCCCCGCCTCGACGGCGTGCTCCTCAACGGCGGCACCATGTCGGGCTGGCGCGGGGCACCCACCGCCGACGGACTCCCACCCCTGCTCGGCACCCACGTCGTCGCGAACGTGCGCCTGCTCTCCGGCATCCTTCCCGCCCTCGTCGCGACCGGCGAGGCGCACGGACGGGCCGCCCGCATCGTGCACACGTCGACCGGTTTCGTGAGCCAGTTCCGTGTCGACGTCGACGACGTGCGGGCGACACCGCGGCTGGCGATCAGCGCCTACACGAAGGCCAAGACGGTCACCGAGGTCTTCGCCTTCGAGCTCGACCGGCGCCTGCGTGCGAGCGGCCTGCCCGTGGCGTCGCTCGTCGTGCGGCCCGGGGTCGGCGTCGATGCGAAGACCCCCGAGCGCGCCGGCATCCGCGATGCGACCACGCCGTACCAGCGCAACCCGTACACGCCGTGGGCGCAGGGCAAGGACACCGCCGCGTGGGCGGCCGTGCGCGCCCTCACCGATCCCGAGGCGCAGGGCGGCGAGTACTACTCGCCCGCCGGTCGCCTGCGCGGGCTGCCCGTGCGCGTCGAGCCGCTGCCCCGGACCCACACGCCTCCCGCGGCACTCGCCGCGTCGGTCTGGGAGCAGCTCGAGCAGCTCGCCGGGGCGCCGATCCGGATGCCGAGACCCACCGGTCGCACCGAGACCCACCGCCCCTGACGTACAGGGCGATGGGTCTCGACGGGCGCGGTGGGTCTCGACGACCTCAGCCACGCGCAGCGCCGCCCACAGCGGATGCCGCGCCTACGGCACGAGCGTGAACCTCACCTCCGTCACGTTCCCCGCCACGTCGTGCACGGTGAGCACGTTCTCGCCGACCACCGCGCCGAACGACCCCGGCTTCACGTTGTTGAGGTCGGACCAGACGTTGTCGCTCAGATCGGTGCCGGTGTCGTTCACCGTCACGCGGTCGATCTTGAAGGCGTCGTTCAGCTTGAACGACACCTTCGAGAAGACGCCGTCGGCGCCGATCGTGAACGCGGATCCGGTCTTGAGCGTGACGGTGGGCGGCGTGACGTCGAGCGTGAACCGCACCGTCGTCTCGTTGCCCGCGGCATCGCGCACGACCAGGGTGTTCGCGCCTTCCACCGCGCCGAACACCCCCGGCTTCACCCCGTTGAGGTCGGACCAGACGGCATCCGTCACGTCCTTCTCGACGCCGTTGAGCGCGAGGCCTGAGACCAGCCCCTCGTCGTGCAGCTTGAACGAGACCTTCGAGTAGACGCCGTCACGGCCCACCGTCGTCCCGGCATCCGTCTTGACCGTCACGGCCGGAGCCGTGGTGTCGGTCGCAGCCGCCGTGACCGTCAGGTCGCGCAGGCGCCCGAAGTTGTCGAACGAGCCGAACCCCACCCGGCCCTCCGGGAACGTGGTGTCGGTGGCGGTGAGCAGCGGGGTGTCGAGCCCGTCGAGGTAGACGGCCACCTCACCCGTGTCGCAGCGCACCACGCGCACGTCGTGCCACTCCTCGTCGGTGATCGCCGGCGGGGCACCGACCGTGCCGTCCCACTGATCGTCGACCCGCACACGGTCGGCCTTGTTCACCGTGAAGATGCCGTTGTGCGGGTAGATCGTGTTGTCCTTCGACAAGTGCACGTAGGAGTACTCGGTGTCGGACTTCCACCCGAACACGATGATGACGTCGCGGTTGTTGACCGACGCCTTCTCGTCGATGCGCACCTGGGCCGAGAGATCGAACGACCCGAGCTCGGGGCCCTCGGTCAGCACGGCGTATTCGAAGGGCCGACGGATGCCGTCGTTCGGGTTCGCGCCCGCCTCGGTGAGCACGATCTGATCACCGGGGAAGTCCCACTTGGCGGGCGTCCGCGGCGTCCAGTTCTCCTCGCCCATCACGTCGGTGATGACCTGCCCGTCGGGCGTGCAGGCGGCGGGGGTCGGCGGCTCGACCGGCGGCACGGCGTAGAGCGCGTACTGCGCCGCGATCTGCTCGGCGGTGGGCACCGTGTCGAGCAGCATCACGTCGTCCATGCGGCCGTGGAACGGGTTCGCCTCGCGGGTGTTCTGCGGGAAGCTGCCGCCGATCTTGATGCCCGCGGGCGTGGTGTCACTCGTCGCGCCCCCACCCCACGGGTTCGCCGCCGTGTACCGCCCGGCGAGCTCCTCGCCGTTCATGTACAGCTTCATCTCGCCGCCGGCGAAGTCGAAGGTGGCGGCGAGATGCACCCACTGCCCCTTCTTCAGGATCTCGTCCCACGGCAGATCGGCCGCGAACGTCCACGACCCCGCACCGTCGACACGGCGGCCGAGGGCGACGAGCTTGAGCTCACCGTCGACCGTGATCACCTCGAGCAGCGCCCGCACGGCGTGGCCGTCGGAGGTGCCGGTGAGCACGCCCGCGAGGCCGATCGCGTTGTAGACGTCGTCGGGGTTGGCGGTGCCCGAGTTCAGTGCCGGGTGATCGCCGGTGGGCTTGAACCAGCCCATCACCGAGATCTCCTCGGCACCGGCGAAGTCACCGAGCGTGTCGACGCCCGCAGCGTCGTAGACCCCGGCCTTCCAGTCGTCGTTCGAGGCCGTGGTCGGGCTCATCTGCTGCGTCTGCAGCGCCTTGCCCGCTCCCGGGTAGGCACGATCGGCCACCCGCTGCTCGACGCCGCCGTTGATCAGCGCGATGTCGGTGCCCGAGCGCCCCTGGTCGACCTCGACCGTCGGGTCGGCGCCCGGGTGGTCGAAGTCGTGGTGGGTCACGACGTTCGGTGCGAGCTCCGGCAGCACGAACGGGGAGGACGGACCAGCCTCGCGGGCTCCCGTCACCTTCCAGATCTTGCCGTTCGCCTTCGAGACGAGGTACAGCTCGCCGTCGGCATCCGATCCGAAACGCAGGTCGACGCGCGTGTCGCCCACCAGCTCCTGGAACGTGGTCTCCTCGCCGTCCTCGAACACCCGCAGCTCCTCGATCGTGGCGAGGTCGTCGGGGTCACCCGCGTTGCGAACCATCTCGTCGGCCTGCGTCGAGAGCACCCAGCCGCGCACCAGATCGGTGAACAGGTAGCGGCCCTGCAGCGCCTCGATGTCGCCGCGGTAGACGAAGCCACCGTTCACGGCCACGCCCGCATCACCGGTCTGGCCGGGGTCGCGGTTGTGGTCGTAGGCGGCGACCGGGTAGGTGAAGCCGAACTCGGCATCGTTCTCTGGCAGCGGGAAGATCTGCCGGTTCTCGGCGAGGAACGAGCCCTCGCGCACCGACCAACCGAAGTTGTCGCCCGGCTCGACGGCGTAGACCGACTCGACCTGCCACTCGCCGATGTGGGCGAGGTACATGGTGTGGTCGCCCTCGGGATCCCAGCTGATGCGGTGCGGGTCGCGCAGACCCACCGCGTAGATCTCGGGCAGCGCGTCCGCGTCACTCAGGAACGGGTTGTCGGCGGGGATGCCGTACGCGCCGTTCTCGCTGTCGTCACCGGTCGGGTCGATGCGCAACACCTTGCCCTGCGGGGTCGCAAGATCCTGCGGGTTGCCGTTGCCGACGCCGTTACCTCCGTCGCCGACGAGGATGTACAGGATGCCGTGCTCGGCGGTGCCTTCTGCGGCCGTCGGGTTGAAGGCGATCTGCTGCACCGTGTGCACGCGTCCGCCGAAGGGGATGCGCATGACCTCGCGGTGCGTGCCCTCGAAGGTCTCCGCCGAGGGATCGGATGCCGTCCACTCGGTGATCACGCTGTGGAACTGCGTGTTGCCGTAGGCAGGGAAGTCGGGGGTGTCCTCGGTGAGTGCCGTGCCGCCCTCGGTGTGCACGGTGTAGAAGAGCCCGTTCTCGGCGAAGTCCGGGTGGAACTCGGCCGCGCCGAGTCCGGTGCCCAGGCCCGCGCTGTTGTGGAAGTTGTCGACGAACTCGTCGCGCACGTTGAGATACGGCACGTACTCGCCGGATGCCTTGTCGACGAGGTACAGGATCGCGTTGTTGTCGGGCACCATCAGGCGGCCCGAGTCGTCGGGAACCTCGTCGAGGTGCGTGATGCGGTTGTGCCGCACGAGGCGCGGGTCCTGCGTGGCCGGAGTCGTCGTCGACTCGGGCAGCTGGGCGAGCTCGGTGACCTCGATGCCCAGGCTCGAGAGCTCGGGGTCGGGCAGCGGATTCAGCAGGGGCTCGGCGGGCGTCTCGCCGGGAGCGCAGTCGCCTTCGTTGCCCGTGGCGATCGCCAGGTTCTCCCCGGTGGTGTCGACCGCGACGTCGTCGAGGAGCAGGCGTCCGGTGCTGGTGGCGCCGTTCTTCCAGAAGAACCGGTCGAGGTCGCCGTTCACGGCCTGGCGGAAGCCGAACTGCTGCTCGGTGCCCTCGGGCAGGCGGGTGATCTCGTCGTAGGCGCCGCCCTGGCTGTAGACGGCGACCTTGTCGGTGGCGTTGTCGGCGACGATCCAGACGCACTGCCAGGCGTCGCGCGACCAGACGCCGGCGGGTTTGAAGGCCCCGCCGTCGCGGACGCGCAGCACGTCGTCGTTCTGGTTGTTCACGTACGCGCGGCTGTGCGCGTAGTCGTTCGGAGCGTCGACGTCGGTCAGCCCGAACGAGGTGTCGACGCTGCCGGTGCGCAGGAAGCGGAAGAACAGCGTGCCCGTCGTTCCGTCGGCGATCGCCGGGATCTCGCGGAAGGCCTGCTGCCCGCCGCCGACCGACTCGACGACCTGGTTGTTGCCGTTGAGCGGGTCGGCGACGACGCGAGGAGCGGCGGATGCCGTCCACCCGTCCTGTCCGTTCAGCGCCGTGCGCTCGTAGCCCTCGAAGTCGATCACCTCGGGGAAGGTGGCATCGGCCGTCGCGGGGGTGGCGGCGAGCAGGGTGCCGATCATGGCCGCGGCGATGGCGGCCGCCCCGGCTCTGCGGTGGCGCCTGCCTCCCGGTGGCACGGCATCCGTTCGCCGGTTCGCGCTCGTCGACCGTGTGTTTCGCTTCTGCATCAGAGACCTCTCAACGTCATCGTCGTGTGGTGTCGTGCCGGTGTGGTGTCGCGCGCCTCCCCGGGGCGGCACTGCAGAGGGGAGGGCGATCAGCATCACGGAAGCGCATGCGTAAGCGCTTTCGCAACCGCTTTCGTCGAGGCTAGCGCGCAGGCGCGGGGGAGGCAAGAGTCATCTGTGCCGAGGGCGGGGACGCTTCGACAGGCTCAGCGACCCGGCTTCACGCCACTGGGTCCCTGAGCCTGTCGAAGGGCCCCACCCCGACGCACCTACTGGGTCCCTGAGCCTGTCGAAGGGCCCACCCCGGGGTCAGCCCGGCGAGCGCGCGAGCACTGCCCCGGCATCCCGCAGCCAGCGCGCCGGGTCCTGCATCGCGGCCTCCCCCGACCCCGCGAGCTCGGTCAGCGAGGCGTGCGCGGCGAACACCGAGGTGTCGGCATCCGCATCGATCCGCCCGGCCACGAGGAGAGCATCGACCCCGGCGCCGACCGCAGTGGCCGCGACGTACGAGGGCACCTTGCCGGCTCCCGACTGCCCGTCGAACGCGCCCTCGCCGGTGATCACGAGGGTAGGACCGACAGCGGATGCCTCGGCCAGCGCACCCGGGAGCCCCACGAGTTCGCCGACCTCGGCCGAACCGGCCACGAGTCGCGCACCCCAGGCCAGCAGGCCGAAGCCGGTGCCTCCGGCCGCGCCGGCACCCGGGGTCTCGGGATCGACGGGCAGCACGGAGGCGAGTCGCGCGAGTCCCGCATCGGCGCGCGCGATCGCGTCGCCCGTGAGCCCCTTCTGCGGGCCGAACACCGCCGCCGCCCCGAGCGAACCCACCAGTGGATTCGTCACGTCGCTGAGCACGAGAACGCCACCCGGGGGCAGAGCGCGCAGCCCGGTCAGATCGAGGGACGCGAGCTCGGCGAGCCCGCGGCCACCGACCGCGATCGGCGCCCCGGACGCGTCCAGGAACCGCGCGCCCAGCGCCGTCAGCATCCCGGTCCCGCCGTCGGTCGACGCACTCGACCCGATCCCGAGCACGAGGCGCGAGACCCCGGCGTCGAGGGCGGCGGCGATCGCCTGTCCGAATCCGAGCGTGTGCGCCTCCTCCCCGATGCGCCGCTCGCCGAGCAGTTCGATGCCGCTCGTGGAGGCGAGTTCGACGACGCCCGTGCCTCCCGGGGCGTCGGGCGTCGCGGGCAGCCTCAGCCACGCGGCATCCGTGGGCGCACCGTCCGGACCCGTCACCCGCACCGGCACGCGCACCGCACCGTCGACCGCGGCGGCGAAGGCATCGACCGTGCCCTCTCCCCCGTCCGCCATCGGCCGCAGCACCACACGATCGCCGGGGCGCACCGAGCCCCACCCCGCGGCGAGCGCGGCGGCGACGTCGGCGGCACCGATCGTGCCCTTGAAGCTGTCGGGGGCGAAGACGACGGTGTGCACGCTCGGGGTCACGCTCACGACACTACGCGGGGCGCGAGAGCGCGGGCGCGAGGAACGGCGAGACGCTGCGCCCGAAGGTCTCGGCCGTGCGCCGTACGACGGCGGCGGGATCGTCGGCCCAGATGTCGGCGTGGAAGATCTCGACCTCGATGTCGCGGTCGTACCCGGTGGCGACCACGGCCTCGGTGAGGGTCTGCAGATCGATCACGCCGTCGCCGGGATAGTGCCGACTGAGCAGCACGTCGGCGGGCAGCGGGGTCTTCCAGTCGCACACCTGATAGGTCGCGATGCGCCCGTCGCGTCCGGCGCGGGCGATCTGCGCGAGCACGTCGGGGTCCCAGAAGATGTGGAACGTGTCGACCGCGGCGCCCACCACCTGCGCGTCGAAGTCGGCGGCGATGTCGAGCGCGAGTCCGAGCGTCGAGACGACGCAGCGGTCGGTCGCGTACATCGGATGCAGCGGCTCGATCGCGAGCGTCACCCCCGCCTCCGCTGCGTAGGGCGCGAGGTCGCCGATCGCGTCGCGCACCCGTTCGCGCGCTCCGGCGATGTCGCGCGAACCCTCGGGCAGCCCTCCGGCGACGAGCACCAGCACGGCGGTCGACCCGGGCGCCCCGGCAGCGGCGAGCGCCGCCGTCTCGTCGATCGCGACGCGGTTGTCGTCGAGCGATGCGCGTCGGGCATCGCCGTCGGGCACCGTGAAGAATCCGCCGCGGCAGTGCGTGGTGAAGCGCAGCCCCGAGTCGGCGAGCATCGTGGCCGCGGTCGCGAGGCCGACGGCCTGCACGGGTTCGCGCCAGAGACCGATCGCCTCGATGCCGGCCCCGCGCGTGACCTCGAGAGCGGTACGGAGGTCGGCGTGCTTGATGGTGGCCTGGTTGATCGACAGCCGGGGATCGGGCGCGGTCATGCGAGCACTCCGTTCATGCGATGACTCCGTTCAGCTTCAGCAGCGCGTGCCAGCGGCCGGCCGCGAGGTCGGGGTTCTCCAACGCGCGCGCCTCGTTCGCGAGCTCGACGATGCGCGACAGGTGCGGCAGGCTGCGCGCGGAGTGCAGGCCGCCGACCATCTGGAACGCGGGCTGGTGTCCGTTCAACCACGACATGAACGCGACCCCCGTCTTGTAGTAGAAGGTGGGTGCGGCGAAGATCTGCCGGCTCAGCGCCTCGGTCGGGCCGAGGATCTCGAGGTAGCGGCCGGGGTCGCCGGCATCCAGCGCCTGGATCGCCGCCGAGGCCGACGTCGTCAGCGCCGCGAAGGCTCCGAGCAGCGCGTCGGAGTGCCGACGCGGCTCGGCCGCCTCGCTCACGGGCTGCGCGGCATCCGGCACGTCCGCTCCGCCGATGAGGCCGACGTAATTGAAGTCGTCGCCGGTGAACATGCGCACGCCGTCCGGCAGGCGGTCGCGCACGGCGACCTCGGACGCCGCGTCGAGCAGGCTCATCTTGACGCCCGACACCTTGTCGGGGTTCTCGCCGATGATCTCGATCAGCACATCGGATGCCGCGCGCCAGTCGTCCGAGCCGAAATACCCCTGCAGCACGGGGTCGAAGGCGGTGCCGAGCCAGTGCAGCACGACCGGGGTCGTCGCCGCCCCCAGCACCTCGCGGTACACCCGGCGGTAGTCGTCGGCCGACCGGGCGGCGCGGGCCAGGTGGCGCGACGCCATGATCACGGGGCCGGCACCCTGCTCCTCGGTGAAGTGCAGCTGCGTCTTGTAGGCGTCGATCACGGCATCCACCGTGATCTGCTCGTCGTCGACGTGGTCGGTGTTGACCCCGACGACGACCGCGCCGCCCTCCTCGCGGGCGACCGCGGCCGAGCGCGAGATCAGCTCGCGGGTGGCCGCGGCATCCAGTCCCATATTGCGCTGGGCGGTGTCCATCGCGTCGGCCACGCCCAACCCCCACGCGTAGGCGTGGCGGCGGAAGGCGAGCGTCGCATCCCAGTCGATCTCGGCGGGACGCCCCGGGGTGTTGTCTCCCGCGACCTTCGGCACGACGTGCGCCGCGGCGTAGGCCACACGGCTCTGCAACGGACCGTCGGGACGGGTGTAGGCGGGCGCCGCGGACAGCTCGACCGTCGTGGTCGAGCCGTCCGGGGCGAGCAGGGTGAGCGCGCCCATGCCCGTCACCCCTCGGTCAGCGGGGTCAGTTCGATCTTGCGCCCCTCGCGCGACGACGCGAGCCCGGCCTCGGCCAGCTGCACACCGCGCGCGCCCGCGAGCAGGTCGAAGGCGTAGTCGGTGCCGAGCACGTACGACTCCAGGAACTCCTCCCACTGCTGCCGGAAGCCGTTCTGGAACACCTCGTTCGTCGGCACGCCGGCCCAGTCGGCCGCGTAGTCGTGGTCGTCGGCGAGGTCGGGGTTCCACACCGGCTTCGGCGTGGCGTTGCGGTGCTGGATCTTGGCGCCGAAGAGCCCGACGACGGCCGAGCCGAGCGTGCCGTCGACGTGGAACTCGACGAGCTCGTCGCGGTTGACGCGCACGGTCCACGAGGAGTTGATCTGCGCGATCGCCCCGCCCTCCAGCTCGAAGATGCCGTACGCCGCGTCCTCCGCGGTGGCGATGTAGCGCTCGCCGTGCTCGTCCCAGCGGTCGGGGATGTGCACGGCCGCCTGCGCGTAGACGCTCTCGACCGTGCCGAACAGGTTCTCGAGCACGTAGTTCCAGTGCGGGAACATGTCGACGATGATGCCGCCGCCGTCCTCGGTGCGGTAGTTCCAGCTCGGGCGCTGCGCGGGCTGCCAGTCGCCCTCGAAGACCCAGTAGCCGAACTCGCCGCGCACCGAGAGGATGCGCCCGAAGAAGCCCGAGTCGATCAGTCGCTTGAGCTTCTGCAGACCGGGGAGGTAGAGCTTGTCGTGCACGACACCGGTCTTGACGCCGGCCTCGCGGGCGAGGCGGGCGAGTTCGAGCGACTCCTCGAGCGACTCGGCGGTCGGCTTCTCGGTGTAGATCGTCTTGCCCGCCGCGATCGCCTTGCGCAACGCCGTGGCCCGCGCCTTCGTCACGAGGAAGTCGGCGTAGATCTCCCACTGCGGATCGGCGAGCGCCGCATCGAGATCCGTCGTGTAGTCGGCGATGCCGTGGCGTTCGGCGAGCTCGGCGAGCTTCGTCTCGCTGCGGCCGACGAGGAGCGGCCGCACCGTCACCCTCGTGCCGTCGGAGAGTTCGATGCCACCCTCGTCGCGGATCGCGAGGATCGAGCGCACGAGGTGCTGGCGGTAGCCCATGCGTCCCGAGACGCCGTTCATGATGATGCCGATCTCGCGCGTCTTCGCGGGAGCGGATGCGGGAGCCTCGGGAGAGGCGGTGGTGGTGAGTGACATCTCGTTCCGTTCTTCCGTCAGGGTGCTGTTCATGCGAGTCAGTTGCCGGCCGCGGCGGGCTTGCCGCCGAGGTAGAGCGCGGCGAGGGTGGGGTCGGCGAGCAGTTCGGATGCCGGACCCGAGATGTGCACGCGACCGAGGTCGAGCACGCAGCCGATGTCGGCGGTCTCGAGCGCCCGTCGCGCGTTCTGCTCGACGAGCAGCACCGCGGTTCCGGCATCGCGCATGCGCACGATCTGCTCGAAAACCTTCTCGGTGGTCTTGGGGTCGAGGCCCATCGACGGCTCGTCGAGGAGCACGACCTTGGGGCTCACCATGAGCGACCGGGCGAACTCGACCTGCTTCTGCTGGCCGCCCGAGAGGAGCCCGGCGAGCTGCTTCCACCGCTCCCCCACGATGGGGAAGAGGTTCTGCACGAACTCCACGCGCTCGTGGATCACCTTCTGGTCCTTGAGGGTGAAGGCACCGAGCATCACGTTCTCGCCGACCGTCATCTCGCGGAAGACGCTGTGGCCCTGCAGCACGTGGGCGAGGCCGTGGCGCAGCATCGACTGCGGGCCCTCGCCGGTGATGTCGCGGCCGTCGACCTCGATCTTCCCCGAGCGCGGCTTGAGCATGCCGCTCGCGACCTTCAGCACGGTCGACTTGCCGGCGCCGTTCGGCCCCACGAGACAGACCACCGATCCCGGCGGCACCTCGACGGTGAGACCGCGGAGCACGAGCGCCGCCCGGCCGTACCCGGCCTCGATGTCGCGCAGCTCGAGCAGGTTCTTCGCTTCAGACTCCAAGGTAGGCCTCCAGGACTCGCGGGTCTTGCTGGATGATCTCGGGGGTGCCCGCGGCGATCGGACGCCCGCGGTCGAACACGATCACGTGGTCGCACAGGCTCATGACCATCTCCATGTTGTGCTCGACGATGATGAAGGTCTTGCCCTCCTCGTTGAGCTCGCGCACGAGGGTCGCGATGCGCCCGATGAGGGCGGGGTTCACGCCACCGGCGGGCTCGTCGAGCATGATCGTGTCGGGCTCGCCCATGAGCACACCCGCGAGCTCCAGCAGCTTCTGCTGGCCGTAGCTGAGGTTGCGGGCCTCGGCGTGCTCGAGGTGATCGATGCCGACGCGTCGTAGCCAGCCGCGGGCGCGCTCGAGCTCTTCCGGATCGTGCGCCGAGCGCAGCTGCTGGCGGATGCTCGTGCTGCGCACCGCGACCAGCAGGTTCTCCATCACGGTCATCCGCGGGAAGACCCGGCACAGCTGGAAGCTGCGGCCGATGCCCGCACGGGCGATGCGGTCGGGCGACTTGCGGGTGATCGCCTGCCCCCGGTAGCGCACCTCGCCGGAGTCCGGCTTGATCATGCCGGTCACGCAGTTGAAGAAGGTCGTCTTGCCCGAGCCGTTCGGCCCGATCAGGCCGTTGACCTTGCCCTCCTGGAAGGTGACCGTCGCGGCGTCGACCGCGGTCACGCCGCCGAACCTCTTGGTCATCTCGACGGTGCTGAGGCTGTCGAGCGTGGTGGTAGCGGCGTTCATGCTGACGTCTCCTTCGCCGCGGCATCCGCTGTTCGCTTCTCGTTCTGCTCGAGCAGCTCGCCGGCGGTCACCTCGCGGATCGAGGCCTGGTCGGATTTGCGGGTGACGAGGTTGCGCACCGCGGGGATGACGCCGTCGGGCATGAAGAGCACGACGATGCCGAGCAGGATGCCGGTGGCGATGAGGTGGAACTGCGTGTCGCCGAACTCGAGCTTGAAGTACTCGAGGGCGACACCCACGACGACTGCCCCGAGGAGCGGGCCGAAGAGGTTGCGCACCCCGCCGAGCAGCGCCATGAGCACCATGTAGGAGCCGATGAGGATCGAGAACTGGAAGATCGGGTCGAGGTCGCCGAACCACAGCGCGTACAGCCCGCCGCCCAGCGACACGAACAGCGCCGAGAGGATGTAGGCGATGAGCTTGTAGCGGGTGGTCGGCACGCCCAGCGACTGCGCCTTGTCCTCGTCCTCGCGGATGGACTTGAGCGCGGTGCCGAACTTCGACCGGTCGATGATCCACCACACCAGCAGCGCGAACGCGAGCAGGGCGACGAACAGGTAGAAGAACACGCGGTGATGCTCGGGGCGCAGCATGCCCGGGAACGGCCGGGGGACGTTGAGTCCCTCGGAGCCTCCGGTCACCTCGCGCCAGCTCTGGAAGACCAGCAGCATGATGAGCACGAAGGCGATCGAGACGATCACGAACGACGCTCCGCGCACCCGGAGGGCGGCGATGCCGATCGGGATCGCGATGACCGCGACGAGCAGGGCGGCGAGGACCCAGGCGACGAAGCCCGGCAGCGCCAAGTACTTGATCAGGAGCGCGGTGCCGTAGGCCCCGAGCCCGAAGTAGGCGGCGTGGCCCAGGGAGATGTACCCCGTGAACCCGCCCATGAAGTTCCACCCCGTCGACAGCACGGCGTAGTTGAGGATGACGACGCCCGCCGACAGGATGTACGGGTTCGGGGCGATGGTCGGGAACGAGAGGATGAGCGCCGCGCCGATGATGAGGGCGGCGAGCTTGATCCACGTCGTCGAGCGACGGCGGGTGGGAGCGGGCGGAGCGATGACGACCGTCTCGGTCGCGATCGGTTCGCGGCTAGAAACGCTGGGCAAGACGACCTCCGAAGAATCCTTGCGGGCGGAACATCAGCGTGGCGAACAGGGCGACGTAGAAGATCGTCTGCGCCCACGTGGGTCCGAGGGGGAGCTGCAGCAGGCTCTGCGCGACTCCGAGGACGAGCGCCGCGATGGCCGCGCCCGGGATGCTGCCGAGACCGCCGACGACGATGATCGCCATGAGCGGGCCGATCCAGTGCCAGTGCAGCGACGGGTAGATCGTGGCATCGAGCGAGAGCGCGGTGCCGCCGATCGCGGCGGTCGCGAGGCCGAGGCCGAAGCCGTAGCCCGCGACGCGGTCGGTGTTGATGCCGACCAGCCGCGCCGCCTCCGGATGCTGGATCGTGGCCCGGAGCGCCTGGCCGAACTTCGTGTACTTCAGCAGCACGAAGAGGCCGGCGAGCGCCACGGCTGCGAGGCCGAACGCGATGAGCTTGACGACCGGCACCGAGGCGCCGAAGAAGTCGAGGCTCGCGCTGGCGTACGGCAGCGGGATGCGCCGCTGGGTGCCCGAGAAGAAGAACCCGAGCGCTCCCTCGATGATCAGCGCCACCGCGAAGGTGAGCAGCACCGACATCATGGTCAGCGTCAGCGGCTTGAGACGCGACACCAACAGCCGCTGCATCACGACGCCGGTGAGGAAGAACAGCGGCACGGTGACGACCAGCGAGAGGAGCGGGTCGAGCCCGGTCTCGCGGTTGAACCACCAGGCGAGGTACGCGGCGAGGATGAGGAACGCGGAGTGCGCGATCATCACGACGCGCATGATGCCGAAGTAGAGGGTGAGGCCTGCGGCCAAGAGGGCGTAGAGCCCTCCCAGCAGCACACCGAGGATCAGGCTTTGGAGAAGAAGAGAACCACTCACGATGTGCGGATCACCACGTCGGCTTCGGGAAGAGGAAGTCGGTCTCCTTGACGTCCTCGGGGAGGACGATGCGGATCTCGCCGCCGACCCACTGCTGGATGAGGTGGGCGCCGGTGGGCTTGCCCGTCTCGTCCCAGCTCAGGGGTCCGACCACGGTCTCCACCTCGTTGTCGCGGAGCCAGTCGATGAGCTGCTGCTGGCACTCGCCCTGCTCGGCGCAGCCGACGGCCTCGACGGCCGCGGCCACGACCTGGCCGGTCGTGTACGCGTTCGCCTCGTCCTCGGCCGGCGGGTTGCCGTGCATCTCGGTGTACTTCTCGACGAACTCGATGTTGCTGGGGAACTGCGAGTCGGGCGAGTAGCCGGTGGGAGCCAGGATGCCCTCGGTCGCCCCGCCGATCGCCGCGGCGAACTCGGGGTTGGTCGGGGCGGTCGAGAACGCGGCGAGCTCGGGCTGGTAGTTCAGCTGCTGCAGCGCGATGATCAGGTTGACCGCGTCCTGGTACTGGGTGCCGCCGATCACGATGTCGGCATCCGACTGCGCGATCTTCGCCGCGATCGTCGAGAAGTCGGTCGTGTTGGGCGGGTAGACCTCGTCGACGAGGATCTCGACGCCGGCCTCTTCGAGCTTGTCGCGGAGGCCGTAGGCGGTGCCCTGCGCGAAGGGGTCGTCCATCGCGGCGACGGCCGCCGTCTCGGGACGCTGGTCCTCGGGAAGAGCGAGCAGGTAGTCGGCGAGGTTGTTGTAGTGGTCGTTCGCGATCGCGGGGGCGGCGTAGAAGAGGTTGTCGAAGCCCTGCTCGAACACCTCGGCCGCGGCTCCCGCCGGCTCGACGAACAGCATGCCGTACTCCTGCGCGACACGCGCCGAGGGCACGACCAGGCGGGTCGAGAACGGGCCGAAGACCAGGTCGACGCCGTCCTGGGCGATGAGCGACTCGTAGTCCGAGACGACGCGGTCGGCGTTGGACTGGTCGTCGAGGATCTTCAGCTCGACCTGGCGACCGAGCAGTCCGCCGTTCTCGTTGATGATGTCTCGCCAGGCCTCGTAGCCCCGCTCGACGCCCTTGCCCGGCTCCGAGAAGTCGCCGGTGAGCGGCAGCGAGATGCCGATGACGATGGGGTCGTCCGATCCACCCCCTTCCGACTGGTCACCGGTTCCGGAACAGGCCGAAACCGTGAGGGCGGCGATCGTCAACGATCCGATCGCTGCGGCAATCCGTCGACCTTGGCGGCGTGCAGTCATGCGGGTGTCTCCTACGTCATCGTAAGCGAAAGCGCTTTCGTAAGCGCTTCCGCCACTATACTTGCGTGGAAGAACGAGAGCAACCCACAGCGCGATCAGCGTCGATTTTGCTCCAGGGGGAGGTTTTCGTGAAGCGTACAGGTACGCCGCGACTCGTGGACGTCGCCGAGGCGGCCGGGGTCTCCCTGGCGAGCGCCTCCCGCGCGATGAGCGGGGGCTCGGGCATCTCGCCCGAGGTCGCCGCCCACGTGCGACGCGTCGCGCAGGAGCTCGG
This sequence comes from Microbacterium sp. NPDC090225, assembly GCF_044772365.1. Taxonomy (NCBI): domain Bacteria; kingdom Bacillati; phylum Actinomycetota; class Actinomycetes; order Micrococcales; family Microbacteriaceae; genus Microbacterium; species Microbacterium sp. NPDC090225. The sequence continues at coordinate 2,824,211 of NZ_JBIVYS010000001.1, read as the reverse complement.
GTACGAACCCAACCTGCACGCGCGGGGCCTCGCCGGCGGGCTCGTGCCGACCATCGGTCTGCTGGTGCACGAGATCGGCGACCCGTACTTCTCCGAGATCGCCAGCGGCGTCATCCGCAGCGCCACCCTCGAGAACCGCTCCGTGCAGATCGCCCAGGCCGACCGCACCCCCGAGAGCGAGCTCGCGCAGGTGCAGGCGCTGCTCCGGCAGCGCGTGGGATCGATCATCATCGCCGGCTCCGGCTACGCCGACCCCGAGCACGAGCAGAAGATGACCGCCGCGCTCGCCGACTTCGCGCTCGCCGGCGGTCGCGCCGCCGTCATCGGCCGTCACTACCTGCCGATCGACGCCGTGCTGCCCGACAACCACCGCGCCGGCGTCTCGGTCGGCGCGCACCTCGCCGCCCTCGGGCACCGTCGCATCGGCGTCGTCGCCGGCCCCCTCGAGCTCAACACCGTCGCCGATCGCATCGCCGGTCTCCGCGAGGGCATCGCGGATGCCGACGTCGAACTCACCGTGGTCTCGAAGGAGTTCACGCGCGAGGGCGGCATCGCGGGGGCGCGCGAACTGATCGACGGCGAGTTCCGGGGCCGCGGCCTCACCGCGATCGTCGGCCTCAACGACGCCATGGCCATCGGCATCCTGAGCGAACTGCGCCAGCACGGCATCCGCGTTCCCGACGATCTGTCGGTCGTCGGCTTCGACGACATCGCGGTCGCCGCCGACGTCGCCCCCGCGCTCACCACCGCCCGCATCCCGATGTTCGAGATGGGGCAGCACGCCGTCGCACTCATCCTGCGCCCCGCGAGCGACGAGGCCCGCACGATCGCGACCTCGCACGAGCTGATCGTGCGCGCGTCGACGGCGGCGCCGCGCGGCTGACGCTCCTCACCGAGGAGTCACGACACGCCGCGCCCCTGCATCCGTTCGCGGCGTGTCGTGACCCCTCACGCCCCTCCCACCCCCGGGACTCAGCCGTGCGGCCAGCGCGGCACGACGAGCGGGCTCCCCGACTCGGGGTCGAGGATGACCCGGGCGTCGAGCCCGAAGACGTCGGCGACGAGCGACTCGGTGATGACCTCGCCGGGCGTGCCGGTCGCGACCACCTCGCCGTCCTTCATCGCGATGACGTGATCCGCGTAGCGGGCGGCCTGGTTGAGGTCGTGCAGCACCGCGACGAGCGTGTGCCCCTGCGTGCGGTTGAGGGTACGGCACAGCTCGAGCAGCTCGATCTGGTGGCTCACATCGAGATAGGTCGTCGGCTCGTCGAGCAGCAGGATCGGCGTCTGTTGCGCGAGCGCCACCGCCATCCACACGCGCTGCCGCTGCCCACCCGAGAGCTCGTCGACCATCCGACCCGACAGATGACGGATGCCGGTGGCGTCCATCGCCTCGGCGACGGCGGCCTCGTCCTCCGGCGACCACGGCGCGAACAGGCGCTGGTGCGGGTACCGCCCCCGCGTGACCAGATCGACGACGCGGATGCCGTCCGGAGCCACCGGCCCCTGCGGGAGGAGTCCGATCTCGCGCGCCACGTGCTTGGTGGGCAGATCGTGCAGGCTCTTGCCGTCGAGCAGCACGCTCCCCCGGGTCGGGGGCAGGAGCCGCGTCAGGCTCTTGAGCAGCGTCGACTTGCCGCAGGCGTTCGGCCCCACGATCACGGTGAACGCGCCGTCGGGGATCTCGACGGACACATCGGCGCACACGAGCTTGTCGGCATAACCGAGGGCTGCGCCATCGACCATCAGTCGGGTCATCTCTTCTTTCCCTCTCGCAGGAGCAGCCACAGGAAGTACAGTCCGCCGATCGACACCGTGACGATGCCGACGGGCAGGGGGGAATCGGGATGGATGCGCTGCGCGACCACATCGGCGAGCAGCAGCAGCAGAGCCCCGACGGCGGAGGTCGGGCCGAGCGCGAGCCCGTCGGAACGCACCACTCGGCGGGCGATCTGCGGGGCCGCGAGCGCGATGAACGAGATCGGTCCGACGGTCGCGGTGGCGAGGGCGGTGAGCCCCACCCCGATCACGATCGCTGCGACCTGCACCGCGCGCACGTTCTGGCCCAGGGCGGTGGCGAACGGCATCCCGATCTGCATCAACCGCATCGGTCTGCTCAGCGCCATCGCGGCGATCAGGAAGACGGCCGATCCGCCGAACGCCCCGAGGAACGTCGCCCACGAGACGCCGGACAGGTTGCCGGCACCCCACAGGCTCGCCATGATCGCGTCTTCGACGGTGGCCGTCAGCAGGATCCACACGTTCACCGAGGCGAGCATGGCGCTGACCGCGATCCCCACGATGATGAGCCGCACCCCGCGCACCGCCCCGCGCTTCGACGACAGGAAGAAGACGAGGAACGCGGTCGCCACACCTCCGGCGAGCGCGCCGGCCATGGTCTCGACCGAGCCGCCGCCGAGCAGCAGCATCACGACGATCGCGCCCGTGTACGACCCGGTCTGGAATCCGATCACGTCGGGCGAGCCCAGCGGGTTGCCGGTGAGGTTCTGGAAGATCGCGCCGCTCATCGCCAGGCACGCACCCAGCAGCACCGCCAGGAGGATGCGCGGCGCACGCCATTCGAGCACGACCATCGAGGTGTACGCGTCGCCCCGGCCGATGAGCGCTTCGAGCGCCTCGATCGGGGTGATCTGCGCCGAGCCCGAGAACACCGCGAAGACGGCGAGGAGCACGATCGCGATCCAGAGCCCCGCGCAGAGACGGGCCGAGCGTGCGTCGACGAGCAGGAAGGGGCGGGAGCGCGGGCCGATGCGGTGCACGCGCCGGCCGAAGTCGAGGCTGGTCATCCCGTCACACCTCCGAGACGCGGAAGCGCCGCACCATGTAGATGAGCACCGGCGCTCCGATGAACGCGGTCACGACGCCCACCGGCACTTCGCCGGCGGTGATGACGCGGCCGAGCACATCGGCGAACCCCATGACGGTCGGCGCGATGAGCACCGAGTACGCGAGGATCCACCCCTGGTGCGGGCCGACGATCATGCGCGCGAGGTGCGGGGCGAGCAGCCCCAGGAAGCCGATGGGACCGGCGGCGGCCGTCGCCCCGCCCGCAAGCAGGGCGATCGCGACGAGCACGACCAGACGGATGCGGTTCGGATGCGCCCCCATGGCGACAGCGGATGCCTCACCCAGCGACAGCACGTCGAGGGAGCGGGATGAGAGGAAGGCGATGAGAAGTCCGACCGCGATGAACGGCACGATCGCGAGCGTCGCCTCGAGGGGCTGCGAGGCCGTGGTTCCCGCCGACCACCCGCGCATCTTCTCGAGGATCTCGGAGTGCGTGAGCAGCACGGCGGAGGAGAAGCCCATGAGCACCGCGCCGAGCGCGACGCCCGAGAGCGTCATGCGCACGGGGTTGCCGCGGGCGGTGCCGGTGTTGCCGATCACGAAGACGAGCACCGAGGTGATCATCGCTCCGGCGAACGACCACCACATGTACTGCGAGATGTCGGTCATGCCGAAGAAGGCGAGCCCCACGACGACGGCGAGCGAGGCGCCCGCGTTCACGCCCAGGATGCCGGGGTCGGTCATGGGGTTGCGGGTGACGGCCTGCATGAGCGCTCCGGCGACGCCGAGGGCGGCACCCGCGACGAGGATGAGCACGGTGCGCGGAACGCGCGAGAACCAGACGGTCTGCGAGATCGCGTCGGCGAGGTCGGGGTGCAGGAGGGCCTGGATCACCTCGGCCGGCGGAACGGCGCGAGAGCCGACGAGCATGCTGGCGGCGAGGGCCGCGACGCAGAGGATCGCGAGCGGCACGAGGCCGACCCAACGTCGACCGGCGGCGGAGCGGGTGGAGGAACGGGCGGCGGAGCGGGGCGAGGGCGGACGCGGGTCCGCCCCGGACACGAGGGTGTTCGGGGCGGGCCCGGATGCCGCGGGCTGCGGGTTCATCCGACGGTCAGGAGACCTTCGTCGACGCCGAGACGAGGTCGGCGACGTCGTTCAGCCAGGCCGCGTACGTCGTGGCGGTCATGGCGCCCTTCGAGCTCCAGGCGCCGAGCTGGTCGGCCTGCACGGCGGGCAGTGCGTCCCAGAGGTCGGCGGTGAAGGAGAAATCGTCGTTGTAACCCTCGATGAGCAGGATGTCGGCCGGGTAGGTCGAGGCATCCTCCCAGGCGACCTGGCCCCACGGGTTGCCGGTCTCGGGGGCGTCGGCGCCGACGATGGTCGCACCGAGCTCTTCGAGCAGCTCGGCCTGGGCGAAGCCGACGCCGGTGTACAGCATCTCCTTCGTGGGGCTGGTGAGCATGATGTTCAGGCCGCTGTCGGCGATCGCCGCGCTGAAGGCATCCTTGGCGTCGGCCAGGTCGGCGTCGGACTGCACGATCGCGTCGGATTCGACGTCGGCGCCGAAGAAGGCCGCGATCGTGCGGGTGTCGGCGATGCGTCCGTCGATCGTCTCGCTGCCGGGCAGCGGAACGAAGGGCGCGACGCGCGTGAGCTGCGCATTGACGTCTTCATCGAACCACTGCCAGCCGTCGGCGGTGCCCTGACCGATGATCGCGTCGGGGCGCAGCTCGGCGAGCTTCTCGACGTCGATCTCGCCGTCGGTGCCCACCTTGGGGATGTCGGAGATGTCGGCGTCGCCCATCACGAAGGGGTTGTCGCACTCGTAGCCGAAGAGGGCGACGGGCTCGATGCCATACTCGTGCAGCGAGCTGTAGGCGTAGCAGTCCATCACGATGCTCTCGGGCTGCGCGGCGAAGTCGATCGACAGGCCCTCGAGCGAGGGGTGCTCGAGGGTGACGCCCTCCCCTGATTCCGGTTGTTCCGCGGTGTCTCCGGTCGAGGCGCACGAGGCGAGGAGCAGGGCGGAGGCGGCGACGAGGGCAGCGAGAGAGGACCGGCGGAGCACGGCGAAGACCAATCTGTCGGTGGAAGGGGGAGCCCTTCGACCGTAACAAGAATTTAGTTAGGGTAGGTAATCCTAAGTTCATCCTCGGGCGTGTCTCCTCCGCTCCATTAGGCCCCTGAGCCTGCCGAAGAGCCCACCCCGCGGAATCCGCAACGGAGGAGATCACGCGCTCGGCAGGACCCGAACCGCGGATACCCCCTGCAGAAGCAGAGATCTCCTCCCCTCGCGCGTACCGGGACGCTTCGACGGGCTCAGCGACCCAGATCCGGCGCAGCAACCGCGACTGGGTCCCGGAGCCTGTAGAAGGGTCCACCCCGCAGCGACCGCGCCCGGGCTACCGCGGGAGGGCGCAGGCAGCGGTACCGCCGCTCCCCCGCGATCAGCCAGACGTAGTGCGTCACGTCGTGGCGGCTCAGGCCGAGTGCGTCGAGGTCGAGCCACTGCCAGGGCTGGGCGTCGGGGAAGCGTGCGAGTCGCTTTTCGAGCACGCCCACCGCGGTGGTGCAGAACCCGCAGTCACCGTCGAAGACGAGAAGAGGCCGGGCGCGCATACCCCGACCCCACCACAGCGCCCGGGAGTTCTCAACCCCCTGGAACGCCCTCGGTCGCGGGCGGAGTTCTCCCCGATGGGCGGATGCCCGCGCCGAGAATGTCCGCCCGACACGGAGTTCTCCGCCCCTCGCGAAGGGGCGGCACGAACCTCAGGCGTCGATGACGAGGGTGTCGGAGAGCGCCCGCGAGACGCACGGGTACATCGTCATCGACGCGTCGTCGCCGGTGAGCGAGTCGCGATGCTCGGGGATGCCGTCGAGCACGTTCACCGCGCAGGAGCCGCAGATGCCGCGCAGACATGAGCCCTCGACGGGCACGCCCGCACTCTGCAGCGCGCCGAGCATCGACCGCTCGGCCGGCACCGCGACCGTGGTGTCGCTGCGCGCGCAGACCACGGTGAACGCCTCGTTCGGCCGGAACTCGCGCGGCTTCGGCTCGAAGCGTTCGACGTGCACGCTCGCACCATCGGTCGCGGACCCCGCGAGGTCGTCGAGCGCATCGACGAAGCGCTGCGGCCCGCAGGCGTAGACCGCGGTGCCGGGTGCGAGTCCCGCGTAAAGCACGCCCAGGTCGAGGCGCCCCGCCTCGGCGCCGACATGGATCGCGACGCGATCGCCGAGGGCAGCGAGATCGTCCGCGAAGGCCACGTCTTCGCGCCGGCGTACCAGGTAGGTCATCCGCCAGTCGGCATCCTCAGCGGCGAGGTGCCGCGCCATCGCCAGGATCGGCGTGATGCCGATGCCCGCCGCGAGCAGGTGGTACGCCGGAGCATCCGCCAGCGTGAAGAGGTTGCGGGGCGGGCGCACCCACACCCGGCTCCCCACCCGCAGGAACGAGTGGATGTAGTGCGAGCCGCCGCGCGAGAACTCCTCGCGCAGCACGGCGATCCGATAGCCGTGCGCATCGGCGGGGTCGCCGCACAAAGAGTACTGGCGTTCGTGCCGCGTGATGAGCTGCACGTCGACGTGCGCCCCCGGCTGCCACGGCGGCAGCACGGCGCCGTCGGGCGCTGCCAGCCGGATGCTGACGATCGACGGCGTCTCACGGACGATCTCGCTCACGACGAGGGGGAGCATCCCCGCACGGGACCGCATTCAGTACAGGTTCCGGTAGGCGCCGGCCATCGCGTCGTCGATCACGTCGCCGACCGAGGGATCGAAGCCCGACATGCTCGCCCAGATCTTGCCCGAGGTCGGCACCTCCTCGGCGAGGTCCTGCATCTCGGCGTCCCAGAGACCCGCCCGCACGAGCGCCCGCCCGCAGTGCAGGTACACCTGCTCGGTGCGCACGACGATCGCGAGATCGGGAACCGCGTGGTCCTGCTCGAGCATCGCCAGCAGCGAGGGGTCGTTGGTGACGGTCGCGGTGCCGTTGATGCGCAGCGTCTCGGTCATGCCCGGCACGAAGCACAGCAGCCCGATGTGCCCGTTGTCGATGATGTTGGTCATCGAGTCGGCGATCTTGTTGCCGAGCCGGTCGGGGATCACCAGCGTGCGCGGGTCGAGCGCCCGCACGAATCCGGGATAGTCGCCGCGCGGCGAGCTGTCGCAGTTGCCAGCGGCATCCGCGGTCGCCAGGCTGCAGAACGGCGAGTGCGCGAGGAAGGTCAGGCAGTTCTCGTCGAGGTAGTTCGTGATCTTCTGCGTGGTCGGCGCCTCGGGTTCACCGAGCGTCGACCTGAGGTACGCCAGATCGACGGAGGGGAAGTCGAAGCTCTCCATCCCTCCAGGCTAGCCAGGCGGATGCCGGTCGTCACCGTCGCGACGCCACAGCGTCGCCCCCACCGGCTGTGCTGAGCACCTACCCCTGCGACGCAGCCGGGCGTCAGTCGCCGAAGGCGGCCAGCAGCTCCGAGAAGCGGTCGAGGTCTTCGGCCGACCAGCGGCGCAGCCGCTCGGCGAGGCGCGCCTCGTAGCGGGAGCGGGCGAGCGCGACGCGCTCCTGCGCGAGATCGGTGGCGACCAGCACACGGGCCCGGCGGTCGTCGGGGTCGGGAACGCTCTCGACCAGTCCCAGTTGCTCGAGCTGGCGCACGTGACGGCTGACGGCCGACTTGTCGGTCTGCAGGCGCTCGATGATCGCGCCGGCCGAGGTCGCCTTGCCCGTCGCGATCGACGTGAGCACCTGGTAGCCGAGGGGCTGCAGGTCCGGGTGCACGGTGGTCGCCGCCTCTCGCCAGCTCACCCGGATGCGGGCGAACAGCCGCCCCAGCTCGTGCTCGACGCGCGAGACGGCCTGGTCGATGTCGACGCTGCCGGGGTGCGCTGCCGGGTGCTCGGCGGGCTCGCCCTGGCGGGCGGGTTCGTCGGTCGAGGCGCTCATGGTCGCCAGCCTACTGGCGACGGTTCACTTGCCGGTCGGATCAGGCGATCGGGTCGGATCAGGCGGATGGCGACAGCATCCGCCTGATCCGGCACGAACGCCTGACCCCGGCAACGGAACCCCGGCCGTGTCAGACCTCCGACAGCAGCCGGAAGACCTTGGATGCCGCGTGGATCTCCTCGGGAGTGAGCTCGGCGACCACCGCGCGCAGGCGCACCCCGTGGTCGCGGCGCAACTCGGCGAGCGCCGCGCAGGCCGACGGCGTCGCCGTCAGCACGCGCAGGCGCCCGTCGCGCTCGTCCGGGCGGGACTCGATCAGACCGAGGTCCTCGAGCATCCGCACCTGGCGGCTCACGACCGACTTGTCCATCTCGAACCGCTCCGCCAGCTCGTGGGCGCTGACGGAGCCGGCCCGATCGATGAAGGTCAGCAGCTTGTAGCCGCCCACCTGCAGCTCGGGCGAGATGCGGGCGGCGGATTCCCGCCACAGCGTCCGCGTCCGCGCGAAGATGAGGTTGAGGTGCGTCTGCAGGTCACCCAGCGCGGTCTCCGCGTCGGGCGATGCGACGGCATCCGAGCCGATCATCTCAGCCCCTCGACTCCCGGTCTTCGCGTTCGAGAACGGTCGTCACCGACCCTGTCGACGGGGCGGAGGAAGAAGCGGATGCCGTTCCCGCGATGCGGATCGCACCGGTCGACATCGTCGCACCGACCTCGGCCTCCGAGACCTCGATCACCGACTCCTCGGCCTGCTCGCGCAGCTGCTCCGCGGCATTCTTGGTCGACAGCGGCTTGTTCTTGATGAACGCGATCGCGATGACGGCGATGACCGCGAGCGGGATGGCGATGATGAAGGCATCCGCGATGCCGTGGCCGTACGCACCCTCGACGATCGCGCGGATCGTGTCGGGCAGCTGGCCGACCTTCGGCACATCGCCCGAGGCGAGGTGCTGCAGGGCATCGATCTCGTCCTGCGTCGACGGCACGAAGTCCTTCAGCGAATCGGTCATGTACCCGGCGACGCTCGTCGAGAGCAGCGAACCCATGACGGTGACGCCGATGGTACCGGCGATCGTGCGGAAGAAGTTCACGTTCGACGAGGCCGCACCCAGCTGCTGCGGGGCGGTGTCGTTCTGCACGATGAGCGTGAGGTTCTGCATGACCATGCCGAGGCCCGCGCCGAGCACGAACATGTACACGGCCACCAGCGGGAACGGGGTGTCGTAGCGCAGCGTCGACATCAGGCTCACGCCGACCGTGGTCAGCACGGAGCCCGTGAGCATCCAGCCCTTCCACTTGCCGAAGCGGCTGACGAGCTGGCCGATGATGATCGACGCACCCATCTGGCCGATGATCATCGGGATCGTCATGAGACCCGACTCGGTCGGCGTGGCGCCGCGGGCCAGCTGGAAGTACTGGGCGAGGAACACCGAGGTGGCGAACATCGAGACGCCGATCGCGATCGATGCGATGACCGAGAGCGTGAAGGTGCGGTTGCGGAACAGCGACATCGGCACGATCGGTTCCTTGACGAAGAACTCGACGGTGATGAACGCGGCGATCGCGACGCCGGCGATGACGGCGAGCATGATGCTGGTCGACGAGTCCCACTCGAACTGGCTGCCGCCCATCGAGACCCAGATGAGGAGGGTCGAGACGCCGACCGCGAGCAGCACGATGCCGAAGTAGTCGATCGAGACCTTGCTGTCGCGCTGCGGCTTGGGCAGGTGCAGCGTGAACTGCAGGAGCACGAGGGCGAGGAGCGCGAACGGCACGCCGACGAAGAAGTTCGAGCGCCAGCCCCACACGTCGGTGAGGAGTCCGCCGAGCAGCGGGCCGCCGATGGTGCCGAGGGCCATGATGCCGCCGACGACGCCCATGTACTTGCCGCGCTCACGCGGCGAGATGATGAGGGCGACCGCGATCATGACGAGCGACATGAGACCGCCGACGCCGATGCCCTGGATGACGCGCACCGCGATGAGCATGTTCGTGTCGGTCGAGAACCCGGCGATCACGGTGCCGGCCGTGAAGAGGATGAGCGAGATCTGAACGAGGATCTTGCGGTCGACGAGGTCGGCCAGCTTGCCCCAGATCGGGGTGGAGACGGCGGTGGCGAGCAGGCTCGCGGTGATGACCCAGGTGTACTGGGACTGCGTGCCGCCGAGGTCGGCGATGATGACCGGCATCGAGGTCGACACGACGGTGCCCGAGAGCACGGCGACGAACATGCCGACGACGAGCCCGGAGATCGCGGTGAAGACCTCGCGTGGTGAGCGCACGGTGTCGTGCGCGGGTGAAGAGGTGGTTGTCACAGGGGAACGCTCCAGCGTAGAAAGTTGATAAGTGTCAACCATACGCCGTTAGTTGCAAAAGTGCAACTGTTGACGGGGAGCAACCACCCGCACCGCCATCTACCCCGCGGCCACCCCCAGGATCCGCTGCAGTGTGTCGGCGGTGACCCGCCGCCGGACCGGACCCTCCTCGACGGCGAGCTCGGCGATCGTCGTGCGTCCGCACCCCGTCGCCGCCGCGATCCGCCGCAGCGACCAGCCGCGCGAGCGCAGGTCGCGGATGCGCGCGGCCGCCGCCCCGGAGTCGAGGGTCTCGGCCCGCGGCGCGACCCCCGCCGCACGGGCGAGGCCGCGCCGATGCTCGGCCCGGGCCTCGGTGCACGAGACCCCGTCGTCGCCGCGCGGGCACAGGCGCCGGTCACGACATCCCATGAAGTAGCCGTTCGGGGTGCCGTGATCGATCGGCGACCCCTCCCCCGCCGCCCGGCGCGAGACGTACTCGTGCACGTAGCGGCGACGCGACTCGGCGCAGGTCACCGCGCCCAGACGCCGGTTCGGGCACGACTTCGGGTCGCGGCATCCGCGGGCGTACCCCCAAGGCGTGCCGTGCACCTCGCGCACACCGCGCGGCGAGACGACACCGCCCGGCGAGACCACGCCGCCCGGCGGCACCACGACCTCATCGACGTCGCCCGAGCGGGGAACGGGCTGATCGAGCGGCATCCGCGCCAGTCGGTAGTCGCCGCGCCGCCGCAGCGCCGCCTCGGCGCACGTGAGGATCTCGGAATCGGGCCCCATCGGGCACATCGCCCGGGTGCGGCATCCCGCCTCGTAGCCGGCGACGCTTCCGTGCGGCGCCGACACCCAGACCGCGCGCCCGGTCATGACCGCCGGGCGGCCGGTTCGGCTCGGAGCACCCGCTCGGCCGCACCGATGATCTCGTCGACGCTGCGCCGCGCGTCGATCGTGAACCCGTTCTCGTGGCCCGCGAGCGGCTCGAGGGTGTCGAGCTGCGAGTCGAGGAGCGCGAGCGGCATGAAGTGCTCGGAGCGCACCAGCATCCGCTGGGCGAGCACGCGCTTGGTGGTCTCGAGGTGCAGGAAGAACACCTCGGGGGCGTGCGCGCGCAGCACGTCACGGTAAGCGACCTTGAGCGCCGAGCAGGCGATCACGAGACCCGGCACGCGATGCCGGACGATCTCCTCGCCGACGGCGTCGAGCCAGGGGTCGCGGTCGGCATCGGTGAGCGGGATGCCGAGCGACATCTTCTCGACGCCGGCAGACGGATGCAGGTCGTCGGCGTCACCGAACGGCAGCCGCAGCCGGTCGGCCAGGGCGGCACCGACCGTCGACTTGCCGGAGCCGGCGACGCCCATCACCACGACGAGCGGACGGGAGGCGGTCAGCACGGTCATCACGCCTTCCCGAACTGCAGCAGCACCTTGCTCGACACCGTCGGATCGGCGGCGGTCGCGAAGGCGTCGGCGGCGGAGCGCCAGCGCTTGACGTGGCTGATCACGGGCGCGATGCGCAACGTACCGTCGGCGAGCGCCGCGATCACCTCGTCGATCTCGTCGTTGAAGCGGAACGAGCCGAGCAGATCGAGCTCGCGCGCGATCGCGAGCGCGACCTGCACGGGCTGCGGACCGCTGGGCAGGAGTCCGACCATCGCGACGACGCCTCCGCGGGCGGCCCCGCGGATCGCCGTGTCGAGGCCCTGCGGGCTGCCGGACGACTCGATCACCACGTCGGCGTCGACGGCCTGGACGTCCGCGGCATCGGGCTGCTGCAGCACGACGTCGGCGCCGAGCTCCTGAGCGATGCGCAACGGGCGCTCGTGCAGATCGACGGCGGTGATGTGCCGCGCACCGCGGGCCTTGAGCACCGCGACCGCGAGCAGACCGATCGGCCCGCATCCGACGACGAGCGCCGACAGATCCGACACGTCACCGATCCGGTTGACGGCGTGCCAGGCGACGCTGGCGGGCTCGATGAGCGCCGCCTCCTGCAGATCGATCCCCTCGGGGAGGGCGCGCAGCATCCGCGTGGGCATCGCGACCCGGTGCGCGAACGCACCGTCGCGATGCGGGAAGCGCGCGGCCGAGCCGAGGTACCCGCCGCCCGCGATGTTGGGGCGGTCGATCGGATGCCGGACGTGCTCCTGCGCCGGGGTGGCGGGGTGCACGGCGACCCGCGCACCCTCCCACGGCCCGCTGCCGTCGGCGGCGGCCCGCCGGACCACACCGACGACCTCGTGCCCGAGCACCATCGGCGCGCGGAGGATCGACTCCCCCGCGGCTCCGTGCTTCCAGTAGTGCAGGTCGGACCCGCAGATGCCGCCGTAGACGATGTCGATGACGGCCTCGTCGGGAGCGGGAACGGGCTCGGCGATCGGGTCGATGCGCAGGTCGCCGGCCTCGTGGATCACGATGGCGTGAAGGGCGGGGGTGCTCATGGATGCTCCGTCCGGATCAGGAGAACTCGATCAGTAGAACTCGATGGTGTCGACGACGTTGCGCTGGGGCGTGCCGTCGAGGAGGCGGGTGGCGTTGTCGGCGAACAGCTCGGCGATACGCCCGTCTTCGCGGGCGTCGAGCGCTGCGGTGTGCGGGCTCACCAGCACGTCGGGGTGCGACCACAGGGGGCTGTCCGACGGCAACGGCTCGACCTCGAACACGTCGAGCGCGGCGAAACCCACGGTTCCGGCGTCGAGCGCCTCGAGCAGGGCGGCCTCGTCGATGACGGTGCCGCGTCCGACGTTGACGAGCGTTGCGCCCGGGCGGAGCGCGGCGAAGAAGTCGGGGCCGACGAGGTGGTGCGTGGCGTCGGTGCCGGGCAGGGTCGCCACGACCGCGTCGACCTCGGGCAGCACCTCGGCGACGTCGTCCGGGTGGATGACGCGCGAGACGCCCGGAACGGATGCCCCGCTGCGCGAGGTGCCGATCACCGTCGTGCCGAGGGCGGCGAGCTGGCGTGCGACGGCCTGCCCGATGCCGCCGAGACCGAGCACGAGCACCGTCTGGTCGGCGACCTGCGACATGACCCAGCGGCCGCTCCACTCGCGCTCGCGCTGCTGGCGCTGCAGCCGGGGCAGGTGCTTGGCGCCGGCGAAGACGCCGAACACCGCGAACTCGGCGAGCGCATCGCCGTGCACACCGGCCGAGGTCGTGAAGGTCACCCGCCGCAGCTCGTCGTCGGTGAGCTGCGCGGCGCGCACCTGACCGCCGCCACCGGCGGCCATCGTGTGCACCCAGCGCAGTGCCGGGTTGGCGCGCACCGCGCGGGCGAGGGCGGCGGGGTCGACGTCGGGGATGCCGTACAGCGCCTCGGCCGAGTCGATCAGCGCCTCGTAGGCGGCCTGCTGCTCGGGCGTGCGGCGGAACGACGGGTCGCCGGAGAAGTCGGCGGGATGCCGCATCGGCGGCAGCAGCGTCTGATCGACGACGAGGTCGATGCGCGGCTCGCGAGCGACCAGCAGATCGCACAGCTCGGGGGCGAGGGGCGCGGCGACGACGACGCGCAGGCGGTCGCTAGCCGTCGTGTCGCTCATCGCAGGACCGCCACGGCTTCGGCGATCTTCTCGAGCGCGGCGGTGATCGTGCCGAGGTCGGTCGCGAACGAGATGCGGAAGAAGGGCGAACTGCCGTAGGCGGAACCCTGGATCACGGCGACGCCGGCCTGGTCGAGCAGGTAGAACGTCACGTCCTGGTCGTCGGTGAGCACCTTTCCCTCGGAGGTGGTGCGGCCGATGAGGCCCGCGCAATCGACGTAGAGGTAGAACGCGCCGTCGGGCACGAGCGGGGTCAGCCCGTCGATCGCGCGGAGACCCGCCACGGCGACGGCGCGCCGCTCGCGGTACACCGGCACCGACTCGGCGATGAAGTCCTGCGGCCCCTCGAGCGCCGCGGCCGCGGCGGCCTGGCTGATCGACGACGGGCACGACGAGGTCTGCGACTGCAGGGTGTTGATGGCGCCGACGAGGGCGGGGTCACCCGCCGCATAGCCGAGGCGCCAGCCCGTCATCGCGTACGACTTCGAGACGCCCGAGACCACGAGCACGCGGTGGCGCAGGTCGGGGGCGACCGCGGCGAGGCTCGGGGCGGGGGTGCCCGTGAACGAGATCTCGCTGTAGATCTCGTCGGAGAGCACCGACACCGCGGGGTGACGACGCAGCACCTCGGCGAGGGCCGACAGCTCCTGCTCGGTGTGGATCGCGCCGCTCGGGTTGCCCGGACTGTTCAGGATCAGCCAGGTCGTGCGGTCGGTGATCGCGGCCTCGAGCTGCGCGGCCGTGACCTTGTAGCCGTTCTCGGCCGACGTCGGCACGATCACAGGGGTTCCCTCGTTCGCGCGCACCATGTCGGGGTACGACACCCAGTACGGCGCGGGGATGAGCACCTCGTCGCCGGCATCCACCGTCGCCATGAGCGCGAGGAAGATGACCTGCTTGCCTCCGCCGCCGACGGTGATCTCGGCATCCGAGTACTCGATGCCGTGTGTGCGCTGCAGCGCACCACGGATCGCCTGGCGCAGCCGCGGCGTGCCGTTGACGGGCGTGTACTTGGTCTCGCCGGCCTCGATGGCCGCGATCGCCGCCTGCTTGATGTGCGCGGGGGTGTCGAAATCGGGCTCGCCGACGGTGAGGTCGAGGATGCTGCGCCCCTGACCCTTCAGCTCGCGCACGCGTGCCGCGGCCGCCGTACTGGGCGAGGGCTTGATGCGTCCGAGGCGCTCGGCGGCGCGGAACGAGGACGCAGGGGTCTCGGTGCTCGCGGTCACGATGCATCCTCGATGTCGGAGGTGAGGCCCTTGGCCGTGAGCACCTCGGTGAGGTTGCAGAGCTCGATGGTCGTGCCGCCGGCCCAGTACTTCGTGATGAGCTCGGCCTCGTGCGCGTCGCGCGCCGCCGACAGCTCGGCCGCCTCGCGCACCTCTTCGCGGCGCACGACGACGATGCCGTCGGCGTCGCCCTTGACGATGTCGCCGGGGCGGATCAGCTCGCCCGCGAAGACGACGGGCTGGTTGAGCGCCCCGAGGGTCTCCTTGACCGTGCCCTTGATCGAGACGCTGCCCGAGAAGACGGGCAGGCCCAGCTCGCGCAGCTCCTGCGTGTCGCGCACGCCGGCGTCGGTCACCAGTGCGGCGATGCCCTTGGCCTTGCAGGCGTTGCCGAGCACGTCGCCGAACATGCCGGCCTCGGCGAACTCGCCCGCCGAGACGATGAGCACGTCTCCGGGCTGCGCGTAGTGGATGGCGACCTGCAGCATGAGGTTGTCACGCGGGGCGCAGACGACCGTGAACGCCGAGCCGACGAACGACATGTCGCGGTCGATGGGGGTGATGTTCGAGTTGAGCGCGCCGCGGCGGCCCTGTGCCTCGTGGATGGTGGCGGCGGTGAATTCGCCCAGGCGGGCGATGTCGGATGCCTCGGCGCGATCGATCTTGGTGGTGACGTGAACCATGGTGTCGTTCCTCTTACTCTGCTTTACTCGGCGTCTCGTTTACTCGGCGCTCGCGGCGGACGCCGCGGACTGCACGAGCTCGGCGTCACGGCGATCGAAGGTGAGTCCGCCGGGCACCTGGAAGGTGGGCATGAGCTCGATGAGCCCGATGTTCACGTGCGACGGGGCGTCGACCGCGTAGTCGATGGCCGCGACGATGTCGTCGACCGTGAGCGACTCGAAGCCCTCGTAGTAGGTGGCCCAGGCGGCGGCATCCGTCTCGGGCGTGCCACCCAGGTTGCGCGAGAAGATCTCGGTCTCGATGCGGCCCGGGCTCAGCTCGGTGACGCGCACCCGCTTGCCGAGAGCGTCGTTGCGCAGCTGGCGCGACAGCTGGTGCACGGCGGCCTTGGTCGCGTGATAGGCCGTGTGGCCGAAGAAGTTGTAGTGCCCGGCGATCGACGAGATGTTGAGCACGTGGCCGCGGTCGCGCTCGACCATGCCCGGGTAGAGCAGGCGCAGGATCTGCATGACCGCCGTGAGGTTGACCTCGACGAGGTCGTCGAGGTCGTCGGCCGAGGCGTCGAGGATGTTGCCCGCGCGGCTGACGCCGGCGCTGTTGAGCACGATGTCGGCTTCCACCCCGTCGAGCGCATGCGTGAGGGCGGCGGTGTCGCGCACGTCGAGCGCGTGGGTGATCACGCCCTTCTCGGCGAGGGCCGCCAGCCGCTGCTCGTCGCGGGCGATCGCGTGCACGGTGAGACCCTTCGCGAGGAAGAGGTCGATCGCGCCGCGGCCCACGCCGCTCGTCGCGCCCGTGACGACGGCGGTGCGGTAGTCGGAGAAAGTCATAGGAGGGTCCTTCCGGTGGTGGCTGTGGAGAGGGCGTCCAGCGCGTCGAAGACGGAGCGGACGCGAAGGCGGAGCGCCTCGAGCTCGACGAGCTCGGCGCGGGCACGGGCCGCGGCATCGGATGCCGAGAGCCGCCGGAAGCGGAGGTGCTGCCCCGGGCGCACCTGGGCGAGCACATCGAGCGAGCCGGAGGTCACGACCGCCAGCACCGGGTACCCGGCGGTCACGCCGCGCCCGCGGTGCAGCACGAGCAGCTCATTGCCCGGCGGGACCTCGACGGCCCCCACGGGGACACCGCGCGAGAGCACCTCGCCCTGCGTGCGACGCTCGGGCAGCGGTCCCGTCATGCGCAGCCCGATGTGGTTGCTCTTCGGGGTGACGAGATAGGGCTGGGCGAACAAGCGGTCGGCCGTGCCGGCGAAGTCGTCGAGGTCGGGGCCGTCGGTGACGTCGACGATGAAGCCCGTGGGCAGTCGCGGCACGTCGAGGTCGTAGAGCTCGGCGGTGAAGTGCGCGTTGAAGACCGGGGCCGTGGCGGCGCGCAGAGCGATCCGCTCGCCGGCGACCAGGCGCCCGCCGAAGCCGAGCACCGAGTCGGGGGCACAACTGCCGAGCAGCTGCGGCACGTCGAACGATCCGCGCACGGCGAGGTAGCAACGCAGGCCGCCCTGGATCTGCCGCAGGGCGATCGCCTCGCCCGCGCGCACCGAGACCGGCTGGTTCGTCGGCCGGCCGACGCCGTCGACGGTCAGGTGCCCATCGGCGCCGGAGACCGCGATGAGGATGTCGATGTCGGCGACGAACTCGGCGTCGAGCGCGGTTATCTCGAGCACCGGGGCGGTCTCGGGGTTGCCGACGAGGATGTTCGCGATCCGGGCCGAGCGCTGGTCGAGCGCGCCGTTGACCGGCACTCCGAAGCGGGGGCCCCGGCGCCGCCCGAGGTCGGTGACCTGGGTGGATCCGGCCTCGACGACCGTCAGCGCCCCGGCGTTCACGGCATCCGCATTCACGATGCCACCATCCGGGTGCCGAGCAGGGCGTCGTATTCCGCCTGGTCGATCGCGCGGAAGCGGATCAGGTCGCCGGGCTCGTAGGGCACGAACGGTTCGGCCGCGAGGTCGAGCACGACGAGCGGGGTGCGCCCGATGAGCGGCCAGCCGCCGGGGGCCGCGGCCGGAGTGATCGTCGCCTGACGACCGGCGACCGACACCACTCCCTGCGGCACGTGCGCCCGCGGGCTCGCGAGGCGCGGAACGGGCAGGGGGAACGGCGGGCCGTCGAGCATGGGCGAGCCGCCGGGAGCCCCGAGGCAGCGCACCACGTAGGTCGGCTCGGAGTGCAGGCGGACGACGTCGGCGACGCTCAGACCCTGGGCATCGGCGACGGTGCGGAGGTCGAGTTCGCCCTCGGTGTCGTAGAGCACGGGTACGTCGAAGGTGCGCGGGCGGTCGGTGAGCGGGCGGTCGTGATCGAGGCCGTCGACCACGTGCGCGAGGTACTCGCCGAGACGCTCGAGCGACACCTCCGCGGGGTCGATCTCGATGAGTGCCGCGTCGTAGGTGGGGATGACGCACTCGACGCCGGGCACGTGGGCCGCGTCGACGAAGCGGGCGAGGTGGTGCACGAGGCGCCAGCCCGCTTCGCGGTCGGCGAGGGTGCTGGCGACGCGCAGCGCGGAGTTGCCGCTGGGCGAGATGACGACGGATGCCGATGACATGGGTTCGCTCACGCCAGCCAGTCCGCGAGCGGGGCGATCTCGACGCCCGCCGATTCGAGGCCCGCGCGGATCTGGCGGGCGAGCTCCACCGCGCCGTCGGTGTCGCCGTGCACGAGCACGGTGTCGCAGGCGACGGGGATGAGCACGCCGTTGCGGCTCTCGATCACGCCGTCGACGACCATCCGCACGGTGCGCCGTCGGATCTCGTCGGCATCGTGGATCACGGCGCCGGGCTCGGTGCGACGAACCAGGGTGCCGTCGTCCTCGTAGGCGCGGTCGGCGATGCCGACGATGCCCACCCGCAGGCCCGCGGCCCGAGCGGCATCCGCGAGCTTGCCGTCCTGGGCGAGCACGATGAGCTCGGGGTTCAGACGCGCGGCGGCGGTGGCGACGGCATCCGCGTAGTCCTCGCGCACCGCGACGAGGTTGCCGAGCCGGCCGTGCGGGGCGAGGTGCGTGACGTGCGTGCCGTGGAAGGCGGCGATCGCCTGCAGCGCACCGAACTGGTAGAGCACGTCGGTGCGCACCTCGTCGGCCGTGAGGCCCATGTCGCGACGCCCGAAGCCCTGCAGATCCGGGAACGAGGGGTGGGCGCCGATGCCGACGCCGCGCTGCACGCAGGCCCGGACGGTCTCGTCCATGATCTGCGAGTCGCCGGCGTGGAAGCCGCACGCGATGTTGGCCGAGGTGAGCACGTCGAGGAGGGCGGCGTCGTCACCCATCCGCCATGGGCCGAAGCCCTCACCCAGGTCTGCGACCAGGTCGATCCTGCGGGTCATCGCCAGCTCCTCTCGTCGTCGATTCCGCCGTCGGGAAAAGGCTAGGACGCGCGGCATCGGAAGGTGCAGGATCGTGCCGCTTCCGTGCCGGATGCCCCGCCCGAACACGGTGTTTCCAGGCATCCGCTCTGCTGCTCTTGGCAAAATCCGTGCCATACTGCCTTCCGATCACCGGGACCCTTCGCTACCATCGAGCCATGGCCGTTCCCGCTCGCCGCGTTCAGCGCCGCGTCACCCTCACCGAGATCGCCGAGGCGCTCGGCGTCGCCCCCTCGACGGTCTCGCGCGCCCTCTCGAACCCCAACCGCGTGAGCCCGGCGATGTACGAGCGCATCACCAGCAAGGCGCAGGAGATGGGCTACACCTCGGCCCTCCTGCCCGCCGCCGAGAACCGCCTCGCGCGCGGCACGATCGCGCTCGTGCTCCCGAACCTCACCAATCCGTTCAACCTCGACGTGACCCGTGGCGCGCAGGCGCAGATCCGCGCGGCGAGCTACCTGCACCTGCTCGTCAGCACCGAGGAGTCGCTGCCGATGGAGGAGCAGTGGCTGCGCGAGCTCGCCCGCACGGTCGACGGCATCGTCGTGTCGTCGCCGCGCATCGATGACGAGGCCCTGCGCGCGGTCGCGCAGATCGCGCCGACCGTGGTGATCAACCGCCAGTCCCCCGGTCTCTCCGGCGTCGTGATCGACACCCCCGCCGGCCTCGCCCAGGCCGTGCACTACCTGCACTCGCTCGGACACACCCGCATCGCCTACGTGCGCGGCCCGCACGGCTCCTGGACCGACGGCACGCGCTTCGACGCGATCACGGCCGCGGCCGAGGAGGACGGCGTCGACCTCGTCGCCGTCGGCCGCTACCACGTGACCCTCGCGAACGGGGCGGCCGCAGCGGATGCCGTCGTGCTCACCCGGGCGACCGCCTGCATCTTCTTCAACGACGTGCTCGCGATCGGGGCGCTCGACCGGTTCCGCCAGCTCGGCGTCTCGATCCCCGACGACCTCAGCGTGGTCGGCTGCGACGACATCTTCGGCTCGTCGTTCTCGCATCCGCCGCTGACCACCGTCACCTCGCCGGGTGAGAGCGCCGGCCGCGCCGCGGTCGACATGCTGATCGGCCGCTTCGCGACCCGCGACCGCTCCGACCGCATCGACCACATCTCGGCGCACCTCACGGTGCGGGCATCCACCGGTCCCCGCAAGGCCTGACGCCCGCTCCTTCTCCTTCTTTTCTCCGCGAGGGGTCACGACACGCCCTGAACCGGTGCCGCGTTGCGGCGTGTCCTGACCTCTCACGGCTTCCCGCGTGCACGAAGGGCCCGGGATGCCGAAGCTTCCCGGGCCCTCGAGGCATCCGTCGTCAGGGGACGAGGATCGACGCGGTGACCGCGTCCTTCTCCTTCTGGGTCTGCTGCACGTCGTCGACCTCGTCGAGCGAGTAGCGGCGGGTCTCCTTGGCGGTGAGCGCCGCGATCACGGCGATCGCCATGAGTCCGAGCCCGAGGAGCGCCGGCCCGAACCAGTTCTGCAGGTCTTCCCCGGCGAGCGCCGTCGAGGCCACCGGCCCGATGGCACCGGCGATCGCGAAACCGATCTGCGTGCCGACCGCGAGGCCCGAGACGCGGACGCGGTTCGGGAACATCTCGGCGAAGAACGCAGGCCACGCGGCGTTGGCCGTCGAGTAGAAGAAGCCGTTGCAGAGGATGCCGAGCGTGAAGATCAGCGGCCAGTTGCCCTCGCTGATCGCCCACAGGTACGGAACGGTCGTGACACCGGCGCCCACGGCTCCGATGATGAAGACCGTCTTGCGGCCGATGAGATCGGAGATGTACCCGGCGAACGGCGTGTAGAGCAGCGCGAGCAGGCTGGCGAGCACGGGCACCCAGAGCATGGTCGACTTGTCGAGGCCGTATCCGGTGGTCGCGAAGGCGACCGAGAACGTGGCGAAGAGGTAGCTGACGCCGGCGATCATGGCGCAGGCGGCGACGCGGATGATCGTCACCCAGTGGAAGCGCAGCACCTGCTTGATCGGCGGCAGCTGCGCCTTGATCGCCTGGGTCTCGACGAACGACGGCGGCTCTTCGAGGTTGCGGCGGATGAGGTACGCGACCACGACGACGACCGCAGAGAGCCAGAACGGGATGCGCCAGGCCCAGCCGAGCAGGTCTTCGGTCGGGAGCGCCGCGAACGGGATGAAGACGGCGGTCGCGAGCAGGCCGCCCGAGGCGGAACCGCTGGTGACGAAGCTCGTGGTGAAGCCGCGACGGTTGTCGGAGGCATGCTCGAGGCTCATCGAGATCGCGCTGGCCTGCTCGCCCGACACCGACAGGCCCTGGATGATGCGGATGACGACCAGCAGGATCGGGGCGAGGATGCCGATCTGCTCGAAGGTCGGCAGGCAGCCGATGATGAACGTGCAGATGCCGATGCCGAACAGCGTCAGCATCATGACGAACTTGCGGCCGAAGCGGTCGCCGAGCGGGCCGAGGATGAAGGCGCCGAGCGGGCGGACCACGTAGCCGACCGCGAGCGTCATCATGCTGAGCAGCACGCGCACGCCCTCGGGGAGCTCCGGAGGGAAGAACAGCTGATTGAGCACGAGCGCTGCGGCCGTGCCGTAGACGGCGAAGTCGTAGTACTCCAGGGTCGTGCCGACCCACGACGCGATCGCCGCTTTCGCGGGCGTCTTCTTGGGAATTTCAGTATTCGTCATTTCGCCTCCATTGGCGGACTCTCAACACGTACCACGATCGAGCGTCAGGCGCCGATGTCGGGGGTGCGCGGGTCCGCTAGCTGATTCATGGGCGGCGCTTTCGCTCGCTTGAGAGGACTGTATGGATCGCCGATCCGGCAAGACAAGCGATGTGCCACAGATGTGCCACGCGATCCTTGTGATACCGCGCTTTTTCGATACCCGCGTCATCTGATCGTCACGTTGTTGCCATCCGATTTGCCAAGGATTGCCCTCGTTCGACGCCGATTTCCGAGGCCGACGAGAGCGCATCGACGCTACGCTCGAACCGCTACAGCCGACGGGGAGGGTCGCTTCATGAACGCAGCACCGGGATGGTACGACGCGGGCACGCCGGGACGCGTGCGCTGGTGGGACGGCACGCAGTGGACGGCGCACGAGGCGGATGCTCCGGCTGCGGTCGCGGCATCCGCACCGCCCCAGCACATACCGCTTCAGCACGTGCCGCCTCAGCATGCGCCCACGTCGTCGGCACCGGCGCAGCCGTCGTCGGCTCCGGTCGGCCCCGCTCCCGGCTGGTACGTCACCCCCGCAGGCCCCGCGCGCTGGTGGGACGGCCGCAAGTGGACCGGCCTGCGCTTCCGCAAGGACGGCACCCCGGGCACCGATTGGGGCAGCACGGAGCAGGTCGGCTTCACCTGGGCCCTCGGCGTGATCTTCCTCGCGCTGGCGAGCGTGCAACTGGTGCTCGGCATGGTCACGCCCGGTGTGTCGTTCGCAGGATTCCCCCTGCTGCTCGTCGCGGCGCTGTGGTTCGGCATCGCGATCCAGACGACGATCGTACTCCGCATCCCGGTGCCGGCATCGGCGCCGCTGATGCTCGACATCGTCCGCCCGTTTCCCGGCGAGCAGGAGGGTCCCGGCGCCGGCTGGTACCCGATCACCGGCACCGCGAGCCGTTGGTGGACCGGTGCGCGCTGGGCCGAGTACACGAACTCCCGCTTCGGCATCCGCCCCACCTTCCACGCGGCGCGGTCTCTGGCCGCTCTGCGGGCCACAGCGATCGGAGTGTTCGCGCTCGCGGCGCTCGTCGTGGTCGTCGGGATCGTGTTCATCGTCATCAGCACGAACGACCCCGGCAATTACGTGGCGGTGGTCGTCGGATGGGTCATGGCGATCGGCGGCGTGCTGTTCGCCGGCCTGGGTGCCACCGTGATCGCCATGAACCGCTACCAGGCCCGGCTGCTCCTGCCGCCCTCCGAGCCGCCGCGGGCCTGGCTTCCGCCGGCGGCACCGGCGCGCCCCTGAGTTCCGCGGGCAGCACCGCGCTCCGATCTGCGCCGGGCCCGGCTGTCAGCCCCGCCCTGCCGACAGCTCGTCGCGGAGCAGCGCAGCACCGGCGCTGAGCGCGCTGAGCTTGCCCAGCGCGACGTCGCGCGGAAGGGGCGCCATGCCGCAGTTCGTGCTCGGCACGAGCTTGTCGGCGTCGACGAACGCGAGCGCATCGCGCAGGGTGTCGGCGACCTGCTCGGGCGTCTCGACCGTCGTGCTCGACACGTCGATCGCGCCGAGCATGACCTTCTTGCCACGGATGAGCTCGATGAGGTCGAGCGGCACGTGCGAGTTCGCGCGCTCGAGCGACACCGTGTCGATGATCGACCGCTGCAGCAGCGGGAACGACTCCTCGTACTGGCGCCACTCCTCCCCGA
Source organism: Microbacterium sp. NPDC090225 (assembly GCF_044772365.1). Taxonomy (NCBI): domain Bacteria; kingdom Bacillati; phylum Actinomycetota; class Actinomycetes; order Micrococcales; family Microbacteriaceae; genus Microbacterium; species Microbacterium sp. NPDC090225. Next base: position 2,800,975 of record NZ_JBIVYS010000001.1, on the reverse strand, counting down.
GCGTCGCCTTCCAGTCATTGTTCGCCTTGATGCCGTAGCCGTAGCAGATGTGCACGACGGTCTCGGCGCGCAGTCCCTCGGCGGCCCGCTCGAGCGTCGCGACGCCCCAGTCCTTGAGCTCGTCGAAGAAGACGTTGAACGCGGGCTCGTCGAACTGGATCACATCCACGCCGGCGGCCTCCAGCTCGCGTGCCTCCTGGTTGAGGATCGTCGCGAACTCCCAGGCCAGCTTCTCGCGGCTGCGGTAATGGCGGTCCGAGAGCGTGTCGATCATCGTCATCGGGCCGGGCAGCGCCCACTTGATCGGCTGATCGGTCTGCTGGCGGAGGAAGCGCGCGTCGTCGACGAACACCGGCTTCTCGCGGCTGACGGCACCGACGACGGTCGGCACGCTCGCGTCGTAGCGATCGCGGATGCGCACCGTCTCGCGCTGGTCGAAGTCGACACCGCTGAGGTGCTCGATGAACGTCGTGACGAAGTGCTGGCGGGTCTGCTCGCCGTCGCTGATCACGTCGATGCCGCGCCGGGTCTGCTCCTGCACGGCGCTGCGCAGCGCATCCTGCTTGCCCTCGGCCAGGGCATCGCCCTCGAGCTTCCAGGGCGACCAGAGGGTCTCGGGCTGCGCGAGCCAGGAGGGCTTCGGAAGGCTGCCGACGATCGAGGTGGGGAGAAGCGTGTTCATATCGGGTGAGGCTCCGCGGGTCACGCGGCCGCGACCGGGTAGCCGGCGGCCCACTGGGCGAGCACTTCGCCGTGGGGTTTCATGAAGTGCTCCTCCGTGTGCTTGCCCTGCGCGAGCGCGAGCTGGCTGCGCTCCTCGCGGTCGTACGCGATCTGGGTCGACGAGTAGTCGTTCTGACCGAGGCTCGGGCGGTAGATGCTCGCCGCCGCGGAGTTGGCGTTGTAGACCTCCGGACGGTAGATCTTCTGGAACGTCTCCATCGTCGCGATCGTGCCGATGAGCTGCAGATCGGTGTAGTCGTTCAGCAGGTCGCCCTCGAAGTAGAACGCGAGCGGCGCCACGCTTCCGGGAGGCATGAAGTACCGCACCTGCAGGCCCATCCGCCCGAAGTACTCGTCGGTCAGGGAGTGGTCGTCCTGCAGGTACTCGACGCCGAGCACCGGGTGGTGGTTCTCCGAGCACCGGTACTCCTTGCTCGTCGAGACGCTGATGCAGATGACGGGCGAGGTCGTGAAGCGCTCCCGGTAGGCCTCCGAGGCGAGGAATCGCCGGAACAGCTTGCCGTGCAGACCGCCGAAGTCCTCGGGCAGCGTGAACGTACCGGCCGCCTCGGTGACCGCCGGCAGCAGCACGCTGAAGTCGTAGTCGCGCACGTAGGACGAGAAGTTGTTGCCCACGATCCCGTGGTGGCGGCGGCCGCTCACGCGGTCGACGATCTGGATGTCGAGCACCTCGAGCAGCGGGAACCGCTTGTCTTCACCCTCGGCCTCGAACTCGAGCCCGGCCGAGATGATGTCGAGCTCGAGCGTGTAGCGGTCGCGGGCCGGGTTGTCCCAGTGGGCGAGGTCGTTGAACCGCCGGTCGATCATCGTGAGGGCGTTGCGCAGGTTCTGCTGACGGTGCTCGCCACGCGCGAGGTTCGCGAAATTCGTGGTGATGCGGGAGTCGCTCGACGGCGAGTAGTCCTCGTCGAAGCGCGTGGTGGTGATGTGGAACGTGAAGTCGTTCGCCATGAGAGGCCCATCTGCTGAATGATCGGCCGAGAGGCCGCGGGGAAGTCTGTAGCTCCATCGTGCAACCAGACACCGGTTATCAGGTAACTTGCCGCGGCTATGCATCCATATAGGCTCTCCCTATGGCTCGCTCGTCCAGCGGCATCACGCTGCAGCAACTCCACTACTTCGTCGAGGTCGCGGCGGAGGGATCGATCAGTGCGGCCGCCGACCTGCTCTACGTCTCGCAGCCGACCATGTCGGCCGCGATGAAAGACCTCGAGTCGCGGGCGGGGCGCACGCTTCTGCTGCGATCGGCGCGCGGCGTGACGCTCACCGCCGACGGCGCGGAGTTCCTCGGCTATGCGCGGCAGGTCACCGAGCAGGTCGAACTGCTCGAGCAGCGCTACCTCGGCCGCCCGCCGTCGCGGCGCCTGCTCGGCGTCTCGGCGCAGCACTACTCGTTCGTGATCGACGCGTTCGTGCGGATGGTGAAGACCAGCGGCGCCGCGGAGTACGAGTTCTCGCTGCGCGAGACGCGCACGTGGGACATCATCGAAGACGTCCGCACCCTGCGCAGCGAGATCGGCATCCTGTACCGCAACGACTTCAACCGCAGCGTCATCGACAAGCTGCTGCGCGACTCGGGGCTCGCCTTCCGCCCGCTCTTCCTCGCCGACCCGCATATCTTCATCTCGCGCAAGAACCCGCTGGCCGCCCGCGAGCGGGTCACCCTCGACGATCTCGCCGGCTTCCCGCGGCTCACCTTCGACCAGGGAGCGAACAACTCCTTCTACTTCGCGGAGGAGATCCTCTCCACCCTGTCGACCCCGCAGGAGATCCGCGTCTCGGATCGCGCCACCATCTTCAACCTCATGATCGGCCTCGATGGCTACACGATCTCGACGGGAATCATCAGCGACGACCTCGACCCCGAGATCGCCGCGATCCCCCTCGACGTCGACGAGCGCATCGAGATCGGGTGGATAGGCCACTCCGCGATCCCGCTCACCGAGCAGGCGCAGCGGTATCTGGAGGAGCTGCGGGCGGTGGTGTCGGACTTCGGGGTGGAGTTGATCGACTGAGCGCTGAGCTCGGCGGCGGCGGGGAGTCCGCTCCGATCGGCGAGCGCGCGGGATCCCGGTCGCGGATTGCGCTGGCTAGAGTCGGAGCATGGTCGAGGTCATCGGTGGGTCGGGTCCTGCTGTGCTGCTGCTTCCGGGCGGCGCGGAGGCGGTGTCGGGGTTCTTCCCCGGACTGATCGAGGAGCTGACGGCCGACCCCGGCTACCGCATCATCCTCTTCGACCGCCCGGGCAACGGCCCCTCCGATGCGCGAGACGGACTGCGGATCGCGGCATCCGCCCTGCACGAGGCGATCGCCGAGGCCGGCACCGGGCCGGTGATCGCCGTGGGCCAGAGCCTCGGCGGCGCGGCTGCACTCCTGCTGGCGTCGCAGCATCCGGATGATGTCGCCGGCCTCGTGCTGCTCGACCCGACGCCGATCAACGATCCCGATCTCGCAGCGAAGGTCGCTTCCCGGGCACGCATGAGCGTGACCCTGTTCGAGGCGCCCGTCATCGGAAGGCTCCTGCGCGGCGCTCTCCGGCGCAGCGCACGGAGGTCGGCCGACCGGCACGGGATGGATGCCGCCGCACGAGCGGCCATGCTCGCCATGACCGATCTGATGCGCGCAAACTCGGGCGCGCGGTCGCCGGGATCGAAGCCCTCTCCCGCGACCTCGACCTCGCCGGGCTGTCGGGCATCCCGGCAGTCGTGGTCACGGCCGACCGCACGCCGAGCGATCCGATCCGTCGCGCCCACAGCGCTCTCGCCGAGACGCTGGGTGCCCGGCTGGTGAGCTGGCCGAAGGCGGAGCACGCCGTGCACCTAACACATCCGCACGAGGTGCTCGAGGAGTTCCGGAGCGTCGCCGCCGCGAGCTGAAGCGATCAGGTAGGGGTGGTGCGCGTCGCGAACGAAGAGCAGGATCGAAGAGAGGCAGACGACGCACGAGAAGGGCACGCCCATGGCCACCGCAGAACCGCACCCGCCGGCACCCGATGCCCTGCTCGCCGACCTCGACGAGGCGGAGTGCTGGCGTCTGCTCGAAGCGACGGAGCTCTGCCGGTTGGCGTTCACGGCCGCCGATGGACGCCCGGACATCCGGCCGGTGAACCATCTCGCCGTCGAGCGCAGCATCTACATCCGCTCCGCCGCCGATGCGAAGTTCCTGGCGGTGGCGTCACCGTCCGCGGTGGCCCTGGAGGTGGACGGGGAGACCGCCGACGCGTACTGGAGCGTGGTGGTGCGCGGAGAGGCGGAGCAGGTCACGAGCGAGTCGGAGCTGTATCACTCCGGCGTCGAGCACCTCGCCTCATGGACGCCGACGCCGAAGCAGTTCGTCGTCAAGGTCGCCTCACCGACCGTGACGGGGCGGGTGTTCCCGAAGAGGCCCCGCGTCACGCTCCCCGTCTACGCCGTGCCCCTCACGGATGCGGCCCGAGCGCAGCATCGCACCGAACGCGGCGAGCGCCCCTCCCCCATCCCGCATTTCGAGCCGCCGGCGTCGTGAGTGCGGCTCGGGCCGATACGCGAAAGGCCCCCGATCTCTCGAGGGCCTTCCGGTGGGTCAGCGTCAGCGTCAGGGAACGATGACCGCGCGACCCCGGATGCTGTTCGAGGCGAGATCCTCGTAGGCCTTCGGGCCGTCGTCGAGCGAGTACGACTCGGTCTGCACGTGGATCTTGCCGGCGCGGGCGAGGTCGAGCACCTCGATCAGCTCGGAGCGCGAACCCCAGTACGGCACGCGCACGGCGGCGTCATAGGCGATCGAGCCGAAGCCGAGTGTCATGTTCCCGCCGCCTATGCCGACGATCGTGACGTCGGCCTCGAGCGCGGCGACGCTCTGCGCGAGGGCGATCGTCGGGTTCGCGCCGACGAAGTCGAACACGGCGTTGGCACCGAGGCCGCCGGTGATCTCGCGGATCTTCTCGGCCGCGGACGCATCGCTGATCAGTACGTGATCCGCCCCGACCTCGGTGGCGAGGCGCAGCTTCTCGTCGTTCACGTCGAGCGCGATGACGGTGGCGCCCGAGACGGACTTCAGGATCTGGATGCCGACGTGCCCGAGCCCGCCGGTGCCGATGACGACCGCGAACGTGCCGGCGCCGAGCTTCGGGAGCGAGTTCTTGATCGCGTGGTACGGGGTGAGCCCGGCATCCGTCAGCGAGACGTTCTGCACGGGGTCGAGGTCGCCGAGCGGCACGAGGTGGCGGGCGTCGTCGACGATCATGTACTCGGCCATCGATCCCTGGCTTCCCAGCCCGGGAGGACGGATGCCTTCGGCGGCGGCGTTCGTGCAGTAGTTCTCCTTGCCCATCGAGCAGTTGTGGCAGCGGCCGCAGCCCCAGGGCCCGTAGACCGCCACGGCATCCCCGACCTTCAGGGTGGAGTCGACGCCCTCGCCGATCTCGTGCACGATGCCCGCACCCTCGTGGCCGAGCGTCAGCGGCAGCGGGTAGCCCTGCTCGAGGTAGTCCTTCTCGGGCAGGCCCATGACGTAGTCGTCGGAGTGGCAGACGCCACCCGCGGTGATCTTGAGCAGCACCTGACCGGGGCCGGGCTTCGGAATCGGGATGTCGACGACCACCGGGGGCTTGCCGATCTCGACGTAACGGAGGGCTTTCATGTACTTCTTCTTCCTGCCGAACGAGCGGTCTGCCGCGCGGTGCGGAAGGCGGGAACGCTCGACGGCGTCCCTTCCATTGTCTGCCCGGGGCGGGGGTGGGTGGCGCGCGGGCGGATGCCATGATGTGAGGATGAGCCGCTTCGCCTCGAGAACGATCACCCTGAAGCAGGAGTACGTGCTTCTTTTCGTCACCGTCGTGCTCTCGTTCGTCGGGGGCGCGCTGGCCATCTGGGGCGCCCCGTGGAATCTCCTGCCTTTCGCGGTGGGCAACGTGATCGGGATCCTCCTGCTGCTGCTCGCCCTCGCGATCTCCGTGCTGGTGAAGCCGCAGGACGGAAGCCGTTGGGGGTGGCTCCTCGTGATCCTGATCGGAGCGGGCGGCGCCTGGACCGCCACCCGCGGCCTCGGTTCCGTCATCGGCATCGGACTGGCGATCCTCATCGTGATCCCGATCCTGCTCGTACGGCAGTACCGGAAGGCGTCGAAACGGTAGACCTCGAAACGGTAGGTTGGCATTCGGGCGGGTGCTGAAGACGCTCGTAAATCAGGAGAAACGGGTTTTTCTCTCCTGCCCCTTCGCTTCGAGCTCCCCGAGGACACGACCATGACGGACGAGACCAGCGCCTCCCCCTCCCCGCGCCGTCGCGGGAAGCGGACCCTCGCGATCACCGCCGCCGCCGCCGCGGTCCTCCTCGTCGGCGGCATCACGGTGACGTCGGCGAGCATCGCACAGGCGGAGGCCGACGAGACCCTGCGCCTGTGCACGGCCGCCCTCGATGTCGGCGACGCCGCGGCGGAGGCTTCGGCCAGCGTCGCTCGCACGTGCCGATACCGCGCTCGAGGCCGTCGCCGCGACGACTCTCCCCGACACGGAGGGATGGGTCAGCGCGGACTACGCCGACCGTCCGGGCGCCGAGGAGGGTGACGCAGGCGAGGCGGGTGCCGCACGCCCGAGCGGTGCCGAGCGCATCGCCGTCGTCGCCGATGGACGGTCGTCGCTCGCAGACGCTGCCGTCACCGACGAGTGCGCGGACCGCGACGAGGCGGCGGCGATCGGCGAGCGCGCAGAAGCCACCACTGCGGATGCCGCCGCACTCGACGAGAGCGTGGCCGCGCTGACCGAGGACTTCGCCGACTTCCAGGCGGAGGAGACCGCGCGCATCGCCGCCGAGATCGAGGCTGCGCGTCTGGCCGCGGAGGCGGAGGCCCGGCGCCTCGCCGAAGAGGAAGCGGCGCGTCAGGCCGCGGCCGAAGAGGCTGCCCGTCAGCAGGCCGCTCAGCGGAACTGGAGCGACGGCGGGAGCCGTCCGCCGGCGAACTCCGGCGGCACCCCGCCCGCGGCCGGCGGCCCTCCGCCCGGCGGCCAGGTCGGCGGCGGACCCGTCGGATGCGTCGCCGACAACGGCATGGGCGGCACACGCCCCTGCTGAGAGTCGAGTCGACCGTACAGAACCGGCGGACCGCGATCACGGGTCGCTGTCGTCGATGAGGTGGCGTTCTCGCCGAACGATGTTCGGGTCTGTCGTTGTTCCCGCGACCGGCTTCAGTAGTCCGGGCAGAGCACCACGAACGATGCCGTCGCATCCACGCGCTGACCGCCGTCGATCGCCTCATTGAACGTCTGCTCGGAGCCCGCCTCACGTGCGGCGACCGTCGCCGTTCCCGACAGATCCGTCACCGACAGGATCGCGTCGGAGCCGTCGGGCGTGACGGTCACTTCGCCCTCCCCCTGGAAGTTCGCGGCGAACTCGTCGCCTCCGACCCACGCCGCGACACTCGACTCTGCGGGATCCTCGTCGTCGAGACGGAGCGTCACCCCGGTGGACGTTCGCGAGTCGCCACCGATGACGATGATGGAGCCGTCCGGATCGCACATCGGCTGCGTCGCCTCCCCGACGACCTCCCGCTTCTCGCCCTCCCACTCGAACGAGATGCGCACGATCGGGGCGGAGTCGGGGCCGATCGCCTCCGCTGTCGCCGTCGGTGACGGCGCGGGGCTGCCACCGAACGAACATGCGGTGAGCGGGACCGCGGCACAGACGAGCGCGATCGTTGCGCACCTTCTCACCATCAGGGACAGGCCGGTCTTCTCATCGTGGAGCACAGGGCCAGCCTAGGGAACATCGGTCGGAACACGCACGGCCGCATCCCTGCCCGCCTTACCGGCACACATGACGAAGGCCCCGCATCCCAGTGTTTCCAAGGGAGTCGGGGCCTTCGTGGTGGCGGTGACGGTGGGATTTGAACCCACGGTAGGGGGTTACCCTACACAACTTTTCGAGAGTTGCACCTTCGGCCGCTCGGACACGTCACCGCGGACAAGCTTACGACACCGCGCGCTCGCGCGCGAATCGAGAGCGCTCACCAGGCCGCGGCGACCTCCGCGTGCGTGCGCAGGATGCCCTCGGTGGATCCGGCCGGGGCCCGGCCGATGCCGCACTCGGTCGCGACGCCGAACACTGGCACGAATTTGCGGGCCGCGGCGATGCGGCGTTCAGCGCCCTCGGCACCGTCCTCCCGGTGCACGAGCCCGAGGTAGAGCTCGTTCACCGGCAACAACTCTGCGAGCGGAGCGAAGTACGCCTCGTCGTCGCGGTCGATCGGCACCGGCAGGTGGAGCCACGTGAACGCGCGATCGGATGCCTCGGCCACCGCGTTCGCGTAGGCGACGAGGTGCGCAGCATCGGTCGGCTCGAAGAAGTGCTGCTCACCGGCGTCGCCGTAACAGAGGTGCACCCCGACCTCCACGTCGCCCGGCACCGCGTCGACCAGCGTGGCCAGCCGCGCGACGAGCCCGGTGAAGACGTCGCCGTCCCACCAGGCATCCATCAGCGCGCCGTATCCCGACGCGCCCTCGATGATGCCCATCTCGCTCGCGACGTCCCACTGGATCGCGAGGTCGTCGTGCGGGATCGCCTCCGTGATCTCCTCGAGCTCGCGCACCATCGCGGCCGTGTAGTAGACCTCGAACGCCTCGCGGTCGGCGCCCTGGAAGAACGACGAGATCACGGCGAGCGGCGTCGGCAGCGACACCTGGAAGCGCGTGCCCGCGGCGATCGCCCCCTCGTCGCGCAGACGGCGGAAGATCTCGTAGGACTCGATCGCGGCCGACGCGTAGCCGAGCGCGGGAATCGCGATGTCGCCGGGGTCGACCCCCTCGGCGAGGCGCAGCCCGCGCGCATCGAGGCCCGCGCCGAACGGGATCGGCTCGTCGCCCACGCGCTCGATGCCCTCGGCCTCGCCGAGCACGTCGGGCTGGAACATGATCCAGTGGAACCGCTTGCCGACCTCGCCGTCGGGGATGCGTCGGAGGCGATCCCCGAGCAACTCCGATGCCGTGCGCATCGTCGTCTCGGCGTCGTCGAAGTTCACACTGCCCACGAGAAGGGCGCCCTGTGGCTGCGTCATGACCTCAGGGTAGCCGCGGCATCCGACATCGTCCCGACCGGATTAAGCACGGTGACGGCCCGAGCGGTGTCGGAGGGGTCAAGTTAGGATGACCTCAGGGAAACCGAAGGAAGGATGCACCATGGCATTCATCACCTCCGATGCTCTGGCCGAGACCGGATACGTCGTGCTCGACGACCACGATCAGGCCGCCGACCCCGCCGAATGGCTCGACCTCGAGTACATCCCCTGGCGCTCCTCCGGCATCACCCGCTTCGCCCCGCTCGCCAGCTACGCCGGCGACCTCGAGTGCAACGGGTTCTGGAACCACACTCCCCCGCGCACCGACAAGCACGGTGTGTGGGTCGAGCCGCAGGTCGCGCTCGCCCCGACCCTGCAGGCGCGGGCGCTCGAGCCCGGCGCCGCGGTCGGCCGCTGCCGCGTGATCGAACTGCAGCCCAACGAGTACGCCGACGCCATCTACAACCTGCACCAGGACGACAACAACCGCCTCAACGACGAGGGCACCGGCTGGGTCGTGCGCGGGTACTACAACCTCACCGACGATTCCGACTCGATGCTGATCCTGCGCAGCGACCGCTTCGATCCGGCCACCGAGATCCGCCTGCCGCTACGCGAGGGCTCGCGCATCATCGTCGACACGCAGCGCTTCTGGCACGCGGTCTGGCACCGCGGCACCGCCCCGCGCTACGCCCTCATCACCTCGTGGACCTCGGGTCCCGAGCTCGACGCGTACATCGCCGCGAACCACGGCGACCCGCACCCCGCGACCGTCGACCTCGACCCCGCCTTCGTCGATGCCGCGCAGGTCGAACTGCACCGCCGCATCGAGGAGCGCCGCCGCGCCTTCGAGGCCCAGGGCATCGTCATGGAACCCCCGACGCCCCTGCACATCTGACGCCCGCACACCCGCACGGTCGAATCACACCTGCACGACCGGATGCCGCATCTCGCCGTGCAGGTGTGATCGCTCCGTGCACTCGTGAGCGCGCAGCATCCGCTCTTCCCCGCGCGCGGCGCGCGGGTCGCTTCATCTGCAGGGAGAAAAGACACGTGCAGGGACGATCTCGAGAATCCTCCCTGCACGTGTCCGAATTCCCTGCAGGTGACGGCCGCACGTTCGACGAGGGATGCCGCACGCCCCGGTTCCTGAGCGAGCGCAGCGAGACGAAGGGCCGCCCCGCCCTCCTTCAGACCGTACGCCCACCTTCGAGCCGCACGACCCGGTCGACCGACCCGGCGGGCGGTGCGATGTGCGAGATCAGCAGCACCGACTGCTCGCCCGCCGCACCGAGCAGGTCGCGCAGCAGGGCGTCGGAGGCATCCGGGTCGACACCGGCGGTCGGCTCGTCGAGCACCAGCACCGGGAACCCGCGCAGCAGGGCCCGGGCCAACGCCAATCGCTGCGCCTGGCCTCCCGACACGAGCGCACCGCGGTCGCCGACGCGGGCGTCGAGCCCTCCGCGCTCCTGCGCCCAGTCGGCGAGGCCGACCCGCGCGAGCACGTCGAGCAGTTCGTCGTCGGTCGCGGTGTCTCGGGCGAAGAGCAGGTTCTGGCGGATGTCCTCGTCGAACAGCTGCGGGCTCTGCTCGCACAGCCCGACCACGCGTCGCAGAGCCGGCCCCGCGAGCGACGACGCGTCGACGTCGCCGACGAGGTACGAACCCTCGGCCCGCAGGAACCCCACGAGCACCGCGGCGAGCGAGCTCTTGCCCGCCCCGCTGGGCCCCGCGACGAGCACGCGCTCCCCCGGCGCCAGATCGAGAGAGACCCCGCGCAACGCGGGAGCACCGCCGGGCCAGGATGCCGTCACATCACGCAGCCGCAGCGCCGGGGTTCCCACGATCGCCGCGTCTCCCCCGTCGTCGGAGCGCAGCTCGGCCGGCATCCGTTCGGGCAACACGTCGACGATGCGCGCAGCACTCGACCGCACGCTCCGCCACGACGCGGCCGCGATCGGCACCGCCCCGAACACCTCGAACACGACCATCGGCACGAGCACGACGACGGCGAGCCACGGCCCGTCGATCGCTCCGGTCGCCAGGCCGGGTGAGGCGGCGGCGACGGCCCAGACGGATGCCGCGCCCGCGACCGCCGAGACCACTCCGGCGGCTGTGGCCTGCGCGAGCGAGGCGCGGGTCACGACACGTCGGAGCGCGGCATCCGCTGCCATCACGCGCTCGCGCGCCTGCGGCTCGGCCCCGTAGGCGAGGAGCACGTCGAGGCTTCCGAAGTAGTCGACGAGTGCGGCCGAGAGGTCGGCGTGACGATCCGAGACGAGGGCCTCGGCGCGCGAGCCGAACAGCCACCCCATCCCGATCGCGGCGGCGCCCGCGAGGATCAGGCAGGCGAGCAGCGTGAGGGCGGCGATCGGCGAGACGAACGCGATGAACACGACGGCGCCCACGGCCACGAGACCCGAGACGCCCAGCGGCTGGACGACGCGCAGGGGCAGGTTCTGCAGGTTCTCGACGTCGTCGACGAGCGCCGAGAGCACCTTGCCACGGTCGGTGCGACCGAGTCCCGCCGGAGAGAGCGGGATGAGGCGGCGCACCATGTCGGCGCGGGTGGTGGCGAGCTGACGGAGTGCGGCGTCGTGCCCGCTGAGACGCTCGAGGTAGCGGGTGACAGCGCGCGACACCGCGAAGAACCGCACCCCGACCACCGCGATCGACAGCGGCACGAGCGAGTCGACGATCGAGGCGCTGACGATCAACCAACCGCTCACGGCGAGCAGGCTCACGGCGGCGGCGGCCGACAGCAGGCCCCAGATCAGTCCGGGCGTGAAGCGGCCGAGCGGCGGCTGAGCGAGACGCAGCACCTCGCGGATGCGTGCGGCGCGGGTCGTGTCGATCGACGCACTCATGCGTGCACCCCCAGCGCCACGACGTGGTCGGCGATCTCGCGGGCCGTGCGGCGGTGCGAGACGAGGAGGATCATGGCCCCGGCATCCGCCCGCTCGCGCAGCGACGACCACAGGCGCTGCTCGGTGTCTGCGTCGAGGGCGCTGGACGGCTCATCGAGCAGGAGCACCCGACGCGGGCCTGCGGCCTGGCGGTAGAGGGCGCGGGCGACGGCGACGCGCTGCGCCTGTCCGCCCGACAGACCGTTGCCCTGCACGCCGAGCACGAGTTCGGGGTCGAGGTCGGCGCACGCCCCCGCCAGCGAGGCGCGGACCCGCGCCTCGTCGGGCGCATCATCGCCGAGCGACACGTTCGCGGCGATGGTGCCCTGCAGCAGACCGGGGGCTTGACCTGCCCAGGCGGTCCAGTCCGCCGGCGACAGCTCCCGCACATCCACCCCGCCGAGCGCCGCCGCGCCCTCGAACGCCACGGCTCCGCGCAGCGCCGCGAGCAGACTGGTCTTGCCCGACCCGCTCGGCCCCTCGATCAGGGTGATGGTGCCGGGCTCGGCGGCGAACGACACGGGCGGCAGTTCGCGCACGCGCAGGTTCTCGACGGTCAGATGCGGCGGGGCATCCGTACCCAATTCAGGAAGGATGCCGGAAACGGGCCGCGAACCCGCGGAATCAGCCGCCCGCGGAGCCGTTCTTCCTGAGTTAGGTACAGCCTTCCGCCGCGCCCCCGCCTCGTCGAGCACCGCGAAGATGTCCTCGGTCGCCGCCACCCCCTCGGATGCGGCGTGGAACTGCACCCCGACCTGACGGATCGGCAGGAACGCCTCGGGCGCGAGCAGCAGCACGAACAGCCCGATCTCGAGCGACAGGTCGCCCGACAGCAGCCGGAATCCGACCGCCACCGCGATCAGCGCGACCGCGAGCGAAGCCAGCAGCTCCATCGCGAACCCCGAGAGGAACGAGAACCGCAGCACCTTCATGGTCTCGCGGCGGTAGTCGTCGGCCGTGGACTCGATGCGGTCGGCGGCGCGGCGCTCGCGCCCGAACAGGCGCAGCGTCGAGAGTCCCTGCACGGTGTCGGCGAAGCGCACGGCGAGCTGCTGCAGCGTGTTCCACTGCTTCTGCTGCACGGTGCGGGTCGCGATGCCGATGAGGATGAGGAAGAGCGGGATCAGCGGCAGGGTGACGGTGGCGATCAGCCCGCTCTCCCAGTCGAACCACCACATGATCGCGAGCAGCACGGGCGTCGCGATCGCGGTCATCACGAGTTGCGGGATGTACCGCGCGAAGTACGAGTCGAGCGCCTCGAGTCCGTGCCCCGCGGTCACCGCGAGCCCGGCCTGGTTGCGCTGCGCGAGCCACGACGGGCCGAGCGTCCCGACGGCGCGGATGAGCGCGGCTCGCAGCTGCATCCCGGTCTTCGCCGCGGCCCGCGTGCCCGCGGCATCCGAAGCGGCGATCAGCAGCCCGCGCAGCAGGGCGGTGCCGAGCAGGGCGAGGAGGGATGCCGTGACGTCGCGGCCCGCGATGGCGCCGGTGACGGCATCCGTCAGCAGCCCGGCGAAGACGATCACGACCACCGTCTGGACGACGCCGATCAGCGCGGATGCCGCGAGGAATCCCCTCGCGGCACCCGCGTAACGCAGCAGTCTCGGGTCGACGGGTTTCACGCGTGCGCCGGAGCCCCCTCGATGGACGAGCGCGTGACGCGCTTGCGGAAGACCCAGTACGTCCAGGCCTGATAGGCGATGACGAGCGGGGTGGCGATCAGCGCCGTCCAGCTCATGATCTCCAGCGTATATTGCGTGCTCGACGCGTTCGCGATCGTGAGGCTGTGGGCCGGGTCGATCGTCGAGGGCATCACGAAGGGGAACAGCGCGGAGAACAGCATGACCACCGCGAACAGCACGGTGAGCATCCCTCCGATGAACGCCCAGCCGTCGCGGCGCACGAGCGAGAAACCGACGGCGGCGATGAGGCTCACGGCGGCGAGCGCCCCGGCACCGATCACGAGCCACAGCAGCGGCGCCTCGCGGTTCATCGCGATCAGCACGGTCCACACCACGGTCGCCGCCGCGGCGAGGATCGTCGGCCCGGCGGCGAGCTTCGCGAGACGGTGGGCGTCCTCGTGCACGGGGCCGTCGGTCTTGAGGGCGACGAACAGCACGCCGTGCAGGAAGAACAGCAGCAGCGTGGTCACGCCGACCATCAGCGCGTACGGGTTCAGCAGCGAGAAGAAGCCGCCCACGAAGATGTGGTTCTCGTCGAGCGCGACGCCCTGCACGATGTTGCCGAACGCGACGCCCCAGAGCAGGGCCGGCACGACCGAGCCGATCACGATCATCCGGTCGAAGCCCTGCTTCCACTTCTTGCTCTCGCGCTGGTGTCGGTACTCGAACGAGACGCCGCGCAGGATGAGCGCGAGCAGGATGAGCAGCAGCGGCAGGTAGAACCCGCTGAACAGCGTCGCGTACCACTCGGGGAACGACGCGAACAGCACGGCGCCGGCGACGATGACCCAGGTCTCGTTGAGGTCCCACACCGGACCGATGGTGTTGATGACCTGGCGGCGCGAGACGTCGTCCTTGCCGAGGAAGGGCAGCGACATGCCGACGCCGAAGTCGAAGCCGTCGAGCACGAAGTAGCCGACGAAGAAGAAGGCGACGATGAAGAACCAGAGCGTTGCGAGATCCATGGTGTTCCTTCCTCTCAGTACACGACCGACGGCAGCTGGGCCGTCTCCTCGTGGGGTTCTTCGGTGGTGTCGGGGCCCTTCTGGGCAGCTCGGATGATGAGGCGGATCTCGACGACCGCCAGCGACGCGTAGATCGCGGTGAAGGCGATGAGCGAGATCAGCACCTCGAGTCCGCTCACGCCCGGCGAGACGCCGTCCTGCGTGGTCATGAGCCCGAACACGATCCAGGGTTGGCGCCCCATCTCGGTGAAGACCCAGCCCATGATGTTGGCGGCGAGGGCGAGCGGGAACGACCAGATCGCGATCTTCCACATCCACGGCGCGGGCTCGCGCTTCGCGTTCTTGCGGGTGATCCAGAGGCCGACGAGCGCGACGAGGGCGGCGGCGATGCCGAGGCCGATCATCCAGCGGAACGCCCAGTAGGTGACCCAGAGGATCGGGGCGAAGTCGGTGATGCCGGTGTCGGCGAACGTGGTCATGTACTCGGCGTTCAGGTCGTTGATACCGTGCACGCAGGCGTCGAACGAGTGCGTCGACAAGAGCGACAGCAGGTACGGCACGCGGATCGAGAACAGTTCTGAGCTGCCGTCGGGTGTGCCGAGCGTGAAGATGCTGAACGAGGCGTCGTAGCCGCAGACGGTGTTGAACGTCGCCTCCGCCGCGGCCATCTTCATGGGTTGCGCGGCGTACATCGCGAGGCCCAGCTGGTCTCCGGTGAGCACGACGCCGGCGGTCGAGACGATCATCGCCCAGAGACCGAACTTCAGCGAGATGCGCATGGTGTCGAAGTGCTGACGACGGGCGAGGTGCCAGGCCGAGACCGAGATGACGACACCGGCGGCGAACATCAGCGCGCCGAAGATCGTGTGCGGGAAGGCCGCGAGCGCGACGGGGTTGGTGAGCAGCGCCCAGAAGTCGGTGAGCTCGGCGCGGTTCGTCTCGGGGTTGTAGACGTAGCCGACGGGGTTCTGCATGAACGCGTTGGCGGCGATGATGAAGTACGCCGAGAGGATGCTGCCGATCGAGACGCACCAGATGGTGGCGAGGTGCAGCTTCTGGGGCAGCTTGTCCCACCCGAAGATCCAGAGGCCGATGAACGTCGCCTCGAAGAAGAAGGCGAGCAGGCCCTCGAAGGCGAGCGGTGCGCCGAAGACGTCGCCGACGAAGCGGGAGTAGTCCGACCAGTTCATGCCGAACTGGAACTCCTGCACGATGCCGGTGACGACACCCATGGCGAAGTTGATGAGGAAGATCTTGCCGAAGAAGCGCGTGAGGTGCAGGTACTGCACCTTGCCGGTGCGCACCCACGCGGTCTGGAAGATCGCCGCCACCAGCGCCATGCCGATCGTGAGCGGCACGAACAGGTAGTGGTAGACGGTCGTCAATCCGAACTGCCATCGTGACAGGACCAGGGGGTCGAGCCATTCCATGGAGCACTCCTCTTTCTCAGCCTGCTGCCACGCTAACGACGGGCCTGCCGCCCTCGTGGGGCTGCGGGCCGTGAATAAAACGGATGCTCGCCTAGGCGGCGGACATCTCCGTCAGACGCAGCTGCACGGTGCAGTCCGCCGGGAGGGCGGACGTGCGCACGGCATCCGCAGAGATCGGCCCACCGGCTTCGGTGAGCACCCCCTGCATGAGGCCGAGATGCACGCTGCAGAGCATCGGACGGTCTTCCGCGCGGCCCGCGGCATGCGGGCACGGGCTGAGATCGACGGTGAGCCGCACGTCGTCGACGACGGGCTCGAAGCCGCTCTCTTCCAGGTGTTCGATGAGTGCATCGAGTTGATAGGTCGCGTCGCGACCGAGATCGGATGCCGCGGCGGGGAGCACCCGGCGCAGGAGGTCTCCGCGGCGGGCCGCGGCGCTGACCTTGTCGCGCGCGATGGGGCTGGAGGCATCCGCCATCCCGGTCGCGGCGCTGTAGAGGGTGCGGGGGCGGCCGCGGGTGGTGCGGTGCTCGGTGGCCGCGATCACGTATCCGCCCTCGATGAGGCGCTGCAGGTGCTCGCGCACCGTGTTGGCGTGGAGGCCGGTGGCCTCGCACAGCTCGCCGATCGTGCGCTGCGCACGGGTCTGCACGAGGTGCAGGAGCTGCACTCGTGAGTACGTGGAGATCGGCCCGCAAATGGGCCCGGCGCTGGCCATGACTCCAGTATGGCCGCGGGGTCGGACACGTGGGGACCGTTTGCGATAGGGATGTCGGATGCCCGCGATAGCCCGGTCGCATGGGTGCGCCGGGTGCCGGTTCCCGGCGCCTGCGCCGCGATGTCGGATGCCGCGGCTAGCCTGGCTGAATGGCCACCCGTCGTCCCGCCCCGCCCGCGTACGTCTGCACCGAGTGCGGGTGGACGACCGCCAAGTGGGTGGGCCGCTGCGGCGAGTGCCAGCAGTGGGGAACGGTGCAGGAGCAGGCGACGAAGACCGGCATCGTGCAGCGCGTGAGCGCGCAGTCGCCGCTGGCGGAGAAGGCCGCGCGTCCGATCACGCAGATCACCACGACCGATGCCCCCCGCCGCACGAGCGGAGTCGGCGAGTTCGACCGCGTGCTCGGCGGCGGCATCGTGCCGGGGGCGGCGATCCTGCTCAGCGGCGAACCGGGAGTGGGCAAGTCCACGCTGCTGCTCGAGGTCGCGGCGAAGGCCGCGCACGCCGGGCGGCGGGTGCTCTACGCGAGCGCCGAGGAGTCCCCCGCTCAGGTGCGTCTCCGCGCCGAGCGCACCGGGGCGCTGCACGACGAGCTGTACCTGGCGAGCGAGACCGATCTCGCCACGATCCTGGGTCACATCGACCAGGTGCAGCCGCAGCTCGTGATCGTCGACTCGGTGCAGACCGTCTCCTCGGCGATGATCGACGGTGCGGCCGGGCAGCCCAGCCAGGTGCGCGAGGTGGCCTCGACGCTCATCCGCATCGCGAAGGACCGCGACCTGCCGATCATCATCGTCGGGCACGTCACGAAGGACGGCCAGGTCGCCGGCCCGCGCGTGCTCGAGCACCTGGTCGATGTGGTGTGCCACTTCGAGGGAGACCGGCAGACGTCGCTCCGCTTCATCCGCGCGCTCAAGAACCGGTTCGGCCCCACCGACGAGGTGGGATGCTTCGAGATGACCGGCGACGGCATCGCCGAGGTTCCCGACCCCTCCGGGCTGTTCCTCTCACAGGGCGCGACCGAGCCCGGCACCTGCGTGGCCATTTCGCTCGAGGGGCGCCGCGCCCTCCCCGTCGAGGTGCAGGCGCTCACCGTGCCCACGCAGGCGCCGAACCCCCGCCGCGTCGTGCAGGGCGTCGATGCGGCGCGGGTCGCGATGGTGCTCGCGATCCTCGAGCGTCGAGCGGGAGTGCCCACGAGCAACCTCGACGTGTACGTCTCGACCGTGGGAGGAGTGCGCTTCACCGAACCGGCCGCCGACCTGGCGATCGCGATCGCAGTGGCGGGGTCGATCCGTCAGATCTCGGTGCCGCGCACGGTGGCGGCCGTCGGCGAGCTCAGTCTGGCGGGCGAGATCCGCCCCGTGACCCAGTCGGCGCAGCGCCGATCCGAGGCCGCGCGCCTGGGCTACGAGCAGGTCGTCGACGACCGGTCGAAGACGCTGCGCGCCGCCCTCACCGACGTGAAGGCGCGCAGCGGCGGAGGCGGTCGACGCGACGAGCGCGATATTCCGCCGTTCTGAGGACAGTCCCGGCGGAGGGTCTGCGGAGGGCTCGTCGGGAGGCTCCCCTCGCGCGCCTCAGGCTTCGAGCGCCTTGAGCAGCTCCTGGGGCGAGGCCTGCATCGGGTGAGGACCCGCGATATCGAGGAACACGGTCGTGATCGGATGCGTGCCGAGGAAGTTCCGCAGCCACTCGGCCGTGTAGATGCCGACGCCGGGCGGCAGGTTGTCGGGCTTGTTCTTCGCGTCGCTGAACAGCAGCAGCGCGAGGTCGCCGGTGCTCGGGTCGCGGTAGGTCCACACCTCGCCGGTGTCGAGAGGGTTGTCGCGCGCCCCGGGCTTCACCAGCGGCACGACCGTCGTGCCGTTGCGCAGCGCGAGGGCTACCGCCGCGACATCCTGCTTCTCGAGCGCCAGTGCCAGGGCATCCGATCGGAAGTCCTCGGGGGCCGGCTTCTGCTTCGAGCTCTTCGCCTTCTTCGCTGCCATGCCTCCAGCCTAGGCGCGCGAGAAACCACATTCGCCGCGAACCATCACGTCTGGCGTGGTGTCTCGCGGCGAAAGTGACGTTCTCGACGCGAGCGGAGCCCGCGGAGACGATTGGGGCCCTCTCGAGTCCCACATTGGGGACTGGGGTACTCGAGAGGGCCCTCGGATTCTCGAGCGGCGGTGTCGAAGCGCTGGGGACGCTGTAAGTCGACGCCACTGGGGATGGCATGGTGCCGCATGAATCAGAGAATCGACTTCAATGGTATCCCAAAGAACCAGCCCTGTCAGCCGTTACCGATGCATCAGAGCTTTTCGGAACAATAAACCGGGACTCCTACGCTTTTCGAAGCGTTTCGAGCCGAAGACGGTCGGAATCGACTCAGTAGAGCAGGATCTGCTGCGTGGATACACTGGCGAATCCACCGATCGACACGGCCACGTGATACGACGCGCCGCCGCCCGGAGCCCGCTGGCGGTTCTCCTGCTCGCAGGTCTCGACGCTCGATCGCGTGCGATCCCAGGTGACCGGGTCCTTGCTCGTGACGGTCGTTCCCGCGGTGAGCGTCGCGATCATGCTGCTCGGGTTCTGCTGGCAGTCGGTCGAGCGCCACCACACGTCGGAGCCGCTCGAGACCGTGATCGACTGCATGGTCGAGCCGACGTCGAGCGTGCAGTCGCTCGAGCCCCGGTTGGTGAGCGAGATCGACAGCTTCGGCAGCACACCGTCGGCGTACGATTCGGCGTCGGCGACGGCCTTCACCTCGATGTCCTTCGCCTGGCACGCCACGATCGCCGGCGTCTGCGATGCATCCGGCACGTCCTCCGGAGCCTCGTCCGGCGGGAGCTGCGGGTTGGATGCCTCGGCATCCGGACTCGCGACCGTGCCGGGCGTCGGGGTCGACGCGGTCGACGAGGTCGTCGGGGTGGGCTTCGGGGTGCTCTCGGTCGCGGCCGAGGCCCACGGCTGGGCGATCAGCAACCACACGCCGATGCCGATGGCCGCCAGCACGAGGATCAGCCCGCCGAGCAGAACGATGCGCCGACGACGATAGACGGCTGCGGACTGACGGGGCATGGGTTCCAGGCTAGTTCAGGTGCTTCAGCATCCGCGTGTTGCCGAGCGTGTTGGGCTTGACGTGCGCGAGATCGAGGAATTCCTCGACACCCGCGTCGCCGCTGCGCAGGAGCTGCGAGTACACATCGGGATCGACGACCTGCTCACCGATGGTGGTGAATCCGCGGCGCGTGAAGAACTCCACCTCGAACGTGAGGCAGAACAGCCGCGAGAGTCCGAGCGTGACCGCGTTCTGCTCGAGGCGGTCGACGATCGCGCGCCCCACCCCGTGGTGCAGCCAGGCGTCGCTGACGAGCAGCGTACGCACCTCGCCCAGGTCTTCCCAGAACACATGGAGCGCACCGCATCCGATCAGTTCGCCGTCGGCCTCGGCCACGACGAACTCCTGCACGGCGCCGTAGAGCACGGCGAGGTCCTTGCCCAGCAGGATGCGTTGCTCGACCATCGGCTGCAGCAGATTTCGGATGCCGACGATGTCGGCGCTCCGTGCCGGCCGGACGATGTAGTCACTCACCCGTCCAGCCTAGAACCGCCGCTCGCCTGCGACCTTGAGGCGGGCACAGAAAAGGGGCGGATGCCGAAGCATCCGCCCCTCCTTCAGGTCACTCCCCGCTGGCGATGGCCAGGTCGGGCGTGCCGGAGATGTCGCCACCGGTGTTGACGCCGACCGAGACCGGGCCGCCCTCGCGCGGACCGTGCTCGAACAGGAACTCCCCGTCCTTGGCGTCGACCTTCACGTGGTCGCCCGAGTTGAGCTCGCCGTGCAGGATCTTCTCCGACAGACGATCCTCGACCTCGTGCTGCATCGCGCGACGCAGCGGACGGGCACCGAGCGACGGGTCGAACCCGATCTCGATGAGACGCTCCTTGGCGGCCTGCGACAGCTCGATCGTCATGTCGCGGTCGAGCAGCCGCTCGCTGAGGCGCTTGGTGAACAGATCGACGATCTGCACCAGCTCCTCCTTGTTGAGCTGCGGGAACACGATGATGTCATCGACACGGTTGAGGAATTCGGGCTTGAAGTGCCGCTTGAGCTCTTCGTTCACCTTGCCCTTCATCCGCTCGTAGGTCGTGGCGTTGCTGCCCTCGATCTGGAAGCCGACCGGGCCCCCGGCGATGTCGCGCGCACCGAGGTTCGTGGTCATGATGATGACGGTGTTCTTGAAGTCCACCACGCGACCCTGGCCATCGGTGAGCCGACCCTCTTCGAGGATCTGCAGCAGCGAGTTGAAGATGTCGGGGTGGGCCTTCTCGATCTCGTCGAACAGCACCACGCTGAACGGCTTGCGGCGCACCTTCTCGGTGAGCTGGCCACCCTCTTCGAATCCGACGAACCCGGGAGGGGCACCGAACAGACGCGAGACGGTGTGCTTCTCGCCGAACTCGCTCATGTCGAGCGAGATGAGGGCGGCCTCGTCGTCGAACAGGAACTCGGCGAGCGCCTTGGCCAGCTCGGTCTTTCCGACGCCCGTGGGGCCGGCGAAGATGAACGAGCCCGAGGGACGCTTCGGGTCCTTGAGGCCGGCGCGCTGACGGCGGATCGTCTTCGACAGGGCGGCGATGGCCTCTTCCTGACCGATGACCCGCTGGTGCAGAGCCTTCTCCATGAAGACGAGTCGCGAGGACTCCTCTTCCGTCAGCTTGAAGACGGGAATGCCGGTGGCCTGTGCGAGCACCTCGGCGATCAGACCCTCGTCGACCACCGCGGAGGTGGCGACGTCGCCCGCACGCCACTGCTTCTCGAGGCGCAGACGCTCGGCGAGGAGGCTCTTCTCCTCGTCGCGGAGGGCGGCGGCCTTCTCGAAGTCCTGCTCTTCGCTGGCGACTTCCTTCTGCTCGCGCACCTTGGCGATCTTCTCGTCGAACTCGCGCAGCTCGGGCGGGCTCGACAGGATCGACAGACGCAGGCGTGCGCCGGCCTCGTCGATCAGGTCGATGGCCTTGTCGGGCAGGAAGCGGTCGGAGACGTAGCGGTCGGCGAGGTTCGCCGCCGCGACGATCGCGCCGTCCGTGATCTGCACCTTGTGGTGCGCCTCGTAGCGGTCGCGCAGACCCTTGAGGATGTTGATCGCGTGCGGCAGGCTCGGCTCGTTGACCTGCACCGGCTG
Source organism: Microbacterium sp. NPDC090225 (assembly GCF_044772365.1). NCBI lineage: Bacteria > Bacillati > Actinomycetota > Actinomycetes > Micrococcales > Microbacteriaceae > Microbacterium > Microbacterium sp. NPDC090225. The sequence goes on along the minus strand of NZ_JBIVYS010000001.1, from coordinate 2,779,328 downwards.
GAAGCGGCGCTCGAGCGCGGCATCCTTCTCAAAGTGCTTGCGGTACTCGTCGAGCGTGGTGGCGCCGATGGTCTGGAGCTCACCGCGGGCGAGCAGCGGCTTGAGGATGCTGGCCGCGTCGATCGCACCCTCGGCGGCACCCGCACCCACCAGGGTGTGGATCTCGTCGATGAAGACGATGATGTCGCCGCGCGTGCGGATCTCCTTGGTGACCTTCTTCAGGCGCTCCTCGAAGTCACCGCGGTAGCGGGAACCGGCGATGAGCGAGCCGAGGTCGAGCGAGTACAGCTGCTTGTCCTTCAGCGTCTCGGGCACATCGCCCTTGACGATGGCCTGCGCGAGGCCCTCGACGACGGCGGTCTTGCCGACGCCGGGCTCACCGATCAGCACGGGGTTGTTCTTGGAGCGGCGGGAGAGGATCTGCATGACCCGCTCCGCCTCCTTCTCGCGCCCGATGACCGGGTCGAGCTTGTTGTCGCGCGCGGCCTGCGTCAGGTTGCGACCGAACTGGTCGAGAACCTGCGAGCCGCCCTGCGCGCTCGGGGTGTCGTTGCTCTGCGCGCCGACGGCGGCCGGCTCGCGGCCCGGGGCGCCCGAGAGCAGCTGGATGACCTGCTGGCGCACCTTGTTGAGGTCTGCGCCGAGCTTGACGAGCACCTGCGCGGCGACGCCCTCACCCTCGCGGATGAGACCGAGCAGGATGTGCTCGGTGCCGATGTAGTTGTGGCCGAGCTGCAGGGCCTCGCGGAGGCTGAGCTCGAGCACCTTCTTGGCGCGGGGGGTGAAGGGGATGTGGCCGGTCGGCTGCTGCTGCCCCTGGCCGATGATGTCCTGCACCTGCTCGCGCACTGCGTCGAGGGAGATGCCCAGGGACTCCAGCGCCTTGGCGGCGACGCCCTCGCCTTCGTGGATGAGACCGAGCAGGATGTGCTCGGTACCGATGTAGTTGTGGTTGAGCATCTTCGCCTCTTCTTGGGCGAGGACGACCACACGACGGGCTCGGTCCGTGAATCTCTCGAACATTGTCAACTCCTTGGTTCGCACGTTCCCTGTGGGTGCGAGCGCTTGTATACCGAGAGTAACGACCGCGGATGCCGTGTATGCCCGTGTTCGCCGTCGGCATAGTGCGGTGACGTCCTGCTACGCGGCCGATGGGACGGAAGGGTTGACGCCTTTATCGAGAGTCGATATGTTAACGGGAATCGATAACAACGATCATCGATAAGGAGTGGATATGGACCCGCGCACCGGATCTCTCACCCGCGGCGACCGCTGGTCGCTCATCGCGTTCGCCCTCACCGGTCTCGCGATCGCGGGATGGTTCGTCATTCAGACCACCGGCCGCATCATCTCCCTGGCGCGCGGCATCGACGTGCCGGTCGCGGTGGACTTCATCGACACGACGACCGACATCCCCTTCACCGACCGTTCGGACTCGGTCGCGGTACGCCTCGACGGCGGAATTCTCACGGCGCCTCAGCTGACTCCGATCGCGACCGTGCCGGGGATCCTCGGGCAGATCGTGCTCGCCCTCACGGTCGTGACCGTCATCGGATGCCTCCTGCTCCTCTCCCGCGGCATCCTCCGTGGACAGATGTTCAGCCGTCGTCACACCGTCCTCGTCTCCGTCGCGGGTATCGGCGGCTTGATCGGCTTCGCGCTCGCCCGCCTCTTCGACAACATGCTCGCCAACGCCACCGTCTCGCTGATGACCGACAACCGGCTCGATACGGCAGTGCTCACCGTCGAGCCGTTCACCTGGGTGCTCGCCGCCTTCATCGTCGCGGTGATCTCCACGGCATTCACCATCGGCGACCGCCTGCAGCGCGAGAAGGCAACGCTCCAGAAAGACACGGAGGGGCTCGTATGACGCCCGCGGAGAACGACGACGAGCTCACCGGCATCCACTGCCGTCTCGATGAGCTGCTCGCCGCGCGAGGCATGACCCTCACCGAGCTCAGTGCGCGTGTGGGCGTGAGCATCGTCAACCTGTCGGTGCTCAAGAACGACCGCGCCCGCGCCATCCGCTACTCGACACTGCGGGCGATCTGCGACGCGCTCGGCTGCGAGGTCGGCGAGCTGCTGGTGCTCGCCGACCGCCCCTAGAACCGGGGCGGCTGGGGCGGCGCGGGCTGTTGCGGCTGCGGGGCGAGCGGCTCGACGACCACCGCAGTGCCGTAGGCGCAGATCTCGGTGAAGTTCTGGATCGACCCGGCGTCGAAGCGCATCGCGACGATCGCGTTGCCGCCGCGCTGCTGCGCCTCAGCCCACATGCGGCCCATGACGACCTGCCGCGCCTCGTACATGACCTGGGTGTACTCGGGGATCTCCCCACCGCCGAGAGAACGGAAGCCCGCGGCGAACCCCTGCCCGAAATCGGTCGAGCGCACCGTGAGGCCCATGACCTCGCCGAGCACCTGAGTGATGCGGTAACCCGGAATATCGTTCGTCGTCACCATGAACATGAGGCCATCGTGCCACCACTACCAGAAATCGTGATGGGTAAATATCCCCATGCTGATATTCCTATCAATGGCCTGAGAGCCGATAACCTGGCCGCATGATGAACTTCGACCGGAAACTGCGTACCCGCTCCCGCCTGCTGCTGGCCCTGCCCGCTGCGGCCCTCGCCCTCTCGCTCGCCGCCTGTGGTGGTGCGAGCCGTCCGTCCGAGGCGCAGGTCGCCGACGGGCTCACCAAGTACTTCGAAGACGCCGGCCAGTCCGAGATCTTCACCGCCGACGCCGCCGAGTGCTTCGCCGGATACCTCGTCGACTCCGACCTCAGCAACGAGACCCTCAACTTCCTCGCCAACGGCGAGGACAAGCAGGCCAACCAGGAGGACAAGGATCTCACCACCAAGATCCTCCAGGACAACATGGCCGAGTGCATGGGGACCGGAGAGTAATCCTCCCGCTCTGACCTCCGGTCGGATCGACATCGAAGGATGACGGATGCTGCGGCATCCGTCATCCTTCGTCATTTCCGCCCAGGGAATTCTCAGACAGACCTAGCGTTGAACGTTCTGGCGTGCATATCGGCATGCCGCAATCTGTTCTGGAGTTCCCCCGCAATGAGTACCACCGCTCGCGCGCAGAAGGCGCCTGATACCCGCGGACCGATCCGGAAGCTGCTGACGTCATTCGGCTTCCAGATCCTCGCCGCCCTCGTCCTCGGCATCGCCGCCGGCCTCATCGGCCGCCAGCTCGGCGCCACCGCCGAGAACCCGAACGGCCTCTCGGCCACCCTCGACACCATCGGCAGCTCGTACGTGACGCTGCTGCGCGCCGCCGTCGTGCCCCTCATCTTCACCGCCATCGTGGCGAGCATCTCGAACCTGCGACGCGTGCAGAACGCTGCCCGCCTCGCCGGGCAGACGCTGCTGTGGTTCGCGATCACCGCGTTCATCGCCGTCGTCATCGGCATCGTGCTCGGCCTCGTCATCCAGCCCGGTGCCCGCGCGGGTGAGGGCCTCGAGCCCGGCGAGCCCTACACCGTCGGCACGTGGTGGAACTTCCTGCTCGGGCTCATCCCGCAGAACTTCCTCGGCATCGGCGTGAGCAGCTCGTTCGACGCCGAGGCCGGCGCCGTCTCGTCGAGCGTCAGCTTCAACATCCTGCAGGTCATCGTCGTCGCCGCGGTCGTCGGCATCGCCGCACTCAAGGCCGGCAAGAAGGCCGAGCCGTTCCTCGTGTTCACCGAGTCGCTGCTCAAGGTCATCCAGCGCGTGCTGTGGTGGATCATCCGCATCGCCCCGCTCGGCACCTTCGGCCTCATCGGCGCCGCCGTCATCAAGTACGGCTGGGAGAAGCTCGCCTCGCTCGGATGGTTCGCGATCGCGATCTACATCGGCCTCGCGCTCGTGCTCTTCGTCGTCTACCCCGTGCTGGTGAAGACCCACGGCCTGTCGATCAAGCAGTACTTCTCGGGCGTCTGGCCCGCCGTGCAGCTGGCCTTCGTCAGCCGCTCGTCGATCGGCACCCTGCCGCTCACCGAGCGCGTCACCGAGCGCAACCTCGGCGTGCCCCGCTCCTACGCCTCGTTCGCCGTGCCGTTCGGCGCCACCACCAAGATGGACGGCTGCGCCGCGATCTACCCGGCCATCGCCGCGATCTTCGTGGCGCAGTTCTTCGGCATCGAGCTCAACTTCGTGCAGTACCTGCTCGTCGTGATCGTCTCGGTCGTCGGTTCCGCCGCCACCGCCGGCACCACGGGCGCGGTCGTCATGCTCACGCTCACGCTGTCGACGCTCGGCCTGCCGCTCGAGGGCGTCGGACTGCTGCTCGCGATCGACCCGATCCTCGACATGGGCCGCACCGCGGTCAACGTCGCGGGACAGGCGCTCATCCCGACGATCGTCGCCAAGCGCGAAGGCATCCTGAACGAGGATCTCTACAACGCGCCGCGCGCGGGCCTGCCCTTCGCCGAGGACGATGACGACGACGCCCCCGAGGCGGATGCCGGCACCCCGGCCACCCCGGAGCCCGCCGCCACGCGCTGATCACCACCCCGCGGCCGCCGCACCACCCCGCCGAGATCCCCCTTTCGGCACGAGATCCCCCTCTTCCGCACGTGCGAAGAGGGGGATCTCGTACGTAGAGGGGGACCTCGGCGATCGACGACGGGGGCGCGGACGGGGAGGACGGGACGGGAGCGGATGCCGCAGCTACGCGCGCTCGCCCGGACGGGTCGCCCCGCGGGTGTCCATGGCGAGCTCCTCGGCATCCATCGCCGCGATCAGCTCGCGCATGACCTCCTCGTCGAGGTTGCCCTTGTCGCGCTCCTCGAGCAGGATCTCGCGGCGCACCTGCAGCCACCCCTTCGACAGGGCGACGAGGTCGTCGTAGGAGGGCTTGGCGACCGAGTCCTCGACCTCCTGCGCCTCGTCGGTGTCCTTCTCGACGCGGGTCATGCGCTTGGCGAAGGCGTCGAAGATCGACAGGTCGATCTCGCCGTACTTCTCCTCCCACTCCACGCGCTTCTCGGCCAGGAAGGCCTTGCCGGCCTTGCGGCTCTTCTCCTTCACGGCGGCGAGCGCCTTCTCGTCCTCGGCGTGATCGACGTCACTGGCGATGCCGAGGCGGCGGATCAGCATCGGCAGGGTGAGCCCCTGTAGCAGCAGTGTGCCGACGGTCACGACGAACGCGACCACCACGATCGCGTGCGAGGCCTCCTCGTCGAGGGTCGCGAGATCCGCCGCGGCGAGCGCGGTCGCGAGTGTGACCACGCCCCGCATGCCCGCCCACGAGATCACGGCGTTGTCCTTCCAGGTGAGCTGGAGCCCGGCCATCCGATCGCGCACGATCTGGGTGCGCAGCTCGTCGGGGCTGTACTGACCCCAGCGCCGCGACTGCTTCTGCCGCTTCTGGAACTCTCCCGACTCGACCCCGCGATCCCAGCGCTCCAGACGCTTGCGGTCCTGGAAGTTCGCCCAGGCGCTCACCGGATAGATGTAGAGCGGGCGCACGACGAGCACCACGACGAGCACGACGCCCGAGAGCAGCAGGATCTCGCCGATCGACTCGGCCCCGAGGTCGCTGACCACGCGCGGCAGCTGCAGACCGATGTACGCGAACACGAAGCTCTCGAGCAGGAAGTCGGCCGAGAGCCAGATCGGCTTCTCCTGCTGCCGGGTCGTGTAGTCGGTGCGCGGGGCGTTGAAGCCCACGTAGAGGCCCATCGCGACGACCGCGAGCACGCCCGAGCCGTTCAGGTGCTCGGCGATCGCGTAGGCACCGAAGGGCGCGAGCAGCCCGAACGTTCCGATCACGACCGCGTCGTTGATGCGCATGCGCAGTTGGTGCAGCGCGACGCCGAACACGAGGCCGATGAGGACGCCGACCGCGACGGCGACGATGAACTGCCAGACGCCGTCCCAAACCGTGAGCGTCGCACCCGCGAGGATCGCCGCGAACACCCGGTACAGCGTCAGCGAGGTCGCATCGTTGATGAGGCTCTCGCCCGAGAGCACGGTCATGATGCGCCTCGGCAGGCCGAGCTTGCGGCCGATCGCGGCGGCCGAGACCGCATCGGGCGGCGAGACGATCGCGCCGAGCAGGAGCGCACCGGGAAGGCCCAGGTCGGGGAAGATCCACCACGCGATCAGGCCCACGGCGAGCGCCGTGATCAGCACCAGCCAGATACCCAGTCGCCGGATCTGCGGCAGGCTGCGCTTGAACCCGACGAACGAGACGTCGAGGGCCGCCGAGTACAGCAGCGGCGGCAGCACGAGGTTCAGCAGCAGGTGCCCGTCGGCGCGCAGCTCGGGCACGAACGGCAGGAACGACACCGCGAGCGCGACGACCGTGACGAGCAGGGGCGCAGGCCACCCGCGCCACCGGGCGATGGCCGCCACGACGACGGCGCCGACGAGGACGTAGAAGATCTCGGCATCCATGCTGGCCAGGGTATCGGGGAATGCCGCGCCTTCCTGGTCGGTTGCAGCAGGGGATGAATGACGTCGCACTCTCCGTCCTCGACCTCGTGCCCGTGCGCACCGGTCAGACCAGCGCCGAGGCCATCCGCGCCTCCCTCTCGCTCGCCGAGATCGCCGACCGGCTCGGCTATCGCCGCTACTGGTTCGCCGAGCACCACAACATGCCGGCCGTGGCATCCACCACTCCCCCGGTGCTGATCGCCGCCGCCGCGACCCGCACCTCGAGCATCCGCCTCGGCTCCGGTGGCGTCATGCTGCCGAACCACGCGCCGCTCATCGTCGCCGAGCAGTTCGCCGCCCTGGCCGCCATCGCGCCCGGGCGCATCGACCTCGGCCTCGGGCGCGCACCCGGCAGCGACCCCGTGATCACGCAGTTGCTGCGCGGCTCGGGCGTCACCAGCGACGTCGAGCAGTTCCCCCGCCACGTGCAGGACATCGCCGCGCTCGTCTCGAACGAGGGCGCGACCGTGCGGTTCACCTCCGGCGGCGAGTACACCGTGCGCGCGACGCCCGCGGCGACCGACGCCCCCGAGGTGTGGCTGCTCGGCTCGAGCGACTACTCGGCCCAGCTCGCGGCATCTCACGGCCTTCCCTACGTGTTCGCCAACCATTTCTCGGGCGAGGGCCTCGAGCGCGCGCTCGATCTCTACCGCACGAACTACCAGCCGAGCGAGGAGCACCCGTCGCCGCGCACCTTCCTGACGGTCAATGCGGTCGCGTCGCCGACCGTCGAGGAGGCCGAGGCACGCGCCCTGCCGCAGCTGCGCATGATGTCGCGGTTGCGCCTGAACAAGCCGCTCATCGCGCTCGAGACGGTGGAGGAGGCTCTGGCCGCCGAATCGGATGCCGCGACCGACCAGGTCGTGCAGGCCGCCCGCTCGCGCTGGTTCGTCGGGACGGGAGAGTCCGTCGCCGCCGAGGTGCGCGAGTTCGCGAGCCGCTGGGGCGTCGACGAGGTCATGCTCTCCCCCGTCGCCGGTGCCTACGAGGCCGAGGCCGCCGAATCGGCCGCGGGCCGCGCCCAGACCCTGGAGTTGGTCGCCGCAGCGCTCTAACCCCCCTCCCCCTCCGCCCTCCCTACCCTCCCCGCTGAGGGATCAATATGTCGGCTTCGCAGCACGACTGACACGACATTTTGATCCCGCGCGGGCTTCGAGCGGGAGCCCGCACGGGCGGCGAGCGGAATTCCACAGGGCCAGTTATCCACAGATCCCGCAGGAAGGTCGGATCTCGCGGGGTCCAGCCGGTCGGGAGCGGAGACGATGACCCGATGCGTCATCGAATCCCCCTCCCGGCCGAACTCGGCCCGTGCTTCTCCGTCCGCGATGCCGAGCGATCGGGCGTGGGTCGAACGCGACTGGCCGCTCGAGATCTCGCCCGCCCGTTCGACGGCATACGCGCACTGCAGCATCCGGAGAACTTCGCGCAACAGCTCGCGTGCTTCGCCCCACGAATACGACCGGGGCAGGTTCTCGCCGGACGGACTGCGGCGCGCCTCTGGGGTCTCCCCCTGCCGATGCGCTGGCGCCTCGACGAGCCGATCGATGTCGCCGTGGCGACCGGAACCAGTCCCCCGCGCACCAGTGGAGTAAGGGGCCGAAAGTTGGCCGGCGAGCGTCTCGCGGCCCTCATGATCGACGGTATGCCCGTGCTCGACCCGATCGCCACGGTTTTCCTCTGCGCCGCAGAGCTGACGCCTCGCCAGACCGCCGTGATGGTCGAGGCGTTGATCTCGACGGCACGGAACTATCCCGGCATCCGCCTCGATCGCCCTCCCGCCACGCTTGCGATGATCAGCGATCGGATCGAGGAATGGGGCCGCTTCCCGGGGTGCGGAAAGGTTCGCGACGCGCTGAGGATCGTGCGTGAAGGGGCGGAGTCGCCCAAGGAAACCGAGACGAGGATGCTGCTGAGCGACTTCCATCTCCCCGAACCGGTCGTACAGCATTCCGTCGTCATCGACGGTCGCTTCCTCGCGCGGGTCGATCTCGCCTACCCGCAGTGGCGGATAGCCATCGAGTACGAGGGCGATCACCACCGGACCGATCGGAACCAGTGGCAGACAGACATCCGTCGACACCGCGCCCTCGAGGACCACGGATGGATCGTGATCCGGGTCACGCAGCTCGATCTCCACGGCGGAGGTGCGGCCCTCGCCGCGCGAATCCGCCGAGCGATCGCATCCCGCCGCTGATACGACCCGAGCCCGGTCTCCCCTCCCCTTCCCACCTCCCTCCGGGATCAGAATCTCTTCTCGTGACACCTGGGGAGCCGACATATCGATCCCGCGAGGCGGCACCGCGACGCGCGCGACGGAGGTCTGGCGCACCGGCCCCGGTGGGCGTACCCTCAGCCCTGGAGAGGAGTTCGATGATGAGCACCAGCACCACACTCGGCCTCTGGGTGGCCTACGGCCCGAACGGCGTCGTCGGCAGCATCCGTCATGACGACGAGGGCTATCGGGTGACGATGGCGGGGGCGGATGCCTCGGCCGGCACCTACCCGTCGCTCACCGTGGCGAAGAGCGCGCTCTACGCACTCATGACGCCGGGCAGCGACTGGCCGAACTTCCGGGAGCACTGATCACCGCACCTCGGGGATCAGAATCGCGTCTCCGGGCGCCCGCGAAGCCGACATATCGAACCCGCACCGGACGGAGTGGGTGGGAGAAGGAGGCTCAGGCCTCGGGCTCACCCGAGACGATGCCGCGCAGCCAGTCGCGCGCCTCGACGAACACGTCGTCGGCGTAGCGATCCGGGTAGTGCACGATCTGGCGATCGGCGCGCGGGTACGATCCGAGGAACACGACGCGCGGACTGAACCGACGGATGCCGAGCAACGCGTCCGCCATGCGCTCGTGCTCGATATGCCCGTCGGCGTCGATGACGAAGCGGTAGCGGCCGAGCTCGTCGCCGATCGGGCGCGATTCGATCAGCGACAGGTTGATGCCGCGGGTCGAGAACTGCTCGAGCATCTCGAGGAGCGATCCCGGGTGGTCGTGCGGCAGCTCGACGATGAGCGAGGTCTTGTCGGCACCGGTCGGGGCGGGCGGCGCGGTCGTGCGCGAGACGAGCACGAAACGGGTGACGGCGTTGGCGTTGTCGCCGATGCCGGAGGCGAGCACGTCGACGTCGTAGTGATTGACGATGCCGGGGGCGGCGATCGCGGCCTGGGCGGGCAGGCTGCCGTCGAGCACTCCGATCGCCGAGGCGACGTTGCTGGACGCCGGAACGTGCGAGTGCGCGGGGATGTTCGCGCCGAGCCATCCGTGGCACTGGGCGTAGGCGACGGGGTGCGCGGCGATGACCGACACCTCGTCGAGGGTGGTGCCCCGCGGGGCGACGAGCACGAAGTTCACCTTCACGAGGTACTCGCCGACGATGCGCAGACCGGGGAGGGTCGCGAGGGCGTCCTGCGTGGTGGAGACGCCGCCCTCGATCGAGTTCTCGATCGCGATCATCGCGGCGTCGCTGCGCCCCTCGAGCACGTCGGCGAGGGCTTCACCGACGTTGTGAACGGCACGCCAGTTCTGGCCTCGGGCTTCGGCGACCTGGTCGAGTGCCGCCTCCGTGAACGTTCCAGCGGGTCCCAGATAGCTGTAGGTACGGCGTTCGGTCACGCGTTTCACCTTAGCCCTCCGCGTCAAGCCTCCGACGCGAAGTTTCCTCCGGGCCCGGATCGGTGCAGACTGAACTCATGACGAGCCGTGCCGGCCTCCCCGCGGAGGAAAGTGACCTCATCGATGTCGACGAGTTGATCGCCGCCTACTACGACCGCATCCCGCGCCCGGATGTCGCCGCCGAGCGCGTCGCGTTCGGCACCAGCGGCCATCGCGGCTCGGCGCTCAGCGGCAGCTTCAACGAGGTGCACATCCTCGCCACCACCCAGGCGATCGTCGACTACCGGAACGCCCAGGGCATCACCGGCCCGCTGTTCCTCGGTCGCGACACGCACGCCCTGTCGCTGCCCGCCGAGCGCAGTGCGATCGAGGTGCTCGTCGCGAACGGCGTCGACGTGCGCGTCGACTCCCGCGACTCGTGGGTTCCGACCCCGGCGCTCAGCCACGCGATCCTCACCTACAACCGGACCCTTCGACAGGCTCAGGGACCGGCGGAAGCGAACGCCGGCCGCGCCGACGGCATCGTCGTGACCCCCTCGCACAACCCGCCCCGCGACGGCGGCTTCAAGTACAACCCGCCGCACGGCGGCCCCGCCGACACCGACGCCACCGGGTGGATCGCCGACCGCGCGAACCAGCTGATCGAAACGAACCTCGACGGCGTGAAGCGCGTGCGCTTCGCCGACCTCGACGGCGACACGATCGGCACCTACGACTTCCGCGACGCCTACGTGCGCGACCTCTCGTCGATCATCGACGTCGAGGCGATCCGCCGCGCGGGTGTGCGCATCGGGGCCGACCCGTTGGGCGGGGCATCCGTGGAGTACTGGGCGCTCATCAAGGAGGTCTTCGACCTCGACCTCACCGTCGTGAACCCCGAAGTCGACCCGACCTGGCGCTTCATGACGCTCGACTGGGACGAGAAGATCCGCATGGATCCGTCGTCGCCGTCGGCCATGGCCTCGCTCGTCGCCAAGAAGGGCGACTTCGACGTGCTCACCGGCAACGACGCGGATGCCGACCGCCACGGCATCGTGACGCCGGATGCCGGTCTCATGAACCCGAACCACTACCTCGCCGTCGCGATCGACTACCTGTTCTCGCACCGCACCGAGTGGCCGCGGGATGCCGCGATCGGTAAGACGCTCGTGTCGTCGATGATCATCGACCGGGTCGCCGAGTCGCTCGGCCGCCGCCTGCTCGAGGTTCCCGTCGGGTTCAAGTGGTTCGTTCCCGGTCTGCTCGACGGCTCGGTCGCGTTCGGCGGCGAGGAGTCGGCCGGTGCGTCGTTCCTGCGCTTCGACGGCTCGGTGTGGTCGACCGACAAGGACGGCATCCTGCTGTGCCTGCTGGCCGCCGAGATCATCGCCGTGACGGGCAAGTCGCCGTCGGAACGGTACGCCGAGCTCGAGACGGCATTCGGCTCGTCGGCCTACCAGCGGGTGGATGCTCCGGCCACGCCCGAGCAGAAGGCGACGCTCGCGAAGCTGGCACCCGAGTCGGTGTCGGCGACGACGCTGGCCGGCGAGGAGATCACCGCCAAGCTCTCGCACGCGCCCGGCAACGGCGCGGCGATCGGCGGCCTCAAGGTGCAGACCGAGCACGCCTGGTTCGCCGCGCGCCCCTCGGGCACCGAAGACGTCTACAAGCTGTACGCCGAGAGCCTGCGCGGACCGGAGCACCTCGCCGAGGTGCAGGCCGAGGCGCGCGCGGTGGTGTCGGCGGCGCTGGGGGCGTAGCTCTCAGCGGGTCGCGGTGCTGGCGCGGACGACCAGCGACGTGGGGATGACCGACGTCGACGGAGCAAGAGCGTCAGGGTCGGCATCCGGGGCGCCCTCGATCTCGGCGACGAGCGCGGCGACCGCGCGGTCGGCGAGGGCTGTGAAGTCTTGGCGGATCGTGGTGAGCGGCGGGCGGTAGTTCGCGGCATCCGGCACGTCGTCGAAGCCGACCACGCTCACCGCGCCCGGCACATCGCGCCCGCGCTCGGCGAGGCCGCGCACGAGCCCCAGCGCCATCTGGTCGTTGGCGCAGAAGACGGCGGATGCCGCGGCGAACGAGCCCGCGGCCGCATGCCCCGAGTCCGATGACCAGTCGCCGCGCACGACGGCGGGCGGGCGGATGCCGTGGGCGACGAGCGTCTCGCGCCAGCCGCGTTCGCGTTCGGCGGCGGCGAAGGAGTCGGCGGGTCCCGCGAGGTGGTGCACCGTCTCGTGGCCGAGGTCGAGGAGGTGCCGGGTGGCGGCAGCGGCCCCTCCGGCGTGGTCGCTGTGCACGGCGTGCAACCCGCCGTCGGCGATGGCATCGATCACGACGAGGCGAAGTCCGTCCGGCCGGGCCGACGACGGGACGAGCGCGGAGGCCTCGTTGAGCACGATCGCGCCGTCGACCTCCTGCTCGGCGAGGCGATCGAAGGCGGCGTCGACACCCGCGACCCCGTCGGGTCCGGGAGCGGCGGTCGCGACCGTGAGGGCGTAGCCGCGTTCGGCGGCGGCCTCGGCGGTGGCCTGCAGCATCCGCGAGTTGCCGACCGTGGCGAGCGTCGTCACGACGAGTCCGATGGTCTGCGAGCGCCCGGTGCGCAGCGCGCGGGCGGCGCGGTGCGGGCGGTAGCCGAGGTCGGACATGGCCTGCTCGACCCGGGCGCGGGTGTCGGGGTCGACCCGGGGACTGTCGTTCACGACGCGCGAGACGGTCTGCCCCGAGACCCCGGCGCGGGCGGCGACCATCGCCATCGAGACGCGGCCCGACGTCGGTCGCGGGGAGATAGCGGGATCGGACATCCCTCCATGTTGACGTAATCATGGCCGCGGATCTACCATGTTTACGTGAACACGCCTGAATCTGCTCGTCCGGAAACTGCGGAGATGCGCATCGACAACCTGAGCGCCGGCATCGTCAAGCGCGCGACGCTGCTCGCCGACGGCCGCGACATCATCTACTACGACGACCCCGACACGACGCTCGGCGCCGAGCGCGCCGTCGATGCCCGCACGCTCGACCCGCGCCCCGCCACCGCGACCATGCGCCAAGACGTGCTCACCGGCGACTGGATCACCGTGGCCGCCAACCGGCAGAACCGCGTCATGATGCCCAGCGCCGACGCCGACCCGCTCGCGCCGCAGACCCCGACCAACCCGTCGGAGGTGCCCTCGCGCTACGACGTCGCGGTGTTCGAGAACCGCTCCCCCGCGTTCGGCCCCGCCCTCGCCGAGGCCGTCGGCACCGCCCCCGCGGCGAGCGACGCCCCCCGCGGCCTCGACGACCTCGACGCCCTCGGGCTCGGCCGCACCCGCACCTCGGTCGGCCGCTGCGAGGTCGTGTGCTTCAGCCCCGCGCACTCCGGGTCGTTCGGCACCCAGTCGGTCACGCGCGCCCGCACCGTGATCGAGGCCTGGGCCGACCGCACCGCGGCGCTCTCGCAGCTGCCCGGCATCCAGCAGATCTTCCCGTTCGAGAACCGCGGCGAAGCGATCGGTGTCACCCTGCCGCACCCCCACGGGCAGATCTACGCGTACCCCTACGTCACCCCGCGCACCGCCAAGCTGCTCGACTCGATCGATCGCACGGCACCCGACCTCTTCGCCCGCGTCCTGGAGTTCGAACAGGCATCCGAGCGAGTCGTCTTCCGCGGCGAGCACTGGACCGCCTTCGTGCCCTTCGCCGCCCGCTGGCCCCTCGAGGTGCACCTGATGCCGCACCGCCACGTGCCCGACTTCGCCGCCACGACCGAGGCCGAGCGCGACGAACTCGCCCCGCTCTACCTGCGGCTGCTGCGCGGTGTCGACGCGCTCTACGACACCCCCACCCCGTACATCGCCGCCTGGCACCAGGCACCCGTGAACGTCGGCCGCGACACCGTGCGCCTGCACCTCCAGCTCACGAGCCCGCGCCGCGCCGCCGACAAGCTCAAGTTCCTCGCCGGCTCCGAGGCCGCGATGTGGGCCTGGGCCGCCGAGGTCACCCCCGAGCAGGGGGCGGCCCGCATCCGCGACGCGATCGCGTCCGCCGAGGCCGCAGCCACGGCATCCGCTCCGGCATCCGCCCCGGCACCCGCTCCGGCATCCGCTCCGGCATCCGCCCCGACCTCCGAGGAGACCCCCGCATGACCGTCACGGAGACCAGCCCGGAGACCGCCCCGGAGACCACCGCTCAGGATGCCGCGCGGGCACTGTTCGCCGAGCTGACCGACCGCACCCCCGACGGCATCTGGTCGGCGCCGGGGCGCGTCAACCTCATCGGCGAGCACACCGACTACAACGAAGGCTTCGTACTGCCGTTCGCGATCCCGCACCGCACGGTCGCCGCCGTCGGACTGCGCGACGACGCCCGCGTCCGTGTCGCCTCGACGTTCTCCGACGAGACGGTCGAGGTCGGGCTCGACGAGCTCGACGGGCTGTTCCCGACCCTTCGACAGGCTCAGGGACCCAGTGGAGAGAACCCGGCCGTGCCGGAGTGGGCCGCGTACCCGCTCGGCGTCGCGTGGGCGCTGCGACTCGCCGCGCCGGAGGGCGCGTTCCGCGGGGTCGACATCGCGATCGCCTCCGACGTACCCGTGGGTGCGGGGCTGTCGTCGTCGGCGGCCATCGAGGGCGCGACCGCGACCGCGCTCAACGACCTCTGGCACACCGGACTCGACCGCACCGCGCTCGCCCGCGTGGGCCGCCGCGCCGAGAACGAGGCGGTCGGCGCCCCCACCGGCATCATGGACCAGATGGCGTCGATGCTCGGTGAGACCGATGCCGCGATCTTCCTGGACTGCCGCTCTCTCGAGGCGCAGCTCGTCACGGTCGGCGTCGCCGAGGCCGGCCTCGCGATCCTCGTCATGGACACCCGCGTCAAGCACGCCCACTCCACGGGCGGCTACGGCGAACGCCGCGCCTCGTGCGAGCTCGGCGCCGAGATCATGGGCGTGCCCAGCCTGCGCGACGTGTCGACCTCCGACCTCCCCCGCGCCGAGGAGCTCATGGATGACGTGACCTTCCGCCGCGTGCGGCACATCGTCACCGAGAACCAGCGCGTGCTCGACACCGTGCGTGTGCTGCGCGAGCAGGGCGCCCGTGCGATCGGTGAGCTGCTGGTCGCCTCGCACGCCTCGATGCGCGACGACTTCGAGATCTCGGTGCCCGAGCTCGACACGGCCGTCGAGGCCGCGCTGGCCGCCGGCGCGCTCGGCGCGCGCATGACGGGTGGCGGATTCGGCGGCGCGGCGATCGCGCTGATCGAGCAGGATGCCACCGCCGCCGTGTCGGAAGCCGTGACCGCGGCGTTCGCCGACGCGGGCTTCACCGCCCCGCACCTGTTCACGGTCGTGCCGTCGGCGGGCGCGCACCGCGACGCGTGACCGACGTTATATCGGTGGCGGCGGCGCCGCAGTCCACAGCATCCGCCTGAGAGAATCGAACCCGGAGTCGCGCGGTCGCGCGCGGCCGGAGAGGAACGCAATGTCCTGGATCGTCACCGGCGGCGCCGGCTACATCGGCTCGCACGTCGTCCGCGCGCTCGCGGATGCCGGGCTCACCCCGGTCGTCCTCGACGATCTGTCGAGCGGTGTCGCCTCGTTCGTTCCGGAGGGCGTGCCGTTCGTGCAGGGCAGCATCCTCGACCGCGACCTCGTCGAGAAGGCGCTCCGCGACCACGACGCCCAGGGCGTCATCCACGTCGCCGGCTACAAGTACGCCGGCGTCTCGGTGCAGCGCCCGCTGCACACCTACGCGCAGAACGTCGAGGGCACCCGCGTGATCCTCGAGGCGATGGAGGCCGCAGGCGTCGCGAACATCGTCTTCTCGTCGTCGGCCGCCGTGTACGGCACCCCCGACGTCGCGCTCGTCGTCGAGGACACCGCCAAGAAGCCCGCGAGCCCCTACGGCGAATCGAAGCTCATCGGCGAATGGCTGCTGCGCGACCAGGCCGTCGCCACCGCCGAGTCTGCGGCCCCGCTGCGGCACACCTCGCTGCGCTACTTCAACGTCGTCGGATCGGCTGACCCGACGGTCTACGACGTGAGCCCGCACAACCTCTTCCCGATCGTGTTCGAGGCGCTGCTCGCAGGACGCACCCCGCGCATCAACGGCGACGACTACGCCACCGAAGACGGCACCAACGTGCGCGACTACGTGCACGTGGGCGACATCGCCGCCGCACACGTGGCCGCCGCGCAGCGTCTCGCCACGGGCGAACCGATCGAGCCCGCCTACAACCTCGGCTCGGGCGACGGCCTCAGCGTGAAGCAGATCATGGACGCGATGGTGCGCGTCACCGGCGTCGACTTCACCCCCGAGATCGGCCCGCGCCGCGCCGGCGACCCCGACCGCATCGTCGCCGACGGCACCCTCGCCGCCCGCGACCTCGACTGGAGGATGCGGTATTCGGTGGATGAAATGGTGCGCACGGGCTGGGAGGCTCGGGGCTCTTCTTCTTAGTTTCTTGTGGGGCGGGCTCCGGGATGCTCCGTTCGTTCGCAGAACGGGGCGCCCCTCCCCGCAAGCGGGGCCCCTCCCCGATGCTCACGACCGGAGCATCCCTGCGCCCGCCAGTTGCATGCGTCGGCGATACCCGCGCTCTCAGCTTGCGTTATTAATGGTGGCGGGGAGGTCGCGGGTGCGGATGGGGTAGAGGAAGAAGCAGACCCAGGCGAGGGCGATGAAGCCCACCGGGATGACAGCGAGCATCAGGCGGATGCCGCCGTCCACCGCATCGGGCTGCGCGTCGCCGAGGGCGGCATCGAACCCGGATGCCGTCAGCACCCACGCCGCGACGATCGCCTGCAGCACGACGGAGCCGCGCACGATGAACCCGTTGACCCCGAAGTAGGCGCCCTCGCGCCGGTGCCCGGTGCGCACGGCATCCTCGTCGATGATCTGCGCCAGCACCACTTCGAGCAACTGCAGCAGTCCGCCCACACCGATACCCACCGCGACGCCCACGAGGGCTGCGGCAAGGATGCTCGTCGGGGCGAGGAACCCGAGCACCGAGAGCCCGAAGACCGCGACGCTCCACAGCAGCGCGGTGCGCGGGCTGGTGCGACGAACGACCGCGCTCCACAGCACGATCGCGGGTATGGCGGTCACGAAGATCGCGCCGAGCAGGATGCTGCCCTCCCCCTCGGGCGCACCCAGCGAGTAGCGCACGTAGAAGGGCAGCGCCGCGAGGATCACGGCGATCGCCGACTGGATGAACAGCGAGCCGATCACGTAGGGCACGAAGGCCCGGTTCGCGAACGTGTAGCGCATCTGCATGCCGAACGGCAGCGGTGCCGCGACGGATGCCTCGGGCACGCGCCGCTCGACCATCCCGCCCGTGAACGACCAGACCAGGAACGCGAGGCAGACCGCGCCGAGCACGATCGCCATCCCCGGCCAGCCGATCGGCGAGGCGTAGAGCAGCGGCGCCCCGGCGGTGCCGAGGATCATTCCGAGGATCGCGAAGATCTGCCGGGGCACGTTGCCCCGCGCGCGCTCGTCGGTGGTGCGGAAGATCTCGGGGAACAGCGCCGAGATGTTCAGCACGACCACCACGTAGGCGATGTCGTACACGGCCACGACCACGAGGAACCAGGCGATCAGGCCCGCGGCGGGCAGCTCCGGCGGCATCCAGACCATTGCGAACGCGACGACCAGCGGAACGATCCCGAGGCCGATCCAGGGGATGCGGCGTCCCCACGGGGTGCGCAGGCGATCGGAGATCGCGCCGACGAACGGATTGAGCACGGCGTTCAGGATGCCGTGGGCGATCATCGCCGCGGCCACCCACCCCGCCGGCACCGCGAGGTGCGAGACGTAGAAGTAGACGATGAACGCCGAGAACGTCTGCGCCATCAACTGGGTGGGGAACCCGGAGGCCCCGAATGCGATCGCCTGCGCCCGGGTGGGAGCGGCGTCGAGCCGTCGGTCGCGCAGGCGCTCGGTGAACGTGGTCATCGCGTGGTGCCCCTCTGCAGATCGCGCAGCGCCCGCCAGCCGATGCGCACGAGTTCTTCGTCTTCGATCGCCTGGAGCACGATGGGGTCGGCGAGAAGTCGTCGCTCGAACTCGCGCTTGGGGGAGGCGAAGTCCACGGCGGCCCGCAGCTCCTCCCCGTCGACCATCGGATGCAGGTAGATCTCGGTGAGCCCCGCGGGCACCGCGCGCAGCAGCGTCACGAAGCCGTCGCGCACCTGCTCGTAGGTCTCCTCCGTCGCGGTGCCCTCGCCGGTGAGCTCGAAGGGATGCGACCAGAGCCGATCGATGATCTCGACACCGAGGGAGTCGGCTGCGGCGGCAGCGCGCGCGAGCTTGTCGCGCAGCTCGGCATCCGATTCTGCGCCGTCCATGTGCCGCGGAAGGCGGAACGGCAGTCCGTTCGCGGCGGCCAGTGCGAACACCTGCTCGAGGAAGTCGCGACCGGTGGCGAGGCCGTAGACCGAGCCCATGTGGTTGTCGAGGTGCGTGACGTCGACCCCGGCGTCGAGGGCGGCGCGCAGCTGCGCGGCGATCTCGGCGGCGACCTCGTCGTACGTCGCACGGGTCTCGACGGCGACGACGTCGACGGGGAAGAAACCGTCGCCGTCGACCAGCGAAGGGGCGGCCGTGAGCGGGCGCCAGCGGTAGCGGGTCCACTCGCTCGTGAGCACCAGGTGCACTCCGACGTCGAGGTCGGTGCGGGATGCCGCGAACGCGAACGCCTCGGGCGACCACGAGCACGGCACCATGATCGTGGCGGAGTCGACGTGCCCGGCATCCAGCAGCTCGGCGATCGCGACGTTGGCCGCATGGCACATGCCGAAATCGTCGGCGTTGAGGATGATGGCGCGGGTGCCGGGTGCGAGACCCAGCCGTTCGATGAGGTCGGAGGGTGCGGTCATCGTCGGATCCTGTCGGGAGTGCCGGTCACCGGCTGGGCTTGTCGGGTGTGGTGAGGACGCGGGCGAAGAGTGTGGCGCGCAGGGCGGATGCCGCTTCGCCGACCGCGCCGACGAGCGGCGCCTCGGGGCCGAACGTCGAGACGACGAACCGCAACGGGAGGCGGGTGGAGTACTGCTCGGCGACCTGATGGATGATGTCGACGAGCACGGGGTGCGCGGCCTGCCCGCTGAGGATGAACGCTTCGGGGTCGAGGACGAGACCGATGCTGCCCGCGACGAGTGCGAGGCGCTTGCCGAGCTCCATCGCCATCTGCATCGCCGCCTCGTCGCCGGCGGCCGCGGCATCGAGATGCTCTTCGAGGGGCGCGTTCTGGTCACGGCCGTTGATGAGGGCGAGATCGGCGACGACCTGGTCGTTCGCGACAGGGGCGCCGACGGGCAGGGGCGTCTGCGGCAGGTACATGACTTCGCCCGCCACCCCGGAGAAGCCACGGTGCAGGGCGCCGTCGATCACGGTTCCGGCACCGAGGCCCTCGTCGAGCAACAGCAGCGAGAAGCTCGAGAGCTCGGCTCCTGCACCGGCGGTGAGTTCGGCGAGAGCGGCCAGGTTGACGTCGTTCTCGATGCGAACGGGGCACCCGAGCCGGTCGGTGAGAGCCGAGCGGAACGCACCGCCGTCGGGTCCCTGGTCGTTGCGGATGCTGCCGTCGGCGGTCACGATGCCGGGAACGCCGATCAGCGCGAGGTGCAGCGGGCCGGCGACGGTCGCATTGCATCGGTCGATGAGCGCGGCGATGTGCGCGACCCGGGTCTCGTTGTCGTCCTTCCGGGGGAAGTCGCCGTGCGCTTCGGCGCGGATCGCTCCGGTCGCATCGACGAGCACGACGTGCGCCGCGCGATGGTCGACGTGCACAGCGGCGGCGAATCCGAGGTGCGGGTGCAGCCCGACTTTGCCGGCGGCCGGTCCGCGCGAGCTGCGGTCGACACCGTCGGGCGCGACGGCCCCGGCGCTCTCGAGCATGCGCAGCACCTGCGTCACGGCGGTTCGCGACAGCCCGGTCGCGTCCATGAGGTCGGTGCGCGTCTGGGGACCTTCGCGGGCGAGCGTTTCGAGGATCGCACGCCCGTTGATCGAGCGCAGCAGTGTCTGCGGTCCAGCGAGGGGCCTGCTCATCGCGCTCCGGTCGATCTTTCTGTGAGACGTTCGATTGGGACGTTCGATTGGTGAGAGAGGCCGATCCCCCATCGGCTTCATCGAGCATGGCATACCGAAGACCCACAGGTCGACACTTCGTGTCGCACTCGGGCATTCGGTGCTTGCGATCGGGCATGCGGTGCGCGGGCATGCTGCGCTCGCGTTCGGTTGGGTGGGCGCTCATGCGCGAATCGGTGGGCGCTCATGCGCGTATCGGTGGTCGGGTTCGCTGTTTCGCGGGCGCGGTCCCTGTGGTGGTGGTGCGGGTGGTGGGTCGGGGTGTTCGCCATTTCTGGTGGGGGTCCCACCAGGCGGGTCCGCGCACGGCGGGGACGCCGCGGATCATGCGGATGTGCCAGCCGTTGGTGTCGAGGGTGCGGTGGTGGTGCCAGCAGAGGGTGACGCCGTTGTCGGTGCTGGTGGGTCCTCCGCGGGCGTGTTCGGTGACGTGGTGGATCTCGCACCAGGCAGCGGGCACGTGGCACCCGGGGATGATGCACTCTTTGTCGCGGAGCGTGATCGCTCGGCGTTGGTGGGCGGTGAACACCCGGTCGGTGGTCTCGATCCCGATGATGCGGCCTGCCGGGTCGGAGGTGACGCGTTGGATGCTGCCGCCGCAGGCGGTGTGCCGGGCGGTCGACAGGGAGACGGGGGCGTCATCCACACCGTCGACGTGCGCCCAGCCCCGCCCGGTCGCGTACTCCTCCGCAGTCACCGACACGACCAGGGTGGGGGCGGCACCGCCGAGGGAGGGCATGTCGTGGTGGCGGGCGGCGATCCCGAGGACCGCGGCGAGGGCGTCGTGCTGTTTCTGCGCCCGCGACCGGTCATCGGCCATCCCGCCCGGGTCGCCCGAGGGCAGAAAGTCGTTGGACGGGAGGCTATGCGTCTCGCCGTTCAGCGCATGGTCATCCGCGCTGTAGGTCGCCTCGTCGGCCGAGGGGACGAAACGCACTCCGCCCTCGAGCCCCGCACCAGGCTGCGGCACGACCGGGATGGGTGGTCCGTCGACTTTCGGGTTCAGGTAGGCGTCCCAGATACGTTGCAACTGTCCCGCCGTCTCCGGGAGGAGCGACCCGCGGATCGGGATCACCCCGTCTTTCACTCGGCCGAGCACGATTCCCCGCGCACGCATCGCGCGTTCTTCCGCGGGTTCCGCGCCGTCGGGGTCGAGGTACGTCACGATCACCCGCGACAACAGCCTCAGGTCCTCCGGCGTGGCCGATGGACCTCCTTCGACACGATGCTCCGTGCCGGCATCGGCATCGCCGCTCTCATCGGAGTCCCCGTCATCGCCGCCGTCACCGTCACCATCGGCTAGTCCACGCGCGTATTCGGCCAGCTCGGCATCGGCACGCACCCGGTTCGCCGCACCGATCCGCGGCCCGGCCTGCTCCACCGGACCAGTCGCCGCGAGCAGCCCCGCCACCCCGACCGCCCCGTCCAGCA
Source organism: Microbacterium sp. NPDC090225 (assembly GCF_044772365.1). Classification (NCBI taxonomy): domain Bacteria; kingdom Bacillati; phylum Actinomycetota; class Actinomycetes; order Micrococcales; family Microbacteriaceae; genus Microbacterium; species Microbacterium sp. NPDC090225. Next base: position 2,757,787 of record NZ_JBIVYS010000001.1, on the reverse strand, counting down.
ACGTCTCCCGCAGGGCCGGCCAGCGGGCCGGCAGCAGCGCACCGGACGAGTAGTCCAGCTCCCGCCGCACCACCTTCCCCGCTCTCACGACCCGCGCCGCGCCGGCCGCGTCCGTGCGGAGCACCCGTTGGACGAGTTCGTTCATCGTCCGGCATCCGAACCTCCCACAGAACGCCAGCTCCCCCGCCCCAGCGGGGCGTTGATCGACCGATGCGACCGTCTCCACGATCACCGCCTCCACGCGCCTCGCGACCTCACCGGCGGCGCGGAGGACCTCCATCTTCTCCGCATCCGACAGCCCCGCCACGACATCTGCGCGCAGCACCGTGGCCAGGTCGGCGGCGACCCGATCCAGGAGTTCGGCGGTGCTGTTCATGTCACTCAGTCCACCAGGGGTCACCGACATTCAGACGCGAAAAGACCAGGCCACAGGCACTATCGGCGCGAATGGTGGAGAACTCGTAACAACACGACGGCGGTGCAGAACGAGTGCACGCGGGGTGGGACCCTTCGACAGGCTCAGGGACCCAGCTATGAGACGCGGCGGCCCTTCGTCTCGCTGCGCTCGCTCAGGAACCGGAAGTGCGGGCGGGGTGGGACCCTTCGACAAGCTCAGGGACCCAGCTATGAGACGCGGCGGCCCTTCGTCTCGCTGCGCTCGCTCAGGAACCGGAAGTGCACGCGGGGTGGGGCCCTTCGACAAGCTCAGGGACCCAGCTCCGGGCCGCGGCGGCCCTTCGTCCCGCTCCGCTCGCTCAGGAACCGCGCGCTCAGTCCAGCGCGCTCATCACGTGCTTGATGCGGGTGTAGTCGTCGAAGCCGTACTGCGAGAGGTCCTTGCCGTAGCCGGAGTGCTTGAACCCGCCGTGCGGCATATCGGAGACGAAGGGGATGTGCGTGTTGATCCACACGCACCCGAAGTCGAGGTCGCGCGAGAACCGCATCGCCCGGGCGTGATCGGTCGTCCAGACCGACGCGGCGAGCGCGTACGGGACGTCGTTCGCCAGCTCCAGCGCCTCCTCGTCGGTGGAGAACGACTGCACCGTGAGCACCGGCCCGAAGACCTCGCCCTGCACGATCTCGTCGTCCTGCCGCACCCCCGACACGATCGTCGCGGGCCAGAAGTAGCCACGATCTCCCTGCCGCGCTCCCCCGGTCTCCACCCGGGCGTGCTCGGGCAGCCGCGATACGAAGCCCGACACCTGCTCCAGCTGCGCCGCACTGTTGAGCGGCCCGTAGAGCACGCCCTCCTCCTGCGGTCCGCCGGTGCGGGCATCCGACTCCGCCCGCGCGACCAGCGCCGCCACGAGCTCGTCGTGCAGCGACTCGTGCACGAGCACCCGCGTCGCCGCGGTGCAGTCCTGCCCGGCGTTGAAGAACGCACCGGTGACGATCCCCTCGACTGCTTTCGGCACCGAGGCATCCGCGAAGACGATCGCCGGAGCCTTGCCGCCGAGCTCGAGGTGCACGCGCTTGACGTCGTTCGCCGCCGACCGCGCCACCGCCATGCCTGCGCGCACCGATCCCGTGATCGCGACCATCTGCGGGGTCGGATGCTCCACCAGCGCGACGCCGGTCTCGCGGTCGCCGAGCACCACGTTCAACGTTCCGGCCGGGGTGTGCAGCGCCACGATCTCGGCGAGCAGCAACGTCGACAGCGGAGTCGTGTCGGCGGGCTTGAGCACGACGGCGTTGCCCGCGGCGAGCGCCGGCGCGATCTTCCACACGGCCATGTTCAGCGGGTAGTTCCAGGGCGTGACCTGCCCGATCACGCCGATCGGCTCGCGGCGCACGAACGACGTGTGCCCGGCGAGGTACTCCCCCGCCGCGCGCCCCTCGAGCGACCGCGCGGCGCCGGCGAAGAACCGCAGCTGATCGACCGACTGCATGATCTCGTCCTCGACGAGGCTCGCCCGCGGCTTGCCTGTGTCGCGTGACTCGAGATCGGCGAACTCCTCGGCGCGCGCGGCCATGTCGTCGGCAATGCGGAAGAGGGCGAGCTGCCGGTCGGCGGGCGTCGTGTCGCGCCACAGCGGGAAGGCAGCGGATGCCGCGGCATAGGCGGCGTCGACGTCACCGGCATCCGACACCGGGAGCCGGCCGTACTCCTCCTCTGTGGCGGGGTCGATGAGCGGAAGGTCGCCTGCGCCCGACACGGGGACGAACCGACCGCCGATGAAGTTCTGCAAGGTCTCTGTGCGCATGCCGCCCACAGTAGCGCGGCACTTTCGGAATCGAAAGACCTCGATACAAGAGACGACTGAATCGGTTGCACCACCGGCATCCGCCTGTCAATATCGACGCATGGGCACGAAGACTCAGCCGGCGCTGGACGACATCTCGAAGCGGATCATCGAGCTGCTCCAGGAGGACGGCCGGCGCCCCTACGCCGAGATCGGCCGCGAGGTGGGCCTCAGCGAGGCAGCCACCCGCCAGCGCGTGCAGCGCATGACCGATGCCGGAACGATCCAGATCGTCGCGGTCACCGACCCCCTGCAGCTCGGCTTCCACCGGATGTCGATGATCGGCATCCGCGTCACCGGCGACCCGCGTGCGGTCGCCGAGCAGCTCACCGAGATCACCGAACTCGCGTACGTCGTCGTCACCCTCGGCAGCTTCGACATCCTCGTCGAGGCCGTGTGCGAGAACGACGCCGACCTGCTCGAACTCATCGCGACGCGCATCCGCACCATCCCGGGCGTCGTGCACACCGAGAGCCTGCTCTACGCCGGGCTCTACAAGGACCTCTACAACTGGGGAACGCGCTGACCGCGCACCCCACCCGCTGAGAGAAACAGCGGAGAGAACAGCTGAGAACAAGGGAGCGCGCATGGGAACCACCGTCTTCGAACGCCGCCGCCCGCAGGACTCCGTGATCGACGAGTCCCTGCGCGACACCTCCTTCGCCGTGTTCTGGCTCGACGACGTGCAGCGCACCGAGTATCCGACGCTGACCGGTGCGATCGAGGCCGACCTCGCGATCGTCGGCGGTGGGTACGCGGGGCTGTGGACCGCGATCCGCGCCAAGGAGCGCGACCCCGACCGCCGGGTCGTGCTGATCGAGGCGTCGCGCGTCGCGTGGGCGGCATCCGGCCGCAACGGCGGATTCTGCGAGGCGAGCATCACCCACGGCCACGAGAACGGCGTGAACCGCTGGCCCGACGAGATCGAGCAGCTCGAACGGCTCGGGCTCGAGAACCTCGACGGCATCGCCGACACCGTCGAGCGCTACGCGATGGATGCCGAGTTCGAACGCACCGGTCAGCTCGCCGTCGCGGTCGAACCGCACCAGGTCGAGTGGCTGCGCGAGGAGGAGGGGTTCCTCGACCAGGAGGCGGTGCAGGCCGAGGTGCACTCCCCCACGTTCCTCGCGGGAGCCTGGGAGCGCGACAGCACGGCCCTCGTGCACCCCGCCAAGCTCGGACTCGAGCTCGCCCGCGTCGCGACCGACCTCGGCGTGGAGATCTACGAGCACACCCTCGTGCAGGACATCCTCGGCGACGGATCGGGTCCGATCACCGTCGAGGCGCGCGACGGCCGGGTCGTGGCGGATGCCGTCGCGCTGGCCACGAACGTCTTCCCCTCACTGCTCAAGCGCAACCGTCTGATGACGGTGCCCGTGTACGACTACGTTCTGATGACCGAGCCGCTGAGCACCGAGCAGCTCGCCGCGATCGGGTGGCAGAACCGGCAAGGCCTCGCCGACAGCGCCAACCAGTTCCACTACTACCGGCTCACCGCCGACGACCGCATCCTGTTCGGCGGCTACGACGCGGTCTACCACTATGGCGGCAAGGTGCGCCCCGAGTACGAGGATCGGATGGAGAGCCACCGCCGACTCGCCTCGCACTTCTTCACCACGTTCCCCCAGCTCGAGGGGCTGCGCTTCACGCACCGCTGGGCCGGGGCGATCGACTCGTCGAGCCGCTTCTGCGCCTTCTTCGGCACCGCGCGCAAGGGACGTGTGACCTACGCCACCGGGTTCACCGGGCTCGGTGTGGGCGCGGCACGGTTCGCCGCCGACGTCATGCTCGACAAGCTCGCGGGCGAGGAGACCGAACGCACCGCGCTGCAGATGGTGCGCCAGCGCCCCGTGCCCTTCCCGCCCGAACCCGCGGCCGCCGTCGGCATCAACCTCGTGCGCGCGGCCATGGATCGCGCCGATCACAACGGGGGCAAGCGCAACCTCTTCCTCAAGACGCTCGACGCGCTCGGCATGGGGTTCGACTCGTGAGCGACACGATCCCCGAGGAGGGGCTGCTCCCCGAACCTGCCGACGGGCTGCTCCCCGGCACGGGCGCGGATGCCGCGACCCTCGCCCTCGTGCACGTTCCGCTGCCGGGATCCGAGGTTGTGGCGGGCGATCCGACAACCGCCGTGCACCCGCTCGCCCTGGTCGGCGGCACCGAGGTCGGTATCTGGGAGATGACGCCGGGAACGGCATCCGACACCGAGACCGACGAGGTCTTCGTCGTGCTCGCGGGGCGGGCGCGCATCGCGTTCAACGACCCCGCCCTGCCCGATCTCGAGGTCGCGCCGGGCTCGGTCGTGCGTCTGGCCGAGGGACAGCGCACGGTCTGGACGGTCACCGAGACCCTGCGCAAGATCTACATCGCCTGAGGGCGAGGCGATCCGGCTCAACCGACGCGGGTGACCTCGGCGTGCGGCATCCGTTCGCGCATCACCCGGATCGCCTCGGGGTTGTCGTCGACCAGCACGCTGTCGCGCCCCAGCGCCGATGCGACCGCGCCGGTCGTGCCGCTGCCGGCGAAAAGGTCGAGCACGCGGTCGCCGGGGCGGCTCGACGCCCGGATGATGCGGCGCAGGATGCCCTCGGGCTTCTGCGTCGGATACCCCGTCTTCTCACGCCCCGTCGTCGGCACGATCGTGTGCCACCACACATCGGTCGGCAGCTTTCCCCGAGCCGCCTTCTCAGGCGTGACGAGCCCCGGGGCCATGTACGGCTCGCGGTCGACCTCGTCGGAGTCGAAGAAGTACGCCCGCGGATTCTTCACGTACACGAGGATCGTGTCGTGTTTGGTGGGCCAGCGACTGCGCGACTTCGCGCCGTAGTCGTACGCCCAGATCAACTCGTTCAGGAACGAGTCGCGCCCGAACACGGCGTCGAGCATCACCTTCGCATAGTGCGCCTCGCGGTAGTCGAGGTGCAGGTAGAGCGTGCCATCGTCGGCGAGCAGCCGCCACGCCTCCTCGAGACGCGGCATGAGGAAGTCGCCGTAGTCGTCGAAGCGGTCGTCGTAGGTGCGCAGCATCCCGCGCACCCGCTCGTAGCGGTGGCCGTGGAAGCCGTGGCGGATCTCGGTGGGAACCGCCTCGGCATCCGGCTGTGCGTAACTCCGGACGGATGCTTCGGAAGAGGCCGATTCGGGCCCGCTCGGGCCCTCTGCCGGCGATTCTTCCGGAGTCATGGACGCCCGCGTCGCGGTGACGATCTGCCGTTCGCGCGCACGGCCCGTGTTGAAGGGCGGGTCGAGGTACACCAGCGTGAACGAGGCGTCGGGCAGCGCGCGTACGGCGGCGAGGTTGTCGCCCTCGAGGATCGAGACCGACCCGACCCTCACCGGTGCGATGGAGACGTCCTGCTCGATCGGGACGGGCGGAGTCGGTACCGGATCGGTCACGGCACCCGGTGCAGCCACGCGTCGGTCGAGAACTTCGTCTCGACCAGCTCTTCGGCCGCGGCGTACTCGTCGTCGGCGACCGTGCCGTCCTCGGCCGAGGTGAGCGAGCGGAAGGTCTCGATGAAGCGGTCGATGATCGCCTCGCGGCTGAGTCCGGTCTGGCTGCGCAGCGGGTCGACGCGCTTGGCCGCCGAGGTGGTGCCCTTGTCGCTCAGCTTCTCGCGGCCGATGCGCAGCACCTCGGTCATGACCTGACCGTCGAGGTCGTACGACAGCGAGGCGTGGTGCAGCACGCCTCCGTTGGCGAGACGCTTCTGCGCGGCGCCGCCGATCTTGCCGGTCGAGCTCGCGATGTCGTTGAGGGGGCGGTAGACCGCGTCGATCCCCAGAGAGCGCAGCGCCTGCAGCGCGAAGTCGTCGAGGAACGCATACGAGTCGGCGAACGTCATGCCCGCGACGAGGGATGCCGGAACGTACAGCGAGTACGTGATGATCTGCCCCTCGGGGATGAGCATCGCGCCACCGCCCGAGATGCGGCGCACGACGTCGAAACCGTGGCGCGCGGCGCCCTCGGGGTCGACCTCGTTTCGGTAGGACTGGAACGATCCGATGACGACGGCCGAGCCGTCCCACTCCCAGATGCGCAGGGTCGGGCGACGCCGCCCCTCGCCGACGCGCGAGGTGAGCACCTCGTCGAGCGCGAGGTTCATGGCCGGCGAGACCGCCTTGTCGTGCACGATCTCCCAGTCGAAGTCACGCCAGCCGGGAGCGGTGACGAGCGCGCGGCGCACGACGGTTCCGACGGCCTCGGGCGTGAAGCCGAGAAGCTGAGCCCCCTCGGGGAGCGCATCGCGTACGGCGGCGGCGATCACGGAGGCATCCGATTCGACCGGCAAGCCGTTCACGGCGTCGTTGATCGCCTCGAGCGCCGTGTCGGGCTCGAGGAAGAAGTCGCCTGCGAGCCGGAACTGCGCGATCTTCCCGTCGTCGACCTCGAGGTCGACGACGACGAGCTTTCCTCCGGGGACCTTGTATTCACCGTGCACCTCCCCAGCCTACGGCCGACGGGGGTTGTTGGTCGCGGTCGAAGTTGTGGGGCCCTTCGACAAGCTCAGGGACCCAGTGCGAAGAGCTGGGTCGCTGAGCCTGTCGAAGCGTCCCCGCACGCGAAACGGGGTCAGCGACCGAGGACGATGGCGCGCTCGCCGGCGCGGATGGGGGCCGTGAAGCGGTTGCCCGCGGGCGGGAGCGGGCACACGAACTGGTCGGAGAACGCGCACGGCGGCAGGTACGCCCGGTTGAAGTCGACGACCGCGGTGCCGTCGTCATCGGGCTCGTCGATCGCGAGGAAGCGGAACGGGAAGGTCTCGATGCCGTTGGTCCCGTCGGCGAACACGGCACCGAGGCCGCCACGCACGTTGCGCGTCACGGTGAGCTCGTGCGCGACCCCGCGGATCTCGAACCGCAGCCGCCCGGCGACCGGCGCCTCGTGCTGGTCGCCGTCGATCGCGACGATCGTGATCGATTCGTCGGTGGCGGGCTCGAACGTCGCCGGAAGTCGCCAGGCGGGATCGGGACGGTAGGCGTCGATCGCGCTGAAGCGCTCGCGCTGCGGGCGCGCCGGGTTGAACACCCGCAGCGCCACGGTCTCGCGCCGCGGGAACACCCGCAGTTCACGTCGCCCGAAGCGCAGCGCTTCTCCCCGACGGAGGGTGACGGTGGCCCCGGCGACCCCGAGTTCGGTGCCGCGGATGTCGCCGTCGCCGCCGACCGCCCAGAGCCCCGGCACGTTCTCGACCGCGGCGGGTTCGGAGATCAGCCAGTTCGTGGATTCCAGGGCCGACGGGCCGTAGTCGGCCCCCGCCACGCGTTCGCGTTCGTCGTGCCACGCACGCCAGTCGCTCTCGAAGCTCATCGAACCGTCCTCCCCTCGCGGAATGTTGCCCTGAATCTACGGCGGGGGCGGAGCATCCGTCGGGCCGGTGTCATGCACCTTCACCCGACGTCATCCGGCGTCATACCGGCACTCGCGGGGGACGCTTCGACAGGCTCAGCGACCCGGTTTCACCTCTGGGTCCCTGAGCCTGTCGAAGGGCCCCAGTTTCACCACTGGGTCCCTGAGCCTGTCGAAGGGCCCCATCGGAAGAACCCTCAGCGCGCGGGGATGTGCGTGTCGAGCCAGGCGAGGGTGTCAGCGCGCACCTCGTCCTGCTGCAGCTCGGCGAAGATCTCGTGCCGGGCATCGGGGTAGACGAGGGTCGTCACATCGGTGAAGCCCGAGCGGCTGCGGTACTCGTCGGCGAGTTTGTGCACGCTGCGGGGTCCGCCGACCGGGTCGTCTCGCCCGACGAGCAGCAGCAGCGGGATGTCCCGGCCGGCCGTCTCGCGCAGGTCGCGGCGCGGGCGCCCGTAGAGCTTGGCGGCCTCGATCGGCCCGAACAGCTTCAGCAGAGGTTCGCCCGTGGTGAGCGGGTCGGCGTCGAACGCGGCCCACACCTCGGGGTCGCGGCTGAGCCACTCGTAACCGGTGGCGTCGGGCCCCGCCCAGCGGGCGTTGAGGGGCGCGGCGCTGAGCGATCCCGGCATCCGCAGTGCCGAGCCCGAGAGGATCACGGCATCGAACGCCTCGGGATGCTCGTTCAGCAGCATCTGCGCGAGGAACGACCCCCACGAGTGGCCGAGCAGCACGAGCGGCAGGTCGGGGTTCTCGTCGCGGATGATGCCGGTCAGCTGCCAGACGGCATCCTTCGCGGCGCGCAGCCCGCCCTTGCCCAGGCGGCCCAACCGTGCCGGCCCTCCGTGCTGGCGGATGCCGGTGCGGCCGTGGCCGCGGTGATCGTCGGCGTAGACGGTGAAGCCCGCTGCGGTCAGCGCGGCGATCAGCGCACCGTAGCGCCCCGCGTGCTCGCCGACGCCGTGAAGCAGCTGCACGACGCCCCGGGGCTCGACCGTCGCCGGGTGGACGTCGTAGACGATGGCGATGCCGTCGGCATCCGTGAACTCTCGGGTTTCCGTCACGCTGCGAGCCTACCGATCGAGGGCGCGGCTCACAGCCCGATGGCGGTGCGCACCGCGAGGGCGGTGTCGCGGTCGGTGACCTCGTACCCGCCGACGCCGTCGGAGGCCGAGCCCATGCGCACGCCGCCCTCGGCGACCACGGTGCGCTTGGCCGAGAAGTGCAGCGCGTCGACTCCGGTGCCGGCGAGCTCGGCGGCGTTCGCGGCGTCGACTCCGCTGCCCGCCATGATCTGGATGCGTCCGTCGGCGCGGGCGACGAGCGCACGGAGGGTGTCGATGCCGTCGATCGCGGCGGATGCCCCACCCGAGGTGAGCACGCGCCGCAGCCCGAGCCCGATCGCGGCGTCGAGGGTCGCGAGCGGGTCGGGGCTGACGTCGATGGCCCGGTGCAGGGTGACGGATGCTCCGCCGGCCGCGTCGCGCAGCCGGGTCATGGCGTTGATGTCGAGCACGCCCTGCGCATCGAGAGCACCGATCACGACGCCCTCGGCCCCGGCCTCGATCGCGCGGCGCACGTCGCGTTCGCAGATCGCGATCTCCTCGTCGGCGTAGTGGAAGTCGCCGCCGCGCGGGCGCACGAGCACGTGCACCTCGACGCCGGCGTCACGCGCCGCCTCGACCGACAACTCGAGCGTGGCGGGCGAGGGGGTGAGACCTCCGAGGGCCAGCGCGGACGCGAGTTCGACGCGGGCGGCGCCGACCTCTCCGGCGATGCGCACTCCGGCGGGGTCCTGCACGGCGATCTCGAGAGCGGGGGTTCGGGTCACCCGACCCATTCTGCCGTTCCCGCGCCGCACGTCGATTACTTAGATAGACTAACTAAGTAATGACTTCGCCTGACGACTCCCTCCACCTCACCGCCACCGAGCTCCGCATGGCCACCTTCCGGCTCGCGCGACGGCTGCGCTGCGCCCGCGCCGCCGACTCCATGAGCGACGCCCAGCTCGCCGTGCTCGCCGACCTGCGCATGAACGGTCGACGCACGATCTCGACCCTCGCCGAGCGCGAACGCGTCACCGCCCCCTCGATGACCAACACGATCAACGGTCTCGAGGAGCAGGGCTACGTCACCCGCGCCGTCGACGAGGACGACCGCCGCCGCGTGCAGGTCGAGATAACGGATGCCGGCGCCGAACTCGTCGTCGAGACCATCCGCCGGCGCGACGTGCTGCTGGCCGACATGCTCGCCGAGCTCGACTTCACCGAGGACGAGCTCACGACCCTCCGCGAGGCGAGCATCCTGATGCGACGGGTGACCGACCGATGAGCGCGATGTTCCGTTCGTTCGCGAACATCAACTACCGCATCTGGTTCGCCGGCGCCCTCGTCTCGAACGTCGGCGGGTGGATGCAGGCGACCGCGCAGGACTGGGTCGTGCTCACCGAACTCACCGACAACGACGCGGCGGCCATGGGCTTCACGATGGCGCTGCAGTTCGGCCCTCCCCTCGTGCTCGTGAGCCTCACCGGTTGGGTGGCAGACCGGTTCGAGCGTCGGCGCATCCTGCTCGCGACCCAGAGTGCGCTGCTGCTGCTCGCGATCGCCGTGGGCGTGCTGCTGCTGAACGGCCTCATGACCCTGCCGATGATGTTCGGGTTCGCGCTCGGGTTCGGAATCGTGAACGCCTTCGACGCCCCGGCGCGCCAGGCCTTCGTGTCCGACATGGTGTCGGCATCCGACACTTCCAACGCCGTCGCCCTCAACTCGGCCTCGTTCAACCTCGCGCGCATGATCGGCCCCGCCGTCGGCGGTCTGCTGATCGTGGCGATCGGGTCGGGCTGGGTGTTCATCGTCAATGCGGCGACGTTCCTGGCGATGATCCTCGCGCTCGGCCTGCTGCGCACGAGCCTGCTCGCGAAGCGCCCCAAGAATCGCGGGCGGGGCGGACTCGCGGCGGGCTTCCGCTACGTCTGGGGCCGCAGCGACCTGCGGGTCGTGTTCGTGACGGTGTTCCTGATCGGCGCGTTCGGCATGAACTTCCCGATCTTCGCGTCGACCATGGCCCTCGAGTTCGGCGCCGGGGCAGACGGCTACGGCGTGCTCTCCTCGGTCCTCGCGATCGGTTCGCTCGCCGGCGCGTTGCTCGCCGCGCGGCGCGACCGGGCACGGGTGCGCGTCGTGATCCTCGCGGCCGGGGGCTTCGGCGTCGCCGCGTTCGTGTCGGCCGCCATGCCCACCTATCTCACCTACGGCATCACGCTGATGTTCACGGGCTTCATGATCGTGACGCTGCTGACGACCGCGAACGGCTACGTGCAGATGACGACCGACCCCGCTCTGCGCGGCCGTGTGCTCGCGCTCTACATGGCGGTCATCATGGGATCGACCCCGGTGGGTGCACCGATCGCCGGCTGGGTGGCGGATGCCTTCGGTCCCCGCACCGCGATCATGCTCGGCGGCACCGCGGGGCTCGTCGCCTGCGCGATCGGCGCGATCTGGGTGTTCACCTCCGGGCGCCTGCATCGCGACGAGAACCGGCGCTTCCTTCTGACGCTCGACGAGACCCGCCCCCTCAGCGTGATCGACGAGGTCGACCCCGTGGAGTTCAGCGACGAGGCCGCGGTCACCACGCCGATCCGCCGCCCGAAGGACCCCGAGGCGCCGTAGCCTTCGGCCCCGGGGCACCGGCGGTGAGTGCGGTAAGGCAAGGCTTGTCAATGGGGTCTTCGGATGCCGTCGCCCCCAGTACCGTCGCGGGCATGGACGAGAACACGGAACACACCCCGCACGCGGAAGACCCGGCCGAGGGCGCGGAGGGCGTCGGCGTTCCGTCCGGAAAGGGCGGAGCGATCCAGGGCGACAGCTCCCACGGGGATTCCCCGCGCGGCGCGATCCAGGGCGATGCCGACGAGGATGCTCCCGACGACGCGCACGGCAACCAGGGCGCGGCCCAGGGCGGTGCGCTCCAGGGCGACAGCTCGCACGGCGACTCCCCGCGCGGCGCCATCCAGGGCGACGCAGGCCCCGATCGCGAGGCGCCCCTCGGCGGCGACGAGACCACGGAGCGGCAGCTCCACGCAGACAACGAAGCGGAAGAGGACACCCTGAAGCTCCTCGACCCCGATAACCCGCCCGCGTAAGTCCCCCGCTTCGCGGGCGCGCGCGTCATCCCCAGTGACGCATGAGCCACCCCCTTTCAGCGCGAGCCACCCGCATGCGGGAGGCCCCGGAGGGGGTGGTTCGCGCTGTGGGCGGAACGGGCTCAGCGCAGCGGCGGCCACTCGTCGAAGCGATACGTGAGTCCGAGTCCGAGGTCCTCGTCGGCCTCTCCCAGCTCCTGACGGATGTCGTAGGTGTCACCCCACCACGACGGGCTCTCGATCGCGACGACCAGGCGGTCGACATTCTGGCGCTGGTCGATCTCGAGGGTGAAGCCGTCGGCGTCGGTCCACCCATAGCCGCGCTCCGATGCCGTCCAGCCGAGCTCGCTCAGCCGGGAATTCCACGCCTCGTCGTACGAGTCGAAGCCGGCGGGCGCCTTCTCGAGGGCGAATCCCACCTCGAAGACGTAGCACTCGGCATCCGATCCCCCGCAGGAGCCGTACGACGAGGCGAAGGCCGGCCCTCGCACCCAGCCGCCGTTCTCGTCGCGCACGCTCCAGCCGTCGTCGGCGATCAGCTCCCGCACCTCCGACAGCTTCTGCTGCGTGAGCGTGTAGTTCGCCTCCGCCCGATCGGCCTGCGCGGCGATCGGGAGGGCCTCGACCTGCGAGACCGTGTCGCCCGCGGCATCCGTCTCGAGCGCCGTCACCTGCACACCCAGCGCCACGGCGCCCACGAGCAGGGCGGGCACGAGGAAGGCGGCGTTCCACGACACCGCATCCCATGCACCGCCGCGTGTCGGCATTCCGGGCCGCGGCTGCGGCTGAGCGATCGCCACGAACAGGATCGCCAGCCATGACAGGCACGCGATCGCGACCGCTCCCAGGAAGATGCCCTGCTCGAAGCCCGACGAGAGGCGTGCGGGCAGGACGCCGCCGAGCATCGTCTCCATCGGGCCGGAGTCGCCGGCGTCCTGCATCGTGATCGTGAAGGCGACCCACGCCCACCAGTTCACGAACAGCAGCCAGACGATCGGCCCCGGAGCGGTGCGGTGACCGCGCTTGCGCAGGATGAAGCGCGGGAGCATTCCGAGCAGCCCCATCGCGGGGATGAAGATCGGCGACGCGAACAGCAGCAGCAGCGTGCCCCACCCGCCCCCGCCGAGGAACCCGTGGAAGGCGAAGAAGACCGGTAGCACCCAGCTCATCCACGGCCAGAGCGCCCAGGTGAACCCTCGGATGCCGCCGGACGTCGGGCGGGGCTGCGGCGCCGGCAGATGCCAGGGCGGCGCTCCCGCCGCCACGGCATCGGGATTCTGAAATACCATCGGTTCCCCCTCCGCCGACAGCCTAGCGAGGCGGCAGGGGGAACCGAGGAGCGGATACCGTGGCGCTACGCGCCCAGGACCACCCGGAGCTGCTCGACCGCCCAGTCGAGCTCGGTCGCGCGGATCACGAGCGGCGGGGCGATGCGGATCGTCTGGCCGTGCGTGTCCTTCACGAGCACGCCGCGATCGAGGAGCTTCTCCGCGATCTCCCGACCGGTGCCCTTCGCGGGGTCGATGTCGACACCCGCCCAGAGCCCGGCGATGCGCACCGCGGTGACGCCGTGGCCGATGAGCGGCTCGAGAGCCGCGGCGAGGTGGGTGCCGAGTGCGCGGGCGCGCTCCTGGAACTCGCCCGTCTCGAGCATCTCGACCACGCGCAGGCCGACGGCCGCCGCGAGCGGGTTGCCGCCGAAGGTCGAGCCGTGCTCGCCCGGACGGATGACACCCAGCACGTCTTCGTTTCCGACGACCGCCGACACCGGCAGCAGTCCGCCGCCGAGAGCCTTGCCGAGCAGGTAGAGGTCGGGCACGACACCCTCGCGATCGCTCGCGAACGTCTCGCCCACACGGCCGAGCCCCGACTGGATCTCGTCGGCGATGAAGAGGACGTTCTTCTCATCGCAGATCTCGCGGATGCGACGCAGGTACCCCTCGGGCGGGATCACGACGCCGGCCTCGCCCTGGATGGGCTCGACGAGCACGGCGGCGGTGTCGTCGGTGATCGCGGCGGCGATGGCATCCGCGTCCCCATAGGGCACGATGTCGAAGCCGGGGGTGTACGGGCCGAAGCCCTCGCGCGCCTGCTCGTCGTCGCTGAAGCTCACGATCGTCGTCGTGCGACCGTGGAAGTTGCCGGCCGCGACGATGATGCGGGCCTTGCCGTCGGCGATGCCCTTGACCCGGTAGCCCCAGGCGCGCGCGACCTTGATGCCGGTCTCGACCGCCTCAGCGCCCGTGTTCATCGGCAGCACCAGGTCCTTGCCCGCGAGCTTCGCGAGCGCGGCGGCGAAGGGCTCGAGCCGGTCGCTCTGGAACGCGCGGCTGATCAGGGTCACCCGACCGAGCTGCTCGGTGAGCGCCGCGACGAGCGCCGGATGCCGGTGCCCGAAGTTCACGGCCGAGTACGCGGCGAGCAGGTCGAGGTAGCGCTTGCCCTCGACGTCCGTCACCCACGCACCGTCTCCGCGCGCGATGTTCACCGGCAGCGGGTGGTAGTTGTGGGCGACGTGTCCTTCGTCTCGCTGCGCTCGCTCAGGAACCGGGGACTCGACTGTCGAAGCGTCCGTCGCCACGGCGTCCGTTGTCATTTCGCGCCCCGGAGCTCGAGCGTGCAGCACTTGATGCCGCCGCCGCCGAGCAGCAGCTCGGAGAGGTCGACGGTGATCGGGTTGTAGCCGCGCTCGCGCAGCTGCTTCTCGAAGCCCTTCGCCCGCGGCGAGATGATGACGTTGTAGCCGTCGCTGGCCGAGTTGAGGCCGAAGACCGCGCCGTCGTCGTCCGACACGAGGATCGCGTCGGGGAAGCGCTCCTCGAGGATCGCGCGGCTCGCGTCATCGAAGGCGCCCGGCAGGTACGCGATGTTGGCGCGCTCGGGCCCGCCGTTCTCGACACCCTGCACCGGATCGAGCACCGCGATGGCGGTGTCGAGGTGGTAGAAGCGCGGGTCGGTCAGGGTGAGCGAGACGACCTCGCGGCCGAAGACCTCGCCGACCTCGCGGTGGCTGTCGCCGGTGGAGCGGAAGCCCGTACCGGCCAGGATCACGTCGCCGACGAGCAGGAAGTCGCCCTCACCCTCGTTGACCTCTTCGGGCATGACCGTGTCGTAGCCGGCCTGTCGGAACCACTCGGCGAACGCGGGCGCCTCACCCTGGCGCTCGACGAAGCGGAACTCGGGCACGTACGCGCGACCGTCGATGAGGAATCCGCCGTTGGCCGTGTAGACCATGTCGGGGTAGCCGGCGAGCGGTTCGATGAGCTCGACCTCGTGGCCCAGTTCGAGGTAGAGGTCGTGGAGCTTCTGCCACTGCGCGACCGCGTTGGCGGTGTCGGTCGGCTTGGTGGGTTCCATCCACGGGTTGATGGAGTAGTTGACCGTGAAGTGCTCCGGCTTGCACATCAGGTAGCGGCGGCGGTGCGCGGTGCGCGCGGGGGCGGATGCCACGGCGGTCTCAGGCGTCGACATGGATGCTCCTCGAATGAACGGGTGCGGCGGACGCTGTCCAGGGGCCCGGCGGAAGTTCGACCCGGAACTCTTTTCGGAGCGGGGACGGGGAAGATGCGACTCGGGCACGCCGGTTTCATTGTGCCATCCGTGGGCTGTGGGGTGCCAGAGCGCCGGGCGTTCGGTTGATTCGCGTTTCGAATCGCCGCGGCTCCGCCGTGAGGGGTCAAGACACGCCCTGCCCGCGGCATCCGTTGCGGCGTGTTCTGACCCCTCACGGGTGGGTGGCCGGGGTCAGGCGGTGCCGACCACCACGACTTTGCCGGCCGTGTGGCCGGCCTCGAGGTGGGCCAGGGCGGCGGATGCCTCGGCGAAGGGGTACTCGCGTTCGATCACCGCGCGGAGCGATCCGGCCGCGGCGAGCGAGAGAATCTCGCGCACCACCTCGGGCTTTACACGCTTGTCGCACGGAGCGGAGGAGATCTCAGGAAACACAGGATGCTGCGCGCGAATCGCTCCTCCGATACGAGAGATCTCCTGCTTTACGGGCGAGGGCTCAGATCACGTCGGCGAACACCGGATCCGGATTCCCGAAGCGGTGGGCGGTGATCGAGATCGCCTGCTCGTGCACGAAGGGCAGCAGCTCGATGCGCCCGGCCGAGGTCACCTCGCCGTCGTAGACCGCGAGGTCGGGATCGCCGTCGACCGCGCGGGCGAGAGCCGCGTGCGCCGCCGCCACCGCGGGGCGCGATCCGATCAGGCGGATGCGGGACGCCGGCGTCGTGGACACCACCTCGCCCCCGTCGGCCTCGCCGGAGCGCGAGACCCGCGCGAGCCACTCGTCGTCGCTCTCGAGGAACACCGCCGCGTCGAGGTCGCCGAGCGCGTGGCGCACCCCGGCCGGGAGTCCCGCCGAGACAGACAGCACGAATCCCGCACCGGCGCGCACCGCGGCGAGCACCGTGCGCAGCACCTCCTGCAACGGGGCATCCGCCGTCGCCCGCAGTTCGACGGGCAGCGGGCGGTACCGGAAGAGGTTGCGTTCGACGCCCAGACGCGAGACGTCGCGCACCTGGCCGAACTCGCGATCCCAGGCGAGGGCGTCCGACAGGGCCGACCGCCGCAGCCACTCGAACGACTCGAAGTCGAGAGACGGCTGGGCCGACTCGATCAGCGCGGTGATGCGCGAGTCGAGGCCGCGCAGATGCAGCGTGCTCGACGGGGTCGATCCGGGGCGCGAGCGCCACGATCCGAGACCTGCGAGGTAGTTCGGGCCGCCGGCCTTCGTGCCGGGTCCGACCGAGGAGCGCTTCCACCCGCCGAACGGCTGCCGCTGCACGATCGCCCCGGTGATGCCGCGGTTCACATAGAGGTTGCCGGCCTGCACGGTGTCGAGCCAGGTCGCGAGATCGCCCGGGTCCTGGGTCTGGAGCCCCGCGGTGAGACCGTAGGCGACCGCGTTCTGCATCTCGATCGCGGCCGAGAGCGTCGGCGCGTACATCACGCCCAGCACCGGCCCGAAGAACTCCTCGAGGTGGAACCGCGACCCGGCCCGCACGCCCACGCGCACACCCGGGGTCCACAGGCGCCCGCTGCCGTCGTCATCGGCCGAGAGCGACGGTTCGATGAGCCACTTCTCGTCGCCCTCGAGCTGCGAGAGCGCCCAGGCGAGCTTGCCCTGCGGCTTCTCGATGACGGGTCCGACCTCGGCGAGCGGATCGGTGGGCCATCCGACGTGCAACGAGCGCACGGCATCCGCCAGCTGTCTCGCGAAGCGCTGCGAGCGTCCGACCGGTCCGACGAGGATCGCGAGCGACGCCGCCGAGCATTTCTGCCCCGCATGGCCGAAGGCGCTCTTGACGAGGTCGGCGACCGCGAGGTCGAGATCGGCGGACGGCGTGATGATCATAGCGTTCTTGCCGCTGGTCTCGGCCAGCAGCGGCAGGTCGGCGCGCCACGAGCGGAAGAGCGCCGCCGTGTCCCACGACCCTGTGAGGATCACCCGATCCACGGCCTCGTGCGTGATGAGCTGCTTCCCGAGCGCGCCCTCCTCGATGTCGACGAGGGCGAGCACGTCGCGCGGCACCCCCGCCTGCCAGAGCGCCTCGGCGATCACCGCCGCGCACCGTCGCGCCTGCGGCGCCGGCTTGAAGATCACACCCGACCCCGCGGCGAGCGCCGCCAGCACTCCCCCGGCCGGGATCGCGACGGGGAAGTTCCAGGGCGGGGTGACGACGGTGACGGATGCCGGAACGAACGCCGCCCCCGCGATCGCGTCGAGCTCGCGCGCGGTCGCCGCGTAGTAGCGGGCGAAGTCGACCGCCTCGCTCACCTCGACGTCGGCCTCGGCGAAGACCTTGCCCGTCTCGGACGCTGCGACCTCGATCAGTTCGCCGCGACGGGATTCGAGCGCGGCGGCCGCCCGCAGCAGCACCTCGGATCGGTCGGCGGCGGGGCGGGAGCCCCAGCTCGGCGCGGCATCCCGCACGGTCGTGATGATGTCGTCGAGGGCCGCGGGATCGTCGACCAGCGCGGTGGCGAGGGTGTCGTCTCCGGCGGTGGAGGTGGCGATGCGTTCGCGGATGCCGCGCGCCCACTCGCGGTTGGCGGGCAGAGCCGGGTCGCTGTCGACCGCGTTCGTGAAGCCGGGCGCACCCGCCGAGGCGTCGGCGAGCTCTCGGGGCGCATACACCGCGGTCTCGAGGAACTGCTCCGCGTCGAAGCCGTCGTCGTCGGACGATCCGCGCGAGATGCCGAGCACGGCCTTGGTCAGGTCGGCTTCGGGCACCGGGTCGATGAGCACCGGACGCACGGACTCGTGCATCGGCGCGAGCCGGTCCTGTCGACGCCGCGGCCCCGTGCGCAGGTTCGGGTCGGCCGAGCGATCGAGGGCGTCGAGGAAGCGGTCCTGCTCGCGCACGAACAGGGACTCGTCCTCGCCGAGCTGGAATGCCGCCGAGAGGAAGTTCTCGCTCGAGGCGTTCTCCTCGAGACGGCGCACGAGATAGCTGATCGCGACGTCGAACTCGGCGGGTGCGACGACCGGCACGTAGAGCAGCACGGGGCCGACCTCGCGCGAGACCGCCTGCACCTGCCCCTGGGCCATGCCGAGCAGCATCTCGAACTCGATGCCCTCGCGCACTCCGCGCTCGCCCGCGAGCAGCCACGCGTAGGCGATGCCGAAGAGGTTGTGCCCGGCGATGCCGAGGTGCACGGCCGCGGTGCGCTCGGGGTGCAGCGCCCAGTCGAGGCAGCGGAGGTAGTTGGCATCCGTGTCGAGCTTGGTGTCGTAGGTCGCCGGCGTCCACCCGTGCATGGTCGCTTCGACGCGCTCCATCGCGAGATTCGCGCCCTTGACGAGACGGATCTTGATGGGGGCGCCGCCGTGCGCGACGCGGTCCTGCGCCCAGGCGGTGAGCTCCTGCAGGGCGGGGAGCGCATCGGGCAGGTAGGCCTGCAGCACGATGCCGGCATGCAGGTTCGCCAGGCGCGGGTCTTCGAGGATGCGCGTGAACACCGCGATCGTCAGGTCGAGGTCGCGGTACTCTTCCATGTCGAGGTTGATGAAGGTGGGGGCGCCTGAGCCTGCGCCCTCCTGGGTCCCTGAGCCTGCGCCCCCCTGGGCCCCCGAGCCTGCGCCCTCCTGGGTCCCTGAGCCTGTCGAAGGGCCCGCCGCCGTCAGGTACAGCGGCAGCAACCTCTCGACCACCCGGTCGACGACCTCGTCGAACGCCCACATCGAGATGTGGCTGACGACGGCCGAGACCTTGACCGAGACGTAGTCGACGTCGGGGCGGCGGACCAGATCGTGGATGCCGTCGAGCCGGCGCTGCGCCTCTCCCTCGCCGAGCACGGCCTCGCCGAGGAGGTTGAGGTTGAGTCGGGCGCCGGACTCGCGGATCTTCTCGATCGCCGGGCCGAGCTTGGCGGGGCGCGCATCGACGACGAGGTGCCCCACCATCTCGCGCAGCACGCGGCGGGCGATCGGCACGGTCGGGGCGGGGAGCACCGGGGCGATCCCGCCGCCGAGCTTCACCGCGCCGCGCAGGTACCAGGGCAGGAAGTCGGGCACGATCGGAGCGATCCGATGCAGACGGGATGCCGCGGCGCCCAGGCTCTCGGGCCGCATCACGCCGTCGACGAAACCGAGCGTGAAGGGCAGACCGTTCGCATCGCGCAGCACCCCGGCGAGGCGCGCGGCGGCGGGGTCGACGTCGGCCGCCGCGGCTTCGATCACCCAGCGACGGGCGAGCTCGACGGCCCGGTCGGCCAGAGGAGCGGATGCCGCGGCATCCGAAGAAGGAGACGACGACTCTGCCATGTCTCTCACCCTAGGGCGGGGGCGGGGTCTCGGCTCGCTGGCTCGCCCGTGATTCCGCGGGTGACGCCCTGAGCTCGGGGAACGGAAGCAGCCCCCCGAGCCGCGCGCCCGATATGAACGCGATCATGATCATCACGCCCTGCAGCGCGGCAGCCCAGCGCACCCACCCCCAGCGGCGGACGCAGCAGACCAGGCCGACGATGCTCATGATGACGGCGAAGATCTCCACGAGCAGCGCCAGCAGGCTCGAGCCGGTCTCGATCGTGACGGCGATGAGGATGAGGCGATGCACGCCCCGAACGCCACGATGAGCGAGGCGCACAGGATGGCGAGAACCACGGTCCACGGCAGGTCATTCGTTCGCGCCGTCCTCGGTACCGCTCCATGATCCATCAGGACTCCCTCGAGTACACCGGCTGCACATTCTTCGGGTGATACCACCGATGCGACGACAGCAGGAACTGCAGCCCCGCGTGGATCACGAGGATGACGATCACTCCCAGGACGGGCAGAAACAGCGGCAGCACGAAACCCAGCGCGGTGCCGACGACGAGCGTTTGCGTGAGCGCCGCCCACCGCACCCACCGCCATCGGCGCACGCATCCGACGACACCGACCACGCTCATGACTGCAGCACTCGCTGACGCGAGCGTCCAGACACCGGGCACCCCCTCCACGGTTCGGAACGCCGCGATGAGCAGCACGGTCACGCAGACCCAGAAGATCACCACGCCCACCGCGAACACGGTCGCGAGAATGATGGAGGCGGGCATCGGGCCGCGCTCTCGCCCCGCAGACGGCTCGGCGCGCATGTCGAACTCACTCATGCCCCCGTCGTGCACCGACAGCCCCCTCACGCGAGCCCGCACAACTTCGGAGACTGCGGGCGACACGCCACGCTAGGCCGCGTCACGACGGCGTGTCGATCCGAAACTCCGAAGTCATGCGAGGCGTACCGATATACCTCACTAACAGGGGAAAGTCGCGAGGGGACGAACCGTCAGTTCCAGTCGCTCGGGGCGTCCGCGCGCACCGGCGGCAGGGCGGATGCCGCGGCCCACTCGTGCACCCAGGCGTCGATCTCGGGCACGCCCTCCGGCTTGCCGACCGCGGCGAACAGCTCCTCGTTGGCGACCGTGCCGCCGGTGCGGCGCAGCATCCGGGCCCGGATGATCGCCCGGGCGTAGATCTGCCCCTTCACGACCGCCCGGTGCTCGAGGAACAGCGCCCGATCGTCGTGCCCGATGAACCGCGACTGCACCTCGAACCGCTTCCACGGCACGAGCGAGCGGCGGAACGTGATCGTCTCGCTCGACACCACCGCGTACCAACCGTTCTCCTTCATGGCGTCGAACAGCCCCGAACGGATCAGCAGGTCCCAGCGCCCCAGGTCGAACAGCGACAGGTACCGGCCGTTGTTCATGTGCCGCAGGATGTCGATGTCGGTCGGCAGGGTCGTCAGACGGATGCTGCCCACCGCCGTCGGATCGAGGGTCTTGCCCCGCCGCACGCGGGAGCGGGCACGGAAGATCACCAGGAGGGTGCGCCAGATCACATTCACGAGGATCGATCGTATTCATCCGCGCACGATCCGCGAAGATCGTTGTCGAGATCCTCCATGACCACTCGGGGCGTTGTCGACGGCATCCGCTCGATTTCCGGATAGCGGATGCCGCGCGTAGAGTCACGAACATGAGCGCCGAAGCCCAGCCCGAAGTCATCGTCCGTCCGGTCCGTGATGTGGACGCGGAAGCCCTCGGTCGCGTGCACGCCCAGTGCTGGCACGAGACCTACGACCACCTGATCAGCAAGGCCGCGCTCGAGAAGGTGTCGCCGCGCCGCATGGCCGAGCTGTGGACGCACTGGGCCTCGCAGGGCCCCGACTTCACGATGCGCGCCGCCCTCGTCGACGGCGAGATCGTCGGCTTCGCCGGCTCCGGTCCCGCCCGCGACAAGGACGCCCCGGCGCTGCGCGAGCTCTACTTCATCTACCTGCTCGACGCGTGGCACTCCACCGGCATCGGCCAGAAGCTCTTCGACGCCACGGTCGAGAAAGACGCCCCGCTCTACCTCTGGGTCGCGGACGACAACCCCCGCGCGCACCGCTTCTACGCGCGCAACGGCTTCACCCTCGACGGCGCCAGCCACACCGAGCCGTTCCTCGGCGAGACGCTGACCGAGGTGCGCTTCACCCGCTGAGGCATCCTCCGCCCCGGGGCGAGGTCGTCGAGATCCCCCTTTCTGTACGAGATCCCCCTGTGCAGTGCGCACGCACAGGGGGATCTCGCACGTAGAGGGGGTTCTCGGCGTCGGGAGGCGGCGGCCGCGCTCAGCGCCCCGACACGTTGCCGAAGACCTTCGCGATCGGCGCGAGCACCAGGGGGCGAGCCGCCACCCACGCAGCGGCGATCACCACGAGCGACGCCACGAACACCCAGAAGCCCGTCCACGTCACGGCATCCTGAGACGCGTACATGTGGTTGAGGTTGCGCAGGAATCCGGTCAGCATCACCAGCGCCACGTGCGCGATGATGAACGCCACGAAGTACAACATGATCGGGAAGTGCAGCGCGCGCGCCCACTCCACCGGGTACGCCTTCGACAGCTTCTCGGCCTTCTTGGGCCACAGCCCCGACATCCGGAACCCGGTGATCGCCGCCAGCGGTGCGGCGATGAACACGGTCACGAAGTAGGCGAGCTGCTGCAGGCTGTTGTAGTTGTTCCAGCCGTTCTCGTGCGGCCAGTCGAACGACACGTACTGCAGCGCCGCCGACAGCGCGTTCGGGAAGACCTCCCAACTCGTCGGCACGATCCGCACCCAGTGCCCCGTGACGATCAGCAGCACCACGAACACGACACCGTTCACGAGCCACAGGATGTCGAGCGCCTGATGGAACCACAACGTCAGGCTGATCTTGCCCTTGGGATTGCCCCGCGGCGCCCAGAACACCGTCGGCCGCTTCTCGGTGCGCACCCGCAGACCCGAGCGGATGATCAGCACCATCAGGAACACGTTGAAGAAGTGCGCCCAGTTGACCCACGCGGGGAACCCGGACTCGACGGCGATCGGCGGCACGTACTCGCCCGGGAACGCGGCGAGGAAGTCCTGCATGAACGCGAAGCTCAGCAGTGTGCGCACGAGCGCGACCGCGGCCGCCGCGAGCACTCCGAGGGCCGCCGCACCGAACAGCACGGCGATGCCCTGCGTCCAGGTCGGGCGGGAACGAGCGGATGCCACGGCCGCGGTCGTGATGCGGCGCGGGGCGGTGCCGTCCCAGGCGGAGGGAGGGCGGGGCGGGGCGGTCACGGCGGGGGCGGGGGCCTCGTGGGGGGACGCTTCGACAGGCTCAGCGACCCATTCCTGCTCAGCGACCCCGTCCTGCTCAGCGACCCCGTCGGGTTCGACGGGAAGAACCTTGGCCCCTGAGCCTGTCGAAGGGCCCCGCCACGCGACGGTACCGGCCGGCGGCCAGGGGTCTCCGCCGGGTGTGCGCGGGAGCCCGCGACGGATGCCGGATGCGGCGGGAGCCTCATGGGCGGACGCTTCGACAGGCTCAGCGACCCGGTTTCCTTCAGCGACGCGGTTCTGCTCAGCAACCGATTCCTGCTCAGCGACGGGCTCCGGATCAGGGACCGGGTCAGCGACTGGCTCGGACACCTGGGTCCCTGAGCCTGTCGAAAGGCCCCGCCCCGCAGGAGCTCCGACCGGAGGCCACGGCTCGCCACCCGGCGTGCGCGGCAGCCCGCGGCGGAGGGAGCTCGGCGTCTCGTGGGGGGACGCTTCGACAGGCTCAGCGACCCACTTCGTCTCAGCGACCCGCTCCGTCTCGGCGGGAAGAACCTGGGCCCCGGAGCCTGCCGAAGGGTCCCACCCCGCCGAGGCGCCCGCCGGCGGCCAGGGCTCTCCCCCGGGTACGCGCGGCAGACCGCGACGCAGCATCCGCCCCTCCTGAGCCTCGGAGACCATGGACTCCCCTACTTCCGGGCCTCGAGGGCGGCGATCACCTGAGGCACGATCGTGAACAGGTCGCCGACGATACCGAAGTCGGCGACGTCGAAGATCGGGGCCTCGCCGTCTTTATTGATCGCCACGATGGTCTTGGAGGTCTGCATGCCCGCGCGGTGCTGGATCGCACCCGAGATGCCGAGCGCGACGTACAGCTGCGGCGACACCGAGACACCGGTCTGCCCGACCTGGTGCGACTGCGGGACGTACCCCGCGTCGACGGCCGCGCGCGAAGCGCCGACCGCGGCGCCGAGGGCATCGGCGAGCTCCTCGACGAGCACGAACTTCTCCTTCGAGGCGAGTCCGCGTCCGCCCGAGACGACCCGGGTCGCCCCACGCAGTTCGGGTCGCGAGGAGGCCTGCTCGACGGCTTCGATCGGGCCCACGGATGCCGCCGCCACCCCCGACCCGGCGACATCGAGCGCCTCGATCGAGGGTGACGCGACGGCCTCGGCCCGAGCATCCACCGCCCCCTGGCGCACCGTGATGACGGGCGCGCCGTAGGTGGGAGCGGAGTCCACGAGGTACGCGCCGCCGTAGACGGAGTGGTGCGCGACCACGCCCTCGTCGTCGCGCGACACCCCGATCGCGTCGACCGACAACGCGAGCCGGGCGCGCACGGCGAGGCGGGCAGCGGCGTCGCGTCCGGCGATCGAGTTCGACACGAGCACCGCGTCGGGCTGCACGCGGTCGAACGCGGCCTGCAGGGCGTCGACCACGGGAACGGTGAGGGCGGCGGCATCCGCATCGGCGGTCAGCACGACGGATGCTCCGAGCGCGGCCACCTGCGCGGCGGCATCGGTCGAGCCGCCGACGACGAGGGCGACCGGCGCGCCGACCGTCGACGCGGCGCCGATCAGCGCCGCGGTGCTGCTCGCCGGAGCGCCCGCGGCGTCGATGTCGACGAGCACGAGGATCGGGTTCTCGGGGTAGCCCATGTCACACCAGCCTGTTCTGCACGAGGTAGTCGACGAGCTGCTGGGCGGCATCGCCCTCGTCGGTGATCTTGACGCCCGCCGCACGCGGGGGCTTCTCGGCGACCGCGGTCATGATGGTGCGCGGCGCCGCGGAGGGATCGGCCGAGACGTCGAGGTCGGCGAGCGAGAGCACCTCCACCGGCTTCTTCTTCGCGGCCATGATGCCCTTGAAGTTGGGGAACCGGGCATCCGGCAGTGCCTCGGTGATCGAGATCACGGCCGGCAGCGCGGCGGTCACCGTCTGCGACCCGAAGTCGGTCGCGCGGGTTCCGGAGACGGCATCCGTCCCGATCTCGACCGCCGTGAGTGCCGTCGCCTGCGCCCAGCCGAGGTGCTCGGCGAGCATCGCGGGGATGACCCCGCCCGAGCCGTCGGTCGACAGGTTGCCGGTGATGACGAGGTCGGGGGCGCCGCGGCGGATCGCGGCGGCGAGCACCTCGGCGGTGAGACCGAGGTCGGCGCCGGTGAGCTGCTCGTCGGCGATGTGCACCGCGGATGCCGCGCCGATCGCGAGTGCACGTCGCACCGTGGCGGTCGACCCCTCGGGGGCCATCGAGACGGCGACGACCTCCGTGCCCTCGCTCGCATCGGCATGGCTCAGGGCGACCTCGAGGGCGCGCTCGGTGATCTCGTCGAGCACCACGTCGCCGGCGGCCCGATCGGCCAGTCCGGTCTCCAGGTTCAGCTTGCGGTCACCGTAGGTGTCGGGCACCTCTTTGACCAGGACGAAGATCTTCATCGATTGCTCCTCACGACTGTGTCGATTCTAGCCCTGCGGCACTGGGTTTCAGTCTTGTTGAAACCCAGGCCCAGAGTCAGGGCACCGTCCCACGCTGATAGTTCAAAAACGCAGCTTGAGGCGCCGTTTGAGAAGCGTTTCTGAACTATCACGGGCGGGAAATCGGAGGCGGGTAACTTAGAGGCGTGGTCCGACCCCGCCCCCTGCCCGTGGATCCGCTCGCCGAGGCGAAGCGGCAGTGGCTCGCGCACGGATGGACGGATGCCGCCGACGGCATGGCCGTCGTGACCTCGGTCATGCGGGCCCAGCAACTGCTGCTCGCCCGCGTCGATCAGGCCCTCAAGCCCTTCGCGCTGAGTTTCGCGCGCTACGAGGTGCTGCGTCTGCTCGCGTTCAGCCGCGAGGGCCGCCTGCCCCTGTCGAGCGTGGTGGCGCGCCTGCAGGTGCACGCGACCACCGTCACCAGCACCGCCGACCGCCTCGTGCGCGACGAACTGATCGTGCGCGAACCGCACCCGCACGACGGCCGCGCAGCCCTGCTCGCGCTCACCGTGGCCGGTCGCGACCTGGTCGAGCGGGCCACCGCCGCGCTCAACGCCGACGTGTTCGCGTCCCCCGGCGTCGACCGCGACGATGCGGCCGAGCTCGTCGCGATCGTCGCGCGCCTGCGGAAGGATGCCGGCGACTTCACCGACCCGCGCCCGACCCCGGAGCCCCTCTGACGTGGCGAAGTTCGTGCTCGAGACCGTGATCGCGGCTCCCGTCGACGCGGTGTTCGCGGCATCCCTCGATCCCGAACTGCACGTGCGTTCGATGGCCGCGCACGGCGAGAAGATGATCGAAGCTCCCGCGGGCGGCGTGTTCACCGAGGGCTCGACCGTCACGTGGCGCGCGCGGCACTTCGGCATCCCGTTCCGGCTGCGGTCGCGGGTGTTCGACATCGATCCCCCGCGCGGGTTCCGCGACCGGCAGATCTCGGGGCCGTTCGGGTCGTTCCTGCATGTGCACTCGTTCGCGGAGCATCCGCGGGGCACCCTCATGCGTGACGTCGTGACGTTCCGCTCGCCGTTCGGCCCGATCGGGCGCGCGGTCGACGCACTGTTCCTGCGCGAGTACATGCGGCGCGTGATCGCCGCACGCAATCGCACCCTCGTGGCGGAGCTCGAAAACGCCTGATCACGGCGTACCCTGTGCGCATGAGCGAACTGCGCGTCCACACGACCCTCCCGGCCAGCGGGCCGGCGACCGCCATCGTCCTCACCGACGAGCAGGTCGCCTCGTTCGGCGCGGGCAAGGCCTTTCCGGTCGCGGTGACGATCGGCGACCGCACCGCCCGACTGCGTCTCAGCCGCATGGGCGGTCGCAACCTCATCGGCCTGAGCAAGGCGTCGCGCGCCGAGCTGGGCGTCGAGATCGGCGACGAGGTCGATGCCGTCATCCGCCTCGACGCCGCTGAGCGCACCGTCGACGAGCCCGCATCGCTGACGGCAGCGCTCGACGCCGACCCCGCGCTGCGCGCCGCCTTCGACGCCCTCGCCTACTCGGCCCGCAAGGAGCACGCTCGCGCGATCGCCGAGGCCAAGCAGGACGCCACCCGCGAGCGCCGCCTCGCCAAGATCGTCGAGGCACTGCGGGGCTGAGGCGGACGCGGGAGTCATCTGTTCCGGAAGTCGGGCTGCCGCTTCTCGCGGAACGCCGACATGCCCTCCTTCTGATCCTCGGTGTCGAAGAGCAGCGCGAACGCCTGCTTCTCGTGCGCGAGGCCGTCGGTGAGGCTCGTCTCCATCGCGGTGTCGAGGGCCGCCTTCGCGGCGTAGAGCGAGGGCAGCGACTTCGACGCGATCGTCTCGGCGAGCGTCGTCGCCTCGGTGAGCAGATCGGATGCCGGAACCACCCGCGAGACCAGGCCGATGCGCTCGGCCTCCTCGGCGCCGATGATCCGACCCGAGAGCACGAGCTCGGCGGCCTTGTAATACCCGACCGCGCGGATGAGGCGCTGCGTTCCTCCCATGCCGGGGATCACGCCGAGGTTGATCTCGGGCTGCCCGAACTTCGCGGTGTCGGCGGCGAGGATGATGTCGCACATCATCGCCAGTTCGCATCCGCCGCCCAGCGCGAAGCCGGAGACCGCCGCGATCACGGGCGTGCGCACGGCCGCGAAGTCGCTCCATGCGCCGAAGTGGTCGGTGGCGAGCATCTCGGCCGACGACATGCCCTCCATCTCCTTGATGTCGGCACCCGCGGCGAAGGCCTTCTCGGACCCGGTGACCACGATCGCCCCCACGCCCTCATCGGCGTCGAACGCGACCGCTGCGGCCGTGACCTCCTCCGACACCCGGCCGTTCAGGGCGTTCAGGGCCTGCGGTCTGTCCAGCGTGATCCACCCCACGCGTCCGCGCTGCTCGACCAGGATCGTCTCGTACTCGGTCATGTCTCTCCTTCGTCGCGTGGTCTTCAGTATCGCGCCCGCGTCCTTCGTCTCGCTCCGCTCGCTCAGGAACCGGGTGCGGAGTCGCGGATGTCGGTGATGATGCCGGAGAAGTCGCGGCCGGCGCCGTCACCCGCGGCGTAGGCGGCGTAGAGCTGCTGGGCGAGCCGACCCATGCGGGCATCCGTCGAGGTCTGCTCGATCGCCTGCAGGGCGAGCCCCAGATCCTTGGCCATGAGGGCACCGGCGAAGCCCGGCTGATAGTCGCGGTTCGCGGGACTCGTCGGCACCGGACCCGGCACGGGGCAGTTGGTGGTGATCGACCAGCACTGACCGGATGCCTGCGACACCACGTCGAACAGCGCCTGATGTTCGAGCCCCAACCGCTCCCCCAGCACGAACGCCTCGGCGACGGCGATCTGCGACACGGCGAGCACCATGTTGTTGCACACCTTCGCCGCCTGGCCGAGCCCGGAACCGCCGCAGTGCACGATCCTCTTGCCCATCGCCTCGAGCAGCGGCAGGGCAGCGGCGAAGTCCTCGTCGCTGCCGCCCACCATGAACGCGAGCGTGCCGTTCTCGGCGCCCACGACCCCGCCCGAGACGGGAGCGTCGATGTTGCGGTGCCCCGCGGCGAGCGCGAGAGCGTGCGCCGCGCGCGCCTCGTCGACCGCGATCGTCGACGATTCGATGAACAGCGTGCCGGGCCGGGCCGCCGCGAGCAGCCCGCCGTGGTACGCGTCGAGCACGTGCTTGCCGGCGGGGAACATCGTGATGACGACATCCGCGTCGGCTGCGGCATCCGCCCCGCTGGCCGCGATCGGGATGTCGGCGGCCCGCGCCGCATCCACTGCCGCCGGCACCGGGTCGAACCCCTGCACCTCGTGCCCGGCCGTCACGAGGTTCGCCGCCATCGGCAGCCCCATGTGGCCGAGGCCGAGGAAGGCGATGCGCGTCATGATGCGCTCCGCATCGAGGCGGAGCCCGCGGGCCGCAGCATCTCGCGCCCGACGATCAACCGCATGATCTCGTTCGTGCCCTCGAGGATCTGGTGCACGCGCAGATCGCGCACGACCTTCTCGATGCCGTAGTCCTGCAGGTAGCCGTAGCCGCCGTGCAGCTGCAGCGCCCGATTGGCGACGTCGAAGCCCGCATCCGTCGCGAATCGCTTGGCCATCGCGCAGCGTATCGTCGCGTCCGGCGCCTTCGCGTCGACCGCCGCCGCGCCGTCGCGCACCATGAGGCGCGCGGCCTGCAGCTCGGTGCGCATGTCGGCGATCTGGAACAGGATCGACTGCTTCTCGGCGAGCGGCTCGCCGAAAGCGACCCGCTCGTGCACGTACTGCACGGCCCGGTCGAGCGCCCACTGCGCCCCACCCAGCGAGCAGGCCGCGATGTTGAGGCGGCCGCCGTTGAGGGCCGACATCGCGATCGCGAAACCGCGCCCCTCTTCGCCGAGCAGAGCGGATGCCGGCACCCGCACTCCGTCGAAGATCACCTGGCGCGTGGGCTGCGCGTGCCAGCCCATCTTCTTCTCCAGCGCTCCGAAACTGAGGCCCTCGGCATCGCCGGGGACGAGGATGGCGCTGATGCCACCGGCACCGGGGCCGCCGGTGCGCGCCATCACGACGTACACCGCGGCCTCGCCCGCGCCGGAGATGAACTGCTTCACGCCGGTGAGCACGTAGTCGTCGCCGTCGCGCACCGCGCTCGTGGCGATGTTCGCGGCATCCGATCCGGCACCCGGCTCGGTGAGGCAGTAGCCGCCGAACTCCGCCATGGCGGTGAGATCGGGCATCCACCGGGCGATCTGCTCGTCGCTGCCGTAGGTGTCGATCATCCACGCCACCATGTTGTGGATCGAGATGTACGCCGCGACCGCGGGGTCGCCCTGCGCGAGCTCCTCGAAGATCGCGACGGTGTCGGTGCGGCTGAGTCCCGTGCCGCCGGATTCCTCGCGCACGTAGATGCCGCCGAGGCCCAGCTCGCCGCCGCGGCCCAGCGACTCGCGGGGGAAGATGTGCTGCTCGTCGCGCTCGAGCGCGTGCGGGGCGAGCTCGATCTCGGTGAACTCGCGCACGGCCTCGAGGATCGCGTCGCGCTCGTCGGCGGTGAGGGGAGTGGTCACGTCGGTCATGGTCATCATCGACTCCTTGATCCTGGGTTCCTGCCCTTCGACAGGCTCAGGAACCGCAAAAGATGTGGTCAGTGCATCGTGGGGATGACGAAGCTGGCACCGTCGCGGATGCCCGCCGCGGGCCAGCGGCTCGTCACCGTCTTGGTCTTCGTGTAGAAGCGGAAGGCGTCAGCGCCGTGCTGGTTGAGGTCGCCGAACCCGCTGCGCTTCCAGCCGCCGAACGTGTAATAGGCGATGGGCACCGGGATCGGTACGTTCACCCCGACCATGCCCACCTCGACCCGGGCCGCGAAGTCGCGGGCCGCGTCGCCGTCGCGCGTGAAGATCGCGACGCCGTTGCCGTACTCGTGCTCCGAGGCCATGCGCAGCGCCTCCTCGTAGTCGGCGGCGCGGGCGATCACGAGCACCGGGCCGAAGATCTCCTCCCGGTAGATCGCCATGTCGGTCGTGACGTGGTCGAACAGCGTCGGTCCGAGGTAGAAACCCTCCTCGTGGCCGGCGACGGTGAACCCGCGGCCATCGGCGAGCAGGGTCGCGCCCTCGTCGATGCCCTGCTGGATGTATCCCTCTACCCGTTCCACGGCGGCGCGGGTGACCAGCGGGCCGTAATCGACATCGGGCGCCAGCGAGGGCCCGACCCGCAGCTGCCCGACGCGTTCGAGGAGCTTGGCGGCGAGAGCATCCGCCGTCTGCTGACCGACCGGCACCGCCACCGAGATCGCCATGCACCGCTCACCGGCCGAGCCGTATCCCGAGCCGATCAGCGCGTCGACCGCCTGATCGAGATCGGCGTCGGGCATCACGATCATGTGGTTCTTGGCTCCACCGAAGCACTGCGCGCGCTTGCCGTGCGCGGCTGCGGTGGCGTAGATGTACTCGGCGATCGGGGTCGAGCCGACGAAGCCGACCGCGCGGATGCGGTCATCGGTGAGCAGCGTGTCGACGGCCTCCTTGTCGCCGTGAACGACGTTGAGCACGCCGGCGGGAAGCCCCGCTTCGCGGAACAGCTCGGCGAGGCGCACCGGCACCGAGGGGTCGCGCTCACTGGGCTTGAGCACGACGGCATTGCCCGCGGCGAGCGCCGGGCCGGCCTTCCAGAGCGGGATCATCGCGGGGAAGTTGAAGGGGGTGATCGCGGCGACGACACCGAGGGGCTGGCGCATGGAGTAGACGTCGATGCCCGCGCCGGCGCCCGTGGAGTACTCCCCCTTGAGCAGGTGCGGGGCCCCGGCCGAGAACTCGATGACCTCGAGCCCGCGCTGGATGTCGCCCTTCGCATCGTCGACCGTCTTGCCGTGCTCGCTCGCGAGCAGTTCGGCGAGCGACTGCATCTCCCGCTGCACCAGATCGAGGAAGCGCAGCAGCACACGGGCGCGCTTCTGCGGGTTGGTGGCGGCCCAGTCCTGTTGGGCGGCCTCGGCGTTCGCGATCACCGCGCGCACCTCGTCGGCCGAGGCGAGCGGCACCCGGGCCTGCACGGCTCCGGTGCTGGGATCGAAGACGTCGGCGAAGCGCCCGTCAGCCGGGGTGAGGTGCGATCCGCCCACGAAATGCGGGATGGTACGAGTCATTGTGCGACGTCCCTTCGTGCCGTCGTTGGCACATCGCAAGTTTACTTTGATGCCCGAATATTTACTAGGACTCCCTTGCAATGCGTGCGTGCGCCCCTTGCGGGAGTCGGATGTTGAGGCGGCGTTCACCGGCCGGTCACTTCGGCGAACTACAACTACAGATGCGCGGACGACTCAGACCGGATCGGGAAGTCACAGGATTCCGCGCCTCGGGCGCCAAGCGCCCGCAGACCCCCGCCGAATCGGGTCGGCGGGGGTCTTCTCCGTCTTCGGGACGTGTCAGCCGCGGCATCCGCCGTCCATGACCCAGGACGAACAGCGCCGATCGGCCGACTCGGGCCCGGTTCGCGGTCGATTCGGCGCATCCGTCCTGAGCTGTGGCCCCCTCACGCACTCGGGACGACGACGACCTTGCCGCGCAGCGTGCCGGCCGCGGCGGCCGCATGCACCGACGCGACCTCCTCGAGACCCACGCGACGCGACGCCACCAGCCGCAGCGCTCCCTCATCGACCAGGGTCACGAGATGCGCGAGCTGTTCGGGGTCACTGCGCACGTACACGGTCTCGCTGCGCACGCCTCGACCCTCGTCGCCGGGCGTCGGCATCCACGCGGTCGAGCTGACCACGAAGCCGCCGTCACCCACCAGTGAGACGAGCGCCGCGAATTCCTCGGGCTCGATCGGCGCGAGATTCAGCAGCACGTCGACCGAAGCCGCCACGTCGTCGCGCACCGAACCCGCCGTGTGATCGACGACCTCGTCGGCGCCGGCCGCCTCCACCGCGGCACGGCTGCGCGGGCTCGCCGTCGCGATCACGAACGCCCCCGCGTGCTTCGCCAGCTGCACGGCGTACTCACCGACCGTTCCGCCGGCGCCCACGATCAGGACGCGCTGCCCCTTCTGCAGCCCGGCGAGATCGAACAGCGCCTGCCAGGCGGTGAGCCCGACCGACGGGAGCGCCGCGGCATCCGCAAGTTCTCCGGCGCGGGGCGCCGCGACCAGCAGATCCGCCGGCGCCAGGGCGTACTCGGCATCCGCCCCGTCGTCGGTCATCGACAGGAATCCGACGACCCGGTCGCCGATCGAGAGACCGTCGACGCCGAGCCCGAGCGCGTCGACCGTGCCGGCGACGTCGTAACCGGGAATGTGCGGGAGCGCGACGGGGAACGGAAGGGTTCCCCCGCGGATGCCGCCGTCGGCCGGGTTGAATCCGGTGCCCGCGACGCGGATGCGCACCTGACCCTCGCCGGGCTCGGGAACTTCGACCTCGTCGATGCGCAGGACCTCGGGGCCGCCGAGCTGGTGGAAACGCACTGCCTTCATGATGACTTCTCTCTCGATTCGGATGCTTCGAAGTTGAAGCACTTATTGAACCGTAGCACTGCTTCGATATCGAAGCAACTAATTCGAGATCGAAACATCTACACTGGTGAGCATGGCCGCCGACACCCCTCCCCTCGACCCCGCCGAACTCGGTGCGTACTTCGCACTGATCGAGGTGAGCAGCCTGCTGCGGCACGCCGTCGAACAGCAGCTGAAAGAGACCGGAGACCTCAGCTACGTCCAGTTCCAGCTGCTCGCGACCCTCGGGGATTCGCCGAACGGCAGCGCCCGCATGACCGCGCTGGCCGACGGCATCGTGCTCAGCCGTAGCGGACTCACGCACCAGGCCGGCCTGCTCGAGAAGAGAGGTCTGGTGACGCGCTCGCCGTCGCCCGAGGACGAGCGCGGCGTGACGCTGACGATCACCGATGCCGGACGGTCGGTGCTCGCCGCCGTCTTCCCCAGGCACATCGGCGAGCTGCGCCGCCTGTTCCTCGCGCCCCTCGACGCCGACGACATCCGCTCGCTCACCGCACCGCTCGAAAAGGTGCGCGAGCACATGCGCCGGATCCCCCCGCGCTCGGCCGCGCCCCGCCGCCGCAAGACGGCCGAGTAGCCCTACAGCCTCTCGACGATCATCGCGTTGGCCATGCCGCCACCCTCGCACATCGTCTGCAGTCCGTAGCGTCCGCCGACCGCGTCGAGGTGATCCACGAGAGTTCCGAGCAGGCGCGTGCCCGACGAACCGAGTGCATGGCCGAGCGCGATCGCCCCACCGCGCGGGTTGAGCTTGGCCGGGTCGGCGCCGAGTTCGGCCGCCCACGCCAGCGGCACCGACGCGAACGCCTCGTTCACCTCGTACGCATCGAGGTCGTCGATCGTGAGGCCGGTGCGGTCGAGGATCCGCCGGGTCGCCGGGATCGGCCCCGTCAGCATCATCAGCGGATCGTCGCCGACGACGGCGAACGAGCGGATGCCGGCACGCGGAACCAACCCGAGCAATGCGGCCCTCTCGGCGCTCATCAGCAGCGCGGCCGAGGCGCCGTCGGTGAGCGGCGAGGAGTTGCCCGGGGTGATCCGCCAGTCGAGGTCGGGGAAGCGCGCGGCGAGCGCATCCGTGCGGAACGCGGGGTTCAGACCCGCGAGCCCCTCGGCCGTGGTACCCGGACGGACGGTCTCGTCGGTCACGGCATCCGGCGCCTCGGCGACCCCGACGATCGCGCGATCGAAGAAGCCCTCGGCCCAGGCATCCGCCGCCCGTCGGTGCGACTCGGCGGCGTAGGCGTCGAGCGCGTCGCGATCGAGCCCCCAGCGCTGCGCGATCAGCTCGGCCGAGACGCCCTGGTTCACCAACCCCTCGGGATACCGCGCCCGCACGCGCGGCGACATCGGGGAGCCGCCGGCCGCCGACGATCCGAGGGGCACCCGGCTCATCGACTCGACCCCGCCCGCGATCACGATGTCGTAGGCGCCGGCCATGATCCCCTGCGCCGCGATGTGCACCGCCTGCTGGCTCGACCCGCACTGCCGGTCGATCGTCGCCCCCGGCACGCCCTCGTCGAAGCCCGCGGCCAGCACCGCCTGCCGGGCGATGTTCGTCGACTGGTCGCCGACCTGGCTCACGCAGCCGAGCAGCACGTCGTCGATCTGACGCGAGTCGAGGCCGTTGCGCTCGAGCAGCGCCTGCAGCACCCCGGCGGCGAGATCGACCGGATGCACCCCCGAGAGCGCACCCCCGGGCTTGCCGCGCCCGACCGGAGTGCGGACGACATCGACCAGAACGGCTTCGCTGCGCGTGCTCATGCCCCCATTCTGCGCCGATCGCTGAGCCCGCGCCGTAATCCGCCCGTCACACGCCGCGAATAGAATCGACGACGCGCCATCACCCCGGCGCACCCCCGCACGCAGGCCCGCGACCCGGGCCGCCCGCTCTCTCGAGGACCCCACCATGTCCAGTGATCCCATCACCGTGTCCATCCGCCGTGAAGTCGACCCCGCCCGCATCGCCGAGGCGACCGCGTGGGTGCAGACCGGCGTCAACCTCGCCAACAAGTACCCGGGATTCCTCGGGTCGGGCTGGGTGCGGTCGGGCGATGAGACCAACGTCTGGCACATGCTGTACCGGTTCGCCGACGAGCAGACGCTCACCGCGTGGGAGGACTCCGGCGAGCGCGGCTGGTGGCTGTCGATGGGCGAGGGCTTCGTGCGCAGCGAGCGTTCGCGGCGTCGCACCGGAATCGAGGGCTGGTTCGACGAGCCGACCACCGGCACGATCACGGTGCAGACGACGGATGGCCGGGCCGAGGTCGCGGTCGTGAACGCCCCTCCGCGGTGGAAGCAGGCGGTGTCGATCTGGCTCGGGTTCTTCCCGGTCAACCTCGCCTTCACGTACGCGATGTCGCCGGTGCCGGGCTGGGATGCGCTGCCGATCTGGCTGCGGGTGCTCGTGACCACCGCGGTGCTGACGCCGATCATGGCGTACCTCGTGCTGCCCTGGGTGACCCGGCGCCTGCGCCATTGGCTGGCGCGCTGAAGTCAAGGGACACCACCCGGAGCGGATGCCGTGGCACTGTGGTGACATGCGCATCGCTCTCACCGGATCATCGGGCAAGCTCGGCCGCGTCGTCGCGAGGGAACTCCGGGCGAACGGGTACGAGGTCATCGGGATGGACGTCACGGGGGTCCGCGGTCCGGACTTCGTGCAGGTCGACCTGACGGACTACGGGCAGGTGGTCGACGCGTTCACCGCCGTCGGCGACCGCCACGACGGCATCGATGCGGTCGTGCATCTCGGGGCGATCCCGGCCCCTGGCATCCGCAGCGATGTCGCAACGTTCCACAACAACATGCCGGCCACGTTCAACGTGTTCTGGGCGGCGGTGCGCCTCGGCATCCGTCGCATCGTCTACGCGTCGAGCGAGACCGTGCTGGGGCTTCCGTTCGACGTGCCGCCGCCCTACATCCCGGTCGACGAGGACTACCCCGCCCGCCCCGAGTCGGTGTACTCGCTGGTGAAGACGCTCGAGGAGCAGCTGGCGACCGAACTCGTGCGCTGGCACCCGGAGGTGTCGATCACGGCACTGCGGTTCTCGAACGTCATGGACCCCGGGGACTACGCCGCCTTCCCCGCCTTCGACGCCGATGCGACACTGCGCAAGTGGAACCTGTGGGGCTACATCGACGCCCGCGACGGCGCCCAGGCCGTGCAGCGCGCCCTCGAGGTCGCCGCCCCCGGGTTCGACCGGTTCATCATCGCGGCCGCCGACACGGTGATGTCGCGGCCGAATGCCGAGCTGATCGCCGAGGTCTTCCCCGGCGTGCCGGTCACCCGCGACGTCGGACCGAACGAGACGCTGCTGTCGATCGACAGGGCCCGGCGGGTGCTGGGCTATGACCCGCGGCACTCCTGGCGCGACGAGGTCTGACGCCGCTTCACCGAGGGGGTGCTTCGACAGGCTCAGCAACCCGGTTCCTCGCTGGGTCCCTGAGCCTGTCGAAGGGCCCCACCCCGAGAAGCCCCTACAGCCCCAAGCGTTGTAGGTACCCGTTCACCAACCGCCGCTCCGGGTCGAATCGCGCGGCGAGCGCGGCGAAGTCGTCGAAGCGGGGATACCGCTCGCGCACCTCGGCGGCGTCGAGTGTGAACACCTTGCCCCAGTGGGGGCGAGCGGTGGGCGGCAGCGCCGCCTCGAGCGTCGGCAGGAACGCGCGCACGGCGTCCTCGTCGGGCTTCCAGGTGAAGTGGATGCCGACGGCATCCGTGCCGTACGACGAACTCAGCCAGAGGTCGTCGGCCTTCACCGTGCGGATCTCGTTCACCAGCAGCAGCGGGGCGATCTGACCGGCGAGCGAGCGCACCGCCTGGATCGCGGCGACGGCGTCGGCACGGGGCACGAGGTACTCGCTCTGGATCTCGGCACCGGCCGAAGGGGTGAACTCGAGCTTGAAGTGCGCGAGCCGCTCGAACCACGGCCCAGGCGCGCCGAGCTGTTCGGTGCACGCGACGGGGTCGACGCCGAGGATCGGATGCCGCTTGCTCGCCGCGGCTTCGGCCCCCAGGCTCTCGAACAGCGACTCGCGAGCGGCCTCGCGCGCTTCGGGGAGGCGCTGCTTGACCCAGATCTGATCGGCGACGTCGGTGTGCTGCCAGGTCGAGAAGATGCTGACGCTCGTGCCGATGCCGGTGACCGCTTCGAGGTCCGTGAGGATCGCGTCCCACGACGGGTGCTCGAAGACGTGCTGCGCGACGTCGTAGGTCGGCTCGACGTCGAGGGTGACGTCGACCACCGCGCCGAGGGCGCCGAGGCTCACGACCGCACCGTCGAAGTCGGCGTCGCCGC
Source organism: Microbacterium sp. NPDC090225 (assembly GCF_044772365.1). Classification (NCBI taxonomy): domain Bacteria; kingdom Bacillati; phylum Actinomycetota; class Actinomycetes; order Micrococcales; family Microbacteriaceae; genus Microbacterium; species Microbacterium sp. NPDC090225. The sequence goes on along the minus strand of NZ_JBIVYS010000001.1, from coordinate 2,720,756 downwards.
GGCGCAGCTCGCGGGTCTCGCCGGCCGGCGTGACGATCGTGAGAGCGCGTACGGCGCTCGCGAGCGAGCCGATCGCGTCACCGGAGCCGTGGGTGCCGGTGGCGACAGCACCGGCGACCGAGATGTGCGGCAGCGAGGCGAGGTTGGCGAGCGCGAGCCCCTCGGCGGCGAGCAGGGGGGCGATGTCGCCGTAGCGCAGCCCTCCGGCCACTCGCACGGCGTCGCGCTCCGCGCTCACCTCGAAGACGGCGGGCAGCCGGTCGAGGGCGATCAGCACACCCTCCGTGTCGGCGATGTCGTTGAAGCAGTGGCGCGATCCCAGCATCCGCACCGGTCCGCCCTGCGCGAGCAGCGTCCGCAGCTCGTCGATCGACGCCGGGTGCTCGACCCGGGATGCCCGATAGGTGAGGTTGCCCGCCCAGTTGCGCTCGTTGCCCATCGCGCCAGCATAGCCAGGCGCACATCTTCTACAACGATGTACTGCGGCGAATGACGACCCCGCGGGTAGGCTGACCGCATGACGACGACCCCGCCGCGCCGCGCGACGATGAAAGACGTCGCCGCTCTCGCCGGCGTCTCGCCGAAGACGGTCTCGAACGTCGTCACCGGCACCGTCCCCGTGAACGACGACACGCGCTCGAAGGTCGAGGCGGCGATGGCGCAGCTCGACTTCGTGCCGAACCTCAGCGCCCGCGGGTTGCGCAAGGGACGCTCGGGGATCATCGCGGTCGCCCTTCCCGATCTCGCGACCGCGTTCTCGGCCGAGCTCGTGCACCGGATCGTCGAAGCCGCGCACGAGCGGGGGCTGGCCGTGCAGATCGAGGAGACGGCATCCGAGCCCGAGCGTGAGAAGGAGCTGGTCTCCCGCGCCCGCGCCCACCTCGTCGACGGCCTGATCCTCAACCCCATCCGCCTCGAGGACAGCGTGCTCAAGTATGCCGACCGCCTGCCGCCGCTCGTCGTGATCGGCGAGGTCGAGCAGAACCGCGCCGACCACGTGCGCATCGACAGCCGACTCGCCGCCGCCGACGCCACGCGGCACGTTCTCGCGCGTGGCGCCCGACGGATCGCGGTGGTCGGCGCCGACGACGACCCCTCGGTCGCGACGGCGACGAGCCGCCTGCGACTCGAGGGCGTGCACGACGCGCTGCGGGAGGCGGGCATTCCCCGCGACCCCGCGCTCGAGGTCAACCGCCTGCCGTGGGAGATGGCGGGCGGAGCGGATGCCGTGCGCACGCTGTTCGAGCGCGGCGTCGCCTTCGATGCGATCGTCGCCTTCACCGACTCCCTCGCCCTCGGTGCCCTGCACGCCCTGCACGACCGCGGTGTGCGCGTGCCGGATGACGTGATCGTCACGGGCTTCGACGACGTCGAGTTCTCGAAGTACACCTCACCCTCGCTCACGACGATCGCGTTCGATCGCCGGGCCTTCGCGGTCGCCGCGCTCGGCCTGCTCGAGACCCGTATGGACGACCGGGCCGCTCCCCCGCGCGCCCTCACGCTCTCGCATCATCTGCTGGAGCGCGACAGCACGGGCGCCGCCCCGCTCGGTTACCGGCCCTGAGCCGCGGCATCGTCGAGGATCGCACGCTTGCGCCAGCGATTACATCGATGTAATGATGAGGCGTCCACCATCCGGTCACGAAGGAGTGACGATGACGCCCCCGCTCGATCTGTCCCGTCGGCAGTTCCTCACCGCCGCCACGCTCACCGCCGGCGCAGCCCTGCTCGCCGGCTGCTCCCCACTCTCGCCCACCGGTTCTCGCACCGAGACCCTTCAGTTCTGGCATCTGCTCTCGGGCGGCGACGGGGTGACGATGTCGTCGCTGCTCGACGGCGTGAACTCGGCGCAGTCCGACTACCGCATCCGCCCCACCGTCCTCGCCTGGGGCACCCCGTACTACACGAAGCTCGCGATGGCGGGTGCGGGTGGTCGCGCCCCCGACGTCGCGATCATGCACGCCACCCGTGTGAACGGCTGGGCACCGGGCGGTCTGCTCGACAGCTGGGACGTCGACCGGCTCGCCGAACTCGGCGTCGACCGCTCCACCTTCCCCGGCCCGATCTGGGAGAAGGGCTTCGTCGGCGACCGGCTCTTCAGCGTCGCCCTCGACGCCCACCCCTTCGTGCTCATGTTCAACACCGACATCTGCGACGCCGCGGGAGTACTCGACTCCGACGGCACGCTGCGTGAGACCTCGTCGCCCGAGGAGTTCGTCGACCAGCTCCGCGAGGTCGGCGCCCAGGCATCCGACCACGCCCTCTCGTACGGCTACCTCGGCGACGGCGCCCAGATGTGGCGCCTGTTCTATGGCCTCTACGCGCAGCACGGCCTGCAGATCGAACTGCCCGTGGGCGGCAGGGCCGTGATCGACAAGGATGCCGCGGTCGAGGCGCTCCGCTTCATGCAGACGCTCCTCGACGGTGAGATCGCGGCCGCGCGCGCCGACTACGGCGGAGCCGTGGCCGAGTTCGCGACCGGCAAGAGCGGCATGCTCATGACCGGTGTCTGGGAGCTGCGCACGATGCAGGCCGCGAACCTGCCGTTCGATGCGACGACGATCCCGACCCTCTACGGCACACCCGCGGTGTACGCCGACTCGCACTCCTTCGTGCTGCCGCACCAGGCGAACGCGAACGACGAGCGCCGCGACCTCGTGTACCGCTTCGTCGCCGACATGCTGAAGGACTCGTTCCAGTGGGCCGAGGCCGGGCACATCCCCGCTTACCTCCCCGTGACCTCATCACCCGCCTACGACGACCTCGTGCCCCAGGCGCACTACGCCTCGGCCGCCGACCACGTCGTCTACGACCCGACCGCGTGGTTCACGGGCTCCGGCTCGAGCTTCCAGGGCGAGTTCGGTGCCGCGGTGCAGAACGTGCTCCTCTCGGGCGCCGATCCGGCCGCCGCGATCGACCGCTTCGAGGCGCGCGTGAACACGCTGCTGCGCCAACCCAATCCGGCCGACCCCGAGGGGACGTGGAAGTCATGACCTCGACCGCCACCCGCACCCTCGTCACCGGCGGAGCATCCGACTTCCGCGACCGCCGCGCCGGTTCCCGCAAGCGCGAGCAGCTCATCAGCTGGGCCTTCCTGGTCCCCTTCCTCATCGCCTTCGCACTGTTCCTCGTCTGGCCGATCCTGCACGGCATCTACCTGAGCTTCACCGACCAGTCACTCACGGGCGCCGGCGGCGGATTCGTCGGGTTCGCGAACTACGCCGAAGCCCTCGTCGACCCCGTCATGTGGCAGTCGATAGGGAACACGGTATGGTTCACGCTGCTGTCGACCGTGCCGCTCGTCGTCGTGGCGCTGCTCATGGCGGCGCTCGTCGACCGGGGCCTTCCCGGCCAGTGGCTCTGGCGGCTGTCGTTCTTCATGCCGTACCTGCTCGCGTCCACCGTGATCTCGCAGATCTGGGTCTGGATCTTCAACCCGCAGATCGGTGCGGCCAACAACATCCTGACCTTCTTCGGCCTCGAGCCGATCGCCTGGCTGCAGAACTCCGACACCAACATGCTGTCGATCGTGATCGCGACGGTGTGGTGGACGGTCGGGTTCAACTTCCTGCTCTATCTCGCGGCCATGCAGAACATCCCACCGCAGCAGTACGAGGCGGCGTCCCTCGACGGGGCCGGCGCCTGGCGACAGTTCTGGTCGATCACGCTCCCCCAGCTCGGACCGGCCACCGTGCTGATCCTCATCCTGCAGATCCTCGCGTCGCTGAAGCTGTTCGACCAGGCGTACCAGATGCTCGGCGGGGTCGCGAGCGACACCACCCGCTCGATCGTGCAGTACATCTACGAGGCCGGCTTCGTGAACTACCGCTTCGGATACTCCGCGGCGATCTCGTACGTCTTCTTCGCCCTCATCGTCATCATCGGCGTCGCGCAGGCCCTGGTCACGCGTCGCAAGAAGGAGCAGTGATGTCCTCCGCCACCCTCATCCCCACCGAGTCGGCATCCGACGACCACACCCGCACGCTCACCGTTCCCCGCCACCGTCGCACCGTTCGCCCGAAGCTCCCCGGCCAGAAGCCGTTCTCGCCGCTGCGCATCGCCGCGTTCGTGGTACTGGCGCTCCTCGCGATCGGATGGCTGCTGCCGTTCCTCTGGGCGGTCGCGACCGCCTTCAAGACCGAGACGGATGCCGCATCCGGCGATCCCGGATGGATCGGCGCGAGCGGCCCCACCTTCGAGGCGTTCACGGCGATCCTCTCGCAGGGCAACGTGTACGTCTGGGCGCTCAACAGCCTGTGGACCTCGGTCGCCGTCACCCTCATCACGCTGACGATCTCGGCTCTGGCCGCCTACGCCTTCTCGCGGCTCGACTTCACCGGCCGCAAGTGGCTGTTCGTCGTGATCATCGCCTCGATCGTCGTGCCGCCGCAGGTGCTGATCATCCCGCTGTTCTACGAGATGCTCGCGTTCAACCTGATCGACACGCACTGGGGCCTGATCCTGCCGCAGGTCGTGGCGCCGGCGATGGTGTTCATCCTCAAGCGGTTCTTCGACGCGGTCCCGATCGAGCTCGAAGACGCCGCTCGCGTCGACGGCGCCAGCCGCCTGCGCATCTTCTGGTCGATCGTGCTGCCGCTGTCGCGGCCGATCCTGGCGTCCGTGGCGATCTTCGTGTTCATCGGGGCGTGGAACAACTTCCTCTGGCCGTTCCTCGTCATCAACGACACCACGCTCATGACGCTGCCGGTCGGACTCCAGACCGTGATCAGCGCCTACGGCGTGCAGTACGCGCAGGTCATGGCCCAGGCCGTGCTCGCCGCGCTCCCGCTCATCGTCGTGTTCCTCATCTTCCAGAAGCAGATCGTCAAGGGAGTCGCGACCAGCGGCTTCGGCGGTCAGTAGTCCCCGCACCCCGCATCCCGGCGTCCGCCGCAACCAAGGAGAGCAATGTCTCACGCCCGCATCACCATCGACCGCGACTTCACCATCGCCGACGTTCCCCGGAGGCTCTTCGGATCCTTCGTCGAGCACATGGGGCGCTGCGTGTACACCGGCATCTACGAGCCGGGGCACCCGCAGGCCGATGAACGCGGATTCCGACAGGACGTGCTCGCCCTGGTGAAGGAGATGGGGCCGACGGTCGTGCGGTACCCGGGCGGCAACTTCGTCTCGGGCTACCGCTGGGAAGACGGTGTCGGCCCGGTCGAGGACCGCCCGGTACGCATCGACGGCGCCTGGCACACGATCGAGACCAACGCCTTCGGGCTGCACGAGTTCATGGACTGGGCGAAGGAGGCCGACGTCGAGGTGATGGAGGCGATCAACCTCGGCACCCGCGGCGTCGAGGAGGCCCGCGCACTCGTCGAGTACGCCAACCACCCGGGTGGCACGTACTGGTCGGACCTGCGCCGCAAGAACGGCGCCGAGCAGCCCTTCGACATCAAGCTGTGGTGCCTGGGCAACGAGCTTGACGGGCCGTGGCAGATCGGCGGCAAGACCGCTGCCGAGTACGGCCGTCTCGCGCAGGAGTCGGCCAAGGCCATGAAGCTGGTCGACTCGTCGATCGAACTCGTGGCGGTCGGGTCGTCGAGCAGGTCGATGCCGACGTTCGGGTCGTGGGAGCACACCGTGCTCACCCACGCCTACGACGAGGTCGACTTCGTCTCGATGCACGCGTACTACCAGGAGCACGACGGCGACACAGAGTCGTTCCTCGCGGAGTCGGTCGACATGGACGGCTTCATCGAGGGCGTCATCGCGACGGTCGACGCCGTGAAGGCCGCCGGCAAGCACACCAAGCAGGTCGACATCTCGTTCGACGAGTGGAACGTGTGGGATCAGCGCAAGTACAACGACGTCGAGGCGGGCGAGATCGCGAAGGCCGGCTGGCGCGAGCACCCGCGCCTCATCGAGGACACCTACTCGGTGACGGATGCCGTCGTCGTCGGCACCCTGCTCAACAGCCTGCTGCGGCACGGAGACCGCGTGCGCATCGCCAACCAGGCGCAGCTCGTGAACGTGATCGCGCCGATCCGCTCGGAGGAGAACGGCCCGGCCTGGCGCCAGACCAGCTTCTGGCCGTTCGAGCGGATGGCGCGGCTGGCGAAGGGGCGCATCCTGCGCCTCGCGGTCTCGGCCTCGCAGATCGCGACGAAGCGCTACGGCGACGTCGACTCGGTCGATGCGGCCGCCACATGGGACGAGGAGACCGGACGCCTGGTCGTGTTCGTGGCGAACCGCTCGCTCGACTCGGCGAACGACCTCACGATCGACCTGCACGGCCTGGGCGACCTGCGCGTGCGTCAGGCCGAGACGCTCACGATCCCGGAGGGCGGCGACCGCTCGACCGCCAACCTCGAGACGGCGCCCGACACCGTGCACATGGTGCCGCTCGCCGCCGCCGAGATCGTCGACGGCACGGTGCGCGCGACCCTGCCGGCCCTGTCGTGGTCGGTCATCGAGCTCGAGGTGACGCGCGCCTGAGCCCACCTGGGTCCCTGAGCTTGTCGAAGGGTCCCGAACCGCGCAGAAGGGCCCGGACCAAGAAGGCCCGGCATCGACCTCCGATGCCGGGCCCTCTCTGCGCGAGACGGATGCCGCGTCTACTGGCAGACGAGCCACCACCTGCTCTACTCGAACCGAGCGACCTGCACGAGGGTCGCCCCCGAACCGCGACGCACGAACCGCCCGCGCCCCGGCACCATCTGCTCGGCGTACACCTTCGCCAGCAGAGGGCCCTCGCCCCGATCGCCGCTCATCACCAGCGTCGATCCTCCGGTGTCGCGCAGCGACTGGAGCGACGAATCGAAAATCGCCCGCGATGACCCCAGCACCGGCCGGGTGAGCACGACGTTCAGGCCGAGGTCGCGCGCCGAGGCGAGGTAGGGCAGCAGCGGACGCAGCGGCTCGGTGCCGCCCGCCGCCAGCACGTCGAAGTCGTCGATGACCACGAGGATCCGCGGCCCCGGCACCTTGGCCGCCTGCCGCTTCTCGAGCTCGATGGCGATCGACTCCGCGAGCTGGCGCGCCAGCGGAGCGGTGGCGGCGTGCCCGCCGAGGTACGGCTCGGGCACCTCCTCGGCGAGATCGCCGCGCACATCCATCAACGCGATGACCAGGTCGTCCGGCGTGTGGCCCGCGAGCGCGCCGCGGACGATGCCCCGCAGCACGGTCGTCTTGCCGCACCCGGTGTCTCCGAGCACCATCAGGTGCGGGTCGTTGCGTGCGAGGTCGAGCGAGAACGCCGTCATCGTGTCCTGCCGCAGCCCCAGCGGGATCACCGACGGATCGATCCCGGCATCCGAAAGCATCCGCGGAGCGAGGTCTTCGGGAAGCAGCCGGATCGGCGCCGCCTCCGGGCCCGCCCACGACTCGGCCGACTGCCGCGCGAGCGCCTCCAGCATCTCGCCGACGCCCACCGAGTCGTCGTCCTCGAGCACGGGGAGGGCGATCTGCGCGAACTCCGAGGCATCCGTCAGCGCGCGCCCCGGTTCATCGCGCCGGAGCGATGACGAGAGCTTGCGCGAGACCTGCGAGTCGCTCGGTTCGTTGAGCCCCAGTTCGATCCGCGTGCCGATCACGCCCTGCTGCGGCGAGCGCAGATCGTTCCAGCGATTGAGCGTCACCACGACGTGGATGCCGTAGCTGCCGCCGCGATCCAGGAGGCGCTGCAGCGCTCCCTCGTTCTCCTCGAAGTCGGCGCGGAGGGTCGCGTACCCGTCGACGAGCAGCACGACATCGGCCGAGGGCAGCTGCGGGAGGCCCCCGGCCGCGTGTCTGCGTCGCAGCTCGTCGACCGAATCGATCCCCTCCGCGCGGAACACCTGCTCGCGCACGTCGAGCATGGTCGTGAGTTCCTCGAGCACACGACCCACGCGCTCCCGATGTCCGCGCGTCGCGACGCCGCCGACGTGCGGGAACCCCTCGATACGGGCGAGACCGCCGCCGGTGAGGTCGAGCCCGTACACGCTCACCTGCCGCGGCGTGCGGGTCACGGCGATCGACGCGGCGACGGTGCGCAGGAACGTCGAGCGACCGGACTGCGGCGCGCCCATCACGCTGATGTGTCCGCCGGAACGGGTCAGGTCGAGCCTCCAGGGTTGCTGCCGCTGCTGCACCGGTTCATCGAGCAGACCGATCGGGATGCTCAACCCCGCGGCATCCTCGATCGCACCGCTCGACGGCAGCAGTCCGCCGAGCGTGACCCGCGTGGGAAGAGGCGCCAACCAGACCGGGCGCGTGCGGATCGCGCCCTTCGCGAGCCGCTCGACGGCCACGTCGACCAGTGCCCGCTCCGGCAGCACGTGTTCCGCCGGAGCGGACTCCCGCACCCCCACGGCGTCATCGGCCACGGCCTCGGGCAGCGGCGGCAGGGTGTCGTACGCCGTGATCATCCGCATCCGCGGGCCCTCGGTCGTCTCGACCGGCCGATCCCGGGCATCGTCGACAGGGCCCGAGACGTAGCCCGCGCGGAGGCGGGTGTATATGGAGGTGTCGACCTTGAGATAGGCGTAGCCCGGGATCGCCGGCAGATGGAACGCGTCCTGGGTGTCGAGCACCATCGCGCTCTCGGCGGCCGAGAACGTGCGCAGCCCGATCCGATACGAGAGGTACGTCTCGAGGCCGCGGAGCTTGCCCGCCTCGATCCGCTGGCTCGAGAGCAAGAGGTGCACGCCGATCGAGCGACCGATGCGTCCGATCGTGAGCAGCAGGTCGACGAACTCCGGTTCGGCGGTGAGGAGCTCGCCGAACTCGTCGATCACGAGGAACAGGTGAGGCAGCGGCGGCAGCTCGGGACGAGTGCGTCGAAGCAGTCGGTACTGCGTGATCGACGCCGAGTTGTCGGCGGCTTTCAGGAGCTGCTGGCGCCGCACGACCTCGCCGTTGATGCTCGCGCGCGCCCGCTCGGTGAGCTGCGGATCGTCGGCGAGGTTGTCGATGATCCCGGCGACGTGCGGGAGACGCGCGAACGGTGCGAACGCCGCCCCGCCCTTGTAGTCGACGAGGATCATGCTGAGGTCATCAGGCCCGTGCGTGGACGCCAGTCCCAGCACGAGCGTGCGCAGCAGCTCACTCTTGCCCGACCCCGTCGCGCCGATGCAGATGCCGTGCGGCCCCATACCGAGCTGCGCCGATTCCTTGAGGTCGATGAGCACCGGGGCGCCCGTATCGTCGACTCCGATCGGCACGCGGAGGAAGTCCGCGGAGGAGCGCGGTGCCCACGCCCGACGCGGATCGATCTGCGCCACGTCGCCGAGTCCGAGGAGTTCACCGAGGTCGGGCGCCACGGCATCGGTCGCCTCGGCCGCCGTCGCCCGGCTCATCCGCAGCGCCGCCAGAGGACGAGCGATCGTCTCGAGCAGGGTCTGCTCGACGGCATCCGCCGCGCAGATCACCGGCTCCCCCGACTCGACGGGGTTCGCGATCGCACATCCCTCCGCGTCGACCGCGATACGGGCGACCACGTGCTCGGGTTCCTTGAGACGATCGTCGACGAGGTGCACGACCGTGATGCCCAGATCGGCGGCGTCGAGCACCGAGTCCCAGCGCGGCGGAGTCGTGGCATACCCGTCGCCCTCATCGACGAAGAGCACCAGACGCACCGGCCGGATGCGACGCCCCGCGCGACGTGCCGCCGTCGTGGCCGCGACGCGATCACGCAGTTCGGGCGCGATCAGAGCGAGCATCTCGTCGAGGGTGGGGGCGATGCGGCGCGCCAGCGGCTGATCACCGGCAGGGCGCGGCGCACCTGCGTGCGGGAGCAGATCGAACCCGCGCCAGTCGGCGACCGCGGCTGCCGGGAACACGGCCGCGAGGTGCACCTCGTCGGGCGAGTGGAACGTCGCGAGCTGCACCGCGATCGATCGCGCCACCTGCAACGCCCGCGTCCGGTCGCCGACGATCGCGTACTGCCCTCCGGTCGAGAGATCGATCGTCGCCGGCATCCCCTGCACCACCCCCGCCGAACGCACCAACCGCTCGGCGGCGGCCTTCATGATCGGGTCGTACGGCTGCACCGGATTCGATTCCTCGGGTAGCACCACCGGGAGCACCGGGAGGTCGCCGGTGCCGATGCGCACCTGCAGGAAGTCGGGGTCGGATGGGCGGCATTCCCAGCGACGCGCCGGGTCGTGCCCGAGCTCGACGAGCGCCGAGGGCGACGGATGCCGGGTGAGCGCCGCCCGCCGCACGTGCGCCACTCGGTCGCGCTGCTCGGCGCGGACGTGCTCGAGGTGGTCGAGATAGCGTTCTCGCTGCATCCGACGCTGACGTGCCGCGTTTCCGCGCGTCGTGAAGGCCATGCCGATGCCGCCGACGAGAGCGACGACGAGGATCACGGCGCCGATCACGACGAACATCGGGTTACCGCGGAGGAGCACCATCATGGTGATTGACGAAAGGCTGCCGACGATCGGCAGCACCGACTGCAACGGGAAACCGGCGGCGTTGTCGTTGCTCGCCGGCGGAGCGGTGAGCACGATGCCCTCCGGGGGGTCCTCCGGGAGGACGGCCCGCGCAGGACGATGGACGATGGACTGCGTCATGCGCCGACCTTCCCGATGAGGGTCCCCGCGAGACGGAGCAGGGCCTGGCGCGCCCGGAAGGATCGCGCCGGCTCTCCCCCGGCCAACGCCGCATCGTGCGGAACGACGATCACCGGCTGCTCGGTCTGCGCCGCGATCACCGCGGGAACCCGTCGCGATTCCCTGCTCGCATCGACGAGGGCGACGACCGCCCGCGGACTCCCCGGCAGGACGTCGATCGCCTCGACCACGACCCGGGCCAGTTCCGCCCCCTCGCGCCGTGCGGGAGCGACGACGCAGACCGCATCGCAGAGCCCGGCGATCTCGCCGATCTCACGATCGGGATCACGCGGACCGAAGTCCGCGATCACGACGTCGTGGAAGCGCATGACGGGTGAGACCTCACGCTCCCACGCGGCGACCGGGCGGGCCGCGGCATCCGACGGTCGGGCCCCGAGCACACCCGACGTCATCTGCAGCAGCTGCCGAGCGTCGCCGCTCGTGCGGAACAGGCGTCGGTCGCGACGCGGTGACGTCTCGACGATCCCGAGCCGCCGGGCGAGATCGCCCTCGGGCGAGAGGTCCGCGACGAGCGGGGGAGCAGCGCGCCGTCGAGCGACGAGGCGTACGATCTCACCCGCGACGGTCGTCGCACCGGCTCCGGCGGAGAGCTGGACGAAGCCGATCCGACGGACCGTGCTCATCGGTCGGGTGATCGCGGCGTCCCACGCGGCGAACCGGGTGAGGAGCGCTGCACCGCTGCCGAACATCGCCACGGGGATCGCCCCGCGGTCGAACGGCATCACGCGCCCCCTCCGAACAGTGCGAGCAGATCGGCGTAGATCCCGAAGACCCCCACCGCCATCGGCACGATCGCGATCACGGCAGCGGTCTCCAGCGCGTCACCGAAGGAGCGGAGCCGCGCCCGCCGATGCGCTTTCGGGCGGGCGAGCCCGGCGATGGCCGCTGTCACGCCGATCACCACGGCACCGGCGACGACGGTCCACCCGAGCGAACCGTTCACGATCAGGGTCGCCGCGGCGACGGCGGCGATGCCGATCCCGGCCACCCAGAGCAGGAAGCCCTGCGACCGGAGCGGGAACGCCCGCGATCGCAGCAGCACCACGAGCGCGAGCGACGCAGCGAGGAGCCTCGGCCAGACGGCATCCGTCATCCAGAGGACGATGCCGCAGAGGGCGAGCACCGCGGCCAGCACCGCCACGGCCCAGTCGAGGGTGCGATACGCGTCGGACACGGCGCCCAACGCGGCGGGTCTCGGCAGATCGGCGCTCTCGGCCGCCCGATGGTCGAGGCCCGTGAGACCGGAGGCCGAGAGCGCGAGCCACGGCACGAGTCCGAGGAGCACGGCGGCGACGACGCCGATCACCGCGGCGGCCTGATCGTGGCGCATGCCCATCACCAGTGCCGTCAGCAGCGGCACCGTCAGCACGATCCCCAGGGCACCGCCGACCATCGCGCCGCGCGAGCCCCGCGCGACCCCTCCCCCGATCAGGAGCACCGCCGACCAGACGAGTGCGACCCATAGAGCGGTGATCGGAAGGACGGATGCCGGGTGCGTCGCGGCCTGCGCAGCCGCCGCGTGCAGGGCGGCAGGCACGCCCGCCCCCACCGCGGCGGTCGTCATGACGGCCGCCGGCCGACGTCGACCGAACAGACCGAATCCCACGGCGAAGACGAGGAGCAGGCCGAGCAGACCGAAGCGCACGGCGCCGCCGACGACGCCGTCGAACGGCACCGCGATCGACGCGGCAGCCGCGGACAGCGCGACGACGACCGCGCTGACGGCGGCCCTCGATGCGTCGCTCCAGCGGTCGTTGCGGTTCTCGAGCTCGTCGGCGAGCACGTCGACCACGTCGATGACCATCGGTGGCGGCGGCGCGGAGTCGAACGGGAGCAGGCGCAGCACCGAACCGTCGACGAGACTCTGCTCACGGGCGGAGCGCTCGAGGTCGAGCGAGTCCCCGATCGCGGTGACGAGCGCGAGGGGGCGTCCGCCGGCACCGGAGGGTTCCGCCAGAGCATCGATCAGCTGTGGCAGCAGACTGCCGAGCGGGTCATCGCTCGACACCGCGATCTCGGCGCGCCGCGACGAACCCCGAACGCTCAGGCGCGTGTAGTCGCTCACACCGTCTCCTCTTCGATGATGCTGATCGACGCGTTCTGCCGCGCCTTCTCGGCCGCCTGCGCCTGGAGCAGGTCGGTGACGAACGAGATGCCGACGCACACCGCGCAGGCGAGGGCCGCCACGATGAGGGAGGCGATGAATCGGCGGACATTGTCGTTCACCGTGCGTCGATCCGGGATGCGCCCGTGCAGCAGTGCAGAACCGAGCCGGAAGCGCTGCGTGCGCGCCTCCTCGATGAGGGCGCGATCGCGGAGGTCAGGCATAGTGCACTCCTCGGGCGGCTTCATCACCGTCATCGGCCGCATCGGAGGCACCCCGGCGATCCCGACGGGAGCCGGCGATCGTGAGGCTGCGATCACCCAGCCGGAGCACGGCATCCGCGGGCATGCGCGTCGGCACGAACGGGTCGAGCGAGGCGCGCTCCACGCCGACCTCCATCGCCGTCCCGTTGGCGGAGCCGAGGTCGGTGACCCACACGCTCTCGCCGTCCCATTCGAGCCGGGCGTGGGTCTTCGACAGTGTGCGCGAGAGGTCCGGCCAGGAGAATCGCTGCTCGCCCCGGGCATCCGTCGTCGGGTTCCTGCCGACCACCAGAGCGCGCGCGAACGGAAGTCGCTGACCCGAGTCCAGCAACGCGACGGTGTTCGTCGCCCGCGCGGGCGGATGCGGCGCGGCGGCGCGTTCGGGGAACCGGTGGAGCGCCACGGCGGAGGAGATCGGATCGCGGCCGCGGCGGATGTCGATCACGAGCAGACGACGACCGGAGAGATCGGCGACGAGGAGGCGTCCGGAGGGGCATCCGCTCGACCGCTCGACGATGCGGAGCCCGAACATCCGCGCGCCGAGCGTACGCCCGGCGAGGGCGAGCGCGAGCACCTGACCTCCCGTGATCCCCAGCGCGAGGAGCACCAGTCCCGCACCCGTGAGGGGCATCCGCACCGCATACATCGACACGGCGCAGATCAGCGGTACGAGGACGGCGAGGGTGTCCGATACCAGGGCGAGACACCGCGCCCTGGTACCGGCTCGCACGCTGTAGACGAACGCGTCGACGCCGCCATCCGTCTTTCCAGCCGTGCTCATGACCCCCCTTTGTGGAGTGCGCCCCACGCGCACCCACGGTCGGCGAGTTTATACATACGAGGACACCTCGCGATGACCCCCTGTGGATAACTTCGCGATCCTCGGAGGCGGTTTTGTTACGCTCCCGGCGCTCGACCGTGGGGTCGAGCAGACCGGAGGAAGTGAAATGAACTGTGAAGGTTGGCGCGTGGATCCGGACGGGGTGGCCGGTGTGCTGGCGGGTGTCGATGACACCGCATCGCGATTCGAGAAGAGTCGCGACGAGATCGAGGAGGCGGCGTTCGAGGGCGCGGAGACCCTGATCGCCGACGGACGCACGGCGCTCTCGTCGGCCTGGGAGGTGTTCCTCGAGGATCGCCGCCTCGTGCCGGGCAAGATCATGTACGCGATCAACGCCGCGGCCGGCGCCGTGAGCGATGCGACGGTCGCCGTCATCACCGGCGACGAGCAGATGGCGGGTGAGATGCGCACCGCCGCGCAGCAGGCGGAGGACGCGTGGGGCATCTCACCGCCGCCTGCAGCCGGCTCGAACGGAGGACGACGATGAGCGTCTCGGAGCAGCTGCCGACGGTTCTCCCGCCGTCGGCGCTCGACGCATTGGCGGATCGTCTCGACCTCGCCGCGGGCAGGATCGAGTCCGCGATGACGGATGCCGCCGACCGGTGGGGACGGCTGCACGAGGTCTTCGACGTCCGCGGGGCGGAGGGCGCGTACGACCTGCTCGACCGCCCCGCGCGAGCATCCCAGGACTTCGCCGAGGCCCTTCACGACGCACGCGACCGCCTCGCCTCCGTCGCTCGCGAGTCGCTCCCCGATCTGCTGCGACGCCGCGAGGCCCTCGCGGCGCGGATCGAGGCCGTCGATGTCCGCGCCACCGCTGCGGCGCTCGACGTCGCCGCCGCCGAGGCGCGGTTCGTGCGGGCCCGCGATGCCGAGGACGCCGAAACGGCCATGCCCCGCGCATCGCGGGAACGGCTCTCGGCCTGGGCAGACCAGCATGTGGCCGAGACCGCCGTCGGAGAGCTCGAGGGCGAGATCGCCCGGCTGCGACGCGATGTCGAACAGGTCGAGGAGGGCTTGGCGAGCAGTCTCCGAGGCATCAGCGGTGGCGACACCGTGTCGGATGCCGGGGGTGGAGCCGTCGGCATCGCGCAGAGCTACTGGGGCGCGTCTCGGGCGCTCTATCCCGGTGCCGCCGGGGCGGCCATCGGACTCGAGGAGCGGTTCACCCGTTCGCTGTCGGATGCCTCCGCGCGGCGGATCTCGTGGATGGGGCGGGCCACTCGTGACGATGTGCGCGCCTGGGTCGAGAGCCATCCGGACTTCGCCGCCGCCGTCGGGATGGTCGATCCGGCGAAGGCGCAGCGGCTGTGGGCGCAGACCGAGCCGGCCTCCGCGGCGCAGCTCTTCGCCCTGGCGCCGTTCGCGATCGGCAACCTCAACGGAATCTCGTCGGTCGTGAAGAATCGGTTCAACCGCGAGTCGCTCGACCGGATGCTGGCGCGCGACGACCTGCGCGGCGACTACCGCGCCCATCTCGAGAAGCTCGAGGAGAAGCTCGATGAACCCGGGGGCCCGAAGCTGCTCTCGCTCTTCCAGGAGACCGTCGACGGTAGCCCGCGCGCGAGTATCGGGTGGGGCGACATCGACGGCGCGGATCAGATCACGACCCTGTCGCACGGCATCACGGAGGACCTCGCCGCTTTCCCCGACTGGGCGCACAGCGCCCAGACGATGCAGACGGAGGTCGCGAAGCGCACGGCGGCGACGACCGCGACCGTGCTCTTCATGGAGTGGGACTCCGGCGACATCCCGGAGGTCGAGCACATCGAGCGGCCCGACAACGGTGCCGTGCGGCTGTCGCATCTGCTCCATGGATTCCGTGCGCAGAACCCCGACTCCCAGCTCGACCTCGGTCTGCACTCCCTCGGCACGACGATGGGCGCGCAGATGATGGCGGACAATCCGCGGCTCGTCAGCAACGCGTGGTTCTACGGATCGGCGGGCATCAGCGGGCACACCGCCCGCGAGCTGGAGCGACAGATGGATGCCGGCGAGCTCGTGATCCATGCGACGTACGCGCACGGTGACGGCATGTTCAGCGGCGACCGCGTGGCTCCCGTCGGCCGGATGGGCGAGCATCCTGTCGATCCGGCCGATATCGACGGCGTACGGAACTTCAGCTCGGAAGGAGGACTGGTCGGGGACGTGGGGAACGGTGAGCCGGTGATCACGGCGCGCGGCGATCGAACCGACGGACACAACTCGCAACGCTCGAATCTTCCCTACTACCGGGCGCACCCGTTGCAGGTCCTGGTCGATCCGATCGGAGCGCTGCTGAGTCCGTGGCAGGCTCCGGCCGTCGGCTATCTCGACCCCGATTCGCAGTCGTTCCGGCAGTCCGTCGTCGACATCGCCCACACGGCCGAGACTCCGCGTTCGAGCAATTAACGTCCTCGAATCCGAGAAGAAGGGTTTCAGGTGCGGTCTGTGGATAACTTCGACGTCGTCGCAGACCACCCTGTTACTCTCTCCTCGCCCATCGGGGGCGATGGCGTCTTCGCGACCGCGGGGACGGGAGGGCAACGAAAGGAAGACCGGAGCATGAAGTTCGATATGGGGGCCGAGACGCTCAGCGTCCTCGGCAAGCAGACGTCGGGATCCAGCGACGACCTCGGCGCGCTCGTGAAGCAGCTCGTGGTCGCCGCCGACCCGCTGATGCAGGTGCACGCGGGTGCGGCGAAGGCCGCGTTCGACAGCTTCAAGGGCCGCACCGATGAGGTCGCCGCCGAGCTGAACTCGTCGCTCGCCGCTGTGCTCGGAGGCATCTCGGGCATGGACCGCGCGTTCCGCGAGGGAGAGTCCGAGATGGTCGACCAGACCCGTGGAGCCGAGAGCGGTGCGTCCTTCGAGGCCGCCCGCTTCGGCGGATCGCGCTGAGAAGAAGGAGACAGACAATGGCATACGAAGATCGCCGCGCCTACAGCGTCGCCGCCTCGCAGGAGGTCCAGGGAGAGTTCAACCGCGTCTCGGGCCTGCTCGAGAGCCTGATCGCCGACCGCGACAAGGCCGTGCAGAACGCCATGGCCGACTACTCCGCCGACGGGGTCTCCGAGGAGTACCGCGGCAAGGAGCTGCGGTGGAAGAACGCAGCCGACGAGGTGCGCAACATCATCACGCTGCTGCGCAGCACGATGGAGAGCAACGACGGCACCGCCTCGCAGGCGGGTGCCCGCGCACGCGCGGCCGTCGAGAACATCGGCTGACGCTCGAGAGCGGATGCGTCACCGCGAGCACCTGGGTCCCTGAGCCTGTCGAAGGGCCCCAGGTGCTCGCGCATCGGCGATGCGCCGCGATCAGCCCGCGATGTGCCGCTCGTCCGGGCCGACGTACTCCGAGAGCGGGCGGATCAGCGCGTTGGCACCGGCCTGCTCGATCACATGCGCCGTCCACCCCGTCACCCGCGCCGCGACGAAGAGGGGCGTGAAGGTGAGGGTGTCGAAGCCGATCAGGTTGTACGCCGGACCCGAGGGGTAGTCGAGGTTCGGATAGATGCCCTTGCGTGCGACGAACTCCGACTCGAGCGCGTCGTACAGCGCCCCGACCTCCGGCTTGTCGAAGTGCTCGACGAGCGTGTCGAGGGCCGCCTTCATGGTCGGCACCCGCGAGTCGCCCTTCTTGTACACGCGGTGCCCGAAGCCCATGATCTTGCGCTTCTCGGCGAGGGCCTTGTCGAGCCAGGCCGCGACCGCATCCGCCGTTCCGATCTCATCGAAGATGTGCAGCACGGCCTCGTTCGCCCCGCCGTGCAGCGGACCCTTGAGAGCGCCGATCGCCCCGACGACTGCCGAGTACAGGTCGCTGAGCGTCGACGTGATGACCCGCGCGGTGAAGGTGGAGGCGTTGAACGAGTGCTCGGCGTAGAGGATCATCGACCGGTTGAACGCGTCGACGACCACGGCATCCGCCTCTTCGCCGAACGTCATCCAGAGGAAGTTGGCCGAGTAGTCGAGGTCGTCGCGCGGCTCGATGAGTTCCTGCCCGCGGCGGCGGCGCTGGCCGTAGGCCACGATCGCGGGGAGCGCCGCGAACAGACGGATGCTGCGCTCGAGGTTCTGTTCCGGGCTGCCACCGGCATCCAGCACCGATCCGCCGGCGCCCGGATCGGAGGCTCCGATCAGGCTGACCGCCGTTCGAACCTCGTCCATCGGATGCGCTTCGAGGGGCACGAGGTCGATCGCGGCCTTCACGTTGTCTGCGAGAGCACGGTGCCGCCGTTCCTCGACGCGGAACGCCGCGAGCTCCTCCGGCGTCGGCAGCTCGCCGTGCCACAGCAGGTACGCCACGGCCTCGAACGACTGCGTCGCGGCGAGCTCCTGCACCGGGTATCCGCGGTAGAGCAGGCTGTTGGTCTCGGGGTTGACCTTCGAGATCGAGGTCGTGTCGACGACGATCCCGGCGAGGCCCTTCTTGATGTCCGGTTCGGTCATGCTCACTCCTTCGTGTGCTGCGTCGTGTGCTGCGTATGTGCTGCGCTCAGCGACCGGTCTGGTCGAGTGTGAAGTTGAAGACGCCCGAGTCGAAGTGGTTGTACGACTCGTAATCGATGAGCTCGTAGAGATCCGCGCGGTGCTGCATCTCTCCGAGCATCGATGTGAGGTGCCCCTCCGTGTTCAGCGTATCGAGCGCACGACCCGCCGCGCCCATCGCAGTGCGCAACAGCGACACCGGCCAGATGACGATGCTGACGCCGGCGCTCTGCAGCTGGGCGGTCGAGAACAGCTCGCTCTTACCGAACTCGGTCATGTTGGCGAGGATCGGCACGTCGAGCGCGTTCGCCATCGCCTCGAACTCCGAGAGCTCGCGCATCGCCTCGGGGAAGATCGCGTCGGCCCCGGCATCCACCAGCGCCTTGGCGCGGTCGATCGCGGCATCCAGCCCCTCGATCGCCCGGATGTCGGTGCGCGCCATGAGCAGGAAGTTCTCGTCGCGGCGCGCATCGGCGGCGGCGCGGATTCGCTTGATCGCCGTGTTCTCGTCGACGACGCTCTTGCCGTCGAGGTGCCCACAGCGCTTGGGGTTCACCTGATCCTCGATGTGCATGCCGGCGAGCCCGGCATCCTCGAGCTCCTGGATGGTGCGCGCGACGTTCATCGGCTCGCCGAACCCGGTGTCGGCGTCGACGATCGCGGGCAGATCGGTCATGCGGGCGATCTGCTTCGCGCGGCCGGCGACCTCGGTGAGTGTCGTGAGCCCGATGTCGGGAAGCCCGAGATCGGCCGAGAGCACGGCGCCCGAGATGTAGACGCCCTCGAAGCCCTTCTCGGCGATCAGGCGCGCGCTCAGCGGGTTGAAGGCACCGGGGAAACGCAGCAGCTCGCCGCCCGCGAGGCGCTCGCGCAGCACGCGACGCTTCTCGGCGGGGGTGGTGGTGGAGTACAGCATCAGAACAGCCCCTTCGGAGCGTCGACGGCTTCGAGCAGGCCGGGCTTCGCGACGATCGACAGCTCGCCGACCTCGGCCGCGGTCAGCTCGGGCAGGCGCTGCACGAGCTCGAGGAAGCGCTCGATCTCGGCGGGCTCGAGCACGGGCTCGGCCAACAGCCGGAACTTGGCGATGTAGTTCTCGCGGGCGAAGGGGCGGGCGCCGAGCGGGTGCGCATCGGCCACGGCGATCTCGTCGACGACGGTCGAGCCGTCGGTCAGACGGAACTCGACACGACCGCCGAACGCCTTCACGTCCGGGTCCTCGGAGTGGTAGCGACGGGTCCACTCGGCGTCCTCGGCCGTGGTGATCTTGTGCCACAGCGCGACGGTGTCGTCGCGACCCGCGCGCGACGGAGCGTAGGAGTCGACGTGGTGCCAGCCGCCGTCTTGCAGCGCGACCGCGAAGATGTACGGGATCGAGTGGTCGAGCGTTTCGCGCGACGCCGTCGGGTCGTACTTCTGCGGGTCGTTCGCCCCCGATCCGATCACGTAGTGCGTGTGGTGGCTGGTGTGCAGCACGATCGCTTCGATGTTCGCCGGGTCGCGGAGGGCCGGATTCTCGGTGCCGAGCTTGCGGGCCAGGTCGATCCACGCCTGGGCCTGGTATTCGGCCGAGTGCTCCTTCGTGTACGAGTCGAGGATCGCGCGCTTGGCCTCACCGGAGGCGGGCAGCGGCACCTCGTACGCGGCATCCTTGCCGTCGAGCATCCACGCGATCACGCCGTCCTCCCCCTCGTAGATCGGGGCGGGGCTGGTCTGACCGCGCATCGCCCGGTCGACCGCCTCGACGGCCATCTTGCCGGCGAAGGCCGGGGCGTGCGCCTTCCACGTCGAGATCTCGCCCTTGCGGCTCTGGCGGGTGGCGGTGGTGGTGTGCAGACCCTGGCCGACGGCCTGGTAGATCGTCTCGACGTCGAGGCCGAGGAGCGTGCCGATACCGGCGGCAGCCGACGGCCCGAGGTGGGCGACGTGGTCGATCTTGTGCTTGTGCAGGCAGATCGCGCGCACGAGGTCCATCTGGATCTCGTAACCGGTGGCGATGCCGCGCACGAGAGCCCGACCGTCGGCACCGGTGTGCTGCGCGACCGCGAGGATCGGCGGGATGTTGTCGCCGGGGTGCGAGTACTCGGCGGCGAGGAAGGTGTCGTGGTAGTCGAGCTCACGCACGGCCACGCCGTTCGCCCAGGCCGCCCACTCGGGGCTGGTGCGGTGGTCGAGGGCCGGGCCGAAGAGGTTCGCGCCGACGCCGCCGGTCGACACCGGGTGGCTGAACGCCTGCGCGCGGGCGGCGTTGATCGGAGCGCGCGTGAGGGATGCCGCGGCCACCGAGGCGTTGTCGATGATGCGGTTGATGATCATGTCGACGACGGGCTGCTCGACCTCGACCGGGTCGGCGGCGACCTCGGCGATCTTCCAGGCGAGCTGGTCTTCGCGGGCGAGGTTCTCGTCGCTGCGGTGGACGCGGACGTGGTGGGTGACGGTCATGGTCTTCCTTCGGTCGCGGGGGCTGTCGCCGGGTCGGCGGGGAGGGAGTCGAGGATGCCGGTGAGCGCGTTGTGCAGGTGCACGTGCGTGGCATGGGCGGCGAGGTCACCGTCGCGGGCGGCGAGCGCCTGGGCGATGGTGCGGTGCTCCGAGGCGGATGCCGCGAGCCGCGCGGGCTTGTCGCGGGCCATGCGCCGCACCCGCACGAGGTGCGTGCGCACGGTGCGCAGGGCGGCGGCGATGTAATCGTTGGCGACGGCCGCGTCGAGGGCCGCGTCGAAGCGGCCGATCAACGAGTAGTAGGCATCGCGGCCTTCGGATGCCGCGAGGTCGACGTGCGCGAACTCCTCGGCGAGCGCGGCGAAGACGGCGGCGTCACCGCGGGCGGCGGCGAGGCGGGCCGAGGTCTCTTCGAGCGCCCGGCGGATCTCGAAGAGTTCGCGGATGTCATCCGCATCGAGGTCGGCGACGACCGTGACGCGCGGCGACTGCTGCACGACGAGTCCGTCGGCGGCCAGACGGCGCAGCGCTTCGCGGAGCGGCGTGCGGCTGACGCCGAGCCGCGCGGCCTGCTCGACCTCGCCCAGCACGGAGCCCGCGGGAAGAGCCCCGGACTGGATGCCATCGAGCAGCGCCGCGTAGGCGCGATCGCCGGCGGTGGTGCGCTCGACGGGGAGGGTCATGGTCTTAGTGTATACACAAAGGCGTCCACTGGGCGCTCATCGACGCGAGCGAGCATCTGCCGTATACACTCCGCGACGCTCATGCCTTCTGGCGCGAGTACGGATGCCAGTGGGTCGTGAGCGCTGCGATCATCACGCCGCCGGCCGGCGTCTGCTCGGACACGGGCTCGAGCACGATGCCGTCGGCGGCGAGATCGGCGAGCACCGCCGTGCGGAGCGCGACGATGCGCTCGCTGTCCTCGGCCCCGAGCTCTGCAGATGCATCAGCCTGGATCTCCGCTGCGCGTGCATCGAGCTCGGGCTGCACGCGCTCGACGGCGACGTTGATCACCGTGTCGATCTCGAGCCTCTCCTCCGGGCGCAGCATCCGCACGAGCAGTACGAGCAGCATTCCGCCGACGCCGATGACGCCCCCGGCGATGACGAGGGGCATCACCCACATCTCCGGACGGGAGAGCTGGAAGGCAGTCGCGGCACCGAGCGCGATCGCCAGACCGATCTGCAGGCGCACGACGGCCCGGTTCCACGGACGCCAGCCCGCGACGGCGAGCACGACGAGGTCGGCGACGGTCGAGCCACCCACCAGCACCGCGAGAACACCCTGCGTCGCTTCAGGATCGGTGCGGGCGCCGCTGGCGAGAACAGCGCCGACGCCGGCCGCGAGGAGAGAGAGGAACAGCACCGGGAACGTCCAGCCGCCGTGCGGACTCCGGCCGCCGTACTCCCGTCTCATCCGCCGTCGGCACTCGCGCCATGCGCCCACCGCTGCCGCATGGGCGTCTTCCCAGACCTGGAACGCGAGATCTCGGTGCCCGACGACGCCGAAGGCGGCACGCTCGACCTCCCTCGCGTCGATGTGCGCGCGATTCGGCGGCAGATTCGACCGCGTGCGCGCGACCTGCTCGGCGAGCTCCTCGGGATCGCCCGGCTTCGGCACTCGCGCTCTCTCCACATCCGCCAGGCTAGCGATCGCCTTCGATCGCCTCGGGCACCGGCTCGACGAACTCCGCCGGCGGCGCGGGCTCACCGAGCTTCACCACGACGACGCCCGCGAGCACGAGCGCGCCGCCGAACGCCTGCAGCAGATCGGGGAGTTGCCCCAGCAGCAGCCAGCCGAACAGCAGAGCAGCGACGACCTCGGCGAGCGCGACGAACGACGCCAGTCTCGATCCGAGCATCCGTGTCGATGCGATCCCCAAGAGGTATGCGAGTGCCGTCGCGAGCACGCCCATCGCGAGCACGGGCACGAACCACGGCACGGTGCCGAAACGGTAGGCGATGTCGTCGGCGCTCCAGGAGATCGGGAGGATGCCGACGGCTCCGGCGACGGTGAGCCCGAGCGCTCCGAGCAGCAGACCGCTGCCGGCGAGCGCGAGCGGCGGAAGCCCCGTGTCGGCCTTGGCCGAGAGCACGAAGTACGTCGCCGCGCCGACCATCGCGCCGAGCGCCCAGAGGATGCCGGCGACGTTGACGTCGGCACCGGTGACGATGTCGAGCATGAGCACGAGGCCGACGAAGGCGATCGCGGCGCCGAGGATGCTGCGGCGGCTGGGCTTCTCGCCCCGGCGGATCCAGAGCCAGAGGATGACGGCGACCGGCGCCGTGTACTCGATGAGCAGGGCGAGCCCGACGTCCATCACGGCGACGGCCTGGAAGTAGAACAGCTGCGTCGCGGTGACGGCGAGCAGCCCGTAGGCGGCGATGATGCCGGCGTTGCGGCGCAGCAGGTGCCAGCGTCCGCGCAGGGTGAGGATCGTCGGGATGAGGAGCACGAGGGCGGCGACCCAGATGCGCGCGGTGACGGCGGCGCCCGGTGTCCATCCGGCGTCGATCAGGCCGCGCGCCCAGCCGCCCGACATACCGAACGCGAAGGCCGCGCCGATCGCCAGCGGAAGTCCCAGCCGCACGCCGCGCGCGGTGCGCGCGTCATTGGTCACAGTGCTCATGGCATGTGACGCTACTCGTGGCGAATGTAAGATGTCAACATGATCTTCACCGATGACACGGCGGATGCCCTGCAGGCATCCGTCTGGCTCGTGAACTCCGCCGAGCATCCCGACACGCTCGAGTCCGTCGCCGACGAGGAGGCCTTCCTCGAGGAGTTCCCCTACACGGGTCGGCTCGACCGCGACGAGGCCGAACTCGCCGATCTGCGCAGCATCCGTCCGCGCCTGCGCGCCCTGCTGCTCGCGCCGCGCGACGAGATGGCCACCCGTGTGAACGCCGTGCTCACCGACACCCCCGTCGCGCCGCAGCTCGTGCGCCACGGCGACACCGACTGGCACCTGCACGCCGTCGGCGACGAGCGACCCCTCGCCGAACGCGTGCTGATCGAGACCGCGATGGCGCTGGTCGACGTGATCCGGCAGGACGAGGGCTCGCGCCTCTCGATCTGCGACGACGAGACCTGCGAGGCGATCGCCCTCGACCTCAGCCGCAACCGGTCGAAGCGCTACTGCTCCCCCACCTGCGCCAACCGCAACGCGGTGGCCGCGTACCGCGCCCGGCAGGCGGAGGGGTAGCCGCGCACCTGCGCAGGCGACCGCGCGCAGATGCATGTAGACGCCAACCTGTAGTAACAGGTATGCTCACCTGTAATGACAGGTTGTGGCGCGATGCCCGACCAGCAATGACGCTGCGCGACGAGGAGCACCGATGCCCACCTTCCACACCCCGCCGATCCAGCCGATGGCGATCGCCTTCGACGCCGAGAAGCTGACCCTCTCGCCCGAGGGCCCCACTCTCACCCGGCGGATGTCGGACCTCGAGGGCCTCTTCCTCGATCACGACGCCTGGAAGACCGCAGCCGAGGGCGACAACCCCGTCGTCTACACCGTCGTCAGCTCGCCCGTACCCGAAATCGACCGCGAACTGCCCCAGTCGATCACCACGATCATGCCCGGCGACACCTCCGGCGAGCTCTGGATGACCAAGGGCCACCAGCACCCGAACCACCAGGGCGAGATCTACCTCGCGCTCAAGGGTCGCGGCGGACTGCTCATGTTCGACGGCGAGCGCACCGAATGGCTCGACATGCTGCCCGGCACCATCGGGTACATCCCGCCGGGCTGGGCCCACCGCTCGATCAACACCGGCGACGAGCCCTACGCGTTCCTCGCGGTCTACCCCGGGGGCGCCGGCCACGACTACGGCTGGGTGCTCGAGCACGGCATGGGAGCCCGCGCCTACCGCGGCACCGACGGCTCGGCCGACCTGCGCCCGTACACGACCGCGAGCTGAGCCGGCCATGCTGATCGCCCACGACCTCGGCACCACGGGGAACAAGGCTTCGCTGCACCACGATGACGGACGCCTGGTCTCATCGGTCACGGTGCCCTACCCCGCGCACTTCGCCGCGGGTGGTGTCGCCGAGCAGAACCCGCTCGACTGGTGGAACGCGGTCGTCGAGGCGACCCGCACCCTGCTCGCGAAGACCAGCACCCTCCCCACCGAGGTCGCGGGGCTCGTCGTGGGCGGCCAGATGATGGGCGCCGTGCTGCTCGACGCCGACGGCGAGCCCGCACGCCCGGCGATCATCTGGGCCGACACCCGCTCGGGCGGGCAGCAGCGCGAGCTCGAGCAGGCGCTCGGCGCCGAGCACGCCTACGGCATCCTGGGCCACCGACTGAACCCCACCTACTCGGTCGAGAAGATCATGTGGGTGCGCGACAACGAGCCCGACGTCTGGGCGCGCGTGCGCCGGTTCTGCATCGCGAAGGACTTCATCGTGCTGCGCCTCACCGGACGCCTCGCGACCGACCGCTCCGACGCCTCGGGCACCAACGCCTACGACCAGCGCACCGGCACGTGGTCGAGCGAGGTGCTGCAGGCGGCACGTCTCGACCCCGCACTGTTCCCCGAGATCCTCGACTCCACCGCGATCGCGGGTCCGCTGACGGATGCCGCGGCCGAAGCCCTCGGCCTGCACACGGGTGTGCGTGTGGTGATGGGCGGCGGCGACGGCCCCCTGGCCGCGGTCGGCTCGGGCGTGGTCGCGCCGGAGGACGGCGCCTACGTGTGCCTGGGCACCTCGTCGTGGATCTCGTTCGCGGCCGATGCCCCGCTGCACGACCCGGCGATGCGCACGTTCACGTTCGACAACGTCGTGCCGGGGTCGTTCGTGCCCACCGCCACCATGCAGGCGGGCGGAGCATCCGTCCAGTGGATCGCCGAGGCCCTGTCCCCCGACCCCGCGCACCCCGACACGGGGCGGCTCACCGCCGAGGCATCCGCCGACGTCGACACCGACGACCTCTACTTCCTGCCCTACCTGCTCGGCGAGCGCTCACCCTTGTGGGACCCGGACGCCCGCGGCGCCTTCGTGGGTCTCGCCCGTCACCACACCCGTGCGCACCTCGTGCGCTCGGTGCTCGAGGGCACCGCGTTCAACCTGCTCACCTGCATCCAGGCGTTCCGCGCCTCGGGCGCCACGATCGACCGCATCGACGCGGTCGGCGGCGGCGCGCAGAGCGACGTGTACCTCTCGGTGCTGGCCGACGTGTGGGGCGTGCCCGTGCGGCGCCGCACCATCGTCGAAGAGGCGAACAGCCTCGGTGCCGCGGTCACGGGCGCCGTCGGCCTCGGCCTCGCCGAGTTCTCGGCCGCCCGCGCGCTCAGCGAAGTCACGGCCGAGTTCACGCCCGACCCCGCCCGCCACGCGGTCTACGCCCAGCGCCACGCGCGCTTCACCGAGGCGTACACGGCCCTCGCCCCCTGGTTCGCCGGGCGACCGAGCGTCGAAACGACGAGCTGATGGGCGTCATCCTCGTCACCAGCCGCTCGTTCTCCGACGGCGACCTCGACCTGGTCGAGCGGGCGGCGATCGCCGGGCATCGCATCCTCCGTGGCCCCGCGCACCATGATCTCGACGAGCTGCGCGTGCTGCTGCACGGGGCGGATGCCTGGATCGCCGGCACCGGACCCGTCACCGACGCGCACCTCGCCGCCGCGCCCAAGCTCAAGATCATCGCCCGCTACGGCGTGGGCACCGAGGCGGTCGATCTGGCCGCCGCCCGGGGCCGCGGCATCCCGGTGTCGAACACTCCCGGCGCGAATGCGGATGCCGTCGCCGACCACGCGGTCGGCCTGATGCTCGCCGCCCTGCGGTTCGTGCCCGACGGCGATCGTCGGGTGCGCGCGGGCGATTGGGGCGTGCGCCGGGGCCGTGAGCTGGGAGCGGCGACCGTCGGGATCGTGGGCTTCGGCCGCATCGGCCAGGGGGTCGCGAAGCGGCTGAGCGGGTTCGGATGCCGCCTCCTCGCCGCCGACCCGTTCCTGCCCGCCGAGGTCGTGCGCGCCGCGGGCGCCGAGCCCGCGGGCCTCGACGAGCTGTTCGAGACGGCCGACCTGATCTCGCTGCACGCCCCGGGCGGACAGCTGCTCGTCGACGCCGGGCGCCTCGCGCGCATGCGCCGCGGAAGCGTCATCGTCAACACCGCGCGCGGCGACCTGATCGACGAGTCCGCCGTCGCCGATGCCCTGCACGACGGCATCCTCGCCGGATACGCGGCCGACACCCTCGACGGCGACACCGCCGCGAAGGACAGCCCGCTGCTCGCCGATGCCCTCGCCGATCGGGTGATCGTCACCCCGCACCTCGGCGCCCAGACGACTCAGGCCGTCGACAACATGGGCTCCCTCTCGCTCGACGACGTGATCGCCGTGCTGAAGGGCGCCGACCCTCGCTTCCCCGTGAAAGCCCCGTAGGAGAACCCGATGACCACGTCCCTCCCCACCTCCCTCCCCGTCGACGCGGATACCGGCGCCGGATACATGGGCTTCGTCGGCGTGAGCACCGCCTCGTCGTCGATCATGCAGGTCTTCCCCCGCTGGGCCGATGTGCTGGGCCTCCCCACCCGCGAACTGGTCGGTCACGACCTCCCGATGGACGCCACACCCGCTCAGTACGTCGCGATGGTCGAACAGATCCGCGACGACCCGAACCACCGGGGCGCGCTCGTGACGACCCACAAGATGAACGTGTACGCCGCGGCATCCGATCTCTTCGACGAACTCGACCCCTTCGCGGTCTCGTGCAGCGAGATCTCGAGCATCTCGAAGCGCGGCGACCGCCTCATCGGCCGCGCGAAGGACCCGATCACCGTCGACCTCGCCCTGAACGACTTCCTCCCCTCCGATCACTTCGCCCGCACGGGGGCCGAGGTCGTCATCCTCGGTGCGGGCGGATCGGGCACGGCGCTCAGCTGGGCCCTCGCCGAACGAGCGGATGCCCCGACACGGGTGACCGTGACGGCGCGCAGCGACGAGGCGCTGGAGCACCTGCGCGCCGTCCACGCGCAGCACGGCACGGCGGAAGGACTCATCCGTTACGTGCGCACCGACTCGCCCGCCGAGGCCGCGGCCCTGGTGGCGGCGGCACCGGCGGGCTCCGTGATCGTGAACGCCACCGGCCTCGGCAAGGACCGCCCCGGCTCTCCCCTGCCCGATGACGTCGTCTTCCCCGAGAACGCGTACGTGTGGGAGTTCAACTACCGCGGATCGCTCGAGTTCCTGCACCAGGCCCGCGCGCAGGAGCAGGCACGGTCGCTCGTCGTCGTCGACGGCTGGCGCTACTTCATCCACGGCTGGTCGCAGGTGGTCGCCGACGTGTTCGAACTCGACCTGACGCCCGAGGTCGTCGAGCAGCTCGCCGAGGCGGCGGAGTTCGCGCGCCGATGATCCGCACGGTCCTCGGCGACATCGACCCCGCGCGGCTCGGGGCGACGAACTATCACGAGCACCTGTTCCAGGTGAGTCCGCTGCTGCCCGGCGACGAGCTCGACGACGAGGCGCTCTCGGGTGCCGAGGCCGAGGGCCTGCGCGACAGCGGCTTCGCCGCGATGGTCGACGCGACCCCGTTCGGGATCGGCCGCGACCCCGAGGCCGTCGCCCGCATCAGTGCCGCGACCGGACTGCAGATCATCGCCACGACCGGGCGCCACCGCGAGGCGCACTACGCCCCCGAACATCCCACCCGCACCTGGGACGTCGACACCCTGGCCGCGCTGTTCGTGCGCGACATCGTGGAGGGGATGCCGGTCGACGACGCCGAGGCGCTCACCTCGGAGACCCCGCGCGCCGCACACTCCCCCGACGGAGCCCCCGTGCGCGCCGGACTCCTCAAGGGCGGCATCGACTACTGGCGCATCAGCGCCTTCGAGCGCACCACTCTCGACGCCCTCGCGGCCGCACATCGCGAGACCGGGGCTCCGATCATGGTGCACCTCGAGTTCTGCACCGCGGCCCACGAGGTGCTCGATCTGCTCGCGGCCGCGGGCGCGGCATCCGATCGGATCGTGCTCGCGCACGCCGACCGGGATCCCGACCCGGGCCTGCACGCCTCGCTCGCCGAGCGCGGCGCGTACCTCGGGTACGACGGCATGGCCCGGCCGCGCACGCGATCGGATGCCGAGCTGCTCGCCCTCACCGCCGCGGTCGTCGAGCGCGGCGCCGTCGACCGGGTGCTGCTCGGCGGCGACGTCGCGCGCCGAACTCGCTACCTCGCCTACGGCGGGATGCCCGGACTCGCCTACCTCGGCGAGCGCTACGTGCCGCGCCTGCGCGACCTCATCGGAGACGACGCCGTCGATCGGCTGCTCGTCGCCAACCCTGCCCGCCTGCTCACGCTCTCGCACTGAACCGATCGACCTCTGGAGACACCGTTGTCCGAAGCATCCGCATCCGAACCCACCATCCTGCACGCGACCTTCACGGCCCGCCCCGGCGAGGGCGATCGCGTCGCCGAACTTCTGCGCGAGTTTTCCGTGGAAGTACAAGCAGAAACAGGTAACGTGGTCTTCGATGCCACGCGACTCGTCGACGATCCCGATCGCTTCTTCGTGTACGAGGTCTATCGCGATGACGCAGCGTTCCAGGCGCACCTCTCGGCTCCGGCCGGAGGGCCGTTCAATGAGGCTCTGCAGCAACTGATCGTGGAACCCTCTTCGCAGCTCACATTCCTCCGCCGTCTCTGACGGCGGATGCAACCGGAGGATCCCCCCCTCTCTCCGGTTGGGAAAGGCCCGGTGTGTCCCCCTCGGATACCGGGCCTTTCCGGCGTTCGGGGTTTCTCGCGGTGGGGCCCTTCGACAGGCGCAGGGGCCCAGTTGCAGACGCTGGGTCGCTGAGCCTGTCGAAGCGTCCCACCTCGGGACGCGAAGAGGCCCCCCACCCGAAGGTGAGGGGCCTCTCGATCCGGAGATCGGATCGGATCAGATCACTGGTAGAGAACCGCAGCGATCTTGTCGTCCTCGAGGTTCGTCTTGTCGTACCAGTACGAACCCGTGTCGTAGAACTCGTCGACCGTCTCGCCGTTGGCGGCGTCGTACGCGGCCTGCACGACCTGCGCGCCGATGCCGATCGGGTCCTGCGTGATGGCGCCGGCCATCGTGCCGTCCTTGATCGCGTTGATCTGGGCCGCACCGGAGTCGAACCCGACGATGGTGAGCTTGCCCTTCTCGAGGCCGAGCTCGTTGACCGCGTTCACGACGCCGATGGCGGAGCCCTCGTTGGTGCCGTAGATGCCCTTGAGGTCGGGGTGCGCGGCGATCATGGCCTTCGCGATGTCGGCCGACTTCAGGTGGTCGCCGTCGCCGTACTGCACGTCGACGATCTCGATGTCGGGGTAGTCCGCCTCGATCTTCTCGACGAAGCCGTCACGACGCTCGACACCGGTCGAGTTGATCTGCGAGTGGCCGACGATGGCGACCTCGCCCTCACCGCCGATGAGCTCGGCCATGTGCTCGGCGGCCAGGGCTCCTGCGACCTTGCTGTCGGTGGCGGCGAGGCTCAGGCCCACGTCGCCGTCGCACGGTGCGTCGAAGTAGACGACGGGGATGTCGGCGGCCTTGGCCTTGTCGAGGTACGGGACGCAGGCCTCGGGGTCGAGGGCGGCGTACGCGATGGCGGCCGGCTTCTTGTCGATGGCGGTCTGCAGCATCTGCAGCTGGGCGTCGACCTCGGTCTCGGCGGCGGGGCCCTCGAAGGTGATGGTGACGCCGAGCTCGGCGGCCTTCTCCTCGGCGCCCTTCTTCACGGCCTGCCAGAACTGGTGCTGGAAGCCCTTCGAGACGAGGGCGATGTACATCTCGTCACCGCTGCCGGCGTCGCCACCGGCGTCACCGCCGCCCGCGTTGCTCGAGCAGCCTGCCACGACGATCGCCGCGGAGGCGATCAGAGCCGCGAATGCGGCCTTCTTTCCGAACTTCATGGAAACTCCGTTGTTTGTGTGTGTGTGCCGGCCCGGGAGCCGGAGTGGGACATTCGTGGTGCGGTGTGCCGGTGCGGATCGCTCCGCGGTGTCGGCCGGGTCGCCGATCGGAGGCGGCGGGCACAGCGCCGCCTCCGGGGTCAGGTGCGTGCGCGGTTGCGCAGGGAGTCGAAGAACACCGCGATCAGGATCACGACGCCGACGACGATGTTCTGCCACTCGGACTGGATCGACATGATCCGGAGGCCGTTGACGAGCACGCTCATGATGAGCGCACCGATCACGGTGCCGAGGATCGAGCCGCGTCCGCCGAGCAGCGAGGTGCCGCCGATGATGACGGCCGCGATCGCCTGCAGCTCGTAGCCCGTACCGATCTGCGGCTGGGCCGAGTCGAGACGCGAGGCGATGATGACGCCGGCGATGCCGGTGAACGCTCCGGCGAACATGTAGACGAAGATCGTCCAGCGGCGCGTGTTGACGCCCGAGAGGCGGGTGGCCTCTTCGTTCGAGCCGATCGCGAAGGTGTAGCGGCCGAGCAGCGTCTTCGACAGCACGAGGTACGCGATGACCGCGAGCACGAGCGTGATGAGCACGGCGTTCGGGAGGCCCGGGATGAGGGTGCCGAGGGCGATCTGCTTGAAGTCCGGAGCGGACGACGAGAAGTAGATCGGCGCGACGCCCGAGATCACGAGGGCGAGGCCACCGGCGATCATCATCATCGCGAGGGTCGCGATGAACGGGGGCAGCCGCAGGAACGTGATGTTCACGCCGTTGACGAGGCCCATCAGCACACCGGTGGCGATACCGCCGATGACGCCGACGAACACCGGCAGTCCCATATTGGTGATGAACACACCCGTCATGACCGAGCAGAGCGCCATGCCGGTTCCGAGCGACAGGTCGATGCCACCGGTGATGATCACGAACGTGGTGCCGAGGGCGAGGATGCCGATGACCGCGGTCGAGAGCAGGATGCCGGAGACGTTGCTCCAGGTGAGGAAGTTCGGGCTGGCGACCGAGAAGAAGATGAACAGCACGACGAGCGTGCCGAACGCCAGCGACTGCTGCACCTGGCGCTTGAGGAAGCCGCCGATGTCGCGCTTGTCGGTGTTCTCGTTCACGGCGGTCTGGATGATCGTCGTCGTCGACGACCCGTTCTGCGGGGTGCTCATCAGTCTTCCTCCCCATGGGCTGCGAGTTGCATGATCTTCTCCTGGCTGGCTTCCTCGTTGCGGAGCGTGCCGGTGATCCGACCGTTCGCGAACACGGCGATGCGGTTCGCGACGCGGAGGATCTCGGGCAGTTCCGACGAGATGACGATGATGGACTTTCCCTGGTCAGCGAGCTGCTGCATCAGGCGGTAGATCTCTTCCTTCGCTCCGACGTCGATGCCGCGGGTCGGCTCGTCGAAGATGAGGATGTCGCAGTCGCGCATCAGCCACCGGGCGATGACGACCTTCTGCTGGTTGCCGCCCGAGAGCAGCTTGACGACCTGGTTGACCGAGGGCGTCTTCACCCGCAGCTGCTGGACGTACTCCTTGGTGCGGTTCTTGGCCTTGCCGTCGCCCATCCAGCCGATCGCGTTGGCGTAGGAGCCGAGCGAGGCGAGCACGGTGTTGAAGGTCACGTCCTGCTCGAGCATGAGCCCGAGGAGCTTGCGGTCCTCCGAGAGGTAGCCGACGCCGTGCTTGACGGCATCCGCGGGCTGCCCGATCTTCGTCTGTCGACCAGAGATGGTGACCGTGCCGCCGTCGCTGGGGTCGGCGCCGATGATCGCGCGAGCGGTCTCGGTGCGCCCCGCGCCCATGAGGCCGGCGAAGCCGAGGATCTCGCCCTTGTGCAGCTGGAACGAGATGTCCTTGAGCAGGCTCTTGGTCGACAGGTCCTGCACGTCGAGCACGACCGGGTCGTTGATGTGGTCGCGGGCGCTGGGGCGGGTGCCCTCGTCGATCGCCCGGCCGACCATCATCTCGATGATCTTCGGGATGCTGACCTCGGCCTTGTCGAGTGATCCGATGTATGCGCCGTCGCGCAGCACGCTGACGCGGTCGGCGAGGCGGCGCAGCTCGTCCATGCGGTGCGAGATGTAGACGATGCCGGTGCCGGATGCCTTGAGCTGCTCGATCAGCACGAACAGCGTCTCGACCTCGGAGTCGGTGAGGGCCGAGGTCGGCTCGTCCATGATGAGCACCTTGGCGTTGAACGAGAGGGCCTTGGCGATCTCGACCATCTGCTGCTCGGCCACGGTCAGGTCGCCGACGCTGGCCTTGGGGTCGAGGTGGATGTTGAGCCGCTGGAGCAGTTCGGCCGTCTGCTGGTTGAGCCTGCGCTCCGACAGGAACGGACCGGTGCGGGGCTCGCGGCCGACGAAGATGTTCTGCGCGACCGTGAGGTCGGGCATCATGTTGAGCTCCTGGTGGATGATCGTGATGCCGAGCTCCTGCGCCTGGAGCGGGCTCGTGAGCTCCACCTCCTGACCCTCGAACACGATCGTGCCCTCGTCCTTGGCGTAGATCCCGGAGAGGATCTTCATGAGGGTCGACTTGCCGGCACCGTTCTCTCCGACGAGGACGAGAACCTCACCGGCGCGCACCTCGAGATGCACGTCCTTGAGCGCCTGGACACCGGGGAATCCCTTGCTGATGCCCTCCACTTTGAGGATGGGATCACTCACGTGCCTCACCTGCTTCCTTGAAGGTTCTTGTTCACTGCTGCTTCGTTGCTGAGTTCACCCGATGGGGTTAAACATCGGATCAATTCTGACGCTCCGCGGTCTCCCGCGCAAGTTGTACCTAAATGTATCTAATGAAGTCCGGGAGGGGAAGACCTGTAATAACAACTTGGTCACAGGTTCCCCCCACCGGCTCGCCCCGCCTAGTGCAGACGGATCGAGTCGACCGCGACGAGCTTGTCGCGGATGAACGCGTTCGCATGCGCACCCAGCTCGACGTTGTCGGTCCACAGGTTGCGCCAGATCCCCAGCATCCGACTCAGGTCGGGCGCGACGACCGCCGACGAGAACGACTCGAACACGATCGGACCGTCGTAACCGATGCGCCCCAGCGCCTTGAAGAACGTGTCGAAGTCGACCGATCCGGTGCCGAGGTAGCCCCGGTGGCTCTCGCCGATGTGCACGTACTGCAACTGCGGAGCGGCGTCGAGCACCGGCGCGAACATATCCGACTCCTCGATGTTCATGTGGTACGTGTCGAGGTGGATGCCGAGGTTCGGTCGGTCGATCCGGCCGACGAAGTCGATCGCCTGACGCGCGGTGTTCAGCACGTTCGTCTCGTAGCGGTTGACGACCTCGAGGGCGACCGAGACGCCGCGCTCGGCGGCGTGGTCGGCGATCGTGGAGATCGCGCGGCGGCTGCTCTCGAGCCCCTCGGCGGTGACCGGCTCCATGTACTTCTTCATGGCGCTGTAGATGACGCCGCAGAAGTGCGTGCCACCGAGGTCGGCGAGCACGTCGACGGCGCGGAGCAGCAGGGCCTCGCCCGCCGCGACGATCGCCGGATCGGAGCTCGTCACATCGGTCGCCTCCGACAGGCCGAGCGAAGCGCTGACGGCGAGGTCGTGCTCCTCGAGGGCGTCCTTCGCGGCGGCGACGTCGAACGAGAACGGATCCATGAGGGGGAACTCGATCAGATCGAAGCCGGCCTCCTTGGTCTTCTCGACCGACAGACGGATGCCGTCGGCGTCGAAGTTCCCGGTCCAGACGAGCCCGTGGCAGCCGATGTTCATGAGATCCCTCGGAGGCGGGTGTGCGGCACCGTCGCCTCCACCGATTGGCACGTGCCAACTCGGTGTGCAGGTCACGCTATGCGCCGCGGCCGATCGGTGTCAAGAACTTTCTTGTAACGTGCCAATAACGTCGGTTACGCTGATGCCACCCATCGGCGCACGGTGCGCCGGACGGTGATCACGGAGGATCGATGCCCGCGAGCGTCAAAGACGTCGCCGCCCTCGCCGGCGTCTCGTCGTCGACGGTGTCGAACTACCTCAACCACCCGCACGTGCTCCGCGCCTCCAGCCGCGAAAAGGTGCGGGCGGCCATCGAGGAGCTCGGCTACGTGCCCAACGAGTCGGCCCGCCAACTGCGCGCGGGCTCCAGCACCGCGCTCGCGCTGATCCTGCTCGACGCGTGGCTCCCCTACTTCCACGAGCTCTCCCGCGGCGTCGAAGACATCACCCGCGAGGCCGGGTGGTCGCTGTTCTTCAGCAACAGCAACCGCGACGGCGCGCAGGAGAGCCGCAACCTCGACATGTTCGAGGCGCACCGCGTGCAGGGCATCATCATCTACCCCTTCAGCGATGTCGTGCCGCGGCTCGAGACGCTCGCCGATCGCGGCATCCGCTCGGTCGTCGTCGGCCCCATCCCGCCCTCCACCAAGGTCGCCTCGGTGCTCTTCGACGATGTCGGCGGCGGACGCCTCGCGGGCGAGCACCTGCTCTCGATCGGACGCCGGCGGCTGCTGTTCCTCGGCAGTCCGACCGTCAGCCAATCGAACGACCGCCTCGCCGGTCTGCGGCAGTCGGTGGAGGGCACGGATGCCGCGATCGAGGTGATCGACGTCGACCACCTCACCACCGAGGACGGAATGGCCGCCGGGGCGCGCATCGCCGCGCTGCCCGCCGCGGAGCTACCGGATGCGGTCTTCGCCGCGAACGACATGGTCGCGCTCGGCGTTCTCACGCAGCTCGTGCGCCGCGGCATCCGCGTTCCCGACGACGTCGCGATCATCGGCTTCGACGACGTCGCCCAGGCGCACCAGGGCGTGGTGCCGCTCACGAGCGTGCGGCAGCCCGGCTACGAGATCGGTCGCGCCGCCGGGGCAGTGCTGCTGCAGCAGCTCGCCGATCCCGCCGCTCCGCCGCCCGCGATGACGCCGTTCGCCGCCGAGTTGGTCGTGCGCGAGTCGACCGTCGGGCGCGTGCCAGCCGCCGGGCGTACCTAACTCAGGACAAACTGCCCGGAACCCCCGTTTCTGGGGCGATTCGGCCCGTTTCGGCCCATTCGTCCTGAGTTGGGTACGCGTTGTCGCGCGCATAGATCCGGAGAAGTGCGTCCGGGATCTCAGGCCGACGCGTGCCCGACGACGCCCTTCCGCAGTAGCGCATTGCCGTATTTACGGGTCTCACCCGTGCGCACCATCAGATACGCGGATGCCGCGACCTCGTAGTACGCGAAGCGCTCGACGAACCGCGTGGTCTCGAGCTCGGTACCCGCAGCGGCCATGAGCTCGCGCTGCACGTCGAGCAACTCGCCGTCGGCCGAGGTCATCAGGTCGATGCCGGGGGCGTCGTCGAGCGGCAGCACGGTGCGGATCGCGGCGACGACCTCGGGCGTGGTCGTTCCGGGCAGGTCGATCACCCGCGCGCCGAGCCCCCAGGCGGGGAAGTGCGCATCGGCGATCACGACCGCGTCGGAGTGCCCCATCCGATCGAGGTGCAGCAGCAGCTCACCGGTGAGCAGGGGATGGATGCCTTCGAGCACGGGGTTCCTTCGATCGGGGTGGTGCGTGGCCGCGCGGTTCGGGTCCGCGCGGCCACGGGTCTCTGCGGCCACGGGTCAGCGGTGGTCAGCTCGCCGGGATGAGTCCCTCGGCGGCGAGGTTCTGCCAGAGCTCGGCGGGGATCGCCAGCGCGGCGTACTCGGCGTTCTCCTCGAGCTGCGCGGGGCGGCTGCCGCCCACCACGACCGAGCGCACCTCGGCCGCCTGCAACGGGAACTGGATCGCGGCGGCCGGCAACGGCACACCGTGGTCGGCGCAGACCGCGGCGATGCGCACGAGGCGGTCCCACAGTTCGTCGGGCAGCTGGCCGTACTCGTACCGACCGTCACGGCGCGGCTCGCTCGCCGCGAGCAGCCCGGAGTTGAAGACGGATGCCGCGACGATCCCCGTTCCGGTCTCCCGGCACGCCGGAAGGACGTCTGCGGCCGCGGGCTGCTCGAGCAGTGTGTAGCGCCCGGCGACCATGATGAGGTCGAGGTCGGCGGAGCGCACGGCGGCGGCCAGGGCATCCGACACCATCGATCCGATGCCGATCGCCGCCACCTGTCCGTCGGCGCGCAGCTGCTCCATGGCCGGCAGGGCTTCGGCGAGCGCGAGGTCGAGGTCGTGCCGCTCGGGGTCGTGCAGGTACAGCAGGTCGATGCGCTCGATGCCGAGGCGCTCGCGCGACTCGTCGAGGCTCCGACGGATGCCGTCGGCCGAGAAGTCCCACTCCCGCTGCAGATCGTCGGGCACGTGGAAGTCGTTGGCCGTGTCGAGGCCGCCGGTGTGCTCGGGGTTCGGGCGCAGGAGTCGTCCGGCCTTGGTCGACAGCACGAACTCGTCGCGGGGCTTCGTCTGCAGGAACGCGCCGAGGCGCTGCTCCGACAGGCCGAGGCCGTAGTGCGGGGCGGTGTCGTAGTAGCGGATGCCGCTCTCCCACGCGGCATCCAGCACCGCCCAGGCGTCGTCGTCGCTCAGCGCGCGGAAGAGATTGCCGACGTTCGCCGCACCATAGCCGAGGGCGGGGATGTCGAGCACGCGGTCAGGCGACGACATGCTCGCCCGTCCACGTGTAGGTGCGGATGCTGTCGGCCTTCATCTCCATGCCCGACCCGGGTTCGGTGGGGGCCATGTACGACCCGCCCTGGATGTCGGTCGGCACGACGAAGTGCTCGTGCAGGTGGTCGACGAACTCGATCATGCGGCCCTCGCGGGTGCCGGTGACGGCGACGAAGTCGAACATCGACAGGTGCTGCACGGCCTCGCAGAGCCCCACTCCGCCGGCGTGCGGGCAGACCGGCACACCGAACTTGGCGGCGAGCAGCAGGTTGGCGATGTTCTCGTTGACGCCGGCGACGCGCACGGCGTCGATCTGCATCACCGAGATCGCGTCGGCCTGCAGCAGCTGTTTGAAGATCATGCGGTTCTGCGCGTGCTCGCCCGTCGCGACACGGATCGGGGCGACGCCGCGGGCGATCTCGGCGTGGCCGAGGATGTCGTCGGGGCTGGTGGGCTCCTCGATCCAGGCGGGGTGGAACTCGGCGAGCGCGTTCACCCACTCGATCGCCTCCGACACCTCCCACCGCTGGTTCGCGTCGATCGCGATGGGGAAGTCGGGGCCGCACACCTCGCGGGCCTTGCGGAAGCGGCGGATGTCGTCGTCGAGGTCGGCGCCGACCTTGAGCTTGATCTGGGTGAAACCGTCGGCCATGGCCTCGCGGGCGAGGCGCTCGAGCTTCTCGTCCGAGTAGCCGAGCCAGCCGGGGCTGGTCGTGTATCCCGGGTAGCCGGTGGCGAGCAGCTCCCGCTCGCGCTCGATGCGGCCGGGTTCGGCGGCACGGAGGATCTCGAGGGCCTCGTCGCGGGTGAGGGCGTTGGTGAGGTAGCGGAAGTCGACGAGGTCGACGAGCTCCTCGGGCGTCATCCGGGCGAGGAGCTGCCACAGCGGCATCCCCGCACGCTTGGCCTTGATGTCCCACAGCGCGTTGATCGCGGCGCCGATGGCCATGTGCATGACGCCCTTCTCGGGGCCGAGCCAGCGCAGCTGCGAGTCGCCGATGATCTCGCGGAAGGTTCCGCCCATGTCGTCGAGCAGCGGTTCGATCTCGCGTCCGACGAGGTGCCCGGCGAGGGCGTCGATCGCCGCGACCTGCACGTCGTTGCCGCGGCCGATCGTGAACACGAACGCGTGGCCCTCGATGCCGTCCTCGGCATCGGTGCGCACGACCACGTACGCGGCCGAGTAGTCGGGGTCGGGGTTCATCGCGTCGGAGCCGTCGAGGCTGAGCGATGTGGGGAAGCGGATGTCGGTGGTGTCGAGTGCGACGATACGGCTCACGGGTACGGTTCCTCTCGGGGCATGGAGAAATCCCATGCAATCCCTTGGAGTGTAAACATCCGATGTCTATACTGTCAACGACGACGGCCGTCACTGGGCGGCCACCCGAAGGATCAGGAGAATCATGAAGTTCGCGCGGCTCGGCACCCCAGGTACAGAGATCCCCGTCCTCGTCGAGGGTGATCGCTACCTCGACCTCCGCTCGGTGACATCCGATGTGAACGGCGATTTTCTCGGGAGCGACTTCGTCTCCCGCGTCGCCGCCGCCCGCGACGCCGGTGAGCTCCCCGAGCTCGAGGATGCCGCGGCCCTCCGCATCGGCGCGCCCATCGCGCGTCCGAGCGCGGTGATCTGCATCGGCATGAACTACGCCGCGCACGCCGCCGAGTCCGGCTCCGAGCCGCCGACCATCCCCATCCTGTTCCTGAAGACCCCGAACACCGTGGTCGGGCCGAACGACACCGTCACGATCCCCCGCGGCAGCAGCAAGACCGACTGGGAGGTCGAACTCGGCATCGTCATCGGCACCCGCGCCGCGTACCTCGACTCCCCCGAGGAGTCGCTGGCGCACGTCGCCGGCTTCGTGCTCGCGAACGACGTCTCGGAGCGCGACTTCCAGATGGCCGTCTCGGGTGGCCAGTGGTCGAAGGGCAAGATCGCGGCGGGCTTCAACCCGACCGGCCCGTGGCTCGTCACGCCCGACGAGGTCGACCATCACGCCCTCGGCCTGCGCAGCTTCGTCAACGGCGAACCGCGCCAGGACTCGAACACGAGCGACATGATCTTCTCGGTCGAGCACATCGTGCACCACCTGTCGCAGTACGTGACCCTCGAGCCGGGCGACCTCATCCTCACCGGAACCCCGCAGGGCGTGGCCCTCTCGGGCAACTTCCCCTACATCGCCCCAGGCGACGTGGTCGAGGTCGAGATCGACGGCCTGGGCCACCAGCGCCAGGAGTTCGTGGCCTGGGAGGCGGCGAAGTGAGCGGCGCGCTCGACGGCCTGGTCGCGATCGTCACCGGCGGCGCCTCGGGCATCGGCG
The DNA here is from genome assembly GCF_044772365.1 of Microbacterium sp. NPDC090225. Taxonomy (NCBI): domain Bacteria; kingdom Bacillati; phylum Actinomycetota; class Actinomycetes; order Micrococcales; family Microbacteriaceae; genus Microbacterium; species Microbacterium sp. NPDC090225. The sequence goes on along the minus strand of NZ_JBIVYS010000001.1, from coordinate 2,681,303 downwards.
CGGCGATCGCTGCGCGGCTGCACGAGGATGGCGCGCAGGTCGCCATCCTCGACCGCGACACCTCGGGAGCGGATGCCCGTTTCGCCGCGTTCACGGCCGACATCTCCGACCGGGCGAGCGTCGACGCGGCGGTCGCCGCCGTGGGCGAGAAGTTCGGCCGCCTCGACATCGTCGTCAACAACGCCGGGATCGGCGCGACCGGCGACATCACCGCGAACGACGACGACGAGTGGGCCCGCGTGCTGTCGATCAATGTCACCGGCATCGCCCGCGTGACCTCGGCCGCTCTCCCCTGGCTGCGCGAGTCGCCGGCCGCGGCGGTCTGCAACACGGCATCCATCGCCTCCACCACCGGCCTCCCCCAGCGCGCGCTGTACACCGCATCGAAGGGTGCCGTCTCGGCCCTCACCCGCGCCATGGCGGCGGACCACCTGCGCGAGGGCATCCGCGTCAACGCCGTCAACCCGGGAACCGCCGACACCCCCTGGGTCGGGCGACTGCTGGGCGCGGCATCCGACCCCGACGCCGAGCGCGCGGCCCTCGAGGCCCGCCAGCCGCACGGCCGGCTCGTGAGCCCCGCCGAGGTCGCGGCGGCCGTCGCCTACCTCGTCTCGCCGGCGGCCGGTTCGACGACCGGCACGTTCATCGAGGTCGACGGCGGTATGGCGCAGCTGCGCCTGCGGTCGGAGTAGTCCCGGGCGGCGCACGTAACGGAGGAGATCTCGCGTTCCGCAGGAGCAGATGGTTCGGATGCTTCTGCGGAACGCGAGATCTCCTCCGTTGTGTGTGCGGGGTCAGGGGGTGGAGTCGTCCGGTTCGTCGCTCGGCCACTCCTCCAGGGGGAAGCAATCGCTTCCCCCACCGCACCCCCTCGTGATCGACGAGCGCGTTCATTCGCCTTCGGGAAAGCAATCGCTACTCACACTGAATCCGACCGGCCCGCCCTCAATCGGTTGCGAATAGTCAAGGCCGAAACCGTCGGCGGCCTGCGCCGACAAGACCGGGGTCGTCGTGTCCGCACCGTTGACATAGGTCGCGAATCCGGCTTCTTCAAGAGCTTCACGTACAGAGGTGTACGACGAATCGCGATCCGTTGTCGGTGATCCGCTCCAGCTCGTGGTCCATTGACTGTGCGTTCGAGAGCAACCGAGAAGAGTGGGTTCCACATCGGTAGCCCACTCTTGCCCGGTCGCACCCTTGACCACATCTACAGCCGTCAAAAGTTGTTCTCGTGCCTCATCGCTGGTCATCTCTTTCCTTCCAGGTGATCCGCAGGCCGTCAGCGCATGGAGGCTCAGCAATACGGCGACCACGGCAAACCAGCCCGCCTTCTTCACACACCTCATCTGACTTCATCCCCCCTGCCGGCCGCGATCCGCGCCCCATCCTTGATGGAATCCGAGCCCCGACTCCAGTAGCCATCGGACCTCGGGGTCTTGTCAGCCGCATGCCCGAGAACTCCGTCCGACACGAAGACGTTCGAGTCGTGGCCACCCCAGAACGTCGGATCGTTCGGATCCGCATTGTCTACGCCGACATCCGACAACGCTTCCCCTAGTTCTGCCATGCCTGCCTGCCCCGACGCGGCTGATGTCGCCATTACGAAGCCATACACCTGGACCTGCACAATCTCGGGTCCCGGCAGCCTCAGCTGATCCCCGACCGACTTCGTCGAGTACACCTCACCCGGAGGAACCCCGACGAGATCGTCCACCGTTCGCACAGGCTCTGCCAGGCCCGGCGATCCGTAGAGGATCAGATGATCGACTTCGCCACCGCCGTACGGACCGGCGGACAGTGCGTAAGTCGCGAGACGCGTCGAGTACGAGTACGCATGAACCGTCGTCTCAGCGGCGGCGTTGGTGACATCAACGCCGCCCAGGAAGCGCACCAGTGGCGCCGCCCCCTCCTGCGCGAGGTCGTCACGCCCGAGGAACTCGCTCGTGAATGGATTCGCTCCCGCCGACTCGAATCCCATCCAGACCACTGTCGCGGTTGGCTCCGTGTTACCGACGCGAACATGCGCGTCCTGCATATTGACCGCGTTTCCGACGAGACCGTACATCGACACCGCGACGCTGCTGTCCATCCCCGGGAGCATCACCCCCACGTATTGCGCAGTGTCGAGGTCACCCACCGAGATCGCCGCGCGCATGTCGCGCTCGCCAGCGTCGGCCGGAACCCCGAACGCGACGAGTTGCACCACCGTGCCGGCAGGCGACGCATCCAACGCGCGATCCAGCGCCTTCTGCATCTGCTCAGCCGCGGCACGCTGCTCCGCGGACGCATCCGGATCGTCGAGCGTCTGCCGGAGCATTTCGCGATTGAATTCGTCACGGTCTCTCGCCAAGACCCCGTTCAGGTTGCCGATCGTGAACGGCGCGATGTCGAAGAGCTGGGCCAGCGGCCCTGTCGCCCAGCTCTCACCGCCGTCATCGGCCGGCCCTCGCGTCGATTCCGACGCCATCCCCTGCCACAGGCGGGCCGCCACCGCCGGGTCGATGAGCCCGACCGTCGCCGCGAACTCGGGGTGCGCATCGAGCCATTCCTGCGCCGCCGCCGGATCCGTCACGCTCAACTTGTTGATCCTCGACACGGCCGCGTCTTCAACGGAGTCGCGCAGATGCTCCGTCAGGTCGACGGCCCGTCGGGGCGCACCCGGATACGCCTGCTCGGCAAGACCCCAGAACGCCTGCGAGACCCGCACCTCGTCAGCCCATGCGCCGAGCACCTCGTCGCCACCACTGATTCCCGTCAGTTTCCTCGCGATGGCCTCTTCCTCCGCTTCGACGTCACGCCGGAACGCCTCGATGTCGCGCTCCAGTTGCGACACGACCTCACGCGCCTGCTCTTGGCTGTGCAGCGCATCCGTCCGCGCCTCGCGAGCCGACGTGGTCGAACTCGACTCCGGATCACTGCCGTACGCCGACCAGTACTGAGCATCCGCGAGGGCCACCGCACCATCGGCATCCGACGACTGCCTGTTCACCTCGACGATCCGCTCGAGCAGTCTCGCGCGCCGGGTGACCAACGCGGGCAGCGTGTCGGAAGCCGCATCCGACAGGGCCGTCCGAGCCGAGCCGAGCGCAGTCCCCCACTCCTGCACCGCACGCGAGGACGGGTCGAGCAGATAGTTCATGCCGTCGGCGCCGTCGACCTGCAAGACGTCCGGCAACGTCAGCCAGTGCTTCTGGCCTCCTCCATCGCCGCGTCCAACTTCGACTGCGCCGACGACAGGAGAGAGCTGAGGTGCTCGACGTTCGCCGGCGCAATCACTTCGGCGACCGAGCTCACGGCGATCGCCATCAGTTCTCACCTGCTGATGCGCTGTACGCCTCGACGGGAGCAATACCCCAGCCCTCCGCTCTGCTCTGCGCCGCTCGGGTGTCGAGCGACACCTGCTCGTCGCCCGCCACCAGAGCGGCCGTGGCTTCGCTCATGGCCGACGCGGCGGCGGCGACCTCGTGCATGATCTTTCCCGGCACGAGCGCTCGGTCTTCGATGAACGTCGTCCATGCTGTTTTTACAACCGTCCGTCCACCCACAGACAGCGTCGTGCCCGATTCGGCGGCATCGGTAACGTCTCGATGCGCTCTTTCGAAGTCCGGCCCTGCCGTGTCGATACTCGTCAGCAGCGCGAGCACTCCGTCCGCATCCACCGTCCAGTCGCCCATGCGATCCCCTCACCGCGCTCGACGCGCCGGGGAGAGCCTGACACATCAGAGATTGCGGCGGGCTCGCAGACGGCAGGGCTGTGGATAACCCCGACACCGCACAGCTCAGACCGCGCCTCAGCCCCCGAACAACCGCCCGAAGAACCCGCGCCGCGGTGCCTCCGCCGCCACCGGCCGCAGCGTGTCGAGTCCGTAGAACCGCCGCCCGTTCGCCCACAGGATCGCGTCGACGTCGTGCCCGCGCGCCTCGGCCCACTCGACCACCGTGTCGAGCCAGCGCTGCCGCGCGTGCGGCTGGTACGTCGCCGAGCCGTCGGCCGGCGTGTGCGGGTCGCCCTCCTCGGCCGGGCCGATCGACGACACCGGCCAGTCGCTCCCCCACATCAGGCGCTCCACGCCGAAGGCATCGGCCGCGACGTCGAGGAACGGCACGAGCTGCTGGGCGCTCCAGAAGCCGCCGGATTCGGCGGGCAGTCCCGAGAGCTTGCAGAACGCCTCCGGATGCTTCGCCACCTCCTCCATGTCGCGCACCCATTCCGCAGAGGGAGCGAGCGGGGCCTCCGCCGTGCCGACCGCCGGCTTCCCGAGGTGGTCGAGCACCATCCGCAGCTCCGGCACGGCGCCGGCGAGGCGGGCGATGTCGGGCAGCTGCGCGGCACGCACGCACACGTCGAACGTCCACCCGCGAGCGGCGACCTCCCGTGCGCCCGTGACGAACGCGCTCGACACGGCCAAGCCGTCGGGGTCGTTCTGCAGGTTGTGGCGCACGCCGACGACGAGCGGATGCGTCGCCAACTCCTCGAGGTGCGTCACCGTGTCGACGCCGCGGTGCAGCTGCGCTCCGGCGACGATCCCGGAGATCCCGAGGCGTCCGGCGAGGGACTGCACCCACCGCACCTCTCCGATGTAATCGCCCTCGGTCGTCTCGGCCTGGACGAACACCGCCTCCTCCCGCTCGACGTCGAGGCGATCGTGCTCGACCTCCGTCTCGGCGAAGCGGTAGGCGTAGGGACCCTCCAGCCAGGTGTAGGTGAGGACTTCTTCGTCCCACATGTGCAGGTGCGTATCGAGGACTCGCATACGCCCATCCTGCCTCAGACATCGGATCACTGGCTAGGATGACGGCCATGGCAGTCACCGATGAGGCGATCGAGAAGATCAAGGCGATGATCGTGTCGGGCGAGCTGTCGCCGGGCGATCGGCTTCCCCCCGAGAAGGAACTGTCGGAGCGTCTGGGCCTGTCGCGCAACTCGATGCGCGAGGCGGTGAAGGCCCTCGAGGTCATCCGCGTGCTCGACGTGCGCCGCGGCGACGGCACCTACGTGACGAGCCTCGAACCGCACCTATTGCTCGAGGCGATCTCGTTCGTGGTCGACATGCACGACGACGACTCGATGCTCGAGATCTTCGCCGTACGGCGGATGCTGGAGTCCCAGGCCACGGGCCTCGCGGCGACCCTCGGCGACGACGAGCAGATCGCGGCCCTCGTCGAGGAGGTCGAGCGGGTCGACGCGTCGGTGACGATCGAGGAGCTCGTCGAGCACGACATCCGCTTCCACCGCGAGATCGTGGGTATGGCCGGCAACGCCTACCTCGCGAGTCTCATCGAGCATCTGAGCAGTCAGACCGTGCGCGCCCGCGTGTGGCGCGGACTCACCGAGGCGCACGCGGTCGAGCGCACGCTGTCGGAGCATCGCGCGATCGCCGATGCGATCGCCCAGCACGACCCGGCGCTCGCGACCTCGCTCGCCACGGCCCACATCGCGGGCGTGGAGCGGTGGCTGCGCCAGGCCGCCTCGGCCTAGGCATTCGCGCCGACCGTCACGCCCCGAGGCGCACCATGGCGGCGTCGAACTCGGCCGCCGAACTGTCGCTGACCTCGTGGAACAGCGCCTGCTCGATCACGTCGGGCGCGGCGGTGAAGTAGGGCACTCCGGCCAGGCGCAGCCCGACGATGTCGTCGGCCGTGCGCAGCGACGCCGCGAGCACGTTCGATCCACTGCCCTCGCAGACCTCCTGCATGCGGGCGATCACCGTGTCGCCGTCGATGCCCGCGTCGCGCATGCGACCGAGGTAGGGCGCGATGTACTGCGCACCGATGCTCGCGCACGCGAGCGCCTGGGCGACGGAGTAGACGGCCGTCACGAGCACGGTCGCTCCATCGGCGACGAGGGCGGATGCCGCGGCGAACCCGGCGGCGGTCGCCGGCACCTTCACGGCGACGCGCGGCCCGAGTTCGCGGATGCGCTCGGCGTTGCGCAGGAACGACGCGGTGTCGCCGCCCCACGTCTGGAAGAAGACCTCGGCGGCGCCCTCGGACTCCCACCGGGCGTAGAGCTCGGGGATCTCGCCGGCGGTGCGCCCGCCGCGTTCGAGGATCGTGGGGTTCGTGGTGACACCGTGCACGACGCCCGCGGCGAGGAGCCGGGACACCCGGTCGACGTCGGCGCTGTCGACGTACAGGCGGGGGGCGATCACGGTCATCGGGACTCCTCGGGGACAACCTGTCGTTACAGGTTCGCTTTCGGCTAATGTAATGACAGGCGCGGGGCGATGTCAAAGCCCCGGCCGACGTACATCGCCGTCGAAGACGACCAGGAGCGACATGGCCCCCGCACACCCCGAAGACCGTTCCGGCGTCGTGATCGTCGGCAGCGTCACCGCCGATGTGACCACCTTCTCGCAGCGCCTCCCCGCGCGCGGCGAGACGATCCTGGGCGATCAGTTCACCCTCATGCTCGGCGGCAAGGGCGCCAACCAGGCCGTCGCCGCCGGCCGCTCCGGCGCCCGCACGAGCTTCGTCGGATGCGTGGGCGACGACCTCTTCCACGACCTCGTCGTCGACGGCCTGAGCGAGGCCGGCGTCGACCTCGCACACCTGCGCACGGTGCCCGGCCCGACCGGCATCGCGCACATCCGTGTCGACGCCTCTGCGCAGAACGACATCGTGATGGTGCCGCTCGCCAATGCCTCCCTCAACACCGACCAGATCGACGAGGCTCTCGCCGCCCTCGCCCCGACCACTTCGGTGCTGCTCACCCAGCTCGAGACGCCCTCGGCCCTCACGGCGCACATCACCGGCCGCGGCCGCGAGCACGGCATGACCGTGATCCTCGACCCCGCACCGGCCGCGACGCTCCCCGTCGAGGTATGGGCGAACATCGACATCGTCACGCCGAACGAGACCGAGGCGACGCTCATCAGCGGCATCGAAGTGACGGATGCCGAGTCCGCCGAGCGCGCCGGACGCTGGTTCCTCGACCAGGGCGTCGGCGCCGCGGTCATCACGCTCGCGGGCCAGGGGTCGTGCGTTGTCACCTCGGACGGAGCATCCGTCATCCCCCCGTTCCCCGTCACCGCCGTCGACACCACCGCCGCCGGCGACGCCTACGCCGGGTATCTCGGCGCCGCGCTCGCGAACGGCAGCAGCCTCGACGACGCCGTGCGTCTGGCGACGGCCGCGGGCGCCCTCACCGTCACGAAGCAGGGCGCCTCGCCGAGCCTGCCCCTGCGCGCCGACGTCGACGCGTTCCTCGCGGAGCGCGAATCGGCCCCCGTCGGCTGACCGCCGCCACACCACAGAGACCGGAGCCGCCATGCGCAAGACCGCAACCACGATCAATCCCGCCCTGTCGCGGGTCATCAGCGAGACCGGGCACACCGACCTGCTCGTCGTCACCGACGCGGGGCTTCCGATCCCGTCCGGGTCGGAACGCATCGACCTCGCGTACCGCCCGGGGGCACCCGCCTTCTTCGACGTGCTCGACACCGTGCTCGCCGAGCTGGTCGTCGAGGGCGCCACGGTCTCGGCCGAGGTCGCCGAGAAGAGCCCCGAAGTGCTCGAGGCGCTGCGCGAGCGATTCGCCGGCATGGACTTCGAGATCGAGCTCGTGCCGCACGTCGACTTCAAGAAGCTCACCCACGGGGCGCGGGCGTTCGTGCGCTCCGGCGAGTTCACCCCGTACGCGAATGTGATCCTGCACGCGGGCGTGGCGTACTAACATGTCCGCCGTGCTTCCCGACGCGATCGACCGCCACTCCGCCGCACCCATGTACGACCAGTTGCGGCAGCTGATCGTCGACGGCATCGCGCGCGACGGGTTGCAGCCGGGCGATCCCCTCCCGGGTGAGCACGGACTCTGCGAGCGCTACGGCGTCTCGCGCACCGTCGTGCGCCAGGCGCTCGCGCAACTCGAGCACGAGGGTCTCGTCGAGCGCGTCAAGGGCAAGGGCACCTTCGTCTCGCGCCCTCGCACGGCGGAGAGCCTGGTGCACACGCTCGTGGGGCTTTACGACGACGTCGAGCGTCGCGGCGGGCACGTGCACAGCGACGTGCTGCGCCACGAGTTCGCCTTCGCCGACGACGAGATCGCTGCGGCCCTCGAGATCCCTGTCGGGTCGCGGGTCGTGGTGCTCGAGCGCCTGCGCCACGTCGACGACGAGCCCTGGTCGCTGTCGACCACGTGGATGCCGGATGCCGTCGGCGCGGTCACCCTGGGCGTCGATCTGTCGGACTCCTCTCTGTACCGGGTGCTCGCCGAGCACGGCATCGTCGCCACCCGCGGTGTGCGATCGGCCGAGGCCACGGTCGCGACGCACGAGCAGGCCGGCCACCTCGGCGTCAGCGCCGGATCCGCCCTGCTGCGCCTGCGCAGCGTGAGCCGCACCGACGACGACACCCCGATCGAGTACTTCATCGCCTACCATCGCGGCGACCGCTCGCGCTTCGAGTTCCAGCTGCAGCAGGAGCAGTCGCAGGCCTCCCTCCTGCACGTCGACGGCCGCGGCGGTATGACACTCGCCGGTAGCACGCGGGTCCAGCCGTGACGGGCGACGACCGCGCATCCGAATCCGCGCCAGGAGCGGATGCCGACGCGGTCGTCCCGCCGGAGGCGCCCACGCCCGCCTCTCCCCCGCCGCCCGCGCAGCCGCCGTTGGCTCCGCCGGTGGGGACGGATGCCGACGCCCCTGCGCTGCCGCCCGGCGCCCCGCTGCCACCCGGATACCGCCCCGCCTACCAGCCGCCCGCGGGCTATCAGCCGACTCCGGCGTATCGCCCGGCGCCCGCGTACCAGGCGCCTCCGGCACACCCCGGGGCTCCGGCGTACCGGCCGCCGTCGGCGACGCCGGGGGCTCCGGCATACCCGGCCGCCACCGGTCAGGCGCCCGCCGCTTACCCGCCGCCCGCGACTCCGGCGCCGGCATCCGCTCCGGCATCCGCGGCACCGATGCACCCGCCGCAGCCCACGCAGCTGACCTACCCGCCGCAGCAGACGTCCGGCACCCACCCGCCGGCCGGGGGATATCCGACCGGCCCCGCGTTCGGCATCCCGTCCCCTCCTCCGGCTCCCCGGCGCGGCGCACTGCCGATTCTGGTCATCGTGATCGTCGTGATCGGAGTGCTGATCGCCGCGGTGATCGGCATCGTCGCCGCGAGCAGCGGTGATCGTGCCGATCCGGCACCGGCATCCGGCTCCGACGATTCGGGCCAGGGCGCCCCCGGTCCGGACGGCACCGACGCCGAACCCGAGGAACCCGACGACGCTCCCTCGCTGCCCGATACCGGCGGCTCGGCCGAAGCACAGCTGCAGTCGAAGATCGACGAGTACAAGGCCGCGCGCACCGACGGGTCGCTGTGGGAGCGGATCCCGAACACCGAGTTCAACCAGACCGCGGTGAGCGCATACCTCTACCTGATGACCGACATGAAGCTCGCGGCCTCGTTCGGCGCCGACACCTCGGAATACCTCGAGCGCGCCGCTGAGCTCGAGCAGAAGCTCCTCGCCGAGCAGCCGCTCGGCACCGACATCCAGATCACACTGTCGGACCGCACCTTCACCTACGACGGCGACACCGGCGAAGGCGGCTACACCGACAACTGAGCCCGGGTACGCTCGAACGGTGGACTCCTGGACCAGCAACGCGATCGCTCTGCTGGAGGCCGACGCCAACCGCAGTGCCGACACCCATCTGCACGTCTTCCCGCTGCCCGCCGAGTGGGGCATCGACCTGTATCTGAAGGATGAGTCGGTGCACCCGACCGGGTCGCTCAAGCATCGCCTCGCCCGGTCGCTGATCCTCTACGGCCTCGTCAACGGGCTCATCCGTCACGATACGACGCTCGTCGAGTCGTCGAGCGGTTCGACCGCCGTCTCCGAGGCGTACTTCGCCCGGATGCTCGGGCTCCCGTTCGTGACCGTCGTGCCGCGGTCGACCGTGCAGGAGAAGATCGACCTCATCGAGTTCTACGGCGGCACGTGCCACTTCGTCGACCGCGCCGAGGACATGTCGCCCGAGGCCCGCCGCCTCGCCGCCGACTGCCACGGCCACTACCTCGACCAGTTCACCTACGCCGAGCGCGCGACCGACTGGCGCGGCAACAACAACATCGCCGAGAGCGTGTTCAGCCAGTTGTCGCAGGAGCGGCATCCGATCCCCCGCTGGATCGTCGTCGGCGCCGGGACCGGCGGCACCAGCGCCACCTTCGGTCGCTACGTGCGCTACCGGCGGCACGCCACCGAGATCGCCGTCGTCGACCCCGAGGGGTCGGCGTTCTACGACGGCTGGGCGGGAACCGCGGATGCTCCGGACGGGCGCCCGAGCCGCATCGAGGGCATCGGCCGCCCGCGCGTGGAGCCGTCGTTCGTTCCGAGCGTGATCGACGAGATGATCCGCGTGCCCGACGCCGGATCGATCGCCGCGATCCGGCTGCTGCGCGAGCGCACCCTGCACTGGGCGGGCGGATCGACCGGCACCAACCTGTACGGGGCGTTCGAGTTGATCGCGCGCATGCGCGCCGCGGGTGAGACCGGGAGCGTGGTGACGCTGATCTGCGACAGCGGAGTCCGCTACGCCGGCACCTACTACTCCGACGAGTGGGTCGCCGCACAGGGCTGGGACCTCACCCCGCACCGTGCCCGCCTCGACGGCTTCCTCGACACCGGAGTCTGGGCCGACCCGGCCTGAACCAGCGAGGTCTGCGCACGGCTCGGTCCCTGAGCCTGTCGAAAGGCCCCGTCCCCGGAGATACCCGTACCCAACTCAGGAAGATCGGCCCAGATCCCGTCGATCTCGGCGGTTGCGGGCACTCCGGACTGCATTCTTCCTGAGTTGGGTACGGGCCCGACTCCGCAGATGGGCGCCGACTACGCTGACCCCATGACTACTCTGATCCTCACCGTCGCGGGTGCAGACCGTCCGGGCCTCGTCGCCGCCGTCGCCGATGCCGTCGACGCTCACGGGGGCAACTGGGAGAACAGCCGCCTCGCCGAGCTCGCCGGCACCTTCGCCGGGGTGATCGAGGTCTCGGTCGCCGCCGATCGGGTCGCCAAGCTGCAGGCCGCGCTGCGCGCCCTGACCGGACTGCTCACGGTCGCGATCCACACCGGCTCGGAGGCCGCGGCCCATCGCGATGCGAACTCGATCTCGCTCTCGGTACTGGGCAACGACCGCGCGGGCATCGTGCACGAGATCTCCGGCGTTCTGACCTCCCACGCCCTCAGCATCACGAGCATGGACACCGAGACGCGCGACGCCGCGATGGCCGGTGGACGCCTGTTCGAGTCGACGGTCACGGCGACGGTTCCGGCATCCGCTGATCTGGATGCGCTGCGCACCGACCTCGAGAAGCTGGCGGCCGAGATCCAGGTCGACATCTCGCTCACCTGAGCACCGCGTCGGCGGACCCCGACTGCGACGCTCGAAGCACTGTCACACGACGAGGCCCCCTGTCGCGGCGTGCGGCAGGGGGCCTCGTGCGTGTGCGTCAGACGTGGATGCTCAGACCAGGCGCGTCTTCGGCGAGGTCGAGTAGGTGTGCTCGGCGTCGCGGTTGACGGTGTCGCCGAGGGCGGTGTCGATCGCCGCCATCGTGTCGGCGTCGAGCTTCACTCCGGATGCCTTGACGGTGTCGGCGAGCTGCTCGGGGCGGGAGGCTCCGACCAGGGCTGCCGCGATGTTCGGGTTCTGCAGCACCCAGGCGATCGCGAGCTGCGGCATCGTGAGACCCGCCTGCTCGGCGATCGGCTTGAGGCGCTGGACCGCGGTGAGGATGTCATCCTGCAGGAAGTTCTTGATGAAGTCGGCGCCGCTGTGCGGGTCGGTCGCGCGCGACCCCTCGGGCACGGGCTGACCGGGCAGGTACTTGCCGCTGAGCACGCCCTGCGCCATGGGCGACCAGACGATCTGCGAGATGCCGAGCTCTTCGGAGGCCGGAACGACCTTGCCCTCGATGACGCGCCACAGCATCGAGTACTGGGGCTGGTTCGAGATGAGCTGGATGCCGAGCTGCTTCGCAAGCGCGTGACCCTCGCGCAGCTGCTCGGCCGTCCACTCCGAGACGCCGATGTAGAGGGCCTTACCCTGACGGACGACGTCGGCGAACGCCTGGAACGTCTCCTCGAGCGGGGTCTCGTAGTCGAAGCGGTGCGCCTGGTAGAGGTCGACGTAGTCGGTGCCGAGGCGGGTCAGCGAGCCGTTGATCGACTCCATGATGTGCTTGCGGCTGAGGCCGGTGTCGTTCGGGCCCTTGGGCCCGGTCGGGAAGTAGACCTTGGTGAAGATCTCGAGCCCTTCGCGGCGCTGTCCCTCGAGGGCCTTGCCGAGCACGACCTCGGCCGCGGTGTTGGCGTAAGTGTCGGCGGTGTCGAACGTGGTGATGCCGGCGTCGAGCGCCGCGTGCACCGTCTTGACGGCGGCGTCGTCGCCGACCTGAGAGGCGTGGGTGACCCAGTTGCCGTAGGTGATCTCAGAGACCTTGAGACCGCTGTTGCCGAGATAGCGATAGTTGACCATGCTCTAACGCTAGCGCCGGTCGCCGACGCTGGAGGCCGGATTCCGTGACCGGTCTCAGAAGTTTCTGTTCGATCATCGCGAGGAGTCAAGACGCGCCGCTCGCGCGGCATCCGTTGCGGCGTGTCTTGACCCCTCACCGAGAGAAGAAACCCCTCAGCTCGTGCGCGCGGCCGTCTCGGTCACCGCGGCCGACTGCGTCTGCACGATCGAGGCACGATCGGCGAAGCCCTCGGCCGTGACCTTGTCGAGCGCGACCTGCTTGCGGATCGCCGCGGCCTTCTCGTAGAGGCTCGGGTCGCCGTACGAGGTGAGCACCTTCACCAGCACGGGCAGCAGCTCGATCATGAAGAACAGCGCGGCGATGAGGATGTGCGCCCAGAGGATCGTGGGCTCCTTCTCGCTCAGTCGGTTCAGTCCGCTGATCTGGCTGAGGAGGCCGGTCGCTCCCGCGTTGCCCTGCGCCACGGCATCCGCTCGGGCGTTGTAGGCCGCGAGCGCCTGGTCGTAGGTGTTGCGTGCGGCGGGCAGCTGGTCCTGCGCGGTCTGGCGGTTCGTCGTCTCGGAGGTCGACGTGTTCTCCTTCGCGGCGGTGCCGGCCGTGGCGAGCTCCTCGTTCGCGACGCGCAACTGCTCGGCGAGGCCGTCATAGGTCTGCTGAGCCTGGGCGAGCTGGGCCTGGGCCGCGTCGGAACTCGCGCCCTCGCCGTTCACCCCGGTGCAGCCGGGCACAGTGCCCGCACCCTCGCCGGTGAGCTCGCACTGGTAGAGCGCGCGGGCCTGGTCGATGACGGTCTGCTGGTCCGCGAGCTTGGTCGTGAGGTCGTCGACGGTCGCCTGAGCGGCGGATTCGGATGCCGACGACGAATCGGTTCCCGCCACGATGCCCGTCGCCGCCTGGTTCTCGAGCTCGGCGACCTTGGCGGTCGCGGCGTCGAGCGCGATCTTCTCGGGGCCGGATTCGAGGGCCTCCTGGTCGGTCTGCGACTGCGTGATGTTGGTCGATGCGACCTCGCGGGCGATGTCGTTGTGGAACACCTGCAGCACCAGCGGCTCGGCGACCACGAATCCGATGATCGCGGCCATGATCACTCGCGGGATCGCGAGGCCGATGAGGCGCCACACGTTGCGCGTCGACGCCATGGTCGAGGTGAGGAAGCGATCGAGGTTGAAGATGATGAGCGCCCAGACGAGCGCGAGCGGAACGGCCAGCCAGATCGCGGCTCCCACGCCGGTCGTGAGCGCGAACAGCATCGAGATCGCCGAGACCAGGGCGGTGCCGGCGAGCACGAAGAACATCTGCACGAAGCGCGGCGTCTCGCCGGGCACGCGGTCGAGGATCTCGCCCTCGGCCCCGCCGAGGATCGCGAGCTGGCGCAGGCGCGATCCGGGGGTGCGGGGCTCGCGGGGCTTACGCTCGCGCGGCGGGCGCGGCGCGCGAGCGGGCTTCGTCGGGGCGGATGCCGCGGCATCCGATCCTGCCGAGTCGTCGGCGGTCTCCGGGCGCGGGGTCTCGCGCGTGGCAGAGTCCGTGATGAACGGCTCGTCGGCGGATCCTGTGGGCTCGTACTCGCGCAGGAAGTCGAGGTCATCCGTCGAGGCGTTCGGGTCGCCGTCGATGATGATCCGACCCTGCGAGTCGAAGCGACCCGGTCGGTGGGCGGAATAGGGCATCCCGACAATCTACGAAAGGTCGCCTGTGCGCCCGGTGGAAGAAGGCTTTGACGGCTCCCAGGTTCGGCGGGCGGCCGCAGCGGCTCAGAGCCCGGCGAACAGCCGGTCGAGCGCGGCCTCGTAGGAGCCGAGGGCATCGTCGAGGCCGAAGTGCCCGGCGGCGGCGAGAGTGCCGAGGCCGTGGATGAGGCCCCAGAGCGCGACGACGTCGGTGGGTCGGTCGAGTCCCGTGGCGGCCGCCGCCGCGGCGAGCGCTCCTTCGAGCGCATCGATCAGCGGGGCCATCGTCGCAGTGGGCGAGCCCGGCACGCAGACCGTGGGGTCGTAGACGGCGTCGAAGGCGTGCGGATGCTCGACGGCGAAGCGGATGTAGGCCTCGCCACCCGCGGCGAGCGCCGCCCGGGGAGTCGCGGCATCCGTCGTCGCGTTCCGAACCTGGGCGAGCAGATCGGCCATGCTGCGCTCGGCGATCGCCTTGAGCAGGCCGAGACGATCGGAGAAGTGGTGGTACGGCGCGTTGTGGCTGACGTCGGCGGCGCGAGCGACCTCGCGCAGGCTGATGTCGGCGGCCGGCATCCGCTCCAGCAGTTGCATCGCGGCGTCTTCGAGGGCGCGCGCGAGATCGCCGTGGTGGTACCCCGTCTTCGAACTTGACATGCGCAACATTGTCTCCTATCTTGACACTGTCCACCTGCTTGACACTGTCCAGATTGGAACCGACGCATGACCGCTCTCGTGATCGACGGCCACCCGTACGCCGAATCCCTCACCGCTTCGCTCGCGCAGCGGTACGCCACAGGTCACGGCGATGCCCGCGTGCTCGCCGTGCGCGACCTCGACTTCGACCCGCACCTGCGCTTCGGATACCGGCAGCGCATGACCCTCGAACCCGACCTGCTCGCCGCCAAGCGGGCCCTCGCCGAGGCGCAGACGATCGTCATTGCGACGCCGCTGTGGTGGGGGTCGGTGCCCGCGCTGCTCAAGGGCTTCTTCGATCGCGCCCTGCTGCCGCAGCAGGAGTACCGCTACTCGCCGCAAGGCCTGCCGATCGGCCTGCTCACCGCGCCTCACGGACGCCTGCTGCTGCTCGCCGACACCCCCTGGTACGCGGCACCCTTCACGGGACTGCCGGCGCAGCGCCAGGTCGTGCGCAACACGATGCGGTTCTGCGGCATCCGTTCGGTGCGCGCGCACCGGATGCTGGGCGTCAAGAACGCCTCACCCGAGAGGATCGGACGCTGGCTCGAGGATGCCGAACGGCTGGGCGCCGCGGATGGGCGCCGCGATGCGCGCCGCGGTCAGGCCATCGCGGCCGAGGCCGCTTCGTCCTCCGTCGTCGCGACGAGCTGACCGCAGGCGCCGTCGATCTCCTTGCCGCGGGTGTCGCGGAGGGTCGTCGGGATGCCGGCGTCGTTGAGGCGGCGCACGAACTCGGCCGTGACGTCCTTCTCCGACGAGGTCCAGATCGAACCCGGCGTCGGGTTCAGCGGGATGGGGTTCACGTGCACCCAGCCGCGGCCGCGCTGGTTGAGCTTCTCGGCGAGGAGATCGGCGCGCCAGGCGTGGTCGTTCATGTCCTTGATGAGCGCGTACTCGATCGAGACGCGGCGGCCGGTCTTCTCGTAGTAGTTGTAGGCGGCGTCGAGGGCCTCGTCGACCTTCCAGCGGGAGTTCACCGGGATGAGCTCGTCGCGCAGGTGGTCGTCGGGCGCGTGCAGCGACAGCGCGAAGGTGACCGGGATGCCCTCGTCGGCGAGCTTCTTGATCGCGGGCACGAGGCCGACGGTCGAGACGGTGATGCCGCGGGCGCTCATGCCGAGACCCTCGGGTTGCGGAGCGACCATGATGCGCACGGCATCCATCACCCGCTTGTAGTTGGCGAGCGGCTCACCCATGCCCATGAAGACGATGTTGGAGACGCGCTCCATGCTGTGGTCGTCGGACTTCTTGCCGCCCAGACCGCCCTCGGCGATGAGGCGGTTGGCGCGCACGATCTGCTCGACGATCTCGGCCGTCGACATGTTGCGCGTGAGGCCCGCCTGGCCGGTGGCGCAGAACGGGCAGTTCATGCCGCAGCCGGCCTGGCTCGACACGCAGAGCGTGATGCGGCCGGGGTAGCGCATGAGCACCGACTCGACGAGGGCCCCGTCGTGCAGGCGCCAGAGGAACTTGATCGTGTCGCCGCGGTCGGTCTCGAGACGGCGCACCTCGGTCATGAGCGGGGGCAGCATGCCGGCGACCAGATCGTCGCGGATGCCGGCCGGGAGGTCGGTCATGTGCGCGGGGTCGGAGGTGTAGTGCCGGAAGTAGTGGGTCGCGAGCTGCTTGGCGCGGAAGCCGGGCAGGCCGAGCTCCTTCACCTTCTCGACGCGCTCGTCGGGCGTGAGGTCGGCGAGGTGCACGGGCGGCTTGCCGCGCTTGGGGCTGGCGAACTGCAGCAGCGGGCGCCCTTCGGCGTCCTTCTGCTGGGTCCAGCCCTCGGTCGCCGGACGCACCTGGGCGGGGCCCGTGGTGCGCACCTTGCCCTGGGCGGGTCGACCCTCGGGGGCGGACGCGGATGCTGCGGGGCGCGTCTCGCGCGTGCGGGGGTTCTCGGTCATACCCTCCAGGGTACCGGCGAGCGGGTGGGAGACGGCTGGACTGTCGGAGGCCCTGCCTAGACTGACCGGCATGGACTTCGTGTGGATCATCGGGATCATCGTCGGCGCGATCATCGTGATCGCCATCGTGGCCGCAGCCCTGCGGGGCATGCGGCCGAAGGTGCCCGAGGTCGCGGCCGGCGTTCCGGTGCCGATCGCCCCCGAGGTGGTCGCGAGGATCGACGACCTGGTGCGCGCCGACAGCAAGATCGCCGCGATCAAGACCCTGCGCGATCACACCGGCGAGAGTCTGCAGTCCGCGAAGCGCCGCATCGACCACTGGCGCGTCGGCGCCGCCCCCGCCACGACCGCGATCCCGATCCAGCCGCCCGTGTTCCACGACGTCGGGTCGCTGCGCGCCTCGCTGCCGTCCGAGGCGGTGGCCGAGATCGACCGACTCGTCGCCGCCGAGCAGCAGATCGCCGCGATCAAGCTGCTGCGTGAGGAAGCGGGCCTCGGCCTGAAGGAGTCGAAGGATCTGATCGACGCCTGGGGCGTTTGAGAAGGCCTGCCGCACACGTTGTAATGACAAGTTGGCGTCGGCGAGAATAGAACGACCCCCCACCACAAGGAGCATGATGTCCGACCGTCTCACCCGCGCCCGCGCCACCGGAGTCCTCGCCGTGCTCCGCGCCTCCACCCCCGAGCTCGCCCTCGAGGCGTCCGAGGCCATCATCCGCGGCGGGGTGACCGGCATCGAGGTCACGTTCTCGACACCCGATGCCCCCGCCGTCATCCGCGAACTCATCGCCCGTCACGGCGATGCCGCCTACGTCGGCGCCGGCACCGTCACCACCGCCGAGCAGGCGACGCTCGCCGCCGACGCGGGCGCCGAGTTCCTCGTGAGCCCGGGCACGCTCCCCCACCTCACGCGTTCGATGCTCGACACCGGCCGCGTCGTGATGACCGGCGCCATGACGCCGACCGAGGTCATGGGCGCGCTCGAGCTGGGCGTCGACGTCGTCAAGATCTTCCCCGCGTCGCTCGGCGGCCCCTCGTACCTGGGCGCCCTGCGCGGCCCGTTCCCCGAGGCTCCCCTCATGCCCACCGGTGGCGTGAACCCCGACAACCTCGCCGACTGGTTCGCTGCCGGTGCCGTGGCCGTCGGAGCCGGAGGCGACCTCGCCAACGGCGCCTCGCTCAAGGCCCAGGACTGGGCCGACATCGAGAAGCGCTCCGCTCGCTTCGCCGCCGCCCTCGCGGCCGTCCGCGCCTGACGTCTCGGTGATCGCCCTCGACCCGTGGGCGTGGGTCGCGCTGGCCCTCGCCGCGGTGACGATCGGCATCTCGAAGACGGCGCTCCCCGGCGGCAGCATCCTCGCGATCGCCCTGTTCGCGGCCGTGCTGCCGGCGCGCACCTCGACTGCGGCCATGCTGCTGCTGTTGATGGTCGGCGATGTGTTCGCGCTCATCGCCTACCGCCGTCACGCTCACTGGCCGACGCTGCTGCGCCTCGCCCCGGCCGTCGTGCTGGGACTCCTCGCCGGGTTCGCGTTCCTCGCGCTCACCGGCGACGGGGTCGTGCGGCGCGCGATCGGCGTGATCCTGCTGGTGATGATCGCGGTGACGCTGTGGCGGCGGTGGCGGCAGAACAGGGCGGATGCCGTGGTGCCCGCGCGCGGCGGCATCCTGCTCGCCGGCACCTACGGCACGCTCGGCGGGTTCACGACGATGGTCGCGAACGCCGGCGGCCCGGTGATGTCGATGTACTTCCTCGCGACGCGCACCCCGGTGCAGGTGTTCCTCGGCACCTCGGCGTGGTTCTTCGCGATCATCAACCTCATCAAGGTGCCGTTCCTCGCGGGACTCGGTCTCTTCGAGGGGCAGGTGCTGCTGATGGATGCCGCGCTCGCCCCGCTCGTGGTCGTCGGCGCTCTCGTCGGACTCGCGGTCGCGAAACGCCTCGACCAGCGCCTTTTCGACCGCATCGTCATCGTGCTCACGGTGCTCGGCGCGGTGTACCTGCTGTTCTGAGCGTCACGGGGCGGGCCCTTCGACAAGCTCAGGGACCCAGTAACGAGCGGCGGCGCCCGGTCCCGAAACTGGGTCGCTGAGCCTGTCGAAGCGTCCCCCGCAGAGCCCGGTCCCGAAACTGGGTCGCTGAGCCTGTCGAAGCGTCCCGCGCGCGACGCCCCGCGTCAGTCGAGGAAGATGTCGGGGAACAGCGCCCCGTCGGGGGTCCCCGGGATCGCTGCGTAGCCCGAGAAGTCGGTCACCCCTGCAGCCTCGAGAACGTCCTCCACGATGAGCGTCTGTCCCGTGTACGACCCGGCGGGCTGCAGGAGCACCTGGTACGCGGCATCCGCGTAGATGTCGGGCGTGCGGCTCGCGGCCATGACCTTGTCGCCACCGAGCAGGTTCTGCACCGCCGCGGTCGCGATGGTCGTGCGAGGCCAGAGCGTGTTCGCGGCGATGCCGTCGCGCGCGAACTCCGCCGCGAGACCCAGCGTCGCCATCGTCATCCCGAACTTCGCGAGCGTGTATCCGGTGTGCGCACCGAGCCACTTCGGCGTGGGGTTGAGCGGCGGCGAGAGCGACAGGATGTGCGGGTTCTCGGCATCCTTCAGCATCGGCACGGCCGCGCGCGACAGCATGAAGGTGCCGCGCACGTTGACGTCCTGCATCAGGTCGTACTTCTTGGGATCGAGGTCGAGCGACCGCGAGAGATCGATGACGCTGGCGTTGTTGACGACGATGTCGATGCCGCCGAACTCGCCCTGCGTCTTCATCACGGCCTCGGTGATGTCGGAGTCGTCGCGCACGTCGCCGACGATCGCGAGCGCCTGCCCGCCGGCCGCGCGGATCTGCTCGGCGGCGGTGTGGATCGTTCCCTCGAGCTTGGGGTGCGGGGTGTCGGTCTTCGCGAGCATGGCGATGTTCGCGCCGTCGGCCGCGGCGCGCAGCGCGATCGCGAGTCCGATCCCGCGGCTGCCGCCGGACATCAGGATGGTCTTTCCTGCGAGTGACATGGGTCTCCTTCTGGGTCGGATGCCGGTGCGGGCGGGTTACTTCGGCGCCATGCGGATCGCGCCGTCGAGGCGGATCGTCTCGCCGTTGAGGTAGTCGTTCTCGACGATGTGCTGCACGAGGGCGGCGTACTCGTCGGGGCGCCCGAGGCGCGAGGGGTGCGGCACCTGCTGACCGAGGGAGTCCTGTGCAGCCTGCGGCAGGCCCATGAGCATGGGGGTCTCCATGATGCCGGGGGCGATGGTGACCACGCGGATGCCGTAGCGGGCGAGCTCGCGGGCGACCGGCAGCGTCATCGCGTGCACGCCGCCCTTCGACGCGGCGTACGCGGGCTGGCCGATCTGACCGTCGAACGCGGCGACACTGGCGGTGTTGACGATGACACCGCGGGTGTCGCCGTCGCTGTCGACGGCGTTCTTCACGATGACGGCGGATGCCTGCGACAGCACGTTGAACGTGCCGACGAGGTTGATGCGCACGATGCGCTCGAAGTCGGCGAGCACGGCCGGGTTGCCGTCGCGGTCGAGCACCTTCGCGGGCGGCGCGATGCCGGCGCAGTTGACCACGACGCGCAGCGGGGCGACGGCCTGTGCCTGGGCGACGGCATCCTGCACCTCGTCGACGCTGGTGACGTCGGCCGGCACGAAGAGTCCCCCGAGTTCGTCGGCGAGCTCGGCGCCCTTCGACGTCGAGAGGTCGATGATCGTCACGTGGGCGCCGTCGGCGGCGAGTCGACGCGCGGTCGCGAGGCCCAGACCCGAGGCGCCTCCCGTGATGAGCGCGCCCTGTCCGCTGATCTGCATAGTATTCTCCTTCGAACGTCGTCGTGCGACTGAGTTTCAGCCTACGTGGTTCTTGGTGTCACCACGATCCCCCGGAGGCGGCTGTGTGTGAGCGAGCCTACGGGGTCGGCGTTCATAACTCCGGAGAATCGACGACGTGCGCGGGCCGCACCCCCGGAACGGCGCGGAGCCACGCCCGGAACGCACGCGATTCTGAGGAGTTGTGAACGCGCAGCGCGGCAGACTGGAGGGATGAGCATCCCCGACGCCCACATCGAGATCCCCGCGCGCGTGCGCGACCTCGCCGGTCGCGCCGCCGTGACCCCGGTCTGGCGCAACGGCATCGGGGGTCTCACGTTCCGCACCGACGACGGGCGCTACATCAAGTGGGGCCCGCTCGACGACGAGGCCAACATGCACGACGAGGCCGAGAGGATGCGCTGGGCCCGCCGCTGGATCACGGTTCCCGAGGTGCTCGCCCAAGGGGAGGACGACGCGCACGAGTGGCTCGTCACCCGCGCGCTCGACGCGTTCAGCGCCGTCGATCCGCGCTGGGCGGGCAAGGCTGAGATCGCGGTGCCCGCCGTCGGCCGCGCCCTGCGGGTGCTGCACGAAACACTCCCCGTCGCCGACTGCCCGTGGGAGTGGAGCGTGCAGTGGCGCGTCTCGAACGCTGCCGAGCGCGGAGTCGTCGTGCCGCCCGAGCTGCACGAGGCCCCGCCGATCGACCGCCTGGTCGTGTGCCACGGCGACGCATGCATGCCCAACACGCTTCTGAACGCCGCGGGAGACCCCGTCGCCCACGTCGATCTCGCCGCCCTCGGCCTCGCCGACCGCTGGGCCGATCTCGCCGCCGCGACCATGAGCACCGGGTGGAACTTCGGCCCCGGGTGGGAGGACCCCCTGCTCGAGGCGTACGGCGTCGAGCGCGACGACGAGCGGCTCGAGTTCTACATGCGGCTCTGGAACGAGACCTGAGCGGCGCCTACGAGCTCGGCCCGAGGATGAAGTTCCACGCGCCGGTCGCGATCGCGGCGACCACGGCCACCCCGGAGATCGCGAGACCGATGGCGAGCAGCATCCATTCGGCCGCCCCGAACCGCGACTCGCGCGCCCAGGTGCGCCGCCCCGGAGCCCCGAAGCCGCGCGCCTCCATCGCGGTGGCGAGTTTCGCACCCCGTCGGATCGAAAGCACGAGCAGGGCGAACGCCATGCCGAAGAACCGGCGGATGCGTCCGCGATCGGCGACTCCGCGGGCCCGGCGCGCGAGTTCGAGCGCCCGCCAGTCGTCGAGGAACAGCCCGATCATGCGCAACCCGGCGAGCGCACCCAGCACGAACCGAGCAGGCAGTTTCAGCACCTGCGCGAGACCGTCGGCCAGGTCGGTGGGGTCGACCGTGATGAACAGCACCACCGACGGCAGCGCGATCGCGAGCACGCGCAGGAAGGTCGCGAGAGCGAGCGCGAGCGACCCGTCGCTGATGCGCAGCACGAACCATTCGACGTAGATCGTCCCGCTGGTCTCGCCGTAGAGGGCGATCGTGACCGCGGTGAGCGGCGCCGCGAGCCAGACCGGCCAGGTGCGCAGCCAGAACTCGCGCCAGCCGATGCCGGCGAAGAAGAACAGCACGCACTCGAGCACGAGGGCGACGGATGCCGACACCGGATCGAGCGTGAGGATCAGCGGGATCGCGATCAGCGCGCTCACCCCGAGCTTGGCGACGGGGTTGATGCCGGCGATGCGTCCGGTGCGGGCGGTGGCGTCGAGAACGGTCATCAGGTGCCGCCCAGCTCGTATCGTTCGGCGTGGAGCGCGCGGGCGACGTCGAGGTCGTGCGTGATCGTGACGATCGCGGTCCCCTCGTCGCGGAGCGCGGCGAGCATCGCGACGAGCTCGGCCCAGGTGCGGGCGTCCTGGCCGAAGGTCGGCTCGTCGAGCACGAGCACCCGAGGCCGGGTCGCGAGGGCGGCGGCGACCGTCAACCGGCGCTTCTCACCGCCCGACAGCGTGTAGGGGTTGGCGCGCGCGAGCCGGTCGAGGCGCAGCCGGTGCAGCAACTCGTCGCTACGGGCCGCGATCTCGTCCTCGGGCAGGCCGAGAGCACGCGGGCCGACCGCGAGCTCGTCCTGCACGGTCTTCGCCAGCAACTGATGCTCGGGCTCCTGGAAGACCATCCCGATACGGGTGAGCAGATCGCGCGACGCCCAGTCGATCGGCGCCGGTCCGATGTCGGCGGCCAGGGCTGCGGATGCCGCGACCGCGCCGCCCGCGGGCGGAAGGAGCCCCGCGAGCGTCAGCCCGAGGGTCGACTTGCCGGCACCGTTCGGCCCGGTGATCGCGAGCGCCTGCCCGGCCCGCACGTCGAGGTCGATGCCGGTCGCCACGGCCTTCCCCTTCACCCGGGCGACGGCGAGATCCCGGGCCGAGATCAGCACCTCTCCGGGCGCCGACAGCGGGGCGGGCGGAGCATCCGGAGCGAACCCCGGCACCCACACGCCGTCGGCCGCGAGCCGGGCGCCCTCGACGCCGAGCACGTGAGCGGGCGGCCCGTCGGCGACGACCCCGCCTTGCCCGACCACGATCACCCGCGTGATCAGCGGCAGCCACACGTCGAGGCGGTGCTCGACGACGATCAGCGTCGCGGGGTGCGCCTGCAGCATCCGCTCGACGGCGTCGCGCACCTCGACCACGCCCTCGGGATCGAGGTTGGCGGTCGGCTCGTCGAGCAGCACGAGCCCCGGGCGCATCGCGAGGATGCCGGCGAGCGCGAGCCGCTGCTTCTGCCCGCCCGACAGCGCCTTGGTCGGGCGATCGAGCGGCGCGTCGAGGCCGACCGCGTCGAGCGCCTGCGTCACGCGCGGCCAGATCTCGGCGCGCGGGACGCCGAGGTTCTCGCACCCGAAGGCGACGTCGTCACCGACCCGAGCGAGGATCACCTGCGAGTCGGGGTCCTGCAGCACGAGCCCCGCACGCCCACGCGTCGACGTGGCGGGGATGCCGTCGACGAGGAGCGAGCCCTGGGCTTCACCCTCCTCGTCGCCGCCGAGCACCCCGGCGAGTCCCTGCAGCAGCGTCGACTTGCCGGCACCAGAGGCGCCGAGCACGAGCACGCGCTCCCCCGGTTCGATCCGGAACGAGACGTCCTGCAGCGCCCACGCCAGACGACTGGCGTGGCGCCAGCCCCACGCGGTCGCCTCGACCGTCGCGGGGCCGGCCTGATCGGTGGCCATCAGACGCGGACGCGCGCCTCACGGCCCGAACCGAACCGGTCGAGCGCTCCCGTGGCCGCGATGCCGCGCGCCAGCACCCACGACAGGGCCCCGGCGATCACCGCGCCCGACACGACCGTGCTGATCAGGTAGATCACCGTGAACTCGGTGCCCGACCCCGCGTACCAGAGGATGAGGTTGTTGATACCGCCGGCGAGGGCCGCGCCCGCTCCGGCGAGGATCGCGACGGGCAGCGACCAGCGACGGTAGAAGAACAGCAGGAAGATCAGCTCGGCGCCGAGGCCCTGCACGAGACCGGCCTCGAGCGTCAGGAACCCGCCCCACTGGTTGCCGATCAGTGCCGACACGACCGCGGCGAGCAGCTCGACGTAGATCGCCGCGCCCGCCTTGCGGATGATGAGGCCACCGAGCACACCGGCGAACAGCCACGGTCCGTCGAGCAGCCCCTGCAGGCCCGGGAGCAGCGGCTCGAGGAGCGCCTTCGGGCCGAGGTAGCCGACGTTCCAAGCCAGGAAGATCAGGCCGGCGGCGACGCCGAGCACACTGGCGACGACGATGTCGACGACGCGCCAGCGCCAGATCGTGGCGGGGGCGCTCTTCGCGGATGCCGGCGTCGCGGCGGATGCCGTGGGCTTCGCGGTGGATGCCGTCTTCGATCCGGATGCCGGTGCGGATGCCGTTTCGCCGGTGTTCTTCTCGGCGGATTCGGGTGTGGACGTACTCATCTGAACTCCTCCCTGCGCTGGCATGACCCAGATCAGGTTCGACGGTCGAAGCGCGATTCGCTCCCTCTCAGCCCGGCTCGCCGGACTCCCGTGGTTGTGCTGACCAGCATACCCGCGCGCCGACACCCGCGCCCGACCGTGACGCATCGCCGCAGATGAGCCCGGGGATTGGGTACCGTAATCGAGTGACCGCCGCTCATCCCCCCGACGCCGCCACGGCCGCCGTGCCCGATTCCGGCGCGACCGCGACCGATGCCCCGGGCGAATCCGCTCCGACCGTGACGGCATCCGTGCCCGTCTTGGCGGGCCCGGTGGAGGGCGCGATCGTCGGCGACGACCGGGCCGCACCCGAGGGAGATGGACCCGCGGGGGCTGGTGTCGAGGCGACTGCTGTGGAGGCATCCGCGACCGAGGCATCCGCTGCCCCGGAGGCGAGCGAGAGCGAGGCTCCCGAGACCGCGTGGGCCGATGAGCAACGCCCGGCCACTGCTCTCACCTGGATCGATACCGCCACCGTCGCGGCGGGTTCTGCGGCGCGCACCTACGACGAGCCGTACGTCGAGGATCCCGCCGTCGCGATCATGCGCGGCGCCCGGCTGCGTCCTGCGATCGCCAGCGCCCGCGTGCTCGTCCCGATCGGCATGGTCCTCGGGCTCGTCGGCGCGTACGCCGGCACGACCATCCTCTGGCCGCTGCACGAGGTCGCCCCGACCGTGCACTCGGTCGAGTTCACCACCGTGGCCGCTCCCCCGGCCGCCGTGGCGTGGCCGGGCGTCGGCAGCGCAGCAGTCGGCGTGGGCGGCATCGGCTCGACGGCATCCTCGGTGGATCCGGCGAGCATCGCGAGCATCACCAAGGTGGTCAGCTCGCTGATGGTGCTCGATCGGATGCCCCTGGCCCTCGGCGAGCAGGGCCCCGAGTTCTCGTTCACCCGCGCCGACAGCCAGTCGTACTGGTCGTACCGGATGTCGGACCAGTCGTCGCTCGATGTGCCGGTCGGCGGAGTGCTCACCGAGTACCAGATGCTGCAGGGCACTCTGCTCGGGTCGGCGAACAACTACATCGACCGTCTCGCGCGCGAGGTCTGGGGATCGAACAGCGAGTTCGCGGCTGCCGCGGAGATCTGGCTGGGTGCGCGCGGCCTCAGTGACATCACGGTCGTCACCCCGTCGGGCTTCGACGTCGGCAACGTCGCGACGCCCGACGCCCTGGTGCGCCTGGGTGAGCTCGCGATGAAGAACCCGGTGTTCGCCGAGATCGTCGGCACCCCGGCTGTCGAGCTGCCCGGGGCGGGCCTCGTGACCAACACGAATGGCATGCTGGCCGACCCGGGCGTCGTCGGTATCAAGACCGGCACGCTCGTCGGGTGGAACCTGCTCACGGCCAAAAACGTGACCGTGGGCGACAGCACCGTGCAGCTGTATGCCGCTGTGCTGAATCAAGACGACGATGAGCAGCGGCTCGCGGCCACGCGCTCTCTGTTCGCCGAGGTCGAAGCGGCGCTCCTCGCCCAGGAACCCGCGGTTCCGGCCGGAACGGTCGTCGGTCAGGTGCGCACCGAGTGGGGCGCAGCGGTCGACATCGTGACGGATGCCGACGCCGACGTGCTGCTCTGGAACGGTGCCGCGGCGACGACCTCGACGAGCTTCTCGCTCGGGGATGCGCGTGAGGACGGCGATGCCGTTGGCTCGCTGAGCACGGCCGGCCCGATCGACGCGACGACGACGGAACTCGTTCTCGACGACGACGTCGAGGGCCCCAGCATCTGGTGGCGCCTCACGCATCCGATGAACCTGTTCGGCCTCGACTCGGAGTAGAGCCGGGGTTGTTCGCACCTCCCCGCTCCCGGCGAGGGGTCACGACACGCCCTGTCCGTACCCGCCCGTGAGGCGTGTTGTGACCCCTCACGTTCGGATTGCCTCCTCGCACGCCTGTCTCCCTCTGCTCATCCGCAGGGAGGAACGACACGTGCGGGGAGAATCCCGCCGATCCTCCCCGCACCTGTCGTTTCTCCCTGCACGCGACGCCCGCCATCACGCCTGCACGGACGGATCACGTCTGCACGGCGAGACCCCGGGATTGCTGTGCGGACGTGCCCGCTCCGTGCAAATGAGCGGGATCGAGCGGATGCCGCGGCCCGCACGGTGAGCGGATGCCGCGACCGGCAGGGTGAGTGGATGCCGCCGCGCCGGGCGAGCGGATGCCGCGGCGGCGGATTGCTCGCGGCGATGTCGCTGCACACGGAAGCGCCCCGGCCCGCGGATGCGGGTCGGGGCGCTTCGGGTGGGCGTGCGCCCGGGTGCCGGTGGCGGGTCAGATGCGGCCGGTCGGATGCGGCGGGTCAGCCTCGGCGGGTGTCGCCCTCGGGAGACGGGTGCTCGACCACGGCCTGAGCCGCGGCGGCCTCGGCGGCGGGCTGCTGGGCTCCGACCGATGCTCCGGTGACGGCATCCGCTGCTGCGGCCTCGGCCGCGTTCTCGTCGTCGGCGTCTCCCGTGATGACGGTCGGCGTCGAGCCGGTGAGTGCCTCCTCGGCGTCGATGTCGGTCGCCGCCTGCTCGAACTGCGACTGGTACAGCCGCCAGTACGCACCCTGTGCGGCGATGAGCTCGTCGTGCGTGCCCTTCTCGACGATGTCGCCGTGCTCCATCACGAGGATGAGGTCGGCATCGCGGATCGTCGACAGACGGTGAGCGATCACGAATGACGTGCGTCCTTCGCGGAGCGCCGCCATCGCGTTCTGCAGCAGCAACTCGGTACGGGTGTCGACCGCCGATGTGGCCTCATCGAGGATGAGGATCGACGGCTTGGCGACGAACGCCCGCGCGATCGTGATGAGCTGGCGCTCACCCGCCGAGACGTTCGACGCGTCCTCGTCGAGCACGGTGTCGTAGCCCTCGGGCAAGGCGTGCACGAAGCGATCGACGTACGTCGCCTTCGCCGCCTCGAGCACCTCATCATCGGTCGCGGTGGAACGCCCGTACCGGATGTTCTCGCGGATGCTGCCGTTGAAGAGCCACGGATCCTGCAGCACCATGCCGGTGCGCGAGCGCAGCTCGTCACGCGTGACCTCGGAGATGTCCTGTCCGTCGAGCAGGATGCGCCCGCCGTTCAGCTCGTAGAACCGCATGATGAGGTTGACGAGCGTGGTCTTGCCCGCGCCGGTCGGGCCGACGATCGCGACCGTCTGGCCCGGCTCGACCCGGAAGGAGAGGTCGGTGATGAGCGGACGCTCGGGCGTATACGAGAACGCGACGTTCTCGAACTCGACGACGCCGTTGCCCTCCACGAGTTCGGGGGCGTCGACGGCATCGGCCTCCTGCTCCTCGGTGTCGAGCAGCTCGAACACGCGCTCCGCGGAGGCGGTGCCCGACTGCACGACGGCAGCCATCCCACCCAGCTGCGACAGCGGCTGCGTGAACTGCTGCGAGTACTGGATGAAGGCCTGCACGTCACCGATGCGCAGCTGGCCGCTGGCGACCATCAGACCACCGAGGACGGCGATGCCGACGTAGGTGAGGCTGCCGACGAACGTCATGCCCGGCATGATGATGCCCGACAGGAACTGCGCCTTGAACGCGGCCTGGTAGAGCTCTTCGTTCTCGTCCTGGAACCGGTCGAGCGCGTCGCGCTCGCGCCCGAACACCTTGACGAGCGCGTGGCCGGAGAACGCCTCTTCGACGCGCGCGTTGAGACGACCGACCTTGCGCCACTGCGTGCCGAAGGCCTTCTGCGAGCGCGGACCGATGACGCCGAAGATCACTCCCATGAGCGGAAGCGCCACGAGGGCCACGAGCGCGAGCTGCCAGGAGATCGAGAACATCAGCACGAGCACACCCACGACCGTGAGCACGGCCGTGATCGCACCCGACAGGGACTGCTGCATGGTCTGCGTGATGTTGTCGATGTCGTTCGTGACGCGAGAGATCAGGTCTCCGCGCTGCACCTTGTCGAAGTACGACAGTGGCAGCCGGTTGATCTTCGCCTCGACCTGCTCGCGCAGACGCCACATGGTGCGCACCATGATGACGTTGATCACATAGCCCTGCAGCCACTCGAGGAACGCGGCGACGACGTAGATCGCGAGCACTGCGGCGATGACCCAGCGCAGACCGTCGAAGTCGACGCCGTCACCGACCCGGAAGCTGTCGAGCGCGGCGATCTGGTTGGCGAAGTCATCCTGGCCCACGCTTCGCAGGGCGGACACGGCGTCGGCCTGGGAGGTACCGACCGGGAGCCCCGGAGCGTCTCCCACCGGCTGCGCGAGCTGATTCGACAGGAATCCGGTGTAGATGATGTTGGTCGCCTCGGCGAGCACCTTGGGCGCGGCGACGGTGAGGACGACACCGATCGCACCGAAGATCGAGACCAGGACGAACCATACGGCCGACGGCTTGAGCAGACCGATCATGCGGGCGAAGCTCTTGCCGAAGTTGTCGGCCTTGCCCGGCGCGACGCTGTCCCAGTCGCCGCTGTTCTGGCGTGCCTGCTCGGCGAGTTCGGCCTCGTACTTCTCGTCGTCGGTGAGTTCGGGCTCGACGGTCGCCGTGGCGGCCGTGGTCTTGCCGCCGCGACCTCGACGCTTCGGCGTCTCGTTCTGCGCGCTCATGCGTCGACCCCCAGCTGCGACTCGACGATCTCTCGGTAGGTCGTACTCGTCTCGAGCAGTTCTTCGTGCGTGCCCACGCCGACCATGGTGCCGCCCTCGAGGACGACGATGCGGTCGGCATCGGTGATCGACGAGACGCGCTGCGCGACGACGATCTTCGTCACGTGCGGGAGCTCGCGCCAGAGCGCCTGACGGAGACGCGCATCGGTCGTGAGATCGAGCGCCGAGAAGGAGTCGTCGAAGACCAGGATCTGCGGCTGGTGCACGATGGCGCGGGCGATCGCGAGACGCTGACGCTGACCGCCAGAGACGTTGGTGCCCCCCTGCGTGATGCGCGAGTCGAGCCCCTGGGGCATCTCCTCGACGAAATCGCGCCCCTGGGCGATCTCGAGCGCGTGCCAGAGCTCCTCGTCGGTGGCCTCCTCGCGCCCGTAGCGCAGGTTCGACGCGACGGTGCCGGTGAAGAGGAAGGGACGCTGTGGCACGAGCCCGATCGTCGCCCACAGTGCGTCGACATCGGCCGTGCGCACGTCGGCACCGCCCACGAACACCGCACCACCGGACACATCGAACAGACGCGGGATGAGCGAGACGAGCGTGGTCTTACCGGCGCCGGTCGAGCCGACGATCGCCACGGTCTCGCCCGGCTCGGCGGCGAAGCTGATGCCGGAGAGCACCGGGGAGTCCGCCCCGGCGTAGGTGAACTCGACGTCGTCGAAGGCGACCGAACCGGGGGTGGGGAACGACGCGACACCGTTCGCCGGGCGCTCCATGCTCGAGGGCGTGTCGAGAACCTCGCCGATGCGCTCGGCCGAGACCGCTGCCCGGGGGATCATGATCGCCATGAAGCTGGCCATGATGACGCCGCCCATGATCTGCCCGACGTACTGCATGAACGCGAAGATCGTGCCGACCTGCGCCGTGCCCGCGTTCACCTCGACGCCGCCGAACCAGACGACCGCCACCACCGTGACGTTGAGGATGAGCATGAAAAGGGGGAAGAGGAGGACGAAGAGCGAACCGACCTTGCGACCGACGACCATGATGTCGGTGTTCGCTCCGCGGAAGCGCTCTTCTTCGATGCGCTCGCGCACGAACGCGCGCACGACGCGCACGCCGGTGAGCTGCTCGCGCATGACGCGGTTGACGGTGTCGAGCTTGCCCTGGTAGCTGCGGAACAGCGGCACCATGCGGCTGACGACGAGACCGGCGACGACGAGCAGCAACGGCACCGACACGGCGATGAGCCAGCTCAGCCCCGGGTTCGTCTGGACGGCGAAGATGATGCCGCCGATCGCGAGAAGCGGAGCGGTGACCAGCATGGTCGCACCCATCATCGCCAGCATCTGCACCTGCTGCACGTCGTTGGTGTTGCGGGTGATCAACGAGCCTGCGCCGAACTGCGAGACCTCGCGCTCGGAGAAGCCGTTCACCTTGCTGAAAACGTCGGCGCGGATGTCTCGGCCGGCACCCATCGCGGCCTTGGCGGCGAAGTAGGTCGCCACGATCGCGGCGATGATCTGCCCGAGAGAGACGGCCAGCATGAAGAGGCCGGTCCGCCAGATGTAGGCGGTGTCGGACAGCGCCACACCCTTGTTGATGATGTCTTCGTTGAGACGGGGGAGGTACAGGGTGGCGAGCGCGCTGGCGAGCTGGAAGACCAGCACCGCCACGAGCAGCCACTTATAGCGGGACAGATATCGAACGAGAATTTTACCCAGCACAGGCGGACTTTCTGAGAGATGAAGCTGTGGACTCAGGCGTGGGGGGGAAGATGCCGACCGAGATCGGCCACAACAAAGCGTGACACGAAGCTCCGACATTCGTACCGTCGAGTTCGGAACCTTCGCTCACAGCGAACCCATCGACACCCGCTCCACGGCTCGGAACAGCCGCGCTGCGCCTCAGAACAGCGGCGTCTCCGGCACGTACGCGCGAGCATCCGCCCCGGCATCCGCTCCCAGCTCGGCGAGCGAGGCAGGCTGCCACCGCGGATTGCGGTCCTTGTCGACCAGCTGCGCGCGGATGCCCTCGACCAGGTCGGGATGCTCGTGCACGAACCACAGCACCCGCCGGTACTCGCCCTCGAGCGCCTCGCGCAGCCCGGAGGCCGCCCGCGCCTCGCGCACGGCGTCGAGCGTCACGACCAACCCCGTCGGCGCGAGCCCCTCCAGCAGGTCGGCCGTGGCCGCGGCATCCGTCGTACCCAGTGCCTGCAACCGCTCGACGATCTCGACGACCGTGTCGGCGGAGAAAGCCGCGTCGATCCACTCCGGCGACGGCGACAGCTCCGAGGGCTCCGGCGTCTCGTCGAACAGCAGCACGATCTCGCTCGGCCCCGTCGGGTCGGCGCGGAACGCGAGAGCCTCGCGCAGGGCGTCGAGATTGGCGGAGGGCACGTAGTAGTCCGCGAAACCGAGGGCGATGGCATCCGCCCCGTTCATCGACCCTCCGGTCAGAGCGAGGTACTCGCCGAGGCGACCCGGCGCACGACCGAGCAGCCAGGTGCCGCCGACGTCGGGGGTGAAGCCGATGCGCGTCTCGGGCATCGCGAGCGTCGAGCGCTCGGTCACGATGCGGATCGCCGCGTGCCCGGCGAGGCCGATGCCGCCGCCCATCGTGATGCCGTCGGCGAAGGCGACGATCGGCTTCGGGTACTCGGCGATCATCGCGTTGAGCGCGTACTCCGCGCGGAAGAAGTCGGCGGTGGACTCGGGATGCCCCGACACGATCTGCGCGTGCAGGGCGCGCACGTCTCCCCCGGCGCAGAAGCCGCGGTCGCCCGCGCCGTCGAGCAGCACGATCTGCACGTCGGTATCGGTGCGCCAGCCGTCGAGCGCCGCCGTGAGCGTCTGCACCATGTCCAGGTCGAGGGCGTTGATCGCCTCGGGGCGCTGCAGCGTGAGCCGCCCGAGAGCGCCTTCCGTGCGGACGAGGACGCGGTCGGAAGCAGAGGTCTCGGTCACGGGAGCCAGGCTACCCCGGTCGCCGCGAGGGCTCGCAATCCACAGGAAATACGCGATCCGGACGGTTTTCCGGCAGGATAGGGGGAATTGACCAAGCAAGGAGAGGTCGCGCATGACCGACGGACAGGTTCTCGAATTCACGGGCGTGACGAAGCGCTTCAATGAGGTGACCGCCGTTTCCGACTTCTCTGCTCGGATCGAGCCGGGTGCGGTCACCGCCTTCCTCGGCCCCAACGGGGCCGGCAAGACGACGACGCTGCGGATGCTTCTGGGCCAGGTGCGCCCGACGTCCGGCACCGCGACGATCGGCGGCCAGTCGTACGCCGACCTCCGCCAGCCGCTGCGGGTGATCGGCTCGGTGCTCGAGGAGACCGTCTACCGCCCGCGCCGCACCGCGAACCGCCAGCTCACGATCGCCGCGAAGGCCAACGACATCCCTCTCGGCCGCGTCGCCGAGGTGCTCTCGCTCGTCGGCCTCGAGAACGAGGGCGACGCCCGCATCGGCGGCTTCTCGCTCGGTATGCGTCAGCGCCTGAGCGTCGCGCACGCCCTGCTCGGCGACCCCGGCGCCCTCGTGTTCGACGAGCCGGCCAACGGGCTCGATCCCGAGGGCATCCGCTGGATGCGTCTGCTCATGCGGCGTCTCGCCGACGAGGGGCGCACCGTGCTGGTGTCGTCGCATGTGCTCAGCGAGGTCGAGCAGGTCGCCGACAACGTTCTCGTGCTCTCGAAGGGCCGGCTCGTGCTCGCGAGCGGCATCGAGGAGCTGGCCGATCCCTCGGCCGGAGCCGTCATCGTCGACGCGGCGGATCGCGCCGCACTGACCGCCGCCCTCGCCGCCGCCGGTTTCGACATCGAGATCCTGCGCTCGGGCCTCACCGTGCGCGGTACCGACGCCCGCCGGGTCGGGGCCGTCGCCGCGGATGCCGGGATCGCCCTCACCACTCTCGTGCAGCGCGGTCCGACGCTCGAGGACGTCTTCATCCAGCTCACCCGCGGCGGCCGGCTCGAACCGCACGCCGGCCTGCTCGCCACGCAGCTCGTCGCCCCCGCGGCGACGCCCGCCCCGACCTCCGAGGCGCTCGCCCCGGCCTCCGAGGCTCCCGCCCCGGCAGACGCCGAAGAGCAGGTCGCAGCAGACGACACGGCGGCACTGACCGCCTCCGCGATCGCCGCCGACGCCGCCGCTGCGGTTCCCGGCGGTCCCGTCGCGGCCGCTGTGGTCGCCGCCGGCGCAGGAGCCGCGATCGTGAACGAGGGCGACGTCGTCGCGGAAGAAGCGGATGCCGAGGGTGCGGTCGATGTCTCCGTCGACGACTCCGCGGCCGTCGACGAGACGCCCGCCGACGAGACTTCTGCCGACCAGACGACCGCCGACGCGGATGCCCCGGAAGCCGCACCTGTCGAGGTGTCGGCCGCGGGCCTGCCCTCGTTCGACGACATCCTCTTCGGTAACGGCGCGGCCGCCGAGGAGGAGGCCACCTCGTTCCCGGGTGCCGATGACGCTCCCTCCGACGCGATCGACGGCGAAGCCGCCGGCGTGCCGATCGGCGAGGAGGCAGGCGTCGAGGTGTTCGACGACCTGGGCCCGTCCGACGAGGCATCCGAGTCCGCCGAGGCATCCGACAGCAGCGAGACGGACACCGACGAGGACGCCGACCCGCGCTCGGCCGCGGTGAGCTCGATGCTCGCCGACGCCGCCCGCACCTACTTCGAGGACGAGCCGAAGGACTACCCCCTCGGCGAGGCGCCCTCCGAAACGGGCGATGCCGAGGCGGACGACGCCGAGACCACGAACGACGCGCACTCGACTGACGAGGTCGCGACCGACGAGCAGCCGACAGACGACGCATCCGACCACGCGCCCGAGGAGGCATCCGACGTCGACGCTCCCGAGGACGACGCTCCCGCCGACGGCGCACCCCGCACGACGGTGATCGAGATCATCCCGGAGATCCCGCTCACGGCGACCGACGACGAACTCGCCAACGCCGACGACTACGACCAGAGCGGCGACGGCGACCAGCACCACGAGCACGGCGAGTACCGCCCCCGCGACTGATCGCCCGCGCAGCGAGACGCCCTCCCGACCGATGGTCGCGGAGGGCGTTTCGCTTGTGGTCTGCGAGCGCGGTGGCTCAGGCGGGCCGCGGCCGGATCACCGGGCGCCGGGGCTGCTTCGTCGTGGGGATCGAGCCGGTCGACACGATCTCCTCGACGTCGGCCGGTTCCTCGGAGACCTCGAGCCGCAGAGCCTGCGTGAGGGCGAGACCGTGCCGGGTGGTCAGGATGAGGCGACGGTACTGCTCGTCTCCGGTGAGGTCGATCACGACGCTCGGGCGGCGCTTGCGGATGAGCACGAAGTCGGTGCTGCCCGCGGCCTTCCACGTGCCGGCGGCGAGGATGCCGGGGATGTGCGTGCCGGGGTTGGGCACGCCGCGCAGCCACGTCCAGGCATCGTCGGTGAGCTGCACCTTGGTGATCGTCTCGCGCACGATGCGGAGATTGTCGCGGTGGAAGCTCGCGGCGCGTTCCAGCGGCGAGAGCACGATCTCGAGTTGCGTCTGATCCAACAGCAACGTCACCATGACACCCAGTCTGCCAGCGGCATCCTCCCAGTTGTCTGGATCTTGCTCACAGGAACACAACGATCCGTTGTGGGAATGCGCTCACTCAGGGACGAGCGGATGCCGCGGCGGCGGCCGCGAGGGGCAGCGCCGCCTCGATGCGCAGCAGTTCCTCGTCGCCGTGGGCGGCCGTGAGGAACCACGCCTCGAACACGCTCGGCGGCAGGGCGATGCCCTGCTCCCGCAGCGAGTGGAAGAACGGCGCGTAGCGGAACGACTCCTGCGCCTGGGCCTCGGCGTAGTCGCGCGGGGCGGAGGCGCGGAACGAGGCGTTGAAGAGGTTTCCCGCCTTCGCCACCGCGTGCTCGACGCCGGCACCGGTGAGCGCTGCACCGAGCGCACGCGAGAGCCGGTCGGCCGCGGCGTCGATGGTCGCGTAGACCTCGGGCGTCGCGAGACGCAGCGTGGCGAGGCCCGCGGCGACGGAGAGCGGGTTCCCCGAGAGCGTGCCCGCCTGGTAGACCGGGCCCAGCGGCGCCAGGAGGTCCATCACGTCGGCCCGTCCGCCGAGGGCGGCCAGCGGCATCCCGCCGCCGACGACCTTGCCGAAGGTGACGATGTCGGGCAGGTAGTCCTCCCCCTCCGCGGCCTGCAGGCCCCAGAATCCGGCGGGGTGCACGCGGAACCCGGTGAGCACCTCGTCGAGGATCATCAGCGCGCCGTGCGCGTGGGCGGTGTCGGCGATGAGGCGGTTGAAGCCGGGGAGCGGGGCGACGACGCCCATGTTCGCCGCGGATGCCTCGACGATGACCGCCGCTATTCGCGGTCCGTGCTCGGCGAAGACCGCCGCCAGCGCCTCGGGGTCGTTGTAGTCGATCACGAGCGTCTGCGCGGCGATCGGCGCGGGCACGCCGGCGGAACCGGGCAGCGCGAGCGTCGCGACGCCCGAGCCCGCCGCAGCGAGCAGCCCGTCGGAGTGGCCGTGGTAGTGGCCGGCGAACTTCACCAGCAGGTCACGGCCGGTCGCGCCGCGGGCCAGGCGGATCGCGGTCATGGTCGCCTCGGTGCCCGTCGAGACCAGGCGCACGCGCTCGATCGGCCGGATCTCGCCGAAGCGCACCCGGTCGGCGATCAGTGCCGCGAGTTCGACCTCACCCTCGGTGGGCGCCCCGAACGACAGGCCACGGGTCGCGGCCTCCTGCACTGCGGCGACGACCTCCGGGTGCGCGTGACCGAGCAACGCCGGACCCCATGAGGCGACCAGGTCGATATACGTCGTCCCCGCAGCATCCGTCACCGTCGCGCCCTGCGCGGTGGTGAGGAACCGCGGCGTTCCGCCCACCGAGCCGTAGGCGCGGACGGGAGAGTTCACCCCGCCGGGGATCACCGCACGGGCGGCGGAGAAGAGATCATCGTTGCGATCGGACATGGTGCTTCCTCTCGAAGTGCGGCGGCGACCGATCAGTCGCGCAGCCAGCGGGCGGCCTCGGTCGCCCAGTACGTCAGAACCGCGTCGGCACCGGCACGCCGGATCGACAGCAGCGACTCGAGGATCGCCGCGCGGCGGTCGATCCATCCGTTCGCGGCGGCGGCCTCGATCATCGCGTACTCGCCGGACACCTGGTATGCCCAGACCGGAATATCCACGGTGTCGCGCACCTCGCGCAGCACGTCGAGGAAGGCCATCGCCGGCTTGACCATGACGATGTCGGCGCCCTCCTGCTCGTCGACCACGGCCTCGCGCACGCCCTCGCGGCGGTTGCCG
Source organism: Microbacterium sp. NPDC090225 (assembly GCF_044772365.1). Lineage (NCBI taxonomy): Bacteria > Bacillati > Actinomycetota > Actinomycetes > Micrococcales > Microbacteriaceae > Microbacterium > Microbacterium sp. NPDC090225. The sequence goes on along the minus strand of NZ_JBIVYS010000001.1, from coordinate 2,644,914 downwards.
GGGTCGAGCTGGTAGGTGCGACGGTCGCCGGTGAGCTGCGAGTCGACCGCCTCGCGGAAGGGCCCGTAGAACGCGCTGGCGTACTTCGCCGCGTACGACATCAGGATCGTGCCGGTGAAGCCCTCGGCGTCGAGCGCACGGCGGATGGTGGCGACCTGGCCGTCCATCATGCCCGAGAGCCCGAGCAGCTGCGAGCCCGCCCGTGCCTGGGCGAGAGCCATCGAGGTGTAGCGCTCGAGGGTCGCATCGTTGTCGACGGAGCCGTCGGCGGCCAGCACACCGCAGTGGCCGTGATCCGTGAACTCGTCGAGGCACAGGTCGGTCTGCACGACGAGGGCGTCGCCCACTTCGGCGGCCAGCGCCTCGGTCGCGAGGTTCAGGATGCCGTGGGGAGCGTCTGCACCGGAGCCCTGCGCATCGCGCACCGCGGGAACGCCGAAGAGCATGACCCCGCCGACGCCGGCCTCGGCCGCCTCGACCGCCGCGGCGCGCAGCGAATCCATCGAGTGCTGGACCACACCGGGCATCGAGCCGATCGGGGCGGGGTCGGTGAGCCCTTCGCGCACGAACATCGGCAGCACGAGCTGCTGCGGCCGCAGGGTGGTCTCGCGCACGAGCTGGCGGACGGCCGGCGACTGGCGCAGGCGTCGCAGACGTACCTCGGGGAAGCTCACGGGGTGAACTCGTCGGCCGCGTGCGGGAGGGTGAAGTGCGAGACCGCGTCGATCAGCGCGTCGACCGTCTGACGGTCCGCGACCACCGACACCGGCAGTCCGGCGTTGCGGGCATCGCGCGCGGTACGCGGACCGATCGCGGCGAGCAACGTGTCGTCGGGGATCTCGGGGAACTGCTCGCGCACCTGCTCGGCGACCGAACCGCTCGTGATGAGGATGGCGTTGATACGACCGTTCTCGACGTCGCGCTTGATGCGATCCGTCACCGGCACGCCGACCGTGCGGTACGCCACGACGCTGTCGACGTCGTGACCGGCCTCGGTGAGCTGCACGCTCAGCACCGGCTTCGCGATCTCGCTGCGGAGAGCGAGGATGCGGCGCGGCTCGGTCTCGAGCGAGATCATCTGCTGCGCCATGCCCTCGGCGGAGTTGTCCTGCGTGGGCACCAGCGCGACCTCGTACCCCACGGCCTGCAGCGCCGCGGCCGTGGTCTCGCCGACCGCCGCGATGCGCGTCGTCGCCGGCACGACGGCACGGTGCGCGAAGAGCACGTCGACCGTGGTCGCACTCGTCACCGTCAGCCAGTCGTAGGCGCCGGCCGCGAGCTGCTCGAGGGCGACGTCGAGCGCCGCCTGATCGGTCGTCGGGGCGAAGTTGATCAGGGGCGCGACGACGGGAACCGCTCCCTGCAGGCGCAGGCTCGCGGCGACGCCATCGCCCCACGGGCCTCCGCGGGGGACGAGGATCCGCCAGCCGTCTAGAGGCTTGTCGTGCTTCGATTCGGGTGTCGTGGTCATCAGGATTGCTCTCGGGGGACGAGTTCGGCCGCCCCTTGTTCGAGCAGCCGACGGGCGACAGTCAATCCCAGCGATCGAACAGCCTGGATCGGATCTGTGCCATCGGCAGCATCCGCATCGTTGCCACTGCCGTTCCGTTGAATATACCCCTCGTTCAGAGGTTCGGTGACGTCGAGCCCGATCCGACGACCGCCGTCAGCGGCGTACACGACCGTCCTGACGCGGATCGCGTCACCTTCGACGACCGCGTGCGCGGCCATGGGGGCTTGACATCCGGCGTCCAGGCCCTCGAGGATCGCGCGCTCCAGCGTGATCGCGAGTCGGGTGGGCGCATCGTCGAGAGCGGCGAGGGCTTCGCGCAGCTCGGCCGGGGCATCCGTCGTCGTCTCCACGGCCAGGGCGCCCTGGCCCGGAGCGGTCGGCCACTCGGTCAGCCCGAGCTCCTCCCGATGCAGCGGGGAGTCGGTGCCCAGGCGCGAGAGTCCCGCTGCGGCGAGGATGACGGCATCCAGCTCACCCGAGGCGACGCGTGCGAGACGCGAGTCGACGTTGCCGCGCAGGTCGACGACCGTCGCGTGCGGGGCGCGACGGTGCACCTGCGCGATGCGGCGGGGCGAGCCCGTGCCGACCGTGCTGCCCGCGTGCAGTTCGTGCAGCGGCGTGCCACCACGGGTGATCGCGACGTCGCGCGCATCCTCGCGCACGGGCGTCGCGGCGATCACGAGACCCTCGGGGATCGCGGTCGGGAGGTCCTTGAGCGAGTGCACGAGGAAGTCGCACTCCCCCGCGAGCAGAGCCTCGCGCAGACGCGTGGCGAAGATGCCCTGCCCGCCGATCTCCGACAGCGAGGCGCGATTGGTGTCGCCCTCGGAGGTGATCGGGACGAGCACGACGGGTCGGCCGACGACCTTCTCGAGGGCGGCGGCGACGTGACCGGACTGGGCCTGCGCGAGAGCGCTGCGGCGAGTACCGAGACGGATCGGGGAACTCACGGCCGGCCTACTGCAGCACGTCCGCGATCTCGTCGAACCGGAGCCTGCGCCCCGTGTAGAAGGGCACTTCCTCCTTCACGAACTTGCGGGCCTCGGTGTAGCGGAGGTCGCGCATCATGTCGACGAGATCGGTGACGTCGTCGGCCTCCATCGGGAGGATCCACTCGTAGTCGCCGAGGGCGAACGCGGCGACGGTGTTGGCGACGACGCCGGTGAACGCGGCGCCCTTGCGGCCGTGGTCGGCGAGCATCGCGCGACGGTCGGCCTCGGGTGCCAGGTACCATTCGGGCGTGCGCACGAAGGGGTAGAGGCAGAGCCAGTCCTTGGGCTCGACGCCCCGGAGGAAGCCGGGCACGTGCGAGCGGTTGAACTCGGCGTCGCGGTGCACGCCCATGACGTTCCAGACGGGCAGGAGCGAGCGCAGCAGCTCGGTGCGACGCAGACGGCGCAGCGCCTTCTGCAACTCTTCGGCGGTGTCGCCGTGCAGCCACACCATGAGGTCGGCGTCGGCCTTGAGGCCCGAGACGTCGTAGAAGCCGCGGACGGTGACCCCGGAGTCCTCGACGTACGAGACGATCGTCTCGAGTTCGGTCGAGTCGGACTCGGTGACGGGCACATCGGGATTGCGTCGCCACACGGCCCAGAGGGTGAAGCCGGACGGGTTCTCTGCGCTCTCATCGGACATGATCCCAGTCTGCCCCTTTTGTCGGACGGCTGCGAATGCGGCCCGGCGTGCAAAAAACGCGACGCCCCGGAAGCGGAGTTCCGGGGCGTCGCGAAAGAAGTCGCGAGAGAAGCGGTCAGCGCGAGATGGCCCGGGCGATCACCCAGACGGCGCTGCCGACGACGGCCGCCGCACCCACGGCGATCGCGATCGCGCCCGCGGGGTTGCGCTCGGAGAACAGTCGCAGACGCACGGCCGCGCGCTTCGAGGCCTTGTCGAGACGACGCGGCACGTTGCCCTTGATCTCGATCGCGGCGAGAGCCGCCTTGAGCTCTGCCCGCGCCGAGGCGACGGGGTCGACGATGCCGCCGGGGACGGCGGTGATCGGCAGGTCAGAATTCGTCATTGTCGCCGGCCTCCTTCACGATGCGAACGTCTGTGGCGACGGCCTGCGCGGGGTTCTCCCGGCGCAGCGCCTTGCGGAACTTGAGAAGGCCGAGCAGTGCGAAGAACAGCACGGCCAGGATCAGGATGCCGAACACCGCCAGCGCGGAGAGCCACACGGGCCACCACGAGGCGATGCCCGCGATGGCGAAGACCAGCAGCACCGGAATGGCCCAGAACAGGAAGAACAGGGCGACGACGAACCAGACGGCACCGATGCCCGCGTCCTTCGCGGTGCGCGAGACCCACGCCTTGGCGGCGTTGATCTCGGCCTTGACCAGGTTCGAGATGAGTTCGGGAAGGTCGCCGATCAGCGACAGGAAGCTGTCATCGGCGCGGTCGCGATAGCCGCGGGGCATGATCAGTTCCCGGTCTTCTTCGGGGCGGACTTGCGCGCCGCCGGCTTCTTGGCGGCGGGCTTGCGAGCGGCACCGGTCGACGCGGAGGCGTTCGACGATGAGGTCTTCGGGGAGGACTTCGTCGACGAGTTCTTGGCCTCCTCGACGCGATCCTTCACCTCTTCGGCGGCATCCTCGAGGTCTTCGGCGACGTCCTTGCCCGCGGCGATCACCGAGTCGAGCTTCTGCCCGGGGGTGCCGTCGCTGCCGACCGACTTGACGACCTTGACGGCGCCGTTCCAGAGGGCGCCCGGAACGGCCGCGGCCTTCTGGCCCACGAAGTCCTTGACCTGCTCGACGCGCTCCTGCACGGGGTCGAGATTCCAGACCTTGAGCCACTGCGTCTTGATCTGCTCGTAGCGCTCGCGTCCGGCGCGCGTTCCGAGGACGTATCCCACGCCGAGTCCGACGACGAGTCCGATCTTCCCCTTCATGGGGTCTCCTCACGTTGTTCCGGTCGAGCCGCAGGCGTTCGATCCCCGTCGGCCAGGTTCCCAGCGTAACCCCATATGCCGATTTCGGCATTGAGAGGTCAGGGGGTTGACAGGCGCGAGGCGCTCACTCCCAGATCAGGGTGCGGCGCAGGCGGTCGGTTTCCTCGGTCGCATCGGGGATCACCTGCGCCAGGCCCGTGCCCGCGAGCCAGGCGCCGACCGCCGCGAGGCCCGGAACGGCCTGCACGACGGAGCGTGCCGCCGCACGACGTTCCGCCGATCCGATCACCGATGCCGGCTGCGCCTGCACGTAGCGCGCGCGGTGCGCGGCGACCAGCGCCGACGGCGCCAGATCGACGCCGAGAAGAGCGGATGCTTCGCGCAGCGCGAGGTCCGCCGCAGCCTCGTCGTCGAGCGTCGCGGTCGCCGCGGGCTCGCCCTGCGCGCCGAAAGACACCCGCACGACGTGACGGCCACCGGCCGCCCGACGCACCCACTCCCACTTCGCGGTGGAGTGTGTGAGTGCCTTCGCGACGTGGCTGCCGGGCACCGTCAGCACGCCCGTGCCGCGGGGGGCCGCATCGAGCGCCGGAGCGTCGAGGAGCAAGGTCACGATCTCGATCTCGGGTGCCGGCACGTCGTCGCTCGACGCGAGCGCGGGCACGACGTGGGCGAGCAGCGCACGGGCGGTGCGCTCGTCGACGGCGACGACGACGGCATCCGCCTGCCACTCCTCGGCGATCGCGACGATCTCGTCGTCGGAGTCGGCGGTGTCCTCGGGTGCGACCTCGGATGCCGAAACGACGGGCGCATCGGCGACGACGATCCAGCCCTCGCCGTCACGGCTGATCGTGCGGGCCGGCGATGCCGTGCGCACCTCGACGCGGAAGCTCTCGAGGTCGGCGAGCAGGGCATCGACGAGCACGGTCATGCCGCCGTCGAGTCCTTCGACCGCCGCCCCCGGCTTCTTGCCTGCGGTACGGGCCGCCCCTTCATCGCGCAGTGCGGCGACCGCGCCCGACAACGATCCGGTGCGCGTGAGCGCGGCGTTGAGTCCGGGGGCGGCGATGTCGACGTCGATGTCGGCGGGCGACGCGGAGTACACGCCGGTCGTGACGGGAGCGACGAGGCGGTCGCGCACCTTGTCGCCCATGCGCGTCGAGACGAGCTTGCCGAGGCTGTGCTCGTGGCCGATGGTCAACGGCGGGCGCACGCGGTCGAGGTACGCGCGCCAGGCGCCCGACCAGCCGATGATGCGGCGCACGTCGTCCTGGAACGGGTTGGCGGGGATGCCGAGCAGACCGCCGACGGGAAGCGGTGCAGCCCCGACCCCCGGAATCCCGGCGAGCCAGGCTCCCCCGGGAGCGGGCGCGACGACGCGGTCGTCGATGCCGAGCTCGGCGAGGAGCGCACGCACGTGCCCGCCGCGGGTCGCGAAGCTCTCGGCCCCCGCATCGAGGGAGACCCCGTCGAGCTCGGCTCGACGGATCGCGCCGCCCACGGCATCCGACGCTTCCAGCACCGTCACGCGCATGCCGACCTTGGCGCACTCACGGGCGGCGATGAGGCCGCCGATCCCACCGCCGATCACGACGACGTGCTTCTCGGCGGCGCGGGCGGCGAGTTCGGAGGGCTCGGTCATGCCTTCCATCCTCGCATCGCCCCGCTCGGCGCTCACCGGGGATAACCCGGGTGAGGGGTCACGACACGCCGCATGCCCGAGCGGAGGCGCGGCGTGTCGTGACCCCTCACGGCATCCGTCAGTCGCGCTGCGCGTGCACCAGTTCGACGATGCGCGTGAGCTGATCGGGGTCGGTCTCGGGCGGCACGCCGTGGCCGAGGTTGACGATGTGCGCGCGGGCGGCGCGTCCGCGCTCCAGCACGTCGAGCACGTGCGCCTCGAGCACCGGCCACGGGGCCGACAGCAGCGCGGGATCGATGTTGCCCTGCACCGTGGTGTCGGGCCCGAGGATCGCCGCCGCCTCATCGAGCGGCTGCCGCCAGTCGACGCCCACGCCGTCGGCCGCACCGTCGAGACGCATGTCGGCGAGGAAGGGTCCGGTGCCGACGCCGAAGTGGATGGTCGGCAGTCCGATGCCCTCGAGCGCGGTCTTCGAGTGGGGACGCACGAAGGTGCGGTAGTCGGCAGGACTCAGGCCGCCCGCCCACGAGTCGAAGAGCTGAACGACGGATGCCCCGGCGTCGCGCTGCGCCGAGAGGAACCCCCGTGAGACCTGCGCCAGCCACCCGGCGAGGCGGTTCCACGAGTCGGGGTCGGCGTGCATCATGGCCCGTGCGCGCAGATGCTCCTTCGACGGCCCGCCCTCGACGAGGTAGGCCGCGAGGGTGAAGGGCGCTCCGGCGAAGCCGATCAGCGGGGTGTCACCGAGCTCGGCGACGGTGAGGCGCACGGCCTCGGAGATCGCGGTGGCGTCGAGCGAGGCGGGATCGATCGCGGTGATGCGGTCGACATCGGATGCCGTGCGCACCGGGTTCGCGAACACCGGACCGCGGCCCGGCTCGATCTCGACCTCGACTCCTGCCAGGCGCAGCGGGATGACGATGTCGCTGAAGAAGACGGCCGCGTCGACGCCGTGACGGCGCACCGGCTGCAGCGTGATCTCGGCGGCGAGGTCGGGGGTGAGGCACGCGTCGAGCATCCGTGTGCCCACCCGCAGCTCGCGGTACTCCGGCAGCGACCTGCCGGCCTGGCGCATGAACCACACAGGGGTCTGAGCGGGGCGTTCGCCCGCGAGGGCGCGCAGGAGCGGGGCGTCGGAGAGGGCCATGCCTCCATCCTCGCATCCGCCCCCGATGCGGATGCTGTGGGCCGGGCGACCTCGACGTCGGGAGCCTCCGGTACAATCGAAGGGTGCTGCTGTGTGTCACGGCGAGTCACAAGACCGCCAGCTTCGATCTGCTCGAACGCCTGAGCCGCACCCCCGACGACGTCGCCCCCACCCTGGTGGACATGACGCCGTGCGTGCAGGGTGCCGTTGTTCTCGCGACGTGCAACCGGTTCGAGGCGTACGTGGAAATGGACGAACCGGTCACCGCAGCCGGCGCGATCGGCGTCGAAGCCGTGCTCGAGGCGGTCGAGGCCGCGACCGGCGTTCCGGCCACCGAGCTCGACGGCGCCTACACCGTGCACTCGGGCCGCCGCGTCGCCGAGCACCTGTTCTCCGTCGCCTCGGGCCTCGAATCCGTCGTCTCCGGCGAGGGCGAGATCGCCGGCCAGGTGCGCCGTGCGCTCAAGTCGGCCCGCAAGGAGGGCACGACCTCCCCCGAGCTCGAGCGCCTGTTCCAGCGGGCCAGCCAGGCGCAGCGCAAGGTCAAGAACGTCACGGCCCTCGGCCGCGCCGGCCGCTCTCTCGTGCGGCTCGCCCTCGAGCTCGCCGACTCCCGCATCGCCGACTGGTCGGCCGAGCGTGTGCTGCTCGTCGGCACCGGTGCCTACGCCGCCGTCACGCTCGCCACCCTGCGCGAACGCGGTGCCGTCGACATCTCCGTCTACTCGCCGTCGGGTCGCGCCGAGATCTTCGCCGCGAAGCACGGCATCCGCCCCGTCGCCGAAGCCGACTACGCGCGCACCGCCGCCCGGTCGAGCCTGCTGATCACGTGCACCACCGCCACCGAACCGGTACTCGGGCCGCAGCACCTGCAGGCGCCCGTCGGGCTCGCCGCGGCCACTGCCGGGGGCTGCCCCGTCTCCCACGGCAGCCAGCTGGTCGTCGACCTCGGCATGCCCCGCAACGTCGACCCGGCCGTCGCCGCCCTCGAGGGTGTCGCGCTGCTCGACCTCGAGACCATCCGTCTGCATGCCCCGCTCGAGGAGCTGCAGGCGACGGATGCCGCACGCACCGTCGTGCGCGAGGCCGCGGATACCTTCCACGTCGTGGGCGCCCGCCAGAGCGTGACTCCGTCGGTGATCGCCCTGCGCTCCCACATCTTCTCGCTGCTCGACTCGGAGATCGATCGCGCCCGCGCGCGCGGCGACGAAGACGGAAAGGTCGAGCAGGCACTGCGTCACCTCGCCGGCGTGCTGCTGCACGAGCCGACGACCCGGGCGCACGAGCTCGCCGCCGTCGGCCGCGCCGACGACTTCGCCGCGGCCCTCGCGACCCTCTACGGCCTCTCGCCCGAGCAGCCCGCCGTGTCGGCGGTCGATCCGCTCGACGACGCCGCCTCCGCCTGACGCTGTCCCGGGCCTGACGTCTTCCCGGGCCGTCACTGTCCCGGGCCGTCACTGTCCAAACTGGGGGCTTGCGGCGCAGATGTCGGACATTCGCGCCCGATCGGTCCGACATTTGTCCTTTCGGCCCCCGAACTGACCGCACACGCCGGTGATCCGTGGCCGGGCATCCATCGCGCAGCGCCTCACGCGTCACCGCGCCTGGTGCGAGAATGAACGCATGGCCCTTCACATCACCGGAGACACCGCCGCCGACGCGCTCCTGACCGACAACCCGCTCGCCCTCCTGGTCGGGATGCTGCTGGATCAGCAGGTGCCGATGGAGACCGCGTTCGCGGGTCCGTTGAAGATCGAGCAGCGCACGGGTGCGACGGATGCCTCGGCCATCGCGAGCATGGACCCCGAGGAGTTCCTCGAGGCGTTCAAGGCGACGCCCGCGGTGCACCGCTTCCCGGGGTCGATGGCGACACGCGTGCAGACGCTGTGCCAGACGCTGGTCGACGACTGGGGCGGAGACGCCGCTGCCCTCTGGACGCAGGGCGAGCCGAACGGTGCCGAGGTGCTGAAGCGCCTGAAGGCGCTGCCGGGCTTCGGCGAGCAGAAGGCGAAGATCTTCCTGGCGCTGCTGGGCAAGCAGTACGGATTCACCGGAGCCGGTTGGCGCGAGGCGGCGGGCGACTACGGCGTCGACGGGTCGTTCCGCAGCGTCGCCGACATCGTCTCGCCCGAGTCGTTGACGAAGGTGCGCGAGCACAAGAAGGCGATGAAGGCCGCCGCGAAGGCCGAGAAGGCCTGATCATGAAGCAGACCGGTGACGACGTCGCGGGCCTGATCGCCCGCTCGACGCCGGCGAAGCGGCGGCGGGATGCCGAGACGCTGACCGCCCTCATGCAGGAGATCACCGGCCGGGAGCCCGCGACCTGGGGCACGATCATCGGGTTCGGGTCGTGCCACTACCGGTACCCGACCGGTACCGAGGGCGACTCCGGGCTGCTGGGTTTCGCTCCGCGCAAGGCGGCGACGACGGTGTATCTGCTCGACGGCGTGGCCGCGCACGAGCAGGCCCTGGCCGCACTCGGCCCGCACACGACGGGCGCCGGATGCCTCTACATCACGGACCTCGAAGAGATCGACCTCGACGTGCTCCGGGGCGTGCTCGAACGCTCGCTCGCCTGGGTCGAGGCCGGCGGCACCCCCGAGATGCAGCTCACCGTCACGGGCTGACGCCGCGGCATCCGCTCGCTCGCCCGCCCGCCGCCCTGCCGAGATCCCCTCTTACGCGCGAGATCCCCCGCTAAGAACAGTGCGCACGGGGGGATCTCGTACGGAACGGGGGATCTCGGCCTGCAACGAGCGCAGAGCTCAGCGGAGCACTTCGACCAGGGCCACCCACGACACCACGATCGCCGAGACGATCGCCAGCAGGCATCCGGCGGCGGCCAGGTGCAGTCCCGACAAATGCCCCACCGCCACCATCACGCCGGCGACGAGATACGCGGCCAGCGGCAGGAAGCCGATGAGGTACTTGAGCGGGCGCGCACGATCGGCCGGGTTCGGGTCGCGTGCGATGAGGCGCGTCACGTTCACCTGGAACACGGCCGCGAAGAGTGCCGCCGCGACGATGAGCACCCCGTACCAGGTGAGATCGAGGCCGGGAACGAGTCCGATCGCCGACACCGCGAGCGCCAGCACGAGCGCCGCGATGCCCGCGAGCAGGCGTGCGGTGAGCGTGCGCGACTTCACGATCTCGGCGATGTTGACGCTCGCGGCGACGATCACGAGACCGGCGAGCGCCGCGGTCGCACCCGCCATCGCGACGTTGAACTCGCTCCACTCCTCGATCATGCGGTCAGCATAGACCCGCGCCGAACACCCCCTCCAGAGACGAGACACCCCTCTGCGAGAGGTGCGCAGAGGGGTGTCTCGAACGGAAGGGAGTGGCTCGGCATCCGCTCGCCCGGATCAGGAGGAACGGATGCCGCGACTCACGCGCCCTTCAGGCGCTCGGCCAGGTACTCGTGAAGCTCGTCGATCGAGACGCGCTCCTGAGCCATGGTGTCGCGGTCGCGCACCGTGACGGCGCGGTCGTCGAGCGAGTCGAAGTCGACGGTGACGCAGAACGGGGTGCCGATCTCGTCCTGGCGGCGGTAGCGGCGGCCGATCGCGCCGGCGTCGTCGAAGTCGACCGCCCACGAGCTGCGCAGGGTGTCGGCGACCTCGCGCGCGAGCGGCGAGAGGCGCTCGTTGCGCGACAGCGGCAGCACCGCGGCCTTGACCGGCGCGAGGCGCGGGTCGAGCTTGAGCACGGTGCGCACGTCGGTGCCGCCCTTGGCGTTGGGCACCTCTTCTTCGCGGTACGCGTCGACGAGGAAGGCCATCATGGCGCGCGTGAGACCGAACGACGGCTCGATCACGAACGGCGTGTAGCGCTCGCCGGTGGCCTGGTCGAAGTACGTCAGGCTCTGGCCGGAGGCCTCGCTGTGGCTCGACAGGTCGTAGTCGGTGCGGTTGGCGACACCCATGAGTTCGCCCCACTCCTTGCCCGCGAAGCCGAACTTGTACTCGACGTCGATCGTGCCGGCCGAATAGTGCGCGCGATCGTCCTCCGGCACGTCGAACTGGCGCATGTTCTCGGGGTCGATGCCGAGGTCGATGAACCACTTCCAGCAGGCTTCGACCCAGTGCTCGAACCATTCCTGAGCATCCGCCGGCGGGGTGAAGAACTCGATCTCCATCTGCTCGAACTCGCGCGTGCGGAAGATGAAGTTACCGGGGGTGATCTCGTTGCGGAACGCCTTGCCGACCTGGCCGATGCCGAACGGCGGCTTCTTGCGGCTGGCGGTGAGCACGTTCGAGAAGTTCACGAAGATGCCCTGCGCGGTCTCGGGGCGCAGGTAATAGAGACCCGACTCGTCGTCGACGACACCGAGGTACGTCTTCACGAGACCCGAGAACGACTTGGGCTCGGTGTACTGCCCTTTGGTGCCGCAGTTCGGGCAGGGCACGTCGGCGAGACCGTTCTCGGCCTTGCGGCCCTTGCGCGCCTCGAAATCCTCGACGAGGTTGTCGGCACGGAAGCGCTTGTGACAGTGGAGGCACTCGACCAGCGGGTCGGTGAAGGTGGCGACGTGGCCGGAGGCCTCCCACACGCGCTTGGGCAGGATGATGCTCGAGTCGAGGCCGACCATGTCGCCGCGGCCGCGCACGAACGTCTGCCACCACTGGCGGCGGATGTTCTCCTTGAGTTCCGTGCCGAGGGGGCCGTAGTCCCAGGCCGAGCGTGAACCGCCGTAGATCTCACCCGCTTGGAACACGAACCCGCGGTGGCGGGCGAGGGCGATGACCTTATCGAGGCGGGACTGTTCGGCCATGGTGGCTCCAATGGTCGGATGCGAGTGGGATGCGGCACGCGGATGCCGCGGCATCCCCATTCTATCTGCGGGTCCGCGCGAGGTCGGAGCCGCCTGCGACTCGTGCACGGCGACCACGAGGACTACCGTCTAACCATGAGCACGACCGCGCAGCCCCGCAAGAACCGCGACGAGAACACCCGCTTCTTCGGGCAGCCCTGGGCGCTGGTGCATGTCTTCGGCGTCGAGATGTGGGAGCGCTTCAGCTTCTACGGCATGCAGGGCATCCTGCTCATCTACCTGTACTACTCCGTGAGCGAAGGCGGTCTCGGCATCCCCCAGGCGGTCGCCGGCGGAATCGTCGGCGCCTATGGCGGCTCGGTATACCTCTCGACCATCCTCGGCGCGTGGCTCGCTGATCGTCTCTTCGGCTCGGAGCGCGTGCTCTTCGTCAGCGCGATGGTCATCGTCGCCGGGCACCTCGCCCTCGCCCTGCTGCCGGGGTTGCTCGGCGTCGGGGTCGGCCTGATCCTGGTGGCGCTCGGCTCGGGCGGGCTCAAGGCCAACGCGACCTCGGTGGTCGGCACCCTCTACGCCCCGGAGGACGTGCGCCGGGATGCCGGCTTCTCGCTCTTCTACCTCGGCATCAACCTGGGCGCGTTCCTGGGGCCCATCCTCACCGGCATCCTGCAGTCGACCCTCGGGTTCCACTACGGATTCGGGTTGGCGGCGATCGGCATGACGCTGGGTCTCGTGCAGTACGCCTTCGGCCGCCGCGCCCTGCCCGACGAGGCGCGGCGCGTGCCGAACCCGCTTCCGAAGACGCGCTATCCGATGGTCGCCGTCGTCGGCCTCGCCGCCGTCGCCGTCATCGTCGTGCTGGTACTGCTCGGCGTCATCCGCGCCGACAACCTCGCGCCGATCGTGATCGGTGTGACCGTCGTCGCGGCGATCGCGTACTTCGCGGTGATCCTCTCGAGCCGCCGCATCGACGCCACCGAGCGCTCGCGCGTCTGGGGCTTCCTGCCGCTCTTCGTCACGAGCGTCGCCTTCTGGTCGCTGTACCAGCAGCAGTTCACGGTGCTCACGGTGTACTCCGACGAGCGCCTGAACCGCGACCTCTTCGGCTGGGAGATGCCGGTCTCGTGGGTGCAGTCCATCAATCCCGTCTTCATCATCATCCTGTCCGGCGTCTTCGCCGCGATCTGGACCCGCCTCGGCAAGCGCCAGCCGTCGACGCCCGCGAAGTTCGGGCTCAGCGCGATCATCATGGGCACGGCCTTCCTGCTGTTCCTCCCGTTCGCGGGTGGCGGGCCGAACTCCACGCCGCTGCTGGCCATCGTCGGCATCCTCTTCGTGTTCACCGTCGCGGAGCTGCTGCTCTCGCCCGTCGGCCTGTCGGTGACGACGAAGCTCGCCCCGAAGGTGTTCCATACGCAGATGGTGGCGCTGTTCTTCCTCTCGGTCGCGCTCGGCACGGCGATCTCGGGCTGGCTCGTCGGCTTCTACAACCCCGACGACGAGGTTCCGTACTTCTCGATCCTCGGCGGGATCGCGATCCTCGTGGGCATCGGGCTGCTGCTGTCGATCAAGCCGGTCCTCAAGCTCATGAAGGACGTGCGCTGACGGCGACGAGCTGGGGCGGACAGTTCGGGGGCCGACGGGACAGATGCCGGACGGATCGGCGCGATGCGTCCGACATCTGGCGCTTCGACCCCCGAACCGGATGCCCCTTTTCGGATGTCGGATGCCGGTGACAGACTCGTCTGCATGGAACAACGCGTCAGCTTCATCACCCTCGCCGTGTCCGACCTCGCGCGCACCCGCGCCTTCTACGTCGACGGTCTCGGCTGGGAACCGATGTTCTCCGGCGACGACGTCCTGATGCTCCCGATCGGCGAGAGGCTCATGCTGTCGCTGTGGTCGATCGAGGGCTTCACCGCCGAGATCGGCGAGGCCCCGGCATCCGGCGTCGCCCCGATCACGCTCTCCCACAATCTCGCCACCCCGGGCGAGGTCGATGCGGTGCTCGCCGAGGTCGCGCTGCTGGGCGTTCCGGTGAGCGCGGGGCGCGAGCGCGAATGGGGCGGGTACTCCGGGTACTTCTCCGACCCCGACGGCTTCCGCTGGGAGGTTGCGGTCAACCCCGGCGAGACGGGTGACTTCGTGCTGCCACCGCGATAAGCGGCTCGCGACGACCCCCGCCCCTCTCAGACGCCGATAGCCTGAGTCGGTGGGAGTGAACGACGACAAGGCCAGACGACGACTCTCACGGAACACCCCGCGGTGGGCGATCGTCGCCGTGCTCGCGTTCGCGGGCCTGTGCTCGTCGTTCATGTTCACCCTCGTGGTGCCGCTGCAGGCCGAGCTTCCGGCGCTGCTGAACTCTTCACGTGAAGACACCACCTGGGTCGTCACGATCACGCTGCTCGTCGCCGCCGTCGCGACGCCGATCTCGGGCCGCCTCGGCGACATGTACGGCAAGCGTCGCGTGGCGATCGTGCTGCTCGCCCTGCTGATCGTCGGGTCGCTGATCGCCGCGCTGTCGGGCTCGATCGTCGGCGTGATCATCGGGCGCGGACTGCAGGGCGCGGTCACGGGTGTCGTCCCCCTGGGCATCGCGATCATGCGCGATATGCTCCCTCCCGAACGCCTCGGCACCGCAGTCGCCCTCATGAGCGCGACGATGGGCGTGGGCGGTGCGCTCGGGATGCCGATCGCCGCCTACCTCGCGGTCAACGCCGACTGGCACGCCCTGTTCTGGCTCGCCGCCGCCCTCGGCGCCGTCGGGCTGCTCCTTATCTTCTTCGTCGTCCCCGAAGACGTGCTCCGCTCCCCCGGACGCCTCGACGTGCTCGGCGCGATCGGCCTCGCGATCGGCCTCACCGGCATCCTGCTCTTCGTGTCGCGCGGCGCGGAATGGGGCTGGACGTCGCTCCCGACCCTCGCCTGCATCATCGGCGGCCTCGTCGTGCTGCTGATCTGGGGCTGGTACCAGCTGCGCACGACCGATCCCCTGCTCGACCTGCGCGTCGCCGCGCGCCCCGCCGTGCTCTTCACGAACATCGCCGCGATCGGCATGGGCTTCGCGCTCTTCGCCTCGAACGTGACCTTCCCGCAGATGCTCGAGATGCCCGCCGGCACCGGCGCCGGCTTCGGCCTCGACATGATCTCGGCGTCGCTCGTCGTCATGCCGGCCGGCCTCGTGATGATGGTGATCTCGCCGCTGTCGGGATGGCTCGAGCGCACCGTCGGACCCCGCCCGCTCTTCACGGTGGGTGCCGCGGCGATCGTGCTCGCCTACGTCTTCGTGCTGCTGCTGTCGAGCGAGGTGTGGCACATCCTCGTCGGCAACCTGCTCATCGGCGTGGGCATCGGGTTCACCTTCGCCGCGATGCCGATGATCATCATGCGCTCGGTGCCGGCCAACGAGACCGGCGCCTCCAACGGCCTCAACGCGCTGTTCCGCTCGGTGGGCACATCGAGCGCCTCGGCCGTCATGGGCGGGGTGCTCGCGGCGATGAGCATCGACGTCGACGGCGTCGCGGTGCCGACGCACGACGCGTTCCAGGTGTGCTTCTGGTTGGCGATCGCCGCCGGCATCGTCGCCCTCGTGCTGTCGCTCTTCATCCCGAAGCAGCGCGCCGCCGAACAGCATCCGTCGCTGCCCTGAGTCGGGCAGCCCGGAGCCGGTCAGAGGGCGCGCGGGTCGGGGTCGTCGACGCGGGGCGGGCGCAGGCGGCTCGGGATCGGCCACGGCAGCTCGAACCGCTCGGTCGGCGGACGGGTGACGTCGCCGAAGTCGTCGACCTTCACCACGATGCGTCCCGGCACGCCGTCTCGATCGGGGGTCACTTCGACGATGCGCACCCCGAGCGGGCGATCGGCTTCGCCGTCGAGCATCCACGGGTCGGCGAGCCAGGCGATGCCCCGCTCCTCGAGGGCGGCCTCGGCATCGAGCCAGTCGGTGGGGACGGATGCCGGGCGCCCGAGCACATCGACGGCCACCCAGTCGTCTCCCGCCGAGTGGATCCATCCGAGCAGCTCGCCGTCGTCGCGGCGGTGCGGGGTCCAGTCGGAGCGGGTCACCCGACGAGCCTAGCGAGCGGGCCCTTCGACAGGGCCAGGGACCCAGGTTTCTCGACGCTGGGCCCTTCGACAGGCTCAGGGGCCCAGTTACAGAAACTGGGTTGCTGAGCCTGTCGAAGCACCCACCACGCGGGACGTCAGTGCGTGTACTCCATGAGTTCGACGCCGAGCACGCGGAACGCGTCGTGGGCGCGCAGCCGGTGGGTGATCGAGAGGTCGTCGAAGCAGACGATGAGCGAGTAGGCCACCCCTGCGCGCGGGCCGGCGAGTACGCCTGCCTCGGCACGCACGCCACGGTCGCGCCCGGTCTTGTTGACGAACAGCAGACCGTGCGCGTCGTGGTCGTGGGCGAACGGGTCGAGTCCGGTGGATGCCGCGACCAGGCTGAGATCCTGGTTGAGGCTGAGCCACTCCGACACGCGGGCGCTGACCGCGGCGTCGACGACGGCGGAGTTGACGAGGGCCGAGAAGAGACCCGCGAGCTCACGCGTGGAGCCGACGGCCACCTGCGGGGCATCGTCGGGCCCGCGCTGGTCGCGGAACCGGTCGAGCACCGCGGTGCGGCGCAATCCGAGGGCTTCGATGCGCTCGCGCACGCGATCGTGGCCGACCTTGCGAAGCAGGGCGTTGACGGCGATCGGGTCTCCCGCGGTGGCGGCGAGCACGGCGAGGTCTTCGAGCGGCAGAGCGGGAGCGTGCAGGTGTCGCCACAGTCCGGAGGTCGAGACCTCGTCGACGCTCGATCGGTCGATGATCTCGAGCGGGTCGAGGGCACCGCTCTCGAAGCCGGCGGCGACCTCGATGAGGAGCGGCACGACACCGAGTCCTGCCACCGGCATGGTGACGTGGTCGTCGCCCGCGAGCACGTGCACGTGACTGTCGAGATCGACGACGTGCACCGATACCTGGGCTCCGGAATCGACCAGATTCTCGAGGGCGCCGAGCGTCGCGGTGAAGGAGCGTCGGCCTACGGCTGCACGCCGGGGACTGCGCCTACTCGGGCGCTGAGAGCGACGCAGCACCGCGTTGGAGCCGTCGACAGGCTCGGGAATCGAGGGTTGGGGGGAGCCCACGCGTGATCCTTACCGGGGGGATGGATGGCGGGATGCCGAGGGGCTCGTCCCCCGCGGCAGGGCTATCGTAACCCCGCCGCGTGGGACGGCCTCACAGACTCCGGTGATTGGTCACCAGATCGTCACGCGTGCGTCTTCTGCGAGCCACAGAGCATCGCCGGAGGTCACGTCGAACGCCTCGTAGAAGGCGTCGATGTTGCGCACGATCTGGTTGCAACGGAACTCGTTGGGCGAGTGCGGGTCGATCGTGAGCAGGCGCAGCGTCTCGGCATCGCGGCTCTTCTGCTGCCACACCTGCGCCCACGAGAGCAGCAGGCGCTGCACACCCGTGAGCCCGTCGATCACGGGCGCCTCGGCCCCGTTCAGGGAGAGCTCGTAGGCCTTCAGCGCGATGCCGAGACCGCCGAGGTCGCCGATGTTCTCTCCGATCGTGAGGGCGCCGTTGACGTGATGCTCGGCGTCGAGCCCCTCGGGCACCAGCGCATCGTACTGAGCGATGAGGGCCTTCGTACGCTCCTCGAATGCCGAACGGTCGGCATCCGTCCACCAGTCCTCGAGGCGTCCGTCACCGTCGTAACGGCTGCCCTGGTCGTCGAAGCCGTGGCCGATCTCATGACCGATCACGGCGCCGATGCCGCCGTAGTTGGCGGCCGCGTCGCGGGACGCGTCGAAGAACGGGTACTGCAGGATCGCGGCCGGGAACACGATCTCGTTCATCGACGGGTTGTAGTAGGCGTTGACCATCTGCGGGGGCATGTGCCACTCGGTGCGGTCGATGGGCTTGCCGACCTTGTCGATGTTGCGATCGTGCTCGAAGGTCGAGGCCCGGCGCACGTTGCCGAAGAGGTCGTCGCGGTCGATCTCGAGGGTCGAGTAGTCGCGCCACACCTCGGGGTGCCCGATCTTGGGGGTGAAGGAGTCGAGCTTGGCGAGGGCGCGCTCGCGCGTTTCGGCCGTCATCCACTCGAGCTCGGTGATGCTCTGCCGGTACGCCTCGATGAGGTTCGCGACCAGCTCGTCCATCGCGGCCTTGGCGGTCGCCGGGTAGTGCCGCTCGACGTAGACCTTGCCGATCGCCTCGCCGAGGGCGCCCTCGGTGAGCGAGACGCCGCGCTTCCACCGCTCGCGGAGGGTGGGCACGCCGGTGAGCTGGGTGCCGTAGAAGGAGAAGTTCTCCTCGACCAGGTCGTCGGTGAGGTACGCGGCGGCGGCGTGCACGGCCTTGGCGCGCAGCCACGCCTTCCAGTCGTCGAGGCGGTCGGCGGTGAGCAGCGTGCCGAGGCCCTCGAAGAAGCTCGGCTGCGAGACGACGACCTCGTCGAAGGCACTCGGGTTCGACGGGGTGACCGCCTCGCGCCACGGCGTCAGGTCGACCCCGGCGAGCTCCTGCAGCTCACTCCAGGTCTTGAGGTTGTAGGTGGCGACCGCGTCGCGGCTGCGCACGTTGTCCCAGTGGTGGCCGGCGAGCTCGGTCTCGAGCGCGATCGCACGGTCGGCGTTCGCCGCGGCATCCGTGATTCCCGCCAGCGCCAGCAGGCGCTCGAGGTGCGCGCGATACGCCGCACGCGTCTCGGCGAAGGTGTCGAGACGGAAGTAGCTCTCGTCGGGGAGCGACAGCCCTGCCTGCACCAGCACCGGCACGTAGCGCTCGGGGTTGCCGGGATCGCCGTCGACGTAGAGCCCGATCACGGCGGCGCGGCCGTCGCGGTCGTAGGCGCCGACGGTGCGCAGGAAGGAGGCGACATCGTCGATCGCGTCGATCTCGGCCAGGGTCTCGGCGAGGGGCGCCGTGCCGGCGGCGGCGATGCGCTCGGTGTCCATGAAGCTCGCGAAGAGGTCGCCGATCTTGCGCGCGAGGGTGCCGGGCTCGGCATCCTGCGACTCCTCGATGATGGCTCGAACGTCTTTCTCCGCCTGCTCGGCGAGCAGGTGGAACGATCCCCAGCGAGCCTTGTCGCCGGGGATCTCGGTGCGGTCGAGCCATGCGCCGTTGACGTGGCGATAGAGGTCGTCCTGCGGGCGGATGTCGGAGCTGAACTCGTCGAGGGCAAGGCCCGAAGGAAGCGCATCAGTCATACGCTCCACCCTAGGACGCACCCCCGACATCGTGTCCAGGGCAGGTGCGATTCCGTCACACGGCGTCAGCGCCCGCGCCGCCACAGACGACGTTTGGTCGGACTCCCGGATGCCGCCGCCGCGGCTGCGGCACGCTCCGCACGGCGCTCCGCCCACGCCGACACCTCGACCTCCACGTCGCGCGGCTCGGTGACGACGGGAGGTCCGCCCTGGAGCTGTCGACGCGCCTCGCGCACGCGACGGTTGAAGTCCTCGAGCACGGAGCGCACGTCGGCCTCGCGCCCGAGCAGATCGAGCTCGGCATCCAATCCCCGATCCTCCGTGCGCAGGAGCAGTGCGGGCGGGCCGAGACCGGTGAGATTCTCGGTCTCGATCTTGCGGCGGATCCACCAGTCGGGGTCGTGATGGTCACCGAGCCCTTCGAGCGGCTTGCCCGCGCCCGGCAGATCGTCGAAGTCGCCGCGCCGGATGGCGACCTGGATCGCCGTCTCGATGAAGGCGGCGCGATCGACGGCCGCGGCGATGCCCGGGGCCGCGCCGTCCTCGTCGTCGATCTCGTGGCCGTGGCGACGCGCCTGCTGCCGCGCCCGATAGCGTGCGGCCTCCTCGCGGGGATCCGTCATGACGCTCCGATCTGCTGCATCCGATCTCTTCCAGCCTACGACCGCCCAACCGGGCGACTCCATGTCGGCGGCGGCCAATAGGCTCGGAGGATGACCGCGCGCCCCTCCCTCAATCGAGAGATCCTGCGGCTCGCCGTCCCCGCGCTCGGTGCGCTGATCGCCGAGCCGGCTTTCCTCATCGTCGACGCCGCCCTCATCGGCCACCTCGGCACGACGCCGCTCGCCGGCCTCGGCATCGCCGGCGCCGTGCTGCAGACGATCGTCGGCCTGATGGTGTTCCTCGCCTACTCCACGACGCCCGCCGTCGCCCGTCGCTTCGGGGCCGGACAGCCGGGAGAGGCCGTCAGCGTCGGCATCAACGGCATGTGGCTCGCGCTCGGACTCGGCGCGGTGCTCGCCGTGATCGGCGCCGTCTCCTCCCCCTGGCTGGTGTCGCTCTTCGGCGCGAGCGAGGCGGTCTCCGCGCAGGCCAACGACTACCTCGTGATCTCGATGTGGGGCCTACCGGCCATGCTCATCGTGTTCGCGGCCACGGGCCTGCTGCGCGGCCTGCAGAACACGATGACCCCGCTCTGGATCGCGGGTCTCGGCTTCGGCGCGAACGCGCTGCTCAACGTGCTCTTCATCTACGGGCTCGGGTGGGGCATCGCCGGCTCCGCCGCGGGCACGGTCACGGCCCAGTGGGGCATGGTCGGCGCCTACGTGCTGGTCGTGCGCCGCCTCGCCGCGAAGCACGACGCCTCGCTGCGGGCGCAGCGCGACGGTCTCACCAGCACCGCGAAGTCGGGCGGATGGCTGTTCCTGCGCACCGTGAGCCTGCGCGTCGCGCTGCTCGCCACCGTCGCCGTCGCGACCGCGGTCGGCACCGACGAGCTGGCCGGATGGCAGATCGTCTTCACGATCTTCTCGGCCGCCGCCTTCGCGCTCGACGCGCTCGCGATCGCCGCACAGGCTCTGATCGGCAAGGAGCTCGGCGCCGGCGACGAACGCCAGGTGCAGCGCGTGCTCGGGAGAACGGTCGCGTGGGGCGCGTGGTTCGGGGTCATCGTGGGCGGGGCGATCGCCGCGCTCTCGGGCGTGCTGGGGATCGTCTTCACGGGCGATGCCGAGATCGCGGCCCTCGTGCAGCCCGCGCTGCTCGTGCTCGCGGTCGCCCAGCCGATCGCCGGCGTCGTCTTCGTGCTCGACGGTGTGCTGATGGGAGCGAACGACGCCCGGTACCTCGCTCTCGCGGGAGGACTCACCCTCCTGCCGTTCCTGCCGACGCTGTGGATCATCTCGGCGCTCGGCGTCGGCGGATCCGCAGGACTCATCTGGCTCTCCGTCGCCTTCTTCGGCGTCTATCTGCTCGCGCGTCTCGCCACGCTCGGGTGGCGAGTGCGCTCCGGGCGGTGGATGACGGCCGGCTACTAGTCCTGCACATCGGCGCCGTTCCACACGTTGTCCACAGCTCACGTTCCGCGCGAAATCTCACCCCCACGCGGCCTGGCAGTCTGAAGCTCCGCGGTCGACAATGGAGGAATGCTGGGCATGAACGAACCACAGGTCTGGGTGCTGATCGGCGTCTTCGCCGCAGCAATGTTCGGCATGATCACCATCGTCTCGACGCTGTTCATCCACGTGATGAAGACCGAAATCCGGAGCGTGCACAGCCGGATCGACGCCCTCGACCGCGACGTCAGCGCCCTGTACCGGCACGTCCTCGGCATCGATCGCGACTGATTCCGACATGACGACGCACGAATGGCCGGGAGACTCCGCCACGGTGGAGCAGTGGATGCGGGAGTCCCTGCGACCCGACCCGTCCGAGTTCGAGCTGCGCGGGATCGACGACGTCCGTATCTCGAGCACCGTAGACGGCGACCACCTCGAACGGCTCATCGTCGACGGCACCGGAGTCGCCCTCCGGCTTCGGGTCCCGAAGCACGACTCAGCGCCCACGGCATCCGCCTCGCCCGTGGCTCCCGACGTCGTCGAACGACGCCGCGGCACGGCCCGCACGGTGCGGATGCTCGCCCGCCCCGTCGAGATCGAGGGCATCCCGCTCACGATCGATGTGCAGCTCGACGACGCACCGATCGAATGGCAGGTCTTCGCGTCGCCCGTCGTCGCGGGCCGACCGGAGAGCCTCTACGGCATCGTCTTGGCCGACGATGGCGCGGGGATGCGCGGATCCTTCCTCGCCTCGATGACGGCAGACGACCTCACTCCCCTCCTCACTTCACTCCTCCGCCCGGCACTGAAGGCCGCCGGCATGCGCCTCCGGCACCTCTCGGTCACCGGCGCGCAGGACGGCACCGACGGCATCCGCATCGACGGGGCGGCCGCCGTGCGCTGGCGCCTGATCGGGGCGTCCGCCCGCGGCAGTGCGCGCATCGGCATCGAGCCCGACGGCGTGGTCACCGTGCGCGATCTGCGGGTCGGGAGCACGAACCCCTTCGTCGCCCTCGCGCTGCGCGCCGCGCGCAAGAACATCCGCGCCGAGATCGGCCGACGGCACGACCTGAACGCGAGCCTCGCCGCAGACGGGGTGGCTCTGCGCGTGCACGACCTGCGCGTGACGGTCGACGACGAGATCCGGATCAGCGCCCGGGTGGGGTGATCAGTCCGCGTACCGGCGGCACCACTCGTACATGATCACGGCGGCGGCGGCGCTCGCGTTGATCGAACGCGTCGATCCGTACTGCGTGATCTCGATGTGGGCGGATGCCGCGGCGAGCGCCTCCGCCGACAACCCCGGACCTTCCTGACCGAAGAGCAGCACGCAGCGTTCGGGCAGCTCGGCCTTGTCGACCGGCACCGACCCCTCGACGTTGTCGACGGCGACGATCGGCATCCCCTCGCTCGCAGCCCAGGCCGCGAACGTCTCGATGTCCTCGTGGTGCATGACGTGCTGGTAACGATCGGTGACCATGGCGCCGCGTTTGTTCCACCGGCGGCGTCCGATGATGTGCACGGTGTCGGCGAGGAACGCGTTGGCGCTGCGCACGATCGACCCGATGTTCATGTCGTGCTGCCAGTTCTCGATGGCGACGTGGAACGGATGCCGATGCGTGTCGAGTTCGGCGACGATCGCCTCCATCCGCCAGTACCGATAGCGGTCGATGACGTTGCGGGTGTCGCCGTGCTCGAGGAGTTCGGGGTCGTACTCCTCGCCTGCGGGCCATTCCTCCCGCCCTCCGGGCCATGGGCCGACGCCGTGGGTGGTGCGCTCCGGCGTCTGCTCGTCCATCCCGCCAGGCTATCCGTCGCGGCACCCCGAAGAGATTTCGGTGGACCTAAATATCCGCTAGGGTTTCGGTGTGCCTAAAAATTCTTCGCTGATCGACGCCCCGGCCACCCGCACCGCGCCACCGCGCAGCCTCTGGTTGCTCGGCCCCGCGCTCGTCGCCGGTGTCGCCTATCTCGATCCGGGCAACGTCGCGAGCAACATGACCGCGGGCGCCCAGTACGGCTACCTGCTCGTCTGGGTCGTGGTCGCGGGCAACGTGATGGCCTGGCTGATCCAGTACCTGTCGGCCAAGCTCGGCGTCGTGACGGGGCAGAGCCTGCCCGAGGTGCTCGGCTCGCGCCTGCGCAACCGCTGGGCCCGGCGCTCGTACTGGCTGCAGGCCGAGCTCGTCGCGATGGCGACCGACCTCGCCGAGATCATCGGCGGCGCGGTGGCCCTGAATCTCCTTTTCAACGTGCCGCTGCTGCTCGGCGGGTTCATCACCGGCGCGGTCTCGATGATCCTGCTCACGGTGCAGAACCGGCGTGGCGCACGCCCCTTCGAGTTCGTGATCATCGCGCTCATGGCGATCATCACGATCGGCTTCGTCGCCGGCGTCTTCGTCGCACCGCCCGACCCGGCGGGTGTCGTGGGCGGCCTCGTCCCCCGCTTCGAGGGAACCGGATCGGTGCTGCTGGCGGCATCCATCCTCGGCGCGACGATCATGCCGCACGCCATCTACGCTCACTCCGCCCTGAGTCGCGACCGGTTCGGCGCCAATCCCCGCCTGGCACCCGCGGATGCCGCGACCGAGGCCGCGCGCACCGAGCCCTCGCGCATCCGCCGTCTGCTCACCGCGACCCGCTGGGACGTCACGATCGCGATGGTCATCGCGGGCTCGGTGAACCTCGGCATCCTGCTGCTGGCGGCCGCGAACCTCGCGGGCGTCGAGGGCACCGACTCGCTCGAGGGTGCGCACGCCGCGCTGGCCGCGGGCCTCGGGCCGGTCGTCGCCACGTTCTTCGCCGTCGGCCTGCTCGCCTCGGGACTCGCGTCGACGTCGGTCGGCGCCTACGCGGGTGCGGAGATCATGCACGGCCTGCTGCACGTGCGGATCCCGCTGCTGCTGCGACGCCTGATCACCCTGATCCCCGCGCTCGTGATCCTGGGGCTGGGCGTCGATCCGACGCTCGCGCTGGTGCTCAGCCAGGTGGTGCTGTCGTTCGGCATCCCGTTCGCGCTCATCCCCCTCGTGGCACTCACGGCGCAGAAGCGCACGCTCGGCGTCTGGGCGAACCGGCTCTGGACGACGCTCGCGGGGGTCGTCGCCTCGGTGCTCCTCATCGCGTTGAACGCCGCCCTGCTCTGGCTCGTGCTCACGGGGGCCTGAACCGAAGGCGCCCGGGGCGCGGATAGGCTCGATGTCATGTCTGCCGACACCGCCCGCCGCAACGTCCGTCTCCTCAGTTGGATCGGACTCGCGACCGGACTGCTCGGGGGCGTGCTGGTCGCCTTCCCGACCGTCATCGGCCTGGCCAGCCCGTGGGTGCAGCTCGCGCTCGGCATCGCGACGCTGGTGCTGGCGTTCCGCGCCCGCAAGATCGGCATCGCCGAGGTGCCCGATTACGACGGGCGACTGTCGCTGGCCGGGGCGATCCTCGGATTCCTCGTGATCTTCTTCGCCGGCCAGGCCGCGTTCGGCATCCTGGTCGCCGTCGCCAACTGACCCCGACCCGGGCCGCAGGGGTGGCCTCACCTAAACTGGTGCGGTGGCATCCCCGGCAGCAGACGACTACCTGAAGACGGTGTACGCGCACACCGAGTGGCAGGACGCCCCGATCACCCCGTCGGTGCTCGCCGGCAAGCTCGGCATCGCCCCCTCGTCGGTCACCGAGATGGTGAAGAAGCTGGCGGCGGCCGGCCTCGTCTCGCACGTGCCCTACGGCGCGGTGCGCCTGACGGATGCCGGAACCCGCCGCGCCCTCGCGATGGTGCGCCGTCACCGGCTGATCGAGACGTGGCTCGTGCAGGAGTTCGGCTACGGCTGGCACGAGGTGCACGACGAGGCCGAGGTGCTGGAGCACACCATCAGCGACCGGCTGCTCGAGGGCATCGACGCCCGCCTCGGGCGCCCGCGTTTCGACCCGCACGGCGATGCGATCCCGGATGCCGACGGCCACGTCGAGCGCGTGCCGTTCGTGCTGCTGGCGGATGCTCCGACCGGTCACACCGGCACGGTGCTGCGCGTCGACGACCGCGACCCGGAGCTGCTGCGCGCCCTCGAATCACTCGGCCTCGACGTGTCGTCGACCGTGCGGGTGACGACATCCGGTGTCGAGATCGACGGCGCCGAAGTGGAGCTGCCCGAGGGTGCGGCCGAGGTGGTCTGGCTCGGGGCGTAAGGCGCGTACGTAGTTTCCACATGCTTTCGTTCGCCGAACGTGAGAGGTCTCCGAACTCGATATCGTGAATCGGTTCGAGGATCTGGGGGGATTCCGTGGCAGAAAGCGTCAGCGTCACCTATTCAGCGCTGTATACGCAGCGCATGGCACTAGAGGCCGCATCGCGAGATCTGACGGACTCGACGGACTCCGCGCACGACACCGACACCGGCGTGCAGGCACCGGTCGGTCGCACCTCACTGCGCGAGATGCTCGAGGGCGCGCTCGGCGAGACGCGAGCACACGTCGAACTCGGCGAGCACGACGTACAAGTGGTGATGGGGCGCATTCGCGATATCGAGACGCAGACCGAGGAACTCGACATCCGACTCGGAGCCGGTTGGGAGGACCTCCCGCTGTGACCAGCTCGCCCCGCGGCTACCCGTTCGAGGTGATCGCCTACGACGTCGGACAGATGAACACGCTCCACGAGCGCCTGACCAAGGCGAAGGAGGCAGCCGAGCAGATGCAGCTCGTGCTGAACAACCTCACCGGCCACCTTGAAGGGTCGGGCGCTGCCATTGACCGCGTGCGGAGCAGCGCCGGCGACGTGGCGGCGGCTCTGGAGAAACCGAGTGATCGAATCGAGCGGCTATCCGGCATCGTGCTCCGATACGGTACTGCCGTCGAGGCGCACGGCGGGAAGGCGAATCAGCTGATGGCCGACGTCTCGGCCGCGCAAACCGCGCTCTCTACGGCGGTCGCCGAAGTCGGCACGGCGGAGGACGAGCTGGGCGCATGGACTCGCAGCGACGACTACCGAGCTTGGAGCGCGGGCGAAGAAACCGAGACCTCGACCTCCACTCTGCTCTCCCGTGACGACCGCTTCCGCGAAGCCGTCACGACGGCCCAGGGCACGCGCGATCGAGCGGCCGAGGACCTCGCGGACGCCTGGACGGCGTGGGAGAGGGAATTTGAGGCCTGGGACGACGCATATGCGCGCGCCGTCGCCTCGCTCGCCCGCGTCGACAGCGGGTACATCAGCACCGCGGATGCTCCCTCGTTGGCTGCGCTCGCGGATGCCGACAGCCCGGAAGAGGTCGCGGCCATCTGGGACTCGATGAGCGAGGCGGAGCGCGCACGCATCGCGGCCTCGTACCCGGAGTTCATCGGGAACCTGGAAGGGATTCCGTACGAGTACCGGATCGCCGCCAACGTCGCGGTGCTCGAAGAGGCAAGCAAGACGTCCTGGGGCGAGCCTCGGGACGGGGAGATCGCCAAACTACTCACAGAGTTGCGACGCGGCGGGCTCCCGGTCTCCATGAATCTCTTCGACAAGAACCAAGCAACTGCGGCAATGCTCTACGTCGATGGGTTCAAGTACGATCCTGCCCAAATGATGGATCCGATGGTTGGGGTGACGAACGTGACTGTTCTGCTCGGCGGGATGCTCACTGAATTGAGTCATCTGGGGGACTGGGGAGAAACCGCGAGCAACCTGAACAAGGGCGTCGCCCGAGAAGGTGGCCGCGGCGCAACGATCGTGTGGTTCGGTTACGACACGCCGAACTATGGAACGGTGGGACTCATGGATCAAGCGATTACCGGAGCCGAATCGCTCACCACCTTCTTGCGCGGCCTCGACCACGCAGCACCACGAGACGCGGTCACCACCGTGGTCGGTCATTCGTATGGCAGCACGACAGCCTTCCTCGCCGTCGGCAGCGCCGTCGACAATCTCGGGGTCGACAACCTGATCGCCGTGGGCTCGGCCGGAGTGACGGATCGACCGTTGGGCGACGACCCTGATGCGCATGTCGACTACTCGGGGACGAATATCTATGCCTCGACGTCTCCGGAAGACATGTGGGCGAAGAAGGGGCGCTGGATCTCAGATGCTGCCGACGCTTTGCCGGGAGGATCTCACGCCATCGATCCAGGCAGCATCGACGGTGCCGTCTCCTTTGACTCGAACGGGGGCTACGGTCCGAACCTCGATGGCTCGGAACCGACGCCAGAGCATCACGACGGCACCCCTTTATTGCAGACGCCGGGGCACGGCACACACAGTGAAGGAGACGCGCCGATCGGTTTCACGGGCTTCCCCGGCGGCTACCTGGAGGAAGGATCGGAGTCGTTCGCAAACATCGTGGAGATCGTCAACACGGGCGATCCACTCACGACGCCCGGCGGCTACGGCAGCGACGACTGGTGGCTCTGGTGACCTCGATCTCCCCTCGGCCAGGACGCCGACGACAACTTCTCATAAACATCGCCCTCACCCTGACGGGAATCCTCCTGATGACTTCGTGCCAATCTTCCGAACCCGCGCCGACCGGTGATGATCTGTTTACGGATGCGGAGAAGACATATCTCGAGTACCGAACACTCGTCAACGGCGTCCAGTCCGTGCTCTCGTCGGGCCCGTGGATCGTTGGCCAGCTCGGCGAGTACGGCATGCAGCCCAGTCATTGCGACAACGACACCGGCTACCAGTTCAGCCTCGGGCGTCTCCTGCGCCTCGACGTCGCCGACCGCAACAGCAATGCCGACGCGATCGAGCAGCACCTCCTCGACATCGGCATGACACCCGGACGCCGCACGCTGGGCGAGGGGGCGAAGTCTCTCATCCAGATCGAAGCACGCGACGAACAAGGGCTCGAACAACTCCTCATCGAGTTCGGCTCCAACGGCACCGCCGTCGTCTCCGCCACCACCACCTGCCGCCCCGGCGACGCAGGGGAACTCGGCGATCTACTCTTCGGCGACATCTACTTCCTCGGCGACTACCTCCCGGCCGACACCGAGTCCCCCACCGACCCCTTGTTCTTCGGCATCACCCCCGGCGACCCGCAATTCACCCAGAAGCCTTCCCCCACGCCGACCCCCTGACGCCGTGCTCTCAAGAAGTGGTTTCCAGCGTGGTCCTGCCGTAAGCATCCTCGCCCTCGCCTTCGCCTCATCTCTGACCGGATGCGGCAGCGAACCGATACCTACTGGCGATGTGTTGTACGCGGAGGCCGAGCAGACTTATTTCGACTATCGAGGCTTGGTGAACGGGCTTCAGCTCGCTCTTCACGACGGCCCGTGGGAGATCGGCCAACTGGGCTCGTATGGCATGCAGCCGCTCCGTTGCGACGACGGAAACGGCTATTACTTCAGCCTCCATCGCAACGTGGTGTTGGACGGCGACAAACGTAAGGACTACGCCGACCTCGCGGAACAGTTTCTCGCCGAACAAGGCTTCTCCCCCGCCCGTGGAACGCTGGGGGCAGACGACCACGACGGCCAACTGATCCAGGTCATTGTCCGCGACGAGGGCGACTTCGAGATGCTACTCGTCGAGTTCCGCAAGAACGGCAACATCGGAATCAGTGCCGACACCCGCTGCCGCCCGGGCGATTCGTTCGAGCTGGGAGACATGCTCTTCGGCAATGAAAACCTTGGCCAGGGCTACCTCCCGATCGATACCGAGTCCCCTACCGACCCCCTGTTCTTCGGCATCATCCCCGGCGACCCGCAGTTCGTCCGCGAGAGTCCCCCGCCGACACCTGCTCCCTGACCCGTGCGCCAGGCGCATCGGAGCCGAGTCACTGCTGCCGCGAAAGCCCTCGCTCTCTTGAGCGCGCTAGTACTGACCGGATGTACGGTGAGCGAGCCCGCCCCGAGCGGCCAGGCGCTGTTCGACGAAGCCGAAGCGAACTATCTTCGCTATCGCGGATTCGTGAACGATCTCCAGTCGACACTTTCGACCGATGGATGGACGATCGGACAGATCGGCGTCTACGGCATGCAGCCGGTCGAATGTGACGCGAATCAGTATCGATTCGACCTCAACCGCAGCATCGCCCTCAACGGCGCACAGCGCGAGGAATATGCAGACACGGTCGAATCCTTCTTCACCGACCACGACATGTCCCCGCGACGCAGCGTCCTCGGCGGAGACGACCAAGAGGGCCAACTGATCCAAGTGACCGTACGCGACCAAGGAGACTTCTCGCTTCTCCTCGTCGAAATCCGCAGAGACGGCCAACTCCGGATCGCCGCAGAAACCACCTGCTGGCCGGGCGACCGCGACGAACTCAGCCGCCTGATCTTCCACGGCGAACGGCTCGGCGAGGGCTACCTCCCGATCGACACCGAATCCCCCACCGACCCCCTGTTCTTCGGCATCACCCCCGGCGACCCACAATTCGCCCGTGAGCCCTCACCTGCACCGACCCCCTGAGCCGCACGAGACCCCCGTCGCAACTCGCTCAGGCGCGCGCAACCCGCTGGCTCTAGGCTGAGCACATGGGACAACACCGCGACGACATCGAATGCTGGCTGACCGACATGGACGGCGTTCTCGTACACGAGAACACGCCCATCCCCGGGGCATCCGAGATGCTCGCCGGGTGGGAGCAGAACGAGATCCCCTACCTCGTGCTCACGAACAACTCGATCTTCACCGCGCGTGACCTGTCGGCCCGTCTGCGCGCGAGCGGCCTGGTGGTTCCCGAAGAGCGCATCTGGACCTCGGCGCTCGCCACGGCCGACTTCCTCGCCCAGCAGCTGCCCGGCGGTTCGGCGTTCGTGATCGGTGAGGCCGGCATCCTCACGGCGCTGCACGAGGCCGGGTTCATCATGACCGAGACGAACCCCGATTTCGTCGTCGTCGGCGAGACCCGCAACTACTCGTTCGAGGCGATCACCAAGGCGATCCGCCACATCATCAACGGCGCGCGCTTCATCGTCACCAACCCCGACGCGACCGGTCCCAGCTCCGACGGCGTGCTTCCGGCGACCGGGGCGATCGCGGCGCTCATCACCAAGGCCACCGGCAAGGAGCCCTACGTGGTCGGCAAGCCGAACCCGATGATGTTCCGCTCCGCCCTCAACAAGATCGGGGCGCACTCGAAGAAGACCGGCATGATCGGCGACCGCATGGACACCGACATCGTCGCCGGCATCGAGGCGGGCCTGCACACGGTGCTCGTGATGACCGGCATCAGCGACCTGGCCGAGGTCGAGAAGTACCCGTTCCGGCCCGACGAGATCGTCGACTCGGTCGCCGACCTGCTGCCCACCGTCACCTCGTCGATCCCGACACTCGACGAGGACTGACATGGGTGTTCTCGACGACGGCGAGCGCCTCACCGCGGCGGATGATGCGGCCTGGCGCGCCTGGCTCGAGGACAACCACGAACGGACCGCCGGCGTCTGGCTGCTGAGCGTGCGCGGCGGTTCCGGCGACGGCCTCGGCTACGAAGACGCCGTGCGGCACGCGCTCTGCTTCGGCTGGATCGACGGGCCCGTGCGGGTGTTCGACGGCGTGAACGCGCAGTGGTTCTCGCCGCGCCGCCCCGGCAGCGGCTGGGCGGCGACCAACAAGGCCCGCCTCATCGAACTCGAAGCCGCAGGTCTGCTCGCACCCGCCGGCATCCGCGTGCTCGAAACCGCCAAGGCCAACGGCTCGTGGACCCTGCTCGACGGCCCCGAGGCCGGGATCGAGCCACCCGAACTGACCGCCGCACTCGATGCCGTGCCCGCCGCGCGCACCAACTGGGACGCCTTCCCGAAGTCGGTGAAGAAGTTCGGGCTCACGCACATCGCGATGGCCAAGCGCGCCGAGACGCGCGATGCGCGCATCGCCAAGATCGTGGCGGATGCCGCGGAGGGGAAGCGACCGTGAACCAGAGCGACATGCTCTTCCTGGTGCTGATCGTGATCGGGCTCAGCTCGCTCACCCTGGTCATCGTGCAGTTCGTGCGGTCGCGGCGACGCGGGGGCGACTCCGACGACCGCGGCGGCAACTGGTGGGAAGGCCCCTGGGACGAGGACCAGCGGCGCTAGACCGCCCTCGCCGCTAGCCGGCGGTGGTCAGCGTCAGGCTCGTCACCGCGTCGACCGGCTGCGGCATCCGTAGCGGCCCCTCGCCCGGCGTGATCGTGCCGAGGATGCGCGGCGCCCTGGCGCCCGTGCCACCCGGCACGATCGCGGCGACGCCGTGCATCGTGCACCAGCCGATCAGCGCGAAGAGGATCGCCTCCTTGCTGTCGACCGAGGCTCCGAGTTCGTCGGCGAGCACCACGTCGACGCCGGGCAGGGCGGAGCGCAGACCCTCGAGGATGATCGGGTTGTGGCATCCGCCGCCCGACACGGCGAGGAAGCGGATGCCGGCGGCAGCGACATCCTGCGCGACGGAGCGCACGGTGAGTTCGGTAAGGGTGCGCACGAGGTCGGCATCCGAGATGGCGCGATCGGCGACGTGTTCGCGCACGTAGTCGAGGTGGAAGTGCTCCTTGCCCGTGCTCTTCGGCGCCGAGAGCGCGTAGTACGGATCGGCGAGGAGTTCGGCCAGCAGCGCGGCATCGACCGTGCCGACGCGCGCGATCGCGGCATCCTCGTCGTAGCCCTTGTCGTTGAGGCCCCGGTCGACGACCACGGCGTCGACGAGCGCGTTGGCGGGGCCGATGTCGTAGGCCGAGACGCGGCCGTCGGCGACGACCGTCATGTTCGCGATGCCGCCCAGGTTGAGAGCGGCGGCGACGTCGCCCCGACCGCGCAGCAACAACTCGTCGAGGAACGACACGAGCGGGGCGCCGTGCCCGCCCGCCGTGATGTCGCGGATGCGCACGTCCGACACGACCGGCGCACCGACAGCCTCGGCGATCCACGCGGGCTGCCCGATCTGCAGGGTGCCACGGGCGTGATCGCCCTCGACCCAGTGGTAGACGGTCTGGCCGTGCGTGCAGACGGCATCCACTCCCCCGACGGATGCCGCGGCCGAGGCGGCGACGTCAGCGAACGCCTGGCCGATCAGGGTGTCGAGCTCGCACACCTCGGCGAGCGTGGTCTGCGCGGGCGGGAGCGCGGCGACGAGCCGGGCCCGCAGCTCGGGCGCGTAGGGCACGCTGTCTTCGTGGAGCACCGTGCCGCGCAGGGCGCCGTCGCGCTCGGCGAAGTCGACCACCACCACGTCGATCCCGTCGTGCGAGGTGCCCGAGAGCAGTCCGAGTACGCGCATGCGCCGTCCTTCCGTCGTCCTGCTTCGAGGGTACGCGGAATTTGTTAGGAGTGCGTACGGATGTCGTCGGTGGGCTCTCCCACTCTTCCTGCACGGACCTCTCAACAACGGGTTTGTCCACAGCCCAGCGGCTTGACGCGGGGCACGTCGCGACACGACTCGGTTGACGGGTACCGTCGGTGGCGAAACCTGAGATCAGGTCGCACAATAGGAGCGTGTTCGTGTCCGCAGAGACTCTTGCGATCGTCGTCAGCGCGATCGGCATCGTGCTGACCCTCGGGGCCAGCATGCTCGCGGGCTTCGCCTGGTGCGTGCGTCGCATCGATGCGGTTGACGCGAAGCTCACCACCCGCATAGACGCGGTTGCCGATGACGTCACCGAACTCAAAATCGCGCTCGCGCGCCTCGAGGGCCCCGCGCGGCACCTCTACGTGCCCGGCCGCTGACCGCGCGTCGGACTAGCGCAGCACGAGCGCCGCGGCGCCGATCAACGGGCCCTCGTCCCCCAGCCCCGAGCGCACGACGCGCGCGCGACGGGAGTACTCGTGCACGGCGCTCGCGGTGAGCGCCTCCTGCACCAGTTCGATGTAGTCGTCGGAGACACGCGAGAAACCTCCGCCGATCGCGACCACGTCGAGGTCGACGAGGGTCGCGGCATCCGCCAACGCCTCGCCCACGGCCTTCGCCGAGCGTTCGATCGCGGCGCGAGCGGTCGCGTCGCCTGCGGCCGAGTCGCGAGCGAGGTCCTCGCCGGTCGCCCCGATCCAGCCCTGCTGCTGCGCCCAGGTCACGCTCGCGGGACCGGAGGCGATCTCTTCGAGCGTCAGCCCGCCCTCGCGGCGGATCTGCCCGAGGTGCCCCGCGTTGCCCGAGGCCCCGGGAATGTACGCGCCGTTCACCACGAAGCCTCCACCGATGCCGGTCGAGACGACGATCGAGAGCGAGGCCGCGGCATCCTGCGTCGCCCCGCGCCACGATTCGGCGAGCGCGAGCGCGCCGCCGTCGTGACCGAGCACGGTCGGCACGTCGCGGCCCACCACGGCGGATGCCTCGCGCCGAACCGCGGCGGCGAGGCCGTAGCCGCGCGCCGAGGGCATGTTCACGGGCACGATCGTTCCGCTCGGGCGGTCGACGGGGCCGGCGCTTCCCGCACCCGCGCCGACGAGCTCGGCATCGGCGGGAAGAGCGGCGAGCGCATGCTGCACGATCGCGGCCACCGCGGCATCCATCGATGCGAGGGTCGCCTCGCGTCCGGTCGCCTGCCGGCTGCGGGAGCCGTCGACGAGCGTGCCGTCCTCGGCGACGAGGGCGGCCTCCATCTTCGTGCCGCCGACGTCGACGGCGAGGGCGTAGCGGGTCACTGGGGGTCGAGCCCGAGGTCGTCGAGGTCGAAGGCGGCACGCCACTCGAGACCCTCGGCCTCGATCGCGGCCTGGGCGCCGGTCTTGCGGTCGACGATCACGGCGACGGCGACGACCTCGGCGCCCTCCTTGCGGAGCGCCTCGACCGCCTTGAGCGCCGACTGGCCGGTGGTCGAGGTGTCTTCGAGTACGACGACGCGCTTGCCCGCGACATCCGCTCCCTCGATCTGGCGACCACGGCCGTGATCCTTGGGCTCCTTGCGCACGACGAACGCATCGAGCGGATGCTCGGTCGCGACGGAGGCGTGAAGCACCGAGTTCGCGATCGGGTCGGCGCCGAGCGTGAGCCCGCCGACGGCGACCACGTCGAGGTCGGCGATCAGGTCGAGCATGATGCGGCCGATGGCGGGAGCAGCCCGATGGTCGAGGGTGAGCTTGCGCATATCGACGTAGTACGTCGCCTTCTTGCCACTGGAGAGGGTGAAGTCGCCGTGGAACACCGCCTCGTCCGTGATGAGGGCGAGGAGGTTCTGGCGGTCTGCGTCGAGTGCGGTCACGGCATCCAGTGTAGGAGAGTCGCGCTATGACTGCGCTGTCAGATGTCGCCGGGGCGTCATCTGCGTGTCGCGGGCCGCAGATCGCGTGTCCGACCCCGCAACTAGGCTGGACGCATGCGCTTGGCCACCTGGAACGTCAACTCCATCCGTACCCGTGTCACCCGCACCGTCGAGTTCGCCGTTCGCGAAGACATCGACGTGCTCGCGATGCAGGAGATCAAGTGCAAACCCGAGCAGTTCCCCTACGGGCCCTTCGAAGAGGCCGGCTACCAGGTCGAGGTGCACGGCCTCAACCAGTGGAACGGCGTCGCGATCGCGAGCCGTCTGCCGATGACTGATGTGCGCACCGGGTTCGACGGCATGCCCGGGTTCGCGAAGGGCCATGAAGGACCGGATGCCCCGCTCGAGGCGCGCGCGCTGGGCGTGATGGTCGACGGCGTGCGGGTGTGGAGCCTCTACGTGCCCAACGGTCGCTCGCTCGACGACCCGCACTACGCGTACAAGCTGCACTGGCTCGAGGCGCTGAAGAACTCGACCGCGGCCGAGCTCGCGGCGAACCCCGCCCTGCCGCTCGCGCTGGTCGGCGACTTCAACATCATCCCGTTCGACACCGACAACGGAGACCCCGACATCGTCGAGGGCGTCTCCACCCACGTCTCCCCCGCCGAACGCGCCGCGTTCTTCGCGATGGCGGATGCCGGGCTCACCGACGTCGTGCGCCCGATCCTCCCCGAGGGCTACACCTACTGGGACTACCAGCGCCTCAAGTTCCCGCGCAACGAGGGCATCCGCATCGACTTCATCCTCGGATCGCGCACCCTGGCCGATGCGGTCACCGGCGCCTCGATCCACCGCGACGAGCGCAAGGGCGAGCAGCCCAGCGACCACGTGCCGGTCGTCGCCGACATCGACCTCGGCGGCACGGACGACGATGACGATCTGCCGATGATCTTCTCGTGACGCGTCGGCCATGACGCTCCGGCTGATCGCCACCGATCTCGACGGCACCCTGCTCGACTCGACCTCGTCGGTCACCCCTCGCACGCGGGCGGCGCTCGACGCGGCGCGGGCCCACGGCATCCACGTCGTTCCGGTCACCGCCCGGCAGCCGATCGGGCTGCGCGCGATCGCCGGCGACGCCGATTTCCGCGACTGGGCACTCTGCAGCAACGGCGCTTACGCCACGCACCTCACCGACGGACGGATGCTGTTCGCCGAAGAACTGCCGGCCGAGACGATCCGCACGCTGGCCGAGGCGCTGCGCGCGAGCGTGCCCGGGCTGCTGTTCGCGAGCGTGCGCGAGGGCGGCGAGACCTTCGTCGCCCAGGAGGGGTACGCGGCGATCGCCGATCTCTCCGACCACAAGCGCGACCCGAAGACGATGGGCGGCGTGCCGCTCGACGAGGTGCTCGACGCCCCGAGCCTCAAGTTCGTGATCCGGCATCCCGAGCTCGCGCCGGCCGAGCTCTTTGACGCTCTGCGGTCGCTGGGCCTCTCCGGCTTCGAGGCGACGCTGTCGGGCGCGCCGTTCGTCGAGGTGATGGCCGAGGGCGTCACGAAGGCGACCGGCCTCGCCCGTCTCTGCGGGCACCTCGGCATCGACCGCGCCGACGTGATGGCCTTCGGCGATGCCCTCAACGACGTCGAGATGCTGCGCTGGGCCGGGCGCGGGGTGGCGATGGCCGACGCGGATGCCGTCGTGAAGGATGCCGCCGTCGAGGTCGCAGAGTCGAACGATGACGACGGGGTGGCGCGGGTGGTCGAGCGGATGCTGGCTGCGGCTGAGTCAGCCTGATTCGTCGCCCTCGCGTTCGCTCGGAAGGATGACCTGCGTGCGCACGCTGAAGCCGAGCTCCGTCCCGTCGCAGCCGTAAAGGAAGAAGTCGCTCCACCCGACGCTGCCGAACAGACCCGAATCCGCGTAGATGCTGAAGGAGTCGTCGGCGGAAGAGATCTGTAGTTCCCCTTCGCTGAGGAACTCCCAGTCGGCCCACCCAGTGAGCGATTCCCCTTCGAAGTCGATACAGCCCGGTGCTGACTGCCCATTCCACGCACCCGAGGGGAAGTTCTCCAACATCGCCGTGCCGTCTTCGTGCACCGTCAGCCGAGCTGACTGAAACGGGGCCATGTCAGGAGCGTTGGATGCCGACCACGCGATGGGGTAGACGAACTTACCCTCGAACGGGTTCCGTTCGGCGCAACCGGAGAGCGCAAGCGTTGCGACGACACCGATTCCGAGCACAGCTGCGAGACGCGGGGCCGCCCAGACGATCACTCGAACTCGCCTCCCGCCAGAAGCTTCCCGCGTGGCATGCGTAACGTGCTGGCGACGAGGAAAACAAACGCGCCGATTGCCAGGATCGGGCCAGCGATCGCGAAGAGCAGCGTCACCGCGCTCCCCTCCTGCGGCCCCGGAAGATCGATCGCGTCGTAGGCCATGCTGAGCCAAAAACCGACAGCCCAGAAACTCCCGAACGCACCGAAGGCGAGCCACAGGCGGATTGCCCACAGCGACGAGGCGGTGCCGGGCCTGCGCGTCAACAGCGCGACCCCCAGACACAACACGCAACCCGCGACAGCGAAGACCCAGGCGTTGGGCAAGGTGGCGACGTTACCGGGAGGAATCTCGCTCCAGCGCGGCCCGATGCGGAGCGCCGCCTCGATAGCCACCGGCACCACAAAGGCGATCACGCCGAGGGAGAACCACCCCGCCACTTGTCGAAGAGTCATGCCCTGCCCTCACTCCACACCTCGAAGACTATTTCTTGTCCAGCCAGACAACCGTGTCGCTGGACGGCACTTCCGGGTCCTTCGACGGATCCAGGATCGAAATCGACTTGATAACCGACGTCGGGGATCACCTGCCACTCACCCGCAGCATCGACCGAATCCGCCCAGTCGATCGCCCCGGCCGTGCGGGCATCAGGCTTCTCGCACAGAAGAGCACGCGGCCAGTCATCCGCCTGGAAAGAGCCATCCTCGAAAAGCGTCAGTT
Organism: Microbacterium sp. NPDC090225; assembly: GCF_044772365.1. NCBI lineage: Bacteria > Bacillati > Actinomycetota > Actinomycetes > Micrococcales > Microbacteriaceae > Microbacterium > Microbacterium sp. NPDC090225. The sequence goes on along the minus strand of NZ_JBIVYS010000001.1, from coordinate 2,607,594 downwards.
CGAACGAACCGTATACCTCCCGACCCTCCCAGTTGCCGACAACATCCTTGTGCGTCAGATCTGACGCGGGTTGCTGATACCCACAGCCCACGAGTAGCACACCGAGAACAGAGCAGAGAAACACCGCCGACCACGCCCTCCCTGGAGACCGACGCATCAGACGACGCTGCCGATCAGATTGAACGCGCCCAAACCGATCGCGACGATCCCGACGACGATGCTCCACCGCGGAGCGGTGCGCGGGTCCACCGACATCTCCGCAACCGCTCCGCCAACCGCACCCAGGAGTGAGAAGCATGCCCGCCCGCATCGCTCAACGTCGTGACGTGTGAAGCACGTACCAGTGGGGAGATCCATCGCAAAATGGCTGAGCCAAAGAGCTCCAGTCGTATCCGTCGAAACGACCAGGCAATGGAGCGATCACGGCGTCGCCTGCAGCGGTTCTGACGAGAAGAGAATTCTGAGCGTCGAGATCCCAGCGTGCATCGCCAGAAAACTCTGAATAGCCGGCTGACATGCAGCTCTCACCGTCGATCACAGCGACCTCTCCGACGTAGACCAGAGACAGTGTGGCCGTGTGATCCTCGTTGAGAGTGATCGACGACCCCTCAGGCGCCGACTCCCCACTCGAGTAGCCTTGCGCCGGGCTCCACGTAGCCGGAAAGATCACCTGACTTCCGGGACCCTTGCTTTCAACGGTCGCTCGAATCGCGATGAATGCGGCGCTGCCCACAATCACTAACGCGCCGCATATCGCGATGGCGCCAACTCCCCACCCACGCGTTGCTACCGACATAACCGCCCTTCTCAACTCGTCAGTAACAGAACCGTAGTACGGCATAGATGTGGGGCCCTCTCCGAACCCGAGATTCCCACCCGAGGCTCACCGTCTCGTCGTCTACGTACTCCCATTCACCTCGAATCGCGTTCAAAAATGACTGTCGTCGTCGAGTCGACCAAGTCCGGAACTGCGAGGTAGAAGCTAAGCGTGAGGTCACCGTCTTCCTCGACGTGCAGCGACCCCGACGGGCTATACCCAGAGCAAACGCCCGACGGGAAGAAAAACGTCATCGATGCCCCACTTCCCTCGTGGAGCACCCAGCGCCCCTCAATCGAAACCGTGTCGTTCCATGACACATCGGAGACGGACGTCGCTTGCGGGATGCCGCATGCGAGATTAAGGGGCCAGCGCTCCGCGCGGTACGTCCCATCGGAACGTACTGCAAGCACGAAATCTGCCGGGGCATCTCGGCCTCGCCAGTCTCCGATCACGTCCGCGTTCGTAATATCATCTGTCGGTTTCGCCCCTGACGCGCAACTGGTAAGGCCCGCCACGAGAAGAATGAGAACCAGAGCGATACGCAAGTCAACGGCGCGCTTCACCATGTTTTCGTTTCCCGCCAAACGAAGGTCGATGCGGCCGCAGAAAAAGCATCGGATTCACTGGAGAGCGCGGGCAGGAAATCCTGCCGCAAGGCGCGCTTAGCCGGATGCCTTGCGCGATCTTTAAATCCGCCCCAAGTGCTACTCACTTGCGAACTTCTCTCTCTCACCTGGACGTGGGAAGAATAATCTCCGACTCGACATTGAAGCTGAACTTCGTCCCGTCACACTTGTAAAGGTAAAAGTCAATCCAACTCACCGTGCCGAAGCGTCCTGCGTCGGCAAAGATGCTGAATGACCCCTCGGTCGAAGTGATGAGCATCTTACCTTCGCTCACGAACTCCCAACTCGCGTCGCCAGATACCAGGTCGCCCTCGAACTCGATGCAGCCCGGCTCCGACTCATCACTCCAATTGCCGACAGGGAAGTCCGTCAGCGCCGCGGTTCCGTCTTGGTTCAGAGTTAATCGCGTCGACTCCGTCGAATCGACCCCACTCGTGCTCGTTATCGCCCACTCGATCGGAAAGACGAACTTCCCCTCGAGCGGATCCCCGCCGGCACATCCGAGCAACCCAAAAGTTAGCGAGGCGAGAATCCCAGCAGTGACTCCAAAACGCACACTCTTCATAGAGAGGATCTCAGCTCCCGTTAATACTTGGCATCAAGCGTGCTATCCGGCATGGCGAGACTCCGAGTAGTCGTCGTTGTGCGCTTGCCGACCGCAACAGGCTGTGGACGCGCCGGGCGCGGCGCCGAAGCGGAGGAATTCAATCTCACGAAGTGAAAGCTATGTGTTCCCTGAGAGCCGTGTCAATACATCAGAGGCTTCCAGAGATTTGCCGCCACGGTGTAACGCTCCGACCCGGTCCGGAAATACCCTCCTCAATGAGTCTTGAATCCGCGGAGGAGGTGGCGATGTCGATCGAGGTGTTCGCCGACTTCTACAACCGCTACCACCGACTGATGGTGACGGTGGCGGAGCAACGCCTGCGCGGTGTCGGCAGCGCGGAGGACGTGGTCGCCGAGGTCTTTCGGATCGCCTGGTCACACCACAAGGGCGGCGAACAGCTGGCGCTGCCGTGGCTGTATCAGGTGCTGCGCAACGTCATCGGTAACGAGTACCGGCGGATCGCGGCATCCGGTCGTCTCACCGAGGCGATGGCTGCGGTGACCGTCGACGAGATCGAGGAACGAGCCGATGACGACGCGCTCGAGGTGCGACGCGCACTCGAACGACTCCCCGTCGGCGACCGAGATCTGCTCTACATGGCCTATTGGGAAGACCTGACTCGGCAGGAGATCGCAACGATTCTCGGATGCTCCGCCGTGACGGTTCGCGTGCGGTTGCTGCGCGCTCGACAACGACTGAAGGGCGAACTGGAACGCGTGGGCTTCGCAGATATCGAGGAGGTGCGGAATGGACGAGATTGAGCGACGCATTCGCCACGCCCGTCCGGCCAGCGGCCATCGCGACCTTCCCCTGACCGACCGGGCGAAGCGCGAGCTCGGCGAATTGATCATCGCGGATGGCGCACAAGGCACCGCTCGTCAGGTGGCATTCCGTCGACGGAGACGCGCCTGGGTGTTCGTCCCGGCCGCTGCTGCGGCGGTCGCGGTGGCGGTCGTCGTCGGCACGATCGCACTGTGGCCCTCGTCCGCCCCGGAGGCGCTCACTCCGACGCCCACTCCCGCGACGGCATCCACCGGTACGTCCGCGACGAGTTCGGACGCCATGAGAGCCCTGGCCGATGGGACCAGCTACGACTTCATCCCGCACCACAGCAATGAGGAGCTCGCCGAGACCGCAGACGTGGTCGTCAGCGGATCGGTCGTGAAGATCCAGCCCGGGCCGACCTACGGACGCTTCGACGACGACTTCTCCGACATGGAGACGGTCGTGGTCACGATCACGGCGTCGACGGTCGCCAAGGGCGACATCGCCGAAGGCGCCGAGCTCAACGTCGTTCTCTACACGTCTGCGCACTCCGACCTCGACGCCTGGAACGCGGCTCTCCCCGAAGGCACCGGGGTCGCTGTCTACCTCACGAAGATGTCATCCGAGCGCCCGGCCGTTCCTGAGGACTCCGGCATCGATGCGGAGGGGCTCGAAGCGTTCGAAGGGATCGATCTGTACGCGACCGGGCCCCAGGGATTCGCCGTGCAGACCGAGGGCAACACGATCCTCTGGCCATGGACCGACGTGACCCGCGACGGCTCGATCAACGAAGCACTCCCCGGCGGATCCGCCGTCGGCGTGCTGACCGCAGAGGAAGCCGCGAAGGTCGACGTCGAAGACTGACGGCTAGAACGTCGAGACCTCCGGGACACGGTCGGTACAACGGTAGCGGAGCAGCGTGACACCCGCCTCGTCGGTGACCGCCGGCTCGATCAGCTCGAGCACCGCGGGGAGCGCGCGGTCATCGAACACCTTCTTTCCGGCGCCGAGCAGGATCGGGTAGACCCACAGGTTCAGTTCGTCGAAAAGTCCTTCGGCGAGCAGAGAGTGCACGAAGTCGAGGCTGCCGATCACGTGCACCTCGCGGTGGCGGGCGCGCAGGTCGGCGATCTCGGCCGCGAGGTCGGCACCGACCCGTGTGCTCCCCGCCCAGTCGAGCGGATAATCGGCGTCGCGGGTCGCGACGTACTTCGGCACGGCGTTGAACAGGCGACCGATCGCCCCCTCCTCGCCGTCGGTGTGATGCGGCCAGTACGCGGCGAAGATGTCGTAGGTGCGGCGGCCTAGCAGCAGGGCGTCGAGCCCGCGCATGCCGCGCTCGACCTGCGGACCGAGGCCGTCGCTCGGATGCCCCGCCTGCCACCCGCTGAACCGGAAACCTCCGGAGGTGTCTTCGTCGACTCCGCCCGGCCCTTGAGCGACGCCGTCGAGGGTCATGAAGAGATCGATGAGGATGCGGCCGGAAGCGGTCATCTGCGGACTCCTTCGTCAACGCGGTGGACGGGCGGATGCCTGCGCGATCTCCCGTTGACGCCGATACTCGTCCGCGCGGGGGTTCGTGTCAACGATGGGGCGTCTCGGGCGGGGTGCTTCGACAGGCTCAGCAACCCAGTGGGGCGGGCTCAGCAACCCAGCGAGGTGGGCTCAGCAACCCGGTGAGGTGGCTCAGCAACCCAGTGAGGTGGTCTCAGCAACCCGATCCCGAGGCGTCCCCGCGAGAAAACGGAGACGGGAATGGCTCACGGTGGGCGCGCCGGGCAACGGCGCGCCGCGGCATCCGCCCTTCGTCTCCGTTTTCGCGCGTGGGCTGCGGCATCCGCCCTTCGTCTCCGTTTTCGCGCGTGGGCTGCGGCATCCGCCCTTCGTCTCCGTTTTCTCGCGCGGGCTGCCGAGACAGCGCAGCATCCGCCGCACGGGGGATGCCGGGGCCCCGCCCCGCGCCCTACGGTGGAGGGATGCCCGCCGAGTTCCAGCGCACACCCACCGCGCGCGAGCGGCGCAGCGATCTGCTGCTCGCCGCCGTGCTGTTCGTGGGCGCGATCCTCAGCGCCGCGCTCTCGTCGATCTCGCAGATCTACGGCGACGAGCAGGCCGAGCTGTGGACCGCCCTCGTCTACGCCGTGATCATCACCGCTCCGCTGGCGTTCCGGCGGCGCTACCCGGCCGCGGTCGCGATCGTCGTCTCGGCCGCCTACTTCGCGGCCGTGACCATCCGCATCCCCGAGATCTACGTCGGCAACATCGCGATGTTCATCGGCATCTATACGGTCGGCGCCTGGATGAACAACCGTCGTGGGGCGATGCTCGTGCGCGTCGGCATCATCGTCGGCATGTTCGCGTGGCTGCTGATCACGATGTACCGCGACGCGATCAGCCAGGCCGACGAGGCCGAGGTCGTCGCGGGCGCGATGTCTCCCTTCGTCGCCTTCATGATGCTGCAGATCCTGCTCAACCTCCTCTACTTCGGCGGCGCCTACTACTTCGGCGAGCGCTCGTGGATCGCGGCATCCGAACGATCGGTGCTCGAGCAGCGCACGGCCGAGCTCGAGCGCGAGCGCGAGGTGACGGCCGCGCAGGCCGTCGCGCTCGACCGCGTGCGCATCGCCCGCGAGCTGCACGACGTGGTCGCCCATCATGTGTCGGTCATGGGCGTTCAAGCGGGGGCGGCTCGGCTCGTCGTCGATCAGGATGCCGGGAAGGCGAAGGACCTCCTCGCCGGGGTCGAGGGGTCGGCGCGCGATGCGATCGGCGAACTGCGCCAGCTGCTGGAGACCCTGCGCGCTCCGGGCGGCGAGACCTCCGAGCAGGCGTCGACGCTCGGGCTCGACGACATCCGCGAGCTGGTCGATGCGTCGACCGAGGCGGGGCTGCCGACCGATTACACCGTGATCGGAGAGCCCGTCGACGTGCCCTCGGTCGTCGCTGTGAACCTCTACCGCATCACCCAGGAGTCGCTCACGAACGCGCGTCGCCACGCCGGCATCGGCGCCACCGCCGACGTGCGCGTGCGCTACGACGAGCACGGCGTCGAGGTCGAGGTCGTCAACACCGGTCGCATGATCGGCCAACTGCGGCCGGGCCTCGGACAACTGGGCATGCGCGAGCGGGCGATCGCCTCGGGTGGCACGATCGAGGTCACGCCGCGCCCCCTCGGCGGCCTGCGGGTGCGGGCGCGCGTGCCGCTGAACACCGCTCCGCGACCCGTGAGGATCCCCGAATGACCGACTCCCCGATCCGCGTGCTGCTCGTCGACGACCACTCGATGCTGCGCGCGGGATTTCGCACGATCCTCGGCACCCAGCCCGACATCGAGATCGTGGGCGAGGCCGCGACCGGAGCGGATGCCGTCGCCCAGGCCACCGCACTGCGCCCCGACGTGATCACGATGGACGTGCAGATGCCCGACATGGACGGCATCGAGGCGACCCGGCGCATCGTCGCCGACCCCGACATCACGGCGGCGATCGCGATCGTCACCACCTTCGACCGCGACGACTACCTCTACCAGGCGCTGGATGCCGGGGCGAGCGGGTTCCTGCTCAAGAACGCCGGCCCCGAAGACCTGATCGCGGCCGTGCGTGCGCTGGCGGCGGGCGACGGGATGCTGGCGCCCGAGGTGACCCGTCGCGTGCTCGCCCGGTTCGCCGGATCTGCGCCCGCCGCGGCGTCGACGCCGTCTGCAGCACCGTCTGCAGTGACGGCATCCGCCTCGGCCGCGGCCCCCGCGGCGCCGCGCACCGCGCCGCCCGTGATCACGGTTCCCGGCCTCGCCGAGCCGTTCACCGAGCGGGAGGCCGAGGTGCTCACCCTCCTCGCCGACGCGCGCAGCAATGCCGAGATCGCCGCTGCCCTCTTCATCGGCGAGGCGACCGTGAAGACCCACGTCTCCCGCATCCTGCAGAAGCTCGGAGCGCGCGATCGCGTGCAGGCGGTGGTGCTCGCGCACCGCCTCGGGCTCGCGTGAGCCGCGTACCCTCCTGACGGCACCGCCCGACGACACCGCGTGTCGGCGTCGGGCGATAGCCTCGGATCCATGTCCGCCGACGCGTCCGCCGCATCCGCCGCGCCCCCTGCCCCGCTCTCGCGGCCCATCCTCGCGGGCATCGTCACCGCTCTCGTCGGCTTCACCAGCTCGTTCGCGGTCGTGCTCACCGGGCTCTCGGCGGTGGGAGCATCCGCCGCCCAGGCCGCCAGCGGCCTGCTCGCCGCCAGCCTCACCATGGGACTCGCGTGCATCGTGCTCGCCTGGCGCTATCGGATGCCCATCACCGTCGCGTGGTCGACGCCCGGCGCCGCGCTGCTCGCCGCGACCGGCACCACGGCGGGGGCCATCGAGGGCGGGTGGCCCGCCGCCGTCGGAGCGTTCCTCGTCACGGCGGCACTCATCCTGCTCACCGCGCTGTGGCCGGCGCTCGGCGGATTCATCGCCCGCATCCCCGCCTCTATCGCGCAGGCGATGCTCGCGGGTGTGCTGCTGCCGCTCTGCCTCGCCCCCATCACCGGGATCGTAGAGAACCCCTGGGGCGTCGTACCGGTCGTCGTCACCTGGCTGATCGTCGCCCGACTCGCGCCGCCCTGGGCGGTTCCGGTCGCGTTCCTCGCCGCGGCGGTGGTCGTGGCCGTCGAGCTCGTGCGTCAGGGCACGGCGATCGATCCGGGCATCCTGCTCCCCCGCGTCGAACTCACCGCCCCCACCTTCACGGTCGGCGCGATCGTGGGCCTGGCGCTGCCTCTCTTCATCGTCACGATGGCGTCGCAGAACGTTCCGGGCGTCGCGATCATGCGCAGCTTCGGGTACGAGGTGCCGTGGCGGCCGGCGATGCTCGTCACCGGCCTCGGCACGGCGATCGGCGCTCCCGCGGGCGGGCATGCGATCAACCTCGCCGCCATCAGTGCGGCTCTCGCGGCGTCACCCGACGCCGACCCCGATCCGAAGCGCCGCTGGGTCGCGGGGGTCTCGACCGGCGCGTCGTATCTCGTGCTCGGCGCCGCCTCGGCCGCGTTCGCCGCGCTCGTGCTCCTCGCCCCCGCCGCCGTCATCCCGGCCGTCGCGGGACTCGCCCTCTTCGCGGCCTTCGGCTCGGCCGTGCAGCAGGCCATCGACGACCCGGGCGAGCGGCTGCCGGCCGTGGTCACCTTCCTCGTCGCAGCATCCGGCATCTCCGTGCTCGGCGTCAGCGCCGCGTTCTGGGCGCTCGTCGCCGGACTCGTCGTGCGCACGGTTCTGCACAGCGCGCGGCGGTAGCGCGGGCCGATCATCCGCGCGGTGGATGCCCGACAATCCCCCACAGGGGGGATGCCGCGGCATCCGCCCCCTCCCTAACGTGGAGGCATGACCTCAGGAAAGCTCGAACTCCACGGCATCACCAAGAGCTACGGCTCGCGGCGCGTGCTCGACGACGTCTCGTTCGATGTCGCCCCCGGCCGACTCACCGGCTTCGTGGGCGGCAACGGTGCGGGCAAGACCACGACCATGCGCATCGTGCTCGGACTCCTCTCCTCGGATTCCGGCACCGTCACCCTCGACGGCACGCCCGTCACCGGCGACGATCGCCGCAACTTCGGGTACATGCCCGAGGAGCGCGGGCTCTACCCCAAGATGAAGGTGCTCGAGCAGATCGTCTACCTCGCCCGGCTGCACGGCTTCAGCAAGACGGATGCCGCCACCCGCGCCACCGCGATCCTCACCGACCTCGGCCTCGGCGAGCGCCTGAACGACACGATCGAGTCGCTGTCGCTCGGAAACCAGCAGCGCGCGCAGATCGCCGCGGCCCTCGTGCACGACCCGAAGGTGCTCATCCTCGACGAGCCGTTCTCGGGCCTCGACCCGCTGGCGGTCGACGTCGTCGCCTCGACACTGCAGGCGACCGCCGCCCAGGGCGCGTCGATCCTGTTCTCCTCGCACCAGCTCGACGTCGTCGAGCGCCTCTGCGACGACCTCGTCATCCTCGCCGGGGGCACGATCCGCGCCGCCGGCTCCCGCGACGGCCTCCGCGCCCAGCACGCCGGCAGCCGCTACGAGCTGGTCTCGGCGGGCGACGCCGGATGGCTGCGCACCGAACCGGGCGTCACCGTCGTCGACTTCGAGGGCGGCTACGCCCTGTTCGACACCGACGGCGCGGAGACCGCGCAGCGCGTGCTGCGCACCGCCGTCGCCCACGGCGACGTCGCGAGCTTCGCCCCGAAGCATCCGTCCCTCGCCCAGATCTTCAAGGAGGTCATCCAGTGACCACGTCGACTCCCGGGGGCGGTTCCCCCATTCGCAGTTCCAGCGGGATCTGGCTCGTCGCCGAGCGCGAGATCGGATCGAAGCTGCGCAGCAAGGCGTTCGTCATCTCGACCGTCATCCTCATGCTCATCGCTCTCGCCGGTGTGCTGATCGGCGGGTTCGCCAGCAACAACAGCGGCACCGACAAGACGCCGGTCGCTGCGACCTCCGAGACGGCATCCACGGTATCGGCGCTGCCCGACGTCGAGGTGACCGAGGTCGCCGATGACGCGGCGGCCGAACAGCTCGTGCGCGAGGAGAAGGTCGACGCGGCGGTCGTGTCGAGCGGTGGGCCCACCGGCTACACCGTCATCGCACTGAAGGACGCCCCGAGCTCGCTCGTCAGCGGACTCTCCGAGACGCCCGAGGTGCAGATCCTGGAACCGGCGACCACCAACCCGCTGCTGCGGTACTTCATCGCTCTCGCGTTCGGCATCGTCTTCCTCATGGCGGCGTCGACCTTCGGCGGCACGATCGCGCAGAGCGTGGTCGAAGAGAAGCAGACCCGGGTGGTCGAGCTGCTGCTGTCGGCGATCCCCGCCCGCACCCTGCTCGCCGGAAAGGTCATCGGCAACACGATCCTCGCGATGGCGCAGATCGTCGGCCTCGCCGCGATCGCGACCGTCGGTCTGATCGTCACCGGGCAGAGAGACGTGCTGACGCTGCTCGGCGGGCCGATCCTGTGGTTCGCGGTGTTCTTCCTCTTCGGCTTCGTGCTGCTGGCCTCGCTGTTCGCCGCTGCGGCGTCGATGGTGTCGCGTCAGGAGGACATCGGCGCCACCACGACGCCGATCACGATGCTGATCATGGCGCCGTACATCCTCGTCATCGTCTTCAACGACAACGCGCTGGTGCTGACGATCATGTCGTACGTACCGTTCTCGGCCCCGGTCGGGATGCCGATGCGCCTGTTCGTCGGTGAGGCGCAGTGGTGGGAGCCCATCCTGTCGCTGGCGATCCTGCTGGTGAGCTGCATCGCGGCGATCGCGATCGGCGCGAAGATCTACGAGAACTCGCTGCTGCGCATGGGTTCGCGGGTCAAGCTCACCGAGGCGCTGCGCGGCTGAGGCGCGCTGCGCCGGGGAAGGACGGATGCCGATACCGCGGCATCCGTCCTTCTCCGCGTCACACGACGAAACCCGCACGACCTCAGGAATATCCATGCGGACACATGCGTTCAGACACGCGTAGGCGGACGACGGAGTCCGATCGGCACCCCGTCTGAAAGGCACCACCGTGAGCATTCCCACCCTCGTCCGCACCGCTCCCACCGAGCACCCCGTCCTCGAGGTGCTCGCCGAGCGCTGGAGCCCCCGCGCCTTCGACGCCGACAACGCGATCGACGAGGCCAAGCTCGCCGCCTCCCTCGAGGCCGCCCGCTGGACCCCCTCGGCCAACAACTCGCAGCCGTGGCGCTTCATCGTCGCCCGCCGCGGAACGGCCCTGCACGCACAGGTCGTCGACGCGCTCGTCGGCTTCAACCAGGCCTGGGCAGTCAACGCCGCCGTCCTCGTCGTCGCCGTCGCCGAGACCGCCACCGAAGACGGCACGCCGATCACCCACGCCCTCTACGACCTCGGCCAGGCCGTCGCGCACTTCTCGGTGCAGGCCCACCACGAGGGACTCCTCGTGCACCAGATGAGCGGATTCGACCCGGAGGCCGTGCGCGAGTTCGCCGACCTCGAGCCCCGCTTCTCGGCCGTGACGGTCTTCGCCGTCGGCGAGTTCGGCGACGTGACCGCGCTCCCCGAGGTGCTGCAGCAGCGCGAGACCGCACCGCGCGTGCGCCGCCCGATCGCCGAGACGGTCATCCTCAGCGCCTGATCTCCCCTCTCGACGCAGAAGAGCCCGGTACGCACATCGCGTACCGGGCTCTTCTGCGTCGAGGGACGATCAGTCGTCGAGCAGTTCGGCCTCGATCACGTCGTCATCGTCGTCGGGAACGGATGCCGGGGCCTCGGCCGTGAGCACGAGACCCGTGCCGTCGGCCGCGATGTCGACCCGCACCGTGTCGCCGTCGCGCACGCCGCCCGAGAGCAGCGCGGTGGCCAGCTTGTTCTGCACCTCGCTCTGGATGAGGCGGCGCAGCGGGCGCGCACCGAACACCGGGTCGTACCCGCGCTGGGCGAGCCACGACCGCGCATCGGGCGTGACCGCGAGAGACAGCCGGCGGTCGTGCAGCCGCGTGTGCAGCTGGTCGATCGACAGCTCGACGATCTGCGCGAGGTCGTCTTCGCTGAGCGCCTGGAACATCACGATGTCGTCGAGACGGTTGAGGAACTCGGGCCGGAAGGCCTGCTGCACGAGCGCCATCACCTGCTCGCGCTTCTGGTCGGGCGAGAGCACCGGGTCGATGAGGATCGGCGAGCCGATGTTCGACGTGAGGATCAGGATCACGTTCGAGAAGTCGACCGTTCGGCCCTGTCCGTCGGTGAGGCGGCCGTCGTCGAGCACCTGCAGCAGCACGTCGAACACCTCGGGGTGCGCCTTCTCGACCTCGTCGAGCAGGATCACGCTGTACGGGCGACGACGAACGGCCTCGGTCAGCTGACCGCCCTGCTCGTAGCCGACGTATCCCGGAGGGGCGCCGACCAGACGCGACACGGAGTGCTTCTCGCCGTACTCCGACATGTCGATGCGCACCATGGCGTGCTCGTCGTCGAAGAGGAACTGGGCGAGTGCCTTCGCGAGCTCGGTCTTTCCGACACCGGTCGGCCCGAGGAACAGGAACGACCCGGTGGGGCGACCGGGGTCGCTGATGCCCGCGCGCGAGCGGCGCACGGCATCCGACACCGCCTTGACGGCATCCTTCTGGCCGATGAGGCGCTTGCCCAGCTCGGACTCGAGGTGCAGCAGCTTCTCGGTCTCGCCCTGCAGCAGGCGGCCGACGGGGATGCCGGTCCACGCCGCGATGACGCCGGCGATGTCTTCATCGGTGACCTGCTCGTTGACCATGCGCCGCTCGCCGTCGGAGTCGACGGACTCCGACCGCTCGGCCTCCATGACCTCTCGCTCGAGCGCCGGGATCTCGGCGTAGAGCAGCCGGGAGGCACGCTCGAGGTTGCCCTCGCGCTGCGCGCGCTCGGCGTCGCTGCGGGCGGCATCCAGGCGCGTCTTCAGATCGCCGACGCGGTTGAGCGACGCGCGTTCGCGCTCCCACCGGGCCTGCAGTTCGCCGAGCTTGGCCTCTTCGGTGGCGAGGTCGGCGCGGAGGGTCGCGAGGCGCTCCTTCGAGGCGGCGTCCTTCTCCTTCTTGAGCGCCAGCTCTTCGAGCTTGAGGCGGTCGACGTGGCGGCGCAACTCGTCGATCTCGACCGGGGCCGAGTCGATCTCCATGCGCAACCGCGAAGCGGCCTCGTCGATCAGGTCGATCGCCTTGTCGGGCAGCTGACGGGCCGGCAGGTACCGGTTCGACAGGGATGCCGCGGCGACGAGCGCGCCGTCGGCGATGGCGACCTTGTGGTGCGCCTCGTAGCGCTCCTTGAGGCCGCGGAGGATGGCGATCGTGTCTTCGACGGTGGGCTCGCCCACGTACACCTGCTGGAAGCGGCGTTCGAGGGCGGCGTCCTTCTCGATGAACTCGCGGTACTCGTTGAGTGTGGTGGCGCCGATGAGGCGCAGCTCGCCGCGGGCGAGCATCGGCTTGAGCATGTTCGATGCCGCGACCGAACCCTCTCCACCACCCGCGCCCATGAGCACGTGCAGCTCGTCGATGAAGGTGATGACCTGACCGTCGGACTCGGTGATCTCCTTGAGGACCTGCTTCAGCCGCTCCTCGAACTGCCCGCGGTACATCGCGCCGGCGACCAGCGCCGAGATGTCGAGCGTGATCAGTTCCTTGTCCTTGAGGGACTCGGCGACGTCGCCCGCGACGATGCGCTGGGCGAGGCCCTCGACGACGGCGGTCTTGCCGACGCCGGGCTCGCCGATGAGCACCGGGTTGTTCTTGGTGCGACGGGTGAGCACCTGGCTCACGCGGCGGATCTCACTGTCGCGGCCGATCACGGGGTCGAGCTTGCCCTGGCGTGCGCGGTCGGTGAGGTTGATCCCGAACTGTTCGAGTGCGGACTGCTGGTCGTTCTGAGAACCGGTCTGCGGGTTGGTCATCTGTCCCTCCTGGGAGACTCCTTCTGGTCGATGGTCACTCAAAGTTGAGTTGTATTGACTCAAGTTTAACAGGATGCCGATGCTCTGACAATCCCCCGGTCAGCGCAGCATCCGCACCGCATCCCAGATCGCCGCTGACACCTCGCGCTTGCTCCCGGATGCCGCGGCCACGACTGCGCCGCCGACGCCGATGATCTCGACCGCGTTGTCGGTGCGCTCGAACCCGTTCTCGGCATCCGCGAGGTTCACCGCCAGCAGGTCGACACCCTTGCGCTCGCGCTTGCGGCGAGCGCGCTCACGGCGCTGCTCGGCATCCGACAGCGTCTCGGCGGCGAACGCCACGATCGTCTGCCCCGTCGGAGCACCGCCGTCGGCACGGATCGCTGCGAGGGCCGCCACGACGTCCTCGTTCTCGACGAGGTCGACGCGATCCAGCGCACCCTCCTCCTTCGTGAGCTTGTGGTCGGCGGCGCGCGCCGGCCGGTAGTCGGCGACCGCGGCGGCCATGATCACGACATCCGCCGATGCCGCGGCATCCTTCATCGCCTCTCCGAGCTCGGCGGCCGTTCCGACGGGAACGATCGTGACCGACGGATGCCGCGCCGACGCCAGGATCGCGGCATCGATGTGCGCGGCGACGAGCGTGACCTCGGCACCGCGGGCCGCGGCCTCGGCGGCGAGTGCGGTGCCCTGACGTCCGCTCGAACGGTTGCCGAGGAAGCGCACGGGGTCGATCGGCTCCCGGGTGCCGCCCGCCGAGACGACGACGCGGGTGCCCGCGAGATCGCCGGGAGCGAGCAGCGCCTGCGCAGCGGCGAAGATCTCCTCCGGTTCCGACATCCGACCCGGCCCACTGTCTCCCCCGGCCAATTCGCCGTCGTCGGGACCCACCAGGCGCACGCCGCGCTCGCGGAGGGTCGCGATGTTCGACTGCGTCGCCGGATGCCGCCACATCTCGGCGTGCATGGCGGGCGCGATCAGCACGGGCGCCTCGGTGGCGAGCAGCGTCGTGCCGAGCAGGTCGCTCGCGAGCCCGGCGGTCATCGACGCGATCGTGTTCGCGGTGGCCGGGGCGACGATCACGAGCTCGGCCGCCTGACCCAGGGCGACGTGGCGCACGCGGGCGACGTCGTCGTGCACGCTCGTCGTGACGGGGTGGCGGCTGATCGCCTCCCAGGTCGGCGTGCCGACGAAGCGCAGCGCGTCTTCGGTGGGCACGACGGTCACATCATGACCGGCCTTGATGAGGAGGCGCACGAGGTGCACCGTCTTGTACGCGGCGATGCCGCCCGTGACTCCGACGACGATGTTCACGCTTCCGATTCTGCCGCAGCATCCGGGTGCGCGGGGCGCCAGTGGCGGAGAACTCACGTTATGCAGGAAGCATCCGCACTCCCTGCCCCTCGGAGCGAGGGATCTCCTCCCCGACGGGCGGAGAACTCCGCGTCGGGCGGATGCCTCGCACGAGAACCTCCGCCCAACGGGGAGAACTCCGCCCAACGGCGCGCATAGGATCGAGAGCGTGTGCACGGTCGTGATCGATGTCGAGAATGCCGCGACCGTGAGACTCCTCGCGGTGCGCGATGAAGACCCGCAGCGCGAATGGGATGCCCTGGGCTCGTGGTGGCCCGAGCAGTACCCGGGCGTGATCGGCATCCGCGACCGCCGTGCGGGCGGCGCCTGGCTCGCGGTCGACCCTCAGCGCCGACGCCTCGCCGTGCTGCTCAACCGCGCCGACGTGCAGGAGCTGTCCGGCGACCGCGCCGTCTCGCGCGGATCGCTCGCCCTCGAATCGGTCGCCGGCCGCTCACCCGAAGGCCCTCTGCCGATGCACGGCTTCAACCTGCTCGAGGTCGGGCCCGAGGGAGCGCGGGTGCTCTCGTGGGACGGCGCCGAGCTGCGCACCACGCCCGTCGCCGCAGGCACGCACATGATCGCCCACGACGATCTCGACGATGCGGTGACCCCGCGCATCCGCACCTGGCTGCCGCGATTCCGGGCGCTCGCTCCGGCCGCCGAGGCCGCGGACTAGGTGGCAGAGTGGACCGCCCTCCTCGCCGAGAGCGCCGAGCTCTCCCCCGAAGACGACCGCGCGATCATCCGCGACAACCGCCCGCATGGCTACCCCACTCAGTCGCTGCTGTACGCCACGGCATCCGTCGCGCCGTCGGGCGTCGACGTGCGCGACCACACCCTGCCCTCGCCCGCGCACTGGCGCGCCTGACGGGCGTTCGGCGACATTCCCGGGCCGCCTTCGCGCGACGCGGGAGGGGCCGCACCGAGGGTTGCGTAGTCATCCTCGCCCCTCGCCGTCTAGCATGGGAGTCCCGGCACGCCCAGAGGAGATCCCATGCCGCCGAAGTCCCGCGGTGTCACGAGCATCGATGTCGCCAAGGCGGCCGGAGTCTCGCAGACGACGGTCTCGCGCATCGTCAACGGGCGCGAAGGGGTGTCCGACGACATCCGCGCCAAGGTCGAGGCGGCGATCGAGAAGCTCGGCTATCGACCCAACCTCAGCGCCCGCAGCCTCGTCACCAGCCGCACCCAGACGATCGGCGTCGTGCTCGGCGACCCGCGCAACAGCTACTACGCCGAACTGCTGCACACCATCAGCGGCGAGCTCAATCAGGCCGGCTATCGCACGCTCATCCTCTCGGGGCGCGCCGACACCACCGAGGACCTCGCCCGCACGCTCTGGGAGACCAACGTCGACGGCGTCATCCTCACCACCACACTGCTCTCCCCCGACGACGAGGGGCGCATCGTCTCGCTCGGCGTCCCCTCGGTCACGATGGGTCCGGGCGCCGCCCCGGCATCCGATTCCATCTCGCCCGACAACTTCGAGGGCGGACGCATCGCCGCCCGGCACCTGCTCGACCTCGGCCACCGGCGCATCGGCGTGATCTCGGGGCCCCTGGGCGCGGCATCCGTCAACGACCGGCACCGCGGCTTCCTGCTCGAGTTCGCCGCCGCCGGTGTCTCCTTCGACGAAGACCTGCTCGAGGTCGCCGATCTCGACTACACCCGCGCCTTCGACGCCGCGACCCGCCTGCTGCAGCTGCCCGAGCCGCCCACCGCACTCTTCTGCCACAACGACCTCGTCGCCTTCGGAGCACTGAACGCCGCCACCGAGCTCGGCGTCGCGGTGCCCGAGGACGTCTCGATCCTCGGCTTCGACGACGTGGCGATGTCGTCGTGGCAGGCGTTCGACCTCACGACGGTGCGGCAGCCGATCCTCGACATGGCGCACGGCGCGGTCGAACTGCTGCTCTCACGGCTGGCGAACCCCGAGCAGGATGCCGCGCACGTGCTGCTGCCGTGCTCGCTCGTCGAGCGCTCCACGACCCGCGCCCTCTGACGCGGTTTCTCGCCGGGACGCTTCGACACGCACGAGCTCCGCAGGAGAACACGCGCTCCACAGGGCCGGAAAAGCGGATGCCTCCTGCCGAAGGCGAGATCTCCTCCCGAGTGTGCAGCCTCAGGCGGCCGGCATCTCGTCGGCGGCGCAGGAGAAGCGGGCGCGGTAGGCGGTCGGCGTCAGGCCGAGCACTCGGGCGAAGTTCTGACGCAGCACGGCCGCCGAACCGAACCCGCACTCGTCGGCGATGCGATCGAGGGGGAAGTCGGTGCGTTCCAGCATCCGCTGGGCGTGGATGATGCGCTGGCGCGCGAGCCAGGCCGCCGGCGTCGCCCCGTACTCGGCCTTGAATCGGCGGGCGAAGGTGCGGGGAGACATGAGAGCGCGGGCGGCGAGCTGATCGACTCCGAGTTCGTCGCGGAGGTGCTCGACGGCCCAGTCGGCGACCGCGGCGAGCGAGTCGCTCGGCACGACCGGGATCGGGCGGTCGATGAACTGCGCCTGCCCGCCGTCGCGCTGCGGCGGCACGACCATGCGGCGCGCGATGCGGTTGGTGAGCTCGGCCCCGAGTTCCTGCCGCAACAGGTGCAGGCACGCGTCGATGCCCGCGGCCGTGCCGGCGCTCGTGATGATGCGGCCGTCCTGCACGAAGAGCACGTCGGGGTCGATCTCGACCTCGGGGTACATCGACGCCATGATCTCGGAGTACATCCAGTGCGTGGTGGCGCGACGCCCGTCGAGCACGCCCGCTGCCCCGAGGATGAACGAGGCGCTGCAGATCGTGAGCACCCAGGCGCCACGGGCGACCGCGTCACGGGCGACGTCGAGGAGCAGCGGGTCGATGCGGTCCCAGTACTCTCGCGGCACCGGGCAGAAGACGACGAGGTCGGCCTCGTAGGCGAACGAGAGGTCGTGCTCGACGTTGATCGAGAAGCCGAGCTTGGATGCCACGACCCCGGGATGCGGGGCGACGACCCGGAAGTCGAAGTTCGGCACGCCGTCGTTCGAGCGGTCGAGCCCGAAGGCCTCGCAGGCGAGGCCGAACTCGAACGGGGCGAACCCGTCCTGGACGATGCAGGCCACTGTCTTCATGCGCGCTCCCGATTGGCAGTTTTCGTTCGATATACGTCTATCCTGCCACTCGTGGCGGATCGACGTCGACCGTAGCGTTTCTGCCATGGTACTCCTCATCCTCCTCGCCGCCCTGGCCCTCTGGGCCCTCGTCGCCACGGTCGTCGAACTCCGCCGTGACGGATACCGCCCCACCCCCACCGACTGGAACCGGGTCGCCGAACGCGACTCCCTGCACCGGGCTTCCCGCTGAGAGGTCAAGACACGCCGTACGGATGCCGTCGAGCACGGCGTGTCTTGACCCCTCGTCCCGAACCGTTCACCCCGCCGGGCCGCTCGCACGACTACGCTCGGAGCCATGAGCGACCCGCAGCTGCCTCCCGTTCCGCCCACGCCCCCGAACGGGAACGCCACCAACCCTCCGCAGCAGCCGCAGTTCCCGAGCGCTCCGCCCGCGGCATCCGCTCTTCCGGCCGACCCGCAGTACCCGGCCGCGCCGGCGTACGGAACCCCGCAACAGACAGCCCCGCAGCCGCCGTACGGCCAGCAGGCGCCGCAGCCGCAGCAGGCATACGGCCAGCCGCAGGCGCAGCCCTACGGCCAGGCCGCCCCGCAGGGCGCCTACGCGCACCCGGGTGCCGCTCCCTACGCCGCAACTCAGCAGCCCGCGTACGGTGCGAACCCGGCACCGGCGCGCCCCGCCGGGTCGACCAACGCCCTCGCGCGCGTGGCGTTCATCATCGCCCTCGCTGTCGCTGCGATCGGTGCACTGCAGGTGCTGATCCAGCCGTTCCTGCTGTCGTCGATCGGCTACTACTCGGGCTACGGCGATGGCGGCTACGGCATCTTCACCCTGCTGTTCGGCGTGGTCACGTTCCTCGCCAGCGCCGCCGCCCTCGTGCTCGGACTCATCGCGGTACGGCGCCCCGGCGGCCAGGTCTTCGCGGGTGTCGCGATCGGCGTCGGCGGTGTGCAGCTGCTGGGCATCATCCTCGGCTGGATCTCCAGCCTGTTCTACGCGTTCCTGTAAGCGGACGCGTCGAGACATCACTTCGGCCCCGAGACACCACGCCTGACGTGATGCCTCGGGGCCGAAGTGGTGTCTCGGCGACTCAGCCCTCGGCGAGCACGCGCTCGTAGACCTCGATCATCGCGGCGGTGCGCGACGACTGCCGGAAAGCCTCGGCCACCGCGGGCAACGGGGTGGGCGCCGTGCCGGCGGAGATGTCGGATGCCGCGACCCGCAGCGTCTCGGCGAGTGCCGCGACCCGCGCCGGCTCCGGACCCTCGGCGTCGGCCACCGCCCAGAACCCGCCCCCGAGCTCCGCGGCGATGTCGGGGTCGCTGATGATCGAGGGCGTGCCGAGCGTCGCGGCCTCGAAGGGCGTCATGCCCTGCGTCTCGAAGCCGATCGACGTCTGCACGAGCGCGTCGGCCGCGGCGATGCGGGCGAGGGTCTGCGGGTAGGTGAGGCGTCCGGCGAAGCGCACGCCCTCGCGACCCGCGACGAGCTTCTCGGCCGCCGCGCGCTGCCCTCCCCCGCCGATGATCTCGAGGTCGGCGTCGATGCCCGCCGCGTTCCACGCCTCGAGGAACGGCAGCAGCCGCTTCTCGGGGCTCATGCGTCCGAGCCACACGAACCGCGGGCGTCCCGGCATCCGCTCGACGGGCGCCTCGGCGAGCACGGCGGCGCGCACGTCGTCGTCGATGCCGTTCCAGATCACGTCGACCGCGTCGAACACGTCGTGCTGCTCGAGGCGGCGGGCGAAGTGCGTCGAGGGGGCGGTGACGGCGGATGCCCCGGCCGCGAGACCCCGCAGGAACGCCCAGCCGTCGCCGCCGTCGACCGGTCGACCGATCCCGCGCAGCGCCGCGCGGCGCCACACGTTCAGCGCCCCGAGCACCGGACGGTGCAGGGGAGTGACGGCGGCGATCCCGACGTCGACGCGGTTGTGCATCGTGTGCACGACGGCGATGCCGTGCCGCTGCGCATACCGGTGACCGATGAACGCGCCCCAGAAGTCGGCCTGCACGTGCACGAGGTCGACCGGCGGTCGCGTGGTCATCGCACGGTCGAGGAAGCGGTCGGTCGCGCGCCCCGGCCAGGTCATCGAATACTCGCGGTCGAGCGTGATCGGCATCGACGGCAGGTCGAGGTACGCGGCATCCGTCGCCCCGACCGCCGCGCGCGACCCGTGCATGCGCGGCGCGACGACGGTGACCGTGTGCCCGGCGCGCTCGAGGAACTCCCGCTGCAGTCGCATCGAGACCTGCGCCCCACCGAGCGAGTCGAGGTGCTGATCGCCGAAGAACACGACGTGCATGCGCGTCACTCGGGCAGGGGGGCGTCGCGGTACAGCGCCTCGAAGGTGTCGAGGGTGCGGTTGATGTCGTGGATCGCGACGCCGTCGAGCGACGCCTGCTGCATGCGCGCGTACAAGGCCGACTCGGCGGTCAGCACGTCGGTGAGACGGGCGGCGAGCTCGTCGACGTTGCCGGGCTCGAAGAGGTAGCCGTTCTCACCGTCGTGCACGAGGTGCGGGAGGGCGACGGCATCCGCGGCGACGATCGGCAACGCCGAGGCCATGGCCTCCATCGTCGCGATCGACTGGAGTTCGGCAATCGAGGCGATCACGAACAGACTGGCGCGCGACAGGAGCGCCCGCAGCTCGTCGTCGGAGGTGCGGCCGTGGAAGGTGACGCGGTCACCGAGACCGAGCTGGGTGGCGAGGCTCTCGAGCTGCTTGCGCTGGTCTCCGCCGCCGACGATGTCGAAGGTCGTGTCGAGCGCCGGGTCGAGCTTCGTCATGGCCTGCAGGATGACGTCGATCTGCTTCTCGGCCGTCAGACGCCCGACGAACACGATGCGGTTCTTCTCGCGCGGCCCGATGATCGGGGTGTACTGCGTGCGGTCGATGCCGCAGCTCACGGGGATCACGCCCTTGACCGCGACCGTGCCCTCGAGGAAGTCGGCGGCCCGGCGCGTGGGCGTGGTGACCGCACGGGTCAGGTCGAAGGTGCGCTTCGCATCGGCCCACGCGTGCTTCGTGATGAAGCGGTTCACGGCGTCCGGCATCGTCGTGTGCTCGAGGATGTTCTCGGCCATGACGTGGTTCGTGGCGATCACGGGGATGCCGCGCTGACGCGCGATGCGGGCGAGGCCGCGACCGATCACGATGTGCGACTGGATGTGCACGACGTCGGGGTTGACCCGGTCGAGCACGGTGCGGGCCCAGTGCTTCGAACGCCACGGCCACACGAAACGCAGCCAGTCGTGCGGCGCCCACCGCACCGACGGCAGCCGGTGCAGGGTCATGCGCTCGCCCTCGATGATCTCGGTGTGCGGCTTCGAGCGGCGGTAGGCCTGGTTCGGAGCCGAGACGTGCACGTCGTGGCCGCGCTGCACGAGACCGGCGGCCAGACGCTCGGCGAAGCGGGCGGCGCCGTTGATGTCGGGCGCGAACGTGTCGGCGCCGATCAGAATGCGCAGCGGTCGCTCCCCGGTGTCGGGTGCGCTGGTCGGGTCGGTGGGAGAAACAGACATGCTGCCTTACGGTTCGCGGCCAGGGGTGCCCCGGAGGGCGCTGGCAACTCTACCGGAGGCCCCTGCGCGCCGCCCCGAGGCCCACCGGCATCCTCCCGGCAACACCGTCTAGCGTTGAGGCATGCGACTGACTGCGGATGCCGACCCCTCGCTGTGGATCCCCGTGACCGACTCGCTGGGCTGGAAGGGCCGGCGCCACCGCAAGGCGGCCATCCGGATGCTTCTGGGCCAGGCGAACGCGGCCCTCGGTGCGACCGAGCGACCGGGATCGCGCCTCGGCGCGTGGATGATGAGCCAGGCCGCCCCCATGCTCATGAAGCGCGCCGACGGCCGCGTGCTGGTGTGGACATGGAAGGCCGACCCCGAGCTGGTCGTCGCGATGGCCACGACGCAGGAGCTCACGCCCGAGGTGCGCATCGCGCGCGCGTCGATGCCGATGGAGTACGACGACACGGTCTCGTTCCGCACGGTTCTCGGTGCGGGCGAGAAGCTCGTCGTGGCGATGCCTCCTTCGCCGAGCGCGCCGCCGTTCACGACCTACACGTGGGACACGGGCACGCACCTGGTCACTCTCACCGCGATCTGCAGCGAGCGCGAGCGCTTCGGCACCCTCGACGGCGCACTCGACGACCTGGCGCGCAGCATCCGCATCTCCGACGACCTCACCGGGGGCGAGTCGCCCGACGTGCTGCGCCTGCCGCCGGCCTGACGCTCCCTGTCACGTGGCGTGAGGGGTCAGAACACGCCGCGCTCCGGGGCTGCGGTTCGGCGTGTCATGACCTCTCACGAGAAGAGAAGCGCATGCAGACGAGGGCCGGGCGGGCGTCCCACGACGGCACGCGCACGAAGCCCCGCGACTCGTACAGGCGGATGACGTCGGTGCGCCACTCCCAGACCGACAGGCGCACATCGCCCTCACCGGCGGTGATCGCCGCGTCGAGCAGACCGGATCCGACGCCCCGCCCCCGCACGAGCGGCGATGCCCAGAGTCGCTTGATCTCGACCCCTCCCGCATCCGGGCGCAGCACCACGACCCCGACGACCTCGCCGTCGATCTCGGCGACGAACACGGGGCATCCCGCGTAGGCGTCAGCCGGGTCGTCGACCTCGCGTCGGTAGGCGGCGGGCAGGGCATCGGATGCCGGGGCCGGCGCGGCGCCGTGGGCGACCTTCTCGCTCTCGGTCTGCCGGAGGTAGTCCTTGACGAGGCGCCCGACGGCGACGGCATCCGTCCCGCTGAGATCTGCTGTTCGGATCATCCCTCCAGTCTCCCCCTTCCCGACTGCCGGGGAGACCACGGATGCCGTGGCTAGGCTGGCCGGATGGACAACGTCGCCCTCTCCCCCGCCGACCCCCTGCGCTTCGGCGCGAACTACACGCCGCGATCGAAGTGGATGCACGCGTGGATGTCGCTCGACCTCGACGAGGTGCGCCGCGACTTCGCCGCCCTCGCCGATCTCGGGCTCGACCACCTGCGCATCTTCCCGCTGTGGACGGTGCTGCAGCCCAACCGCACGCTCATCCGTGAGGAAGCCGTCGATGACGTGCGCGCCGTGGTCGACGTCGCCGCCGAGTTCGGACTCGACGCGAGCGTCGACGTGATCCAGGGACACCTCTCGAGCTTCGACTTCATCCCCTCGTGGCTGTTCACCTGGCACGACAAGAACATGTTCACGCACCCCGAGGCGCTCAGCGGGCAGGCCGAACTCGTCACGCGTCTGGGCGAGCGGCTGACCGATGCGCGCAACTTCCTGGGCTTCACGCTCGGCAACGAGACGAATCAGTTCTCGGCGCAGACGCACCCCTCGCCCTGGCCGGTCACCGAGGCCGAGGCCGCGAACTGGATCACGACGCTGCTCGATGCGGCCGAGGCGTCCGCGCCCGCGCAGCGTCACGTGCACAGCGAGTACGACGCCGCCTGGTACATGGACGGTCACGGCTTCACCCCGGCGCTGGCCTCACGGCTCGGCGCGATGACCACCGTGCACTCGTGGATCTTCAACGGCACCGCGCAGAAGTACGGCGGGCGGTCGACGGCATCCGATCGTCACGCCGAGTACATGATCGAGCTGGCGCGGGCGTTCGCGACCGACCCGCACAAGCCGATCTGGCTGCAGGAGGTCGGGGCGCCGTCGAACTGTCTCACCCCCGAGCAGACGCCCGACTTCCTCGAGGCGACGCTGCGCTCGGTCGCCCGCACCGACGATCTGTGGGGCGTGACCTGGTGGTGCTCGCACGACGTCAGCCGCGACCTCGCCGACTTCCCCGACCTCGAGTACACGCTCGGGCTCGTCGACCAGACCGGCACCGCCAAGCCGATCGGCCGCCGCTTCGCCGAGCTCATCCCCGAGCTGCGCGAACGCCGGTCGGCGCCGAAGCGCACGCTCGGCATCGTGGTCGAGGTCGACGAGGCCGAGACACCGATCAGCCGCGGGGCGATGGGTCCGGGCGGCTCGATCTTCCAGGCCTGGGTCGACGCCTGCGAGTCCGGTGCGGACCCGGCGTTCGTGACGTCGAAGGATGCCGCGGATGCCGCGCTCCTCGAGCGGCGCGGCATCACCGAGCTCGTGCGCCCCGTGGTCGAACGCACCGCCTACGTGTCGCGCAACACGGAGGTGTGAGCGGGCGGGACCCTTCGACAGGCTCAGGGACCCAGTTGCAGGAACTCAGGCCTGGGGCGCTGAGCCTGTCGAAGCGGCGCAGGCCGCACACGAAAGGGGCGGATGCCGAAGCATCCGCCCCTCCGCCCCTCCGGGGTTCTCAGACCGCGACGTCGCCGACGAGGTTGACCTTGATGCCCATGCCGGCGAACATCGCGGCCTTCGCGATGAGCGCCTTGTCGGCGGTCTCGGCGTCGGGCGCGTAGACCGTCTGAGCGTGGTTGGCCTTGTGGCGGGCCATGAACTGGTCGCGCGATACGCCGTGCAGCACGACGTGGGCGATCGGCCACTCCGGGTTCGTGGCGTCCTTGCGGCGCTGGGTCTCTTCGGCGGGCAGCTCGACGACGGATGCCCGGAAGATGTCGGCCTGCAGGATGCCGTCGGCGATGAACACGCGCGAGAGGACGAGCTCACCGGGCTTCGAGACGCCGTTGATCGTGGCTCCGCCGGCGGGGAAGAAGACGTGGCCCTGACGCCAGCCCTCGGCGTTCTGCCATCCGCCGAGGTGCGAGGCGGGGACCGAGCCCGAGATCTCGTAGACCCACACGAACTGGCCGTCGAAGTCTTCACCCCAGCGCACGTCGTGCAGGGTGTTGTCGGGCACGAGACCCATCGCGCGCCACACCCGGTCGGTGACGAGCGCGTCGACCGCGACGCCCTCGTCGGCCTCGTTGAAGTGCGGGAACGCACGACCCTCGTGCAGCACGCGCGAACCGTCGCGCGAGGTGACCGGCGGGCGCTCGGTGGAGTTCAGGATGCCTTCGGCCAGGTCGGATGCCGGCACCAGGTCCTTCAGACCCTGCTGGTACTGGATGCCGACCGCGTCGAGCCCGAAGTCGTCGGCGATGCGCAGCGCGGCGATGTACATCTTGAGCTGCCACTGCACCTGCTCGCGGGTGAGCTCGGTGGCGGCATCCTCGCCGTAGACGAACGTCATGCCCGCATCGATCAGCCAGTCGTAGGCGGCGTTCGCCTCGTCTTCGGTGACCTCGAGCATCTCGGCGTAGAGCGCAGACTGCGACAGGCGCTCTTTGTAGATGCCGGTCTGGTTGAGCAGCTCGTCGTCGAAGATCGCGTTGTACATGCCCATGCAGCCCTCGTCGAAGACGCCGATGATGGCCTTCTCGGCGAGGAGCTCTGCGGCGAGCGCCTCGCCCAGCTGCTTCTCGGGACTGTCGGGCAGCTCGGGCAGCGGGCGCACGTGCGAGGCGTCGTGGGTGATGGCGCCGGTCTCGGTCCACTCCTTGATGCCGTTCTTGAACCACTCGTCGGTGAAGTCGACCGACCAGATCGAGGCGTAGGGCTTGTCCATCTTCGTGAGCCCGGCGTTCAGCCCGAGCAGACCGACCAGTCCGGGCCAGTCGCCCGCGAAGTTCGCGACCGTGAGGATCGGGCCCTGGTGCGTGCGGAGCCCGGCGAGCACGTGGTGAGAGTACTGCCAGACGGCCTCGGCGACGATGAGCGGAGCGTCCGTCGGGATGTTCTTGAAGACCTCGAGGCCCATGCGCTGGCTCGAGATGAAGCCGTGGCCGGTGGCGGGATCGACGTCGTTCGCCCGGATGACGGTCCAGCCGAGGTCGTTGAAGACGCCGGTGACGCCTGCTTCGAGCTCGACCTGCACGGGCCAGCCGCCGGTGTTGGCGGCTTCGCGCAGGTCGCCGGAGGCGATCAGGTACGCGGTCTTGGGGGCGGATGCCGGTCGGGATGCCGGGGTCGGCAGGGTGTAGGTCATGATTCCTCCGATGCGGGGGTGGATGCGGTGGTCGTGGGGCGGGTGGCACCGCGCTGTTCGGCGGCGAGTTCGTGGACGACGTCCTTCGTTCCGGCGTAGAGACGCACGTACCGGTCGAAGAGGGTGTCGTAGGTCGAGCGCAGATCCTCGTTCGGGGCGATGGTGTCGGTCACCGGGTTCCAGTCGGTGATGAGCGGCGGCTCGTCGGCGGTGGCCACCGCGGCGAGGAAGGCCGCGCCGTAGCTCGCGCCGATCGTGGTCGCCGGAACCTCCTGCACGAGCCCGGTGACGTCGGAGACGACCTGCAGCCAGAGCCGCCCCTGCGTGCCGCCGCCGACCGCGACGATGCGCCGGATGTCGGCGCCGGCCGCGCGCATGGTCTCGACGTTGTGGCGCACGCCGAGTGCGGTCGCTTCGAGGGCCGCGCGGTACAGGTCGCCGCGGGTGTGCTCGAGGGTGAGGCCGGCGATCACGCCGCGGGCGTCGGGGTCCTGGATCGGGGTGCGCTCCCCCGCGAAGTACGGGAGAACGAGCAGGCCGCGGGCGCCGGCCCCGGATGCCTCGGCCTCGGCGAGGAGCTGCGGGTAGTCGGCATCCGTCAGGTCCTTGAGCCACGCGGTCAGCGCGCCCGACGTCGAGAGTCCGCCGGCGAGGTTGCGGGTGCCGGGGAAGGCGCCCGCCGTGGTCCACATCGACGGGGTGCGGAGCGTCTCCTCCCCCGTGGCGACGAGGAACATCGTGGTGCCGTACATGAGCATGAGGTCGCCGACCTCGTGCGCTCCGACGCTGACGGCCTCGGTCCACGCGTCGATCGTGCCGGTGATGACCGGCGTGCCGGCCGGGATGCCGGTGATCTCGGATGCCTGCGTCGTCACCGTGCCCGCGATGTCGCCCGCCCAGGCGAGGCGCGGCTGCACGATCGCCGTCGCGTAGCGGCCCCAGAACGGAGCGTGCCAGCGCTCGTTCTCGATGTCGTAGAGCGGCGAGACCTGGCTGGCCGACTGGTGGTCGAGCACGTATGCGCCCGTGAGCTTGCGCGCGAGCCACGACGCCGGCATGAAGAGGCGGCGGGCGCGGGCCCAGGCATCCGGCTCCTCCTCGGCGATCCACGCGATCTTCGGGCCGCCCGCCTGCGAGGTGAGCACCGAGCCGCCGACGCGGGTGATCTCATCGACCCCGAGGTCGGCGGTGATGCGCTCGATCTGGGCGGTCGCGCGGGTGTCGACGCCGTAGAGGATCGCGGGGCGCACGGGCTCGTCGTTCTCGTCGGCGAGCAGGATGCACGGGCCCATGCCGCTCACTCCGACGGCGGTGAGTTCGGCATCGGGCCGGGCGGCGATCAGTTCGCGTGCGATGTCTGCGAACTCGTCCCACCAGATCGCGGCATCCATCTCGACCCAGCCGGTGCGGGGGCGCGAGACGTCGTGCGCGCGGGTCGCGGTGGCGAGGATCGTGCCGTCGGACGCCGTGAGCACGCCCTTGGTGCTGGATGTGCCGACGTCGACCCCGAGGGTGCATCGCATGGTGGTCCTCCTTGATCACGCTCGGGTTCAGGATATGTGAAATCGATTTCAGATTGCAACCGGCGATCCTGGTTGCGTAGTCAGACCCCCTCTGCAGGCCCCCAGCCCTGGGTTGCTGAGCCTGTCGAAGCATTCCAGGGCGGCCCTTCGTCTCGCTTCGCTCGCTCAGGAACCGGTTCCTGAGCGAGGGGCCAGCGACGAGACGAAGGGCGACTAGCGGGTCGAGCGCGCGTGCTGGGTCTCGCCGCGCAGCACGACCGTGCGGGCGGGCTGGGCGTCGCCCGCGATCCGCTCGAGCAGCATGCGCGCGGCCGTCACCCCCATGTGCCGTGCGGGCAGGCGCACGAGGCTCACGGCCGTCGGCGACAGCGTCGTGAACGGCAGCGAACCCACCACGGCGACGCCGATCTGCGGCGGGGTGAGCCCGCGTTCGGTGAGCACCTGGATCGCACCGACGCCGATGAGGTTGTTACCGGCGACGACGGCATCCGGCGGTTCGGGGAGCGCCAACAGCTCCTCCATCGCCGCCCGCGCCCCGTCGACCCGGAACGTCGCGAACCGTTGCAGCGCCGCGATGTCGGTCTCGCGCCCGGCATCCGTCAATGCCTGTCGCCACCCGGCCGCGCGATCGGCGGCGGTGTCGATGTCCTCCGGCCCGCCGATGTAGGCGATGCGGCGGTAGCCGGCGGCGATCATCGACTCGGTCGCCGCGACGCCCGCCTCGCGGTTCGCCATCACGACGCCGTCGAGGTCGTAGCGCGTGGCACGGTCGACGGCGACCACGGGGCGACCGGTCGCGAGGATGCTGTCAAGGTTCGTCGCGTCAGATGCTGCGGCGATGATGACGCCCGACATGTGCTCGGCGATCGCGATCTGCAGGTAGGTCGACTCCTTCGCCGGCTGCGAGTCGGAATTGCAGAGTACGACCGAGTACCCGGACTCGCTGGCAACGTCTTCGACGCCGCGCGCCATCTCGGTGAAGTACGGGTTCTCGATATCGGGGATGACGAGCGCGATCACCTCGGAGGTCTGCGTGCGCAGGCTGCGGGCGGCGCGGTTGGGCGTGAAGTCCAGATCGGCGGCGGCGCGCCGCACGGCCTCGACCTTCTCGGGCGAGACCTTGGTGCCGTTGAACACGCGCGAGACAGTCGCGGGCGACACCCCGGCGCGCGAAGCGACGTCGTAGATCGTGGTCATGTCCCGCCCTCTGCTGCCCGGATGCTTCACCCTATCGCCGGTCGCGCGCATCCTCCTCGGCGGTCGTCGCGATGTGGTGCTGCAGGCGTGCGTACACGTCGTCGAGACGGGCGCGCCCGGCGTCGTCGAGGGCCGGCAGCGGCGACCGGCAGTCGCCGAGCGACAGAGCGGATGCCGTGCCGCCGAGGTACTTCGCGGCGCCGAAGACGCCGACCTCGACCATCGCCTCGACCGTGTCGTTGATGCGCACCTGCACCGCGCGCGCCCCGGCGAGGTCGCCCGCCTCGAACCGGCGGCGGAGCGACAGGAAGAGGTCGATCTGCAGTGCGACGGTCGTGCCGATCGCACCCCGCGCGCCGATCGACAGTGCCGGCAGGTAGAACTCGTCGAAGCCGTTGATGAGCGTCTGGTGGGGGTAGCGGTGCAGGATGCGCTCGGCGCCGTAGAGGTTGCGCGAGGTGTGCTTGACGCCGATCACCTGCGGAAGGGCGAGAAGTTCGTCGAAACCACCCTCCGAGATGTCGCGACCGGTGAACTGCGGGATGTTGTAGAGCACGAACGGCAGGTCGACGGCGTCGATCACGGTGCGGAAGTGCCGCACGACGTCGTCCGTGGAGTAGCCGTAGTAGAGCGGCGGGATCATCGAGATCGCGCCGACCCCGGTATCCTTCGCGGCCCGCGCGATGCGCACCGCCTCGCCGGTCGACATCGCGCCCACGTGCGAGACGACCGGCACGCGCCCGGCGGCGGCAGCGACGGCGGTCTCGGCCACCGCGATGCGCTCGGCCTCCGAGAGCAGCACGCCCTCCCCCGACGAGCCGCACACGTAGACGCCCTCGACGCCCCGGCGGATGTCGCCATCGAGCATCGCGGCGAGCGCCTCGTGATCGACGCTCTCGTCGGAGCGCATCGGGGTGACCGCGGCCATGAAGAGCCGTGTGCCCAGCAGGTCGTTCACCATGCCGTCCACCCTCCGTCGACGACGACGTTCGACCCGGTCATGTAGGTCGAGGCGTCGGAGGCGAGGAAGACCAGGGCGCCGTTGAACTCGTTCGCCTCGGCCATGCGCCCGATCGGCATGCGCGCGGTGTAGTTGGCCTGGAAGGTCGCGTCCTGCGTGTCGCGGCGCACGCCCGAGGGCGTGAGCGTGTTGACGCGGATGCCGGCGCGCCCCCAGTACGTCGCGCAATAGCGGGTGAGGTTGTACAGCCCCGACTTCGCGGCCGAGTACGCGACCGGCTTGATGAAGGGGATGCCGGTCTGCTCGGCCTTGTAGGCGTAGATGTCCTGCACCGGCGAGACCATCCCGTAGATCGATCCGACATTGACGATCGAGCCGCCGAGTCCGGCGTCGCGCATCCGACGACCGGCCGCCTGGGTCACGAGGAAGGTGCCGACGAGGTTGGTGTCGACCACCTCGCGGAAGACCTCGGCGGGGAACTGCTCGAACGGACCCGAGACCTCCGGCGGCGCGCTGGGCTGGGTGTCGACGCCCGCGTTGTTGACGACGACGGTCGGCACGCCCCAGGTCTCCAGGACCCTGTCGAATCCGGCGTCCACGCTCTGCTGGTCGGTGATGTCCATCGCGACCGCGAGCAGGCGGCCCTCGGGGTCGGCGATGCCGAGTTCCGCCGACGGGTCGGCAACATCACGGCGGGAGGTGACGGCCACACGCGCACCGCGCCCGTGCAGTTCGCGCACGAACTCGGCGCCGATCTGGCCGAAGCCGCCGGTGACGACCACCACCTTGTCGCGCACGGAGAACAGCGGGTCGAATCCTTCAGACATGTCTTTCGATACTCCAGGTTGCAGGGCGCTCAGCCCTTGACGGATCCGGCGGTCAGGCCCGACACGATGCCGCGCTGCGCCCACAGGAAGAAGATGATGGCGGGCAGGGCGAACAGCAGGGCGCAGAACATCACGACGTTCATCGGCGTGTAGAACTGGCCGAGGAACGACGACAGACCCACGGATGCCGGCCACAGATCGCTCGACGAGATGAACGTGTTCGCGAACATGAACTCGTTCCAGCCGTCGAAGAACGCGATGACCGAGGCGGCGGCGAGGCTCGGCATGATCAGCGGCAGCACGATCGTGGTGAGGATGCGCAGGCGGGAGCATCCGTCGATGCGCGCCGACTCCTCGATCTCGTAGGGGATCTTGTCGATGCCGCTCTTGATGATGAACATCGCCACCGGCATCACGAACGCGGTGTCGGCGAGCACGAGGCCCCAGTGGCTGTTGAGCAGCCCGGCGCCGGCGAAGATCGCGTACAGCGGCACGATGATCAGCGCTTCGGGCAGCATCTGGGTGCTGAAGAAGATGAACCCCGCGACGCCGCGGCCGTGGAACTTGTAGCGACTGAGCGCGTAGGCGGCCATGGTCGCCAGCACGAGGCTGAGGATGGTGGTGCCCGCGGCGATCACGAAGGAGTTGCCGAGCCAGCGGAAGATCGGGATGTCGGCGAGGAATCCGCCCCACTGGCCGATGTTCTGCACCTCGGGCACGAGCGGCTGCGATCCGCCGTACAGCGACGCCTCGGTGCCGAGAGAGGTCGACAGCATCCAGTAGACGGGGAAGCCGGCGAACACGACGAGCAGGGTGATCAGCGCGGCCTTGCCGAGGCTGCCGAACTTGGCGGCGACGCCGCGGCGGCGCGGGAGGTCGGTGGGGATGCGCACGGTGGTCATCGCTGGCTCTCCTGACGTTCCTGGATCTGCTCGACGATGAAGTACACGACCGTGACCAGCAGCGAGAGCACGAGGCCGAGGGCGCCGATCGCGGCGGCCCGCCCGAGGTTCTGGTCCTGGAAGGCGGTGCGGTAGACGTTCACCACGAGCGTGTTGGTGACGTCGAGCGGTCCGCCGCCGGTGATGAGGAAGATGATCTCGAAGCGCCGGATCGACCAGATCGTCATGAGCAGGGTGATGACGCGGACGGTCGGCATGATGTGCGGGAGGGTGACCGCGCGGAACGACTGGAAGCGCGTCGCGCCGTCGACCCAGGTCGCCTCGCGCAGCTCGTGCGGCACGCTCTGCAGCGCACTGAGCATCACGAGCATGACGAGCGGGGTGAGCTTCCAGACCGTCGCGAGCGTGACGGCGAACAGCCCGTACTGAGGATCGACGAGCCAGCCGTGCTGCCCGAGCCCCAGCGCGCTGGTGGTGCGGTTCAGGATGCCCTGCTCGTTGTTGTAGATCCACACGAAGATGAGGGCGGCGGCGACCGTCGGCACGGCCCACGGGATCGTCGCGATCGCGCGGATGATGCCCCGGCCCTTGAACGCGGTGTTCAGCAGCAGGGCCCCGGCGGTGCCGATCGCGACCGAGAACACGACGGTGAAGAGCGTGTAGAGCAGCGTGGTGGCGACCGACGACCAGAACTTGTCGCTCGAGAGCAGGTACTCGTAGTTCTCGAGACCGACCGGGCGTCCACCCGAGGGGTTCACGAGCTTGGTCGCCGTGAACGACAGCAGCACGCCGCGGATCAGCGGGAAGACCGTGAAGATCGCCAGGTACGCGATCGCCGGGAAGAGGAAGAGGTAGGCGCCGTTGCGCTCGATGAAGCGCGAGATCGCGCCGCTGTCGCGGCGGCGCCTCGGCGGTGAGGCAGGGGGCGCGGTGTGCGGCGCCTCGAGCGTGGGGGTGGCCATGGCCGGGTGTCCTTTCGCGTCTCGCGGGGATGACCGAGGGGCGGGCGGCGGGGGGAGAACCGCCCGCCCCTCGGGGTGCTCAGCCGAGTTCGGCTTCGAGGGTCTCCTGCACCTCGGCGAGCTTGGCCTTCACGTCGCCGCCGTTGACCCGCAGGTCTTCGACCGCCGTGAGCACCTCGCGCCAGATGACCTTGCTCTCGGTCTCGAAGCCCTCGACGAGCGTCGACTTCGAGGTCTTCGCGGCCTCGAGGAACTGCGTCGCCCACGGGTTCGCCTCGAGGAACGCGGCATCCGGCTCGACGTCGG
Organism: Microbacterium sp. NPDC090225; assembly: GCF_044772365.1. Taxonomy (NCBI): domain Bacteria; kingdom Bacillati; phylum Actinomycetota; class Actinomycetes; order Micrococcales; family Microbacteriaceae; genus Microbacterium; species Microbacterium sp. NPDC090225. The sequence goes on along the minus strand of NZ_JBIVYS010000001.1, from coordinate 2,575,337 downwards.
TCGCCATGGCCGAGGCACCGAGGCCCGCACGGATCGCGGTCTGGCCCTCTTCGCTGAGCACCCAGCGCACGAAGTCCTTCGCGGCCTCCTTGTTGTCGCTGTTCGCGTTGACCGCGATGATCAGCTGCGAGTTCGAGCCGGGGTTCGCGAGCGGCAGCGGCGCCGCACCCATGTTCTGGCCGTTCACGGCGTTGTCGGGGTTGCTCGTGATCGTCGTCGCGACGCCCGAGTTCTCGAACAGCATCCCGACCTGGCCCTGGCCGAACTTCGCACGGAACGTCGACGCGTCGTCGCCGATCGGGGCGACGCCCGAGGCGAAGGTCTCGAGGAACGCCTCGACGGCCTCGACGTTCTCGGCCTTATCGATCGTCAGCTCGTCGCCGTCGCTGAGCTCGCCGCCGAATCCGTAGATCCAGTTGGCCATCTCGAGCGTCCAGCCGTCGATCTCGGCGGTCTGGTGGCGACCCGCCCAGCCGGCGATGCCCAGCTCGTCCTTGATGGTCTGCGCGGTGGTGAGGAACTCCTCGAACGTGGTCGGCACCTCGAGTCCGAGCTGCGCGAAGATGTCCTTGTTGTAGATGACGGTGCTGTAGGTCGGGCGCTCCCAGTTGAAGCCGTACTGCCCGCCGTCGAAGACGCCCGCCTCGTTGGTGTTGTTGAGGTCGTCGCCGAGCTCGTCGGCGATGTCGTCGAGAGGCTCGAGCACGCCGGCATCCACCAGCGAGGCGAACTGGCTGTCCTGCAGCACCATGACGTCGGGGCCGCCGCCGGCACCGAGTTCGGTGCTGAGCTTGTCGGCGTAGTTCGCGAACGGGATCTCGACCTTGGTGAGCTCGATGTCGTCGTTCGGTCCGGTGTATCCCTTGACGGCGTCCCAGATGATGGGCCCCTTGCCGTCTTCGAGGAACTGCCAGTTGGAGAACGTCAGCTCTCCGCCGGCGCTTCCGGCATCGCTGTCTCCGCCGGATGCGCAGCCGGCGAGGGCGAGCGCGGCGACGGCGGCGAGACCGGTGATCCGCAGCATGCGAGCGCGGGGGGACGGGTGTGCGGGATTCAACTTCACTGTTCACTCCTTTGGGCAGCAAGCTCTCTGCGACGATGCAGCCGACTTCTCACCCGGGTGTGTGTGAAATCGGTTTCATAAAGATAACTTCGTAGTCTTCACTCTGTCAAGCACCAAATGGTTACGCAACCTCGGCATGAGAAAGAACCTCCGGAAATGACGGATGCCGCGAGGCTGAGCCCCGCGGCATCCGTCATTTCCGAACTCAGGCGAGCCAGGCCGGGGCACGTCCGCGGAGGACTCCACGGTCGACCGAGAAGCGTCCGGCACCCGTGAAGGCGATCGCCAGCGCTGCGGCTCCGAGCAGGGCGACGAACTCGTACCCGCCCTCGCCGACCCAGAAGCCCGAGGGCAAGTGCACGAGCAAGAGCGCCACCACCATGTCGACGGCCAGCAGGATGCCGGCGAGGCGCGTGAAGAGACCGAGCACGAGCATTGCCCCGCCGATCAGCTCGAGGAAGGCGACGAAGGGGGCCGCGATCTCGGGCAGCGGCACGCCCATCCCGGCGAAGCTCTGTGTGGTTCCGGCGAGCGTGTACTCGAAGATCTTCTGCGCACCGTGGGCGAAGAAGATGCCGCCGACGACGACGCGGAGGACGAGGAGTCCCCATGCGGTCGCGGCGGAATTGTGGGCGGTGGTGTTCGTCATGAGGAGGCCTTCCTTCGTGGCAGGACACCGCGCGCCAGGCGCGGAGCGGGCGGGGGCACCCGTCTTCGACGCTAGGAAGGCCACCTTTCGGTTTCCTGTGGGCGGGGCCCGCAGGCAAGGCTCAGGGACCCAATTCCTCAGGCCCATACGGCAGGGCCCCTTGACAGGCTCAGGGACGCAGTGGTGAGGCCACCCCACTGGGTCGCTGAGCCTGTCGAAGCGTCCCGAACCGAGAAACCTCAGCGGTGCGCGGCGACCACCTCGGCGACGGCGGTGCGCTCGGCCTCGGTCGGCTCCGCGATCGCCATGCGGCAGTACGCGTCGACCACGTCGAGCACGCGGTACGCCTCCTTCATGCGCGCCATGTCGCCGCCGATGAGGGACACCACGTCGTCGACGGCGGTCTGGGCGGCGGCGATCGCTCCCGCGTCACCCGAGCGACCGGCATCCGCCAGGGCGCGGAACGGCTTCGGCGTCACCGACGAGACGCCCGAGACGACGCCCTGCGCCCCGGCACCGACGGCGGCGATCAGGTCGCGGTCGGCTCCCGTGTACAGGTCGAAATCGGCGGGCACTACCGCGCGGTACGCGGCGATCTCGTCGAGCGACAGCTCGCTGAGCTTCGCCCCGACCACGTTCGGCAGCTCGGCGAGGCGCACGAGCAGTTCGGGCGAGACCGTGTTGCCGCTGCGCGCCGGGTAGATGTAGACGTACAGGCGTCCGTCGCCCACGGCATCCGACACGGCCTGGAAGTAGTCGAAGATCGCGTCGTCGGTCGACTTCAGGTAGTACGGCGTGAGGGCGGCGAACTCGGTGGCGCCGAGCCCGCGGGCGATCTCGACCAGACGCACGGCCTCGAAGGTGCTGGGCTGGCCGACGTGCACGATCACGCGCATGGTGCCGGCGAGCTCGGCGATCGCCGCGCCGACGAGGGAGCGGAACTCCTCGACGTCGACCGCGGGGAACTCCCCCGTCGTGCCCAGGATGAACGCGCCCTCGTTGCCCGACTGCCCGACGAAGCGGAAGATCGCGCGCGACCCCTCCAGGTCGAGGCTGCCGTCGCGGTGGAACGCGGTGGGGACGGCGGTCAGGATGTCGTAGCGGGTCACTTCTCGTTCTCCTTGGAGTTCTTGCGCGCCTTGCGCAGCGCGCGGGGGGATGTGTCGACGTTGCGCACGGTGGACGTGAGCAGGTCGGGGTTGGCGGCGAGTTCGTCGTGCGCCTTCTCGATCTGCCGGCGGCTCTCCTCGTCGAGGATCGAGTCCTCGAGCGAGGTGCGCTCGGCGCGCGGCTTGCGGGCCGCACGGATCGCGGGCATCACGATCGAGAGCACGGCGAGGGCGAGCAGCACGATCGCGATCGGGCTGACGACCTCGAAGAACGGGCGCGTCGGGAGGATCGCGAGGGTGCGGGCGAGGTTCTCCTCGGCGAGCGGGCCGAGGAGCAGGCCGAGCACGACGGGCCCGGCCGGCACCTGCATGCGCTTGAGCAGCACGCCCACCACGCCGAACACGAGCATCGTGACGACGGTCGACAGGCTGTTCGAGGTCGCGTAGGTGCCGATGATGCAGAAGATCAGGATGCCGCTCCACAGGTACGGCTGCGGCACGTCGAGCAGCTTCACCATGCCCTTCATGCGGATGAGGCTGAGCACGAGCGAGAGGATCGTGGCGACGAGCATGATGCCGACGATCGACACGACGAGGTCGGGGCGGTTGGTGAACAGCGTCGGGCCGGGGGTGATGCCCCAGATGATCATCGAGCCGATCATCACCGCCATCACGGAGTCGCCGGGGATGCCGAGCGCCATCGTGGTCGTGAGCGATCCGCCGAGCGTCGCGCTGGAGGCGGTGTCGGATGCCGCGACGCCCTCGATCGAGCCCTTGCCGAACATCTCGGGGTGCTTCGACGCCTTGCGCGCCCGCTCCCATCCGATGAGGCCGGCGATGTCGCCACCGGCAGCCGGGATGAGCCCGACGCCGAGGCCGACGGCACCGCCGACCGCGGTCGCGCGACCGGACTGCGTGAGCTCCGAGCGGTTGGGCCACCAGCGGCCGAGGCTCGAGATGGGGCGCACGTTCGACTTCTTGTGCGTGAGCAGCTGGTCGAACAGTTCGGCGATGCCGAAGAGGCCGATGATGACGGCGATGAAGTTGACGCCCTCGACGAGTTCGAGCACCCCGAAGGTGAAGCGCTGATCGGCGGTCGCGGCGTACGTGCCGACGCTGCCGAGCATGAGACCGAACAGACCCGCGAGGATGCCCTTGAGCATCGACTTCGATGAGATGCCGATCATGATCGAGATGCCGAAGACCACGAGGGCGAACAGCTCGGGCGACTTGAAGTAGTCACGGGCGAAGCTGGCGATCGGCACGGCGGCGACCGAGAACAGCACGAGCGAGGCGAGGATGCCGACGGCCGAGACGATCGCCGAGATCGTGAGCGCGAGTCCGGCCCTGCCCTGCTTCGCCATCGGATACCCGTCGAGGGTGGTGGCGATGGATGCCGGGGTACCGGGGGTGTTGATGAGGATCGACGGCACCCGGTCGCCGAAGTTCGCGGCGACGTAGATCGTGAGCAGCACGGCGAGGCCCTGCACGGGCTCGAGGGTCATCGTGAAGCCGGCGGCGAGGGCGACCGCCATGGTCGCGGTGATGCCGGGGAAGGCTCCGACCATGAAGCCGAGCACGAGGCCGACGAGCATGTAGAGCAGGATCGAGATGTCGAGGAGCGAGTTCAGCCCCTCCATGAGCGCGTTCACAGGGGAATCCTCAGGAGCATCCCGAACACGACGTAGACGAACGCCGTGACGGAGGCGGAGTAGATGACGAGGCTCAGCCAGCGGCGGTGGCCGTAGAGGAGCATGAGGGCGGCCATCAGCACGGCGGCCGCGACCGGGAACACCTCGATGCGGTAGCCGAACAGGATGACCGTGCCGAGCGACCAGAGGGCGATGAACGCGCCGGTGATCGCGAGCGTGGCGATGACGCGCAGGTAGCCGCCGGGCTGGATGCGCTCGAGGTCTTCGCGGGTGGGCGCCGGGCGGGTGAGGGCGATGGCGAGGATCGCGATCGCGACGACCACGCCCGTGACGCCGATGACGAGGGGCCAGAAGCGGGCGTCGATCTGCCCGGGGGCGGCCTCGCGGCGCAGCGGGATCTGCGTGGAGAGGAAGAGGTAGCCCGCGGTGAAGGCGAGGGCGACGACGCCGAACGCGATCTCGAGGCCCCGCGAGGCGGGTGCGCCCTCGTACTCGTCCTCGGATGCCGCGTCGGCGGCGATGTCGGGGGTCGACATGGGTTCTCCTTCGTTGGAGGGGTGCGCTGCGGGGCCGACGGACGCCGGCCCCGCAGGAGTGCTCTCAGCCCAGGAGGTCCTGGAACAGCGTGAACTGGTCGTCGACGTACGTCGTCCACTCGGCCGAGTCACGGTAGACGACGAGGTTGCCGGCATCCGCCTGGAACTGCTGGTAGGTGTCGGACTCGACGGCCTCCTTGACGGCGGCCTCGAGCGTCTCCTTCACATCGTCGGGCAGACCCTTCGGCGCGTAGATGCCGCCCCAGCCACCGAACACGACGTCGTCGCCGATGGCCTCTTCGACCGTCTCGACGTCTTCGGCGTCGGGGTGGCGCTCGTCGTTCATGACGGCGAGGATGCGCACGGCATCGCCCTGCGCGAGCGCCTCGCCGAGTCCGGAGACGGCGGCGACGGTCTCACCGGATGCCGCGGCAGCGACGGCGGTCGCGCCGCCGTCGTACGGGACGGGGGTGAAGTCGGCGTCGGTCGCGGAGCCGAGGCCGACGGTCGCGGCCTCCCAGATCGAGCCGGCGCCGGAGTTGGCGACGGTGACGGGGCCGGCCTGCGCCTGGGCGACGAGGTCTTCGAGGGTCTCGATGCCGCTGTTCGCGCCGACCGTGATGACGCCGGGGGCGAGCATGATCTGGCCGAGCAGGTCGAAGTCCTCGGGCAGCACGTTGGCGCCCTGCGTGGTGTTGAGCATGGCGATCTCGACCGGAGCGAAGCCGATCACGTAGCCGTCGGCGTCCTGCGAACCGACGTACTCCATGGCCAGGGCGCCGGCTGCGCCGGGCATGTTCTCGGGGATGACGCTGACGCCGAGGATCTTCTCGAGCTCGGTCGCGAGGGCGCGCGACGACAGGTCGGATCCACCGCCCGGGTTGGCCTGGATGATCAGGCGGATGTCCTTCTCGGGGAATGCCGACGCGGCATCTTCGCCCTCTTCGACCTTGGTGCAGGCCGAGACGACGAGAGCGGTGGCTGCGAGGGCGGCGAGTGCGGCGGCCGCCCGGGTGATGCGCTTGCGGGGCATCTTTGCTCCTCTACGTGGGTCGACCGTGTTGTCGACACCGTGAGGCTAACAGTGTTGACTGTTAACAGTCAACACTGGGCGCGAGGATCGGGCTCCCGCGCCCGTCGGGAACAACGGATGCCGCGGCTCAGACGCGGTCGGAGATCTCGGCGAGCATCCGGTCACGGGCGCCGTCGAGATGGGCTGCCAGAACAGCGGATGCCTCGTCGGGGGTGCCGGTGCGCATGACGTCCATGAGCGTGAAGTGGTCGCCCGAGGACTCGTGCAGGTCTTCGTCGTGGTTGATCGTGACCTCGAGCAGCGCGGCGAAGGTCGGGAGGTACTGACTCCACGCCCCCTCGAGCCGCGGGTGGTCGGCGAGCGCGTAGATCTGGGAGTGGAAGTCGAGGTCGGCCGCCACGAAAGCTGCGTGATCACCGGCATCCGCGGCCGCGCCCATGCGCCCGACCGCCGCCGCCATCGGCGCCCACCGCGAGGCGTCGTCGACGCGCATCGCTCGCGAGAGGGCGAGCTGTTCGAGTGCGCCGCGCAGGCTGTAGAGCTGGTCGACGTCGTCTTTCGTGAGCCCTACGATGTAGACGCCGCGCGGACGCTGCACCTCGACGAGGTTCTCGAAGCTGAGCTGCGTGAGCGCGTCGCGGATCGGACCGCGGCTCACGTCGAACTCCTCGGCGAGCGCCTCTTCGGTGATGCGAGTGCCGGGCGCGAGATCTCCGCGCACGATGCGCTGTCGCAGCACACGCGCGACCTGGGCCCCGAGCGACTCCGCCCGCTTGACGATCTGTGTCACGCCGACCTCCTGTTAACAGTTGACAGGATACACAGGTGGATGCGGTGCGGGCCCTGCGACGCTTCGACAGGCTCAGCGACCCAGGGCGGTGACGCACGACTGGGTCCCTGAGCCTGTCGAGGGGCCCCACGCCGAGAAGCTCAGCCGCGGTTCTCGCGCGGGTTCCAGAGCACCACTTCGGTGGACCGGCGGATGCGGCGGCCCGAGGGCATCGGCACCACACCGGCGGAACCGGCGGCGAACACGCGCACGCCGGGGCGGTTCTCGCGTTCGGCGCGGAGAGACGCCTCGAGTTCGGTGACCCGTCGGCGGAGCATCCGATTCTCGTCCTCGAGGTCGAGCAGTCGGGCGATCGCCGGCAGGCTCATCCCCTCGGACGACAGCTGGGCGACCTCACGGAGCTGCTCGATGTCGCGATGCGAGTACCGGCGAGAACCGCCGCGCGTGCGGCCGGGGGTGACCAGGCCGATGCGGTCGTACTGGCGCAGCGTCTGCGGGTGCATGCCCGCGAGCTCGGCCGCGACGGCGATCGCGAAGACCGGGGTGTCAGCGTCCATCCGACACCCCCGTCCTCGCGCACGAAGAGCGGATGCTCGTCATCGCCGCGCCTTCGCCATGAGCTCGGCGCGGGGGTTCTCGGTCGGCTCCAGGGCCTGGAACTTCTCGAGCGCCTCGCGCGCCGCCTCGTCGAGGTGCGTCGGCACGGCCACCTGCAGTTCGGCGAGCAGATCGCCGGTGCCCTTGCCTGTCGTGACGCCGCGGCCCTTGACCCGCAGCACCCGCCCGGAGGGGGTGCCGGGGGCGACCCGGAGCTTGACGACGTCTCCGCTCAGCGTGGGGACCTCGATGGTCGCGCCGAGCGTCGCCTCGGTGAAGGTGACCGGCACGACGACGCGCAGGTTGAGACCGTCGCGGGTGAAGACGGGGTGCGGGCGCACCGTGATCTGCACCACGATGTCACCGCTCTCGCCTCCGTCCGGCGAGGGTCGACCTCGGCCACGCAGACGGATCTTCTGCCCGTCGGCGACCCCGGCCGGGATCTTCACCTTGAACGGCTTGCCGTCGTCGCCCTGCAGGGAGATCGTCTCTCCCTGCACGGCGGTGACGAAGTCGAGAGTCGTGCGGGCGGTGACGTCGGCACCGCGCTGCGGGCCGCCGAAGCCGCGGAATCCGCCGCTCGTCTGCCCGAAGCGCCCGTTGCCGAAGCCTCCCCCGCCCTGACCCTGGTTGAACATCGCGAAGATGTCCTCGAAGTCGGCGGACTGCCCGCGACCTCCCTGGCCGAAGCGGCTGAAGACGTCTTCGAATCCGCCGGCGCCCGAGCCACCCGCCGTGAAGCGGGCGCCCGAGCCCATGGCGCGGATCTCGTCGTACTCCTTGCGCTGCTCGGCATCCGAGAGAACCGAGTAGGCCTCGCTGATCTCCTTGAAGGTCGCCTCTGCCTTGGCGTCACCCTGGTTGGAGTCCGGGTGGTACTTCCGGGCCAGCTTGCGGTACGCCTTCTTGAGGTCGGCCTCGCTGACATCCTTGGCGACCCCGAGGGTCTTGTAGAAGTCCTTGTCGAACCAATCCTGGCTAGCCATCCGTCACCTACTCCGCAGGGACGGCGACGACGACCTTCGCGGGACGCAGCTCGACGTCTCCGAGGCGGTAACCCACCTCGACGACCTCGAGCACCGTGGTCTTGTCGACGCCGGGCGTCGGCTGCTGGAAGATGGCCTCGTGGCGCTGCGGGTCGAACTCCTCGCCCTTCTCGCCGTACGAGACGACACCGAGGCGCTCCACGACCGCGCGCACCTTCTCGGCGATCACGGCGAACGGAGTGCCGTCGACGAGGTCGCCGTGCTGGCTGGCGCGATCGAGATCGTCGAGCACCGGGATCAGACCCTTGACGGCTTCACCCTTCGCGCGCTCGATCTCGACCTGACGCGACTCCTCGGTACGGCGACGGTAGTTCGCGTACTCGGCCTGCAAGCGCTTGAGGTCGTTGAGCAGCGTCGACTCGAGGTCGGCGAGCACGGCGTCCTCCGCCGCGGCCTCGCCGGTCTGCGTCGCGCCGAGGATGTCGTCGACCGTGAGCCCTTCGACAGGCTCAGGAACCGAATCCATCGCGTCGACCGGCGTCTCGTCCGAGCCCTCGGCCGCTGCGGCCTCGGTGGAATCGGGGTTCTGCGGCTGGGGGCCGGCCGCATTCGCGGCCGACCCCTCTTCCGGAACCCCGGCGTTGTCGTCGAAGTTCTTGTCCGTCATGATTACTTCTTCTCGTCCTCGTCGTCGACGACCTCGGCGTCGATGACGTCTTCCTCGGAGGAGGAAGCGTCACCCGCGGGGGCGTCACCTTCGGGAGCTGCACCGGCCGCGGCATCCGCCTGGGACTGCGCGTAGATCGCCTCGCCCAGCTTCGTCTGCGACTCGTTGAGCTTGTCGAATGCGGTCTTCACGGCGTCGTCGTCCTCGCCGGCGAGAGCCGTCTTGAGGGCGTCGACGTCGGCCTGGACCGACTCCTTGACGTCGGCGGGGAGCTTGTCCTCGTTGTCCTTGATCAGCTTGTCGATCGAGTACGCGAGGGTCTCGGCCTGGTTGCGGACCTCGGCGGCCTCACGGCGCTTCTTGTCCTCCGCAGCGTTCTCCTCGGCCTCGCGCACCATGCGCTCGATGTCGTCCTTCGACAGCGACGAGCCACCGGTGATCGTCATCGACTGCTCCTTGCCCGTGCCCTTGTCCTTGGCGGACACGTGCACGATGCCGTTGGCGTCGATGTCGAAGGTCACCTCGACCTGCGGGATGCCGCGGGGCGCCGGGGCGATTCCGGTGAGCTCGAACGTTCCGAGCGGCTTGTTGTCGCGGGTGAACTCGCGCTCGCCCTGGAAGACCTGGATCGCGACGGACGGCTGGTTGTCGTCGGCCGTGGTGAAGGTCTCGCTGCGCTTGGTCGGGATCGCGGTGTTGCGGTCGATGAGCTTCGTCATCATGCCGCCCTTGGTCTCGATGCCGAGGCTCAGCGGGGTGACGTCGATGAGGAGGACGTCCTTGCGCTCGCCCTTCAGGACACCGGCCTGCAGAGCGGCGCCGACGGCGACGACCTCGTCCGGGTTGACGCCCTTGTTCGCTTCCTTGCCGGTCTCGCGCTTGACGAGCTCGGCGACGGCGGGCATACGCGTCGATCCACCGACGAGCACGATGTGGTCGATGTCGGCGACCTTGATGCCGGCTTCGCGGATGACGTCCTCGAAGGGCTTCTTGGTGCGGTCTAGCAGGTCCTTCGTGAGGTCCTCGAACTTCGCGCGGGTGATGGTCTCGCTGAGCGAGACGGGGCCCGAGTCGGTGAGCGAGAGGTACGGGAGGTTGATCGAGGTGCTCGTCGAGGACGAGAGTTCCTTCTTCGCCTGCTCCGCAGCCTCCTTGAGGCGCTGCAGGGCGATCTTGTCACCCGAGACGTCGACACCGGTCGTGGACTTGAACTGCGAGATCAGGTAGTCGACGAGGCGCTGGTCCCAGTCGTCTCCACCGAGGCGGTTGTCACCGGCCGTGGCGCGCACCTGGATCGTCGAGAAGTCGTCGTCCTTGCCCACTTCGAGCAGGGAGACGTCGAACGTTCCACCACCGAGGTCGAAGACCAGGATGAGCTCGTCTTCCTTGCCCTTGTCGAGGCCGTACGCGAGGGCCGCGGCGGTGGGCTCGTTGATGATGCGCAGGACGTTGAGGCCCGCGATCTCGCCGGCCTCCTTGGTGGCCTGGCGCTCGGCGTCGTTGAAGTACGCGGGGACGGTGATGACCGCGTCGGTCACCGTGTCACCCAGGTACGACTCGGCGTCGCGCTTGAGCTTCATGAGGATGCGCGCGGAGATCTCCTGCGGCGTCCACTTCTTGCCGTCGACGTCGAAGGTCCAGTCGGTTCCGATGTGACGCTTGACCGACGCGATGGTGCGGTCGACGTTCGTGACGGCCTGGCGCTTGGCGGTCTCACCGACGAGCACCTCGCCATCCTTGGTGAAGGCGACCACCGACGGGGTGGTGCGGAAGCCCTCGGCGTTGGCGATGACCTTCGGCTCGCCGCCCTCGAGGACGCTGACGACGGAGTTCGTCGTACCGAGGTCGATTCCCACAGCACGTGCCATGTTGTTCTCCTTTGTGTTGCTGACGATGGTTGGTCTGAAATCTGCGGCGATCAGGAAAACCTGAGTCGCGATGGCTCAACTGTAACCGAGGCCGGGAAGGACTGTCAAATGAACTTGATATGAACAGGCTCAACTTTGACCCTGAGAGTGATGTGGGCCCCCGGCCGAGTCGCATGGCAGGATGGAAGTAAGGCGAGCCTTACCCGACGGCTCGCGGCGGCGTCGCCCGGGCGGCGCGGCCGCATTCCATCCGAGATCGCGTCCGCGACGAACGCAGGTCAGAACGCAGGTCAGGAGGATGCTGTGGCCCACACCGAGCACGACGTGATCATCGTCGGCGGCGGCCCCGCCGGACTCTCCGCCGCCCTCAACCTCGGCCGCTCCCTCGCCCGCGTGCTGGTGATCGACGCCGATCGGCCGCGCAACGCCGCCACGCTCGCCTCGCACGGATTCCTCACGCGTGACGGCATACCGCCCCACGAGCTGCGCCGGCTCGCCCGCGAGGAGCTCGCGGCGTATCCGAACGTCGAGATCCGCTCGCGGGTGCGAGTCGTCTCCTTGCGGCGAACGGATGCCGGGTTCACGGCCGAGATCGGGCGCCGCGAACCCGCGGGCACGGCATCCGCGCCGGCCGTACTGATCGCGACCGGCCTGCGCGAGACGCTCCCCGCGGTGCCCAACCTGCGCGGCTTCTACGGCATGAGCCTCTTCAGCTGCGCCGCCTGCGATGCGTGGGAGCTGCAGGGGCGCACGCTCGCCCTGATCGGGGAGACGGCGGATCTCGCCGACCGCGCCCGTCTGATCTCGCGCTGGACCGAGAGCCTCACGGTGTTCACGAACGGAGCGCCGATCGTCACCCCGCAGGAGGAGGCCGAGCTCGCCGCCGCCGGAGCGGTGGTGCAGCGGCATCCGATCGTCGAGCTCGTCGGCGACCGAGGACATCTCGAGGCCATGCGGCTCGCCGACGGCACCACCGTCGCGGTCGAGGGCGGGTTCGTGCGCCCGGAATGGAATGCCGCGCTGCCCTTCCTCGACGGCATCGACCCGGCGCGCGACGCCGCGGGTCACCTGCTCACCGATCGCTCCGGGCGCACCGACGTCGCGGGACTATACGCGGCCGGAGATGCCGCAGCGCCCGGTCCTCAGCAGTTGATCGTGGCAGCGGGCGCGGGCGCGCGGGTCGCGGCGGTCATCGTGCACGACGGACTCGGGATCGCGACCTCGCACTGACGCGGGATGGGCAGTCCTGCCCCTGTGCGCGCCACAGGCGGGTGATTAGGCTCACGGTATGCCCCGGATGCCCCTGCCCCGCCTCGCCGCCGCCGTCATCGCAACCGCGGCCCTCCTCCCGCTGAGCGGATGCATCTACGCACAGATCCCCGCCGACGTCCCCGCCGCCGAAGACACGACCGCGCCCGCACCGGACGATTCGCCGACCACGGCGCCCGGCGACGGCATCCCGACCACGATGTCGTTCGACGACGGTCTCTCCCTGCCGTCCACCACCTACATCCAGTGGGGTGATGGACTGCTCGTCGACGAGGGGTGGGAGATGGCCTCACCCGACGACGGGCAGGGCAACTGGAGCTACGCCACGGTCGACGGTGCCTGCACCGCCCACTTCTGGCAGGGCACGATCGGCGCCGACATGCAGGTCGCAGGTGACGACAGCGCCACGTCGGACGCCGTCATCGCCGCCGTCCTCGGAGGATCCCCCGACGACATCACGCCGAACGCGACGACGGGTGCGTTCAGCTATCAGGTCGGCGGCAACACCGACGTCGAGAATCGCCAGGTCGTCGGCCAGGACACCGGCCGCACCTGGATCATGGCGGCTCGTGCGTTCAGCGAGGTCGGCGTCGGTCTGTACGTCATCGTCGACTGCACGACCGGCGACCCCGCCGCGGTCCTCGCCGAGATCGCCGATACCAACTCGGTCGTCGTCACGCCCTGAAGCGGGCGGTCGCGCTCACTTGCCGCCGGGAGGGCCGGCGAGCAGAAGGATCACGTAGAGGGCGACGATCGCGACGGCGAGCAGGAGCACGAGCACGACCGGGCGACGCAGGAACCAGCGCATCAGGCGGTCGTACCAGCGGCGGTCGCGCGGGTCGTCGGTGGCCTCGAGGCGCCAGGCTCCCGCGAGGCGCCCGGTGCGGTGCAGCCAGATCTCCATCGGGATCGTCGCGTACGGCACCACGGCGCTCGCGACGGCGAGGATCGCGACCCCGACGTGCCAGCGCTGGTTGATGGCGACGAGCAGCGCCGTCGCCCCGTAGGCGAGGAACACGAACCCGTGGATGCCGCCGCCGATCGTCACCACGATCCCCGGGGCGCCGAGGGCACGGGCGATGATCGCCCCGATCAGCAGGGTCCAGGTGATCGCCTCCGCGATCGCAAGAACTCGGTACAGGCGGTCGGGCGTACGGAACACGGGACTCCTCGGGTGGGGGTGGTTCCAGAGTATCGGCGGCGGCTATGAGCGGAATAAGGGCGGGCGCAGCCGCGTTGCCGAAAGCATGACTGTGGATGCGGATGCTCTGGCGCGCGTGCTCGCGACCGTCGACCTCCGCGTGGGCTTCGCCCGCCGCGTCCCCATCTCCTCGGGCGAGCTGCTGCCGATGATCCCCGACGCCATGACGCTCGTCTACGTCGCCGAGGGCGGGGTGGCGGGGCATCCGCCGCTGAGGGCAGGATGCCGTCTCGACGTCGATCGTTCCTCGCAGGAGGTGTCCGTCGACCGCAGCGCGCCGCGCGATCTCCTGGTCGCCGGCGATGCGTTCCTCACGCGCGGCGGCTCACCGTTCGCCCTCGAGGCCGACGGCGACACCACTCTCATCGTGCTCGACATCGAGCTCGCCGACGCGGCCTCCCCGCTGCTCCTGCTGCTCCCCGACCTCGTGACCGTCACCGGCTTCGACGCCCTCGAACCCGCGGCGGCGACGCTCGCCGCGAGCATGGGACTCGTCGACCCGACGCAGTTCCCGCTCCGGCGCACCGATCCGGTGATCTGCAAGCTCATGGCGACCACCGTCTTCCTCTCGGTGATCCGCGCGTGGGCCGAGAACGGCTGCGCGCCCGCCGGGTGGCCGCACGTGTCGAGCGATCCGTTCCTCGACCGCGTGATCGACGCGATCCACGACGAGCCCGGCCGCGACTGGACCGTCGAGCGCCTCGCGAGCGTCGGTGCGATGTCGCGCTCGGCCTTCGCGGAGCGGTTCCGCAGCGCGATCGGCCGCTCGCCCGCCGAGTACGTCACGGAGGTGCGCGTCGATCAAGCCAAGCGGATGCTCGACGCCGGGCAGTCGGTGTCCGACATCTCGCGTGCGCTGGGCTACGCCTCCGACGAGGGCTTCAGCCGCGCCTTCCGCCGGCGCACCGGCATGACGCCGTCGTCGTGGCGCCTGGCGCACCGCACGCCGGTCTCGGCGTAGCCCGCACGGCGACCCAGCTTCAGAAACTGGGTCCCTGAGCTTGTCGAAGGGCCCCAGGTCTCACGGGGCGGGACGCTTCGACAGGCTCAGCGACCCAGGTGCGTGGCACGGCGACCCAGGTGCGTGGCACGGCGACCGAAGTGCGTGGCACGGCGACCGAAGTGCGTGGCTCGACGACGTACCGGACTCAGCCGCGCACGCGGTTCGAGAGCCCGAAGAGCACGGCTCCGACGACCAGCAGCGCCGCGCCGAGCACGTAGGCGACCTCGACCCCGGCCCCGTCGACGAGGAATCCGCCGAGTCCGGCCGCGATCATGATGGCCCCCTGGAACCCGACGACCACCAGGCTTCCGCCGGCTTCCAGTCGTGACGGCATCCGATGCCCGACCCACGTGTTCACGACGATCAGCCACGAGGCGAAGAAGAAGCCCCACACGAACACCACGACCGCGATCCCGACGACCGAGCCCGACAGCAGCAGCATCGAGGCGACCGACACCGCGATCACTACGGGCGCGAGCACGGCGAAGAACGCGAAGGTCTTGTCGATCACGAAGCCGATGACGAGGTTGCCGATCAGGCCTCCGGCGCCGAACAGCGCGAGCAGCACGACGATGGTCGTGGCATCCGCGTCGGGGATGCGCTCGAGCGCGAGCCGCACGTACGTGTAGGCGAGGAAGTGACCGAGAACGACGAAGACGTGACCGATCAGGCCGAGCCCGATGCCCGGCTGACGGATCGTGTCGACCAGCAGACGGATGCTCGACGCCTGCGCCGCGGGCACCGAGGGCAGCAGCGCGCGCAGGGCGATCGCAAGCAGTCCGGTGGCGACGCCGGCGATCGCGAACACCGTGCGCCAGTCGACGATCTCGGCGAGCATCACGCCGAGCGGCACACCGGCGACGGTCGCGAGCGAGGTGCCGGCGGCGGTGAACATCACGGCACGACCGAGGCGCTCGGGCCCCGCGATGCGAGCGGCGACCGTGATCGACATCGACCAGAAGGCGCTGATCGCCGCGCCCAGAAGGAACCGGGCGAGCAGCACGATGATCAGATTCGGGGCGATCGCCACGATGAGGTTCGAGACGGCGGCGGCGAGCGCCATCCACACCAGCAGCGACCGGCGATCGAGGCGCGGGAAGACGAGGCCGATGGTCGGCGCGACGATGAACCCGACGAGCGCGGTGACCGTGACGGTCTGACCGGCCTGCCCGGGCGTCACGCCGAGCGCGGTGGCCATCTCGGTGAGCACGCCGTTGGGCAGGAACTCCGCCGTCACGAGCAGGAAGCTCATGAGCATGACGACGATCAGCCCGCCGTAGCGCATCCGTCCGGCCGGGGCGGATGCGGTGGTGGGCACGGGAGAGGTGATCGTCATGCTTCCAGCCTGGTGCAGACGGATGCCGCGCGCCCGACGTCTCGTCCACGGCATCCGACCGATCGTCCGGGGCCTCCGGCACGGCGCGCCGTCACCGCCCGTTCACCGGGTGCGGCCAGACTTCGACTCATGAGCGCACCTGAACCCCCGCCCGGCGTCCCCGAGCCGGTCGCCACGGCGAACAGCGGCGCCGTCGCCGTCATCGGCCTCGACCTGCGCGGCGAGACGCCGGCCCCGAAGAAGCAGGTCTTCTCGTGGGCGCTGTGGGATTGGGCGACGCAGCCCTTCAACACCGTCATCCTGACCTTCGTCTTCACCGCCCTCTATCTCGTGGGCGAGGGATTCCTGCCCGCCGACATCGCGGCGCTCGACGAGAACGATCCGGTGCGCCTGGCAGCCGAGGCCGACCTGACTTCGGGCCTCGGGCTGGGATCGACGATCGCGGCGTTCGGCATCCTGCTGCTCGCGCCCGTGCTGGGCCAGCGAGCGGATGCCGCGGGGCGGCAGAAGCTCTGGTTGGGCATCGGCACCGGCGCCCTGATCCTGTGCATGCTGGGGCTGTGGTTCGTCGAGCCGAGGCCGAGCCTGTTCTGGCTGGGTGTGGCACTGATCTCGGCGGCGACGGTCTTCCAGGAGATCGCGGCGGTCAACTCCAACGCGATGCTCATCGGCATCGCCAACCCCAAGAACGTCGGCCGCATCTCGGGTCTCGGCTGGGGCTTCGGCTATCTCGGCGGCATCCTCGCGCTCGCGATCGTGGTGGCGCTGAACGCGGTCGACTGGTTCGGGATGCCGACCGACAACGGTCTCGTCTACCGCCTGATCGCGGTCGGCTGCGCGGTGTGGGCGATCGTGTTCAGCATCCCGATCTTCCTCAACGTGCCCGAGCCGTCGCTCGGCCGCCCCGAGCGCAAGGTCGGATTCTTCCGCTCCTACGTGCTGCTCGTGAAGGACGTCGCGGGTCTCTACCGCGACCCCGAGACGCGCCCGACCTTCTGGTACCTGCTCTCGAGCGCCGTCTTCCGCGACGGCCTCGGCGGGGTGTTCGCCTTCGGGGCGATCATCGGCACCGCCGTGTTCCGGTTCGAGACCGACGACATCATCATCTTCGGCATCGCCGCGAACCTCATCGCCGGGGTCTCGACGATCCTCGCCGGGCGCCTCGACGACCGCGTCGGCCCCAAGCGCATCATCCTCGTGTCGATCGGCTCGATGATCGTCGCCGGACTCGCGGTCTTCCTGCTGCGCGACGGCGGGGCGATGGTGTTCTGGATCGGCGGACTCATCCTCTGCGCGTTCGTCGGGCCGGCGCAGGCAGCCGCGCGTTCGTTCCTCGCCCGGGTCACCCCGGCCGGACGCGAGGGCGAGATCTTCGGCCTCTACGCGACGACCGGCCGCGCGGCGAGCTGGATGGCCTCGGGCGCCTGGACGCTGCTCATCGTGCTCACGGCGCAGACCGCCTTCGGCATCCTGGGCATCATGATCGTGCTGATCATCGGCTTCCTGCTGCTGCTCCCGGTGAAGGCGCCGCGCTGATCTGACGCTCCGGGTTAGCGCTGCCAGTTGTCGGCGAGCTTGTTGAGAAGACGGGCCAGCTCGGTGCGCTCCTCGTCGGTGAAGGCGGCGAGCGCGCCACTGAGCATCTGACGCCGCTCGCCCCGCACGCCGCGGGCGAGGCTGCGTCCCTCGTCGGTGAGCGCGATGCGCGTGCGGCGGGCGTCATCGGGATCGGCTTCGCGCCGTAGGAACCCGTGGTCGACGCCCTGCTGCACCAGCCGTGAGGCGCGCGGCTGGTCGACACCGATCGCCGCGCCGAGCTCGCTCACGCTGAGCGGTGCGGATGCCGCGGCGAGGGCTTCGAGCATCCGCATGCGCGCGGGTCCGCCGAGGCGTCCGGAGGGATCCCCCATCCACGGGGGCATGCCGGGGCGTCCGTGGCCGAAGGGTCCGCCGCGGTCGCTCCCGTGCGGGCCGCCGTGCCAGCCGTGCGGGCCACCGTGACCGTGATCGTGGGGTCCGCCGCGGTCTGCGCGATCGCCGCGGTCACCCGGCCGACGTCCGCGCAGACGGGACAGGGCCTGGGCGATCGCTTCGGCGGGGTCGATCTCTTCGGTGCTCACGCATCGATTTTACATGCGACTTGACATGCATTCATATCGCATGTCACACTACATGTACATGCACAGTGACATACACGTGCACCCTGACATGCAAAAGGACGCATCCCATGAACACCTCTGAACAGAACCCCGAGAACACCACCCGCCCCTTCGGCTACTGGCTGAAGGCCGTCGACCGCCTCATGGCGGCCGAGTTCGCCTCCGCTTTCGACCGCGAGGGTGACGAGGTCGGTCGCCGCGACTGGCGCCTCCTCAACGTCATCGACGGCACGATGCCGGCGCGACGCCCCCTGAACGAGCACAAGCTGCACCGCCTCGTCGAGCGCGGCTGGGTCATCGCCGACGGCGACGGCTGGACACTCACCGACGACGGACGCGCAGCGAAGGAACGCCTCGGCGCGATCGTCGACGGCATCCGCGCGAAGGTCACGGGAGCCGTCTCCGAAGACGAGCTCGCCACCACCCTCGCCTCGCTCGAGAAGATCGCCCGCGCCTTCGGGTGGGACGAGGAGACCCCTCTCCCCCGGTCGCGCCGCCACGGCTTCGGCCCGCGCGGACGCTTCGGAAAGCACGCCGGCCCGCGGCACGGCTTCGGCCGCCGTCACGGTTTCGGTCCCGGCTTCGGCCCGGGTCGCGGCTTCGGCCCCGGTCAGGGCTTCGGACCGGATGCCGACGGCGAGCGCGACTTCGGACCCCGTCACGGTTTCGGCCCCCGACACGGCTCCGGCCGCGACGCGGACTGCGGCCACGGCGCGCGCGGCGAGCGCGGTCACGGCACCCACGCCCACGGTGACGACCGCGGTCACGGCCCGCACCGCGTCGCCCGCCTGGCGCAGCACGCCTACGAGCGCGGTTTCGACGCCGGCTTCAGCCGCGGTCGCGACGCCTGACCCGAGTCACCCCACGAGAGAGGGGCGGATGCTTCGGCATCCGCCCCTCTCTCGTCGTGCCCCTGTACCCAACTCAGGAAAAACGGCGCTCACCCCCGTCGAATCGGCCGAAACGGCGCCGATTCCCGGCATCCGTCCTGAGTTAGTGCCAGCTTCCCGTTCATGACTCCTCAAAACCGCCGGCCGAAACCCCGAAATCCGGGGTTTCCGGGCCTTCGCGTCCCGTTTCTCCGGCGTTATGAACGCTGAGACCGGGTCAGATCGGCAGGGCGAGGTAGAACTGGTTCGTGGCGTCGTCGGGTCCGGTGACCTTCAGCACCCACGGATTGCCGTCGTCGTCGGCGACCACCCAGAGGATCGTCATCCCCTCGGCATCGCTGAAGGTGCGCTGCTGGCCGCGACCGTCGCCGTAGACCGTGTCGCTCGATACCGGCTCTCCGCGGTCCGCCGTCTGCGCCTCGAACCCGGCCAGCGCAGAGGCGTCGTCGTCGAAGCGCCACACCGTGAACTCGAGCGAACCCGCCGACGACGAGTACGTGCCGACCGACTGCTCCACGGCATCCGCAGCAGCACCGTCCGCAGACGTCCACGGCTCGGCGATGCCCCACCTCACCGCACCGTCGGCCCCGACCACCGAGGCTCCGACGGCACGGGCGACCTCGCCGCAGAAGTCGCTGCAGGGCTGCCCGGCGACGACGCCGACGCCCGGCAGCGCATCGGCGTCGGCCGCCGGCGCCGATGTCGCGACGGTGCTCGGGCCGTCATCGGACGAGGCGTCGTCGAAGCCCGGGATGTTCAGCGTCGTGCTCGTCGCGAGGTAGATGACGAGGGCGATCGCGCTGGCGAGCAGCAGCAGCAGGATGCTGAAGATCGCGACGGTCCAGCCGCGGTATCCGCCCGATGCCGGCACCTCCGGCGCGACGAAGGCGGGGTCGGGTTCGGGTGCCGTCGATCCCGGTTCGGGCACCGGGACAGGGAGCGGCGGCGTACGCCGACGGAGGGACTCGGATGCCGGGGCAACCGCGCCGGTGACGGTCCCGTCGAATGCAGGAGGCGGCGGCACCACGGCGTCTCCGGTCGTGCCCTCGAACACGGGAGGCGGCGGGACCACATCGTCGGTGCTCGACGTGAGCGGCGGAACCGACCCGGTCAGGGGTCCGTCGAACGAGGGAGGCGGCGGCACCACGACGGCGGCTCGATCGTCGTCGAAGACCGGGGGCGGCGGCACGACCGCATCCGCCGCGGCATCGTCGAACGCCGGAGGTGGGGGAACGACGGCATCCGCCTCGCCGTTCTCGCGCTTGTCGGGGTCGGGCGGGGTGGTGCTGTCGCTGGTCATGTCAGCCTCCGAGGGCTCCGACGTCTGTGACGCCGACGTCTGTGCGATGGAAATTCTGGAAGGAGCGGGATGCCGTCGGCCCCCGCTGTCCCTGGTACCGGTTGCCGTAAGGGCCGGAGCCGTAGGGGTTCTCGGCGGGCGAGGTCAGGCGGAAGAAGCAGAGCTGCCCGATCTTCATGCCCGGCCACAGCTTGATCGGCAGCGTCGCGACGTTGGCGAGTTCGAGCGTGACGTGACCGGTGAATCCCGGATCGATGAACCCGGCGGTCGAGTGGGTGATGAGGCCGAGGCGGCCGAGCGACGATTTGCCCTCGAGGCGGGCGGCGACGTCGTCGGCCAGGCTGACCTGCTCGAACGTCGCGCCGAGCGCGAACTCGCCCGGGTGCAGGATGAAGGGCTCGTCGGGGGCGACCTCGATCAGACGCGTGAGCTCGGGCTGATCGACCGAGGGATCGATGAAGGGGTACTTGTGGTTGTCGAACAGCCGGAAGTACCGGTCGAGTCGCACGTCGACGCTCGACGGCTGCACCATCGCCGGGTCGTGCGGCGTGAGCCCGATCTTGCCGGAAGCGAGTTCTGCCCTGATGTCGCGGTCGCTGAGAAGCACGGGCACCAGCCTAGTTGCCGCGTGGTTCGCGTCGACGAAGTATGCCCGTATCCGACGACCGATTCGGGAATCTCCATCGTCTGGATTTGTGACGCACTCCCCCGGGTGCGTCATCCATCAATGAATGATGACCGGAGAAGAAACATGTCGATGAAGACGAACAAGAAGAATCGCTGGGTCGGACTCGCTCTGGCCGCGCTTTTCGTGGCCGGAGGAGTCGTCGCGATGCCGCAGGCTGCGAGCGCCGCGACGGTGACGACCAACTCGACGACGTGCACCTCGCACGCGTCGACCTGTTCGAAGACGAAGACCGCCCGTCACGGGCTGATCGTTTTCAACGCGACCGATCCGTGGATGAACAAGCACTCCCAGCGCTACACCGTGAAGACGGACAGCGGTCGGATGCTGTGCTCGGGATCGATCACCGTCAACGGCGGCGCGCGCCAATGCCTGACCGGGTCGCATCGCGGCAACGTCAAGGTGACGATCAGCAAGCAGGAGAGCCGGAGCATCCGGATCTCCGCGACGTCGTGATCGTTCGCTCGGCGCACTGAGCACAGAGCGCGCCTTCGGCGTCCGCCGGAGGCGCGCTCTGCGTTCGTCCCCTCGCGCATGCGCCGAAGTATGCCCGTACGCGACGACCGATTCCTCGTCCGGCAACGTCACACAGTCGACGGGCTCGCCGAGCCCCGCAATCCCCCACAGTAGAAGACCGGAGAGACACATGCTCACGAAGAAGAAGGCCGGCCGCTGGCAGGCGCTCGCACTGGCCGCACTCTTGCTGGCCGGCGGATCGATCGCCGTACCGCAAGCCGCGGATGCCGCCGGCGGAAGCTTCTGCAACGACGGCAAGCGCGCGTGCCAGACGACGACGATGGCGAAGAAGAGCGTCAAGTTCCGGATCTCCGCGCCGCTGCCCGCAGGGTCGAAACTGCGATTCTCGGTGACCTCGCTCAACGGGGCGGCCCTCTGCAGCGGATACGCGAAAGTCGGATCGACCCGCACCTGTTCGTTCCAGTACTACGGGAAGGTGCGGATCAAGGTCCCGGCGAGCTTCGTCAGCTGGGTGAGCATCACCGTGCGCTGACGGCCGCACGGCCCCGCATCCATGCGACGCCGCGAACGCTTTGGTCGCGGGCCGAGCGGCAGGTAGGCTGGCGTCACCCCGTTCCGCGAGGATGCGGGGTGCGGGGCTGTAGTTCAATGGTAGAACTTCTGCTTCCCAAGCAGACAGCGCGGGTTCGATTCCCGTCAGCCCCTCCACTCGCAGTCCTCCCTTGCTCCGGCACCACTCCCGCAGACGCCCTCTCAGGGGTCGATCACGACCTCGGCGATGCAGGGTCGAGGCGTACGACGAGCTTCTGGGCGGATACACCACAGCGAAGGATGTCGATGGCTTCCTGGATCGCCGAAAGGCCTTCTCCGACGATGCGCGCTTCGGGGTAGAGCTGATGGCTGCCCGAAGCGAGTGCGCCGGGGAGATACTCCCCCCAGACGGCCGGTCCTACGGGTGACGTGGCGATGGCGCTCCCCCAGATGAACGACGCCCGGATACCGCGGGCCCGACTGCGCACCTGCAGGAGGGCGGTTCGCGTTCCGAGCTTGAGGAAGAGCCGGATGCGGGCCGGGGAGAAGCCGCGACGACGGGGCTGTTCGTAGAACGAGACGGGAGGGCTCGCCATCGCGATACGCGTGGCGCCGGTGGCACGCGCGATCCTCAGACACGGTTCGGCCGACCCCACCGCGATGGCGAGGACTCCCGCCACGGCGGAGTCGCCGATCTCGTCGACGATCCGAGCCGCCACCGCGGGATCGCGATAGTCGAAGACGGCTTCCGCCCCCAACCGCCTCATCCGCTCGTGGTTCTTCTTCGAGGCTGTCGTGATGACCCGATATCCGGCTGCCCGGGCGAGCTGGATCGCATTTCCTCCGACCGCCGTCGCCCCACCCCAGATCACGACGACGTCGTCGCGGGGTGCCGCGTCTGCGAGACGGGAGAAGTCCAATCCCAGCTGGTCCTTCTCGAACAGGCCTGCCGCCGCGGTGGATACCGCCAACGGCAGGACCGCAGCATCCTCGAACGTCGTCGCGGCCGGCAGAGCGACGGCCAGGCGGGCATCGACCACGACGTAGGCCTGGAAGCCACTCTCGGAAACGGCATCCCGCCCCTTCTCCAAGCCCATGGCATACGCCACGACGCGGTCGCCGACGGCGAAATCGTTCGCGTCGGCGCCGGTTCCGACGACGACGCCGGCGACGTCCTCCCCGAGGATCACCGGGTAGAGCAACCACCCGTACATCACGGTGCCGTTGGACTGGATGATCGCATCGAGCGGATTCACCGCCACCGCGCGCACCTCGACCAAGAGCTGCCCCGCGCCGGGCTTCGGCATCGGAGCATCTCGGATCGTCAGATCCGCATAGGGGGAATCGATCCACGCCGCGCTGTTGTCACTCATTGCCGTACACCCTTCGGGTCTGATGACATCCCATGTCATCAGACCCACCTTACGACAGTTCGTGTCATCATGGCTCTATGCCTCGTTGGTCACCGGACGCCGCCTTGCGGTTGGAAGCCGCGGCGATGACCCTTTTCGCAGAACAGGGGTACAGGGGAACCACGGTTCCGCAGATCGCCGAGGCGGCGGGGCTGACGACTCGGACGTTCTTCCGCCACTTCTCCGACAAGCGCGACGTGCTGTTCCTCCGGGATCGCGAGTTCCCTCAGGCGGTGAGCGACTTCATGGCGTCCATCCCGCAAGAACAGGGCGGAGTGTCCACCGTGCGCTCAGGCCTTGCCGCCGCCTGCCGAGGCATCCAGAACTGGCGAGAACAGATCGCTCGCCGACGCGGCATCATCCACAGCGAACCCGCGCTTCACGAGCGTGATCTTCTGCGCAGCCATCACCTCGCACGCGCCATCGAGCAGTCCCTGACCGAACGCGCAATCGACTCCGAGCACGCGCACGCACTGGCCGCGCTCGCCGTGACCTGTTTCGATCTCGCGATGGACCGATGGCTGGAGGGTCCCGCCGACCTCTCGCTGGAAGGCGCCCTGACGATGGTGTGGACCGATATGCAGGGGTGGATCACCGAGTGACAGGGGGATGATCTCGATTTTTTGGACACTCGTCCACAAAAGCGTAGGGTTCGACTATGCCAACGAGGTCCGATCGCGCCACTGACCCACGTCCGGCACGCACGCGCAACGCGCTCCTCGACGCCGTCCAGCACATCGCCGAAGCGGGCGAGGCCGTGACGCTGGCGCAAGTGTTGAGCACCTCCGGAGTGAGCCGCTCGTCGTTCTACATGCACTTCACCGGCCTGGACGATCTCGCCCTGACCATGCTCGTGCGGGAGTTCTCCGCGATCAGCGAGGGCGACGTGGTCGATCGGGCGACCGGCGCCGACGATGTGAGGGCCATTGCCCGCCGGGCGGCCTCCCGCCTGATCGTCTTCGTGCACGAGAAGCGTGACATGTACCGCGCCGCCCTCGACGGGCACCTGTCGACGCAGTCCGCGGACGCACTCGTGGATGCCTTCGCCCGGGCGGTGCTCAGATCCATGGACTTCCTCGACGATCCGCCACCGGCCGCGCTGGACCACAGTGGGCATGCGCGCTTCATCGCCGGTGGAGCCATCACCCTTCTGCGCGACTGGCTCCGGGCGGACCGCCCCGTTCCCCCTGACGTGATGACCGACCGGCTCATCGCCGCGATGCCCACGTGGCTCGTCGGAGAAACCGAAGATCCCTCTTCGAAAGGAACACACTCATGACCGACAGGCTCGCGGGCAAAGTCGCCCTCATCAGCGGCGCCGCAGGAGGGATGGGCGCCGCCCACGCCGAGCACTTCGTCGCGCACGGCGCGAAGGTGATCCTCGGCGACATCGACCTCGATGGGGCGCGAGCTCTCGCGGCCCGGCTCGGCGAATCCGCACTGGCCGTCGCGTTGAACGTCACCGAGCCCGCGACGTGGCGCGAGGCGATCCGACTCGGAGCCGAGAGATTCGGACCCGTCAACGTCCTCGTCAACAACGCGGGCGTGTCGGGCAGCGCGACCTCGACGACGGAGATCTCCGATGAGGAGTGGCACCGAACCATCGACATCGACCTGAACGGCACATTCCACGGCATCCGCTCCGTGCTGCCGCACATGCTCGACCACGACGGCGGCTCGATCGTCAACATCTCCTCCGCTGCGGGAATGGCGGCGGCCCCCGGGGTGAACATCGCCTACGTCGCCGCGAAGTTCGCCGTCCGCGGCATGTCGAAGCAGGTCGCCATCGAGTACGCGCAGAAGGGTATCCGCGTGAACTCCGTGCACCCCGGGGCGGTACGCACGCCGTTGACGCAGGCTCTCGTCGAGCAGCTCGGCCCGGAGTTCATGGAGGGCTTCTACGCCTCCGTTCCGATGCACCGCATCGCCGAGATGAAGGAGGTCTCCGATGCGGTGATCTTCCTCGCCTCCGACGAGTCCTCGTTCATCACGGGCACCGAACTGGTCGTCGACGGCGGCCTCCTCGCGCTCTGATCGAGTGCGCCACCCACAGAGAGGAAACGACATGACCCGCACCTACCTCGTCACCGGCTCCGCATCGGGCATCGGAAAGGTCACGGCCGCGACGCTGTCCGAACGCGGGCACCGCGTCATCGGCGTGGACCTGAAGGATGCCGACATCGAGGCCGACCTGTCGACGGCCGAGGGCCGCGACGAGCTCGTCCGTCGCGCCACCGAGCTCAGCGGAGGAGTTCTCCACGGCGTGCTGGCCGTCGCCGGCCTCGTGGTCCCGCGTCCGGTGACCGTCGCGGTGAACCACTACGGCGCCGTGGCCACCCTGGAGGGGCTGCGCCCCCTGCTCGCCGCCGCGGAGAACCCGCGCGCCGCCGTCGTGTCGTCTCTCGCCGCGCTCGAGGAGATCGACGATCGGTTGCTCGAGATCATCGAGACCGGAACCGAAGCGGATGCCCTCGCCCACGCGGACTCCCTCGGCGCCACCGCGAACGCCACGGGATCGAGCGTGCTCTACACGACCTCGAAGCTCTCGATCGCGCGGTGGGTTCGGCGGACGGCCGCCTCCGCGGACTGGGCGCGTGCGGGCATCGCGCTCAATGCCGTCGCTCCCGGCGTGATCCTCACCCCGATGACGGCCGCCGCCCTGGAGACGGAGGAGGGCCGCGCCGCGCTGGACGCGGGAGCGCCGGCTCCGTTCGGCGGTCCTGCCGCGGATCCCCTCGCCGTGGCGAACCTGCTCGCCTGGCTCACCAGCGAGGAGAACGTGTACGTGACGGGACAGATCGTCTTCGTCGACGGCGGAGCCGAGAGCATCCGACGCCCCGACCTGGTCTGACGCTCGGCCGGTCGAGCCTCCCACCCCTGCACGAGAAACCCCCGGACACGCCCGGGGGTTTTCTCTTCCCATCCGGATCCCCTCCGGCTCCGAACAGGAGCAGATGGGCGACTCGCGCGCGCCCGCACGACGAGAGGACCTCCCCATGATCGAGTCGTCGACCCCACCGCTCGCAGCCCTCGACGGCTACCGCAACGTCACCGACCTGCTGGCCCGGCGCGAAACGGCCGCCCCCGACCACATCGCCTTCGAGGTGGACCGGGACGGCGGCTGGCAGCCCGTCACCACCCGGGAGTTCGCAAACCAGGTGCGCGCCCTGGCGAAGGGGTTCATCGCCCGCGGCATCCGCACCGGCGACCCGATCGCGATCATGGCGCCGACGCGCTACGAGTGGGCCGTCGCCGACCTCGCCGCGTGGTTCGCCGGCGCCGTAGTCGTGCCGATCTACGAGACGTCGT
Source organism: Microbacterium sp. NPDC090225 (assembly GCF_044772365.1). Lineage (NCBI taxonomy): Bacteria > Bacillati > Actinomycetota > Actinomycetes > Micrococcales > Microbacteriaceae > Microbacterium > Microbacterium sp. NPDC090225. Next base: position 2,548,815 of record NZ_JBIVYS010000001.1, on the reverse strand, counting down.
CGCCCTCGCAGGTGAACGCGATCGTCGCCGACGCCGGCGTGCGTCTGGCGATCGGCGGCACCCTGCAGCACACCGAGCTCCTGCGGGCGGCGCTCACGCAGGCCGACGAACCGACGCTGGGCGCGTGGACGATGGATGCCGACACCCTGGGCGATTCCGAGCCGACTGCCGCGGCATCCGGAACCCTCGACGACCTGGTCGCGCTGGGCGCCGACGTCGCCGACGAAGAGGTCGAGGCGCGCAGGACGAACGCCGCGCAGACCGACCCCGCGACCATCGTCTACACCTCGGGCACCACGGGCGAGCCCAAGGGCGTCGTGCTCACGCATCGGAACTTCCTCGGCCAGGTGCTCAACATCGCCGCCGCGTACCGCGAGATCGTGAACGAGAACGGCAACACCGTCATCTTCCTGCCGCTCGCGCACGTGCTGGCGCGCGGACTCCAGCTGATCTGCCTGGCCAGCGGCATGCGCATCGCTCACCTCTCTGATCCGTCGACCGTCGTGGCCACCCTCGACACCCTCCGCCCGACGTTCCTGGTCGTCGTGCCGCGGGTGCTCGAGAAGATCCAGGCGGCCGCCGCCACCAAGGCGGCCGACAAGGGTCTCGGCCGCGTCTGGGCGAAGGCTCACGAGACGGCCGTCGCCTGGGGCCGCCGCGCCGAGCGCATCGACGCGGGACGCAGGATCCCGAATCGCCGAGGACTCCGCCTGCGACACCGCTTCTTCGACGCCCTCTTCTTCCGCCGCCTGCGCAGTGTGATGGGCGGTCGGGTCGGATACATCCTCTCGGGTGGTGCCGCGCTCGATCCCGAGCTCTCGCTCTTCTTCCGCGGCCTCGGCGTGCCCGTCATCGAGGGGTACGGGCTGACCGAGACGACGGCACCCCTCACCGGCAACCTCCCGGGCCTCATCTCCTCGGGCAGCGTCGGCCAGCCCCTGCCCGGACTGACCGTGCGCATCAGCGACGACGGCGAGGTGCTCGCGCGCGGCATCGGCGTGTTCGACGGCTATCGCAACCCGGCGCACAACGCGGATGCCTTCGTCGACGGATTCTTCCGCACGGGAGACCTCGGGCGACTCGACGACCAGGGTCGGCTGATCCTCGACGGCCGGCTCAAGGAGGTCATCGTCACCTCGAACGGCAAGACGATCGTGCCCACCCGATGGGAGCGGTCCGTCGAGGCCGATCCGCTGGTCTCGCACGCGGTGATGGTCGGCGAGGGCAAGCCCTACCTCTCGGCTCTGCTCGTGCTCGACCCCGAGCAGACGCACGCCTGGGCATCCGCCGAGGGCGTGACCTTCCCCGCCGGCCCGCATGCCGACATCCGCGCGGTGAGCGACCCGGCGCTGCATGCACACCTGCAGCGCGCCGTCGACGCCGCCAACGCGCTCGTCGCGCGCAGCGAGCAGGTGCGCCGCTTCAGCGTCGTGCTCGCCGACCTCGACGACCGCGAGCTGGTCACGCCGACCATGAAGCTCAAGCGGAGCGTCGTGCTGGACCGCGCGGCCGTGACCGTGAACGACCTGTACCTCTGAGAAACGGAAAGAACGCCATGTCGTCACCGACGCCCTCGAACACCAAGTCCTCCCGCTCCTCCCTCATCGCGATCGCGGCCGCCCTCGTCATCGGCGCGCTCGTGGCCCTCGCCGGCAGCCAGAACGGCGCGACGCTCGGCGGCATCCCGCTGTTCGCCCTCGCCGTCGCCGCCGCGTTCGCGATCCAGATCATCGCCTTCATCCCCGCGATGCTGCTGCGCACCGAGCGGTTCTTCGATCTCACCGGCAGCCTCACCTTCTTCGCGATCTCGGCAGCACTCGTGCTGCTGACGCCGATGCCCGACGCGCGCAGCTGGATCCTCGCCGGGATGGTGATGCTGTGGGCGATCCGCCTCGGATCCTTCCTCGCCCTGCGCGTGCACAAGGCCGGATCGGATGGCCGATTCGACGAGATCAAGGGCTCCCCGGTGCGCTTCCTGCAGGTGTGGGTGATCCAGGGGGCGTGGGTGTCGTTGACGGCGGCGGCCGCGTGGATCGCGATCAGCACGGATGCCGCGGCCCGGCCGCCCCTCGGATGGCTGAGCATCGTCGGCGTCGTCGTGTGGGCGATCGGCATGGTGATCGAGGTCGTCGCCGACGCGCAGAAGTCGGCGTTCCGGAAGGACCCGGGCAACCGCGACGAGTTCATCCGCACCGGGCTCTGGTCCCGCTCGCGCCACCCCAACTACTTCGGCGAGATCGTGATCTGGGTCGGTGTCTTCGTCACCGCCGCGCCCGTGCTCACCGGGTGGCAGTGGGTCGCTCTGCTCTCACCGCTGTTCGTGATCCTGCTGCTCACGCGGGTGAGCGGCATCCCGCTGCTCGAGGCACGGGCCGAGAAGAAGTGGGGCGACCGCGACGACTACATCGCCTACCGCGACACCACTCCCGTGCTGATCCCGCGGCTCACGCGGCCGCGGGAACGCGTGACGACGGTGTGACCCCCTCGCCCGCGGGTGCGCGCCCGCCCACGGGCGGGCACGGCCGTCGTGGGCGGTGTCAGCTGGCGATGTCGGTGATGCGCGTCGGAGCCGGGCGGAGGTTCGTGAGCGCCGCCCGCGTCAGCGCGCGCACGATCGGGAGCGCGGTGGCGGTCGCCGCGGCGATCTCCTGCGGGGAGAGTCCGAAATACCTCGCGAGCGCGACGCATTCGCGCTGCTCCTTCGGCAGAGTGCGCAGGATGCCGCTGTCGTAGCGGTCCACCGCCCGCTCGTGCGCGATCTCCGCGATCCACCCGAGAACGGATCCGGCGACGATCGCACCTTCGCCCGCACATCGCCAGACGGCGAGGTACGCGGCCTGCAGAATCTCCTCCGTAGCCGCCCGCTCGCTGACGACGTCGTGGATGAGCCGGAGCACCTGCGCAGAGGTGCGGTCGTAGACCTCGGCGAAGGCCTCCTGGTCTCCGCGGGCCGTCCGATCCATCAGCACGCGCAGGCTCGCCTCGTCACATCCCCGGGGGACAAGAGTCGAGGCCACCGCATCCATGATCCGATGGTTCCACTCCGAGGCATTCCGCAGTGAGCCATTGCTTCGACGCTCCTTTTCCGCTACGGGCGTCGACGGCGTCCCGTCGACGCCCGCGACGCACGACACCTCTATGTGCGGACCGTTCATTCCGAGCATCCGACCCTGTGCCCTGCGCACATGAAGACCTCCGGACGACCTGCCTAGCCTGGGTGAGGTTCGCCCGCCCACCGATGACCTCGGCGCGCGCACCACCACCTCGACACACAGGAGTGCCATGGACATCGACATCGCCGACGACATCGATCGCCCCGGACTGGACCCGCGCGCACAACGCCGTCGGGCCGTCATCGGAAGCTCGGTCGGAACCATCATCGAGTGGTACGACTTCACTCTCTACGGGCTCGCATCGGCTCTGGTCTTCGCGCCGCTGTTCTTCCCGGGCGGCGGCGACTTCGCCGGTCTGCTGGGTGCGTTCGCGACGTTCGCCGTCGGTTTCGGCGCCCGCCCGATCGGCGGCCTCGTGTTCGCGCACTTCGGTGACCGGATCGGCCGCAAGGGAACCCTCCTCGCGACGCTCCTCATGATGGGCATCGCGACGACCCTCATCGGCCTGCTGCCGACGGCCGAGACGATCGGCATCTGGGCACCGATCCTGCTGATCGTCCTGCGCCTCTTCCAGGGCGCCGGAGCGGGGGCCGAGTTCGCGGGCGCGATGACGATGGCGAGCGAATCGTCCGACACGCGCAACCGCGCCTTCATCGCGGGCTTCCCCGGAGCATCCGTCTACGTCGGCATGGCGCTCGCCACTGCCACCTTCGCGCTCATCAGCCTGCTGCCCGTCGAGCAGTTCCAGGCGTGGGGATGGCGCATCCCGTTCATCGCGAGCATCGTGATCGTGGCGTTCGCGCTGTACTTCCGCCTGCGCGTGAAGGAGACCGCTGCGTTCGAGGCCGCCGAGCGCGACGGCGAGGTGACGCGTGCGCCGCTGGTCACGGCGGTGCGCTCGCACTGGCGCACGCTCCTCGCCGGCATGGCACTGTTCGCGTTCGCCCTGCCGTGGGTCTACGTCGTGCAGACGTTCTCGATCTCGTACACGACCGGCACGCTCTCGGTGAACCCCACGCACGCCCTCATCGGCCTCATCGTCGCCGAGCTGCTCACGATCCCGGCGACCCTCGGGTTCGGGCGACTCGCCGATCGCATCGGCCGCAAGCCGGTGCTCATCGGGGCGGCGATCTTCGCGATCGCGTTCGCGTTCCCCATGTTCATGCTGTTCCAGACCGAGAACTCGGTTCTCGTCGCTCTGGGGCTCATCCTCGGCCTCGCGATCGTGCAGGGGGCGACGATCGGGGTGAGCGCCGCCATGCTCGCAGAGCTCTTCCCCACCCGCATGCGCTGGAGCGGCATCGCGATCTCGCGCGAGATCCCCGCCGCCCTCGTCGGCGGCACGGCACCCCTGGTCGCCACCGCACTGGTCGGCCTTTCCGGGGGCGCGCCCTGGCTGGTCGCCGGTTATCTCGTGGGTCTCAGCGTGATCGGACTCATCGGCATCTCGGTGCTGCCCGAGACGCTGCACCGGGCGGATGCCGCGGCCCCCACCGACACGACGGACGGGTCGCTCGTCACGAAGTGAGAGCCGCTCAACCTGAGTGATCGCACCGAATCGGAGGCGCCGCACACCGCCTCCGCGCTTCTCCCACCCGGCGGCGCCGGCAGGCTCCACCGGGCCGATATTCTGCTGGGCGATCGGGGGGAGGGCGCTCTGGCGGCGCATGCGCGCCGTCCCGTCATGACTGCCTCGATCGGCATACCGGAAGGCCATTGAAATACCCGATCACAGGTGAGAAATTTACCCTCTCGGGGGGTGTGCGATCCCGCACGGAGATGCGTAGCATCCAGCGGTGGACGCTCCACGCGTCGACGTATCCACACCCGTCGCCCTCCCGAGAGGTACACGAATCGTGCTGTCGCCCCGCACCGACGATCTGCCGACCGTCTCGGTCGTGATCCCCGCCCTGAATGAGGAGCTGACGATCGCTCGCTGCCTCCACGCCCTGTCGCGAACGCCGGATCCTCCCGAGGAGATCGTCATCGTCGACAACGGATGCTCGGATCGCACCGTGCCTCTCGCGCGGGCGTTCGACCGCGTCAGGGTCGTCCAGGAGCCGCGTCGAGGGATCACTTTCGCGCGATCGACCGGTTTCGACGCGGCCCGAGGAGACGTCATCGCCCGGATCGATGCGGATTCGGAGGTGGCCCCTGACTGGCTCCATCGGATCCGCGATCGATTCGCCCACGAACCCGACCTGGATGCCATCGGGGGCGATGCCGCGATCTCCGAACTCTCCCCCGGCGACCGCCTCTGGTTCCGCTGGTGGTATCGCGGATTCCGGGCATGGCATCAGCGGAGCATCGGAGTGCAGCCGATGCTCTACGGATTCAACTGCGCGTTCCGGCGCACGGCGTGGGAGAGCGCTCGGCACCTGACCGGCACGGATGACCTGCGCGTCACGGACGACCTGGATGTCACCATCGCCCTGCTGCGCGCCGGACACACCCTGCGGCACGACCCCGGGCTCCTCGTGAAAGCGCGTCTCTTCCGCTCGATCCAACGCGAGAAGCTGCGCCAGTACTACCTCTCCGACGGCCTCACGCTCGCACGCCACGGAGTCGGCAATCCCCAGCGCTGGGTATCACCGCTCACCAGCGGGAGTCGGACGTGACGGACGGGAGCATCCCCCGCGGCGCCGGCACGCCGTGGTATCGATCCGGCAGGTTCTGGGTGAGCGCCGCGACCGTCGTGGTGGTGGGCGGCATCATCTGGAGTGCGTGGCCGCAGGTGATCGAGGCGATCGGGTCCCTCGCGACCGTGAACCTCTGGGTGCTGGCGCTCCTCGTCCCGGTGCAACTGGCGAGCTTCGCCGTCACGGGCGAGGTTCTCTACTCCTTCCTCCGCTCGCGCGACGAGATCGCGCGTGTGGGCCCTCTCGCCGCCATGCGGATGTCTCTCGAGTTCAACTTCGCCAACCACATGCTGCCGTCGGCCGGCGCCGCCGGCGTCGCGTACACGACCTGGAAGCTCTCGACGCTCGGCGTCGCCGCCAGTCGCGGGACGCTCGCTCAACTCGTCCGATTCGGCGTCACGTTCGTGTCCTTCGTCTGCCTCCTGGCGGCGGCCGCGCTCGCCCTCATCCTGGAGGGGCGCGGGCGCTCGGACGTCCTGTGGCTCGCCGCCCTGATCGCGTTCCTCGCCATCGTCGCGATCATCGGGACGATCGTCCTGCTTCGACGTCGCCGCCTCCTGCACCGCTTCGCGGGGGTGATCTCGCAGACGGCCGCACGCGCGGCTCGGGTCTTCCGAAAGCCGCCCCCCATCGGCACGGTGGCGCTCGTGCGCTTCTTCGACGGGCTCCACCTCGAACTCCGCGATGTCGCCCGCCGGCCTCGCGCGCTCCTCACGCCGCTCCTGTGGTCCTTCGTCGTCAACGTGCTCGACGCGGGAATCCTGTGGGTCGGACTCGCCGCGTTCGACATCCGCGCAGACCCCGCACTCCTGTTCGTGGCCTACGGAATGGCGACCCTCGCAAGCATCGTGATCCTCACCCCCAACGGCGTCGGCGGGTACGAGGTCGTCCTGGTCGGAACCCTGTTCGCCGGCGGCATGAGCGGCGGCGGCGTCATCGCCGCGGTGGTCGTCGTGCGAGTCGTCCAGCTGCTCGGCACGATCGTGTTCGGGTGGGGCTTCTACCAGCACAGCGTCGCCACCGCCGGAGCCCCGGCGCTGCGGTCCGCTCGGGCGCAGGTCTGAGCAGGAGGGACGCGCCGACAGACTCGACGATTCCGCTGTCGACGTCGCGACCGGCCGCCGTCGCGACCGGCCGCCACTCAGCCCGCGTACATCTCCCCCACCGGCACCGCGACGGGGAGCACGTTGCCGGGCTGGGCGAGCGGGCAGGCCCACGCCGGGTCGTAGGCGCACGACGGGTTGTACGCGAAGTTGAAGTCGAGCACGAGCGTTCCGCCCGCGGCATCCGATCCGAGGTCGGCGCCCTTGATCGTGTCGACGAGGTAGCGGCCGCCGCCGTAGGTGCCGCCGGGCTTGCCGGCGAGCGCATCGCGCACCGGGATGAAGAGCCCGCCGCCGTACGTCGTCAACCGCCACACGTCGAGCGAACCGGCATCGGGCACCTCGACCCGACCGATGCGCTCGAAGGGCACGACGCCGTCGGTGCCGGTCGGGAAGTCGAACGTCGCGGGCTCGGCCTCGAGGATCGGCAGCTCGAAACGCCACTGCGCGTCGTACGACGCGATCGGCAGCCCCTCGAACATCACGCGGTCCTCGGGGAGCAGCGCGGTCGCGGGGTGATGCAGCATCAGATCGTCGCGCTCGATGCGCCACAGTTCGTGGGCGTCTTCGGGAGAATCCGCCTCGCGCACGGCGGCGTAGAGGGCGAAGACGCGGCGTCGCCAATCGGCGACCTCGAGGGCGGTGCGCGAAGCGGTGGTCGACATGCGTCCAGGCTACGGGGCTTCGCCCGCCGCCGGGCAGGATCGGGAAGGCCTGGCGCGGATGCCGCGCGCCGGACTACCGTGACCCCATGGCGACCTTCGCACTCATCCACGGCGGCGGATCGACGGGCTGGGACTGGCACCTGGTCGCGCCGCACCTCGAACGCACCGGGCACGAGGCGGTGACGGTCGACCTGCCGACCGAGCGAGCGGATGCCGAGCTCTCCGACTACGTGCGCACGGTGCGCGATGCCGTGGGCCCTCGCGAACACACGATCGTCGTCGGCCATTCGCTGGGCGGCTTCACGGCGCCCCTCGCCGCGGAGGCGCTCGGTGCCGACGGACTCGTCTACTTCTCGGCGATGATCCCGCAGCCGGGTGAGACCTTCATGGACTGGTGGACGAACACCGGCCACGACCGCGAGAGCATCGACGACGATCCCGAGGTCTCGTTCTACAACGGGGTGCCACGGGAGCTCGCCGACGAAGCGCGTCGACGCGAGCGGGATCAGCAGGGCGCGTGGCTGTCGAAGCCGTGGCCCGGCGAGCACCTGCCCGCGATCCCCACCATCGGGATCGTGTGCACCGACGACAACTTCTTCCCCGCACCGTTCATGCGTCGGGTCATCCGCGAGCGACTGGGAACCGACGCGGTCGAGGTGCCCGGCGGGCACTACGCGGCACTCACCCACCCCGCCGAGGTCGCCGCCGCGCTCGACCGTTTCTCGCGCGAGGTGACGTGAACGACTCGTCGTTTTCGGGCGAGGCGCGCAAGGATACGAACATGCGCCTCGCCGATCTCACTCCTCCGTCGTCTCCCGCCGCCGTCGCCGCCCGCGACATCGCGACCCGGTACCACTCGCCGTCGCTGCTCAATCACGTGGTGCGGTCCTGGCTGTGGGCCGAGGGATTCGCGCTCCTCGAGGGCCGCGACGAGATCGATCACGAACTGCTCTACGTCTCGGCCCTGCTGCACGACATCGGCATCGTTCCCGCCTTCGACAACGCCTCCCTCTCCTACGAGGAAGCGGGCGGACATGTGGCCGTGGCGCTGACGGCGGGCGCGGGATGGTCGGCGGAGCGCAGCGATCGTGCTCTCGACGTGATCATCCGACACAACTGGCCCTCGGTCGACCCGGCGTTCGACATCGAGGGTCACCTGCTCGAGATCGCGACGGGCCTCGACATCTCGGGCGCCCGCCCCGATGCCCTCCCGGCGGACTTCGTGCGGGAGGTGCTCGACGCCTACCCGCGCCTCGATCTCGCCGAGGAGTTCGGCGCGGGCGTCGTCGACCAGGCCCGGCGCAAGCCGCACACCGCGGCCCTCCGACTCGTCGACGGCGGAGTGGTCGACAAGCTGCGCAACAACCCGCTCGAACGGATCGGGTGAGGTGTCGACCCCTCGGAGCCACCCCTCGACCACGGGGGGCGCCGAGCGGAGCGACGTCAACCCCCTCCGCGGCGCTCTCGACGAGACGTACCGTCGAACTCCCGACGGAAAGAGGACGACATGAGCGATCCCGTGAGCAACGACCTGCACGACGACGACCACCAGAACACGCAGGGCACGCCCGGCGCCGACGAGGAGGCCGACACGGCCTCTGGCGGCGCGCCGGAAGAGCCCGACAAGGACTGATCCCGGCGCTGAGGGGTCAAGACACGCCGCGCGCGCGAGCGCGATTGCGGCGTGTCTTGACCCCTCAGCAGTGTGCGGGAATGACAGGGGCGGGGTCGCACCCACGACCCCGCCCCTCTTTCATCCCCTCAGGTCACGAGGCATCCGCCTCCGACGCGTCGGCCAGGACGGACCGACGACGCCACACCATCAGCACGCCGAGCGCGAGGAGAAGCGCTGCGGCGATGCCGACGGGCACCACGGGGAAATCGGAGCCGGTCGACGCCAGCCCATCGGGGCCGGCCACAGCGGCTCCACCGGCGGGGTCACCGTCCGACCCGCCGTCCGACCCACCCTCGGCCGGGGCCGCCGCGACGGTGACCGCGAGCGACGCGAGCCCCGAGGGGCCGGTGGCGGTGAGCGTGTGCTCTCCGACGTCGACCGAGTCGGGCACGGTGACGACCGCGCGGGCCGTTCCGTCCTCACCGATCGTGAGGGTGGCGAGGAGGACGGGCTCGGAGTGCAGCACCAGCTCGACCTCCTCACCCGCGACGAATCCTGCGATGTCGATCGTCGTCGGCACGCCGATCCGCAGCGCACCGCCCTCCAGCGAGATGCTCCGCGCGGGGGTCTCGCCCTCGCCCGGATCCACCTCGGCGATCGCGGTCGAGAGCACTCCCGCGACCTCTTCCACCTCCACCTGGCTGACCTCCGCATTGCCGGAGCCGGGGGTGGTGCGGTTCACCTTCGCGACGAGCGCCCGAGCATCGTCGAGGGCCGCATCGAGAGCGGCATCCGACACCGATGCGGCGAGCGCATCGCCCTCGGAGATCAGCGCCTCGATCTCGCTCGTGTCGACGATCTCCACCGTGACGCGCACGGGGGTGCCCGCACTGAACTCGAAGATCAGCCCGGACGTCCCGAGCATCTTGTCGGCATAGAAGGCCGGAGTCAGCCGGTACACGCTGACGCCATCTGCCCCTGCGGTGACGGTGTAGTCGTCGGCGTCGAGCGATCCGACGACCGCTCCCGAGGTCGTGACATAGCGGATCGCGTCGAGCGTGGCGCCATCGGCATCCGCGGTGAACTCCACCGCGTTGTTCGGGTTGTCGGCCTGCGCGGGGTTGCGGTCGAACACGCCGATCGCGGGCGTGACGACCGGCTGGGAGTCGTCGGCATTGCGGTAGACCGAGATGCGCGTGAGCGTGGGCTTGTAGATCTCGCCGGACCGCATGCTCGTGATCGAGAGGCGCAGCTTCGACGAGGTGACCGTGCCGAAGCCGTCGATCACGGCATCGCGGCCGATGCCCGAGTCGCGGGTGACGAACGCCTCCCACTGCTCGGTGTCGGCGTTCCAGCTCTGCAGGGTGAAGTCCATCACGCGCAGCCCCGTGCCCGAGTCGGTGAACTCGTCGAGCACGACCTCGTCGAAGGCGGTCTCGGCACCGAAGTCGATGTCGATCGTCAGCGGGAACGTGGCGTCGTCCGCGGCCGCCCAGCGGGTGGTCGGGTCGCCGTCGACGAGCTTGTCGGCCGAGAGCACGAAGTTCTGGTGCGGATGCGTCGAGCTCGCCGTCGCGGTCTTGCCGAGGGCCAGGTCGACACGCGTGTCGACGCCCTCCTCCTCGATCGGGTCGTCGTCGACGGGGTTCGTCACCACCGGGCCGTTCGCCGTCTCGTGCAGTCCGATGTCGGGGGCGTCCCCGCGGTACGAGGGGTCGCCGAAGAAGTCGAACTCGCCGATGCGCTCGTTGTAGCGCCCGGCGTCGACGAGCGGCGAGGCGTCGTCGAGGCGGAAGATGCTCGCCGACTGCCGGATGTTCTCGACACCGGCGCCCTGCGCATAGTCGGCGGGGTCACCGACGAAGAGCGGGTCACCGACGACGGCCCGGTCGTCCTTCGGCTGCTGCGTCGAGTACTCGCCGCTCGCCTCGTAGTAGGCGTTGTTGGAGAACACCGCACGGTCGAGGCCGCCCGGCTTCGCCGCCCACGTGGTCGTGTCGGTCGTGGAGGTGTTGTAGAAGATGTTGTTCGCGAAGTAGACGCGGTCCTTCAGCACCTCGTCGTGCACCGATTCGAGGATCGACCCGTCGTAGACGAACACGTTGTTGAGCACGTACGTCGGCGAGTAGTTGCTCGACAGCATGTTCTTCCAGATCACGCCGTTGTCGTTGACGCTGAGGTTGTACCGGGCGACGGAGTTGCCGCTGTTGCCCATGTAGGCCATCCAGCCGCCCTTGTTGTCGTGCGAGTAGTTGTACTCGTAGGTCACGTCGAAGTTGGTGAACTCGAGGTCCCAGGGAGTGGCGTCGTACTGGTTCGCCGGCCCGTCGTAGATCTCGTTGAACCGCATGACCGACTCGGCGCCCGCCCAGAGGTACAGACCGGCCGAGACCTGCTCGTAGCGCTGCAGCCACCCGTTCGCCTCGTTGTACTCGGCGAGCAGGTTCTTGGTGTTCGCGAACTGGTACGGCCCCTGGCCGATGCTCTCGGCGTAGTTGTGGGCGATGTGCACGTTGCGGCTGTAGAGGTCGCGGTCGCGTACCCAGAGCTGCTCCCAGCCCTCGTGGAACTTGCCGGTCTCGTCGTTGTATCCGACCTGGTCTCCGAACCAGTTGAAGCCGAACTGGATGGCGTGCAGCTCGACGCGCTCGAACGTGTTGTTCACGATCTCGATGTCGCGGAAGTAGTGGCCGCCCGTCGCGTACGCGCCGTACTGCTGCGAGCCGAACACCTGGAAGTTCACGCCGCCGTAGTGGATGCGCTGCCAGATGCTCGGACCGTCGATGTCGTGTACGTGGAGGTCGCGGATCACGATGCCGTCCATGATCGTGTCGGCACCGGCGGGGAGCAGATCGGCGTTGATCGACACCGAGACACCATCGCGCACGTAGGAGCCGCGCGTGATGTCGGTGGCGAAGTCGTCGTCGTTGCTGAGCTCCAGGTTCGCGATGTGCACGTACTCCTGGTTGCGCAGGTTCACGGCGCCGGTGAGCCCGACGGTCTGGACGTTCTTGGTCGTGCCCGAGGTGAAGGGGCTGGGCACGTTGCCGTTGGTGGCGATGTAGGGCAGGCCGTCTGCGGGGTCGCCGTAGGCGTCGATGACGATGGGCTTGCCCGCCTCGCCCGAGCCCTTGGGCCAGAGCTGCTGGTCGCTCCAGGTCTCGCCGCCCTTGAGCAGGATGCGGTCGCCGGGGAGGAAGGTGGTGTCGTTGGCCTTGGCGAGCGACTTCCAGGCGGTCGCCTCGGAGGTTCCGGATGCCGCGTCGTCACCGCCCGTGGCGTCGAGGAAGTAGTCGGTGCCGCCGTAGGGGTTGGCCGTGGCTCCTGCCCAACCGGTGTCGGCGACGTCGGCGACGGCGGGGGCCGCGGCGACGCCGACGAGGGCAGTCGTCGCGAGGATGCTCGTGAGGGCGAAAGCGCCGAAGCGCCGGCCTCGATGTCTCGGGGAGCGGTGTCGTGTCATTGCGGGTCCCTTCTTCGGAGGTTGCTGCGGAGGGCAGGACGGCAGGGGCCGTCAGTCGGAGACGTTCTGGTGGGCCCGGGCCTCGGCGATCGCCGCGGTGAGCTTCTCGTCGAGCAGGACGCTGCGGATGCGCTCGCGATAGCGCTCGTAAGCGGCCTCGGTGTCGACCTCTCGGGCGTCGACGCGATAGACCGCCCAGCCGGATCGCGAGGTTTCGGGACCCGCCGTTCCGCCGATGTCGGCGGCGCGGATCGCGGCGGCGGTCTCGGGGTTCCACAGGCCGTCGACGAGCTCGGCATCGGCGACGGTGATCGTCTCGACCTGCACGTCGGCGGTGTCGCCCGTGGCCAGGGTGCGTTCGAGGATCGCCTGCGCGGCGGCCGGGTCGGCCTCGTCGGTGCGGAAGCGGGTGAGGGTGTGAGTCGTCGCGGCGGATGCCCACTCCGACGATTCGGCATCGAAGCGCTCGCGCACCTCGTCGTCGCCGACGGCGAAGCGCGGGTCATCGGACGAGAGGAGCGCGCGGGCGGTCGCCTCCCGGATGTCGGTGAGGCTCTTGGAGTAGAACGTGCGGGCGCTGTAAGAGATCGGGCCGTAGACGACCTCGCCCGTTCGCTGCGCCTCGGCGCGGGCGGCGTTGACCTCGTCGAGCGCATCGAGGATGTCGGCCGGGCGCTCGAGGTCGGTCACGCCGACCTCGCGGGCGATCTCGAGGAGCGCCACGTCGTCACGGAGGGAGTCGATCGCCGCCGCGCGCACGGCGGCGTCATCACCGCCGGCCTGCTCGGCTGCGCGGCCGGCACGATCGATGCCGATGGCGAGCTCGTCGTCGGTGAGCACGATCCCGTCGATCTCGGCGCGGGCCGGCGATGACACGGCCAGCGGAATCGCCACCGCGGCGACCGCCGCGAGACCGAGCACACCCGCCCCCCAGGCGGCGAGTCGCCGCCGATGCTGCCGTCTGTCCACGCTGTCTCCCTCGTCGGATCCGTGTTCAGGAGGATGGCACAGATTGTGATGGATCACAACCGTTGCAGATAACTCTTTCCGAAATGAATAAATCCTTGGAATGTCGGGAGTGATATCGATGCCAATTTGCCCCCATAATGGATCTCATGCCTTCTGCACTCGTCACTCCCGCGTCTGACGCGACCGTTCCGGCGCCCGCCGCGCCGACGCTCTCCTGGGCCGGGAACCGCCTCCTGCGCGAAGGCACGCGCACCCGCATCCTCGCCGGGTCGCTGCACTACTTCCGCGTGCACCCCGACCAGTGGCGCGACCGCCTCCAGAGGCTGCGCGACCTCGGCCTGAACACGGTCGACACCTACGTGCCCTGGAACTTCCACCAGCCTCGCCCCGACGACGCTCCCGACTTCACCGGATGGCGCGACATCGCCGCGTTCCTGCGGATCGCCGCCGAGGTCGGGCTCGACGCGATCGTTCGCCCCGGGCCCTACATCTGCGCGGAGTGGACCAACGGCGGACTGCCCACATGGCTCACGGCATCCGGCATCCCCTTGCGCACCGCCGATCCGCGCTTCCTCGACGCCGTCGACGCCTGGTTCGCCGCGCTGCTCCCCCGCATCACCGACCTGCAGGCCAACGTCGGCGGCCCGGTGATCGCCGTGCAGGTCGAGAACGAATTCGGCAGCTACGGCGACGACCCGTCGTACGTGGCCGAGGTCGCGCGGCTCCTGCGCGCGCACGGCGTCACCGAGATGCTCTACACCGCCGACGGCCCGACCGACCTCATGCTCGACGCCGGCATGCTGCCCGACACCCTCGCCGCCCTCACGCTCGGCTCGCAGCCCGGCGCCGCGCGCGAGCTGATCCGCCGGCGCCGACCCGACGAACCCTTCTTCGTCGCGGAGTTCTGGAACGGCTGGTTCGACCACTGGGGCACCGCTCACCACGTGCGCGGCACCGCGAGCGCGGCCGGCACCCTCGCCGGCATCATCGAGGACGGCGGCAGCGTCAGCATCTACATGGCCCACGGCGGCACCAACTTCGGCCTCTGGTCGGGCGCGAACCGGGTCGACGGAACACTGATGGCGACGACGACGAGCTACGACTCCGACGCGCCCATCGCCGAGGACGGCACGCTGACGCCGAAGTTCTTCGCGATGCGCGAGGTGCTCGGCGCCACCGAGCCGGTGCGCAGCGCCCAGCCCGAATTCCTCGCGCCCCAACGGATCGACGTCGCGCGCGGTGCCGACCTGCCGGCGATCCTGGATGCCGCCGCCACGGGTCCCCGCCGCGTCGCCGCCACGAGCAGCTTCGAGGAGCTCGGCGCCGACGACGGCTTCGTCCGCTACACGGCCGACACGCTTCTCCCCGATCGCGAGCTGCGCCTGGTCTTCGAGCGCATCGCCGACCGCGCCTTCGTCTTCGTCGACGGAGAGCCCGTCGGCGAGATCGAGGAGCGCGGAGAGATCGTCGTGCGCGGTCACGGCGCCCGCGCCCGAATCGTCGTGCTGGTCGAGAACCGCGGACGCGTGAACTACGGATCATCGATCGGCGAGCGCAAGGGGATGCTCGGCCCCGTCCTGGTCGATCGCCGGATCGTGCAGCGCTGGGAGGCATCCGCCGTCGACCCCACGACCTTCGACCTCGAAGCCCTGCGTGCACCCGCACAGCCCGACACCGCACGGCCCGACGCTCAACGACCCGGCCTCGCCACGGCATCCTTCGACATCACCGGCGCCGTGCGCGACACGCACCTCGCGCTCCCCGGCTGGGGCACGGGACTCGTCTGGGTCAACGGCTTCCTTCTGGGCCGCTACGCCGAGGTCGGACCGCAGCAGACGCTGTACGTGCCCGCGCCGCTGCTGCGCGCCGGCTCGAACGAGATCGTGCTCCTCGAGCTGCGCCGCCGCGGTGGCGCGCTCGAGCTGCGGGCGACGGCCGAGCTCGGCCCCGAAGAGGAGTACGTCGAGGAGTTCTGAGCGTCAGCGCGCGGGCGGCGCTGTGCTGCCGCGCACGATCAGCTCGGGCGCGATGTGGGCGTTACGACGCTCGTCGCCCTCACCGTCGAGCTCGGCGATCACCCGCTCGACGGCGAGTTCACCCATGCGCTCGAACGGCTGGCGCACGGTCGTCAGCGGCGGCGACAGGTACTGGGCGACCGGGATGTCGTCCATGGCGACCACCGAGATGTCGCCGGGTACGTCGCGCCCCAGTTCGCGCAGCGCGTGGATCACCCCGATCGCCATCTCATCGGAAGACACGAACACGGCCGTCGCGTCGGCCACCCGGCCGAGCACGAGACCCAGCTGGTAGCCGGATGCCGGGGTCCAGTCGCCGTTGAGCACGGGAGGCGCGGTCTTGCCGGCCTCCGCGAGCGCCGCGGCCCACCCCTGGGTGCGGCCGGAGGCGTCCTTCCAGTTCGCCGGACCGGCGATGTGCCAGACGGTCTCGTGCCCCAGATCGATGAGGTGCTGCGTGGCCAGGCGTCCGGCGGCCTCCTGATCGAGGTCGACCACGACGTCGGCCGCGGAGGTGTCGGCATCGATGACCGCGGTCGGGATGCCGTGGACGGCCTTCGCGAGCGCGGGCTCGTCCCAGATCGGCACGGCGATGACGAGGGCGTCGACGCCCTGGTCGCGCAATCGCCCGATGCCGCCGGCGATCGCCGCGGCCGAGACCGAGGTCGTGCCGGCAGAGGAGACGAAGTAGCCACGGGCGCGAGCGGCGCGATGGATGCCGAGCATGATCGAGCTCGCCGCGTACTGATCCGACTCGTGGGTGAGCACGCCGATGGTCATGCTGCGCCCCGTGACGAGGGCGCGCGCGAGACCCGTGCGGCGGTATCCCGTGCTCTCGACCGCGTTCTCGACCTGCAGTCGGGTCACCTCGGAGACGTTGGGGTGATCGCGGAGCACGCGCGAGACGGTCTGCGGAGACACTCCCGCCAGGGCGGCGACATCCGCCATGGTCGGAGGGCGGACGCGGCCCGCGTGCGTGGTCTTCGGCATATCCGTTCCGGTGGGATCAACGGCGCCCCTGGTGGCGTGTTGCCTCATGTTAGCGGATGTGATCGGTGCCGCCGGGGACGTCACCAGGCACCCGTCCGGCGGAACACCCGCACCTGCGAGAGCGCCACGGGGCCGCGGCATCCGACGATCTCGACCTCGACCGCGCGCACGCCGTCGACCGCGGCATCGACGATGCGCTGGGCACCCACCGACGCGCCGCTGCGCTCGGCCAGCACGGCGCCGTCGGCGTCGTGGAAGCGCACGACGAAGCCGTCGATCCGCTGACCTTCGACGATGTCCTCGCGCAGGGCGACGCCGGCGATGTCGGCATCCGTCTCGAAGCGCAGCACCACGGATGCCGGCACGTCGTCGGCCTCGACCCGCCACACCCCGCCGGGGCCGGGCGCCGCCGACAGCGGCGATGACGAGAACTCGGCCGCGGCCGTCGCGGCGATGTCGCTCTCGTCGAGCGAGCGGATGAGCTCGCCGAGTCGCGCGAGCATCACGCGGTCGGACTCGGCGATGCGGCCGAACGCCGTGGGCGGCACGTTGAGCAGGAACGTCGCGTTGCCGCCGACGCTGCGACGGTAGATCTCGAAGAGCTCCTCGGGCGAACGCACGGCGTCGTCCTCGGCGGGGTGGTGGAACCATCCCGGTCGCGTCGACGTGTTCACCTCTGCCGGGTACCAGACCAGCGGATCCGTCGACGCGAGGAGCGCGTCGCGGCCACCGAGGTCCTCCTCATCGCTGCGCACCATGCGCGAGAAGAGACCGTCGTCGACCTGCTGCGAGCGCGACGCGGTCGACTCCGCCTCGCGGAGCGATGCCGGGACGACGCTCCACTCCTCGGGACGAGTGTCGCCGGCCTCGTTCCCGCACCACCGCACGTCCGGTCCGCACACACTGATGACGGCCTCGGGCTGCAGGCGGCGGACGAGTGCGTAGTAGCGATCCCAGTCGTAGTACTGGCGTCGCCCGTCCGCGCCCTCGCCGTTCGCACCGTCGAGCCACACCGAGAAGATCGGCCCGTAGCCGGTGAGCAGCTCGGTGAGCTGGGCCACGAAGAAGTCGTCGTAGGGCGTGCCGGTGCCGTAGGTCGCCTCGGTGCGGTCCCACGGCGAGAGGTACACGCCGAACGCGAGCCCCTCGGCGGCGCAGGCCTCGGCGACCTCGCGCACGAGGTCACCCGACCCACCCCGCCACGGGCTCGCCGCGACCGTGTGCGCGGAGTGCGCGCTCGGCCACAGGGCGAAGCCGTCGTGGTGCTTGCAGGTGAGGATCACCGCGGTCATCCCGGCGGCGGCGAGGGCGCGCACCCAGGCGCGGGCATCCACGTCGACCGGGTCGAACAGCGCGGGGTCCTCGTGCCCGAGCCCCCACTCACGATCGGTCATCGTGTTCATGCCGAAGTGCAGGAAGCCGTAGAACTCCCGACGCTGCCAGGCGAGCTGGCGTTCGGAGGGCACGACGACGGCGGCCTCGGCCAGACGGGCGGATGCGGTCGGACGGGCGGATGCGGTCGGACGGGCGGATGCGGTCGGACGGGCGGATGCCGAGGTCAACGGTGCCTCCTGTTGAAGATCGCGAGCTGCGCGATGAGCACGGCGAGGGCGCCGAGCATCGTCAGCAGTTGCGGCCAGCCGGTCGTCTGCTGGGCCACGATGATGGTCGTGATCGCGGCGACGAAGACGACGGCGTGGACGATGCCGACGACGAGCGCCTGCACGTCGATCACACGACGGGGAGTGGGACGACCGGTCATTTGATGCCTCCCCCGCCGACGGACTGCAGCAGTCGGCGCTGGACGATGAGATAGAAGACGATGACGGGCACCATCACGATGACCATGCCCGCGTAGAGCTGGCCGTAGTCCGCCGCCGCGCGCTGCGCCTGGAACAGGTTGAGGAGCCCGACCTGGACGGTCTTGTTCTCGCCCGGCATGAGGGTGAGCGAGATGATGAAGTCGTTCCAGTACGCCAGGAAGTTGAACAGCAGCGCGGTGTTGATCACGGGCGAGGCGAGCGGGAGCATCACCGACACCATCGTGCGCAGGCGGGAGCTGCCGTCGAGCGTCGCCGCCTCTTCGTACTCGACGGGGATGGTGCGGAAGAACGACGTCAGCAGGTAGATCGTGAACGGCAACGAGGTGGCCGCGTAGACGAGTGCGAGCACCGCGAGGTTGTCGATGAAGAAACCGCCGCGGAGGACGTCCTTCAGCGCGCGGTCCCAGCCGAGCAGCATGAGGAAGATCGGGATGACGATGTAGTTGACGTTGATGAAGAGGCCGGCGAGCATCAGCACCTCGACGACCGACTTGCCGCGGAAGTCGAAGCGGGCCATCACATAGGCGGCGGGCACCGCCACGACCAGGCAGATCGCGAGGGCGAGCGCCGTCACGAGCACCGAGTTGACGAAGTACTCGCCGATGCGGGCGTTGACGAACGCCTGAACGAAGTTCTCCCAGTGCACGCCGAGCGGGATGGCCCAGGGGCTCTCGTAGAACTCGGGCTTGGTCTTGATCGAGGCCATGAAGACCCAGGCCACCGGGATGAGGATGGCGAGGGAGATCGCGCCGAGCAGGATGTTGACCAGCACGCGGTAGGTGCGATCGCTCGCCGCGCGGCCTCGGGTCGGGGTGAGGAAGGCCATCAGAACTGCTGCACCTCTCGCTTGGTTGACCGGTTGATGATGAGCGCCAGGGCGAACGAGAAGAGGAAGATCACGACGCCGATCGCCATGCCGTACCCGTAGCTGGAGTTCGTGTACGCCTGCTTGTACATGTAGTTGAGCAGCACGTCGGAGGAGCCGTTGGGGCCGCCGTCGGTCATCGCCCGCACGAGCACGAACGCGAGGTTGACCGACGAGATGATGAAGAACGTGAGCGTGGTGCGCAGGGTGCCCCACACCAGCGGCAGCGTCACGTCGAAGAAGCGACGGAAGGCACCGGCGCCGTCGAGCGCGGCCGCCTCGTAGACGTCGGCGGGGATCGAGCTCATCCCGCCCATGTAGAGCAGCACGTAGTAGCCGAGGGACTGCCACAGCATGGCGAGGGCGATGCTGTACATGATGATCTTCTCGTCGCCGAGCCACACCTGCGCGAGGTTCTCGAGGCCCACCGTGCTGAGCGATCCGTTGATCAGACCGTTCTTCTGGTCGTAGACGGCGGAGAAGATCGCCGCGACGACGACGATCGAGAGCACGCTGGGTAGATACAGCACGAAGCGGTAGAAGTTGCGGGCGCGGATGCGCGGGTTCACCATGATCGCCGCGATGCCCAGCGCTCCGGCCATCGTCACGATCGTCACGATCACGAGCAGCAGGATCGTGTTCTGGAACGAGCGCACGAACTGCATGTCGCCGAGCAGGGCTGTGAAGTTGTCGAAGCCGATGAACGTCTGCGAGCCGCCGAAGCCGGTCCACTGGAACAACGACATGCGGAACACGTCGATGGTCGGCACGATCATGAACACGAAGTACAGCACGAACGCCGGGAGCAGCGAGAACAGGATGAAACGACCGCGACCTCGGTGCATCGCGGAGCGGGTGTGGGCCACGGGGGTGTCCTTCGGGCGTGGGGATGGAAGCGGGGCCGCCGACGGATCGGCGGCCCCGCGGGGTGTCACTGTGCGGCAGCGCCGAGCTTGTTGCTGGCGTCGTTCACCGCGGCCTGCCACTCGTCCAGGCTCATGGTGCCCGAGATCACGCTGTTGGCCGAATCGAAGAGCGTCGCCTTGAGGTCGACGCCCGGGACCGGGGTGGTCGCGGCGAAGCTGCCGACGAGCGCCTTGACACCATCGCCCGAGTACCCGGCGTAGAACTCCGCCGAGTCTCCCGTGAGTCCGTCGGCGAGTCCGACGATCGGCTGGATGGCACCGGTCGCGGCGAAGATCTCGGCCGCCTCATCGGAGTAGAGGTACGCGAGGAAGGTCTTCGCCTCCTCCTTGTGCGTCGCCTCGGCCGGCACCCACGCCGACTCCACGAAGGTCGTGAGGTAGCGCTCGCCACCGGCCTCGGGCGCCGGCACCGCGGTGAGACCCCAGGTGAACCCGTCGCTGCGCGGAGCATCCGCCATCTCGTTCGCGATCCAGGTGCCGTTGGGCATGAAGATCGCGGTGCCGTCGAGGATCGTCTGCTGGTTCTTGGTGAAGTCCTGGCCGTTGGCGTAGCCGACGGTCGTGGGCGCGGTGTACTCGGTGAGCAGCTCGGTGGTGAGCTCGAGCACCTCGCGGGCCTCCGGCTGCATCCAGACGTCTTCCTCGTAGGTCATGACGTCGGAGTAGAAGTCCTCGCCACCCGCTGCCGCGAGGAGCGAGAAGAAGTAGGAGTCGAGGTACCCGGCGGTCGGGTAGGTGAAGAGCGAGATGCCCTCGGCCTTCGCGGCCTCGCCGAGTGCGAAGAACTCGTCGAAGTCGGTGGGCACCTCCCAGCCGTGCGCGTCGAGGAGGCCCTGGTCGTAGACGAGCCCCGTCGGGGAGGCGAACATCGGCAGCAGGTAGACGCTGTCGTCGCCGTAGGGGTTGGTGTTGAGGTTGCCGACGATGCCCTCGGTGAGCTTCTCGCCGACCGTGACGTCTTCACCCGGGACGGTGAGGTCGAGCACGTCGGAGAGGTCTTCGAGACCGCGGTCGCGGATGAAGCCCTCGGTGAAGCCCTCCTTCGCGCCCTGTCCGAGCACGACGACGTCGGGGTAGTCGCCCGCGGCGACCTGCGGGGTGAGCTCCTGGGCGAGGGTCTTGCTGGTGACGAGCTCGACGTCGATGTCAGGGTTCGCCTTCTCGAACGCGGCGACGACGTCGGCGTACATCTCGGCGCCGTAGCCGCCTTCGAACGCGGCGACCTTGAGCGTGTCGCCGGAATCGGCATCCTGCCCTCCGGCGCCGCTGCAACCGGCGATGAGCGAGACGCTGGCGATCATGGCGACCGCGCCTGCGATGGTCTTCTTCTTCACGGGGGTCCTCTCGGGTTTCTGCATGATCATCGACCGGGCGAGCGTGCAGCCCGGTGCTGTCGTGATCGGGTGTGAGACTTCGTCGTTCCGCGGCTCAGAGAGGAGCCGTGGAGATAGTGTGTCACACTTTGGCATCGATGCCAACATAAACATCCGATGTATATATTCGATGCACGAATGGAGCGCCCGGACGCACTGAGGGGTCGAGACACGCCGCGCGCGCGAGCGCGATTGCGGCGTGTCTCGACCCCTCGGGTGTCGGAGCGTCAGTCCTCGGACGACACAGCGAGCCGGCGGCGTCGTGCGACGAGCAGTCCGCCGGCGGCCAGCAGCAGCAGCGCGGCCACGAGCGACCACCCGAGCACCAGGCCGGTCGCGGCGAGGTCGCCGTCGGATCCCGAACCGTCTCCGCCGGCACCCTCTCCCGAGCCACCTCCGGGAGTGCCGGGAGTGCCGGGCTCTCCGGGCTCACCCGGATCCACCGGCACCGCGGTGACCTCTCCGGCGAAGGCGCGGGTCGAGGCCTCGCCGATCCCGTTGTCGGCGGCGACCGTGAAGGCGTACGCACCGACCGTCGTCGGCGCACCCGCGAGCGCACCGGTGGCGGGATCGAGGGTCACGCCGTCGGGCAGGGCACCGGCCACGACGGCATACGTCGGGGCCGGAACACCGGATGCCTGCAGGGCGCCGTTCACGTCCGCACCGACCACGAGCGCGGGGATCTCGCCTCGGATCGCGCCCGGGGCGGCATCGTCGACCGCACCCGGAACGAGCACGCGGAGTGCCGTGAGGCCCGGGCCCCCGGTCTTCCACGCGGTACTCAACGCCACGTAGCGCGCGGTCGCGTCGACGGGCACGGCGCCGTGCGTCGTTCCCGCGTCGATCGCCCCGACGTCGCGGAACGTGACGCCGTCGTCGCTCACCGACACGGTGGCGGCGGGGGCATCCGATCCGTCCCACAGCGTCGTGACGGTGCCGATCGGCTGCGCGGACCCGAGATCGGTCACCATGCGGCCGTCGACGCCCGGCGTCCACGACGTCTTCTCGTCGCCGTCGACCGCGCCCTGCGGCGAGGTCATGCCCTCGGGCAGGACGGATGCCGGGAACGTCAACGCGCTCAGCGCCCGGTCGGGCACGGGGAACGGCGTCGCACCGGGGAAGCTCGCGGCGGCCGTCACGACGGGCTCGCCCACCGGCAGCGCCCGCGTCTCGCCCGTCTCGACGTTCGTCACCTCGAGGGTGGGCGCGGCGGCGGATGCCTCCGCTCGCACATCGGCGGCGGCACCCGAGATCCGGATCGTGCGCCCGTCGACCACCGAGACCCCGACGCCCGCAGACCTCGCGACCTGGGTGGGCACCGTGGCGCGCGGAGCGAGCACGGCCGCCTGCCCGGCCGGCACCGTGACCCGCAGGGTCGAGGCATCCGCGCCGAGCGTCTGCTCCCCGGCGAACAGCGACATCGTGTCGCCGACGTACGGGATCGTGACGTCGGTCGTCACGTCGGCGCCCGAGAGGTTGAACGCGGTGAGGTAGCCGCCGAGCGAGCTGACCAGCAGCCCCTCGGCCGACGGCTGCGGCGCGGCGTCCTGAGCCGCCGTCGCCGCAGCGTCGCCCGGCACCATCTCGACGAGCAGCGGGCGATCGCCGCCGCCGAGCCGGAGCGCGTTGATGCCGGGCTTCTCGGCCGACACCGTGATCGGGGCCTGGCCGCCGCGCACGACGAACCCGGCCTGATCCTCGACGTTGATCCACGACCCCTCGGTGGAGGTCACCTCGTCGCCGGTGTACCGGAAGCTCGCGGCATCCGTCCATGTCTGGCCGTCGGGAGAGACCTGGATGCGGTACTCGCGGCCGGCCGACGCCTCCCATCCCAGCTGCACCTGCGCGATTGCGGTCGGTGCTCCGAGATCGACCTGGATCCAGGAATCGGCGCGCGTCCGGTCGGCGCGCGACACCGCCCAGCGCGAGGCCGCGTCGTTGTCGGTGACGCTCGAGGGCGCACGGCCCGTGTCGGCGCTGGATGCCGTGGCCGGCTTACCCGCCGCCGCATCGACGCCGGATGCGGTCAGCGCGCGCAGCGTGTACAGCGAATAGCCGTAGGCGGGGTCGCCCTGCACGCCCTGCATGCGCACGAAACGGGTCTCGACCGGTGCGGGCGCGGTCGCGCCGGCGGGCGTCAGGTCGACCGTGTCGAGGCGGGCGACATTCGCGTCGACGCCGCCGGTGCGAGCGGTCTGCGTCGTCCAGGTCTGGCCGTCGACCGAGGTCTGCACGAGGTAGCGCTCACCCGCGCTCGCCTCCCACGCCAGACGGACCGCGGAGACGGTGCGCTCGCTGCCGAGGTCGACCTGGATCCACGAGTCGGCACGCGTGCGATCCGCGCGCACCACCGCCCACCGGGTCGTCGGGTCGGCATCGGTGACGGTGGTCGCGAGACGCGCCGGGTCCTCGCTTGATGCGGTCGCGGGGCGTCCGGCGGCGAGGTCGGTCGTGGCCTCGGCATCCGCACCATAGGCGTGGAACGAGTACAGCGAATAGCCGAACTGCGGGTTGCCCTGCTGCCCCTGCATGCGCACGTAGCGCGCCGGCACCGGATCGAACGACAGGTCGTCGACCCGGGCGGCGTTGGCGTCTGCCGGGTCCGGCGGCGTCACGACGGGAAGGGTGTCGGTGGCCGAGCCCTCGGCCGTGACGTACGTGCGCGAGCCATCGAGGCCGTTGTACCCGCCCATGTCGAGGTTGCGCACCGACACCGAGCCGTCCTGCCAGCCCGCCCCCGTCGACGCGTAGAGCGCCGCGCCGTTCGGCAGGGTGACCTGCCCGGCGTAGCCGTCGCCGATGCGGAACACCGAGGAGGTGCCCTCGAAGCCGTCGCGCGGGGTCGTGAAGGTGCTCGTGCGCCGGTCGTCGACCGTCGCGGCCGAGTTCGGGTAGAGGTACGGCGTCGCGCCGGAGAGGGCGAACAGCCACGAGTCGTGGCCCGGCACCCACGGGAACTTCAGGAACCCCTTCTTGCTGGATGCCGCGGCCCAGGCATCCGCGGTCTGCTGCACCGAGAGCCCGGGACCGGCGCCGAAGTCGCGCACGCCCGCGAGCCGGGCGAAGAACTCGTCCTGCGGGGTCGGGGCGACCGGCCCCTCCTCGGACTCGGCGGCCGCGACGTGCAGGAGGTACGAGATCGCGATCTCGGCCCGTGCTTCGGGCTCGTACTTCGGCTCGCCCGAGAACTTCGCGAGGCGATCGACCGGGGCGTAGGCCTGATACGCCTCGAGCGAGGCGGCCATGTTCGCCTCGGCCCGCACGGCGTCGGGGTCGCGCAGCACCTGGCCGAGGAAGGCCATCGGGATCACGTCGCGCCCGTACAGGTACTCGCGGTCGTTGACCATGGGCATGAAGGGCTCGCCCTGGTTCGACATCACCATCTTGATCGACTCCCAGAGCTCCGCCGAGTTCGGCTGGTGCTTCAGGTACTCGGGGATCGGCTGGTCGTTGAGCACGAACTGGATCGCGTTGCGTCCGCCCGAGCGCCAGATGTCGGACTGGTAATGCGGGCCGAACGACCCGTGGTTCTCGACCAGGTACGTGTCGTAGATCGTCTGCATCGTGTTCGTCGAGACGGGCTTGCCTGCGACGATCGCCGGGTTGTTGAGGTCGGCGGTCGGCTGACCGGCGGCGTTGCGCGCCCAGTCGCCGAGCTGCTCGTCCCAGCGCGCGGCATCCGCGTGATCGGGCGCCCAGGCGAGGCCCGGGGCGAGGGCCTGCGTGTAGACGCCGGCCTCCTCCTGCGCGGTGTCGCCCTCGTGCTTTCCGGTCGGCCAATCGGCGGTCCACGAGCCCGAGAGCGGGTCGTTGCCGTAGTTCAGATCGGACGTGTACGCGGACTGCCCGACCGCGATCGTCTCGAGGTTCTTCTGAGTCGTGGCATCGAGCTGATCCCAGAGCACGCGCCCGGCATCGAGGAAGTACGACTGGAACGTCGAGTCCCAGAAGAGCTTCTTGCCCCAGGTGCCGTTCGGATCGACGAAGCGGTTCTTCGCGGCGTAGTAGCGGATCGTGTCGACCGTGCGCTGCTGCAGCTGCTCCTTCGGGATGCCCGTGACCGCGGCGTCGTACTCGCCGTGCGTGAGGATCACGGCGTTGCCGAGCACGACGGCGAAGTTGAAGTCCTTGAACTGATAGGCGCCGATGGCCGGATCCCAGACCGTGTTCACCCAGCGCGTGTGGCGCAGCAGGGCCGCGTAGTAGTCGGCGGCGATGTCGTCGGGGGCGCCGAAGGCCGCGGTCTTCACGACCGGGGCGGCGGATGCCTGCGCCGCGGGCGCGAGGGCGGCGATCGGGGCGGCGAGGGTCGCGGCGAGGGCGAGGGTGACGGTGCGCTTCAGGATGCCGAGGCGACGGGAGCGGGCGGTCGCGCGGTGGGAGCGGGCGGGGCCGGAGCGGGCCATGGGGTCTCTCCTGGATTCAGCGGGCTTCGGGGGCGCCGCGTACGGATCGACAGGAGTCACATCGGGAGGATTCGGAATGACAACGCTGTCAGAACGGGGTGCGGCAACAGTAACCCGGGTGTCGAGGGCGCGTCAAGAACCGGTTCATCTCAGTGGGTGCCGCGACGGCGCTCGGTCGCGCGACGCGCGCTTCGGGAGGAGATCTCCGTCTAGGGAGGAGAAAAAGGAGGGATTTCTCCTCCCCACCCCGAGATCTCCTCCCAAGCGGCGCCTCAGACGGCGAGTCAGACGGCGAGTCAGATCGCGGGCAGCGAGGGAACCGCGTCGATCAGCAGGCGCGTGTACGCGTCGGCCGGGGCCTGGAGCACCTGCGAGGTGGGACCCTGCTCGCGCACGACGCCGCCCTGCAGCACCACGACCTCGTCGCAGACCTTCTGGATCACACCGAGATCGTGCGAGATGAAGAGGTATCCGACGCCCGTCTCGGCCTGTAGGCGCGCGATGAGCTCGAGGATCTGCTTCTGCACCGCCACGTCGAGCGCCGACACCGGCTCGTCGAGCACGACCACCGCCGGCTCCACGGCGAGCGCCCGGGCGATGCCGAGACGCTGGCGCTGACCGCCCGACAGCGACGAGGGTCGGCGGTCGGCGAAGTCCGCCGGGAGTCCGACGCGCTCGAGCCAGTCCCGCACGCGCGCACCGCGTTCGGCGCGCGACAGGGACGGATGCCGCAGCCCGATCGCCTCGTCGAGAAGCCGCCCCGCTGTCCACCGCGGATCGAAGGACGATCCCGGGTCCTGGTACACGAACTGCACGTCGCGCGGGTCGTCGCTCGCACGACGCACGGTCCCGGCATCCGCGGTCTCGAACCCGGCCAGGATGCGCGCGACCGTCGTCTTGCCCGACCCAGACTCGCCCACCACGCCGAGCGAGCGTCCGCGGCGCACGGCGATCGAGACGTCCTTCACGGCGGGGCGCGTCGCGCCACCCGGCAGGCGGAAGGTCTTGCTCACGTGCTCGGCGGCGAGGACGACGTCGGGGTCGTGCGGGGCGGGGCCCTTCGACAGGCTCAGGGACCCGGTTTCGGCTGGAGCGGCGCCCTTCGTCTCGTCGCTGCGCTCCTCGCTCAGGGACCGATCCACACCCGGTTCCTGAGCGAGCGCAGCGAGACGAAGGGCCGGGCCGCTGTCGAACCGCGGGGCGGCGTCGATCAGGGAGCGCGTGTACGGGTGCGCGGGGTTCGACAGCACGTCGGCCGTCTCGCCCTTCTCGACCACCGCGCCGCCCTGCAGAACCAGCACGCGGTCGGCGAGCTGCGACACCACGGCGAGGTCGTGGCTGATGAGCAGCAGCGCGATGCCCTGCTGCTTGAGCTCGCTGAACAGAGCGAGGATCTGCTTCTGCACCGACACGTCGAGCGCGGTCGTCGGCTCGTCGGCGATGAGCACGGCGGGGTCTCCGGCGAGCGCGGTGGCGATGAGCGCACGCTGGCGCTGACCGCCCGACAGCTGCGCCGGACGCTCGTCGATGCGCGTCTCGGGATCGGGCACGTGCGTGCGGCGCAGCAACTCGAGGGCGCGCTCACGCCCGACTCGTCCGCGCGGACCGCCGGTCGCGGCGATCGCCTCACGCACCTCCTTGCCGACCGTTCGCAGCGGGTCGAGCGACGAGAGGGCGTCCTGCAGGATGTACCCGATGCGGCGTCCGCGGATGCGGCGCCAGCGGCGTTCGGTGAAACGTCGGGCGTCGACGCCGTCGATCTCGAGCACCGCGGCATCCACCCGAGATCCCGTGCCGACGAGTCCGAGCAGGCTGCGCGCGCTGACCGACTTGCCCGACCCCGACTCGCCCACGAGTGCGACGCACTCGCCGGGGGCGATCTCGAAACCGACGCCCTCGACGGCCGTGCGAACGCCGAACGACACGGTCAGGCCCTCGACCCGGATCAGCGCGTTCATCCGCGACCCTCCAGACGCGCCTGCAGGCGACGACCGAGCACGGTCGTGCTGATGACGAACAGGGTGATCGCGAGACCGGGGAACACCGCGGCCCACCACCCCAGCGTCAGGAAGTTACGCGCGTTCGAGAGCATCGAACCCCATTCGGGAGTGGGCGGCGGGCTGCCGAGACCGAGGAACGACAGGGCGGCGCCCGCGAGAGTCGCCCCGCCCAGGCCGATCGTGGCGATCACGACGACCGGGCGCACGGCGTTCGGCAGCAGGTGCCGGCCGAGCACGCGGGCGCGCGACAGACCCATGCCGCGGGAGGCCTCGATGAAGGCCGAGGTGCGCACGCGCAACGTCTCGCCGCGCACGACGCGCACGTAGTACGGGATGCCGGCGATGCCGATCGCGATGGTGGCGGTCGCGAGCCCTCCACCGAAGAGCGCCAGGATGAGGATCGCGAGCACGAGCTCGGGGAACGCCGCTCCGATGTCGGTGAGCCGCAGCGTCACGGTCGAGATGACCCGGTTCGACAGCCCGGCGACGAGGCCGAGGATCGTTCCGAAGAAGAGCGAGATGACGACGGCGCCGAACCCGAGCACGAGCGAGCTGCGCGCACCGAAGACGATGCGGGCGTAGACGTCGCGCCCGATCTCGTCGGTGCCGAGCGGATGCCCCGGTCCCGGAGGCGCGAGGATCAACGCCCGGTCGGCGGCGAGCGGGTCCTGCCCGGTGAGCAGCTGCGGCCACAGCGCGGCGAGCACGAACAGCACCAGCACCAGCGCGCACAGCAGCGTGCCGATGTCGGCGGCGAGGCGCACCCAGCCGCGCCAGCGCACGTGCTGCCGCGCGGTGACGGCCTCGGCGACGACTCCCCCGCTCATGCGGTGACCTCCGTTCGGTCGGCATCCGTCTGTTCGGATGCCGCCTGTTCGGATGGCGCGGCGGCGTTCTTCGAGGAAGTGAGCACGCGGTCGGCGTCGCGCACGCACGGATCGACGAGCGCGTACGACAGGTCGACGAGCGTGTTGACGAGGATGAACACCGCCGTGCCGACGAGCACGACGCCGATCACGACCGGGATGTCCTGCGAGGCCACCGAGTCGACGAGCAGGCGCCCGAGCCCCGGACGGCTGAACAGGGTCTCGGTGATCGCGGCACCGCCGAGCAGGGCTCCGAACGAGAACCCGAGCATCGTCAGATACGGCACCGCGGCGTGGCGGAGCGCGTGCCGCACGGTCACGGCGAGCGACCCGAGACCGCGCGCACGCGCCGAGAGGATGAAGGGCTGCTCCAGAGCGTCGTCGAGCGACTGGCGCAGCACCTGCAGCAGCAGGGCGGCCGTCGGCAGCGCGAGTGTGAGAGCGGGGAGGACGAGCGAGCGCAGATCACCGCTGTCGAGAATGGGAAGGGCTCGCAGCCACACGGCGAAGACCAGCATCAGCACGAAGCCGAGCCAGAACACCGGGGTCGAGGCGAGCACGAGTTCGACGCCCGAGGAGATCCAGCTGGGCAGACGGCGCCCGGCGGTCAGCACGCCGCCGGCGAACGAGATCACGACGGCGAGCACGATCGCGGCGAGCGCCAGCGCGATCGTCGGCCCCGCTTGCGCGGCGAGCAGCGGGGCGACCGGCTGCTCCTGCACGTACGACATGCCGAGGTCTCCGCGCAGCAGCCGACCGAGGTAGAGGAAGTACTGCACGATCAGCGGCTCGTCGAGGTGGTACTCCTGCCGCACGACGGCGAGGACCTCGGGACTGATGTCGACCTGCTGCTGACCGGCGCCGAGGATCGCGAACGCCGGGTCGACCGGCACGAGCCGCAGCGCGAAGAACGTGAGGGTCGCCGCGCCCCACAGGGTGATCAGGCTCACGCCGAGACGGCGCAGTACTCGCCAGACCGTGCTCATGTCGTTCCTCCTCCTCTCGTCAGCATCCGTCCCCAGCCCGCCCCCTCCGCTGCGGGATCAATATGTCGGCTCCCGAACGTGTTCTATCCGACATATTGATCCCGCACGAGACGCAGGAGCGGGTCAGTTCTTCCAGGCGTCGAACAGGTACGGCTGCGGCCACGCGTAGTCCCACGCGACGCCGTGCACGTTCGGCTGCCACGCCACCACGCGGGCCCGTGAGTACAGCGGGATCGACGGGGCGAGCGAGGGCAGCAGTTCCTGCGCCTGGCCGTAGAAGTCGGCGCGGGCGGCCGGGTCGGCGCTGGCGCGCGCCTGGGCCAGGATGCCGTCGAGCTCGGCATCCGCCAGGAACGACGCGTTCGAGCCGATCGACGACCCGTCCGACACGTTGTCGCCGCCGTAGAGGCGCCACAGCTGCATGCCGGTCGCCTCCGACTGGAACGACGGCATGATGCCGTACTCGCCGGTGTAGAGGCGCTGCGAGAAGTCCGCCGCCGGGACCGGCTGCAGAACGAGCTCGAAGCCGAGCTCCTTCGCGTCGATCTGCACCTGCTCCAGCGTGCGCTGGGCGAGCTGGTCGTTGTCAGCGTAGGGCACGGTGGTGCTCAGGCGCTCGCCGTCCTTGGTGCGGTAGCCGTCGGCATCCGTTCCCGTCCAGCCGGCCTCGTCGAGCAGCGCTCCCGCGGCATCCGCATCGAACTCGATGACGTTCTCGAGATCCTTCTTGAAGTCGGGGGTCGTGGTGGCGAGGTACTCCTGCACGGGGTAGGCGCCGAAGGTGGCGCTCTTGACGATCGCCTCGCGGTCGATGCCCGTGAGCAGCGCCCGGCGCACGTTCACGTCGTCGAACGGGGCGGTGCGCGTGTTCAGGTGCAGCGTGAAGCCGACACCCGGCAGCAGGAACTCGTCGGACTCGTAGCGGTCGTCGGCCTTGACCCCTTCGGCGTACTCGGGAGCGATGTAGTCGACGATGTCGGCCTCGCCCGTGAGCAGCGCGTTGTAGCGCGTCTGGTCCTCGGGCAGGAAGCGGTACGTGATCTTGTCGAGGTACGCGGCGCCCTCGTGAGTGCCCTCGGGGCCCCAGTCGTAGTCGTCGTTGCGCACGTAGCTGATGCTCTGTCCCTTGACCCACTCGTCGAAGACGAACGGACCGGTGCCGACCACGGTCGACGCGAGCGAGTCGGGGTCGTCGAGCAGCTGGGTCGGCGACACGATGCCGAAGTACGGGGCGGCGATCAGCGTGAGGAAGCTCGACTCCGGCTGCTCGAGCGTGATGCGCACGGTGTACTCGTCGAGCACCTCGGCGCTCGGGCCCAGCTTCGCGACCGAACCCGTGGACTTGTTGGCCGGGTCGGCGACGTAGTCGAAGTTCACCTTCACGGCCTCGGCGTCGAACGGGGTGCCGTCGTGGAAGGTCACGTCGTCGCGCAGCGTGAACGTGTACACGCGGGCGTCGTCCGACACCTCCCAGTCGGTCGCGAGCCACGTGCCGTACGTGCCGTCGCCGTTGTCCCACACGAGGGAGTCGACGACCGGGGTCAGCACGTGCGCACCGCCCATCTGGTCGACGAGCGGGTTGAGCTGCGGCGGTTCGGAGCGGGCCGCGACGACGAGGTCGCCGCCGGTGACGGGCTCGCCGTTGCCGCCCGAGGACTCGGGGGCAGCGGACGCGCAGGCGGTCAGGCTCAGCGCGGTGACGACGGCTGCTGCGACGGCAGCGCCGAGGCGACGGGGGATTCCGGATGCCACGATGGGTCCTCTCGGGTCGGCACGGGCTTCCGACGCTATCCAGGGCAGCGGATGCCGGTCGCCCGGGGCTACACAGGGAGACACCGTGCGTCAGATTGCGTCACACGGGTGAGTTGCGGCATCCGTTCCGATAGGGTCGGCGCTTCTTCGGGGTGGGACCCTTCGACAAGCTCAGGGACCCAGTTCCGGGCCCTCGACGCCAACCGCTGGGTCGCTGAGCTTGTCGAAGCGCCCCGCCCCGCACCGCCTCGGAGTTCCGCGGCGACACCCCGCTGACGGATGCTCCACTCCGGCGCGCCGCTCCGAATCTCCGAAGTCATGCGGGGTCAACCGCAGCGGAGGAGAACTCGCGCTCCGCAGGAGGCATCCGCCATTCCAGCCCTGCTGAACGCGAGAACTCCTCCCGAACGGATGCCGCGGGGCACCGCCTCAGCCGAGCAACTCCCGCCGGAGGCGCTCGAGTCGCACGGCGGCCTGCAGGCGGAACCGGTACTCGGCATCCGCGGGGTCGCCGTCGAGCAGCGTCCAGATCCTGTCGAGCCGCTGCTGCACCGTGTTCGTGTGCACGCGCAGTGCCGTCGCGGCACCCTGGCGGCTCTCCCCCGCGTCGAAGTAGGCGACGAGGGTGTCGACGAGCGCCGTGCCCCGCCGGTCATCCCAGTCGCGCACCGACCCGAGCACTCCGTCGACGAATCTGGCCGCAGCCTCCGGCTCTCCGGAAGTGAGTACGTGATACGGCGCGAAGTCGTCCGACCGCACGGTCGCCCCCGACACCCCGAGCGGCCCGAGGAACCGCAGGTCGCGCACCGCGCGCTCGACCGACGCGCGCAGCGCCGGCACCCCCTCGACCGTCGCGCCGACGACCGCGGTGACGGCCTGATCGTCGAACCGTTCGGCGAGGATCCGCCGCACCCGCTCGGTCGCGGTGGCGAGACCGTCTCCGCCGGCGTCGGAAGCGGATGCCGTCCACACGACCACGAGCCCGTGCTCGCGCACCGCGACGAGGCCGTCGTCGCCCACGGCATCCGCGGCCACCGTCAGCGCACCCTCGCGCCCGCGTACGTCGATCGCCGCCGCGCCCACGAGCGGGTGCACGACCTCGGCGGAGAGGGCGGATGCCTCGGCCGAACCGTCGAGCACCGCACCGAGCACGCGCGCCCGGCGTTCGGCGCGGATCGCCGAGACGGCATCGCGTTTGAAGGAGACGAGGGCGGCGACCTGCGCGGCGCGCTCGAGCGTGGGACGGGCGACGTCGTCGGGTACGGCGACCTCGTCGTCGGCGACCATCGCGCCGAGCACCCGGTCGGCGCCGAGGATCGCGACGACCAACCACCGGCGCTCCCCGTCGGTCACTGCGACCGCGTGCCCGCTGGCCCGGCTCTCCTTGATCGCATCGGTGAGCGGTCGGCGGCGCGGCAGGCCTGTCCGCGCATCCGCCCCCGCATCGAGGGGGCGGCCCGTCTCGTCGACCGCGCGCACGCGTCGCCCGAGGCGATCCGACACCGTCGCGACCAGATCGATCAGGGTCGCGCCCGAGACGACGGCGGCGGTGAGCTCTTCGTGGATGCCGCCGACGATCTGCGTCGCGGCGAGGTGGCGCTCGAGCTCGGCATACGCCTCTTCGGCGCGTGCACGGGCAGCCGCGCTCTCGGCCAGCACGCGGGCGCTGTGCAGCACGGCGGCGGCGTGATCGGCGAACGCCGAGAGCAGCAGCACCTGGTCGGGGGTGAAGTCGTGGGCGAACCGGTTGCAGGCGAACAGCGCCCCGAGTACCTCGTCGCCGACGGCCAGCGGCACGCCGAGGAACGAGACGAGCCCTTCGCGCGCGACCGCGTCGTCGATGGAGGGGTCGTGCGGAGCATCCGCCATGCGCGTGTACTCGCGCACCCAGACCGGTTCGCGGGAATCGGCGACGAGGCTCGCGAGGCCGAACCCGGCGGGCACGAGCAGATCGCGGAACTCCGGGGTCACCGTGCCCGCCGAGTACCGCACGCGCAGATCGCCCCGCGCGTTGTCGACCTCCGAGAGGTACGTGACGTCGGTGCCCATGAGTTCGTGCGCGCGCTGAACGAGGCGGCGCAGCACATCGGTCACGTCCTGCAGCCGCACCAGTTCGCGCGCGGTCGAGAACAGGGCTTCGAGTTCGACGGTGCGCCGCCGGAGCCGTGCGGTCTGCTGCTGCGACTCCTGCACCGCGGCGAGGATCTCCTCGACATCGGATGCCGCAGCATCCGCCTCGGTGAGCAACTGCGTGAGAGCGAGCATCCGCTCTCCCGGCTCGGCGCGCGCGGCGGCGACGACCTCGCGCACCAGCGCCGAAGCGGCGTTCTCGACCATGAGGCTCCTCTCACCCCCACCTTCCCACGCCCGGCGCCGGCCTCGGGCGTGACCCCGGGCGTGGCCCCGCCCCCGGCCCTCCGCCTGTTGCGGGTTCGATATGTCGGCTTCCGGAGGCGTTTCATCCGACATATTGATCCCGCAAGAGGTTGGTGGGGGGGTGGGGGCGGGGAAGGTGGGGCGGGGGAAGGCGGGGGCGGCGGGGGGGGTCAGGCTCGGGACGGGAACCGCGGCGGGCGGCGCTCGGCGAAGGCGGCCAGGCCCTCGCGGGCATCGTCGCTCGCGAACGCCTGCTGCCCCAGCACCGCCTCGAGACGGAACGCCTCGGGCTCGGGCAGGTCGGCGAGCGCCCGCACCGCGCGCTTCACGGTCGCGAGCGCCGTGGCGCTCTTGGTGAGCAGCTGCTCGGCGACCGCGATCGCCTCGTCGTGCAGAGCGGATGCCGGAACGACCCGGTTCACGAGCCCGTACCGCAGTGCGGTCTCGGCGTCGATGCGGTCGCCGCGCAGCATGAGGTCCATGGCGAACGCGTAGGGGATCTGCCGGATGAGGCGCACGAGGGTGCCCCCGGCCGGCACGACGCCGACGCCGGTCTCGGGCAGCGCGAACTGGGCATCGGCGGAGGCGAGACGGATGTCGGTCGACAGCATGATCTCGAACCCGCCGCCGAGGCAGAGACCGTTGATCGCGGCGACCACCGGCTTCTCGAGCGTCGAGTGCTTCTGGTGCGCGGCATCCCACTCGCTGATGTCGAAGCGCTCCTCGGTGAGGGCGGGGATCGACTCGCCCAGATCGGCACCGACGCAGAACGCGCGCTCCCCCGCACCCGTCAGCACCGCCACCCCGATGCGCGGGTCATCACGCACCTCGGCGAACGCGGCGCCGAGCTCGTCGTACATCGCGAGCGTCAGCGCGTTGAGCTTCTCGGGGCGGTCGATCGTGATGACGCCGATGCCGCCCGAGCGGTCGAGACGAATGCCCATCAGATCGTGCCTCCCGTGCGCAGCGCGGCGACCTCGTCGGCCGAGTAACCGAGGAACTCCCCCAGCACCCGGTCGGTGTGCTCACCCATGTCGGGCGCGAGCCCCGCGGTCTGCGCGGGCGTGCGGTCGAGCTTCACCGGCGACCCGAAGGTGCGCAGCGACCCGTGCCCCGGGTAGTCGTTGTCGACGATCATGCCGCGCGCGGCGATCTGCGGATCCTCGACCACCTCGCCGATGTCCTTCACCGCGCTCAGCGGCACGAGGTCTCCGGCGAGCGCTTCGAGCTCGGCCTTGGTGCGGTCGGCGAACCAGCGCACCACCATCGGCTTGACCCTCTCCTGGTAGACCTCGGCGTCGAAGCGGGTGGCCATGGCGTGCAGGTCGGGGTTGTCGTCCCAATCGGCCGGGCTGCCGAACGTCTCGCACGAGATGCGCCAGAACTTGTCGGTGTAGCCGCCGAAGAACACGAATCCGTCGGCGCAGGGGAACAGCTCGTAGGGACGCACGAACGGATGCTGGTTGCCGAGGGGCTTCGGCACGACGCCGTCGACCGTGTACGACACGACCGCGTTCTCGGTGAGGGTGAGCACGGAGTCCTGCTGCGAGATGTCGACGAGCTGCCCCTCGCCCGTCTGCTCGGCGTGCCGGAGCGCGGCGAGCACCCCGATCACACCGTAGAGGCTGGCCGCGAGGTCGCCGATGATCGTGCCGACGCGGGTGGGCGGCCCGCCGGCCTCGCCGTTCATCGACCACAGTCCGCCGGTGGCCTGGGCGCTGTTGTCGTAGGCGGGGCGCAGCCGGTACGGACCCGACTGGCCGTAGCCGCTGAGCGCGGCGTACACGAGCTTCGGGTTCACCCGACGAAGACGCTCGTAGCCGTGCCCGAGGCGATCCATCGTGCCGGGGCGGAAGTTCTCGACGAGCACGTCGGCGCGCTCCACGAGCCGGTCGAGCACCTCGGTGGCACCCGGACTCTTGAGGTTGAGCGTCACACCCAGCTTGTTGCGGTTGTACTGCGCGAAGAATCCGCTCAGCGGCTCAGCATCCTCGCGCGGCAGCATCGGCGGGAAGGTGCGCGTGTAGTCGGGGTCGTCGGGGTTCTCGACCTTGATGACCGTCGCGCCCAGGTCGGCCAGGATCATCGAGCAGTAGGGACCGGCGACGACGCGCGTGACGTCGACCACCACCACCCCCGCGAGCGATCCGGGTGAGGCATCCACCCCTCCGAGTCCGGCGAGCAGGGCGCGGGTGGCGTCATCGATCATCGAGAGGATCCTTCCGGGACGGCGGAGTCGCGCCGGGCGGCGCGACGCGAGAGGCGGTGGAGCAGGGCGACCGAGACGAGGGTGACGATGCCCGCGACGACCATGTAGAGGGCGATCGCCCACGAGCCGCCGAACACGTCGAGCAGCTCGAGGTAGATGATCGGCACGAACGCCGACCCCACGATGGTGCCGATACCGAGCGCGAGCGACATGCCCGTGTAGCGGATGCGCACGTCGAACGCCTGCGCGTAGAGCACGCCGAGGGTGCCGTAGGTCGCGCAGAAGCCGATCGTCGTCGCGATGTACGCGACGTAGGCGGCGGCGAGGCTGCCGGTGTCGATCAACCAGAACGCCGGGAACGCGAGCAGCACCGAGAGGATCGTGCCGGCGGCGAAGACCTTCGCGACGCCGAAGCGGTCGGCGAGCCACCCGGCGAGCGGCAGGCCGACCAGCGCCAGCAGCGAGCAGATCGTCGCGATGGTCAGCATCTCGGGCTGCGTGTGCCCGACGAACTGGGTGCCGTAGGTGAGGCTGAACGTGAACAGCATGTAGAAGACCGCACCGATGACGGCGAAGCTGAGGGCCGCGAAGACGACCTGGCCCGGGTGGGTCTTGAGGGTCTCCCAGAGCGGCACGCGGGCAGCCTTACCGGCATCGCGCATCTTCTCGAACTCGGGCGTCTCGCTGATCTTCAGACGGATGAACAGGCCCACCAGCACCAGCACCGCGCTGATGAGGAACGGCACGCGCCAGCCCCACGCCTGGAACGCATCGCCGGGGAGGGCGACCAGCGGCAGGAACACCAGTGTCGACAGCGTCAGACCCAGCGCGAGCCCCACCTGCGGGAAGCTGCCGAGGAACGCGCGACGACGCGGCTCGGCGTGCTCGACGACGAGCAGGACCGCACCGCCCCACTCGCCGCCGAGAGCGAAGCCCTGCACGAAACGCAGCACCATCAGCAGGATCGGGGCGGCGACCCCGATCGCGGCGTACGTCGGCAGGAGACCGATCAGGAACGTGGCGATCCCCATGAGGACGAGCGAGATGACGAGCATCCGCTTGCGTCCGATGCGATCGCCGAAGTGCCCGAACACGATCGACCCGAGCGGGCGACCGAAGTACCCGACAGCGATACCGCCGAACGCCAGGATCGTGCCGACGAGCGGGTCGTAGTCGGGGAAGAACAGGCTGTTGAGGATCAGTGCCGCCGCCGTCGAGTAGGCGAAGAAGTCGAACCACTCGACGGTCGTGCCGACGACGCTCGAGGCGACGATCGTGCGGATCTGCGAGCTCTGAGGTGTGGGCGCTTCGCGCGTGGCAGTGGATGCCGAGGTCATGGGGGTTCCCTTCCACCGGCATCTCCGCTGACGCCGGCCAGGGATCAGCCTGTCAGGGCGGGAAGTGTGGGCCTATGTCTCAGTCGCATATACCTGTGGTCTCCATATGGCTCTCCGCGCCACGGCATCCGCGGGGCGGGGCCCTTCGACAGGCTCAGGGACCCAGTACAGGAGCTGGGTCGCTGAGCCTGTCGAAGCGTCCCCGCGAGAGACGGAGTCAGCCGCGCAGCAGCCGGCGCCAGGCGAGCTCGGCGAGGACGGATGCCTGCAGCGGAAGCACCTCGTCGTCGAAGATCGCCTGCTCGGAGTGCAGGGGCATCGGGCCCGAGTCGGGGGCGGCACCGACGAACACCAACGCGCCGGGCACTTCCTGCAGCACGTACGAGAAGTCCTCGGATGCCATCGACGGCGCCGCGAGCCGGGTCACGCGCTCCTCCCCGACGAGCTCGTCGAGCACCTCCAGCACCTCCCGCGTCTCGGCGGGGTCGTTGTAGGTGACGGGGTACGAGGCGATGAACTCGGTCTCCAACCGGCATCCGTTCGCCTCGGCGATGCCGGCGAGCATCACCGGCAGCTGCTCGCGCACCGTATCGAGGGTCTGCATCGACAGGGTGCGGATGTTGGCCTCGAGCGACACGGTCGCCGCCAGCACGTTGCTCGCCTCGGAGTCGCTGCTCAGGCGCGTGATCGAGATCACGGCCTGGTCGGTGGCGGGCAGGCGGCGTGCGGCGAAGGTCTGCACCGCGAGGATGAGCTGCGCCGCCACCGGCACCGGGTCGATACCGAGCTGCGGGAAGGCGGCGTGGCCGCCGGTGCCGTGCAGGGTCAGGCGCAGCGCGCTGGCGCTCGCCATCATCGCGCCCTCGCGGGTGACGAGCTGTCCGCGCGGGGTGGCGCTGTCGACGTGGATCGCGTACGCCGCGACCGGCCGCGCCCCGGCGGCGTCGAGCACGCCCTCCTCGATCATGATGCGACCGCCGGCCTGCCCCTCCTCACCGGGCTGGAACATGAACACGACCGTGCCGGGGAGTTCGTCGCGGCGGGCGGCCAGCAGCCGCACGGTACCGAGCACTCCGGCCATGTGCAGGTCGTGGCCGCAGGCGTGCATCGCGCCCGAGGTCGCGGCGAACGGCAGACCGGATGCCTCGGTGATGGGCAGTCCGTCCATGTCGCCGCGCAGCAGCACCACCGGGCCCGGACGCCCGCCGCGCAGCACGGCGGTGATCGACGACAGCGACTGCCCGAGGGTGATCTCGAGTCCGAGACCCTCGAGCTCGCGCAGCAGGATGGCCTGCGTGTTCGGCAGGTCGAGTCCGATCTCGACCGCCCCGTGCAGCTCGCGCCGCACGGCCGTGAGGTGCGCGCGCAGTTCTTCCGCCGCACCCCCGAACCCGCCGTCGAAACCAGAACCCGCGTCCGAACCGGAACCCATCAGAACTGCATCCTCTCGCCGAGAACGGGGACCGCGTCGAGCAGGTCCTCCGTGTAGGGGTCGGCGGGGTTCGCGAGCAGTGCTTCGGTCGGCCCGGCCTCGACCAGCTTGCCATGACGCATCACGCAGACCTCGTCGCTGATGTATCGCACGACCGCGAGGTTGTGCGATATGAACAGCATCGACAGCCCCAGTTCCTGCTGCACCTCGCGCAGCAGGTTGAGGATCGCGCCCTGCACCGAGACGTCGAGGGCGCTGGTGACCTCGTCGGCGATGAGCACCGAGGGCTCGCCGGCGAGGGCGCGCGCGATCGTGATGCGCTGGCGTTGACCGCCCGAGAAGGCGCCGGGCCTCTCGCCCGCACGGTCGGGGTCGAGGTGCACCTGTGCGAGCAATTCGCGCACGCGGGCGATGCGCTCGGCGCGGGTCCAGCGGCGGCCGGTGGCGCGCAGGGCCTCGGCGATCGAGTCGCCGATGGGCATGAGCGGGTCGAGGGCCGAGAACGGATCCTGGAAGACGAGCTGCATGCGGCGGCGCGCACGGCGCGCGGCCGCGCCACCTGTCGCCGTCTCGACCCCGTCGACGCGGATCGATCCGGACTCGGGGCGCACGAGCCCGACGGCAGCCGCCGCGATCGTGCTCTTGCCCGACCCGGATTCGCCGACGAGTCCGACCGTGCGACCCTTCGGCACCGACAGGCTCACCCGTTCGACCACGCGGGTGCGGCCGTAGCGGACGCTCAGGTCCGTGATCTCGAGCGCGTTCACACCGGCACCTCCTTCTCGTGGGCGTCCTCACGGGCGTCCGACGGTTCCTCCACCGGAGCGGAATCGTCCAGCGCTTCGGGCATCAGCTCCGGCGGGATCACCGGCAGCGGTTGCGTGCGGTCGCTGGTCATGTCGGGCAGGCATGCGATGAGCGCCTGCGTGTACGGGTGCTGCGCATCCTGCCGGATACGCCCGGCCGAGAGCGCCTCGACGACCCGCCCGTCCTTCATCACGATGACCCGGTCGCAGAACGCCGAGACGAGCGCGATGTCGTGCGAGATGAACACGATCGCCGCCCCCGTCTCCTCCTGCGCCCGGTGCAGCACGCCCATCACCTGGCGCTGCACGGTCACGTCGAGGGCGGTGGTGGGCTCGTCGGCGATGATCAGCCGCGGCTTGCCGGTGAGAGCCATGCCGATCATGGCCCGCTGGCGCATACCGCCCGAGAACTCGTGCGGATACTGCTTCAGCCGGCCCGCGGCATCCGGGATCCCGACGGCGGTCAGCGCGTCGGCGGCGCGCACGCGCGCCTCCTTCGGACGCATGCCCATGTGCACCTCGGGCACCTCGGTGAGCTGGCGCCCGATGGTGAGCGCGGGGTTCAGCGAGGTGAGCGGGTCCTGGAAGATCATGCCGAGCTCCACACCCAGGCGGGCACGATCGGATGCCGTCAGCTGCCCGGTCATGTCGAGGTCGTCGAAGCGGTGCGCCGAGGTCGTGATGATCGCGTCGTCGCCGAGGAGCCCGGCGAGCGCCATCGCGGTGAGCGACTTGCCCGACCCGGATTCGCCGACGATCCCGACGATCTCGCCCCGGGCGACCCGCAGGTCGACGCCGCGCACCCGCTCGACCACGCCGCCGTCGGCGGTGGGGAAGGCGATGTGCAGGTCGGTGATCTCGGCGACCACGTCGCCCTCGGGCGCCGCTGCGGCCGGGGCCGGGTTCCGCCGGCGCGAGGTGATCGTCACCCCGCCGGCGGCCCGGGCGGCGACGGCGCGGAAGCCGGAGCCACGGGTTCCGGCGACGGCCTCGCTGAGCAGCGTGAAGACGAGCCCCGCGAGCACGATCGCGATGCCGGGGCCGATCGCCGCGAGCGGGTTCACGTAGATGCGCAGGATGCCCTCCTGCAGCATCCGCCCCCAGTCGTACGCGGGAGCCTGCACCCCGAGACCGAGGAACGAGAGACCGGCGAACGACAGCAGCGTGACGCTCGCGGTCGCGGCGGCGTTCACGAAGAACGGGTTGGCGATGTTCGGCAGCACGTGCCGCAGCAGGATGCCGACCGGCCCGACGCCCACCACGCGGGCGGCCCGCACGTAGTCGCGGCCCGACACGGATGAGGCGAGGTTGTACACGAGACGGGCGAACGAGGGGATGCCGGCGAAGCCGATCGCGAGCATCGCCCCGGTCGCCGTCGCACCCCAGATGACGGTGAAGAACAGCACCATCAGCAGCCAGGGGAACGCGAGCAGGATGTCGAGGAGACCCGTGAACCAGCGCCGCGGATACTTGGGCAGGATGCTCGCGACGAGACCGAACACGATGCCGCCGGCGAGCGCGATCGCCGTGGCGCCGAGGGTGAGCAGCAGTGTGAGGCGCGTCGCGGTGAGCACACGGGCGAGGATGTCGCGGCCCAGCTCGTCGGTGCCGAACGGGTGCGCCGCGCTCGCGCCGAGCAGCCGCGAGGCGACGTCGGTGGTGTCGGCGGCGGGGCCCCAGATCGTGGGACCGGCGACGGCGAGGAACACCAGGAGCGCACTGCCGGCGAGGGCGGAGATCGTGGTGGCGTTGAGGAGTTTCTTGCGCACGGACATGTCTCAGCCCTCCGTGATCGACGAGCGCGGATCGATGGTGGCGAGGATGACGTCGACGACGAGGTTCACGCCCAGCACGATGAGCGCGTAGACGATGACGACGCCCTGCACCATCGGGTAGTCCTTGGCCCCGACCGACGAGACCATGATGGTGCCGAGCCCGGGGATCGCGAACACGGTCTCGATGAGCACGGTCGCGGCGGTGAGGCCGGCGAGGATCAGCCCACCGACGGTGAGCGACGCGGTGACGATGTTCGGCAGCGCGTGCCGCAGATGGATCAGGTGCCGCGGCAGGCGCTTGGCCCGGGCGGTGGTCATGTAGGTGGTGTCGAGCACCGCCAGCATCTCGACCTGCACGATGCGCACCAGGTACGCCATCGGCCCGATCGCGAGGGCGATGACCGGCAGCACGGCATCCGCCGGCTTGCCCCATCCCGCCGCCGGCAGCCAGCCGAGCTGCACCGCGAACAGCGAGATGAGTCCGACCGCGACGAGGAAGCTGGGCACCGCGATCAGGATGCCGAGCACGGCGGAGAGCGTCATCGACAGGCCGCGGCGGCGACCCGAGCGGGCGAGCACCGCCGCGCCGATCCCGGCGGGGAGTGCCCCGATCACGGCGATGATGAACGCGAGCACCGCGAGGAGCAGCGTCGTCGGGAAGCGCTGCGCGAGCACATCCGCCACCGGTCGCTGCAACCGCACCGAGGTGCCGAGGTCGCCCGTGAAGAGACCGCCGATGAAGCGGAAGAACTGCTCCCACATCGGCCGGTCGAGGCCGAGTTGGGTGCGGGTCGCCTCGACGAGCTGCGGCGTCGCGCTCTGCCCCAGCGCCGCGCGCACGGGATCGCCGGGCACGAGGTACATGAGCAGGAACGACGCGACGATCACCACGGCCAGTGAGATCACGAGCCGGCCGAGGCGGCGGAGCAGGAACGCGCTGCGCGGGGAGAGTCCCCGACGCAGGCGGCGCTCCTCCACCCGCGCCGCCAGGGCGGCCGTGGTGGTGTCGACCACCTCGGCGGTCGCGGGAGGAGGAGTCGTCGTCATGTCAGCCCAGCATCCGGATCGAGGTCGGCTGGATGAAGTTCGGCTGCTCGAACACCGCGCCCGACTGGTAGGTCGGCAGGATGTTGTCGGTCACCGGGAACACGTCGAAGCGGTTGATGAGCTCGGCCTCGGCGTCCTGCCAGATGCCGCAGGTCTCCTCGGGGCTCGCGCTCGAGGCCTCGGCGGCGAGAGCGGAGTACTCGGGGTTGTCGACCCACATGAAGTTCAGACCGCCCTGGTCAGGGGTGGCGCCGTCGAAGAACGTCGACAGCACGACCGGGCCGCCCGGTGCCACCTGCACCCAGCCGGTGTCCCAGTCGAAGGTCGACCAGAGCTGCTCCGACCAGGCCGCCGCGTCGTTCGCGAACAGCTCGGTCGTCACGCCCAGCTCGTCCCAGGTCTCCTTGACGAGCTCGGCCGCGGCCGCGTGCGTCGAGGTGGGGGCGTTGTAGACGAACTTGATGGTCAGCGGCTGGCCGTCCTTGGTGCGCGTGCCGTCGGAGCCGACCGTCCAGCCGGCCTCGTCGAGCAGCTCGGCCGCCCGGTCGAGGTCGGTGTCGGGCAGCTCCCACTTCGGGCCGTCGGCGACGCAGAGCAGCGGGTTCTTGGTCACCAGCGAGACGGACTCCAGTGCCTCGCCGTCGGCGATCACCGTGCCGACCTCGTCGCGGTCGATCGCGATCGACAGCGCCTCGCGCACGAGCGGGTCGGAGAACGGACGCCCCTCCTTCTCGTTGAAGAGGATCATGCCGACCGGGTTGCGCACACCCGAGTGGGTGAGTCCGGCGCCGTCGAGACGGGCACGGTCCGCGCCCGAGATCGTCGCCGCATTGATCTCGCCGGAGACGAGCAGGTTGGCGGCCGTGCTCTCGTCGGTGACGACGCGCGCCTGGATCGTGTCGGGCAGGCCGACGGTCTCGCTCGTGACGTCGTCGGGACCCCACGTGTAGTCGTCGCGCTTGGTGAACGTGTAGGTGTCGCCCGGCTTGACGTCGCTGAGACCGAAGAGACCGGTGCCGTCGGTCGCGTCCGACAGCGTGGTCGGGTCGGCGAGGCCGGTGTCGCAGACCAGCATGATCGTACCGACGTTGACGGCCAGGAACGGGTTGTTCTCGGTGCTCGTCACCGTCACGACGTTACCGTCGGCCGTGGCCGAGATCGTCTCGTCGATGACCGAGCCGTACGAGAAGGTCGCGTTGGCGGGATCGGCGTTGT
This sequence comes from Microbacterium sp. NPDC090225, assembly GCF_044772365.1. Taxonomy (NCBI): domain Bacteria; kingdom Bacillati; phylum Actinomycetota; class Actinomycetes; order Micrococcales; family Microbacteriaceae; genus Microbacterium; species Microbacterium sp. NPDC090225. Next base: position 2,505,049 of record NZ_JBIVYS010000001.1, on the reverse strand, counting down.
AGTTGAGGTTGTCGGCGACGGTCTGCGCCGTGAACTCCGACCCGTCGGTGCAGGTGATGCCGTCCTTGAGGGTGAAGACGACCTCGGTGCCCGTCTCCTCCCAGCTCTCGGCGAGCCAGGGCACGAGGTCTCCCTCGTCGGTGACGGCGATCAGCGACTCGTAGGCGAGGCTGACGACCGCGAACGTGTCGGGCGAGACGGCCTTGAGCGGGTTCAGGTCGCCCGGGTCGTCGCCGACGGCGGTCACGAAGGTGCCACCGGAGACGTAGTCGCCCTCGGCGGGCGCGGACGAATCGTTCGAGCCCGCGCAGGACGTCAGTGTCAGCGCAAGCGCAGAGAGAACGGCGGCCACGGGTACTGCGGTACTGCGTTTCATAGCGATCTCCTGATTTCGGGTGAGGGGGTGGAGCTGCGGATGCTGTGGTCTTCTTCTTCCGGTCAGCGGACCGGGACCTCGGCCGAGAGCCGCGCGAGCGGGCCTGCGGCCTTGACCGTCACGTTGACGGTGGGCTGGGCGGTGTAGGGGACGTGCGTCTCGAGGACCTCGACGATCGACACCTGCAACGGGTCGGCGCCGGCCTGGATCGCCTTCGCGATCGCGGCTTCGGATGCCTGCTCGATGGCCTGGTCTCGGTCGCCCATCGGTGCCATCTGGTCGGCTCGGCCGCCGGCGAGCGAGATCGCCGCGCCGACCGCGTTGGCGACACCGCCGTGGTCGGGGCGCAGGATGCTGCCCGCGCTCGCGAGGCTGTCGGGAACGAGGAATCCGCCACCCCCGACGACGACGAGGGGGATGTCCATGCGGCCGAGGGAGAGGCGTTCGACGGCCTCCTCCAGACGATCGGCGACCTTCGCGAGGGCCTGCTCGAGCGCCTCGGTCACCTGCGACGACAGCGCGGGCAGCGTGCGGCCGGCGACGGGGCTGCCGGCGAGGGCCGCGGCATCCGTCAGCGTCGGGGTGGAGCCGCCGAACAGCAGGCCCTCCCGGTCGATGCGGTAGCCGACCGAATCCGGGCCCACGCGGCCCGAGGCGACGTCGACGATCGTGCCGCCGCCGATGCCGACGCTGAGGATGTCCGGCATCCGGAAGTTCGTGCGCACCCCGCCGATCTCGCGCGGCAGCGTCGATTCGCGGGGGAAGCCGCCCACGACCACGCCGAGGTCGGAGGTCGTGCCGCCCACGTCGATCACGATCGCATCGTCGTGGCCCGAGAGGTACGCGGCGCCGCGGATGGAGTTCGCGGGGCCGGAGCCGATCGTGAGCACGGGGTACTGCGCGGCGTAGTCGAGCGACATCAGGGTGCCGTCGTTCTGGGCGAAGAAGGTGGTCGCGTCGAGGCCCTCCTCGGCGACGACGGTGACGAGCGCCTCGGTGACCGACCGCGCCACGCTGTAGAGCGCGGCGTTGAGGAGCGTCGCGTTCTCGCGCTCGAGCAGCCCGGTCGGGCCGATGTCCTGGCTGAGGAACACCCGGGTGTCCTGACCCAGGTGGCCGCGCAGCAGGTCGGCGACCTCGAGCTCCTGCTCGGGCGACGAGGGGCTGAAGATGCCCGCGACGGCGATCGCGTCGAAGTCGTCGAGTCCGTCGACGAAGCGCAGGATGCCGTCGCGGTCGAGCGGGGCGATCGGGGTGCCGTCGACCATGTGGCCGCCGCCGAGCATCGTGGCGCCGGCGAGCACCATGCGCACGAGGTCGTCGGGCCAGCCGGTCAGCGGCGGGTACTCGGTCGCGGCCGGGGCGCCGAGGCGGATCATCGCGACCCGGTCGAGCTGGCGGCGCTGCACGATCGCGTTGGTCGCGTGCGTGGTGCCGAGCATCACGCGCGAGACGCGGGAGCGGTCGTCGCCGATCGCGGCGAGCACGTCGCGGATGCCGGCGCGGATGCCCCCGGTGATGTCATCCGTCGTGGCGCGCTTGGTCCACGCGAGCACCCGGCCGTCACCGTCGAGTACGACCGCGTCGGTGTTCGTGCCGCCGACGTCGACGCCGATGGAGAGGTCGCGGGCGGTCATCGGGTCGCTCCTTCGAACGGGACGTACGGCAAGTCGTAGCCGAAGGCCAGGGGCCCGGCGAGTTCGAGGCCGCGGGGCGTGCGCCAGATCGGGTCGCAGGCCCACGCGAGCACCGAGACGCGCTGGCCGAAGCGCAGCATCTCGGTCGTGATCGCGTGGCCGGTCTCGGCATCGATGATCGTGATGAGGTCGGGAACGCTCACCAGCACCTCGCCGTCTTCGAGCACGAGCAGGTTCTCGTTCTGCAGCTCGAGACGCTGCAGGCGTCCGCGGTCGGCGCCGGTGCCGGTGATGGTCACCGAGCCGCGCACGAAACCGCCGACGGTGCGGCGGTCGAGGTCGGTGATCTTGCCGGTCATCAACACGCGGGCGTCGAGCTCGGCCGCGACGGCGGCGACCGGGTCGGACGACGACATCAGGGCGTGGCCGACGCGGATGGCGGCGCTCACCGTGCCCTCGATGACCGAGCCCTTCACCTGATCGGCGGTCATCGGGTAGTGCGCGCCGATGCAGATCGAGCCGCTCGCGACGGTGAGCGCGCGGGCGTGACGCTCGAGCCAGTGCAGGTCGACCGTCTTCATGACCGAGATGTTGCCGACGACATCGCTCTGCACGGCCCATGCGCACGGGACGCCGGCGACGTTCATCGCCACCATCGCAGCATCCGGGAACGCGCGGCCCATGCCGTCGGCATCGAGGATCTGCAGGCCGAGGCGGGCGGCCCAGCCGATCGGCTGCACGCCGTTGCTGCCCCCGATCTCGGCCGCCATCAGCGTCGTCACCTTGCGGCCGAGAAGGCGCTCGGCCTCGGCGAGCAGCGCGTGGATCTGGTCCTTCGCGGCCAGCATCTCGATGCCGACCGTCGGCGCGCCGATGCCCGACATCAGGATGACGACGTCGTCGGCGGTGAGGTCGTCGACCTGCACCAGCCGCACGGGGCCGTGCTCGCGCAGTGCGGTCTCGACCATGATCTGCGAGGTGTAGACGGCGCCACCACCGCCGGTGCCGAAGATCGCGGTGCCGACGCCGAGCGCGGCGATGTCGTCTGCCGTGATCTCGGTGATCGGAGCCGCGGTGCGTGCGACGGAGGAAGTCTGGGCCATGTGTTCACGGTACGGAGCCGTTCACCTCGCGGCAATGTTTCCCGCATCCAGTGTTTCCGGGCATACTGTGCGCATGGCACAGTACACACTGCGAGATCTTCGTGATGACGCCGACCGGCTCGGGCTGCGCTCCCACGCCGGCCCCGTCGACGACCGGCAGATCGTGCGCGTCGACCTCGCCGCCGTCGACCGCCTCGACGCCCTCGCCAGCGGCACCCTCGCGATCATCGACGGCGAAGAGCAGCCGCCGCCCTTCCGCATCGACGTCGCCCTGCGGCAGGCCAGCGCCCGTGGCCTCGCCGGCCTTGTCTTCACCTGTCCGCTCACGCTCGCCGAGACCGCCCGCGTGCTCGCCGAACGCGCCGGTGTCCCCGTGTTCTCGGCCGTGGGCGTCGGCGCCGCCGACCTCGCGAAGACCATCGACCGGGCGATCTCGGGCGGGGCATCGGAGGCGATGATGCGCGGCGCGCACGCCATCGCCCTCGCGACCGAGGCAGCGGCATCCGCAGAGAGCACGACCGAGAGCATCCTGTCGGTCGCCGGCGGCGCCCTCGGGGTCGCGCTGTCGATCGCCCCCGACCCGACCGCCGCGTGGACCGATGCGGATGCCGTGTTCATCGGCGAGGTGCTCATCGGACGCCTCGTGGCCGATCGCACCGACGGCGCGACCGAGGTGTCACTGCCCGTGATCGCCTCGCTGCTCTCGCGCGTCGCGCAGCGGCAGAGCCGCGACCGGTTCGCCCCCACGCAGTCGCGCGCCGACCTGCTCGTCGAGCTCGTGCTCGCCGAGCCGTCGCGCGCCGAAGGCTTCGTCGCCCAGGCCGCTCGTCTCGGGTTGCCCCTCCCCCAGTCGCACGCGGTCGCCTGGCTCGCCCCGACCGGCACGACCGACCCCGACGCCCGCGCGCCGCGCAGCGTGCAACCCGCGCTCGAACTGTTCGCCCTGCAGCTCGTCGAGGCGCGCGAGGAGATGTGGCACGTCGCCTTTCTGCAGGACGACCTGCTGCTCGTCTGCACCGAGGAGCACGGGGCCGGCGATCACCAGCGCCGCGTGCGCGAGGTCGCGATGCTCATCCAGGAGCGGGCGCAGGAGATCGCCGGCTCCGACTGGGCCTACACGCTCGGGCTCGGCACCCCGCAGGTCGGCGCGCTGGGGCTGCGGCAGTCGGCGGCCGAGGCGCGCATCGCGGCCGAGTCGGCGATCGCCGCCGGACGCCTCGGCGGGGTCGAGCTCACCGACGTCACAGGCCTGCGGCGGGTGCTGCTCGACGTCTACGCCTCGCCGATCAGCCGTGAGCTGCTGCACGACATCCTGCGTCCTCTCGACGACCTCGGCCCCGAGCGGGCCCTGCAGTCGGTGCGCACCCTGCTCGTGTACCTCGCGCACGAGGGGTCGCTCGTGCACGCGGGTCGCGAACTCATGCTGCATCCGAACGGCGTGGGGTACCGGATGCGGCGCATCCGCGAGCTGCTCGGCATCGACCTCGCCGACCCCGACGCCCGCTTCGCCGTCGAACTCGCCTGCCGCGTGCGGTTGCTCGGCGCCGGGTAGCTCTCCGCCGTTGGCTCGGCGGGTCCCTGAGCCCGTCGAAGGGCCCCCGGCGGCGAGACCGAACCACGTGAGGGGTCACGACACGCCCTATCCGGATGCCGTCGCGCGGCGTGTTGTGACCCCTCGAGGGAGTCTGCCTCTCGTCGGGGATGCGGGCCCGAACCGGAGAGCCCGGTCGGGTCTTCCGCGAACCTCGTCCCCAACTCAGGAAAACCGCCTCGAAACCGGCCAAAACCGAGGTTTCGGGGTGCGAGCACGCCTTTCTTCCTGAGTTAGGTACGCAGCTCCGCGCGGAGTTCCGGGCCGTCGGCGTCGAGCTCCGGCGCCCGGGCCAGTCGGGCCGTGCCGTTCGTGCCGAGCGCCGAGCGGGTGATCGACACCCCGTCGTCGTTCTCGATCAGGCCGAGGGCATCCGCCTGGGGTCCGCGGGCCGCCTCTTCCGGCGTGCGCACGCGCGCCACGAGCACGCGCGCCGCCTGCAGGCACCCGACCACCGTCTCGAGGCGAAGCGACCCCACCCGCGCGGTCAGGATGCGCTCGAGCTCGTCGCGTCCCTCCACACGGGCCCGGTTGCCCGCCCACTCCGGTCCGCCCAGCACCGCCCCGAGATCGAGCGCCGCCACCAACCGCGCGAACATCGCGTCGTTCGTCGCGCCGAGCACGACATGGCCGTCGGATGCCGCGAACGCGCGGTACGGCACGATCGACGGGTGCGAACTGCCCCACGGCTTCGACGGCGGTCCGCCGGCCGAGGTCGCGGCGATCACCGTTCCGAGCGAGCTGAGCGCGGTCGCGAACAGCGAGAACTCCAGCCGCCGGCCGACACCGGTGCGCTCGCGTTCGAGGAGGGCGGCGAGCACGCCGTTGATCATCGACATCCCGGTCGCGATGTCGACCATCGCCACTCCCGACCGCACGGGGTCGGCGCCCTCGTACCCGGTCACGTGCATGAGCCCGGACTCGGCTTCGACCGTCACCGCGGTTCCCGGCTCGGCCGCGAGCGGCCCGTCCTGCGAGAAGCCGCTGATCGAGGCGTAGACGAGCCCCGGGAACCGTTCGCGCATCGCGTTCGCTCCGATCCCGAGCCGATCGGCGACCCCCGGACGGAAACTCTCGACCACGACATCCGCCGTGCCGATCAGCGCGTGCGCGGTCTCGCGATCTGCGGGGTCGGCGAGGTCGAGGGCGATGCTGCGCTTGCCGCGGTTGATCGCGTGGAAGTACGCGCTCGCCCCGTGCACGTAGGGCGGGCCCCAGTGCCGGGTCTCGTCGCCGATGCCCGGCTGCTCGACCTTGATCACGTCGGCGCCGAGTTCGGCGAGGGTCATGGTCGCGTACGGGCCGGCGAGCAGTCGCGTGAAGTCGATCACGCGCACGCCCTCCAGCGGTCGGAATTCCCCGTCGGTCATCGTCGCCCCTTCGCTCCCGAGCGAGGTTATCGGCGGTCGGATGCCGTCGGCGATGGATGCTTCGCACACCGGAAGCGTCGCGGGGTGGGCCCTTCGACAGGCTCAGGGACCCGGCCGCGGCGAGAGACCGATTCCTGGGTCGACAGGCTCAGGGACCCGGCCGCGGCGAGAGACCGATTCCTGGGTCGACAGGCTCAGGGACCCGGCCGCGGCGAGAGACCGACTCCTGGGTCGCTGAGCCTGTCGAAGCGTCGCAGGAATCCCCCCGGAGTTGCGCGGGGTGGGCCCTTCGACATGCTCAGGGACCCAGTTCGGCTCAGGGACCCAGTTCGGCTCAGGGACCCAGTTCGGCTCAGGGACTCGGTTCGACTCAGGAGCCCCGGAGGCCTCAGCGCACGAAGACCCGCTCCCCGCGGATCCAGGTCTCCGCCACGCGCACGGCGGCGATCTCGTCGTCGGGCACGCCGAAGACGTCACGGTCGAGCACGGCGAAGCTGCCGTCGAGCCCCGGCGCGAGGCGTCCGACCCCCTCCAACGGCGACAGCGAGGCCGCCCGCGAGGTGTACAGCAGCAGCGCCTGCGGCACGGTGATCGCCGCCTCGGCGCCGAACTCGATGCCGTTGTAGGTGCGGCGCCGCACGGCGGCCTCGACCGAGAGCATCACGTCGTCGGCGCCGCTCCACGCGGTGGCCGGCCGGTCCGACGACAGCGCCAGAGGCTCGAGGCCCGCGTACAGGCGCGCGATCGGGTAGGCATCCGGCACCTGCTCGACGCGTAGCGCCTTCTCGTAGCCGTCGTACTCGGCGAAGAAGAACACCGTGTGCGTGGCGATGCCGAACGACATGCGCGCCGAGCGCAGACGCTCCAGGTACGCGTCGCTCACGATGGTCGCGTGCTCGATGCGCACCGAGGGGATGCCGTCGAGCCACGGCTCCTGGTCCTCGAACAGCTCGACCACCCGATCCAGCGCGCGGTCGCCCATCGCGTGCACGGCGAGCTGCACGCCGTTGCGGCGCGCCCAGTCGCCGGCCGCGAGCACGTCGGCGTCGTCGACGAGGCGCAGTCCGTGGTCGCAGGAGTCGGGGTACGCCTCGTGCACCCAGGCCGTGCGGTTGGAATAGGCGCCGTCGAGCACGACCTTCACGCCCGCGATGCGGATCGGTCCCGTGCGGTCGTCGTCGGTCAGGTCCCCCAGAGGCGCCTCGGGGTCCCACCCCGGGTACAGCGCCACGCGGGTGCGCAGGCCGCGCTCGGCGGCGGCGCGGAAGGTCTCGAGCGGACGATCGATGCGCGATGACAGCAGGTCGCAGACCGCGACGATGCCACGCGAGGCGAGCTCGTCGCCGATCGCCACGATCGCATCGATCTGCTCATCGCGGCTCGGTGCCGGGATGAACGCGGCGACGACGTTGACGGCGGCGATCTCGGTGAGCACCCCGTTCGGATTCCCGTCGGCGTCGCGTTCGAAGCGCGCGCCGTCGGGGTCGGGCGTCGCGGCCGTGATGCCGGCGAGTTCGAGCGCCCGGGTGTTGCACACGGCCGAGTGCGCGTCGCAGCGCCACACCAGCACGGGGCGATCGGTGGCGATGCGGTCGAGGTCGTCGGCCGTCGGCATCCGCCCCTCGGGGAACTTGGTGTCGTCGAATCCGCGACCCAGCACCCAGGCATCCGTCCCGGTGATCGTCGCGGCGTGCGCGTCGAGCACGCGTACGAGGTCGTCGGCGCTCAGGACGGCGGGCGGGAAGCACTCGGCCGCCGCTGCGGTTCCGGCGAGCAGCGCGGGGTGGGTGTGGCTGTCGAGCAGACCGGGCAGCACGGTGCGGCCGCCGAGGTCGACGGCATCCGCATCGGTCACCTCGGCCGCGTCGCCGACCCAGTCGACGATCCCGTCGACGATGCGGAACGCCGAGGCGAACGCGGTCTCGCTCTCGCCCGTGAACACACGGCCGTTGGTGAAGGTGGTCATCACAGCTCCCGGTGGGTGAAGCGGCCGCCGAGCAGGGTCGCGGCGACGGGCATGGATCGCAGTTCGTCGCGGTCGCTCGCGTAGGGGTCGCGATCGCCGATCACGAGATCGGCGGGCTGCCCGACGGCGAACGACGTACGAACGGATGCCGCGAGCGCCACGTCGAGCGGAAGACGCTGTTCGGGGTGCCAGGCGTCGCGGTCGCCGCGGCTGCGCGCGGTGGCCGCGCTGAGCGAGATCCACGGGTCGAGCGGGGCGACCGGGGCATCCGACCCCAGGCGCAGGGTCGCTCCCGAGCGGTGCAGCGAACCGAACGCGAAGGCGCGCCCGGTGCGGCCGGCCCAGTGGTGGTCGGCGACGTCGCGGTCGTCCATGGCGTGCTCGGGCTGCACGCTGGCGATCAGACCCAGTTCGGCGAACCGGGCGAAGTCGTCGTCGCGCACGAGCTGGGCGTGCTCGATCACGCCCTTCATGTCGAGGGCGTGGAACGTGTCGAGCACCTCGGTGTTCGCCCGGTCGCCGATCGCGTGCACGGCGGCCTCGATGCCGGCGCCGCGGGCGCGCTCGAGCAGGCGGCGCAGCTCGGGGATCGGCACGCTCTCCATGCCGCAGGCGTGGGGGTGCCCGGGGTCCATGCCGGGGTACGGGTCCCAGCACCAGGCGGTGCGGGTGTTCAGCGAGCCGTCGACGACGACCTTGAGGCGGCCGAAGGTGACCAGTCCCGCCTCGTCGACGATGTCGCCGGTACGGACGCCTGTGGCGATCACCTGCTCGAGCAGGTCGGGCCACACCGCGATGTCGGTGCGCAGGCTCGTGAGCCCGCCCGCCGTGCGCGCCGACCACTCGGCGATGTTGTCGGTCTTCTCGTACTCGACGATGCCCACGACACCGCGGGCGGTGGCGGCCGCGGCAGCCTCGGCGTAAGCGTCGGCCGGCAGCTGCGACGCCTCGTCGAAGTCGTGCAGGATGCCGATCCACGGCCCCTCGCGCAGCAGCCCCGTCTCATCGAGCTCGACGCCCAGGCGCGCGGCCGCGGCGCGGTTCATCCATCCGCAGTGCAGATCGCCGCTGACGAGCACGACCGGGATGTCGCTGACCGTGGCCTCGAGGGCCGCGAGCGAGGCGGGCACGGGCCACAGCCCGTCGCGGAACCCGTAGCCCATCAGCATCCCGTCGCTCAGCGGCGCACCCTCGGCGCGTGCCCGCCGCACGATGTCGAGCACGTCGTCGGCGCTGTGCGTCTCGGTGAGGTCGAGGCGGCGACGGCGGATCACGTGCTGCGTGAAGTGCACGTGCGCGTCCCAGAACCCCGGGCCGATCCAGCGCCCACCCGCCTCGACGACCTCGCCGGTCGGTGCGACCGTTCCGGCGGGGGCGATCTCGGCGATCAGTCCGTCGCGCACGAGCACGTCGACCGGCTCGCCGCCGTCGTACGGGCGCACGTCCCGCAAGGTGAGGGACTCGGTCATGGTGCTCCTCTCGGCGCGCGGTGCGCGCGGGGATGGTCGGGGTCGGCGGGCGGGGGCGATCGCGGCCGGCGGTCAGGCCACGGGGACGGGCGAGGTCGCGAAGCCGAAGAGGTCCTTCGGGTCCTCGGGAGCGGCGACGAGGTCGATCTCGGTGTCGAGCCCGATGCCGACGAGATCGGCGCGCAGGTGGCGCAGCGCCGAGAAGTCCTCGATCGCGAAACCGACCGAGTCGAAGATCGTCACCTGCTCGGGCGAGGTGCGTCCCGCGGCGGTGCCGTTCAGCACCTGCCAGAACTCCGTCACCGGGAAGTCGGCGGCGACGTTCTGGATCTCGCCCTCGACGCGCGTCTGCGGCGTGTACTCCACGAACACCGGGCCCCGGTCGAGGATGCGCGGGTCGAGCTCGGTCTTGCCCGGGCAGTCGCCGCCGATCGTGTTGATGTGCATGCCCGGGGCGACGTCGGCATCCGTCAGCACCTGCGCGACCGCCTTGTCGGCCGTGCACGTCGTGACGATGTCGGCGCCGGCGGCGGCCTCCGACGCCGAGGCGCACACCGTGATGTCGAAGCCGCGCGGTGCGAGGTTGCGCACGAACTTGGCGGATGCCGCGGGGTCGACGTCGTAGATCCGCAGGCGCGAGACGCCGAGCACCCCGCGGAACGCGAGGGCCTGGAATTCGGCCTGGCTGCCCGCGCCGATCATCGCCATGGTCGACGAATCGGGACGCGCGAGCTTGCGGGCGACCATCGCCGAGGTCGCGGCGGTGCGCAGCGCGGTGAGCATCGTCATCTCGGCGAGGAACACCGGGTAGCCGTTGTGCACGTCGGCGAGCACGCCGAACGCGGTCACCGTCTGGTAGCCGCGGCCCGGGTTGAACGGGTGGCCGTTGACGTACTTGAACGCGTAGACGTCGGGGTCGCTGATCGGCATGAGCTCGATCACACCGAAGGGCGTGTGGTTGGCGACGCGCTCGCTCTTGTCGAACGACTCCCAGCGGCGGAAGTCCGCCTCGATCGTGTCGGCCATCTCGGTCATGATCGTCTCGGCTCCACGGCGCGAGATCCACTCGACCATGTCACCCACTCCGACGAACGCGGTCATGCGGTCACTTCCTTTCCAGCGAGCACGTCGCGGTTCACATCCGCGATGCGATCGGCGAGCTTCGGGTTCTCATAGGGGCCGGGGTTGCGCAGCGCCTCGACGACGCGCGCGATCACCTCGGGGGACTTGTCCTGGTGCATCTTCTCCTTGGCCTCGATGCGGGTGGCCCGCAGGCGGAACCCCACGGTGCCGTGCACGATGCGCTCCGCGTAGGCGCTGTTCTCGAGGGTGCGGCGCATCAGGAAGGGATCGGGCAACGGGCTCTCGAACCACGACACGAGGCGGTCGAGCACCGCGAGGTTCTCGTCGTCGGAGAGAATCTCGGGGGTGCCGAAGAGGTGCGCGACGGCGAAGTCCCACGTGGGGACCGCCGGCGAGGTGCCGTACCAACTCGGCGAAACGTACCCCTGCGGACCGTAGATGATCACCATCGTCTCGTGCTGACCCAGTTGATGCAGCCGCTCATCGGGGCGTCCGACGTGACTCACGATCGAGACGCCCTCGGCATCCTCTTCGAGCAGCACCGGGTAGTGCGAGGCGACGAGTCCCTCACCGGGCACGTGGCTGACGATCGTCGCCCACGGGTTCTCGCGCACGAGTGCGCGCACGGTCTCGACGTCGTCGAGGGCGTAATCGGGGTTGTGCCTCACGGTGTCTCCTGGTGGGGGTGGGGTGGCCGTCAGGCCCAGGTGATGTCGGCGGTGGCCAGCACCACGTCGTCGGCGTCGACGGCGGTGACGCGGATGCCGTCGGGCGTGGTGTTTCCGACCAGGCGCAGCGGCCGGTCGACGAGCACCGGGGCGATCGCCCGCACGTCGAGCCGGGCGGGGACGCGCTCGGGGGCGTGCCGGCGGGCGGCGTCCATCAGCAGGATGCGCGTCAGCGGACCGTGCACGAGCAGGTCGGGCAGGCCCTCCACGTCGCGCGCCCAGGCGCGGTCGTAGTGGATGAGGTGCGTGTTGAACGTGAGCGCCGAGAAGCGGAACAGCTGCCGGGCGTCGGGCGTGACCTCCTCGACCCACTCCCCCTCGGCCGCGATCGTCGGGTCGGGGCGCGGGGCGCGGGCGGGAGCATCCGGATCCGCCGCCTCGAGGAACACGTCGTGCCACACGCTGCGCACGGCGACCTCGCCGGAGACGGCGTATTCGCGCACGATGTCGACGAAGGTCAGGCGCCCGCGAGAGCCAGTCTTGTCGACCACCGAGCCGAGCGTCGTGGTCTGGACGACCTCGTCGCCCAGGCGGATCGGCCGCAGGAACTCGGTCGTCTCGCCCGCGTACATGCGGCGGGGCAGGTCGATCTCGGGCACGACGCCGTCGCGCGCCGGGGTGCCGTCGGGGCGCAGGTCGGCGAGCGGCACCGCGAACGGGAAGAACACGCCTTCCCAGGCCGCGGGCAGCAGGGCGCCCGCGGCGAGCGCGGGATCGGATGCCGCGAACGTGCCGCGGTACGCCTCGACGGTGTCGGTGGTGATCGTCTCGGTGCGCGCGACGGGCGCGGGGGTGCTCACGGCAATGCCCCGGCGGCGCGCAGCTCGGCGATGCGGGCGGCGTCGTACCCGGCGAACCGCTGGAGCACCTCGTCGGCGTGCTCGGCGAAGCGGTTGGCGGTGCGGGCGGGGGTCGCGGGGGTCTCCGACAGCTTGATCGGCTGCCCGAACATGCGCAGCACGCCGAGGTCGCCGTAGTCGGCCTCGACGATCATGTCGCGCTCGGCGGTGCCCGGATCCTCGACCACCTCGCCGATCGTCTTCACGGCGGTGAGGGGCACGACGTCGCCCGCGAGGTCCTCGAGTTCCTGCTTGGTGCGCGAGGCGAGCCACCCCGCCACGATCGGCTTGACCCGCCGCTCGTAGACATCGGTCTCGAACCGCTTGCGCATGGTGTCGATCTCGGGGTCGTCCTTGTGCTCGGGGGTGCCGAACAGGTCGCAGCTCGCGTTCCAGAGCTTGTCGGTGTACGCCCCGAAGAAGACCTGGCCGTCGGCGCAGTCGAACAACTCGTAGGGGCGCACCCAGGCGTGCGCGTTGCCCTGCGGCGAGGCGACGGTGCCGTTGACGGTGTAGTCGACGACGGCAGTCTCGGTGAGGGCGACGATGCTGTCGACCTGTGCGACGTCGACGACCTGTCCGACGCCGGTCGCCTCGGCGTGACGCAGGGCGGCGAGCGTGCCGATCACCGCGAACAGGGTCGCCGAGAGGTCGCCGATCGTGACGCCGACGCGCACCGGCGGATGCTCGGCGTAGCCGTTCATCGACCAGATGCCGCCCGCGGCCTGGGCCGTGTTGTCGAAGGCGGGGCGCTTGCTGCGCGACCCCGTGCGGCCGTAGCCGGAGATGGCGGTGTAGACCAGGCGCGGGTTGATCTCGCGCAGCACCTCGTAGCCGACGCCGAGCTTCTCCATGGTGCCGGGGCGGAAGTTCTCGACGAGCACGTCGGCGCCGCGCACGAGGTCCTTCAGCACCTCTTTGCCCTCGGGGGTCGCGAGGTCGAGACCGACGCCGAGCTTTCCGCGGTTGTACTGGGCGTAGTAGGCGCTGAACTCCTCGTCGCCGTCGGTGAGGTACGGCGGGAACCCGCGCGACACGTCGGGGTCGCGGGGGTTCTCGACCTTGATGACCGTCGCGCCGAGGTCGGCGAGGGTCTGCGAGGCGTAGGGGCCCGCGAGCACGCGCGACAGGTCGATCACGGTGACTCCGGCGAGCGCGCCGGGGGCGGGGAGTGTGGTGTCGATCATGCGGGAGTGACCTCCTGTACGGGTTCGGGGGTGTCGAGTCCGGCGGCCGCGAACGCGCGGGCCACGTTCGACGCGGGACGCACGGTGCGGATGCGGGAGAGCCAGAGCGTGGTGGCGGCCAGGGCTTCGAGATCGAGTCCGGTCTCGATGCCGAGGCCGTGCAGCATCCACACGAGGTCCTCCGTCGCGAGGTTACCGGTCGCGCCCTTGGCGTAGGGGCAACGGCCGAGCCCGCCGACCGACGCGTCGAACTCGGCGACGCCGAGCCGCAGGGCGGCGTGCACGTTCGCGAGCGACTGCCCGTAGGTGTCGTGCAGGTGCAGGGCGATCGCCTCGACGGGGATGCCGGCGTCGAGCGCCTCGTCGATGACCGCGATCGTGTGACCGGGGGTGGCGACGCCGATCGTGTCGCTGATCGCGATCTTCCGGGCACCGGCCTCGTGCAGGGCGCGCGCGGCTTCGGTGACGGCATCCGTGTCAACACTCCCCTCCCAGGGGTCGCCGAACGCCATCGAGACGTAGCCGCGCACGGGGATGCCCTGCGCGGTCGCCGCGGCGATCACCTCGACCGCGCGGTCGATGGCCCCTGAGCGGGTGGTGTTGAGGTTGGCCTTCGCGAACGACTCGGTGGCGCTGACGACCACCGACACCTCTCGGATGCCGGCGTCGATCGCGCGCTGCAGGCCGCGGAGGTTCGGCACGAGGCCGACGGCGCGGGCGCCCGCGGGCACCTCGAGGCCGGCCACGACCTGCTCGGCGTCGGCGAGCTGGGGAATCCAGGTCGGCGGCACGAAGCTCGTGACCTCGAGGTCGCGGCTGCCGGCTGCGTACAGCCGACGGCAGAGCTGGATCTTGACGGCGGCGGGGATGATGTCGGTCTCGGCCTGCAGGCCGTCGCGCGGGCCCACCTCGAACACGGTGACGCGCGCGGGCAGCCCGTCTTCGCGGATCACCCGGGGCGCCGGGACCGTGGCGGTCATGCGCCGGCCCCGCCCCCGCGCAGTTCGGCGAGCACCTCGCGGGCGTACTCCACGCGGATGCGGCGGTCGGCGACGATCCGGGCGGCGACCGCACCGATCTCGTCGACGTCGGCACCGGCGGATGCCGCGATCGTGCGCGCGTGCAGGGTCATGTGTCCGCGCTGGATGCCCTCGGCGGCGAGCGCCCGGCAGGCGGCGAGGTTCTGGGCGAGTCCGACGGCGGCGATGACGCTCGCGAGTTCGCGCGCGGTCTCGACGCCGAGCAGCTTCACGGACGCCTGTGCGGTGGGGTGCGCGCGGGTCGCACCGCCGACGAGCCCGACGGCGAGGGGCACCTCGAGCGTGCCGACGAGGTTGCCGTCGGCATCCTTCTCGAACTGCGACAGCGCCGTGTAGCCGCCGGCGCGGGCGGCGTGCGAGTGACAGCCCGACTCGACCGCGCGGGTGTCGTTGCCGGTGGCGAGCACGACCGCGGTGATGCCGTTCATGATGCCCTTGTTGTGCGTGGCCGCACGGTAGGCATCCGCTTCGGCGAAGGCGCTCGCGGCGACGATGTCGTCGACGACCTGGGGCCCGCCCAGCAGTTCGGCGTCGAACACGGCGCGGGCGCGGGTGAGGCGCAGCTCGGCCTTGTTGGTGAGGATGCGCAGCAGCGTGCGGGTGCCGGCGAGTTCCGCGATGCGCGGGGCGATCGCCTCGGCCATCGTGTTCACCGCGTTCGCGCCCATCGCGTCGCGCACGTCGACGTGCAGGTGCACGATGACCTGCACTCCGGCGCGGGTGGGGAGCACGCGCACCGAGATGTCGAAGGCCCCGCCGCCGAGGGAGACCAGCATGGGGTCCTGCTCGTTGGCCAGCTCGAGCAGCTCGTCCTTCGCCTCGAGCAGTGCGAAGCGCGCGCCGTGCGGGTCGATCGCGTCGAGCACCTGGATCTGGGCGATCATCACGTCGCCCGTGTACGAGGTCGTGAAGCCGCCGTGACCGCGGGCCATGCGGGCGGCGTTCGAGGCGGCGGCGACGACGCTCGGCTCCTCGGTGGCCATCGGCACCAGGCGGTCGCGTCCGTCGATCGTGAAGTTCGTGGCGACGCCGACCGGCACCGCGATGAGGCCCACGACGTTCTCGACCATGTGGTCGGCCTGGGCGAGCGAGAGACCGCTGTCGGGGCGCAGCGCCCCCAGAGCATCCGCATCCAGCTCCGCACCCTGCGCGACGAGCGCGAGGCGCTCATCGGGGGTGTGATCGCGGAGTCCGGAGATTCGGCTGTTGATCGACATCGGCCACCTTCCTTCGGGACAGCGGCCGGGTCATCGGCGCTGTGGTCAAGGAAGACACTAGGAGCGGGCGGCAGGGCCGACGATGGGTGGAACACTCATCCTCGGGGCCCCGCTGTATGCGGTCGACACATCACCCCGCCTCACCACGGAACCTAGACTCGCACCATCACCCGGAGCGCGGACCGCGGGTCCCCCGAGCGCGAGGAGTACCGATGCCCTATACCGATTCCGCCGATGTGCGCCTGTACTACGAGGTGTTCGCCGAGGCCGACGCCGCCGCCGACGCCCCCGTGCTCGTGCTCGTCTCGGGCGGCGGCGCCCAGCTGCTCAGCTGGGACGAGGAGTTCATCGGCATCCTCACCGCCGGCGGCCTGCGGGTGGTGCGCTTCGACA
This sequence comes from Microbacterium sp. NPDC090225, assembly GCF_044772365.1. Lineage (NCBI taxonomy): Bacteria > Bacillati > Actinomycetota > Actinomycetes > Micrococcales > Microbacteriaceae > Microbacterium > Microbacterium sp. NPDC090225. The sequence goes on along the minus strand of NZ_JBIVYS010000001.1, from coordinate 2,489,050 downwards.
ACCGCGACACCGGACTCTCGCAGCTCTTCGGCGGGGCCGACGATGTCGACGGCGGCTACGACCTCATCGACCTCGCCGAGGACGTGCTGCGCGTGCTCGACGACCTCGGGGTGGCGCAGGCGCACGTCGCCGGGCACTCGATGGGCGGCATGATGGCGCAGATGCTCGCGATCCACCATCCCGAGCGCATCCTCAGCCTGGGACTGCTGTCGACCATCCCCGGCCAGTCCCGCCGCTGGGTGGCGCACGGCGAACGCCCCGAGCTCGCCGAGACTCCCGTGCGCGTCACCCGCGAGCAGGCGGTCGCATTCACCCGCGCCGCGTTCGACGCCGCTCCGGTCGGACGCTTCGACCACCAGGTCGAGTGGCACGTGCGCGCGACCGGAGAGGCCTACGACCGCGGCTATTACCCGGAGGGGTTCTCCCGGCAGTGGGCGGCGCTCACGCGCGCGCCCGAGCGCCTCGAGGCCCTGCGCGCCGTGACCGCGCCCACGTTCGTCTTCCACGGACGCGACGACGACGTGCTGCACTGGGCATCCGCCGTCGACATCGCCGAGGCCATCCCCGGCGCCGAACTGCAGGTGCACCCCGACATGGGGCATCTCATCCCGCACGAGCTGTGGCCCGAACTGGCCGCCGGGCTCCTGCGCACCGCGGCGCGCGCCGAGGGCCGCGCCGAGGGCCGCGGCTGAACGACCTGATTTGAGGGCGACCGCGCTCATGCTCGACACTGAAGTCACGCGCCTGTCGGCGCCGCCCTCCCCCGAAGGGACGAAGATGCCCGAGCACGACGACGCCATCGCCTCGCTCCTCGATGCGGCCCACGACCCCGAACTCGTCGGCCCCACCGGTGTCAGCGACGCCCTCCGCGCGCTCGGGGCCAGCGAAGCGGATGCCGCACTCCTCGCCGAGCGCGTCGCCCGCATCCAGCGCGAGCTGTCGCGTCTGCGCCGTCGCGAGCACGAGCTGACCGCCCTCTTCTCCAGCGCCCGCGAGCTCGCCGAGCTGCGCGACAGCGACGCCGTGCTCGCCCGGCTCGTGCAGCGCGCGCGCGAGATGATGGGCGTCGATCTCGCCTACCTGTCGGAGTTCGACCCCGACACCTCCGAGCTGCGGGTGCGCGAGACCAGCGGTTCGGTGAGCGCCTCGTTCCAGCAGTTGCGCGTACCCCCGGGTCGGGGCCTCGCGAGCGTCGTGGTCGAGTCGCGCAGCGCGCAGTGGGTCGCCGACTACACCGCCTACACCGAGGACCGCCACGACACCGGCATCGATGACGCCGTCTCGGCCGAGGGCCTGGTGTCGATGCTCGGGGTGCCGATGCTCAGCAGCGACGACGTGCTCGGCGTGCTGTTCGTCGGCAACCGCGAGACCAAGGAGTTCTCCCCCGACGAGGTCGCGCTGCTGTCGGCTCTCGCCGACCACGCCTCGGTCATCCTCCAGACGACGCAGACGCTGCGCGAGCTGCAGGTGTCGGAGGACGCCAGCCGCCGCACCCTCGAGAGCCTCACCGCCCACCTCGTCGAACGCGACCGCGCGAACACCGTGCACCAGGAGCTCGTGCAGGCGGTGCTCGCCGGCGGCGGGTTCGGCCCGGTGGCCGAAACCCTCGCCTCGGCGCTCGGCCGCGCGGTCGCGATCATCGATGCGCAGGAGAACGTGATCGCCGCCGCGGGGCTTCCGCTGGCCCCCGGGATGCTGTCGCTCGACGAGCCCGTGCGCGACGCCCTCGCCGAGAGCCGCCGCAACGGACACTGCGTACCGGTCGCGGGGGCGGGCGTGCGCGCCGTCTCGGCCCTCACCGCCGGCAACCGGCACTTCGGGGCGCTCCTGCTCGGCGACGGCGCCTTCGAACTCGGCGCCGTCGACCTCCGCACCATCGAGCGTGCGGCCCAGGTCGGGGCGCTGCTCGAGCTGCAGCAGGAGGCGGCATCCGGAGCCGACCACCGCGTGCGCAGCGAACTGATCGCCGACCTGCTCGACGACGTGCCCGAGCGGCGCTCCGACGTCGAGCGGCGGGCGCGGCGCCTCGGCGTCGACCTCGCGACCCTCGACTCCCTGCTGCTGCTGGCGGTGCCGGGCGATCAGCAGACCGCTGCGGCGCGCGCCGTCGTGCGCTCGCTCGACGATCGTGCGCTCGTCGGCGAGTACCGCGGATTCGTGGTCGCCGCGCTGTCGGAAGACCGGGGCCCCGTCGATCCCGAGCGGCTGCGGAGGGAGGTCGCCTCCGCGATCCAGGAGGCGGTGACCGTCGTCGTGCCGCCCGCGAAGGGCCCGCTGCCCTCGGCGTTCCTCGCCGCCCGGCGCACCGCGCGCCTGCTCGCCGCGCTCGAACTCACCGACCTCACCGCCCGCGTCGAGGACTTCCTCCCCTACTCCGCCGTGCTCGACACCGACGCGCAGGGGCTGTCGGCGTTCCTGCGCGACACGATCGGGACGGTGCGCCAGTACGACGCCGAGCGCAACGCCGATCTGCTCGGCACGCTGCGCGCGTTCGTTCGCAACAACGCCAGCCCCACCCGCACGGCGCGCGCCCTCAACTTCCACACGAACACGATCCTGCAGCGCCTCGACCGGCTCGACCACGTGCTCGGGGCCGGATGGCGCGACGACGAGCGGATGTTCCGCATCGGCATCGCCGTGCGCCTCGACGAGCTGCGCGAGCGCCTGCGGGGCCCCGCCGCGTAGCGTTGCGCCCCTGTGTGCACCGATCGGTCATGAATGCCGGTTCTGAGGCATGAAAACCGGCGTTCATGACCGATCGGTGCATCCATAGCGCGGATGCCGCGGGGCGGGGCCCTTCGACAAGCTCAGGGACCCAGTGCCTGGCACACCGGGTCACTGGGTCGCTGAGCCCGTCGAAGCGTCCCCCACGCGCGACTCGGGAGGAGAACACAGCCTCCGCAGGAAGCATCCGCCGTTCCGATCCTGCTCAGGCCGCGAACTCCTCCCGAACGGATGCCGCGAGGCGCCCCCACGCGCGACTCCGGCGGAGAACTCCCCATCGGGCGGAAGCATCGGCCCGAGAACTCCGCCCAACGACGAGAACTCCGCCCATCACGGATGCCGTCGAGCGACCCGTCGTCGACCGGTTCCTGAGCGAGCGCAGCGAGACGAAGGGCCCCCGCCCTCACCAACGGAGGAGAACACGGCCTCCGCAGGAAGCATCCGCCGTTCCGATCCTGCCGAACGCGAGAACTCCTCCCGAACGGATGCTCGGGGGGGGGTGGGCCCTTCGACAAGCTCAGGGACCCAGCTCCAGACACTGGGTCGCTGAGCCCACCCCGCTGGGTCGCTGAGCCTGTCGAAGCGTCCCCCACGCACAACTTCGGAGTTCCGGCCGCGACACCCCGGAAACGGATGCTTCGCCCCGGCGTGTCGTCTCGAATCTCCGAAGTCGTGCAGGGAACGGCGACTCAGACGAGCCGGCCGGCAGGGTCGAGGGCCGGAGCCTCGGGGCGCCAGGGACGGTCCCAGATCATGCGGTCGGCCGTCAACTCCTCGCCGCAGGCGCTGCAGATCTGGCCCTGCGTCGTCTCCTCGCCGCAGACCGTGTGGATGAGGGCCATGTGCCCACCGCCGGTCGGGGTAATCGTGTGCCGCTCTCCCCAGATCGCGAGCTGCTGCAGGATCGGCAGCAGTTCGGTTGCAGCATCCGTGGCGGCGTAGCCCTGACGGGCGCGCCCGTCAGCATCGTCCTGCTCGACGCGAGTCAGCAACCCGGCGTCGACCATGTCGCGCAGACGCCGGGCGAGCACCGCCTCCGACACGCCCAGGTTGTCGCGCAGGGTGTCGAAGCGCCGCGGGCCGTGCATCACGTCACGGATGACGAGCATCACCCACGGGTCGCCGACGACGTCGAGCGACCGCCGGATCGGGCAGAGCTCCTCCGACCAGTCAGACCGCAGCGCCATGTGCTCGCCTTCCGACCCCCGCGTGTGGTTTCATGGGTCCAGATTACAACTTCGTTCAAGAAAGTACATCGATGACGACTCCCGAGACGGATGCTTCCGCCCCGCGCCGACGACACCGCATCCACCCGGCGTGGTGGGTTGCCGCCGTCGCTTTCGTGGCGCTGCTGGCCGCGGCCGGGTTCCGCGCCGCACCCGGCGCCCTCATGGTGCCGCTGAACGAGGACTTCGGCTGGTCGACGAGCGTGATGTCGCTCGCGGTGAGCGTGAACCTGCTGCTCTACGGCCTCACCGCCCCGTTCGCCGCCGCCCTCATGGATCGCTTCGGCGTGCGCCAGGTCGTCGCGATCGCGCTGCTGCTCGTGTCGCTCGGCGCCGGCGGCAGCATCCTGATGACCGCCTCCTGGCAGTTGCTGATCTTCTGGGGCCTCCTCATCGGACTCGGCACCGGATCGATGGCGCTCGTCTTCGCCGCCACGATCGCCAATCGGTGGTTCGTGAAGCGCAACGGACTGGTGATGGGCATCCTCACCGCCGGCTCCGCGACCGGCCAGCTGATCTTCCTCCCGCCCGTCGCCGCCCTCGCCGAGAGCAGCGGCTGGCGACCGGCATCCCTCGTCATCGCCGCCGCGGCGCTGCTCGCCGTGCCGATCGTCTGGTTCGTGCTGCGCGACCACCCCGAAGACCGCGGCGTGCTCCCTTACGGCGCCGACCCCGCCACCCACGTGCCCGCGGTGCGCGCGACCGGCGGCGCGGCGAAGCGGGCGATCGAGGGCCTCGTGTTCGCCTCGAAACACCGATCGTTCTGGGCGCTCGCGGCGGCGTTCGCGATCTGCGGCGCGACGACGAACGGGCTCATCGGCATCCACTTCATCCCGTCCGCGCACGACCACGGCATGCCGACGACCACCGCCGCCGGGCTGCTCGCCGTCGTCGGCGTCTTCGACATCGCGGGGACGATCGCCTCGGGTTGGCTCACCGACAAGTTCGATCCGCGCAAACTGCTCGTCGCCTACTATGCCTTCCGCGGCGCGGGACTCGCCCTGCTGCCCTGGTTGCTCTCCGACACAGTGCACCCGAGCATGGTGCTGTTCATCGTGATCTACGGTCTCGACTGGGTCGCGACCGTGCCCCCGACCGCCAAGCTCTGCCGCGAGATCTTCGGCGACCGCGGCACGATCGTCTTCGGATGGGTGTTCGCCTCGCACCAGATCGGCGCGGCGATCGCGGCCCTCTCGGCGGGCCTCATCCGCGACGGCCTCGGCACTTACACCTACGCCTGGTGGGGCGGGGCTGCGCTGTGCGTGATCGCCGCCGTGCTCTCGATCGCGGTGCGGCGACGGCTCGCGCCCGACGCGAAGGTCGCACCCGTCGCACCGCGCGAGCCCGAGGTCGAACCCGCGCCGCCCGGGATGTGAGCACGTGACCCCGGAAGCTTCCACCCCCGCGCCCGCGCACCCGCACGCGCCGGAGGTCGTGGCGTGCGTCGTCGCGCTGATCGGGGTCGTCGACACGTGGCTCGGGCTGTGGCTCGCCCCGGTGTTCTGGGCGGCTCTGATGATCGTCGGGGCGCTCGTGTTGACGGCGCTGCGCGCGCGGGCGTCGCGCGGCGGTTGGTCGACCCATCACGCCGCTCTCGGGCTGCTGCTCGTGGCCGTGCTGCAGATCGCGTCGATCCCGACCGGCGAGGGTCCGCAGCTCGCCGCGACCGGGCACTCCCACGGCGCACCTCTGGCGGCCGGCGGACTCCCGGTGATCGCCTCGATCGCCGCGATCGGATACGCGGTGCTCACCGTCCTCGTGCTACCGCGCGTCTCCGGTTGGCGGGCGCGAGTGCCGGTGGTCGCGATGGCCGCGGTCGTGCTGCTCATGGCCGGGAGCGTCGTCGGCTGACGGCCTCCGCGTGGCGGGACCCTTCGACAGGCTCAGGGACCCAGTTGCAGACACCGGGCCGCTGAGCCAGCACCATCACCGGGTCGCTGAGCCTGTCGAAGCGTCCCTCAGGCGCGACAGCGGCGGAGAACTCCGCGTTGGGCGGAAGAATCCGCGCGAAAACTCCGCCCAACGGCGAGAAGTCCTCCCGAACGGATGCCTCGACGAATCCCGCCCTACCGCTCACCCTCCGCGTCGAACGCCTCGACCCCGGTCTGCGGGAACGGATGCTGGCCGCGAGGCCCGAACACGAGCACGAGCTCGGCGACGGCATCCGACTCGTTGCGCACGCCGTGCCGCATACCCTCGGGCGCGTAGAAGGCGTCACCCACCCGCAGAACCCGGCGATCGGAACCCGCCGTGATCACGACCTCGCCGCGCGTGACGATGTACATCTCGTCGGAGCTGTTCGGCGAGCAGCTCGTGGGGTCGTCGTCGAGGTGATGGTGCTGCCCCTCCTCGGCGCCCGGCTCGAGCCGGTACATCATCACCGAGGTGGGCAGCGACGACGATTGCTGGAAGTACCACTCGATGCCGATCCGGCCCTCGCCGTGGTACAGCTCCCAGTCGTGCTCGTTGTCGCCGCGTCTCTGCACGCGCATGTGCGACCCCTTTCGAAGAGACCCTCAGCTCCGGTACAGCACCGGCATCGATTCGAGGAGCTTCTGGGTGTACGGATGCTGCGGAGTGTTCATGACCTGCTCGCCGGTGCCCTCCTCGACGACCCGCCCCTGGTGCATCACGGCCACCCGGTGGGCGATGTGGTGCACGACGGAGAGGTTGTGGGTGATGAAGAGGTAGGTGACGCCGGTGTCCTTCTGCAGCTGCACGAGCAGGTTGAGCACCTGCGCCTGCACCGACACGTCGAGCGCCGAGGTGGGCTCGTCGAGCACCACGAACTCGGGTTCGGCGGCCATGGCCCGCGCGATCGCGATGCGCTGGCGCTGCCCACCCGAGAACTCGTGCGGGTAGCGTCCGGCGGAATCCATCGGCAGCCCCACGCGGTCGAGCGAGTCGGCGATCCGGCGGCGGCGCTCCTTCGGGCCGATGCCGGCGGCCACGAGCGGCTCGGCGATCGACCGCGCGACCGTGAAGCGCGGGTCGAGGGAGTCGTTGGGGTCCTGGAAGACCATCTGGATACGGCGGCGGTGCGTGCGCAGGGCGCGACCCCGGATGCCGGTGACGTCGGCGCCGTCGAACTCGATCGTGCCGAGCGTGGGCTTGCGCATGAGCAGGATGGCTCGGGCGAGCGTGCTCTTGCCCGACCCGGATTCGCCGACGAGACCGAGCGTCTCGCCGCGGGGCACGCTGAGGCTCACGTCGTCGAGGGCGGTCATGACGTTGTCGCCGTGCCCGAATCGCTGGGTGATGTTCTTCACCTGCAGCACGTCGTCGGGAAGGGCTGCGGGGGTCTGCAGGGCGTCGGTCACGATGCCTCCTCGAGCACGGCGGGAACGCTGTCGAAGTCGTTCACGGCGGGGATGACGGCGAGCGGCGAGCGCACGGGCACCGAGGGCCGCGGGATGCTCTCGAGCAGCGCCCGGGTGTACGGATGCCGCGGGTCGTCGAGCACGCGTCGGGCCGAACCGGTCTCGACCACGCGTCCGCGGTACATCACGGCGACCCGCTCGCAGAGCTGGCCGATGACGCCGAGGTCGTGGCTGATGAACAGCACGCCCATGCCGGTCTCGTCGCGGAGGCTCTTGATGAGGTCGAGGATCTGCGCCTGCACGGTCACGTCGAGCGCGGTGGTGGGTTCGTCGGCGACCAGCAGGTCGGGGCCGGCGGCGACGGCGATCGCGATGACGACGCGCTGACGCTGACCGCCGGAGAGCTGGTGGGGGTAGTAGTTCAGGCGCTTCTCGGCATCCGGCATCTGCACGAGCCGGAGGATCTCGAGGGCACGGGCGCGCGCCTGCTTCTTGTCGGCCTTGCCGTGGATCTGCAGCACCTCGGCGATCTGGGCACCGATGCGCATGCAGGGGTTGAGCGCCGACATCGGCTCCTGGAAGACCATGGATGCCTTCACCCCGCGCACCTGGGCCCAGTCGCGCTCGGTGGCGTCGTTCATGTCGGAGCCGGCGACGTCGATGCTCGCGGCGGTGACGCGGGCCGAATCGGGCAGCAGCCCCATCATGGCGAGCGCGATGCTCGACTTGCCGCTGCCGGACTCGCCGATCACACCGACGATCTCGCCCTTGCGCACGCGCAGCGAGACGCCGGAGACCGACGGCGGGGCGCTGCCGTAGGCGATGCTGAGGTCTTCGACGCGGAGGGCGTCGGTGGCGTCGGTCATGCGCGACTCGCTTCTGTGAGGGAGCTTCTGTGAGAGAAGAGGGGTGCCCCGGCGCCTCCCGGGAGAGAGGCGCCGGGGCGGGGTGTCACTGCGTCAACCAGGCGTGGTCGAGAGCCGAGCGCGCGTAGAACGCGTCGTTCTCGTAGTCGTGCAGCTTGTTGCTGTCCCAGACCTCGAAGTACACCGGCACCGCGGCGGGCACGAACTCGAGCGCCTTGTCGGCCGCCTCGGTCGCGAGTTCCGCCACGAGCTCGTTGTACTCCTCGGGGGTGGCCGCCGACTTCGCCTGCACGAGCAGTTCGCGGGCCTTCTCGGCGTCGGGGTTGCCGTCCCAGTGGTTGTAGTAGCCGCCCTCGAGCAGCACCGGCTCGAGGTAGTACGCCGCCGAGGCGCGCGGGCTGCCCGGGATCGCGACGAGGTCGGTCCAGGACTCGCCGGTGGTGAAGATCGGCGAGATCTCGGCGAGCGGCGTGGCCTTGAGGTTGAGGGTGATCCCCGCCTCGGCCAGCTGCTGCTGCATCATCTCGTAGACCGGGTGGTGCGCCGCCGCGACGTCACCCATGTAGCTGAGGGTGATCTCGGGGTTGGGCTGACCGGCCTCTTCGAGCAGACGCTTGGCCTCATCGACGTCGCGCTCGTGGTACGGGAGCTTCGTGGCATCGGTGGCGCCGGGGTCTCCGGCGGGCGGCACGAACGAGATGCCGGCGTTGCCGAGCATGGCCGTGTCGACGATCGCCTGTCGGTCGAGCGCGAGCGAGAAGGCGCGGCGCACGTCGACGTCGGCCAGCGGACCCGACTCCGGGTTCACGTAGACGGCGAGGTTCTGACGGAACGCGGCCTCACCGAGCGTGAAGCCCGACGATGCGGCCTGCTGCGCGAGGCTGCCGTCGATGAACGACGCCGCCTGCACGCTGCCCTGCTGCACAGCGGCGAGCAGGGTGTTCTCGTCGGGGTACAGCTCGAACACGATCGTGTCGATGTAGGGCTCCTCACCCCAGTAGTTCTCGTTCTTCTCCATCGTCACCGAGACGCCCTGGTTCCACTCGGTCACCTGGTAGGCACCCGTGCCGACGCTCGTGGTCTGACGCTCTTCCTCGGTGGCGTTGCCGTAGGCCTCCTCGCTGACGATGAGGAAGGTCTGCCGCGCGGAGACCGCGTCGAGGAACGTGCCGTCCGGGGCGCTGAAGTGGAACGTCACCTCGTAGTCGCCGGTGGCCTCGACGCTGTCCATCAGGCTGAGGTAGGTGGCGTTCGTGCCGCCGTCCTTGCGGGTCTCGAACGAGTAGACGACGTCACCCGCGTCGAACGGGGTGCCGTCGGCGAACGTGACGTCGTCGCGCAGCTGGAACACCCACGTCGTCTCGTCGGTCTGCTCCCACTCGGTGGCGAGGGCCGGCTCGATGGTGCCGTCGTCGTCTCGGGTGAGGAGGGTGTCGTAGGCCATCGAGTAGATGACCTCGGCGGCGATGGCCGAGGCCACCATCGGGTCGATGCCGCCAGCCGAGGGCTCGGCGGGCACGCCCCACGTGAGGGTTCCGCCGGCGACGGGGTCACCGGCATCCTGCTCGCCGGTTCCGGTACCGCCGCCGGACGTGCATCCGGCGATCGCCAGGGTCGCGACGGCGAGTGCCGCCACCCCTGCCCAGTGTCGTCTGTTCATACCTCTACTCCGTTCGGGTGTGCTGCGTGGATGTGGTGGTGCGGTCGGGATGCGCGGGGCCGCGGCGTTTCGTGCGCTTGCCCAGCGAGAAGGCGGGCTCGCGCCGAGGAGCGAGGTAGTCCTGCATGCCGTCGGCGAGCAGGTTCCAGGCGGCGGACAGGAGGATGATCACCAGCGAGGGCAGGATGATCAGCAGCGGCTGCAGCTGCATGAAGCGGGTGAACTCGCTGATCATGCGGCCGGCCGAGGGCTCGGGCGCCTGCACGCCCTGGCCGAGGTAACTCAGCGCCGCCTCGATCAGCACGACCTGCGAGGCGACGGAGGCGAACTGCACGAACAGCGGGGTGAGCACGTTGGGCAGCAGGTGCTCGACGATCACGCGCGCCGGGCGCACTCCGCTGAGGGTCGCCGCGAGAACGAAGTCCCGCTCGCGGAGGGCGATCACCGGAGCCCGCATCACCCGGGCGAAACCGGGGGCGAACACGAGTCCGAGGGCGAGGATGAGCGGCCAGGGCCCGTTGCCGATGACGACGCCGACGACGAGGGCGACGAGGATCGCCGGGAGGGCGAGCACCGCGTCGACGACGCGCATGATCACGGCATCCACCCATCCGCCGACGTACCCGGCCACCAGTCCGAAGAAGGTGCCGATGACCGCGCCCAACAGTGCGGCCGCGCCGGAGATGATGAGGCTGGTGCGGGCGGCGAGCGCCAGGCGGGTGAACGTGTCGCGGCCGAGGTTGTCGGTACCGAGGATGTGATCGAGGCTCGGCGGTGCGAGCGCCGGGCCCGAGGCGACGAACGGGTCGTACAGCGGCGCGACGGTCATCCAACCGGCAAGGATCAGGATGACGCCCAGGATGCCGGCGCCGCTCCAGAACGCGGGGCCGAACTTCCGGCGGGCCGGACGCTTGCCGGCGACCTTCGCGAGGGCGAGTTCTCTTGTGACGGTCATCGCGTGTGCACCCTCACTCGGGGATCGATCAGCGGATAGAGCAGGTCGACCACGAAGTTGATCACGACGTAGACGACACCGATCAGCAGCACCGTGGCCTGGATGATCGGATAGTCGGACGAGCGGATGCCGGTCAGCAGCAGCGACCCCATACCCGGCAGTGAGAACACCGCCTCGATGACGACGGTGCCGCCGACGAGTGCCGCGAGCTCGATGCCGATGACGGTCGTCACGGGGATGAGCGCGTTGCGCAACGCGTGCCGGCCGACCAGGCGTCCGGGCGCGGCGCCCTTGGCCCGGGCGGTGCGCACGAAGTCCTGACCGAGCGTGTCGAGCAGGGTGCCGCGCGTGTACCGGGCGACGATCGCCGCGAGCACGATGCCGATAAGCAGGGCCGGCAGGATCAGCACCCCGATCGCCCGCAGCGGATCGTTCGCCGCCCCCGCGTAGCCCACGAGCGGGAGGCGGAGGGTGAGCGAGTTCACCAGGATGAGCACCGTGCCGAGCACGAACGGCGGGGTAGCCAGCAGCACGAACGACAGACCGCGCACGACGTGGTCGGGCAGGCGGCGCCAGCGGGTCGCGGCCAGCACACCGGCCGGGATGCCGAGCACCGTGCCGAACACGGTCGCCATCACCGCGAGGGTGAGGCTGAGCGGCAGGCGCGTCGCGATGAGGGTCGACACCTCGCCCGGGACGGTGATCGCGCGGCCGAAGTCGCCCTGCACGACGCCCAGTAGCCAGGAGAAGTACTGCGTGATCCACGGCTGGTCGAGACCGAGTTCGGCGCGCAGGGCCTCGAGCTTCGCCGGGTCGGGGTTGGCCGGGTCGACGAACGCGGCGAGCGGGTCGCCCGGGATGATCCTCACCATCGAGAACACGATGATCGAGAGGATGAAGAGCACGAACAGCGACGAGAGGATGCGCTGGATGATGTAGCGGGTCACCGTCGTGTCACTCCCCCGTGCTCGTCGCGCGGTGGCGTGCGCCCGCTGTCGCGTGCGTGCGGGGTCCGAGAACGGAGGGTGTCGTCGATGACATGGCGGTCACGCTACTCAGCGCACGGCGGCTACTGTACGGTGCGGCAGCCCAGGGGAACGGTCGCATGATGGGCGAAACCTCCATAGCAGGGACGGGAGAGGGGCGCGGCGGTCGGGATGCCGCCGGGACGCGGGTCAGACGACCATCGAGTCCGCCGCGGCGAACTCGCTCAGGTCGTCGGTCGACTCGCCGTCCAGGGCGAGCTCGGCGAGCACGCGACCGAGGGCCGGGGTGAACTTGAACCCGTGCCCGGCGGCGAGTCCGACGATGATGTCGGGGTGCTGCGGGAGGGCGCTGAGCACGAACCGGCGGTCCTTGGTGAGCGCGTACTGGCAGGTGACCGTCCGCAGCTCGGGGCCCGATCCGGGGATCACGTCGTGCATGAATCCGGTGAGCTGTTCGATGAGCTCGGGCGACGGGACGAACGACCGGTTCTCGGGCGTCATCCGGTTCTCCGACACGTCGCGGGCGGCCTTGATGGTCGGTTCGCCGTAGGTCGGGAACCCGTAGTAGCACTCGTCGTCCTCCCAGATCCACACGGGGAAGACCGAGCGGTCGTAGTTCTCGGGTTCGGCGGGACGGAAGTAGCTGACCTGCTCTTGCATGATGTCGAGCGGGATCGTCGCGCCGAGCGGGTCGAGGAGCGTGTTCGTCCAGGCATCCGTCGCGAGGATCACCTTGCCGGCGCGGATGTCGCCGTTCGACGTGTGCACGATCACGCCGTCGCCGTCGGGCGTGAGGCTCTCGACGGCGGTGCGGTCGCGGATGTCGGCGCCGTGCACGCGGGCGCGCATCTGGAGCGTCGCGACCGTGCGGGCAGCGTGGGCGATGCCGGTGTCGGCCGTGTAGACCGTCTCGACGTTCTCGGGCACGCGGAACTGCGGCCAGCGGGCCTGCACCTCGGCGGGCGAGAGCAGCTCGTGGGCGACGTCGCACTCGGTGAGCGCGGCGGTGAAGTCGGATGCCGAGTAGGGGCCGTCGGAGGGGATGAGGATCACGCCGCCGGTGATGGTGAGCAGGCGCTCGCCCGACTCGGCTTCGAGGTCTGCCCAGTCGCGGTACGCGGACTGCGCGAGGCGCACGTAGGCGCTGGATCCGTAGGAGGTCCGCACGATGCGCGAGGTGTCGTGCGAGGCTCCCCGCACGTGACCGAGCTCGTACTGCTCGAGCGCGACCACCTTCGCTCCACGACGGGCCAGGTGGTAGGTGGCGGCGCTGCCGAGCGCTCCCATCCCGACGACTGCGACCTCGAACGACTCCATGATGCTCCGTCTCTTGTGCGCCCGGGCACTCCACTCGGGCTGTTGTCGTTCAGTGTGGATGCCGCCGCGGGGCCGCTGCTATGGGGCGATGTCCCATGTTGTGCGCACAGGAATGTGCGTTCGATACGCGTCGGACCCCGCATATGACAGTCGTCGGCAGAAGGTGTTTCCGGCGCGTTTCGGCGGCCCTTCCGCGGGCGACTGGGTCGCTGTGGACCCCCGCGCTCACTGGGTCGCTGAGCCTGTCGAAGCGCCCCACCCCGACTACTGGGTCGCTGAGCCTGTCGAAGCGTCCCACCCCGACTACTGGGTCGCTGAGCCTGTCGAAGCGCCCCACCCCGACGAACGCGAGAGCCCCGGCAGGTCCTCCCCCCGCTCTTCGATGAGCGCGATTTTCTTCGCCCGACTCCAGCCCTGGATCTGCTTCTCCCGGAAGAAGGCGGCGTCCACGGTGTCGAACTTCTCCGCGTAGACGACGATCACGGGTCGTCGGACACGAGTGAAGTGCGCCGCGAACTCGTCATCGTGGTTGTGCTGCCACACGCGTGCGTCGAGATCGCCGTTCGTGCTTCCGGTGTAGAAGCATCCGTCGTTGCAGCGGAGGATGTACGTCCAGGCCATGGGCCATTGTCGGATGCTTCGGCACCGCGTTTTCACGCCTGGGGATAAGTCGCGCAGTGAGGAACCCTTCGACAAGCTCAGGAACCCAGCCCTGACACCCCGCGTCGCCGAGCCCTCCCTCCTCGGGGCGGAACCCTTCGACAGGCTCAGGGACCCAGCCCCGACACCCCGCGTCGCCGAGCCACCCCACTGGGTCGCTGAGCCTGTCGAAGCGTCTCCCACCCCCCCCCCCC
>NZ_JBIVYS010000001.1:2261093-2475133 GCF_044772365.1 Microbacterium sp. NPDC090225 | reverse complement strand
TTTGGTGTTTGTTTCCTTTATCGTAACCATGCTACGGGCCTCGGGCCCCCGCCCCCACCCCCGGGGGGGCCGCCCCACCCCCGGGGGTGGCTGTGCCTTTCCAAGCGTCCCCCTCCCCCCCCCCCCCCCCGAAGACACAGCTCCTCGGGGCGGGGCCCTTCGACAAGCTCAGGAACCCAGCCCTGACACCACGACGAAGCCCCCGCAGACACTGTCTGCGGGGGCTTCGCCGGTCTCGGTAGCGGGGGGTCTACTTCGAGACGAGCTCCGACGGGAGATCCTTCGCCGTGGCGACGGCGCGATGCTGCCGCACGGTCATGGTGAGGATCGCGCCGACGATCATGATGCCGCCCGTGATGTACAGGGCGACGGTCGCGACGCCGGTCGCGTCCTTCACGAAGCCGATGAGGTACGGCGCCGCGAAGCCCGCGAGGTTTCCGGTCGAGTTGATGAGCGCGATGCCACCGGCGAGGGCGGTGCCGGCGAGCATCGAGGTCTGGAAGCTCCAGAAGATCGCCGGGATCGACAGGGCGCCCGCGTTCGCGAGGCACAGACCGATGATTCCCCAGACCGGGTCGGTGCCCGCGATGATGCAGATCGCGAAGCCGGTGGCGCTGAGCAGGAAGGCCGCGGCGATGAACTTGCGGCGCTCTCCGGCACGGTCCGACAGGTAGCCGAAGGTGACCATCGAGATGATCGCCGCGAGGCTGGGCAGCGCACTGAGGAAGCCGACCTGCACGGTGTCGGTGATGCCGAGGTCGCCGATGAGGGTCGGCAGCCAGAAGCTGATGCCGTAGAGGGCGAAGTTGTACGAGAAGTACACCGCGGTGAGCAGCCAGATCAGCTTGCTGGTGAAGACCTTGCGCAGCGGCGTCTCGGCTTCGTCGACGCGTTCGGCCGCGAGGAGGGAGCCGAGGCGGTCGCGCTCGGGTTCGGTGAGCCAGGTGACCTTGCGGTAATCCTCCTGCAGGCAGAAGAGGATGACGATACCGAGCAGCACGGTGGGGATCGCCTCGATCACGAACAGCCACTGCCACCCGGTGTGGCCCCAGACGCCGTCCATGCCACTGAGGATGAAGCCCGAGACGGGGCCGCCGATGAGGCCCGAAGAAGCGAGGGCGATGTAGAAGATGCCCCAGGCGCGCCCGCGGCGGCTGGCCGGGAACCAGTGCGCCATGTAGAAGAGGATGCCGGGGATGAAGCCGGCCTCGGCCACACCGAGCAGGAAGCGCAGCAGGTAGAACATCCACTCGCTGTCGACGATGAACATGAGGCCCGAGATGAGGCCCCAGGTGATCATGATGCGCGCGATCCACTTGCGCGCGCCGACCTTGGCGAGGATGAGGTTCGAGGGGATCTCGAAGATGAAGTATCCGATGAAGAACAGCCCGGCGCCGAGGCCGTAGACCACGTTCGAGAAGCCGAGGTCGGCGCTCATGGTGGCCTGGGCGTAGCCGATGTTCACGCGGTCGAGGTACGAGAGGAAGAAGCCGAGCATCGCGAGCGGGAGCACGCGCAGCATCACCTTCCGGAAGAGCTTGTCGTCGTTGACGGTCGTCATGAGGGTCCTTCGTCGGTTCAGGGGGTTCGGGTGTCGGGTCAGGCGGCGGGCACGTCGAGTCGGTAGACCCGCGCGGCGGTGCCGTGGAAGAGCGCGTCGAGTCCCGCGGCGTCGAGGCCGGCGGCACCGGTGAGGATCGTGTCCATCACCTCGTCGAAGTCGGGGGCGGTCAGGGTCGCGACCGGCATGTTGGAGGCGAACAGCGCACGGTCGGCACCGAAGATCGCGAGGGTGTCGCGCACGACCTCCTCGTTGGAGGGGCGGTCCCAGCGGTTGCGGTACAGGCCGAGTTCCGACACCTTGACGGCGGTTCGGGGCAGCCCGGCGAGGCGCTCCATGCCGTCGCGCCAGACGCGCAGGGCGTCGGCGTCGCGGTCGAGCGGCAGGCCGCAGTGGTTGATCACGACGGTCAACTCGGGGAAGTCGGCGAGCACGTCGGCCGCTTCGGCGAGGTGGTAGTAGGGCACGCGCAGGTCCCACGAGAACCCGTGCGCCGACAGCGCGGCGATGCCCTCGACCCACGCGGGGTCGTGGAGCGTGCCGGGGCCGGTCGCGGCCTCACCGGCGCGCGGGGCGATGACGGGCTTCGAGCGGATGCCGCGCACGATGGAGCGCTGCGCGTGGCCGGCGAGCACCTCGTCGCGGTCGGGCTGGAGGAACCCGACGTGCGCGACGGCGGCGATCGGGAAGCGTCCGCCGGTGGCGTCGCTGAGCCCCTGCAGGAAGTCGTCCTCGGCGACCTGCTCGCTGCGGCTGCGCTCTGCCTCGCAGTGCACGGTGCCGAGGATGTGCCAGCCCGCGGTCTCGGCGAGGTACTCGCGCGGCAGGAAGGTGCGGCGCATGGCGTTGTAGTCGCCGAGGAAGAACTGCTCGTTGTACTCGTCCTGGATCCAGGGCCAGTGCCCGTCGCCCTCGAGGTCCCAGAAGTGGTGGTGCGCGTCGACGATGCGCAGGTCGTACCCCTCGGGGAGGCGCGCATCCTGGATGCGGCGGGCGGTCTCGATGCTCACAGCCGCACACCCTCCACGAAGGCGGCGCGCACGTCGTCGGCCACGCCGTCGAGGTCTGCGAGGCGGATGAGCTCCCCCTCGGCGACGTCGCGCACGAGGCGCGCGCCGGAGAGCAGGTAGTAGGCGGCCGCGAGGGTGTCGTCGGCGTCGGTGACGGCATCCGCCCGATCGATGATGACGGGCGCGACGCCGTCGATCTCGTGGTGGTGGCCGCGCACCTCGAACGTGGTGCCCGCGGCGAGCGCTCCGGCCGCGCGGGCGGCCAGAACGGTGTGGTGACGCGGCTCGGCGAAGGTCGAGGTGCCGTCGACGAGGGCGTCGATCGTGAGCGGGGTCTCGACGCCCATGAAGTGGTACGGCCAGTAGATGCAGGCGTAGCGGCCCGAGCGCGAGACGATGTGGCCCTTGCCGGCGAGCAGGTCCCAGGTTTCGGGGTCGCCGGTGGTGACGATCGCGAACACGCCACCGGCGAAGCTCGTCTCGCCGGGCAGCCGCAGTGCCGAGAACACGTCGACGGTGCGGTCGGTGCCGATGATGCCGCCGTCGGCGCGGCGGGCGTAGATGTCGGCCAGCTCGCTCGGGCGGGCGACCGGGTAGTGCATGCGTTCGGTGTCGGCGGTGGCGCCGGCGTAGAGCGAGACGACGGCCATCTCGCAGGAGTCGGCGGCGGCTGCGCGCTTGAGCGGTGCGACGACGGATGCCCGGGCGGCGAGCGTCGCCGCGATGTCGTCGCCGAGGAACAGGTGGTCGGTGAGGGCGGATGCCTCGATCCGCTCGCCCTGCTGCTCGAGCACTCCGGTGGCGGGGTCGAAGACGAGGTCGTACTCGCCGGACTTGCCGAGGGCGACGACCTCGAGGCCGACGCGCTCGACCCAGTCGAGCAGGCGCAGCAGGTTGGCGGGCTGGTCGCCGTCGCCGGGCAGGTAGCCGACGCCCTTCGCGCGGGCGGCGCGCGAGAGCGAGACGCCGGCGACGCTCTCGATCTCCTTGCTGACCATGACGACGTGGATGCCGCGGTCGATGGCTTCGGCGGCGTAGCGGTAGCCCGCCTCGACCCGACCGGAGGCTTCGACGAGCACGTCGATCTCGTCCCAGCGGACGGCGTCGTGGCCCGGGATCGGCTCGGCGTCGGGGAGGGCGCCGAGATCGGCGATGAGGGTGCGCACGCCCTCGACGTCTGGGTCGATGAGCTGCGTGGCCGTCATGCGGTCGATCGAGCGCAGCTGCGAGAGGAACGTGCGGCCGAAACCTCCGCGT
This sequence comes from Microbacterium sp. NPDC090225, assembly GCF_044772365.1. NCBI lineage: Bacteria > Bacillati > Actinomycetota > Actinomycetes > Micrococcales > Microbacteriaceae > Microbacterium > Microbacterium sp. NPDC090225. The sequence continues at coordinate 2,471,305 of NZ_JBIVYS010000001.1, read as the reverse complement.
GCGCCGGTGAGAGCGACGCGGATAGGAGCGCGGGTCATCGGTGGTCCCCTCTGCACGGGACGTTCCGTGCGGTCGTACGAGAGCTGCGGGAGCGGGTTCTCCCTGCGGCCTCGAACACTGTTTCACAGTCGTAAACATTTCTCAAATTTGTTCACAACAGTTCACACGTGGTGGAATGGGGACACCCACTCCCGAGGAGGAACCGTGATCGACATCGGCGCCGTCGCAGACGACTTCACCGGCGCGACCGACCTCGCCATCGCGCTGCGCCAGCGCGGATTCCGCGCGGTCGTCTCGATCGAGGACGCCCCGCTCGACCCGGCCGAGCTCGGCGATGCGGATGCCGTCGTCGTCGCCCTCAAGACCCGCACCGCCCCGGTCGGCGACGCGGTCACCCAGTCGCTCCGCGCCGTCCGCGCCCTCGAGGCCCTCGGCTCGCGTCGCTACTACGTGAAGTACTGCTCGACCTTCGACTCCACGCCCGAGGGCAACATCGGCCCGATCCTCGACGCCGTGCTCGACGAGCTCGGCGAGACCCGCACGATCGTCGTGCCCTCGTTCCCCGACAACGGCCGCACCGTCTACCGCGGACACCTGTTCGTGCACGACGAGCTCCTCGAGCACTCCCCCATGCGACAGCATCCACTCACGCCGATGACGCAGTCGCGCCTGCGCGACATCCTCGCCCCGCAGACCGCACGCCCGATCCACGAAGTGGGAGCGGATGCCGTGTGGGCAGGACCTGCGGCGCTCCGCAGCATCCTGGGCTCCGAGCCGGACGGCTACACGGTCGTCGACGCGATGACCGACGCCGACCTCGCGACCATCGCGACCGCCGTCTCGGACTGGCGCGTCGTCACCGGCGGGGCGGGTCTCGCGCTCGGCATGACCGGACCGCGGCCCGGCACGCTCTCCGAGATCGAGATCGCCCCCGGGCGCCGCCTGATCGTGTGCGGCAGCGCCTCGGCGAAGACCCGCGCGCAGATCGCGCACGCTGCCCGCACGCTGCCCTCCCGCAAGCTCGACATCGAGGAGATCGCCGCTGACCCCGCGCAGGTCGTGGCCGACACGGTCGCGTGGCTCGAGACGCTCGACGCCGACAGCATCCCCCTCGTCTACACCGTCGGCTCGCTCGACGACATCCGCCGCGGCCCCGAGGGCAACACCGTCTCCGGCCGGATCGAAGAGGTGCTCTCGGCGATCGTCGACCGCGCGACCGCCGAGCTCGGCGTCACCCAGGTGATCGTCGCGGGCGGCGAGACCTCGGGTGCCGTCGTTCAGCGCCTCGGCATCCAGCGTCTGCGCATCGGACCGCGCATCGCGCCCGGCGTGTGCTGGAGCGCCGCCGAGACGACGCACGGCCCCGTCACCATCGCTCTCAAGTCGGGCAACTTCGGCGCCGACGACATGTTCACCACCGCCTGGAGGGCGCTCGATGACCACTCCCACTGACGCACTCATCGCGGCCGGAGCGCGCGTCGCCGCCGCCGGCATCAGTCCCGGAAGCAGCGGCAACGTCAGCATCCGCGTCGACGACGTCGTGTACATGACCGGCACCGGCACCGACCTCGGCCGCCTCACCGACGCCGACATCGCGGTCGCCACCCGCGGCGGCGACCACCTGCGCGGCGCGAAGCCGTCGAAGGAACTCAGCCTGCACCTCGCGTTCTACGCCAAGAACGCCGAGCACACCGCCGTCGTGCACCTGCACTCGCCCTTCGCGGTCGCCGCGAGCTGCCTCGAGCCGTGGGCGGAGCACAGCGCGATCCCGCCGCTCACCCCCTACTTCGTGATGCGCGTCGGCCAGACGCCGCTGGTGCCGTTCCGCGTGCCCGGCGACCCCGACCTCGCCGCGCAGATGCTCGCACTGCCCGGTGAGTTCCGTGCCGCGCTGCTCGCGAACCACGGTCAGATCGTGTCGGCGCCCGACCTCGATGCGGCCGTCGAAGCGGCGATCGAGCTCGAAGAGGCGTGCCGCATCGCGCTGCTCACCGACGGCAAGCCCCGCCGCCTGTTGCCACCGGAAGACGTGCGCGCTCTCGCCGACCGGTGGGGCACTCCCTGGACCGAGGAATCCGCCCTCGTTCGCTAGGCTGACGACGACATGACCCCCTCCGACGACGCCACCGCCACGCCGCTCATCCCCGAGCAGCGGCGCGAGCTGATCGTCAAGCACCTGCGCCGCGAGGGCGTGCTCAGCTACCGCCAGCTCACCGGCATCCTCGGCGTGAGCCACATGACGATCCGACGCGACATCGCCGTGCTCGAAGAAGCCGGCCGCGTGCTCGCGACCCCCGGCGGGGCGAAGATCGCCTCGCGCCTGGTCGCCGAGCCGTCGCGGTTCGAGAAGGCTCGGCAGGACGTCGCCGAGAAGGACGCGATGGCCCGCCACGCGGCATCGCTCGTCACCGAGTCGATGACCATCTACCTCGACGCCGGCACGACCATCCAGGCGATGCGCCCGCACCTCGAGACAGTGCAGGACCTCACGGTCGTGACGAACGACCTCGCGATCATCGCCGCGTTCCTCGACCACCCCACCGCCGACATCATCGCCATCGGCGGACGCGTCGAGAAGGCCAACCAGTCGACCACCGGGCGTCTCGCCGCTCTCACGCTGCACGAGCTGTCGATCGACATCGCGTTCCTCTCGTCGTCGTCGTGGGATCTGCGCCGTGGCGTCACGACCCCGACGGAGTCGAAGATCGCCCCGAAGACCGCGGCGATCGAGAGCGCGAGCGAGACGGTGCTCGTCGCCGGCAGCTCGAAGTACGGCTCGTTCGGCCGCTACCGGGTGTTCGACCTCGAAGACCTCGACGTGATCGTCACCGATGCGGGCCTGAGCGACGCCACCGCCGCCGGCATCGAAGAGCGCGGCGTCACGGTCGTCCGCACCGGCGCATAGCCTTCACGCGGCGGGGCCCTTCGACAAGCTCAGGGACCCACTCCCGCCCCTACGCCACCAACTCCCCCGCATGCACCGCTCGCAGCAGCGCGCCGAACTGCGTCGCGGCGGTCAGCGGATGCTCGGGATGCCACTGCACCCCCAACAACGGCAGGGTCTCGTGCGCGATGGCCTCGATGACCCCGTCGCGCGATCGGGTGAGCGCCACCAGCCCCTCACCGAGCTCGTCGATGGCCTGGTGGTGCGTGCACAGGGTCGGGCCGCGAAGACCGGGGGCCACCGCAGACGGATCAAGCGCCGTGGCGATGAACGGTTCCACCCCCGGCCCCCGGTGCCCGGGCACGTGTTGCAGCAGGCTCCCGCCGAGGGCGACGTTGAGCAGCTGATGCCCGCGGCACAGTCCGAGCAGCGGCCGCCCGGCGCCGACGGCATCCATGATCACGGCGATCTGCAGCCGGTCGGCCCGCCGCTCGTACGGCGATCGGCGCGGCCGGCGGTCCTCCTGGCCGTAGAGCCCGGGCTCGATGTCGTCGCCGCCGAGGATCACGACCACGTCGGCGTCGCGCGAGGCCCGGCGCAGCTCGGGCTCGGGGTCTTCGGCCGCGGCGTGCAGCGAGGCGGTCCAGCCGAGCCCCTCGACGGCGGCGACGGCCGCGTCGTTGAGACTGTCGAGCAGGGCCTGGTAGCCGGCGGCGGCGCGGGCACGGTGAGTGCGCACATGGAAGAGGGCGACGTGCGGGGCCGTCATGCGGATGCCTCGGTCATGGGTACTCCTCCAGCACCAGGAAACCCTGCGAAGAACCCCAGGTCAAATACGGTATTGATACCGTTTCGCTCGCAATCTCCCCGTAACGGAGCGGTAATACGAGACACGTATCGTGCCCTCATGGAGCTCCGTCAACTGCGCTATTTCATGGCCGTCGCCGACGAGCTCCACTTCGGCCGCGCGGCCCAGCGCCTGCACATGTCGCAGCCCCCGCTGAGCGTGCAGGTGAGTCGGCTCGAGCAGGAGGTCGGTACCCCGCTGTTCGAGCGCAGCACCCGTCGGGTTTCGCTCACGCCGGCCGGTCGCCACCTGCAGGAGCGCGCCCGGCACATCCTCGACGAGGTCGAGTCGGTGCGTGCCGATATGCGCGACTACGTCGATGGGCTCGAAAACTCACCCCACCGATCACGTCACGAAAACCGATATACGGCGTCTTAACCACTGAAGGGCTTCTGCCTTCGCCGGCCTCCCCGCCGGCAGCCGGCCTCCCCGCCGGCATCCGATCCAGGTCCCCACGACCGGATCCCGAGGGAGGGCGCCCCAACGCCCTCCCTCTTCTCGTCGCCCCGCCCTGTTGAGCTGAGCCTCGGGTTGCCGAGCCCTGGGTTGCTGAGCCTGTCGAAGCATCACAGGGCGGGACCCTTCGACAAGCTCAGGGACCCCGTGCAGCCACTCAGGCTCCGTCCAGAATCAGCCCGTATCGTCGCCGACTCGCTGTCCATCCTGGGGAGGGTCGACGAGCGAAAGGCACGACACATGGCACTGGCCTCTGCCCTCAACGCGTTGACCATGGGCACGTGGGCGCTCTTTCTGGGAATGCTCGTCGCTTCCTACCGAAGCGGCGCACCCGCACGGCGGCGCGGGGCGCTCGCCGTCGTCGCCGCGGTCTGGCTGATCGTGGCGGGCGTGCAGCTCTGGCACGAGCCGGCGATCGAACCCCTGTGGCTGCAATACCTGCTGCTCCTCCTGTTGCCCGCAGCGCTGGGGCTCGGCTTCGCCCTGCTCGCGCAGCACTTCCGCACATCCCCCGCCGATCCTCCGAGCCGGGATCCCCAGATCGAGGAGGGCGAGCGGTGAACGGCTGGGAGGTGGCCGCTGTGATCGCCATGGTCATCGTCGCCGTGCGGTTCGGCTGGGATCTCCGCTCGGTCGGCGAACCGGAGACCACGTACTCACCTCGCTTGAGCGTAGCCATCCTCGCATTCGTGATGTGCGTGATGTGCGTCACGCTCGTACGCATGCACCCGTCGTTGGGCGACTGGTCGTACTTCCCCTACGCTCTCGCCGCCCCGTGCGGCCTCGGCTACTGGCTGCACAAGAAGCGCAGCACGCGACGGCGCACCCGTGAAGCATCCGCACCCGACACCTCAACCGGAGCCTCCCGATGAACGACACCGTCCTCATCCCGATCGTCTCCGCGGCGATCGTCTCGATCGCCGCGCTGTGCCTCGGCATCACGACCCACATCGCGCGACACCGCCGCATGCGCGCGGCGACCTTCACGCTGATCGCGTACCCGCTCATCCTGGCGGTCTTCGGGCTGCGCAGCGCCGAGCATCCGCTGTTCGGGCCGCTCTGGCTGCAGTTCCTCGCCCTGATCGCCGCGCCGTTCACCATCGGCTACAGCGCCCATGCGTTCGCGGCCAGGGGGCGTCGACCCGATCACCCTTCGAAGGAGAGCATGCGATGACCGAACAGACCGTCACCCTCATCAGCATCGCCGTCGCGATCGCGCTCGTGATCGTGTCTCTGGCCTACGGCATGAACCTCGGACGCCTCAGCGCCCAGAAGCGCGAGACCACGGGGTCCGATCGACGACCCAGCGGGTTCGGCCTCCTGATGTTCTTCTGCGCCGCGATGCCCGGTGGAATCGTCTTCCTGTGGAACCGCCCGCTCTTCGAACCGGTCCTGCAGATCGTGTTGCTCTGCATCGTCCCGGCGCTGATCGGCTACGGCATCCGCGTCCTGCTGCGACGACCGAGTCGCTGAACCCGTCGAAGGGCGACAGCTCTCGCCGAGACCCACTGCCGCCGCCGAGACCGGGGTGGCCGCTTCGTGATTCGTCCGTGCACAGGAGCACGGGGCGGACCGCTTCGACAGGCTCGGCGACCCAGTCGTCGAAGCTGGGTCCCTGAGCTTGTCGAAGGGCCCTACGACGGACATGAGGATGCCCCCATGCGCGAGACTGAGGGGGCGGATGCTTCCGCCGAACCGTCGAGGAGACCCGTGTCCGCAGCATCCGCTCCCCTGTCCCAGCCGCTGTACCGCGCGACGTTCGCGCAGGCGGTGAGCCGGTTCTTCCGTCAGTTCGCGACGTTCACGGGGCGGGCCTCGAAGAGCGAGTTCTGGTGGGTGGCGCTGTTCGTGTTCCTCGTGTCGCTCGCGCCGAACGCCCTCCTGACGGTCGGCCTCGCCTCCGGGATCACGCACTCGATCACCAGCCAGCTGACCGTCTCGGCCGGCGCCGACCCCGACACCGCGATGCCCGTCGGCACAGCGGGCGCCGCGATCCTCGACGACCCGACAGCCGCCCTGCTCGTCCCGCTCGGGGCCGCGATCGGCGGCGTCATCGCCCTCGCGTTCGTGGTGCCGTGGCTCGCCCTCACCTGGCGGCGTCTGCACGACGCGGGTCTCGCCGGAGCCTGGTTCTTCCTGTCGTTCCTCCCCGCCGTCGGGGGCCTCTTCCTCCTCGTGCTCATGCTGCAGCCCGCGAAGAAGGAGGGCCGCCGGTTCGACCCGGCCCCCTGACTCGACGCGCGCCCCCGCCACCTGCAGGGAGAGAACACACGTGCAGGGATAAACCACCCGATCCGCCCTGCGGGTGTAAAGCCTCCCTGCAACTCGCAAGCGTGCACCCCTCACACCCCGCGCCGACGCCGACGCCGCGACCGCGCCTCCACCTCCGCCTCCGCCTCCGCCTCCGCCTCCGCCTCCGCCTCGAGCATCCGCCGCCGCTCCCGCCACCCCAGGACCAGGGCGACCGTAGCGATCACGAGACTGACGAGCGCCGCGACCCCCACCCACGCACCGGCCGACCCGAACACCAGCGCACATCCGAACAGCACCCCCGCGGCGAGGAACAGCACGCCCTGCACGAGGAACCAGCGCCAGCGCGGCATCCGCCCGACCTCAGTCTTCGCCCGGCAGAGAATCGGATGCCGCGGCCACCGCCCGATACCGACGGCTGCTCGGTCGACGCGGCGTCACGCGCTCGCGCGCCCGCTCACGCAGCGCGAGCACGAACCCCCACGCCGAGACCGCGAACACCAACATCAACGTGAGGATCGCCTCGACGACGCGCCTATCGTCGCGCGCAAAGAGGAGGATTCCCCCGACGAGGAGGAACACGAGTCCCTGCAGCAGATACGCCCGCTTCTTCGCCATCACCGGCGAGACTCGACATGAGTCACTCGTCGCTCGCGGCGGCGCTCGCGCAGCGCCCGGGTGAGCATGATCCCCGATGACAGGAACGCCGCGGGCACGACGAGCGCGACCCACCAGCTGGCACCGACCGCCGCGATGACGAGCGAGAACACCACCGCGCCGAGGAACAGGATCCCCGCCTGTCCGAGATTCCACTTCCACTGGTCCATGACCGCTTCCCCCGTCGTATCGTGCCGGCGTCGCCTCACACGTACGCCCCCTCATCCACATGACGAGATCGCCCTCGGGATCGGTCGCGGCCCGTCCGCACCCCCTCCGATTTCGGGCATCAGCGTAAGAATCCGCCCCCTCGCTCGTCTCCTAAGGGGGCATCGCGCCCGCATCGTTCGAACTGGGGAAAGGAACGACGACATGAGCGAGGGAATCCCTCTCTGGTCACCGGGCATGCTGACCGCGCCCGACTCCGCCGCGCACGCGCGCTTCCACGTGCACGCCGGCACGGATGCCGTGGCTACCGCCGTCGAGCAGATCGTGATCGGCGGCGAGCACACCGATCTGCAGGTCGACGATTCACGGCAGCGTCTGCGATTCCGCACGAAGCGCACGATCTGGAACTGGGAGATGGAGGTCGGCGTGACGTCGACCCCGATGCGTCGCGGGTGCGAGGTGCAGATCTCGCTCGACGTCGCACCCGACCGCCCGTTCAGCCCGCACGACGCCGAGAAGAACGTCGCTGCGCTCGAGCAGATCCGCTGGCAGATCGAGTCGTCGATCGATTGATTTCCGGAATCGGCGACAGATTCCTGCACTCCATCCGTCAATAGATGTGGAAGCGGAGTCTCGGTCTTCGCTTCCGTCCTCGATCCGGGAATATCGAGGCCACAGGTGGGCGACATGGGGGTGTCGCCCACCGAAGGTGGTCGGCATCTTTTGCATGCGGATGCCGGCCACCCCAGTGGGGATTACTCCCCATGTCCGCAGCCATAGTCGCTGCACAGGTTTCGCTATGCTCGGGCGCATGACCCTGGCTACCGTCCAACATCAACTGTCCACGCCCGAAGGTTTCGCGAAGGCCGTCGACGCCAAACGCACCGTCGGGAGTCTCGGCTGGACGAGCCTCGGGCTCGGCGCGGCGGCGTTCGCGTTCAACCTCTTCTCGACCGGCCAGGCCGTCGACTGGAACTGGAGCCTCGTCGGAATGACGCTCTTCCGCCCCGATCTCTTCGAGTACTCGAGCGGTCGTGGCGAGGTGTGGGCGTACGTCTACACGTTCGCACCGATCGTCCTCATCCCGCTCGGCATCATCCTGCTGATCGTGCACTTCTCCACGCGCAAGAATGCGGGCTCGAACCTCTTCGCCGACTTCCGGTCGCGCGGCTGGGTCGGCAAGCAGCGCTACACCGGGCTGCAGGTCAAGAACGGCAACCAGACGGTCGACACCGTGCTGGTCTCGCACCCGAGCATCCCCGACGAGCAGTTCGACGCGATCGCTCTGCAGTTCCAGACCTACGTCACCAGCCTCGACAAGAAGGCGCTCAAGGCCTTCACCGCCAGCGCGACCAAGGCGGGCGTGCTCACGGGCATCCCGGCCGCGGTGATCGCACCGGGCATCCCCGCCGAGGTCGTCATCGCCCCGACGCAGGGCAAGAGCGAGTTCGCCGTCGTCGTTCCCCCCGCTCCGGGCACGACCGGCAAGTTCAAGGTGCTGCCGATCAAGAGCTGATTTCCTGCACTCAGTCGCCAATTCGACGAGCGAGCGTCAGATTCCTGACGCTCGCTCGTCAATCTTTTGAGGGGTAGTCGGTTCCCTCATCTACGCGGCGGCTCCAGGGGAGTGTCGCGTGAAGGGGGCGGAGTGTGGTGCGCCGCCCCCTTCACCCTCCACAGTGAGTCGATTGGTGATAGATGAGCGTCATCCTGGACGAAGTCCGCGTACGGCCCCGCAGTGCCCTGAAGGTTCCCCACCCGGTCGAAGATCTGGCCCCGGCCGACCCGAGCCCCGAGATCCCCGCCACTCCGCGGCAGGAGATCTATGACGGCTCCGAGCTGCGCCGTGAGCGCCGTTTCCTGGGTGACGACGCCTTCTCCGAGATCGGATCGGCGATCGCCTCCGGCTCCCTCGAAGACGGCGAGCTGCTGCGCGACCGCGAGCTGGCCGAGCAGATGGGCATCTCCCGCACGCCGGTGCGCGAGGCCATCCTGCAGTTGCAGCAGATCGGGCTCGTCGAGATCCTTCCGTCACGCCGCACGCGCGTGACGCCGCTGACCCGGCAGATCGCCGAGGACTGCCGTCGCTGGGCCGGCTACTGCGGGGGCATCGCCGCCCGCCAGGCGGTCGCATCACTGTCGACGACGGATGCCGCGACCGCCGTCTCCCGCATCGATGCACTGCTCGAGGCCATCGGCTCGCCCGCCGAGGCCGCGACGGCGGCGCTCGAACTCCTGCTCTTCCTGTCGGCACGCGCCGGCAGCCCGATCCTCCACGCCGAGATCACCGAGCGCCAGTTCTCGCTGCTGCGGGCGCTGCGTCGTCTCTCGTACTCGTCGCACGAGGTCGACGACGCGCGCACGGGCAGCCGCGATCTCGCCTCTGCGATCGCACGCCGCGACGGCGACGGCGCCGAGTCGGCGATGCGCCGCATCTTCGGCATCCGCTAGATGTTCTTCGAAGGGCCCGAGCACACGCTGTCTCGGGCCCTTCGACGTATGCCGGAACCTTGCCGCGGGCGGGGTGCTTCGACAGGCTCAGCAGCCCACGGACAGCACTGGGGCCCTGAGCCCATCGAAGGGCCCCACCCCGAGAGTCAGTGACTCCCCGGCTCCTCGGGTCCGGCATCCGTGGGCTGCGACTCGCGCCGCGCATACCCGACCCACGCTTCGCGCTTGGCGGCTTCCTCTGCGGCGCGACGGCGACGCTGCAGCACGATGAACACGACCGCGAGCCCGATCAGCACGACGATCAGCCCGATTCCCACGGCGAGCAGGATGCCGGGCAGCGGACTGACCTCGGTCGGCACGTCGTCGACTCCATCGATCAGGTCGGCCGATGCGGTGCGCACGAGCGGGCTCGTCTCATCTCCGACGTACAGGCTCAGCAACGCGGTCGCCCGCAGCTCGGCGTCGGGGATGTCGCCGATCCGTGCGGGGATCTCGATCGTCTTCGTCTCGGCCGCTCCGAGGGTGAGCGACCAGGTCGCCTCGTTCTCGTCGACCTCGGCATCGTCGAGCGAGCCGAGTCCGACGTAGGCGGGCGGGGTGAGCACCACGCGGACCTGCACGGCCTCTCCCCTGTTCACGATCTCGGCGGTGTAGGTGATCCGATCCCCCGCGGCGAGGGCCTCGGCGTCGCTCGTGAGAGTGACCGCGATGTTCGGCGTCGTCTGCTCGGCGGCGGCCGCCGGAGCCCCGCCGAAGCCGAGCAGCCCCAGCACCGGGAGCGCGATCGCGAGTACGGCCGCAAAACGGGTGACAGTTAAGAGATGTATACGTGACATGTCGTGGATGCGGTGAACGGGCGAGGCCGTGTGGCCCCGCCCGTTCACCTGTGCCTTACTTCTCGATTACTCGGCGACGTTCTGACGGCGGCGCACCAGGAGCAGTGCGAGTCCGGCGAGGATCGCCAGCGTCGCGACTCCGAGGCCTCCGCCCACGATCCACGGGTTCAGACCCGTGGTCGCCAGCGGCGGCTGTCCCGGAACCTCGACCTCGGTCAGGGTCTCGCAGGCGTCGAAGCACGGCTGCCCATCACCGGGCATCACCGCGTTCCGCAGCTCGCGGTCGCCGGACACCGAGTCGTTGACCGTCACGCTGTACGTCACGGTGACGACTTCGCCGACCGCGAGCGGTCCGGACCAGCTGAGCACCGGTGCCGCGTAGATCGCGCCGTTCGTCGCGTCGCCGTTGTACGTCGCGTCGTCGAGCACCTCCGAGAGGTCATCGGTGAACGACGCGGGGGTGGCGTCGGTGTAGTCGGCCGCTCCCGTGTTCTCGATGGCGATCGTGTAGGTCACGACCTCGCCGAGTGCGGTGGACGTCGTGTCGACGACCTTCGCGACGACGTAGCCCATCACCGGGGTGTCGGTGATGCAGGATCCCTCTTCGAGGCACTCTCCGCCGGCACCCGGGGTGACCACGTTGACCAGCTCGAGGTCACCGGTGAGCTCGTCGTCGACCGTCACCGAGTAGGTGAGGGTGACGCTCTCCTCGACCGGGATCGCCAGCGACCACGACAGGATCGGGGCGGCATAGGTCGCACCGTTCGAGGCGTCGCCGTTGTAGGTCGCATCGTCGAGCACACCCGACAGGTCGTCGGTGACGGTGGCCGGGGCATCTGCCGTGAAGGCAGCAGCACCGGTGTTCGTCACGACGATCGTGTAGGTGAGCACCTGGCCGCGACCGATGACCGTGCCCGAAGCCGACTTGTCGACCGTGAAGGAGCGGAGTGCGTCGGTGGTCGAGCACTCGCCCTCCGGGTCGCACCCGCCGCCGGGACCGGTGGGGACGACCGCGTTCGTGAGAACGCCGTCGCCGGTTCCGGCGGCGAGCACCGTCACCGAGTACGTGATCTCGATGGACGCACCACTGGGGAGGGCGCCCGACCACGACAGGGTGTTTCCGGTGACAGTCGCACCGGTGGACGCGTCGTCGTTGTACGACGCGTCGTCCAGCACCGCCGACAGGTCGTCGGTGAAGGAGGCCGGCACATCGTCGGTGTAGTCGACGGCGCCGGTGTTCGTGATGGTCACGGTGTAGGTGACCGCGTCACCCACGGTGACCGTGCCTGCGGCCGACGATGTCTTCGAGGCCGTGTAGGCCTGGAGGGCGTCTTCGGTCGAGCAGTCGCCGATGCAGGTACCGCCGTCACCGGGCACGACCGCGTTGGTCAGGATGCCGTCGCCGTCACCGGCCGCGTTCACGGTCACCGAGTAGGTGATGGTGATCGTGGCGCCGGCGGCGATCGGACCCTCCCACGAGAGCGTGCCGTCGGTGACGGTCGCCCCCTCGGTCGCGTCGTCGTTGTACGTCGCATCGTCGAGCACGGCCGACAGGTCGTCGGTGAAGGATGCCGGGGCGTCCTCCGTGAAGTCGACGGCGCTGTTGTTCGTGACGGTGATCGTGTAGGTCAGCACGTCGCCCTCGTTGACCTCGCCCGTGCCGGACGATGCCTTCGAGACCTGGAACTGGCCGATCGGGGTGTCGGTGGCGCACCCGCCCTCGGGGTCGCAGTCGCCGCCCGGGGCGGTCGGGACCACGATGTTGCCGAGGTTGAGGTCGCCCGCGCCCTGGCCCGCCGGGTTGACGGTGACGGAGTAGGTGATCTCGATCGAGGCACCCACGGCGAGCGGACCCGACCACGAGAGCGTCGTACCGGTGACGGTGGCGCCGCCCGTGGCGTCGTCGTTGTACGTCGCGTCGTCGAGCACGTTCGCGAGGTTGTCGTCGAACGAGGCCGGCTCATCGGCGGTGAAGTCGATCGCACCGGTGTTGGTGACGGTCACCGTGTAGGTGACGACGTCGCCGGGCAGCGCGCTGGTCGCCGAGGCGTCCTTCGACACGGTGAACGAACCCGAGGGGATGTTCACGAGGCAGGCAGGGTCCGTCGAGCCGGGCTCGCAGTTTCCGCCGTTCTCGGTGACCACCGCGTTGTCGATCTGGCTGTCGCCGGTGATCGGGTCGTTCACGGTCACCGAGTACGTGATCGTGACGGTCTCGCCGACCGCGAGCGGGCCGGACCAGCTCAGCACGGGAGCCGCGTAGGTCGCACCGCCCGTGACGTCTCCGTTGTACGTCGCGTCGTCGAGGACCTCGGTGAGGTCGTCGGTCAGCGCCGCCGGGGAGTCGGCGGTGTAGGCCGCCTCGCCCGTGTTGGTGATCGTCAGCGTGTAGGAGATCGTGTCGCCCGGGATCACGTCCACGGCATCCGCCGTCTTCGTGACCGTGTACGACTGCACCGGCGTGACCGTCTCGCAGACCTCTGCGGGGTCGCACGTTCCACCGGGGCCGGTCGGGACGACCGTGTTGGTGAGAACGTTGTCGCCGGTGTTGGGGCTGTTGACCGTCACCGAGTAGACGATGTCGATCGACTCGCCCGCCGCCAGCGCGCCCGACCAGGCGAGCGTGTTGCCCGTCACGGTCGCGCCGCCGGTCGCGTCGTCGTTGTACGAGGCGTCGTCGAGCACGGCCGAGAGGTCGTCGGTGAAGGATGCCGGGGCGCCCGCGGTGTAGTCCACGCCACCCGTGTTGGTCACCGTCACCGTGTAGGTGATGGTGCCACCGAGCTGCACCGACGTCGCCGATGCCGCCTTCGAGACGGTGTAGGACTGCACATCGGTCGTGGTCTCGCACTCGCCGGGCACGCAATTCCCGCCAGGGCCGTCCGGGACGACCGCGTTGGTGAGCACGTCGTCACCGGTGTTCGGGTCGTTCACGGTCACCGAGTAGGTGATGGTGATCGACTCGCCGGCGGCCAGCGCGCCCGACCAGCTGAGGGTCGGCTCCGTGTAGGTCGCACCGTTGTCGGCGTCGCCGTTGTAGGCGGCGTCGTCGAGCACGGCCGACAGGTCGTCGGTGAACGATGCCGGAGCGACGTCGGTGTAGTCGACCGATCCGGTGTTCTCGACGGTCACCGTGTAGGTGATGGTGCCGCCGGGGACGACGGTCGACGCGGAGGCCGCCTTCGACACCGTGTACGCCTGCACCGGGGTGACCGTGCCGCACTCGTCGGGCACGCACTCGCCGCCGGGGCCGTCGGGGACGACCGCGTTGGTGAGCACACCGTCACCCGAGACCGGGTTGTTGACCGTCACCGAGTAGGTGATCGTGGTTGTCGCGCCGGCTTCCAGCGGGCCTTCCCAGGTGAGCGTGCTGCCCGTGACGGTCGCACCCTCGGTCGCGTCGCCGTTGTAGGCGGCGTCGTCGAGCACGGCCGACAGGTCGTCGGTGAACGATGCCGGAGCGTCCACGGTGTAGTCCACATCGCTGTTGTTGGTGACGACTACCGTGTAGGTGATGGTGTCGCCGGGAACGGCGCTGGTCGCGGATGCCGACTTCGACACCGTGTACGACTGCACCGCGGTCACCGTCTCGCACTCGCCGGGGGCGCACTCGCCGCCGGGGCCGGTCGGCAGCACCACGTTGGCGAGCTCTCCGTCTCCCGAACGCGGGTCGTTGACCTCGACCGAGTACGTGATCGTGACGGTCTGGCCGACGGCGATCGCGCCCGACCAGTTCAGGTTCGGCGACGCGAACGTCGGAACCGGGAGCTGGATGCCGGGCTGCCCGACGACCACGGCCCTCGGCGTGCCGGTCAGCGTGGCGTCGTCGAGCACGGCCGACAGGTCGTCGCTGATCGTCGCCGGGAGGCCGGACGTGTATGCGGCGGTTCCGTCGTTGACGATCGTGACCGTGTAGGTGACGACATCACCCGGGTTCACGATCTCGGGGGTCGTCGCGGCGACCTCCTTCTCCACCGAGTAGTGGCGGACCGGGTTCTCGGTCTCCTCGCAACCGGCGGGCGGGCAGGTGCCGTCGCCGTTGCTGAGCACGTTGCCGAGCACGTGATCGGTCTGATCGGCGAAGTCGTTCACCGTGACCGTGTACGTGACGGTGAGAGTCTCGCCGACGGGGACCTCACCGGTGATGGCGAGGTCGGTGCCGGTCAGGGTCGCGGTGAGGCCGGCCTCGGCCGTCGGGCCGGTGGTCAGCGTCGCGTCGTCGAGCACGTTCTCGAGCGAGTCGAGGGCGTCGACGGCGGCCGGTGCCTGCCCGTCGTTCGTGAACGACAGCGTGTAGGTGACCTGCTGGCCGGCGATGACGGCGGTGCCGGACGCCGGGTCGACGGTCTTGGTCATCGACAGTGCGGCTGCGGGCACCTGTGCGAAGTCGCACGCGGCAGCCGGGTCGAGGGCGTCCTCGACCGGCACGCAGACGGTGTTGATGAGCACGTTGTCGCCGCTGGATGCGTCGTACGTCACCGTGTAGGTGATCGTCGCCGAGGCTCCGGCCGCGAGCGGGCCGGTCCAGCTCAGCTCCGGCTCGGCGTACGAGACGGTGCCGGTGGTCGCCGAGGCGTCACCGTTGTAGGTCGCGTCGTCGAGCACCTCGGTCATGTCGTCGACGAAGGTCGCGGGCGACCCGGCGGTGAACTCACCGGGGCCGTCGTTGGTGATGACGACCGTGTACGTGACGGAGTCTCCGTCGGCCGGGAGCTCATCGGTGCTCGCGGTCTTCTCGACCGTGAGGCGCGGGAGCAGGCTCTCGGTCGCCGCACAGGCCTCGCCGGTGACCGGGTCGTTGCCGTCGGCATCCGCGGGGTCGCAGGTCGGGACGTCGGTCGGCGGCGTGCCGGGGGCCGGCGGCGTGTTCGGCTGCCAGGCGACGTTGCGCACGACGCCGTCGCCACCGGCCGCGAGGGTCACGGTGTAGGTGATGGTGACGGTGTCGCCGGCCGGCAGAGCACCGCTCCAGGACAGGAAGCCGGGGTCGAGGTAGGACGGAAGGCCACCGACGGATGCGGTCGCGTCGTTGTTGTACGTCGCGTCGTCGAGCACGCCGCGGATGTCGTCGAAGACGACCGCGGGGATCGCGGCGGTGTACGCGGCATCGCCGGTGTTGGTCGCGCTGATCGTGTAGGTGATCGTGTCGCCAGGGCGGCTCGCGGCCGTCTGGCTCGACTCCTTCACGATGTCGAGCGCGCGGTCGGCGAAGACGACCGGGTAGTCCTCGACCTCACCGCCGAGCACGTCGCCGCCGGGCAGCGGCGTGGCGACGGCGCCCGGGAGCAGACGGAAGCGCGCGAACGTATCGGCGGTGGCCGTGCCGGCGGGGAAGGTGAGGGTGTAGTTCGCGGTGCCGCTGTTGGCGGGCACCGCGACGCTGACGAGTTCTCCGGCCTCGAACGTGCCATTGCCGTTGAGATCGATCCAGCCGGCGAGGGTCGCGGCGGCGGCCGTGTTGTTCGTCGCCGAGACCACCACGGCGGACTGCACGCCCGGGCTGATGACGATCGGCGCGGCGACGCCGTCTTCGTCGGCGAGGCCGGTGTTGTCGTCACCGTCGGCGGCGGCGGTGGGCTGGCCGTCGACCTCGGCGTCGATGGACGCGCCGAGCATCAGAGTCGACGTTCCGGCCGCGGAGTCGAAGCCGAGGATGCCGTGGCGCGGACCGCCCTGGGCGATCGTCGTGCCGTAGCTCGCCGGGGCATCGCCGAGATCGGAGGCGAGGAACTCGACGGTGGAGGTGCCGGGCTCGTTGAGGCCGGTCGGCGTGACGTTGTCGGGGCCGTTGGTGTAGGAGCCGACGGTCGACGAGGTCACGTCGACGGTGATGGTGCAGGAGGCCTGGCCGGCAGCCAGAGACCCGTTCGTGACGGTGATCGTTCCGCTACCGGCAGTCGCTGCGCGGGTGGCGACGCAGGTGCCGCCGAGGTTCGGGGTCGGTGCGACGGTCAGACCGGCGGGGAGCGCGTCGACGAAGCCCCAGCCCGCCTTCGCGGCGAGTTCGCTGGTGTTCGTGACCGTGAAGGTGAGGGTCGAAGACTGGCCGACGAAGCGGATCGCGGGCGAGAACGACTTGTCGAGCTGCGGAGTGACGTCGAGGATGCGGATGTCGTCGAACGCGGCGTCGTTGCCGCCGCCGCTGCCGTTGGCGTTGGTCATCTGCACGCCGACCGAGGTGCCATTGAACAGCACGGATCCGTTGGAGGTGTAGGTTCCGACGCTCACCGGAGATGCGGGGATCGCGCCGACCGCGGGGGCAGTGACGACCGAGCCCGAGCTACAGGCGTTGATCTGACCGCCGACGGGGGTCGCGGCGCCACCCGAGGAGACGAGAGAGAAGTTGTAGAGCGGCGCCGAAGCGATCGGCGGGCAGTTCTTCGCCGCCGCGTTCACGCTGAAGGTGAGGAAGCGGCCGTTGGCCGAGGCCAGCGGCACGGGGTTGACCGTGGCAAACTCGACCTGGTTGGCGCCGGGGTTGCCCTCGGTGTATGCCGCGACAGCCCTGTTGTTCGTGGGACCCGCCGTGCCGTTGTGCGAGCCGAGCGCCCATACGATCTGGCGGAGGTGCGACGAGTTGTCGACCGTCGCGCAGTTACCCAGGCTCGACGCCGGCATGCTGTGGCTGACAATGATGCCGTTACAGTTCGCGAGCCACGGTGCTGCGGCGGTGTAGGTCTGTCCACCGGCCCCGACGTAGTTCGTGAGCAGGACAGGGTTGCCGACTCGGTTGTTCTCGAAGTTCTCGGTGAAGAGTGTGATCGGCGCGGAGGGCACTCCCGGGTTGCCCGGGGCGAGCTTCGCGATCAAGTCTGCCGTCGCCGGTCCGTTGAAGGCCGCGCTCAGCGCGGTCCCGCTCGTGGTCGGCGTGGCGAAGGCCGCGGCCGGCACGAAGGTCGACATGAGGCTGACGACGAGCGACGTCACCGCGAGCGCGGCGAGTGCCGGCCTCTTCTTGCTGAGTCCTTCACTGCGAGCGGTCGACCGGCGCCGACTCTCACTCGCGAACAGGTTACGCATACGCATACTTGGGTTCCCTCCCCCACCGCTCGACGACGGGTGCGTCGAGACAGAACGAGGCCCAGTATTCCGATGAACACGCGTTCAGGAAAAGCTCAGGTAACGAATATCACCCTCACAGGATGCAAAATTCACCCCCGTTCTCACCCCGGGTGAGAACGATGTCGAGAACTCACCCCGAGCGGTGCCCGCGGCGGAGATGCGCGGATGCGTCCAGCGCCGCCGCACGCGTGGAGACTCCGAGCTTGCGGTAGAGCACCCGCAGATGGGTCTTCGCGGTGTTGCGCGAGACGAACAGTGCCTCGGCTATCTCCTGCACCGAGGCGTGCGCGGCGAGGAGTCCGAGCACCTGCTCCTCGCGCGGGGTGAGCGAGACCATCGGCGGCGGAACGAAGCGTGCGGTGGCGTCTCCGGGGAGCGGCGCGTCGGCGACGATCGCCTGGTACACCCCGGGTATCGCGTCCTGCGCCGCGTCGTATGTCTGCGTGTTGTCGATCGAGCGCCTGACCCGTGCGAGCAGGTCTCTCGCGGCCTGACTGGCCCGCGAGAGGTGGGCGAGGTTCGCGCGGAGCACGAGCCAGCGCGCTGATTCGCTCGCGTCTCGCCCGAGCCGCGCGTGTGCCTGTTCGAGGAACTCGGTGGCCTCGTGCGTGCGCCCCTGGATCATGAGGGCCCGGGCTGCACTCACGGCGAGACGAGGGTCGCCCTGGGCGCGGGAGAGGGGTTCGACGATGTGCACGGCAGCCTCGAGGTTGCCGAGCGACTGGTGGAGGTCGGAGATGTCTGCGCGCAGCAGTGCACCGGCGAGTGATGCCGGTGGGGTGAGCGAGGGGAACGAGTTGAGCGCGTGCTCGAGGTCGCGAAGCGCCGCTCGGCGGTCTCCCCAAAGCAGGGCGTGGCGCGCTCGCGCGTGGCTTTCGACCCACCAGAGATCGCCGGACTCGACGCCGCGGCCGACTCGCGTGAGGATCTCTGCGGCCGACTCGTGGTCGAAATGGCCGATGGCGAGGAGGGCTCGCGCGAGGAGCCCGGCGTACTGCAGGCGGTGGGTCATGACGTGCGGGTCGGTCTCGACGGGTACGACGCTGCGGTCGACCCATTCCTGCGCGTGGGCGTTGTCGCCGGCGAGGGCGTGCGCGAGGGCGCAGTATCCGGCGAGGTACGGGGCGACGGGGTGCGGCAGCCCGGTCGCGCTCCAACGCCAGGCTTCGGAGAAGGCTTCGGCCGCTCGGCCGAGATCGGCGACGACGAGTCGCGCGAGTCCGACGTGGAGCAGCACCATTCCGAGGATGTCGTCGAAGCCGCGCTCTTCGGTTGCCGCACTGATCGCCCGCTGCGCATCGTCGGCGGCGTCGTTGGCACGGACGAAGCGTCCCGAGACGAGGTGGTGGCGGATCTCCATCGCGTGCAGGGTGATCGTGTCGCGTGCGGCGGGTTCTTCCTGCCCGAGCACCCACCGGGTGAAGGTGCGCTCGACGCGTTCTTCGAGGCGGTCGGCGGAGCGCCAGATGGCGTGGGTCCACGCAGAAGCGACCAGCTGACGCGGATGCTCGGCCACCCACTCCCGGGGAACCCGCGGCCACGCCTCGATCAGCACATGCGGCTCGGCGGCGGTGAGCGCGAAGAAGTAGTCGTCGATGATGGCTCCGAAGTCGTCCCAGCGTTCGGCGTCGATCGCCGCACGGATCTGGGCGACGACGGCCTGCCGTTCCTCCCGTGGCCAGGCATCGGCGACGTCGGCAGAGGCGGGCTCTCGGGAGTCGTCGGTCATGCGGCTCGGGATTCTGCGGCGGGATGGGCTGTCGAGTGGGGCGAGGTTACCGAAGTCGTGTGACGGGAGAGTGTCGCCCCGATCGCGAGGACGAAGGTGGCGAGTATGCCGCCCCACAACAGGGGCGACTGCGCGGCGAAGGCGGTGGGGGCGTTGAAGAACGCCCAGATCATCCAGATGGTGTGGGCCGCGGTGGCCACGGTGACGGCGGCGCCGAGGGCGCCGATCGCCTGCGCGCGGTGACCGAGGAGGGCGAGGTTGCCGAAGAGCGCGGCGGCGAAGCATCCGATGCTGAGGGTGACGACGGTCGCCGCTGCGAGGCCGGCGGCAGCGGCGCCGCGGATGTCGGCGACGAGAAGGATGGCGATGACCGTCGCGAGGCCGAGCGAGACGACCGAAACGGTCGAGACCACCCGGCGGGCCTGTTCATGGCGGCGACGTGCGGCCTGCGCACGGGCCGCGTTCGCGGTGGTGACGTTCATGTGGTTCCTCGGTCGGGAATCTCGGCCGAGCAGGTCGGCGGTGGGTACACCGGGGGCCGCGCACCTTGCGATGCGCGGCCCCCGGCTGTCAGCGGTTTACGCCTGGCCGCGGCGGCGGCGAGCCACCAGGGCGATCGCTCCGGACGCCAGCAGGAGTCCGGCGATGACGATCAGGGGCGTGGAGTCCGCACCCGTGATCGCGAGCGACGTGGTCGACGACCCCTGAGGCGTGGTCGGCTTCGTCGGGGGCGTGGTCGGTGGCACGGCGGTGACCGCGTTCTCGAGACCGATCTCGACGAGGCCCGCGCCCTGCGTGAAGGTGGCGGTGCCGTCGCCGTTGTCGGTGACGCCGGCGCCCGAGAACTTCGGGGTGGCGAAGGTGACGCCCGGAGCCGTCGCCTTGACCTCGCTCAGCGTGACGACCGTGCCCTCAGGCACCTCGAGGATCGAGTAGACCGTGCCGTTGCGCACCTCGAAGGTGTCTTCGCGGGGCTCGGTCTCGCCCGGAACCATCGCGCTGTAGCTCACCGAGTACGCCATGTCGACGACCTTCGCGGCACCGTCTCCGGTCACCGTCTTGGTCACGGCGAACGAGTACAGGTCGAAGTCGACCGGGTTCATGAGGCCGACCGCGACGGTGCCCTCACCGACCGTGAAGGACGCGGAGCCGTCGCCATTGTCGGTGACCCCGGTGCCCGTGTAGACCGGGGTGCCGTAGGTGACGTTGGCAGCCGTCGGTGCGACCTCCGACAGCGTGACGACCGTGCCGACCGGCAGCTCGTCGACACCGGCGGTCTCGTCGGCCGCGATCGTGAGCGCGCCGGTGACGGTCTCGCCCGCGACGACGTAGGAGTAGTTCACGGTGTATTCCGCGTCGGTGACGACTCCCGTGCCGGTGCCCGTGACCGTCTTGGTGACGTCGAAGCCGCCGAGGAGCTGCTCGACCGGGTTCTCGAGACCGATGGCGATCTCGCCGTCGATCATCGTGACCGTCGCGCTGCCGTCGCCGTTGTCGGTGACCCCGGTGCCGGTGTAGATCGGCGTGCCGTAGACGACGCCCGTGCCCGTGGCCGCGACCTCGGCGAGCGTGATGACCGCGCCTTCGGGGATGTCCGTCAGCGACGTGGTCTGACCGTCGGTGACCGTGAGCTGACCCGAGGTCGTGCCGTACGAGTAGTTCACGGTGTACGAGGTGCCCGCGACCTGCGGGGCGCCCGAACCGGTGACCGTCTTGGTGAGTGCGAGGTCGCCGAGGTTGTCGCCCTCGCCGCCACCGCCGGCGCCTGCATACGGGAGAGGCGTCGCGGAGTACGTCGTCCCGTTCACGACCGCGCTGTTGTTGAAGACGTCGCCATTCTGAGCGCCCTCGGGCCAGTCCATCACGACCTGCACCTGGTAGACGCGGGTGCCGTCGGTGTTCGCGCCGTTGAGCTGAACGTCGAAGGCCGTGTCGACCGGACGGTTGGTGAGCGTGTACGAGCCGGCTCCGGTGCCCTGGCCGAGGTACGTCCACTTGGACGAGTCGGCGCGCTGCTCCCAGTCGACCTTGGCGATCGAGCGGACGGTCAGGCGCGACGGGTCGAAGACGAGCGGAGCGTCGTAGTCATCGGTGATGATCGGATTGGCTCCTGCGCCCAAGTCCTCACTGGGGACGTCGATGTTCCACGTCATGGAGGTTCCATCGTCGTTCGGGTAACCGAACTTGGTCGGCGAACCGGGAGCCGTGTCGGGGCCAGCCGTGCCGACGCCACCCTCGACGTCGGTGACGATGGTCACGTTGTTTCCGGTCGTGAACTCGATCTGCTCTTCGGTGAAGGTCTCGACGAACTTCGCATTGAAGTTCAGCGTGCCGTGCACGTTGTTGTGGTCGGCAACGAAGTCGGTGAGCGTGCAGACGAACTGATTCGCCGTCACCTCGCAGGTTCCGACGATGTTGCCATCGGCATCCGGCAGGTTGATCGAGGCGCCGAACCCGACGAGAGCGTCGGGGAAGTTGAGGGTGAAGGTGTCGCCCGGCTGCGCCGAGTCCGGCACCGCCCAGGTCGCGGCGACCTGGTACTGCGCATCCTTCACATATGGCGGCGCGTTGACGATGTCGACGCTCGTGACGCCGTTGACTTCGGCGGCGCTCGCCGGTTGAGCCGCAAGCACCCCGGAGAACATGGCCAGGACCATGCCCATCAATACAAGAAGTGCACCCGTCGCGCGCGAGCGCTTTCGGAGCACTGCAGAATTCCCATTCATCCCAGTTCCCTCATCCCGTTTCGAAGCACAGCGGTCGGCGTAGCCCCCGACGTTAAGACGCCGCACTCGCGCGTTCATTACGCGCTTCGTTCGTTTTTCTCCAAAGCCGTGGAGTCTCCGTCATTGACGACACGCACCGAACAGAGCGTCCACGGATGTGGCGAAGCGCCCTCCACCCGTGGTGGATCGATGCCGAGCGTCCCAAGTCAGAACTCCGGGCCCACTAAGCAAGACGTGGTGGCTGGGGAAATCGGTCGGGCACGCCAAAACATTTCTCGAAAGGTTTTGAGGACGGGGTGAGGAAACTCTGAGGAGAAGCGGCGGTCGCCCCTTGGAGGTGGAGCGACCGCCTGACGCCCGAGCCGTGGGGGCCCGGCTCTCAGAGCGTCACTTACCAAGACGAGATGGGATACCGAATATGTCGGTTAATGCGCGATATTCCCATAACCCGTTTTGATCGCCGTCAGGGGAGACAAAAGCGACGGCCGGCCCCGCAGCAGGAGGGCCGGCCGTCGTCGAGTGATGCGCATCCAGAAAGATGCGGATCCCCCCGATTGCTCCGACGGGATGGGAGGACGTCGGAGCGACGCCCCGGAAGCAGGAGTCCGAAGGCGCTACATACAAGACGGGTTCGGAGGTGGAATCTGTCGGACGGGGGGGTGGATTCGTTTCGGTGGAAGGTGGCGGCCCTTCGTCTCACTGCGCTCGCTCAGGAAGCGGGTGTGGGTAGTGGGGGCAGGGGAACGCCCGGGCCGGCGTGAGCCGGGCCCGGGCGTTCACAGGTTGGTCAGACGGTCTCGTCCATGCGGCGACGACGGAGCGTCAGAACGAGGCCGAGGGCCAGCGCGGCGAGAGCGGCGATCGAGACTCCGATGCCGACCATCGTTCCGCCGGTGATGGCGAGGCCACCGGTGGGAGGCGTCGCGCCACCCGGCGGCGTCGTACCCCCATCGGTCGGGGGCACGTCGATGTCACCGCAGGCCTTGTCGGTCACCGTGACGCCGTCGACCGTGAGCTCGGCCTCGTTGAGGAAGCCGCCGCCCGTCTCGGTCGTGGTCGTGGTGCACTCGGCCTCGACCACCGAGATGGTCGTCGCGACGGTCACATCGATCGTGACCCGGTAGGTGTGCGTCGACTCACCCGGCAGCGTGACACCCGACGCGATGGTCGTGTCTTCCACGCCGTCGTAGTCGGGATTGGTGTCGACCTCACCGGGCGTCACGTTCTCGACCACGACGTCACCGATCTCGACGTCGCCCCCGAAGTCGAGCGCGTCGACCAGGTCGTACGTACCCTCGGCGGTGCCGTTGTTGATGACATCGAGCTCGTAGGTCACCGTCGACGTGTTGTCATCGGTGAGATCGGTCGCTCCGATGTAGCGCTTGTCGAGCACCATGTCGAAGTCACGGTCGATGATGAGTCCGGCGTCGAGCGTCGGGTCGGCCGAGTCGGGTGCCAGCGTGAACGTCTGGGTCGCACCCGTCGTCACGTCGGCATCCGAATCGATCGTCGTGTCGTCACCTGCGTGCTGCGTCGTGAACGTGGTGTTCGAGTTGAGCCCGTTGGGATCGAAGATCACCTGGTACTCACCCGAGGCGAGGTTCTCAAACGCATAGGCGCCGTTCTCGTCGGTGACGGTCTCGAGCGAGACCGGGTTGCCATCGAGATCGGTACCCACCAGTCGCACGGGGAACCCGGCGATGCCCGGCTCACCCTCGCTCTGCAGGCCGTCGCCGTTCACGTCTTCCCACATACGGTCGCCGACCGACGACGAGATGATCTCGACGCGACGGATGGCGGGGCCGACGCCCTGCGTGACGCCATCGGCGCGACCCGCGGTGACGTTGTTGTAGACGTCACCTCCGGAGTTGCCGACCGGGGTCATGGCGATGTCGACCTGGAACGGCGTCGCCGGGGTGAAAGCACCGGGGCGCTGGAAGCGCAGTCCGGTCACCTCGCCGTTCGCCGTGGGGCAGTCCGCCGCCGTGCCATTGCCCGAGACCACGGCGCCCGAGACGGCGTCGCACCAGACGGTCGATCCGGATGCCCCGTTCGAGGCGTCTCCCGGAGCGACGACCAGTGCGGCCGACGGGGTCGCGGTGTAGAGGATGCGGATGCCGTCACCCGCGACCGCGGTCGCCGAGTCGAGCACCAGCTGTCCCTCGAAGTCGCTGTTGTTCACGCCGTCGGCCGGCAGCACGTCGATCACGTCGACGTTGCTGACGTTCTGCGGGGAGTCGACGTTCGCGAAGAAGACGCTCCACTGCACGGTGCGCGGCGTCTCGACACCCTCGGGGTTGACCTCGATAACGGGCTTGTTGACCGTCTTCGCGACCTTGATGCCCGTCGGGACGACCAGTTGGATCTGCACGTCGTCGTCGCGCAGGTTCGCCGGGCTGCCGTCGATCGGCGACGAGGCGAGAACCTGGTTGGTGTAGACGCCGTTGCGGGCGGTCGAGATGATCTCGGCCGTCACGATCAGCGGCTCGATCGGCGCACCGATCGGCAGCTCACCCAGGTTGTACCGCACGTACTGGCGGTTCGCCGCGCAGGCGATCTCGGCATCGGCCGGAGCGCCCATCTGCACCACCTCGGGCGTGATCGCGTTCGCCCCCTGGACCGTCGAGCCGTACACCTGGTACTCGGGCAGGCAGTCCTCGATCACCACGAGAGCCGGGTTGCCTTCGACCGCGACCGCGGTCGTGAGCGACGGGTTCAGGCGGTAGCGGATGTTCGAGCCGGAGGTGTACTGCGGCACCGTGTCGTCGACGAACTGGCCGGTGGTCAGGTTCTCGACGTACTTCTGCACGCGCACGATGCCCTCGCCCTGAATGAGGCGGTCGCCGAAATTACCCGAATGCGTCGTCTTGTTATACGTCGGCAGGGCCGTAACTCGCGCCGGATCCGTCGTGGCCTGAGCCGACGTCTTGACTCCCTGGGAGATGATCCGGGAAGCCCAGTTGCCGATCGGTTCCGTGCTGTCGGAGTCGAGAACGACCTGCCCGATCGCGAAGCTGAGGTTGACGTCACCGAAGCTCGTCCCCACGGGCCACTCGGTGTTGAACGTCACTCGCACCCGGTTGACGCCCGGCCACACTGTGCGGCCCTGGGCATCGACGGTCGGGGTAACGAGATCACTCGGATCGGTGACCCAGGTTCCCGTCGCGCAGTTGGCAGCGGCACCGGCGCCGGCGGCTCCGATGCTGTACTCGACCGTCACATTTCGGGCCCCCGAGGCTGGCGTGCCAAGCGTACTGGCCGGCAACGCCGCGTTCGCCTGCAAATACTGCGCCAGGTACACCGGCGATCCGTTGCTCGGGTAGAACGCGGGGTTGAAACCTGTCCACGACGGGTTCCCCGCGAGCGCGAGGCGGTCAGCATCCCAGACATCGCAGCCCACGAGGGTTCGCGTGAAGGCGGTGCCGGAGCCCGCCGGCGCCGATTCGTTGAGGCTGAGCACGCTCTGCACGGATTGTCCTGGCATGACGACGGTGTTGCCGTCCTTGCGAACACCCGATCCGGGCGGTCCTTCGAATGCGCCACCCGGAGCGAAGGCCTGGGTGGGCGTGTTACCTGCCTGTCCGAACACCCCCGTGAAGGCCTTGTCGAAGTTCCCACTGACCTGCGCGGTGATGACGGCATCCCTCGCGTTGTTCGTGGGGTCATCGACGGCGGGCGTACCGTCGATGCCGGTCATCTGCACGTTCACGTACTCGTTGTGCGTGCTCAGGGAGAACGAGTTCGCAGGACCGGTGCCGAACTCCACCAGCGCGGCCTGTGGCACGTGGATTCGCAGTTCGAGCGTGACGATGTAACCGACCCCGCCGGTGATCGCGTTACCCGAGCCCGTCGTCGTCGGAACCGTCGAGCCGGTCGTGTCGGCACCGGTGATGGTGATGACACCGTTCTCACCCGGCTGACCCGAAGTGCAGCTCACCGACCCCGAGTTGCGAACCGAATTGGTCGTGTTCGCGTACGCACCGAGGGACAGCGCCGAATACGGCGTCGACGTCCGGAACCCGCTCGAGGCCGTGATCGGCGTGCAGTTACGGAAGATGGGTGCATACGCGGCGGTTGCAGCCGCTTCCGATCCGGCCTTGGCCACCATCTGCGCCCAGACGGTTGCTCCGTAGAAGGACTCGGGGTCGAGGTTGTCCTCGAAGACGATCGACGAACCGAGCGGTGCGACTCCCTTACCGCCCCCGGGAACACTGATGGTCACCGGGTAGGTCAACTGACGGCACGCCAGCGTTGCGTCATGAACGCACGCCGTAGTCCCTTGGAACAGCGGGCCTTGGTCGACCGATGTTTCCTGCAACCGCTTCGACAGATCGAACCGCGGCGCAGCCGACACCGTCTGCGAGAGGGGCTCGGTGGCGACGGCATCCGGGATCTGGTCGGACGAGACCTCGAAGACGACCGGATCCATGGTCGTGCCGTTCGTCACCTCGGGCTTGACCCGCGTGACGAAGGGGTAGTTCAGCGACGTGCCACCGGTCTGGTCGTCGAGCACACAGACGACATCCTGGGTGGGGTACGACTGCCAGGACGTGCCGGTGATCGGCGGGGTGAGCGCGGGGAGCGTCTGCGGCGTCGCGCCGGAGCCCGGCAGACAGAACGGCGGCAGGCTCACGAGCTCCTGACCGCGCGGAACCGTGAAGCGCACGGTCGGCGTGGTCTGGTCGTCGCCCTCGAAGCGGATGCCGAGGTTGTACGAGATGGTGTCGTTCGTGCGGATGATGTCGTTGTCGGGCCCGGAGTCGTTACCGGCGGCGTCATCGGCCGAGAACGGCGCGGTTCCCGTCGTCTGGTCGATCGTCAGCGCGAGCGTCGCCGCTGCGGATGCCGGAGTGGCGACGAAGAGGCCGGCACACAGCGCGCTCAGCGCCGCAGCCACCCCCATGGTCCTGGTCAGTGCGCGCGAGCGCGCGGTCGTGCGAGTCATGATGGCCCTTCCCCTAGCCAAGTGATGCGCGAAAGAACTGCTCCCCGTAGGTGGAAGCTTCGGATGCTTCCACCTGGTGAGACTTCGGGTAGCGCTCACGCGAAACTGGAAACTTTGTGTGATTAAATCTGTCGTTAAGTGACTACGGTTTTCGCGCGAACGTGCGCGAGTGTCTTCAGAGCGTCGGTCGCGGCCTGCGATGTGGTCACGATGTCTTCGTAGTGGTGCACGAAACCCTGCGCGTCTTCGATGACGACGGTGACGCGGACCTCGTGGGGGTTGAGACCCTTCGACAGGCTCAGGGACCCAGCCGGTTGCGGAGTCAGGGACCCAGCCGGTGAGTCGGCGGGCGGGGTCGGCGACCCCACCCGCTCGAATCGCCCGCGGATCACTCCGGCACCGCGTGGTTCCACGGTGCGGTGTCGTCGGCGAGTTGCGGAGAGCATCCGCCCCCTGACCTCAGACAACCCGCGCACGCGATGCAGGTCGTGCCCGCGTTCGCGCGTGAGCACGCCCCGTTCGGGCGTGCGGTCGTGTGCCGCTGCGCGCGGCGAAGCATGTGCTGCCATTCGAATCCTGCTCCCCCATCCCATCGACCCGCCTCCCGCGAACCCCAGTGCAGACAGAGTGCTGAAGAGCTGGGTGGAGGCGAGCCGACTTGGGGAGGCTTCTCCACCCAGCAACCCGAACGAACGGGTTTCGACACTGGGGAGGGTCGAGTGGGGAGCAACTCCCCACACTGAGTTGACGGGTCGGGCGCCGGAATCTGTCGGCGGAATCCGAAAATCAGTCGCCGACGGTGCCGCGGGCTGTTCCGTTGAGCATCGCGCCGCCCTCGGTGCGACCGTCGAAACCGATGTCGTAGGTGACCTCGCCGGCCGACTCGTGCGCGACCTCGAAGCGTCCACCGCTCGGGGATTCACGGTCGGTGGTGCACGAGACGTCACCGCCCTCGACCAGGCAGTTCCACCCGCTGGGCGCGGTGACCGACTCGACATCGACCGAGAGATCCATCCGGAGAGTGCCCAGGGTGAACGACTCGTCCTGCACGGTGATCGCCATGTCGAACTCGCTGTGCTCGGCGTCGACCTGCTCGGAGGTCATGCTCAGCGAACCCAGCGGCGTCTCGGCGAAGAACCACGTCTTCGTGACGAACGTCACCACGACCACGGTCATGAGCACGAGCGCCGTCGCGGCCGCCGCGAGCATCGCCGTCGTGCGCGCCCATTCGTGCCAGAAGGACGACCCGGAACCCGCATCGGCGGGAGCATCCGCCGACGCCGAGGGCTCCGCACCGTCGACCGGCAGTTCACTCGCCTCGGCCGTGCCCGCCGGACCCGCCAGCGCCACCGCACCCGCGAGCGGGAGCACGCCGAGCGTCGCGAGGCCGGCGAACCGCTTCCACGAGCGACGGCAGTACGGGCACGTGCGGTAGTGGTCGGCGGAGCGGCCGCCCTTGGTGCCCTCGGGTGTGTCGCCCACCGCTTCGGGCAGCAACTGCGCGGCGGCCACGCACTCCGGGCGGGCGTTCTCCTCGAGCAGCAGACGCAGCGTCGTGCGGCGCAGATTGCCCTTCGCCCGACGCGACAGCGAATAGATCGCGGATGCCGGACGCGCCATGTGCTCTTCGAGGTCACGCGGTTTGCGCCCCTCGAGCACGGTCGCGACGAGCACGCGCTGCTGGTCGGACGGCAACTCGGCGAGCGCCTTGCGCACGATCGCCAGCTCGGACTCGATCTCGAGCTCGCGGATGCGCGGATCGGCGTTCGACGCCGGCTCCTCGACGTTGTCGAGCGGGGCGACCTTCGACCGCGGCGAACGGAAGTCGTCGCGGATGCGGTTGCGCATCGTCTGCGCGATGTACGCCGGCACGTTCTCGGTCGGGCCTGTGCCCTGCGACCACTTGGCGAGCACCATCAGCAGCGCATCGCCGAGCAGGTCATCGGCATCGTGTGTGATCCCCGCCACCCGCTTGGCCGTGAGGGTCAGCGACGGCAGCATCAGCGAGAAGTACTCGCCCGCCGCATCGCGATCGCCGGTCGCCGCCCGGCGCACGATCTCCGCCGTGGCGTCGGGGTCGAGAGAGGGCGTATCGACGGAGTCGTCTTCGGACGCCGTGTCGGCATCCGACGCATCCGGGGGAAGCGCGTCCGTCATCACTTTCCTCATCGAGTCGCAGGGGCGGGAACGCAGCAGAACCGAGCATGCTGTCGCCGAGCGGCAACGATACACCGCCGAGCCGACGTGTGGCATCACCAAGCGTCGGCTCGGGGGCGAACTGTGGATAAGTGAGGGCGAATGTTGCGGGCCCTGATCGGGTGGGCCCGCACTCTCAAGACGAGTGAAACTCGCGAATCTGTCGGCCCTGGACGGCGGTGTCGGACGGCGGCGTCAGATGGCGGAGATGCGCCAGGCCGCCGCGTGCGACTCCCCGGGATCGAGCACCACCAGGTCGACTCCCGAGTTGAAGGCATCCGGAGGGCACGTCATCGGCTCGACCGCGAGGCCGATCCGGTTCGTCTCGGGCAGCGGGGTGTCGGCCGTGTGCACCTGCACCCACGGGCAACGCTCGTCGAACGTGATCGCGACGCCGTGACCGTCGGCCGCGAGTACCGTCACCGCGGCTATACCCGACGGATGCCGTTCGAGAGACGTGAACGCGTGATCGATGAACGTCTCACCGATCAGCCGCTCCTCACGGAAATCGAACTCGGGCACCAGCTCCACGGACTCGACGCGCACCGGGCTCAGGCGATCCTCGGTGACGAGCAGCACCTCGGATGCCGGCAGGCTCAGCGTCCAGGCATCCACGCCGCCGTCGCCCGCCCACAGGTACGGGTGCGGTCCCGTGCCCCACGGCGCGGGCACGTCGTCGAGGTTCGTCGCGGTCACCGTCTGGGTGAGTCCGTCGATGCCGACCGCGTACTCGGTCTTCACCATCACGCGGAACGGGTAGCCGTCCTGCGCGGGGATCGTCGCCTCCAGCGTCACCCGATCGGATGCCGTCGCCACCACGTCCCAGTCGGTCCAGGCGAGCAGCCCGTGCAGGGCGTGCCCGCGCGCGGGCTCGGTGAGTGCGAGCCGGTGATCGACACCGCCGAACGAGTAGGTGCCGTCGACGACACGGTTCGGCCACGGGGCGAGGGTGGCTCCGCGGTAG
The DNA here is from genome assembly GCF_044772365.1 of Microbacterium sp. NPDC090225. NCBI lineage: Bacteria > Bacillati > Actinomycetota > Actinomycetes > Micrococcales > Microbacteriaceae > Microbacterium > Microbacterium sp. NPDC090225. Next base: position 2,441,134 of record NZ_JBIVYS010000001.1, on the reverse strand, counting down.
GCGGGGCGCACGGCATCCGCTTCGAAGGGCACGACCAGGTCGCGACCCTGGAAGGTCAACGCGCGCAAGGAGGCGCCGACGCTCGCGATCGTCGCCTCGTAGCCGTCGGAGAAGATCGTGAACTGGCGGCCGGAACGGGGGGTGGGGGTCATTGGATCCACGTTACTTGTGTCCTTCGTCTCGCTTCGCTCGCTCAGGAACCGGGTGTCTCGGCGGGGCCCTTCGACAGGCTCAGGGACCCAGTGTCGACCAGGCTCAGGACCCAGCTCGTGGGTCGCTGAGCCTGTCGAAGCGTCCCGCCCGGAGAAACCGTCACAGGCCCTGGGCGAGGCGGTGGTAGGCCTGGTTCCAGCGCACCTGCTGCTGGAACTCGGGCAGGCGGGTCGCGTCGTCGATCACGAGCAGTTCGACCTCCGCCATCTCGGCGAAGTCGCGGAACGCCTCGATGCCGACGGCCGTCGACATCACGGTGTGGTGCGCGGCTCCGGCGGTGAGCCAGGCCGCCGCGCTGGTCGGGAAGTCGGGCTGCGGCTTCCAGACGGCGCGGCCGACGGGTAGCTTCGGCAGCGCCGCGGTCGGCTCGACGTTCTCGACGACATTGGCCGTGAGACGGAACCGGTCGCGCATGTCCGACAGCGCCACCACGACCGCCGGCCCCGGGTCGGCCGTGAAGACCAGGCGCACCGGGTCGTCCTTGCCGCCGATCCCGAGCGGATGCACCTCGAGGGTCGGCTGCTGCGACGACAATGACGGCGAGACCTCGAGCATGTGCGCCCCGAGGATCACCTCTTCGCCCGGGGTCATGTCGTAGGTGTAGTCCTCCATCAGGCTCGCCCCACCGGGCAGGCCGGCACCCATCACGTTCGCGACGCGCACGAGCAGCGCGGTCTTCCAGTCACCCTCGGCGCCGAACCCGTAGCCCTCGGCCATCAGGCGCTGCACCGCGAGACCGGGCAGCTGTGTGAGCGCGCCGAGGTCTTCGAACGAGGTCGTGAACGCGCCGAAACCACCCTCCTCCAGGAACGAGCGCAGACCGATCTCGATCGCCGCGCCGTCGCGAAGCGACGGGTGGCGCTCTCCCCCGCGACGCAGTTCGGGCGCCACCGCGTAGAGCTCCTCGTACTCGGCGACGAGAGCGTCGATCTCGGCCTCCGAGGCGGCGGCGACGGCATCCGCCAGGTCGTTCACGCCCCAGGTGTTGACCTGCACGCCGAAGCGCAGCTCGGCCTCGGTCTTGTCACCCTCGGTGACCGCGACGAAGCGCATGTTGTCGCCGAACCGGGCCAGCTTCAGCGACCGCGCCGCCGCGAGGCCGGCCGCCGCGCGCTGCCAGGTCGCGAGCTCGGCGCGCACGCGCGGATCGCTCGCGTGGCCGACGATCGTCTTGCGCGGGATGCCGAGGCGGGTCTGGATGTACCCGAACTCGCGGTCTCCGTGCGCCGCCTGGTTGAGGTTCATGAAGTCGAAGTCGATCTCGCTCCACGGCAGCGCCACGTTGTGTTGCGTGTGCAGGTGCGCGAGTGGCTTGCGCAGGCTGTCGAGCCCCGTGATCCACATCTTCGCCGGGCTGAACGTGTGCATCCAGGCGACGACGCCGATCACGCGGTCGTCGGCGTTCGCCTCGAGGGCGATGCGGCGGATCGCGTCGGAGTCGGTGAGCACCGGCTTCCAGACGATGCGCACCGGCACATCGTCGGCCGCGTCGAGGATGCCGGCGATCTCCTGCGACTGAGCGGCGACCTGGGCCAGGGTCTCGGGGCCGTACAGGTGCTGGCTGCCGGTGAGGAACCAGATCTCGTAGCCGTCGAGCGACGTGGTCAGCGGGGTGCGGGTCATGAGGCGTCCTTCGGGTCCTGGCTGTTCTCCTGCGTGGGCAGGGCGGTGATGGCGGCGGCCTCGATGGCGAGGCCCGCGCGGTAGCGGTCGAGGTAGGCGGCGAACCCGGCGACGTCGGTCGGGCCGGGTTCGGCGGTGGTGACGGATGCCCCGGCGAAGACCGTCTCGTCGAGGTACGCCGCGAGCGGGCGGTCGGCGTGATCGAGGTACGCGGCGAGCACGGCGATGCCCCACGCCCCGCCCTCGGCGGCGAGATCGCCGACGTCGACCGGGGTGTCGAGGGCCGCGGCGAGGAAGCGCTGCGCCACGCCCGCCGTGCGGAACAGGCCGCCGTGAGCGAACATCCGCTCGATACGCACGCCGTCGGCGGCGAGGATCCGCATGCCCAGGGCGAGCGTGCCGAAGACGCCGTAGATCTGCGCCCGCATCACGTTCGCCAGGGTGAAAGAAGCATCCGGGGTGCGCACGAAGAGCGGGCGGCCCTGGTCGAGTCCGACCACCGGCTCACCGGCGAGATGGTTGTAAGCGAGGAGGCCACCGGCATCCGCGTCGCCCTGCAGCGCCTCGGCGAACAGGGTGGCGAAGACCTGATCCTCGTCGACGAATTGCCCGTTCGCGACCGTGAACCGGTGGAACAGCGCGGCCCAGGCGCCGAGCTCGCTCGCGCCGTTGTTGCAGTGCACCATCGCGACCGTCGCGCCGGCGGGGGTCGCGACCAGGTCGAGCTCTTCGTGCACGGTGGGCAGCGGTTTCTCGAGCACCACCATCGCGAAGATGCTCGTGCCCGCGCTGACGTTGCCGGTGAGCGGGGCGACCGAGTTCGTCGCCACCATGCCGGTGCCCGCGTCGCCCTCCGGCGGGCAGAGCGGAATACCGGGCTGGAGCGCGCCGGTCGGGTCGAGGAGCGCGGCCCCCTCGGGGGTGAGGGCACCGGCATCCGCCCCCGCCGGGAGCACGGACGGGAGCAGCGGACGCAGATCGCGGCCGGTGTGGTCGCGGTAGGCCTGGAGCAGGTGCTCGTCGTAGTCGATCGCGGCGGAATCGATCGGGAACATGCCCGAGGCATCCCCCACTCCGAGCACGGTACGGCCGGTCAGACGCTCGTGCACGTGCCCGGCGAGGGTGTTGATCGACGCGACGTCGGCGACGTGCGGTTCACCGTCGAGCGCCGCCTGGTGCAGGTGTGCGACCGACCAGCGCTGGGGGATGTTGACGCCCAGAACTTCGGTGAGTTCCGCCGAGGCCTCGCCCGTGCTCGTGTTGCGCCAGGTGCGGAACGGCACGAGCAGGGTGCCGTCGGCATCGAAGGCGAGGTAGCCGTGCATCATCGCCGATATACCAATCGACCCGAACGAGGAAGGGCGGATGCCGTGGCGCTCCTGCGCGTCGTCGACCAGTGCGGCGTACGCCGTCTGCAGCCCCGACCACACCTCGTCGAGCGGGTAGGTCCAGCGGCCGTCGACGAAACTGTTCTCCCACGTGTGCGACCCCGTCGCCAGCACCTCGGCGGTGTCGGCGTCGATCAGGCAGGCCTTGATGCGGGTCGATCCGAGCTCGATGCCGAGGGCGGTGCGGTTGCGCGCGATGAGCTCGGCGGTGGTCCCTGAGCTCCGACGAAGGGTCATCGGCGAGCGTCCGCGCTCTGGCCGTACACGTTCTGATACCGGTCGAACAGGCGGTCGATCGCCTCCTGCGGGAGGGGGATCACCGGGCCGGCCTCGCGGGCGTAATGCACGGTGCGGGCGACGTCTTCGACCATGACCGCGGCCTTCACGGCATCCTTCGCGTCGACCCCGATCGTGAACGGGCCGTGGTTCTGCATGAGCACCGCGCGACTGCGGTGACCGCTCAGCGTCTCGACGATGCCGCGACCGATCGAGTCGTCGCCGATGATCGCGAACGGGCCGACCGGGATCGGGCCGCCGAACTCGTCGGCCATCGCCGTGATGACGCAGGGGATCTCCTCGCCGCGCGCCGCCCAGGCGACCGCGAACGTGGAGTGCGTGTGCACGACCCCGCCGACCTCGGGCATGTGCCGGTAGACGTAGGCGTGCGCCGCGGTGTCGCTCGACGGGCTGCGCTCGCTGCCGGGGGCACCGGGGATCGCGGTGCCGTCGAGGTCGCAGAGGATCATGTTCGAGGGCACGAGATCGTCGTAGCTCACGCCCGAGGGCTTGATCACGAACAGGTCGGCGCCGGGCACGCGGCCCGAGACGTTGCCACCGGTCCAGACGACCAGGCCGTTGCGCACGAGTTCTCCGTGCAGGCGGGCGACATCGGCGCGGGTGCGGTCGATCGCCGCCTGGATGTCGGGGGCGTATCGGGGGGCGTCGTCGCTCATGGCACCTCGTCGTGGTTTCGACTGTGACCGGTCACAGTTAGTGTCACGGGAAGCCTACGGCGGGGGTGGCGGCGCGGTCAAGCGCCCTTCGTCTCGCTGCGCTCGCTCAGGATCCGGGTTTCTACCGGCACCCGGTCCCTGGCGCAGCGACGAGACGGAGGGCGCCCCCGAGAAACGCCTCAGACCCGCGGTTCCGCGATCGAGTCGCGCACCACGAGCTCGGGCACGATCGACTCCGCGGATGCCGCGGCATCCCCCGCGATCACCGCCTCGACCGCTCGTCGTGCGAGCTCGTCGAAGTCCTGACGCACCGTCGTCAACCGCGGCCACGCGTACGCCGCCTCCGGCAGGTCGTCGAAGCCGACGACACTGATCTCCCCTGGCACCGGGACACCCGCCGCGTGCAGCGCGCCGATCAGGCCGAGCGCCATCTGGTCGTTCGCCGCGAACACCGCCGTGACTCCGGCCTCGCGCAACGCCGGCGCCGCCTCGAACCCGGCGCGTGCGGTCCAGTCGCCGACCACGGTGAGCACCGGCTCGAGTCCGCGGGCTGCGAGCTCGGCCGCGAACCCCTCGGCACGGGACTCCGCCTCGAGCCAGTCTGCGGGTCCGGCGAGGTGCGCGATGCGGGTGTGCCCGGCATCCGCCAGCGCCCCCACCGCCAGCCGCGCACCGGCGACCTGGTCGACGCCGACCCCGCGCGCATCGTGGCCGGCCGAGTGCAGGGTCACGATCGGAACCCCCACCGTGACGGTGTCGAGCATCCGCAGCGTGCGCGCGTGCGGGGCGACGACGAGGATCCCCTCGACCCCCTGGGCGACGAGATGATCGACCGCGGCCGACACCGACGCCGTGTCATCGGCATCCGCGAAAGCCGCGCTCACCCAATACCCGGCGGCGCGGGCGGATGCCTCGATCGCCGCGATGCTGCGCGACGGACCGAACTGCAGCGCATCCGAGGCGAGGATCCCGAGCGTCCGCGACCGGCGCGTGCCCAGCGCGCGGGCGGCGTTGTTCATGCGGTAGCCGAGCTCGCGCATGGCCTTCTCGACCCGCTCGCGCGTGGCGTCGGCGACATCCGGATGCTCGTTCAGCACCCGCGAGACGGTCTGCCGCGAGACCCCGGCGAGCGCGGCGACGTCACGCACTCCGACCGCTCGCCCGCTGTTGTCCACCACGTCGAGGAGTCTAGGCGGCGCGGCATCCCGTCCCTAACTCAGGAAGATCGTGCCGAAACGCGCCCGAAAGCCCCGATACAGGGCCCGAGCGTGGAGTTCTTCCTGAGTTGGGTACGGGCGGGTTGCGCGACTACCCCGCGACGACGGCGAGGGGGTCGGTCCACAGCGGGCGGAACGCGAGTTCGGCCGCGCCGACGAGCAGCCGGTCCGACCCGAGGGCCGCGGTGCGCAGTTCGACGACCTCGGCGCTCTCGCTCATCGCGAGTCGCGAGACCTCGGCCGCGAGGGTGTCGTGCTCGGCGTCGTCGAGCAGCGCGAGGAATCCGCCCAGCACGACCACCGCGGGATTCAGCACGTTCACCGTGTTGGCGAGAGCGCTGCCGAGCACCCGGGCCTGCCGGGCGACCTCTGCTTCGGCGGCGGGGAGGGCTGCCGCGTCGAGCGCGGCGGCGAGCGCTGCATCATCGGCGTCATCGAGGCCGAGGAGCGCCAGCAGATGCCGCCGGTTCACCTCTTCTTCGAGCACGCCGTCGGGGGTGCGGCGGTCGGCGTCGTCGTCGATACGGGGGCGGTTGTGACCGAACTCCCCCGCATAGCCGTTCGCCCCGGTCGCAGCCCGCCCGTGGATCACGAGCCCGCCTCCGATGCCCGAGGCGCCTCCGTTGAGGTAGACGAGTTCGTCGATGTCGCGGCCGGCGCCGAAGAGGTGCTCGGCGAGCGCGCCGAGGGTCGCGTCGTTGTCGACCGCGGTGCGGATGCCGGTGAGCTCCTCGATCCGCGCGGCGAGCGGTTCATCGGTCCAGGCGAGGTGCGGGGCGTTGCGCACGACGCCGTCGGCGGTGCGCACCAGCCCGGGCACGGCGACGCCGATCCCGATCACGGTGCTGTGCAGGAGGGCATCCGTCTGCCAGTGCGCCAACCGGGCGGCGACGAGCGCGGCGACCTCGGCGGCGGTCGGGGTGGTCGTGTTGACGATGCGTTCGCGCACGACGATGCGGCGGTCGAGGGCGACGGCGGCGATCTCGACCGCGTCGACCTCGGGGTGCACACTGATCGCGACGACGGATGCCGAGGGCGCGACCACCGGCGAGGGGCGACCGGCGCGCGACGAGGATTCCGGCGGGCGCTCATCGACGAGCCCGGCCGCGGCCAGCTCGTAGACGAGGGCGGCGATGGTCGAGCGGTTGAGCCCGGTGGACTCCGTGAGGGCCGACCGGGACTGGGCGCCGTCGTGATGGACGATCGACAGGATCCGCGCGAGGTTCGCTTCGCGGGAGCGCGGGGTGGTCTGGTCACGGGGCACGTTCCCACTTTAGGGGTGCGGATGCGGCCTGTCATCGGTTATGTTGTGAATCACAACTTATTGCGCCGCGGCATCCGCCCGGCCCCGCAGACCACCGCAGCACTCGCAGAGGAGCGATCATGCCCACCCCCACCCGCGACGACAAGTTCTCCTTCGGACTCTGGACGATCGGCTACAACGGCACCGACCCGTTCGGCGGCCCCACCCGCCCGGCGCTCGACGTCGTGCACGCCGTCGAGAAGCTGTCGGAGCTCGGCGCCTACGGCCTCACCTTCCACGACGACGACCTGTTCGCCTTCGGATCGACGGATGCCGAGCGTCAGACCCAGATCGACCGCCTGAAGGGTGCGCTCGCCGACACCGGCGTCGTGGTGCCGATGGTGACCACCAACCTCTTCAGCGCCCCCGTCTTCAAGGACGGCGGCTTCACGTCGAACGACCGCCAGGTGCGCCGCTTCGCGCTGCGCAAGGTGCTGCGCAACCTCGATCTCGCCGCCGAGCTCGGGGCGAAGACCTTCGTGATGTGGGGCGGCCGCGAGGGCGCCGAGTACGACTCCGCGAAGGACGTGCGCGCGGCCCTCGAGCGCTACCGCGAGGCCGTCAACCTGCTCGGCGACTACGTGACCGACAAGGGTTACGACATCCGCTTCGCGATCGAGCCCAAGCCCAACGAGCCCCGCGGCGACATCCTGCTGCCGACGCTCGGCCACGCGATCGCGTTCATCGACTCGCTCGAGCGCCCCGAGCTCGTGGGCGTCAACCCCGAGGTCGGCCACGAGCAGATGGCGGGCCTCAACTTCACCGCCGGCATCGCCCAGGCGCTGTACCACGGCAAGCTCTTCCACATCGATCTCAACGGTCAGCGCGGCATCAAGTACGACCAGGACCTCGTGTTCGGACACGGCGACCTGCACAACGCGTTCTCGCTCGTCGATCTGCTCGAGAACGGCGGCCCCGGCGGGGTTCCGGCCTACGACGGCCCGCGCCACTTCGATTACAAGCCGTCGCGCACCGAAGACGAGACCGGGGTGTGGGACAGCGCCGCCGCCAACATGCGCACCTACCTGCTGCTCAAGGAGCGCGCCGCGGCCTTCCGCGCCGATCCCGAGGTGCAGGAAGCACTGGCCGCCGCGAAGGTCGCCGAGCTCTCCGCTCCCACCCTCGACGAGGGCGAGTCTTACGACGACCTGCTCGCCGACCGCACGGCCTACGAGGACTTCGACGCGAACGCGTACCTCGGCGGCAAGGGCTTCGGCTTCGTTCGACTGCAGCAGCTCGCCACCGAGCACCTGCTCGGCGCCCGCTGAGTCCGGCGATGGCACTCGTCCTCGGGGTCGACTCCTCGACCCAGTCCTGCAAGGTGGTCGTCGTCGACTCCGAAACGGGTGCCATCGTGCGCTCGGGCCGTGCCGCGCACCCCGACGGCACGTCGGTCGATCCCGAGGCGTGGTGGGTCGCGCTGCAGCAGGCGATCGCGGATGCCGGTGGCCTCGACGACATCGACGCCTGGGCCATCGGCGGCCAGCAGCACGGCATGGTCGCACTCGACGCCGAGGGCCGCGTCATCCGCGATGCGCTGCTGTGGAACGACACCCGCTCCGCGCAGGCGGCCGACGATCTGATCGGCGAGTTCGGGGCATCCGTTCTCGCCGATCGCACCGGCCTCGTACCGGTCGCGTCGTTCACGATCACGAAGCTGCGCTGGTTGCGCGACCATGAACCCGACAACGCCGCCCGTGTCGCGGCCGTCGCGCTGCCGCACGACTGGCTCATCTGGCGCCTGCGCGGTTTCGGACCCGAGCGACCCGACCTCGGCGAGCTGGTGACCGACCGTTCGGATGCCTCGGGCACCGGTTACTGGAGCCCTCGCACCGGTGAGTACGACCGCGAACTTCTCGTCGCCGCGCTCGGTCGCGACGCCGTGCTGCCGCGGGTGCTCGGCGCCCGGGAATCGGTGACGGATGCCGCGGGCCGACGCGTCGCGCCCGGTGCCGGCGACAACGCCGCCGTCGCCCTCGGGGTCGGCGCGCGCACCGGCGACGTGGTGGTGTCGATCGGAACCTCGGGCACGATCTTCGCGGTGACCGACCGGGGCGTCGCCGATCCGACCGGGATCGTGGCGGGCTTCGCGGATGCCGCCGATGGCTACCTGCCCCTCGTCTGCACCCTCAACGCCGCGCGCGTGCTCGACGTGATCGCGCGACTGCTCGGCGTCGACCACGACGGGTTGAGCGCTCTCGCGCTCGAGGCGCCGCCCGGCGCGGACGGTCTCGAACTCGTGCCGTACTTCGAGGGTGAGCGCTCGCCCAACCTGCCCGAGGCTACCGCGAGCCTGAACGCCATGACGCTCGCCTCGACGACGCGCGAGAACCTGGCGCGCGCCGCGGTCGAGGGGATGCTGGGCGGGCTGCGATTCGGCCTCGACGCGCTGCGCGAGCTCGGCATCCCGCTCGATCGCGTGCTGCTCGTCGGTGGGGGCGCGCAGTCTCTCGCCGTGCGCGAGATCGCGCCGCGGGTCTTCGGGTTGCCGGTCGAGGTGCCGGAGGCCGCGGAGTACGTCGCCGTCGGCATGGCCCGTCAGGCGGCATCCGTCCTGGCCTGGCTCGCCTGACACGCCTGCGCGGAGAGGCCGCGACGAGGCCGGGTCAGCTCATCGTCGCGACGAAGACCGGGGTCAGTGCGGCCATCATCGCGGCCGAGATGACCATCGTCACCGCGCGCGAGACGGCATCTCCCGTCGGGCTGCCCGCGGTGAGCTGCTCGATGCGTCTCTTGAGCTGACCCGACGAGATAAGCCCCACCTCGTCGCGCAGCAGCGGGTGAGCCGCGTTCATGCCCTGCAGGATCGCGAGCAGCGCGAGGTCGGCCTGGGTCGGCGCGAGCGAGCCCGCGATCACGGCGGCAAGGCGCGAACGCAGCAGCGTCTCGGGCCCCGGGTCGGACTCGGGGGTGCGCTCGGCGCCCCACCCGAAGAAGCCCCGCTCGCCCCGCGCCAGAACTCCCTGCACGACCAGGGACTCGACGACGTCGTGCAGAGGATCGAGCTTCGACCGCATCACGAGCGACTGCAGCTTCTTGCCGTTCACCGGCGCGAGACGGGAGAGCGCGGCATCCAGCACCGGATGCCCGGTGGGCTCGGCGGAGACGATCGTGATCACGGGGTTCTTGCCCTCCCCCACGGTGACGCGATGATGCAGCACGAGGTCGACGATCACGGCCGCGATCTCGCCGAACGGGCGGTTGGTGCTCACGCTCGACTCGACCCGGCCATCCGGCCGGAGCAGCAGCAGGTGCAGTTCCTCGACGATCAGCATGTCCTCACGGTATGCCGCGGCATCCGCCCGCCGCATCCCCCGTGAGGCGGATGCTGCGCGAGAGGCTGCGACGCTTCGACGGGCTCAGCGACCCAGAGTGAACTGGGTCCCTGAGCCTGTCGAAGGGCCCGCGCCGAGTTACTCGGCCGCGGCGATCTTCTTCACGTCGTCGCTGTTGAGCAGACGGAACGCGAGGGCCGCGAGAGCGCCGCCGACGATCGGGGCGACGATGTAGAGCCACAGCGAGCTCCAGGCGAAGTGGCCGCTGACCGAAAGGCCGAGCGCGACCGCCGGGTTGAAGCCGCCGCCCGAGATGGAGCCGACCGTGGTCGCGCCGACGAACACGACGCCACCGATCGCGAGGCCGTAAAACGAGTTGCCCGCGGTTCCCTTGGCCGTCGCCACGTTGAGCACGACGTACACGAGGAAGAACGTGAAGATCGCTTCGACGAGGAACGCGGGGCCGACCTGCACGACCATTGCCTCCTTCTCGGGCGCCCACCAGACGGCGCTGACGAGAGCGGCGAGCACGCCACCGATGGCCTGGGCCACGATGTACGCGATCAGGTCGGCGACACTGAGACCGCCGCGCACGAAGACACCCACCGTGACGGCCGGGTTGAGGTGCGCGCCCGAGATGTGCCCGGTGGCGAAGATCAGCACGGCGAGCGCGAAGCCGATCGCGAGCGGCGTCAGCGGGCTGCCGCTGTTGACCGCGCCGATGATGCTGAGAACGAAGAGGAAGGTGGCGAGCGCTTCTGCGACCGCCTTGCGTGCCGTACCGGTCATGGATGTACCCCGATTTCTGAGATGAGGATGAGCGATCCCCCCTGGACCGCCGGCTGAAAACTATCGGCACATCGCCCGGGCGTGTCGCCAGACGCGCGGCATTCCTGAGAAATCGCTGAACGAATCTCACCCTGTCAACCCCGTCGTCGACAGCGGATGCCGCGCCTAACGTCACAGGGACCACGACCCAGGAGGCCCCCATGAGCAGCACCCCGACCGAACCGCACGACGACGAGTCCTTCGACGAGAACCGCCGGGATCAGCTCACGTCCGCTCCGGACGCCACCGAAGCCGACGCCGCTCCCCGCATCGACGTGAGCGAGCACGACGGAACGACGCGCATCGACATCCGTGACGACGCCGAGGTTCGACCCGGGGCCGGACCGGGGATGCCGGAGGCCGACGGCGAATAGCCCTCGGCCCTCCGGCTCAGATCACTCGACCGGCGGCTCGACGCACGGCACCGCTGCGGCGTTGACCGCCTCGCGGTACTGCTCCGCGGTGAACGGCAGGCCGAACTCGGGGGCCGTCTGACCGTCGACGGCCGGGGCCTTCGACCCGATCGCGGCGAGCTCCCAGGCGAGGGACTGCGCGATGCCGGCACCCGCGGTCGAGTTGTTCAGCACCACGGCGACGGTGAAACCGCTCGTCGGGTCGGAGTAGGCGGCGGTCGCGTAACCGGGCGTCCATCCGTGCTGACCGACCATCGAGCCGACCAGGAACGCGCCACCGGTCGCCTGGTACCAGGACTCGGCACCGTCGAACGCGGGCAGCGGCGCGGCGAAGCGGTTGGGCTCCTCCTGCGTGCGCAGCACCTGACGGGCCTCGGCCTGCGCATAGCGGCCGAGGTCGGCGATCGTCGAGACGGCACCCGAATCGGTGTACCCCGCGCTCGACGACAGCTTCGTGATGTCGACCGGGGCGCTGCATGCGAATCCGCCCTCGACCGGGTTCAGATAGTGGCCCTTGAGCACGTCACCGGTCGACGGCGCGGCCGAAGCCGACGCCGGGAGCGAGGTGTTCGCGAGCCCGAGCGGCTCGGTCACGTACTCGGCGATCAGCTGCGAGGCCGACATGCCGGAGGCGCGCTCGAGCGCGAGGCCGAGCAGCAGGTACCCGGCGTCGGAGTCGCGGTACGTGGTGGCGACGGGCGTGCGCGGAGCGGCGAGACCGAAGCCGGCCAGCTCGAGCGGAGCCCACACCCGATCGGGGGTCTTCAGCCACTCGGCCTTGATCTTCTCCTCCGACGAACCGAGGCCCGCGGTGCCGTTGCACAGGTCGAGGAGCGTGACGTCCTTGAGGTCGGGCACACCCGACACGTAGTCCGGCACGGCACCGTCAAGGTCGACCGTGCCCTCGTCGGCGAGCGCGTAGAGCACGTCGCACGTCATGAGGCGCGTGACATCGGCGATGCGGAACGACATGTCGACATCGACCGGGGTCTCACCACCGGGCTCCTGCGAGCCGATGGCGGTCACCCACTGACCGCTCCACGGCGCCCAGACCCCGACGATCGCGGCAGACGAGCCCGACGCGCGGATGGCGTTGTCGACGGCTTCCTGCATCTGCGCGGTCATGTCGTCGGGCAGAGCACCGTCGACCTGTGCCGGAGGCTCGTAGGTGAAGCTGTCTTCGGAGGTGCATCCGGTGAGGACGAGTCCGAGCACGACCGCACTGGCCGCGGCGGCGCGCCAGCGGCGCGACGAGAGAAGCTGCATGTAGGAAACCCCCGAAGATGTGTCTCCCGATTCTAGAGCGCCGATCCTGAAAGACGACATCGTGCCCCGGCATCCGCCGACGTTCTATGGTGAGGAGGTGCCCCACATCTTCGATCACGCCGTGACCGCCGCCGTCCTGCACCACATGAACGACGACCACACCGACGACAACCTGCTCATCGCCCGCGCCTTCTCGACGGCGTCGGATGCAGAGGTGACGGATGCCGTCATGACCGGGTTCGACGGCGACGGCGGCACGTGGCAGGTTACCCGCGCCGGAGAGACCACGGAGCTCGTCGTGGCGTGGCCCGGCGGATCGATCACCGAGCGCCCCGAGGTGCGTCGCGAGATCGTCGCGCTCTACGACAAGGCCTGCGAGCGACTGGGCATCGAGCCCCGCCCGCACGCCTGAGAATCGGGTTTCGCACGGCGACATTCGGGTTTCGCCAAAGGTAAGGCTCCCCTTACACTAAAGTCATGCCCGAGATCCTCTCCTTCTCCGCCGCCCTGCGCGAGCGCTCGTCCGGATCGCACTCCCGCAGCGAGACCGCCGGCTTCATGTCCGACCTCCTGAAGGGCGAGGGCTCCCGCGAGGACTACATCTCGCTCGTCGCCCAGCACTACTTCATCTACGAGGCGCTCGAAGGAGCCGGCGACCGCATGCGCCAGGACCCGATCGCCGCCGTCTTCATCACCGACAAGCTCACGCGCCTGCCCGCACTCGAGGCCGACCTGGAGTTCCTGCTCGGGGCCGACTGGCGCGCGCAGATCGTGCCGCTGCCGACCACGCAGCGCTACGTCGAGCGCATCAATCAGGTCGGCGCGACCTGGGCCGGCGGATTCGTCGCCCACCACTACACGCGTTACCTCGGCGACCTCTCGGGTGGCATCTTCATCGGCCGCGTGATGGCCCGCCGCTTCGGCTTCGAGACCAACGGCATCGGCTTCTACCTCTTCGACGACATCGCCGACCCGGCGGCCTTCAAGGACGTCTACCGCGAGCAGCTCGACGCTGCCCCGTGGGACGAGGCCGAGCGCGAGCGCGTCATCGACGAGGTCCTCCTCGCCTACCGCTTCAACACCGAGCTCTTCGAAGACCTCGACCGGGCACGCGCCGCGGCGTAAGTCCTCGCGCGGGGCGCTTCGACACGCTCAGCGAACCAGTTCAGCTCAGCGCACCAGTTTCGGGCCCAGCGACCCAGTTTCGCGCGTGGTGCCCACGACGGGGTCCCTGAGCCTGTCGAAGGGCCCGCCGCGCGTTCACCTGCAGGGAAAAGTGACACCTGCAGGGAGCATCCGCCCGCTTCTCCCTGCACGTGTGCGGATTCCCTGCGCGTGGCGCCCTTCGTCTCGTCGCTGCGTGGTTCCTGAGCGAGCGAAGCGAGACGAAGGGCTCCTCGCGCAGGGACCGGTTCTTCGCGCCGGCCCCTGAGCGAGCGCAGCGCGACGAAGGGTCAGGCCTTCGGGATCTCGGGCGTCGAGCGCGCGATCCACGCCTCGCGCATGAACCGACGCACGTCCTCGTCGACGCGGATGTCGCTCGGACGCAGCGCGCGCGACAGGTACAGGCCGTCGAGCGAGGTGAGGCGGCTCAGCGCGACGTACGTCTGCCCGGGAGCGAACGCGCCGGAGCCGAGGTCGATCACGGCGCGGTCGTAGGTCTTGCCCTGCGACTTGTGGATCGTGACCGCCCACGCCAGCCGCAGCGGGAACTGGGTGAACTCGGCCACCACGTCACGGCTGAGCTTCTTGGTGTTCTGGTCGTAGGCGTAGCGGAACCGTTCCCAGACCGCCGGCTCGACGTCGACCTCCTCGCCGTCGATGTCGACCCGCACGGCGCCGCCGAGGATGCGCAGCACCGTGCCGATCGTGCCGTTGACCCACCGCGGCGGCTCCCCCGACATCGACGTGTCGTTGCGCAGGAACATGACCTGCGCGCCGACCTTGAGCTTGAGTTCCGACTCCGCCGGCAGAGAGGCCTCGCCGCGGCCGAAGTCGCCGCTGACCTCCGCCCGCGCGGTCTGCTCCTTGCCCGGGAGTGCGGTGAGGTGGCGACTGTTGATGCCGTTGACGATGTCGTTGCGGGTGGCGAGGGTGATCATCGGCACCTCGCCCGGCTCGGGGGCGGGGGGCGTGCGCGCGCCCTGCGTGTTGAGCACTCCCGCGATCTCGGCGGTGACCCGCCCGTAGCGTACGGCGTTCAGCATCGCCTTGAACCCGTCGTCGGACTGCCGGTGGATCTGCACGAGCTCGCGCACGTGCAGCTCGGCGCGGGTGTCGACGGCGAACAGCCCGTCCTGGTCGGATTGTCCCTCGCCGCCGCCGGTGCCGGCCCACACGTGCGCGTCGAAGAACCAGAACGACCGGTAGTGGTCCTTGACGTAGCGGGCCTCATCGCCGCGGGGCGGCACGGGCGCCAGCTGGTACGGGTCGCCGAACATCACGACCTGCACCCCGCCGAACGGCTCGCCGCGGCGCCCGCGCGCCTGACGCAGCGAGCGGTCGATGGCATCCATGAGGTCGGCGTTGACCATCGAGATCTCGTCGATGACGAGCGTCTCGATCGCATTGAGGATGCGCCGGGTCGCATCGTTCTGATCGATGTCGCCGTCGGCGATGAGACCGATCGGCAACCGGAACAGCGAGTGGATCGTCTGGCCCTCGACGTTCAGCGCCGCGACGCCGGTCGGCGCGCAGATCGCGATCTGCTTCTTGGTGTTCCAGGCGAAGTACTGCAGCAGCGTCGACTTGCCGGTGCCCGCACGCCCGGTGATGAAGACGTGCTCGCCGGTGTCTTCGATGAGTCGGAAGAGCTCGTGCTGTTCTTCGGACAGGGCAGGAAGGGACACGGTTCTCGCAGAGGAAGACGGACGGATGCGGGCGCCCCACCATGCTACGGCTCGCCGCGCGACGCGAGGTGTCGGCGCTCGGCTTCGTCTCAGGACGCTTCCCTAGACTGACCCCATGGACGGGGTGGAGTCTTCAGCGCGCAGGCGCGCGCGCGTGGGGTTCGACCTCACGATCCTCGCCCTCGTCGGAATCGTCCTGATCGCGGCGCTCGGCGCCGGAGGGGCGGTCCTCTACAAGGACTACTACAGTCCCTCCGCGTTCGTCACCCGCTACCTCGATCTGCTTTCCACGGGCCGCGCCGCCGACGCCCTGCGCGTTCCGGGCGTCGCCGTCGACCGCGAGACGCTGGACGACGCGGGACTCTCGCCCACGGCATCCGAAGCTCTGCTGCGCCACGCGGCGCTGTCGCCGCTGACCGACGTGCGCATCGAGTCCGAGAAGGCCGTCGACGACGGCTTCGCGGTGACCGTCGGCTACTCGGCCGCCGGGCACCCCGGAACGACCACTTTCATCGTCACCCAGGACGGCTGGGAGGGCGTGGCCCCGCGCTGGCGGTTCCTCGACAGCCCGCTCGCCGTCGTCGATCTCACGCTGCGCGGCGCCGACCAGTTCTCGGTCAACGGCTTCGCGGTCGACCGACGTCAGGTCTCGGCCGCCGGAGTGGATGCCGCTCCCCTCGACCCGCTGCCGCTCCTCGTCTTCACGCCGGGGTTGTATGCCGTGACGGTCGACACCGCGATCTCGGAGTCGTCGGGGAGCGGAGTGCTCGCCGACACCCCTCTCGCCACCACGCCGCTCGATGTGCAGACGACGCCCACCGAGGAGTTCCTCTCGGTCGTGCAGGAGCGCGTCGAGGAGTATCTGACGACCTGCACCTCGCAGGAAGTGCTGCAGCCGACCGCGTGCCCCTTCGGCATGGAGGTCAAGAACCGCATCGCCACCCTGCCCGCGTGGTCGATCGTCGCGCAGCCGACGGTGACCGTCGCGCCCGATGGCTCGCAGTGGCAGATCCCGCCGACGGATGCCGTGGCCCACGTCGAGGTCGAGATCCGTTCGCTCTTCGACGGGTCGATCCAGGCGGTGTCGGAGGACGTGCCGTTCCAGGTGAACGGGACGATCGTGATCCTCGCCGACGGCACGGCATCGATCCGCGTCGGATCGCCCGAGGACGCGCCGGCCGAGTAGTCGGCGACCGGCTCAGCTGCGGCGGCTCAGCTGCGACCGGCGGCCGCGTCCTTGCGGTCGCGCTCGGCGAGCGCGGCGAGCTTCGCGTTGTACTCCTCCAGCTCGGCCTCGCCGGTGCGATCGGCGTGGCGGTCGCGACGCTTCTGCAGCTTGGTGTCGCTGCGGCTCCACTGGATCGCGACGGTGATCGCGAGGATGAGCGTCGGGATCTCGCCGATCGACCAGGCCACGCCGCCGCCGATGTACTGATCGTCCATCGGGTCGGGGCCCCACGTGCGCCCCATCGAGCCGAACCAGTCCGCGACCATGAGGCCCTCCTGCATCATGATCGCGACGCCGAAGAACGCGTGCATGGCCATGATGGCGATGAGGGTGATGAGGCGGCCCGGGTACGGCAGGCGGTACGGGATCGGGTCTTCGCCGATGAGCGTCAAGACGAAGAGGTAGCCCGAGATGAGGAAGTGGATGACCATCCACTCGTGCCCGAGGTGCTCGAACATCGACCAACGCACGAGGTCGGTGAAGTAGAACGCCCACAGCGACAGGATGAAGATGCCCGCCGCGACGAACGGATGCGTGACCACCTTCGAGAACGGCGAGTGCACCGCCCAGAGGATCCACTCGCGGCCGCCGCGCGTGCCGTCGTCGCGCTTGTGGATCGCGCGCAGCGCCAGCGTCACCGGGGCGCCCGACACCAGCAGCAGCGGGATCGCCATCGACAGCATCATGTGCCCGAGCATGTGCACGCTGAACAGGTACTCCTGGTACGCGTTGATCGGGCCGCAGGTGACCCAGACCAGCAGCAGCATCCCGAGCACCCAGAAGACGGTGCGGTGGATCGGCCAGCGGTCGCCGCGGCGGTGCAGACGGATCACGCCGGCGATGTAGAGGAAGAGCCCGAACCCGGCGGCGACCAGCCACAGGATGTCGAGGTCCCACGAGGTGAACCAGCGGTCGAGGGTGAACTCCGGCGGCACATTCGAGCGGGTCAGCACCTCGGCGGGGGTCTGCGCGAACGCGGCCTCCTCACCGGTCGGCGGAGGCGTGCGGGCGAGGGCCGCGGCGGCACCGGAGGCGAGGCCCATGAGGGCGACCTCGCAGAGCACGAGCATCCAGAACCAGGCGGATGCCCGGGGGCCGTCGAGCTTCGGGATCAAGCGTGCGCGGTACCAGGCGCCGAGCAGGCCCATGCCGCCCAGCAGCACCACCTTGGCGAGCAGGATCGCGCCGTAGGGGGTCCACAGCTGGCTCCAGTCGCCGAGCGCGACGACCGAGCGCGCGACGCCCGAGATCGCGACCACGAAGAACGCGGCGATCGCGAGCGACGAGTAGCGCCGCACGAGCTGCGCACTGTCGATGCCGTGACGTCCGCGCAGCAGCACGATCAGCAGCAGACCGCCGAGCCACACCGCCGCGCCGATCGTGTGCAGCAGGATCGAGTTGACCGCGACCGTGTGGCCGGCGAGGTCGCCCGAGTGCCCCTGCGTCGCGAGCGGGAGGAAGGATGCCGCGGCCAGGAGCGCCGTGATGAGCGTCGGTGTCCAGGTGCGCCACGCGAAGGCGAGCACCGTGATCACGGAGCCGAAGATGGTCGTGATCAACCATGACTGGCCGAGGGCCGTCTCGAGCAGATACCGCCCGAGCTGCGAGCCGAACTCGCGCTCGATGCTGAGCTGCGGGTTGAACGCGGCCATGAACGTCAGGAACGCGGTGAATCCCGCTGAGATCGTGAAGACCGCGGCACCGATGGAGGCGATGTTGAGGGCCGTGTCGAACGACTTCTCACCGCTCTTGAGCGCGAACAGGGCGAGCACGAGCGAGCCGAGCATCGCGGCGGCGGCGACGTTCATCGTGAGCTTGACGATCGGGGTGGCCCACATGACGAAGGGGCCCGGATCCTGCAGCAGCAGCGGCGCCGCTCCCCCACCGACGATCAACGCGGCGACGACGCCCACGATCGCGGCGACGGCGAGGATTCCGATGCCGGCGAGGCGGTAGGCCGACGCGCTCGATCGGGTCGTCGCGGCGCGGGTGTTCACCCCTCCAGCCTAAGCCGCGGCATCCGTGCCGGCTGACGTGGTGCTGGACGCCGTGGGCTCACTGCCGGGAACGCCGAAGGCCGCCACCCCGAGGGGCGGCGGCCTTCGTCAGGAAGCGTCTTACTTGACGGCTGCCTTCAGCTTGGAACCAGCGGTCACCTTGACGCGCTTGCCGGCCGGGATCTTGATCTCGGCGCCGGTCTGCGGGTTGCGGCCGGTACGAGCGGCGGTGTCGACCTGCTCGAACGAGATCCAGCCCGGGATCGAGACCTTGCTGCCCTTGGCAACGGCGTCGGAGACCGTGGAGAACAGCGCGTCGAGGACACCCGAGACGGTGGCCTGGCTCTGGCCGGTGGCGCTGGCGATGCTCGCGACGAGCTCGGTCTTGGTGATGGACTTGTCAGCCATGTCATCCTCCAGCGACGAGGATCTCGTCGCATCGTTGTGTGGATCGGAGCGGATGCCCCTGGTCGAGTGACCGCCTTGAATGTATCAATGACCACCCCCATTTCCGCGTCATTTCGCGGGTTTTGGTCATTTATTGGGCGTGTTGCACGACTTTTGTCACTCCAGTCACAGGTTTTCGGGCGTGTCCCGACCCTTTTCAGGGCCGGTGCGCCGCGATCACGGCCCGCGCCGTGCGCTCGAAAGCGGGCGATACGCGGTCGTCTCCGTCGAGGTATCCGCCCACGAGAGCGGCGTCGCGGAGAAGCACGAGTGAGGCCGCGACCTCGGCCGGGCGCTCGAGACCCGCCGCGCCGGCGACCTGCTCGAGCGTGCTGCGGAACCACTCGCGGTGCTCGTCGATCATGGTGCGCACGGGCCCCTCGCCGTCGGGGTACTCGGCCGCGGCGTTGATGAAGGGGCAGCCGCGGGTGTGCCGCAGGCGGATGTCGGCGACGATGCCGTCGATGACGGCGTCGATGAGACGTGCGGGATCGGTGACGGAGGATCCCGCCTCGGCGAACATGTCGCGCAGCATCCGATCCTCGTTCTCGAGGTAGGCGAGCACGAGGTTCTCCTTGCCGCCGAACTGCTTGTAGAGCGTGGCGCGGGTGACCTCGGCCTCGGCGATCACGCGGTCGACACCGACGGCGTGGATGCCCTCCTCGTAGAAGAGGCGCGTGGCTGCGTCGATCAGACGTGCGCGGGCGGGGCTCGGGCGCTTCGTGGTGTCGGTGCTCATCTTCTCGGTGCTCATCGTGGGTTCTCCCTTCATCGTGGCATCCGTTCGTCGATTTCTCGATCTTCGGGAATATCTTGCAGTAGATAGAACGTTCGGTCTACTATCAGCGTAACGCACTTCAGACCCGCAGGACCGAACCGCACGACCGAACACAGGAGAAAGATCATGAACAGTACCGACAAGACCCCCATCGTCCTCATCCACGGACTCTGGATGACCCCGAAGAGCTGGGACACGTGGGCCGACCGCTTCCGCGCCCAGGGCCACGAGGTCATCGTTCCCGGATGGCCCGGCATCGACGATCGCACCGTCGACGACATCCGCCGCGACCCCTCGGCCCTCAAGGGCATCGGCCTGAAGCAGATCGCCGACAACTACGAGCGCATCATCCGCGCCCTCCCCGTGAAGCCCATCATCATGGGCCACTCCTTCGGCGGCGTGCTCACGCAGATGCTCGCCGACCGCGGCCTCGGCGTCGCCTACGTGGGCGTCGCCCCCGGGCAGACCGCCGGCGTCACCGCCCTCCCCCTGTCGACCCTCTGGACCGGCACCCCGATCCTCTCGAACCCCTTCGGACGCAACGGCGCCAAACCCCTCTCGAAGCGCCACTTCCACTTCACGTTCGGCAACGACCTGCCGCGCGCGGCATCCGACGCCCTGTGGGAGGAGTACGCCGTGAACTCGTACAACCGGGTGTTCTTCGAGGGCGTGACCTCGGTGCTCAACGAGAAGGGCGGCGTCACGCACGTCGACTACGCCCGCGCCGACCGCGCCCCGCTGCTGCTCATCGCCGGCGAGATCGACCACGTCGTGCCCCCGGCCATCGTCCGCGCTCTCGAGAAGAAGTACCTCTCTTCCGGCAGCCCGGCCGTCGTCGACTACATCGAGTACCCGGGACGCACGCACCGCCTCGTCAGCCAGGACGGCTGGGAGCAGATCGCCGACCACGCCCTCGCCTGGGCGGTGCAGCACGCCGAGGCATCCGTGGCGTGAGGGGTGCGTGCCCCCACACCCCGTTGGGCGGAGAACTCACCGTTGGGCGGAGGATCGGCTCTCGATTCTCCGCCCCACACGGAGTTCTCCGCCCGTCTCACGACGCAAGGTGGAGCCTCTGGGCCACGGCGGCCAGAATCTGGGCCTGGACCGATGCCCACTGGTTCATGAGCTGGTCGTATCCGATCCGGATGACGTGATAGCCACGCAACATCAACTCCGCATCGTGAGCGATGTCGCGCGATCGCTGAACCCCGACGTGGTGACCACCATCGACCTGAATCACGAGACGCTCGCCGATCACGAAGTCCACGCGGTGACCGAACAACCACACCTGCGGCGTGATGGGGAGCCGCAGCCACGCGAGCCGAGTGCGGAAGATCGTCTCGGTCCCTGCATCCGCGAACGGCGTCGCATCCGCGAGCAGCCGACGCGCCGCGGGAGGCAGACGCACCCGGGCGAACGCGTCCGGATCGACTACCCGCATCCGCAGCGCGGACTCCCAGGTCGCGAGCGCATCTTCATGCGGCTGACAACGCGCGATGAGGACCAGCGCATTCTCGATCGAATCCTCGAGCACATCCGGATCTCGGAGGAAGAGGGGCTTGCTCCAGTGCACGACCTCCTGGCCGGCGCCGGCGTGACCTGATGCCGGGGGAGCGGCGACGTGCACACCGTCGGCACTCGAGACCCAGAGCCCCCGACGCGCCGCGAGCGTGATGCAGCTCAGCACCACACCGCGCTTCGCCGCCGCGATGAGCATCGGATCGCAATCCGGGCGCGCCACCCAGCCGCGGCACACCGAGAACACGGCACCACTGCGGATCGCCCGCCGCAACGAGTGCTCCGAGACTCCAGCCAGACGCAACGTCGAGATACGGGCGATGCCCCCTCGCGCAACGACTTCTCTCACCGCATGCATCCGTCGAGGATGCCTGTTTCGCACGTCTCTTCAGGCACGATGGCGCGGATTCTGTGGACAAACTGACGTTCACAGCGAATGTGGAGAGCAACACGTCGGGCGGAGAAGTCCTTGTGGGGCGGAGGTCTCGACTCCAAGCATCCGCCCCACGCGGAGAAGTCCGCCCATCGCGGTGCTGCACGAGACCCCAGACACGCAGAAGGGGCGAGGATCCGAAGATCCTCGCCCCTTGTGAAGCGGGTGCTTACCAGCTGGACTTGGTCACGCCGGGCAGCTCGCCACGGTGCGCCATGTCACGGAAGCGGACACGCGAGATGCCGAACTTCGTGAGGACACCACGGGGGCGGCCGTCGATGACGTCGCGCGAACGCACGCGAGCCGGCGACGCGTTGCGCGGCAGCTTCTGCAGGCCGAGGCGCGCGGCCTCACGGGCCTCGTCGGTGGCGTTCGGGTCGACCAGGGTCTTCTTCAGCTCGGCGCGACGCTCTGCGTAACGCTCGACGATGACCTTGCGCTGCTCGTTGCGAGCGATCTTGCTCTTCTTAGCCATTGATCAACGCTCCTCTCGGAATTCGACGTGCTTGCGGACGACCGGGTCGTACTTCTTGAGCACGAGGCGGTCGGGGGTGTTGCGGCGGTTCTTCTTGGTCACGTACGTGTAGCCCGTACCTGCCGTCGAACGCAGCTTGATGATCGGACGTACGTCCTGAGCCTTCTTGGCCATTAGAGCTTCACACCCTTCGCCTGGAGGTCCTTGACCACGTTCTCGATGCCGCGGACGTCGATCACCTTGATGCCCTTGGCGGACACGTTGAGCGTGATCTTACGACCGAGCGACGGAACGAAATAGGTCTTCTTCTGCACGTTCGGGTCGAAGCGACGCTTCGTCCGGCGGTGCGAGTGCGAGACGTTGTGACCGAAACCGGGAACAGCTCCGGTCACCTGGCACACTGCTGCCATGATGACTCCTTCTATACCGTGAGGCCGGACGGCCCCACCCAAGATCCCTTGTCTGCACGCCATCCGCCCGACCCTTCGACGAGCTCAGGGACCCAAACGGAACAGCATGCGAACTGCGCACAGGAGTGTGCACAGACAATCGCCAATGCTATCACAGGCCGAGCGTCCGTTCGGAACGCCGAAAGGCCCGCGGATGCCGGAGCACCCGCGGGCCTTCGGGAACCGGAGAACCTACTCGGTGACCGGGATCGACGCGGACTTCAGCGCGTCGACCGTGGAGGTCTGCGCGTCCTTCAGCGCGTCGGCGAGGGTGCCGCTGCCGCTGACCGCACCCTTGAAGCCGTCGGAGACGTCGGCGTAGGTCTGCGTCATGGTCGGGCCCCACACGAAGTCGGGCGAGACCTGCGTGGCCGCCTCGGCGAACACGTCGTAGATCTTCTGGCCGCCGTAGAACTCGACGCCGTCGGCGTAGACCGGCAGCTTCAGGCCGGCGGTGGTGGCCGGGTAGAGGTTCGCCGCCTCCGCGAGAGCGGTGAGCGCCTCCTCGGAGGTGTTCAGCCACAGCGCGAACTTGGTCGCCTCGTAGACGTGCTCGCTGCCCTTGAGGACCGCGGTCGACGATCCGCCCCAGTTGCCGGCGACGCTGTCACCCGCGCTCCACTGCGGGAGCGGCGCGACGGCCCAGTTGCCGGCGGTGTCGGGGGCACCGCTCGAGATGGAGTTCGCACCCCAGACGGCGGAGTTCCAGGTCCAGACCTCGCCCGAGTTGTAGGCGTTGTTCCACTCGTCGGTCCAGGCCGGGACGGTGGCGACGAGGTCGTCGTCGAGCAGCCCCTGCCAGTAGTCGGCGACCGAGACGGACTGCTCGCCGTCGAGCGAGACGGTCCAGCCCTGGTCGTCGCTCGAGAACCACTGTCCGCCGTCCTGCCAGACGAAGCCGGCGAACTGGTTGATGTCGGACTGCGAGAAGTTGGTGATGTAGCCGCCCAGCGCGCGGATCTGCACCGCGGCCTCGCGGTACTCGTCCCACGTGGTGGGGATCGGGATGTCGTTCTGCTCGAACAGGTCGGCGCGGTAGAACAGCGCCATCGGGCCGATGTCCTGCGGGATGCCGTAGACGCCCTCGGTTCCGAGCGTCACCTGGCCCCACGCCCAGTCGACGAAGTCGCCCTCGGCGGCCACGACGTCTTCGCAGGCGCTGAGGTCTTCGATGCCGTCCTGCACGAGGAAGTTCGGCAGGGCGTCGTACTCGATCTGACCGAGGTCGGGGGCGTCGCCCGCCTGGATCTGGTTGAAGAAGTTCTGATACGTGCCACCGTTGCCGTTGGGGCCGGTCTGCACCTTCACCTGGATCTCGGGGTTCTCGTCGTTCCAGATCTTCACCACGTCTTCGATCCCGGGGATCCACGACGTGAACTCGAGCGTGACGTCGCCGTCCGCCGGGGTGCAGGCGGCGGCGTCGCCCCCTGTCGAGGTGTCTCCGCCACCGGCGGAGCATCCCGTGAGCACGAGCGCCGCGATGGCGATCGCGCCGGCTGCCTTCTTCTTCGAATGCTGCATTTCTGACCTTTCTCGGGTGGTGCATCGCCGGACGGTCCATCCGCCCGGCAACCTGCTCACTTCAGGGCGCCGGCGCCCAGACCGTTACGCCAGAAGCGCTGGAGCAGGAGGAACGTGATGATGAGGGGGATGACCGACAGCAGGGCGCCGATCAGTACGAGGCCGCGCAGCTCGGGGAGCTGGTTCAACTGGTTGTTCCAGTTGTAGAGGCCGTAGACGACGGGGAAGAGCTCTTCGCTGCGCAGCATGATCATCGGCAGGAAGAAGTTGTTCCAGATCGCGACGAACTGGAAGAGGAACATCGTCACCAGCGCCGGGGTCATCAGGCGGATGCTGACGGTGAAGAACGTGCGGATCTCCCCCGCCCCGTCGAGACGGCTCGCCTCGAGGAGCTCGTCGGGCACCGACGACGCCGCGAAGATGCGCGCGAGGTACACGCCGAACGGGCTGACGATCGAGGGCAGGAACACCGACCAGAAGGTGTTCGTGAGGTTCGCCTGGCTGAAGATGAGGAACAGCGGCAGGGCGAGCGCGGTCGCGGGCACGAGCACACCGCCGAGCACGATGTCGAAGAGCGCGTTGCGCCCCGGGAATCGGTACTTGGCGAGCGCGTACCCGGCCATCGCGGCGAGGAGGGTGGCGATCGCGCCGCCGAGCGCGGCGTAGAGCACCGAGTTCAGCATCCACTTCAGGTAGACGCCGTCGCGGTAGGCGAACAGGTCGACGATGTTGTCGAAGAACTTCACGTCGGCGAACCACAGCGGGGCCGTCGTGAGGATGTCGCTGTTGTCCTTGCTCGCCGCGACCAGCAGCCACCACAGCGGCAGCAGGAAGTACACGGTGAACACGGCCATGATGAGCATCGCGGCACCGCGCGAGAGGCCCGATTCGCGGGCGGCGCGTCCGGTCGAGCGGCGCGCGCCGATGATCGTCGCGGTGGTCATGCGTTCTGCTCCTTGCGCTGCATGTACTTCATGAATCCGAACGAGAGCACGAAGGTGGTCACCGCGAGCACGACCGAGAAGGCCGCCGCGAGGTTCGTGTTCGGGATGGATGCCGTCGCGAACACGGTCATGTTCGGCGTGAACGTGCTGGTGACCGCCGAGCTGAACGAGCGGAAGACCTGCGGCTCGGCGAGCAGCTGCAGCGTGCCGATGATCGAGAAGATCGCGGTCATCACGATCGCCGGTCGCACGAGCGGGATCTTGATCGACCAGGCGATGCGCCACTGCCCGGCGCCGTCGAGGCGGGCCGCTTCGTAGAGCTCGGTCGGGATCGACAGCAGCGACGAGTAGATGATGAGCATGTTGTAGCCGACGTAGACCCAGGTCACGACGTTGGCGATCGACCAGAGCACCAGATCGGCGCCGAGGAAGTCGATGTTCTTGGTGATCGCGGTGAAGGGCGACAGGTTCGGCGAGAACAGCGAGCCCCACATGATCGCGGCGATCACGCCGGGCACCGCATAGGGCACGAAGAACGCGAGTCGGAAGAAGCGCTTGCCCTTGACCAGCGGCGAGTCGAGCAGCAGGGCGAAGAGCAGCGCGAGGCCGAGCATGATGGGCACCTGCACGACGCCGAAGAGCAGCATCCGCCCCATCGAGTTCCAGAAGGCCGAGTCCTGGAAGACCTGCACGTACTGGGCGAAGCCGCCGAAGACGAGCTCGGCCTTGCCGAAGGTGCCCTCGCGGCGCACGACCAGCAGCGACTGCCAGAACGCGTAGGCGATGGGGGCGACGTAGAACAGCGCGAACAGCACGCCGAACGGCAGGAACAGGAAGGCGATGGCGCCCTTGTGCGGGATGCGGGATCGACGCCGACCGGGCGCCGCGCCGGTCTTCGCCGGCGCTGTGAGCGTGGTGGTCATACATCCTCCTTGATGATGCGGACCGCCCCGGCGGGGACGGTGATGATGCCGGTGACGGCGGAGCCGGTGAGGAGCTCGGTGCCGGTTGCCGCGACCTCGACAGGGTCTGCGCCGTGGTTGATGACGAAGCGGTAGGCGGCATCCGCTCCGACGCGGCGCACCACGTCGACGTCGGGTCCGGCACCGGGTGCCGCGGCGATGCCCGCCGCGTCGGCGAGCCGCGTGACGAGCGCGCCGTAGGCCTCGGGCGACGGCTGGGTCGCGAGGTACCAGGCCTCGCCGGCGCCCTGGGCGCGGCGGGTGATCGCGGGGTGACCGGCGGAGGGCCCGTCGACGAAGGAGGCGATGGCCTCGGCATCCGTCGTGCGCATCCGCTCGCTCCAGACGGATGCCGTCGAGCCGTCGCTCAGCGCGACGCTCTGCCCCGGCACGAGAGGGGCGAACTCCTCGGAGCGGATGCCGAGCAGCTCGCGGAACGCGCCGGGGTAGCCACCCGTGCGCACGCGATCCTCGGCGTCGACGATGCCGCTGTAGAAGGTGACGAGCACGGTCGCTCCGCGCTCGACGGCGCGGGCGATGACGGCCGCCTCCTCGTCGCGCACGACGTGCAGGGCCGGCACGACGATCAGGCGGTAGTCGTCGAGGGCGGCGCCCGGGCGCACGATGTCGGCGACGATCCCGGCATCCGCCAGCGCGGTGTGCGCGGCGTGCACCTGGTCGAGGTAGCGCACCTCTTCGCTCGGGCGACCCTCGTTCTCGACGGCCCACCAGTTCTCCCACGAGAACAGCACCGCGGCGTCGGCGACGACGCGGGTGCCGGCGACCTCGCCGAGGCTCTCGAGCATGCGCCCCAGGTCGACGGTTCCGCGCCACAGGTCGCTGTCGGTGCCGGCGTGCGGCAGCAGGGCGGAGTGGTACTTCTCGGCGCCCTGGGTCGAGGCGCGCCACTGGAAGAAGCAGATGCCGTCGGCGCCGCGGGCCACGTGCGAGGCGACGTTGCGGGTGAGCTCGCCCGGGGCCTTGGCGAGGTTGACCGGCTGCCAGTTGACGGCGCTGGTCGAGGTCTCCATGAGCAGCCAGGGGTCGCCTTCGGCGAGGCCGCGGGTGAGGTCGGCGGCGAAC
The DNA here is from genome assembly GCF_044772365.1 of Microbacterium sp. NPDC090225. Taxonomy (NCBI): domain Bacteria; kingdom Bacillati; phylum Actinomycetota; class Actinomycetes; order Micrococcales; family Microbacteriaceae; genus Microbacterium; species Microbacterium sp. NPDC090225. The sequence continues at coordinate 2,413,971 of NZ_JBIVYS010000001.1, read as the reverse complement.
GAGAGCTCCTGGCGCGGGTTCTCGAGGCGGCGGTCGAGGTAGTGGTCGTTGGCGACGAGGTCCATGTCGGCGGTCCACGACCAGTAGTCGAGCGCGCGGATGTGGGCGGTGACCATGAAGTTCGTCGTCACGGGGATGTCGCTGTGCGCGCGGATGATGTCCGCCTCGGCGCGGTAGAGCGCGAGCTGCTCGTCGGAGCTGAAGCGCTGGAAGTCGAGCACCTGCCCCGGGTTGCGCAGCGAGAGCGCCTGCGCGGGCACCTGCACCTCGTCGAACGAGCCGTAGCGCTGGCTCCAGAAGCTGGTTCCCCAGGCGGTGTTCAGCGCGGCGATGTCGTCGGCGTAGCGCTCGCGCAGCCAGGCGCGGAAGGCGGCGGTGCTGGTCTCGCAGTAGCAGAGGGCGTTGTGGCAGCCGAGCTCGTTCGAGACGTGCCAGAGGGTGACGGCCGGGTGCGAGCCGTAGCGCTCGACGACGCGGCGGGTGACCTCGGCGGCGTAGGCCCGGAAGACGGGGCTGCTCGGGCAATAGGCCTGACGGCCGCCCTGGTGGAAGACGGTGCCGTCGATGCCCTCGGGCAGGATCTCGGGGTGCTTCGTCGTGAGCCACGGCGGCGGGGAGGCCGTGCCGGTGCCGAGGTCGACGCGGATGCCGGCGGCGTGCAGCTGAGCGACGATCTCGTCGAGGCCGGAGAAGTCCCAGCGGCCCTCGCCCGGGTTGATCGTCGACCAGCCGAAGATGTTGATCGCGACGAGCCCCACGCCCGCTTCGCGCATGAGGCGGATGTCTTCGGGCCAGACGCTGCGATCCCACTGCTCCGGGTTGTAGTCGCATCCGAAGACGAGACCCTCCCCCTCGGACAGAGAGGAGATGAGGGTGGGCGCGGCGGCGGGCATTCGGTTTCGCTCCTTTGCGGAAGAGATGTGTGCACGTGCACAGTTTGGTTCACGAAAAGATCGGGATGATTTTCTGTGAACGTGCACACATCGTCACATGTCGGGCGGCTCGACGTCAAGTCCAGTCGCTAGGCTGTGGAGCATGAGCTCCCATCCGCGCCGTCGCAGCACCGTGCACGACGTCGCGCGCGTGGCCGGCGTCTCACGCGGAACGGTGAGCCGCGTGCTCAACGGGGGCTACGTCTCGGACTCCTCCCGCACCGCGATCGAAGAGGCCATCCGCGAGGTCGGCTACGTGCCCAACACCGCCGCGCGCAACCTCGTGCGCCAGCGCACCCAGGCCGTCGCGTTCATCGTGCACGAGCCGCACGCGCTGTTCCTCGAAGACCCCAACATCGGCGCGATCATGCTCGGCACCAACGAGACGCTCTCCGAGGCCGACTACCAGATGGTGTGCCTCGTGGTGGATTCCGACCGGGACACCGAGCGGGTCGCCCGCTACCTCAACGGCGGTTTCGTCGACGGCGCCGTCATCGTCTCGGCCCGCGCGCAGGACCCCATCACGAAGGCCGTCATGCGCCTCGACCTGCCCGTCGCCTACGTCGGGCACCCGCCCGACGTCGACGCGGCGTGGGTCGGCGTCGACAACCACGGCGCCGCCCGTGCGATCACCTCTCGCCTGCACGCGACCGGGCGCCGCCGCATCGGCATGATCGCCGCCGCCCTCGACCGCGACTCGGGCGCCGACCGCCTCGCCGGATTCACCGAGGCGCTGGGCGACGACTTCGACCCCGGTCTCGTCGAACCCGTGCCGCTGTACTCCTACGCCGACGGCGCCGCGGCCATGGGCAGGCTGCTCGAGCGCGCCCCCGACATCGACGGCGTGTTCGCCGCATCGGATGCCGTCGCCGCCGGCGCGATCTGGGCGCTGCGCGAGGCCGGTCGCCGCGTGCCAGAAGACGTCGGCATCGTCGGCTTCGACAACAGCACCTGGGCGTTGCGCACCACTCCCCTGCTCTCGACGGTCGACCAGCCCGCCGAAGGACTCGGCGCGGCAGCCGCGGCATCCGTGCTCGCGCAGCTGCGCGGCGACGAGCCCGCCGCCCGCACCGGCATCATGCTCGACACCCCCGTCGTGTGGCGCGACTCCGCCTGACGGGTGTTTCGGCGCGGGACGCTTCGACAGGCTCAGCGACCCAGTGGTGCGGCGTCCGTCCGGGGCGGGACGCTTCGACGAGCTCAGCGACCCAGTGGTGCAACGGCCGTCAGGAACTGGGTCCCTGAGCCTGTCGAAGGGCCCCACCACGCGACGCGTCCTCGGCGCCGCGGCCCCAGCGGAACGGCGAGACCGTCGGGTCGCCGGCGATCCAGAAACGCCAGGGAAAGGCATCCGTCCCCGCGATCCCGGCCACGCCGACCCGCGGGCCCGACGCGACGTCGACCGGCTCGTCGCTCAGCCACAGCTCGGCGCGCGCGCCGTGCCACTCCGCACCCGTGACCGCGTCGATGCCGTCGTGGAGCGGATGCTTCAGCCCCACCGCCTGCCCGAACCGCCCGGGTCCGCGCGCGAGATCCCGTCGCACCCGGGGCGTCAGCGCCGCGTCGATGCCGCGGCGGTGCGCGACGGCATCCGCTCCTTCGACGACCTCCCCGGCGCGCAGCAGCACACCGCCGGCCACCCCCTCGGGCCCGCAGACGACGTTGACGCACGAGTGGATGCCGTGGCTCAGGTACACGTAGAGATGCCCGGGCTCACCCCACATCGTGGCGTTGCGGGCGGTACGTCCCATGCGGGCGTGGGAGCCGGGATCGACCTGCTCGCCGGTGCCCTGCCCGTGATACGCCTCGACCTCGGTGAGGCGCATCCGCACCTCGACGGCCGGCTCACCGGGCACCGCGACGACCGTGCGCAGCTCGGCGCCCAGCAGCCGCGGGGCGACGTCGACCGGCAGACCGCTCAGCTCGTCGCGGGTCGCCCGGTGCAGAGCTCCGACCATGTCAGAAGCGCGGAGCCGTCTGGCACCACGAGGCGTCGAAGCCGGTGAGAGCCACCATCTCGTCGCCCGTGCGCAGGTCGATGAGGTGCGTCTCCATCTTCTTCGGCAGCGGGAGCAGCATCTCGTCGTAGGGGTTGTCGGTCATGTTCGGGGCGATCACCACCGCCGCGTACTGGCCGCTGGGCGAGGCGCACGCCTGCAGGATCGAATCCGTCGAGGGAACCTCGATCAGCGGGCTCGCCGTACCTTCGTCGTCGACCTTCACGACCGCCTGTCCGGTCGGGATGCCCAGGTCGTTGCGCTGCACGACGTGCCGCAGTGTGCCGCCGGGGAACGGCGTGATGGTCGAGGCGATGCCGTAGTCGGGGTTCGAGGCGGCGAGCGGCTGCTCCGATCCGTCGGCCAGATTGAGCTCGACGACCGTGCCGTCGAGGCGCTCGACGATCGCGGTGTAGGTGCCGCGGCTGATGCCCTGGATGTTCGCGGCCAGGCCGAGCGACTGCACTCCCGCATCGCTCGAACGGTCGACGAGCGACAGCGCGCCGTCGAAATCGATGAACAGCACCGCGGCGCTGTCGGGCACGAACTGCCACGCGAAGATGCTGGCCTCGGCGTCGCCGACCTCGATGATCTGCGGCTCGGAGTCCTTGTCGTTCAGCGACTGGGTCACGAGCACGCTCGCGCGCCCCTCGGTGTCGCTGAGCTCGCGGTCGGAGTAGCTGTAGCCGACGAGTCCGCCGCGCTCCGACACCTGGATCGATCCGACGTACCCCTCGCCGGGCAGCGGCAGCTCGCGCTGATTGCCGCCGTCGTGGTCCATCACGAGGATGTGCGAGCCGTCGTCCTGCTCGACCGTGACGACCAACTGCGACGAGGTCGCCCGGAAGTCGTTGATCTTGTCGGCGGCGAACACCGGCACGCCGTTCTCGCCGGTGAGGTCGGTCTGGAAGATCTTGTCTTCCTTGTCGCTGCGGTTGAGCAGGAAGATGGTCGAGGGCGGCGTGGTGAACGTCGTCGTCAGGTCGTTCTTCGGCCCGCCCGATGCGCCGGTCGCGTCGGCGACCGTGACCGTGTACTCGGTCTCATCGTCGAGCGGGACCGTGAATCGGATGCCGATGCCCCGGCCCGCGGCATCCACCGTGAACGGCACCGACGGCTCGACCGTCACCTGCGCGGGGTCGATCGCCGCGAGCGACTGGTTGGCCGTGAGGATGAGCCGGCTGCCCGAGGCGTCGATCGCGTGCGCCGGGTCGACCTGCACCTCGGTGATGCGCGGACCCTGCGTGAGGCTCACGACGCCGAGACCGGCGCCCACCAGCACCAGGATGCCGAGCACCGCGGCGAGCGCGATCCCGAACCGGCGGGAGCGCTTCGGCGGCTCGGGAGCCGGGCCGCTCGTTTCGGGGGCCGAAGCGACAGATGTCGGACGGTCCGGCTCAAGAGGTCCGACATCCGTCTTCTCGGCCCCCGAAGTGACGGGCGCCTCGTAGGACGAACGGCGCGCCGGTACGGTGTGCGCCTCGGAACCGGGTCCCGGGGCTGCCGCTGAACCGGGTCCCGGGGCTGCCTCGGAACCGGGTCCCGGGGCTGCCGCTGAACTGGGTCCCTGAGCTTGTCGAAGGGCCCCACCCCGAGACTCCTCCGCAGCCGACTCCTCCGCAGCCGCCGCGGCGGCAGCCTCGCGGGCGGCGCGCATCTCGGCGCGCGTGCGCGGGACGGCGGGGCCCTCGGGCCGCTCGTCGTCAGTACTCATACGGGTCTCCCGGCTCGTCGATCGCGACGACCTCGGTGGGGACGATGCTCAGTTTGCCGTCGGCATCCGTCTTCACCGTTCCCGTGACCTCGACCCACTGGCCGGTGTCGTACGCGCTCGCGTCGACGTCGACCGGCAGGGTCGCCGGCTGCGCGTCGATCACGCAGTGCGTGATGACCATGCGGGTGAGGTTGACCTCGCCATCCTTCACCGCGTCGGGGGTGACGAAGCCGACGAGCGAGACGGATGCCCCGTCGTAGGCCGCCGTGTTCGTCGCCGTCGCGAACACGCTGGCCCAGTCCCCCACCCCGAAGGTCGAGGTGTCGGCGATGCCGAGCGTGACGTCGTCGGAACCGGCGAAGAGCGCTGTCTGCTCACCGACGCGCGACATCGCGAGCTCGACCGACAGTGACGCCGGCGGCAGCACGAGCGCCGCCGCGACGACGCCCGTCGCGAGGATGCCGCCGGTCACCGCTCCGGCGGCGGCGAGGGCTCGGCGCGGGGCGGGCGCGGCATCCGCCTCGTCGTGCGCGGTGCCGTGATCATGACCGTGATCGGACTCTTCACCCAGCGGCAAGGTGCACGACCAGATCTCGCCCAGCAGCGTGACGACGGCCGCAGCGCACGCGAACCACACCGACTCGGGGCTGATGTAGAGGGTGAGGCGGCCCGTGACGCCGAGGCCGAGCGTGACGATCGACACGAAGGTCGCGAGTCCGATGCCCAGCCACCGCGTGCCGAGCGCGCGCAGGCGGGAGCGCGAGGGCGCGTTCTCAGCGGTCACTTTCTCAGACAAGGACGTTCACCCCGATCCCGATCGCGAAGGCCGAGGCGACCACGACGCCGACGATGCCGAGCAGCGTGCGCGCCGTGAAGGTCGTACGCATGAGCGCGAGCATCTTGACGTCGACGAGCGGGCCGACGAGCAGGAACGCGACGAGCGCGCCCGACGAGAAAGTCGAGGCGAACGACAACGCGAAGAACGCGTCGACGTTCGAGCAGATCGCGACCGTCATCGCGAGCGCCATCATCGCGACGATCGACAGCACCGGGTTCGCGCCGATCGCGAGCAGCATGTCGCGCGGGATGAGCACCTGCACGGCCCCGGCGAGCGCCGAGCCGATCACGAGGGCGGGCATCACGGCGCGCAGCTCGATGAGGAACTGCGTCAGGCTGCGCTTGACCGGGGTGCCGTGCTCGTGGGTGACCCGGTCGCACGTGTCGATGAAGCGCTGCGTGAGCATGGCGTCGGGCGAGGGGTGGCGGCTGTAGATCCAGCCGATGAGGTTCGCGATCAGGTAGCCGCCGACGAGACGGGCGACGAGAATCCCGCCGTCCCACCCGAACGCCGCGTGGGTGGTGAGGATCACGATCGGGTTCACGATCGGCGCCGCGATGAGGAAGGTCATCGCCTCGGCCGGCGCGAGGCCGCGCATCATGAGTCCGCGAGCGAAGGGCACGTTGCCGCACTCGCAGACCGGGATCAGCATGCCCAGCAGCGACAGCACCGCGCGGCGGGCCCAGGCGCGCTTCGGCAACCAGCGGTGGATGACGTCGGCCGGCAGCCACACCTGCACCACGATCGACAGCAGCACGCCGAGGATCACGAACGGCAGGGCCTCGATCAGCACGCTGAGCGCGAGGGTCAGCCCGTCCTGGGCGCGGGTGGGCAGCGAGGCCGGGAACAGCGACGGCAGGAACGCGTCGACCAGGAACAGGGCCGCGATGATCACGGCCCCCAGAATCAGTCCGATCCACGCCGAACGCGGCGACGCGCTCGGGCGATGCGTGTGGCGCTGCGGAGTGAGCAGGGTCACGCGGTCGCGGCCCTCTCGGCGTCGCGCTTGTTGGTGCAGGGGGCGCACAGTCCGAAGATGTCGACGACGTGCGCGGCATCCGTGAATCCGTGCAGCGCGGCCGTGCGGTGCGCCCACTGCTCGACGTCCTTGGCCTCGATCTCGACCGTGAGACCGCAGTTGCGGCAGATCAGGTGGTGGTGGTGACCCTGCGTGGTGCAGGCGCGGTAGAGCGCCTCGCCCTCGGGGCTCTGCAACGAGTCGGCGTCGCCCGAGGTCGCGAGGCCCGCGAGCGCACGATAGACGGTGGCGAGGCCGATGCCGGTGTTCTCGTCGCGCAGCGAGGCGTGCAGGGTCTGCGCGCTCACGAAACCGCGCGCGTCGGCGAGTGCTTCGCGCACGCGTTCGCGCTGCCAGGTGTTCCGCTGAGCCATACCGACGATTCTAGGCGTCGGGGATCGGCGAGGGCTGGGAGTCGCTCACGTCAGACCCGCACCCGCCGTACGCGCGCCCGAGCCTTCTGCACCACCCAGCACACGACGTAGATCGTGAACGAGAGCGTCGTGATGTACGGGCTGACGGGCAGGGTGCCGGCCAGGGCGAGCAGGATGCCGCCCACCGCCGAGACGAAGCCGAACAGTGCGGCGAGCAGCGGCACGGCCACCGGTCCCGCGGTCACGCGCATCGCGGCAGCGGCGGGGGTGACCAGCAGCGCCATCACGAGCAGCGCACCGATGATGTGCACGCTGACGGCGACGATGAGGCCGAGCAGCACCATGAACAGCAGGCTCACGGCGCGCGTCGGCACACCGCGGGCGGCAGCCGACTCGGGGTCGAGCGAGTCGAAGCGCAGCGGGTTCCACATGATGAGCAGCCCGAGCAGCACGACCAGGCTGATGCCCATGAGCCAGCCGAGGTCGGGGCTCGACACCGACACGATCTGCCCGGTGAGCAGGCTGAACCGGTTGGCGCTGCGGCCGTCGTAGAGCGACAGGAACAGGATGCCGAGGCCGAGGCCGAACGGCATGAGGACGCCCACGATCGAGTTGCGGTCACGGGCCTTCGCTCCGAGGACGCCGATCAGTATCGCCGCGACGAGGGCTCCGCCGAGCGAACCGAACACCACGCTGCCGCCGAACAGCAGCGCGGCCGCGGCGCCCGCGAACGACAGCTCGCTCACGCCATGCACGGCGAAGGCGAGGTCGCGCTGCATCACGAAGACCCCGATGAGTCCGCCGACGATGCCGAGCACGGCCCCCGCGATGATCGAGTTCGAGAGCAGGGCCACGAGCTCGCCGTAGTCCTGGAACGAGAAGACGTCGCTCCAGTCGACGAGGGGCCTCATGCTGCTCCTCCGTGCGCGTGCTCGTGGTCGCCATGGTCGTGGTGGGGCTCGGCATCCGGAACACCGACGACCACCAGCCGGTCGCCCGCGCGGAGCACGAACACCGGGGTGCCGTAGAGGTCGGTGAGCACACGGGTCTGCAGCACCTCGTCGGGGGTGCCGAGCAGGAACCGCCCGCCGGCGATGTAGAGGATGCGGTCGACCTTGCCGAGGATCGGGTTGATGTCGTGGGTGACGAACATCACGGCGGCCTCGCGCTCGCGGCGCTGCCGGTCGATGATGTCGGTCACGGCGACCTGGTTGGCGAGGTCGAGATTCGACAGCGGCTCGTCGCACAGCAGCAGGGCCGGCTCGTCGGCGAGGGCCTGGCCGACACGCAGCCGCTGCTGCTCACCGCCGGAGAGGAGTCCGACGCGGCGATCCGCGAAGTGCGCGGCCCCGACCGACTCGAGCAGGCGGTCGACCTTCGCGCGGTCGCCGCGATGCGGCACCGGGAACCCGAAGCGACTGCCGTGCACGCCCAGGGCGACGAGGTCGCGGGCCCGCATGCTGGTATCGGGGGCGAGCGAGCGCTGCTGCGGGATGTAGCCGATGCGGGAGTTGCCGCGGTGCACGGGCTCTCCCGCGACGCGGATGGTTCCCGATGACAGCGGCTGCAGCCCCAGGATGCTGCGCAGAAGGGTGGTCTTGCCCGAACCCGAAGGGCCCAGCACGGCGATGAACTCGCCGGGCTGGACCGTCAGATCGAGTCCCGACCAGAGTTCGCGGTCTCCACGGTGGAGCGAAGCATCCGCGATCTCGAGGACGGGGCGCCGACTCACGACTCGGTCGCGGCGGCGAGGCTCTGGATCGCGTCACTCATCCACTCAGAGTACGACGATCCGTCCTCGAGCAGCTCCGTGAAGGCGACGACGGGGATGCCGGCGTCCTTCGCGGCGTCCTCGACGCGCTGCGTCTCGGAACCACCGGTCTGGGCGTTGGTGAGCAGCGCGGTGACCTCGCCGCTCTCGATCACGTCGAGCGCCTGCAGCAGAACCGCGGGGGCGACATCCGTGCCCTCCTCGACCGACTCGGCGAAGCCCTCGGGCGTGACGTCGGTGAATCCGGCGGCCGCGGCGAGGTAGCCCGGCAGCGGCTCGGTGATGAAGACATTGACGCCCGTGGCATCCGCCTTGATGGTCGCGAGGTCGGCCTCGAAGCCCTCGAGCTCCGCCGTGAGCTCGGCCGCGTTGGCGGCGAACTCCTCGGCGCCCTCGGGGTCGAGCTCGGTCAGCTCGTCGGAGATCGCCTCGACGACGTGGATCATCGTGTGCGGATCGAACCACACGTGCTCGTTGAAGCCCTCGATGTGGTCGTGGCCCTCGTGGCCTTCTTCGCCCTCGGCGTGCTCGTGGTCGTGCTCCTCCTCGGCGGGCGCCTCCGTCGCTTCGTCCTCGTCGGCGTGGTCGTCGTGCGCCTCGTTGCCGGGGTAGTCGTGCGAGTACTCGACGGCCGTGACGACATGGGGGTCGTTCGCGTCCTGCAGGAGCGTGTCGATGAATGCGTCGTAGCCGCCGCCGTTCTCGATCACGAGGTCGGCCTTCTGCACCGTGAGGCGGTCGCGGGCGGTGGCCTCGTAGGAGTGCGGGTCCTGCGAGGCCGAGGTGATGATCGACTCGACGTCGATGCGGTCACCGCCGATCGTCGAGGCGATGTCGCCGTAGACGTTGGTGCTCGCGACGACCGTGATGGTGCCGTCGTCGCTCGCGCCCTCTCCCGCAGCGGCGGTGGAGCATCCGGCCAGCGTCAGGGCGGCGACGGATGCGAGGGCGAGAACGATCACGGGCTTCTTCATGCTCTCACTCTAAACGCTAATGAGAACCATTATCAAATCGGCGCTCACGCCCTTCGTCTCGCTCCTCTCGCTCAGGAACCGAGGAGACGACCCGGTTCCTGAGCGAGGAGCGGAGCGACGAGACGAAAGGCCCGCCGAGAACGTCAGGCGAGCAGCGACGCCGGGGCGATCCAGACCGTCGCCTCACCCGGCAGCATCGCGCCGTCGAGCGCCCTGCTCGTGAGCACGACGTCCGCGGCCTCCGCTCCCAGATCGAAGGGCTCGGTGCCGAAGTTCGTGACGATCTGCCAGCCGTTCGGACGCGCGAAGCGCAGCACGTCGGCGCGACCGGTCTCGACCCACTCCAGCGTCTCGGCCGTCTGCAGCGGATGCCGCAGGCGCAGCGCCTCGCGGTACAGCGACAGCGTCGATGCGGGATCGGATGCCTCGGCATCCACCGCGTGATCGGCGAACCACTCCGGCTGGGGCAGGTGCGCGGCAGCCGCGCCGAAACCGAACGAGACGCCGTCCGCGGTCCACGGCAGCGGCACGCGGCATCCGTCCCGACCCAGCCCGTCGAACTCGGCCCCGCGGAAGAACGCCGGGTCCTGTCGCTGCTCGGGCGAGATCTCGGCGACCTCGTGCAGTCCGAGCTCCTCCCCCTGGTACAGATAGGCGCTGCCGGGCAGGCCGAAGAGCAGCAGCGAGGCGGCCTTCGCGCGACGCAGACCGCGCTCGCGATCGAGCAGCTCGGCCGGGCCGCCGGCCGCGACCCACTCCGTGCCCTGCTTCACCGCGCGACCCTGCAACGGCGCGAGTCCGTAACGGGTGGCGTGCCGGGTGACGTCGTGGTTGGAGAGCACCCACGTGGTCGACGAGCCGCTCTGCTGCGCCTGCTCGAGGTTCTCGACGATGACCTCGCGGAACTGCGCGGCGTCGAAGTCGGCCTCGAGCAGGTCGAAGTTGAACGCCTGCCCGAGCCCCTCGGCCGAGGCGTAGCGGGCGCGACGCTCGGGCGTATCGACCCACGCCTCGGCGACCGCCGTGCGCGGCGGGTCGTACGAGTTGAAGACCTGCCGCCACTCGGCGTAGATCTCGTGCACGTCGTCGCGGTCGATCAGCGGGTGCGAGCCCGAGGAGCGATCCATCGCGTCGAGCTCGGCGCGCGAGGGCAGCGGCTCGCTGAGGTCCTTGGTGAGCATGTGCGCGACGTCGATGCGGAAGCCGTCGACTCCGCGGTCCGACCAGAAGCGCAGGGTCTTCAGGAAGTCCGCGCGCACCTCCGGGTGGTCCCAGTTGAAGTCGGGCTGCTCGGTGGCGAAGTTGTGGAAGTACCACTGGCCGTCCTCGACGCGCTCCCACGCCGAGCCGCCGAACACCGAGACCCAGTCCGTGGGCGGCTCGGCGCCGTCGGGTCCCGTGCCCTCGCGGAAGATGTACCGCTCGCGCGCAGCCGAACCGCGGCCGGCGGCGAGCGCCTCCTGGAACCACGCGTGCTGATCCGACGAGTGGTTCGGCACGATGTCGACGACGACGTGGATGCCGCGGGCGTGCAGCGCCTCGACCATCGCGTCGAAGTCGGCCAGGGTGCCCAGGCGCGGGTCGACGTCGCGGTAGTCGGCGACGTCGTAGCCGCCGTCGGCGAGCTCGGACGGGTAGAACGGGCTCAGCCAGACCGCATCGATGCCGAGCGCCGACAGGTAGTCGACGCGCGACAGGATGCCGGGGATGTCGCCGAGTCCGTCGCCGTTGGCATCGGCGAAGCTGCGGGGGTAGATCTGGTAGACGGCGGCCTGCCGCCACCACGCTGCCGTCTTGTCGTCTTCGCGGGTCTCGGTGAGAAGCGAATCGGTCATATCGGGGAGTGCTCCTTCGTTTCTTGCGGTGGTTCTCGTGGGGCCCTTCGACAGGCTCAGGGACCCAGTGTTGGGTTGCTGAGCCTGTCGAAGCATCCCTAGCCCTTGACGGCGCCCTGCGTGACGCCCTCCATGACGAAGCGCTGCGTGAACAGATAGGCCAGGATCGCCGGGGCCATCGCCATCAGGTACGAGGCGAACGACACGTTGTAGTTGTTGCTGAACTGGGTCTGGAACAGGTTCTGCCGCACCGGCAGCGTCTGCAGCGCCGGGTCGGAGATAATGAGCGACGGCATCATGAAGTCGTTCCAGGCGTAGAGGAAGGCGAAGATGCCGACCGTCGCGCTCATGGGGGCGAGCAGCGGGAAGATCAGCTTCCAGAACGTCTGCCACGTGGTGGCGCCGTCGATGCGGGCGCTCTCCTCGAGCTCGATCGGGATCGACCGCAGGAACGCCGTGAACAGCAGCACGCTGAAGCTCAGCTGGAACATCGTCGCGAGGATGATCACGCCGAACGGGTTGTCGAGCCCGAAGCGTCCGGTGAGCTGGATCTGCGGCAGGGCGACGACCGGGAACGGGATGAACATCGCCGCGAGCAGGTAGAAGAACGAGTAACGGAAGAGGCGGCGGTCCCAGTTGCGCACGATCGCGTACGAGGCGAAGGCCGCGAGCACGATGGTCGCGATCACGGTGCCGGCCGTGACGAGCAGGGAGATGCCCGCGCCGACCGGGAACTTCGTGAGGTTCCACGCCTCGACGAACCCGTCGATGCTGAACGGCGCCGGCAGCGAGAACGCGTTGCCGTCGACCGCCTGGCCCGTGGTCTTGAACGCCATCGAGAGGGTGACGTAGAGCGGGAGGAGAACGGTGACCGCGCACAGGATCAGGATGATCGTGCCCGACCAGTTGACCCGTTCCATGCGCACGCGGGGCTTCTTGCCCGCGACCTGTGTGGTGATCGTCTGCGTCGACATCAGAGTGCGTTCCTTCCGCGCGTCAGCGACAGCTGGAGGAGGGAGATGAGCACGGCGACGATGAAGAAGATGGTCGCGTTGGCCATCTGATAGGCGTAGTCGCCGCCGTTGAAGCCCGCGATGATCGTCATCGCGACGCTGCGGGTGGAGGTTCCGGGGCCGCCGTTGGTGAGGCCGACGATGATGTCGTAGGCGTTCAGGAAGCCCTTGAACCCGAGGATGACGTTGATCACGACGTAGCCCATGACGAGCGGGAGCGTGATGCGGGTGAGCTGCTGCGTCTTGCTCGCGCCGTCGATGCTCGCCGCCTCGTAGACCTCGCCGGGCACCGAGAGCAGGCCGGCGATGTAGATCAGCAGCGTGCCGGGAACGGCCTGCCAGGCGGTGACGATGACGATCGCCACCCAGGCCAGGTCGGGGTTGGCGAGCAGGCTCGTCTGCAGCCACGGGATGCCGGTGGCCGCCCCCGCGGCGGGGATCGAGTTCGAGAACAGGAAGTTGAAGACGTAGGCGATGATGATGCCCGAGATCACCATCGGGATCACGAAGATCGTGCGCAGCCCCGTCTTGAAGCGGATGCGGGAGGTGAGGCCGACCGCGAGCAGGAACGCGACCACGTTGACCACGATGACCGTGGCGATCGAGAACCCGAACGTGAAGAGGTAGCTCTGCAGGATCGCCGGGTCGCTGAACATGGCGATGTAGTTCGTGAAGCCGTTGAAGCTCCACTCGCCGATGCCGATCGAGTCGGTGAAGCTGAAGAAGATGCCCATCACGCCGGGCACCGTGATCGCGAGGGTGAAGATCACGAGCGTCGGCAGCAGGAACAGGTAGTAGATCGGCTCGACCCGGCGGCTGCGGGGACGGATGCCGCGCTTGCTGCCCGTGACGATCGCGGTCGTGTCGGTGAGTGCGGTCGGAGTGGTGGTCATGATGCCGGCTCCTCTGCCGAGGCGTTGTCCTGCGTCGACGGGATCGGCGCACGGAACGCGATGCGCGCCCAGTCCGCATCCATGGTGCGCAGGGTGTTCTGCGTCGAGGCGCCCAGCACCATCGCCTGCGCGTAGTTGAAGATCGGCAGGGTCTTGGGCACGAGCACCGAGGGGCCCTGGTAGATCTTGCCCTCGTCGTAGTACTCGATCATCCCCTCGATGCGCGGGTCGTCGGGGGCCGGGGCATCCGTCGTCGGGGTGAAGCCGAGCTGCGAGGCGTTGTACTCCTCGATGTTCTCGGGCTGATACAGGAACTCGAGGAAGTCGCGGGCGGCCTCCTGGTGGCGCGACCCCTCGGGGATCATCGCCGCGAGGTCCATGTTGACGCGCACCTCGAGGTCGTCGGGGTCGTCGGTCATCGGCAGCGGGAACGTTCCGAGCTGCAGTTCGGGTGCGGTCTTCGCGATCTCGCTGAACGCCCACGGCCCCTGCAGGTACATGGCCGCCTCGCCCTTCGCGAAGGCGAGATTGCCGTCGCCGTACGCCCTGCTCGCGGCATCCGCGTTGGTGTAGTTCTCGGCGAGCTGCATCATGCGATCCATGGGCTCGGCGAAGTCCTTCTCGAACGAGACCGGGGCGTCGGGCCCGACCTCGGTGCCCTCTTCGGCGAGCGCGTCGAAGAAGTCGATCACGTCGACCGATCCGCCGGCGGTGTAGTCGTACCAGCCCTGACCGACCGTCCAGTCGTCCTTGAAGGTGCCGTAGAACGGGTCAATGCCCGCGGCCTTGAGCTGATCGCAGACGGCGATGAGCTCGTCCCACGTCTTCGGCACCTCGAGGCCCTGGGCGTCGAAGATCTCCTTGTTGTAGATGACGGATGCCGCCATGACCGAGTACGGCAGCGCGCTCGTGCGGCCCTCGCAGGAGCCGTACTGGTCCATCAGCGGCTGCAGGTCGTCGCGGATGGTCGCCGCGGCGTCGGTGCCGGAGAGATCGGTGAGTGCGCAGCGCTGCACGAACCGGGCGATCTCGTAGTTGTAGTTGCCGAGCATGATGTCGGGCGGGTTGCCGCGCACGAAGCTGGCCGAGACGACGTCGACGCCCGAGGTGTCGATCTCGACCTTCACGTCGTCCTGCGAGGCGTTGTACTCGGCGACGCGTTCGGTCATGAACTCGATCGCCTCGCGCTTGCTGAAGGTGAAGCGGATGGTCTCCGCTCCCGAGCCGGCTGCGCAGCTCGTGAGGGCGGCACTGACCAACGTGAGGGCGAGGCCCCCGGCGATCAGCCGCAACGCGCGTGTTCGTTCTCCAGACACCGTCGTCCTTCCGGTTCTTAGATCCGACTACTAAATCTAATGAGCGAATTTACTCCGCTGGAAGGTACTCTCTCATTCAGACGACAGGAAGGCAAGGGCGTGGCAGAGATCTCCGCGGGGCTCGGCACGGGGCGCGCCAGCGTCGGCGCCGTGCTCGACTTCGCCTGGAGTGCGGGCGAGTTCACCGCCACCGATGTCATGGCCGCGACCTCGCTGACCCGCTCCACGGCCATCGACGCGATCGACACGCTCGTCGGTGCGGACGTGCTGCGCGAGCTGCCGAACGCCCGCGTGGCCGGCAGCTATCGCTCCGGCCGACCCGCCCGGCGCTTCGCGCTCTCCCCTGACCTCGGCGTCGTCGTCGGGATCGACGCGGGCGACACGCACCTCTCCGTCACCGTCGCCGATCTGCGCGACCGGAACCTCGTGCACCATCGCGTCGAGGTGTCGCAGACGCAGCCCGCCTCCGAGCGTCGCGCGCTCATCATCGAGCACCTGGGCGCCGCCCTCGACGAGGCCGGGGTGTCACCGGAGCAGGTGCTGGCCGTCTGCGCCGGTGTCGCCGCCCCCGTCGACCGCAACGGCATCTCGCCCCCGCACCCCGACGGCTTCTGGGAACGCACGAACCCCGGGCTCGCCGAGGCGCTGAGCGGCTGGGCACCGGTCGTGCACGTCAAGAACGACGCCCAGCTCGCGGCGATCGCCGAGGGCGCGGTCGGCGGAGCGATCGGATGCCGCGACTACGTCGCCCTGCTCGCCAGCGAACGCTACGGCGGCGGCGTGGTCGTCGACGGGCACGTGCTGCACGGCGCCCACGGCGGCGTCGGCGAGGGCGTCGTGTTCGACCACATCATGGGGGTCGGCTCGGCCGTCGGCCTCCCCTACTCGGTTCAGGATGCCGCGCGGGATGCCGTCGCCTCGGGGATCGTTTCCTCTTCATCGGCGCTGGGGAAGCTCGTCGCCGAAGAACGCATCGACCCCCGCCTCGTGCTCACGCTCGCGGCGTCGGGCGACCCCGATGCCCTGCTCGTCACCGAGCACGTCGGAGCCGTCGTCGCCCGCATCGTCGGCGTGCTCGGCAGCATGTACGACCCGGCCCGCGTGATCGTGTGCGGTGCGGTTGCCGAGAGCATCGAACCCGTGCTCGAGGTCGCGCGGCGACTCTTGCCCTCGGAGCTGCACCTTCCCGCGCCCGTCGTCCTCGCCTCCGACCTCGGGGCCGAGGTCGTATCGGTCGGCGCCGTCGCCACCGCCCGCCGCGCGGCGCACGAACTGTCCGTGCCGCGCCTGGCCGAAGAGCGGCTGTCGGTGCTCGCCTAGCGTCTCGGTATCCGCTTCCGACCGTGAGGGGTCACGACACGCCTCGAGCGGATGCCGCGGCACGGCGTGTCTTGACCCCTCACGGCATAATCGGGTCGTGCAAGAGACGCAACTGCGGAGGTCGCCGTCGACGATCGAGCTGCTCCTCGACGCCGACGCCGAAGACGCGGTGCGGGCCGAGTGGGACGCCCTCGCCGCACTCGGGGTGTCGAGCCTGGCGGGCCACACCTCGCCGAGCAACCGCCCGCACATCACCGTACTCGCCCGCGTCGACCTCCCTCCGCTCGACGACGGCGTTCTCGACGGCATCCGGTCGTTCCCGATCACCCTGGGCGCCCCGCTGCTCTTCGGCTCCGGCGATCGACGCGTGCTGGCGCGCGGCGTCGTGCCCACCGCCGAGCTGCTCGACCTGCACGCGCGGGTGCTCTCCCTCGCCGGCCCGGGAGAGGATGCCCCGCACATCGCTCCGGGCGAGTGGACCCCGCACGTCACCCTTGCCCGCCGGTTGCGCGTGGCCGACCTCGAGGCTGCGCTCGCGGTCGTCGGCGGCGACATCCGCGGTCACGTCGTGAGCGTGCGGCACTGGGATCCCGGCACCGCGAGGATCACCACGCTCGCGACGCTGCCGCTGGGTCAGGTGGAATAGCCCCGCGGAGACCCGTCTGCCTTGTCACTGCGATCCACCCCCGGCCAGGATGGATCCCATGAGGCGCGTGCTGGTCGGAATTCTCGCCGCGGGCGCCTTGCTGCTCACCGGATGCGGCACGACCCAGTCCGCGGCCAACGAGGTCGTGCAGGGTCTGCCGGATGGCTGGAGCGGGCCTCAACCCGACCTCATCGCGACAGAGCCCGTCGCGGGATGGGTCGACGGCGACGACTCCTTCGGGATCGTGACGTTCGGCAGTTCGAGTTGCCCGCTCGTCGCCACCTCGGTGTCGGCCGAGGACGCCCGTACGGTCACCGTCGAGTTCCGATACTCGTCGAACAACCCCTGCACGGCGGACATGGCGATGACCACTCACGTCTTCACGCTCCCGGCGGACATCACGCAACGGCCCGTGACCGTGGACTTCGTCCTCGATGGCGAAACCGTCGGCCTGGACCTCCTGGGCTGAGCCGGGGCCCTCGGCGGGCCGGGTCGTCCCGCGCCGTCGATGAGGTATCAGTCGACGAGCAGCGCGGGCTCCTCCAGCACCGACGCCACGTCGGCGACGAAACGGCTCATGGCGTCGCCGTCGACCACGCGGTGATCGAACGATCCGGCCACCGTGGTCACCCACCGGGGGCGCACCTCGCCGTCGACGACCCACGGCTTCTGGCTGATCGTGCCCATGGCCACGATTCCGGCCTCGCCGGGGTTGATGATCGGGGTTCCGGCGTCCATCCCGAACACGCCGATGTTGGTGATCGTGATGGTGCCGCCCTGCTGGTCGGCGGGCGAGGTCTTGCCCTCGCGGGCCGTGAGGGTGAGGCGGTTGAGCGCCCGGGCGAGGTCCTTCATGCCGAGGTCCTGCGCGTCCTTGATGTTCGGTACGAGCAGTCCGCGGGGCGTGGCCGCGGCGATGCCGAGGTTCACGTAGTGGCGCACCGCGATCTCTGCACCGTTCTCGGTTTCGACCCACGCGGCGTTGATCATGGGCGTGCGACGCGCGGCCCAGATCACGGCGCGGGCCATGATCAGCAACGGCGACACCTTGATGTCGGCGTACTCGGGCGCGGCCTTCAGGCGCTTGACGAGCTCCATCGTGCGCGAGGCGTCGACCTCTTTCCACACGGTGACGTGCGGGGCCGAGTAGGCGCTCTGCACCATCGCCGACGACGTGGCCTTGCGCACGCCCTTCACGGGGATGGACTCGGTGCGATCGGCGTCGGAGGCGGAGGCGGATGCCGCGGCCGGGGCGACCCCGCGGGCCAGGCCCGCCGGGGCGATCTGCGGCGCGGGAACGGTCTCCTCGCGCACGGCACCCCACTCGGGGGTCTCGATGTTGCGGAAGACGCTCGCCTGCGAAGCGTGCTTCATCACGTCGTCGCGGGTGACCTCGCCGTCGGCGCCGCTCGGGGTGACCGTGGTGAGGTCGACACCGAGGTCGCGGGCGAGCTTGCGGATCGGGGGCTTCGCGATCACGCCCACCGAGGAGCGCACCGGGCGCTCGGCGGGGCGCTTGCGGCGCGAGGTCGCTCCCCCGCCGGTGCCGTAGCCGACGAGCACCGATCCGCCGCCCTCTTCGGGTGCGGGGGCTTCGGCCGTCACGACCTTGCCGGCGCCGGCGTCGTCGTGCTCGTCCGTCACGAAGGTGATGATCGGCGCGCCGACCTCGACCGTCGCCCCCTCGGCGACGAGCAGCTCACCGACCGTTCCCGCATGCGGCGAGGGCAGCTCGACGAGCGACTTGGCCGTCTCGATCTCGCAGATGACGTCGTTGATCGCGACCCTGTCGCCGGGCGCGACCTTCCACGTGACGATCTCGGCCTCGGTCAGGCCTTCGCCGACATCCGGAAGGGTGAAGTTCTGCGTGCTCATCTGCGGTCCTTTCGGAACGTCTCAGTACTTTCGGAACAACTCAGTAGGCGAGTGAACGGTCGACGGCCTCGAGGATGCGGTCGGCATCCGGGAGGTACGAGCCCTCGAGCTTGGCGGGCGGGAACGGGGTGTCGAAGCCCGACACCCGCAGCACCGGCGCCTCGAGGGCGTAGAACGCGCGCTCCATGACGGTCGCGGCGACCTCGCTGCCGATGCTGCCGAAGCCCTGCGCCTCCTGCGCGTAGACCATGCGTCCGGTCTTGCGCACCGAGTCGAGGATCGGCGCGTAGTCGATCGGCGAGATCGAGCGCAGGTCGACGACCTCGCAGCTCGTGCCCTCGGACTCGGCCAGCGCGGCCGCCTGCAGCAGCGTCGTGACCATCGCGCCGTGGCCGACCAGGGTGACGTCGGAGCCGGTGCGCACGACCCGCGAGGAGTGCAGTGGGGCAGCGGATGCCTCGAGCTCGACGTCGCCCTTGGGCCAGTAGCGGCTCTTGGGCTCCATGAAGATCACGGGGTCGTTCGAGGCGATCGCCTCCTGGATCATCCAGTAGGCGTCGTTCGGCGTCGACGGTGACACGACCCGCAGGCCCGGGGTGTGCGCGAAGTACGCCTCGGGGCTCTCCTGGTGGTGCTCGACCGCGCCGATGTGCCCGCCGTAGGGAATGCGGATCACGATAGGCAGGCTCAGCGCACCCTCGTGGCGGTTGGTGAGCTTGGCGAGCTGCGTGGTGATCTGGTCGAAGGCGGGGAACACGAAGCCGTCGAACTGGATCTCGACCACGGGGCGGAACCCGGCCATGGCGAGGCCGATCGCGGTTCCGACGATGCCCGACTCGGCGAGCGGGGTGTCGAGCACGCGCTTGTCGCCGAAGTCGCGCTGCAGGTGCTCGGTCACGCGGAACACACCGCCGAGCTTGCCGATGTCCTCGCCCATGAGCAGGACCTTGGCGTCGTCTTCCATGGCCTTGCGCAGACCGGCGTTCAGAGCCTTGCTGAACGGCATCGTCTCGAGGGTCACTGCGCTCCTCCTTCGAACGACGCTTCGTAGCGCGCGAGCCATTCCTTCTGCTCGGCGATCAGCGGGTGCGCCTCGCTGTAGACGTGGTCGAACATCCTGCCCACGGGCGGCGGGCCGAGTTCGACCGTGCGGGCGCGGAGATCCTCTGCGGCATCCGCGCCTTCGGCGTCGACGTCGGAGAAGAAGGATGCCCCTGCTCCCCGGTTCTCGAGGAACGCGCGCATGCGGGTGATCGGGTCGCGCTGCGCCCACGATTCCTCTTCGTCGTTACCCCGGTACTTGGTGGGGTCGTCGCTGGTGGTGTGGGCGCCCAGGCGGTAGGTGACGGCCTCGATCGCGCGCGGCCCCTGGCCGGTGCGCGCCTCGTCGAGCGCGGCGCGCGAGACGGCGTAGCTGGCGAGCACGTCGTTGCCGTCGACCCGCACGCTGGGGATGCCGTAGCCGGCGCTGCGCTGCACGAGCGGAACCCGGGACTGCGTCGCGACCGGGACGGAGATCGCCCAATGGTTGTTCTGCAGGAAGAAGACGGTCGGCGACTGGTAGCTGGCGGCGAAGACCATCGCCTCGTGCACGTCGCCCTGGCTGGAGGCGCCGTCGCCGTAGTAGACGATGACGGCCTCGTCGCGGTCGACGTCACCGCTGCCGGAGCGCCCGTCGAACGACAGGCCCATCGCGTAGCCCGTGGCGTGCAGCGCCTGCGACCCGAGCACCAGCGTGTAGAGGCGGGTGTTGCCGTTCTTGGGGTCGGTGGGATCCCAGCCGCCGTGCGAGACGCCGCGCATCAGCTTGATGATGTCGAGCGGGTCGACGCCGCGGATGCGGGTGACCGCGTGCTCCCGATAAGACGGGAAGAGCGTGTCCTGCGCGCGCGCGGCGCGACCGGAACCGACCTGCGCCGCCTCCTGACCGCGGCTCGGCGGCCAGAGCGCCAGCTGTCCCTGTCGTTGCAGGTTGGTGGCCTGGGTGTCGATGGCGCGGATGACGACCATGTCGCGGTAGAACTGCTCGAGTTCTGCGTCGCTGATCGATTCGATCAGCGACAGGTACCGCTCCGCAGCGGGGGTGGGGGCGAATCGGCCGTCCGCCTCGAGGACGCGGACGATTTCGTTCTCTGACGAGCTCACCGTTCCACGCTATCCGAGGAACGGTGCCTAGGGCTGGAGAGTCCGCACAACGGATTCAGAAACCTGTAGGACCTTGTCCACCGATTCATGCTCTCCGACGGATATGCGGATGCCGTCACCCGAGAACGGTCGCACCACGATGTCGCCCGCGACGAAGGCCGCGGCGACCTCGTCGGTGCGGTCGCCGGCGGGCAGCCAGACGAAGTTGCCCTGGGAGTCGGGCACCTTCCAGCCCTGGGCGCGGAGCCCCGCGACGAGGCGCGTGCGACGGGCGACGATCTCGGTGACGCGCTCGAGCAGCTCGGCCTCGGCGTCGAGGCTCGCGATCGCCGCGTTCTCGGCTGCAGCCGTCACGGAGAGCGGAACGCCGGTGACGCGGGCGGAGTCGAGCACCTTCTCGTGGCCGATCGCGTAGCCGATGCGCAGCCCGGCGAGACCGTAGGCCTTCGAGAAGGTGCGCAGCACGACGACGTTCGGATGCCGGTCGAAGATGCGCTCGGCGAGACCGTCGACCGCGTCGGGCGCGGTGACGAACTCGGCATATGCCTCGTCGAGAATGATCAGGATGTCGGCGGGAACCCGCTCGACGAAGGCCGCGAACTCGCCGCTCGTGATGATCGGACCGGTCGGGTTGTTGGGCGTGCAGACGATGATCGCGCGGGTGCGGTCGGTGACGGCATCCGCCATCGCGTCGAGGTCGTGACGGGAATCGTCGGTGAGCGCGACCGGCACTCCGGTCGCTCCGGAGATGAGCGGCAGGCTCGGGTACGCCTCGAACGACCGCCACGCGTAGATGACCTCGTCGTCGACGGATGCCGTGGCGAGGATCAGCTGGTGCAGGATCGACACGCTGCCCGCGGCGACGTGCACCTGGTCGGGCTCGACGCCGTACCGCGCGCCGAGGCGCTCGCGCAGGCGCAGCGCGGTGGCGTCGGGGTAACGGTTGATCGGCGTGATGTGCTGCATCGCCTCGACCACCGACGGCAGCGGGTCGAAGGGGTTCTCGTTGCTCGACAGCTTGAACGCATCGGGTCCCGCCTGCTTGCCCTGGCGGTACGGCGCGAGCGCGGCGATGGCGGGGCGGATGCGGGGAAGGATCGGGTCGGTCACGAGGACGAGTCTACGAGTGCTCGGAGGAAGCGCAGCGGACGAATCCTCCTGACAACCACCACCCGCACGTGGAAGACTGGGCGGACCATGCGCTTCATCATCCGAGTCGTCGTCAACGCGTTCGCCCTCTGGGTCGTGACGCTGATCCCCGCGCTGCAGGTGAGCGTCATCGCTTTCCCCCCGGGAGAGACGCTGCAGCTCGTGCTCACGCTTCTCGCGGTCGCGGCGATCTTC
Source organism: Microbacterium sp. NPDC090225 (assembly GCF_044772365.1). Taxonomy (NCBI): domain Bacteria; kingdom Bacillati; phylum Actinomycetota; class Actinomycetes; order Micrococcales; family Microbacteriaceae; genus Microbacterium; species Microbacterium sp. NPDC090225. Next base: position 2,391,966 of record NZ_JBIVYS010000001.1, on the reverse strand, counting down.
GCCCTCGTGAACACGATCATCGGCACGGTCGTGAAGATCGTGGCGTTCCCGCTGTACATCCTCACCCTCGGGCTCATCGGGTTCGTCATCAACGGCTTCCTGCTGTGGCTGACCGCCTGGATCACGAGCGGCCTGGACTGGGGCCTGCGCGTCGAGCACTTCTGGTGGGGCGTCGTCGCCGCGCTGATCATCTCGATCATCAACGGCATCTTCGGTTTCATCCTGCGCCCGCAGGCCAAGAAGCCGCGCCGCCGCGACTGACCTCACAGCACGTCCTTCCGACGCCACCACTCGTCTCCGATGACCGGTGCGGGCGTGGTCGAGCCGCCCGGTGCCACCACCTCCTCGGGCAGCACCCGCTGGGCCCGGTAGTCGGTCGACGTGACCGAGGTCGCCTGTCCGAGGTCGTTCCACAGGTCATCGAGTCCATCGACCCGCGGGTCACCCGACTCCTCGACCATCTCGGCGGTCTCGACGTAGGTGTCGAGCACGTGAGGTTCGAGCGTGAGATCCTGCAGCCCCTGCGCCGGGTCGCCGACGCGCTCTGCGGTGAAGCTGTCGGGAGACCCCGTACCCCCGGGCGATCCCCCGCCCGCCAGCGACGACACCACGTCGTCGGTGTGCCGCAGCTGCACTAGCGTCTGGTCGTCGTCGAGCGTCGGCTCGACCGGGCTGCCCGCCGTGATCTCCACCCCGACGTCGTAGACGTCGTCCATCGCGAGATGCGAGGCGATCGTCCCGCCCTGGGAGTGCCCGACGATATCGACCCGGTCTCCCGGTTTCGCACCGGACGCCTTCAATGCGTCGAGCGTCGCCTGGTAGGAGGCGGACTTCTGCTTCGAGTAGAGCTCGACGTTGGACTTCATGTCCCACGGCTCCTTCCCCCCGCTGAGGAGCGACTGCGTGCCCTTCACATACGTGACGAACCGGTTCGAGCCATCGGGCATCGTGTACTTCTCGACCCGCACCTGCGCTCCCCCGGAGTTCGGGAACCGCTGGAGGGCGTCGGGCAGCGACGTCGGCGGAGCCTTCGGGGTCGTCGTCGCCACCGGAGTGACGCGCACGGCATCCGCCCTGCCCTGCAACGTCGCGCCCTTCGGGATCACGCCCTTGCCGAGCAGAGCAGCGGCCAGCCCGATCCCGCCGAAAACTCCACCGAACGGCGTACCGAACCCGACCTGCGCATCGAGTCCGTCGAACCGGTGCGTGCCCCAGTCCAGAACGAGGGCAGCGACGAGACCCTGGACACGGGGGTCGGCATCCACGATCTCGTCGGCCCGAGCGTTCAGGGCTGCGGCCGCAGCGGCATCGCTCGCGGCGAGCGCCTCCGCCCGCGCGCGTAGCTCGACCACCTCGTACGCATCCGCCATGAGCAGCGTCGAGGACGCCGTCGTCTCGGCCGTGATCCGCAGCTCGTCGAGTCGCGTGCGGCTGCGTCCGAGCGCGTCGAAGCCGCTCCACGAACGGCACGCGGCCGAGCCGATGAGCAGCGCATAGGCGTTACCCGCAGCGGCCGCGCCCTGCGCCAGCGACCCCGCGAGGCCGGCCAACCGCGTGCCGATGTCGCGCAGCACCTCGGTGTCGACCGAGATCGCGCCGCCGTAACGGATGTCGAGGTCGTCGCTCATCCGAGCCCCGCCGCTCGCTGCTCTGCCTCGGTCGACTCCAGGATCATGACCTCGAGGGCGATGAGACCGCGCTGCTCGGCCATCGTCGTGTGCAGCGATCGCATCCCGTCGGACGCCCACTCGGTCTCGTCGACGAGGGGATCGAGAGTCGCCGCGGCGGTCTGCGTGAAGTCGAGGGCGACGCGGAGCTGAGCCCCGGCCTGCTGCCACATCGACACGTCGTACGGGGTCCACCCATCGGTGGTCGGGAGCGCGATCGAGGAGTACATGCCCACAGCCTCCGCCGCAGGAGCACCCGGCGTTGACCGCGAGCGCACGAGCGGTGCAGAGCGTCGCGCAATCGGATGCTGTGCAGGATCAGTGAGCCCGCGAACTGTGCACGACGGCCCGAGAGCGGCAGAATGTATCTGTGACATCCCCGGATCCCTTTCGCGTGATCTTCGTGTGCACGGGGAACATCTGCCGATCCCCCATGGCCGAGGTGGTTTTCCGCGACCTTGCCGACCATCAGGGACTCGGCTCGCGCATCGTCTCGCGCAGCGCGGGCACGGGCGACTGGCACCTCGGCGAGCGCGCCGACCACCGCACGATCGACTCGCTCGCCCGCCGCGGGTACGACGGGTCGCAGCACCGCGCGAAGCAGTTCACCGCGGCATCCTTCCTCGAGAACGACCTCATCGTCGCCCTCGACCGCACCCACGAGCGCATCCTGCGCGAATGGGCGCGCGACGAGGATCAGGAGGGCAAAGTCACCCTCCTCCTCGGCTTCGACCCCGACGCCTCGACCCACGATGTGCCCGACCCCTACTACGCCGGCCCCGAGATGTTCGATTCGGTGCTCGGTATGATCGAGACGGCGACTCGCGGGCTGTTCCGTCAGCTCGAACCCGCCCTGCGCCAGCCCCGCACGCCCCGTATCTGACGGGCCCGATCAGGAGGATTCCCCTGACTTTCCAGCCTTCGCTTCCGCCGCAGCCCCTGAGCCCCCTCGACGGTCGCTACCGCGGCGCCGTCACCGGGCTCGCCGACTTCCTCTCGGAGGCCGGCCTCAACCGGGCCCGCGTCGAGGTCGAGGTCGAGTGGCTCATCGCCCTCACCGACCGCTCGCTGTTCGAGACCTCCCCCCTGTCGGATGCCGATAAGGAGCGCCTCCGCGCCCTCTACCGCGACTTCGGCCAGGCCGAGATCGACTGGCTCGCCGAGAAGGAGGCGGTCACCCGCCACGACGTCAAGGCCATCGAGTACCTCGTGCGCGACCGCCTCTCGACGCTCGGCCTCGACGCGATCGCCGAGCTGACGCACTTCGCCTGCACGAGCGAGGACATCAACTCGGTCTCGTACGCCCTCACCGTTAAGCGCGCGGTCGAGAGCGTCTGGCTCCCCGCCCTCGATTCCGTCATCGCCAAGCTCCGCGAGCTCGCGGTCGAGCACGCCGACGCCGCGATGCTCTCCCGCACCCACGGCCAGCCCGCCACCCCGTCGACCATGGGCAAGGAGATCGCCGTGTTCGCGTGGCGTCTCGAGCGCGTGCGCGCCCAGATCGCAGCATCCGACTACCTGGCCAAGTTCTCGGGCGCGACCGGCACGTGGTCGGCGCACCTGTCGGCCGACCCCGACGCCGACTGGCCGACCATCGCCCGCGAGTACGTCGAGGGCCTGGGACTCGGCTTCAACGTGCTCACCACCCAGATCGAGTCGCACGACTGGCAGGTCGAGCTCTACGACCGCGTGCGTCACGCCGGCGGCATCCTGCACAACCTCGCCACCGACATCTGGACGTACATCTCGCTCGGCTACTTCGCGCAGATCCCCGTCGCGGGCGCGACCGGGTCGTCGACCATGCCGCACAAGATCAACCCGATCCGCTTCGAGAACGCCGAGGCGAACCTCGAGCTCTCGGCCGCCCTGCTCGGTTCGCTCTCGCAGACCCTCGTCACGAGCCGTCTGCAGCGCGACCTCACCGACTCGACCACGCAGCGCAACATCGGCGTCGCGTTCGGGCACTCGCTGCTCGCGCTCGACAACCTGCGCCGCGGGCTCAACGAGATCTCGCTCTCGCGCGACGTGCTGCTCGCCGACCTCGACGTGAACTGGGAGGTGCTCGCCGAGGCGATCCAGACGGTCATCCGCGCCGAGGTCGTCGCCGGCCGTTCGAGCATCACCGACCCGTACGCGCTGCTCAAGGAGCTGACCCGCGGACACCGCGTCGGCGGCGCCGAGCTCGCCGAGTTCGTGCAGGGCCTCGAGATCGGCGACGCGGCCAAGCAGCGCCTGCTCGCGCTGACCCCCGCCACCTACACGGGAATCGCCGAGCGCCTCGCGCGCTGACGCGTCTCCCCCACGCCGAAACGCACCCCAGGCCCATCGGGCGGGGTGCGTTTCTGTGTTCGGCCTCGACTCGCGGGTGTACCTAACTCAGGAAGATCGCGCGCTCGCGCGCGAGGCCGCCCGAGAATCCGCGCGGTTCTCCTCGACGCACCCGCAGTCTTCCTGAGTTGGGTACGCCCTCGGCCGAGCTCCCCGAGACCGACCGACGCGAGAGCCTCGGCCTAGCCCTCGACCGAGCCCGCCGCGTCGCCCGCCTCGCCCCCGGCCTCCCCCGACCGCGACTCCACCCGATCGCGGGGCATGAAGGCCGCCGCGATCAGCGTGAGCACGGCGGTCACGGCCGCGGCGACGAACACCCACACCGAGGCCGCGATGATCGTGTCGGGATCGTCCGGCCCGGCGCCCTGCGCGATGACCGCGTTCGAGATGGCCCCGAAGATCGCGACGCCCACGGCGCTGCCGGCCGAGCGGGCGAACGCGTTCATGCCGGTCACGGCACCGCGCTCACCCCAGCCGACGGATGCCTGCGCGGCGATGAGCGTGGGAGCGGCGGTCCATCCGAGACCGAAGCCGAACACGAAGGCGATGAGCGCGATCGTGTACGGGTTGGGCCACGGAGAGGAGGCGGCGAGCGCGATCGCGGCGACGGAGGTGATGCTCATGCCGATCAGCGCCGTGCGGCGGAAGCCGATGCGCAGGTACAGCCGCCCGGCGTTCGCGGCAGAGACGGGCCAGCCGAGGGTCAGCGCCGCGACGGCGAGGCCGGCGAGGAGGGGCGGGATGCCGATCGATCCCTCGAGGTAGGCGGGGGCGAAGCTCGTGACGCCGATCATCAGCGCCCCGACGCCGAGCGACACGATCGTCGTGGTCAGGATCAGCGGGCGCGCGGCGAGGCGCAGATCGACGATCGGTTCGGCCGCCCGCCGCTCCACCACGACGAACACCGCCAGCGCGATCACTCCGATCCCGAAGCAGAGCGCGCTCTGCAGCGAGATCCACTCCCAGGCGTTCCCGCCCTCGAGCATGCCGAGGATGAGACCGGTGAGTCCGATCGTCAGGAGCACCGCGCCGACGTAGTCGATGCGGTGCTGCGCCACGACCTTCTTCTCGGTGTACTTGCGCAGGAGCATCCATCCCGCGATCAGGCAGAGCGGGATGTTGACGAAGAAGATCCATCGCCAGGCGTCCAGCTGTGCGAACAGTCCGCCGAGCGCCGGGCCGACCACCGAGGAGATCGCCCAGACGCTGGCGATGTAGCCCTGCACCTTGGCCCGCTCGGCGACCGTGTAGATGTCGCCGACGATCGTCATCGCCATCGGGGCGACGGCTCCGGCACCCAACCCCTGCACGATGCGGAACACGATGAGCGCGGGCATGCTCCAGGCGATGCCGCAGAGGATCGAGCCGAGGAGGAAGAGCCCGATGCCGAGCAGGATGACGGGCTTGCGCCCGATCGTGTCGGCGAAACGCGAGTAGATCGGCACGCTCACGGCCTGCGCGAGCAGGTACACCGAGAACAGCCAGGGGAACTGCTGGTAGCTACCGAGGTCGTCGACGATGCTGGGCACCGCGGTCGCGAGGATCGTCGCGTCGATCGCGATGAGCCCGGTCGAGAGCATGAGCGCCCCGAGAACGGGTCCCCTCGCCGAGCGGAGTCCGATTGAGGCGCGATCGACGGGAGTGCTCACCACAGGGACAAGCCGCCCGCCACCGCGACTATTCCGTACGGTCGGTGCGGGCGTCGCCCGCGGCAGTGCCGTCGTCGTCGGACTCGGGGTCGTAGAGCACCGGACGGTCGACCGTCTTGGTGACATCGGCCGGGTCGACGGCCAGGATCAGCATCGCCAGCATCAGCAGCGTCACGATGAACGCACCACCGCCGACGACCAGTCCGAGCATCACCGGGGTGAGGCCCTCGTAGCTGCCGTTCGCGATCGCGGTGTTCACGCGAGCCGTGAAGGCACCGGTCGAGACGAGCGTCACGATCATCGCGAACACACCGCACGCCAGGGCGATGCCCAGCAGGTGCAGGGGCCGGAGGATGTCGCGGCGGGTGGGCTTCTCTTCGCTCATCGGGCGTCTCCGCTCTCAGCGGGAACGGATGCCGGGGCGACGGCATCCGCCTTCTTGGGCGTGAGTCCGGCGATACCGAGGAAGACGGCGACGAGCGCGGCGTAGCCGCCGAGCATCCCGACCCCGAGGATGATGCCGGTCAGCTCGAAGGTGCCCGCTTCCTTGATCGTGTAGTCGTGGGTGAAGCCGGCGGGGATCACCCAGAGCAGCACGGTGAGCAGGATGCCGAACGACCCGATGATGATGGAGTCACGCGCCGTCGGGTCCGTGCCGATACGGCGGGCGCGGATGCCGGCGAGCAGTTCGGTCAGCCCCGTCGCGAGCGCCCAGGCGCCGACGACGATGAAGAAGACGTCGTTGGTGCGCCACACGGGGATGCCGGTCGCCATGCCGGCCGCGACGCTGAGCAGGCCGATCACGACCGCGGGCCACCGCGATCCCGCGGGGAACACCAACCACACCGACAACAGCATCACGAGTGCCGTCGCGATCGCGAAGCCGCTGAAGACCGAGAGCCCCACAGCCGCGGAGTGATCGGACGAGAACGTGATCATGAGGGCCGCGACGGCGGCGAACAGCGCGCGCAGCAGTTGCACGTTGCGCACGGTGAAGGTGCGGGAAGGGGCAGACATGAAGATCCAGAGTCCTCCGGGGTTGTGCTCCCAGTCTACGCGGGGGCGCCGGGCCGGACGGACGGGGCTGTTCGCGGGGCCCGATGGATCTCCCCAGATCGATCATCGGGCCCCACGAGTACGCAGCACGGGGGCATCGCTGCGCCCGATCATCCTCCGCAAGGTCGGGCACCCTGCCTGCGTCGAGACGATCACGTCGACCCCACTTCGTCACCCAGGTCCCCAGGGGTGGCCTCGTGCGGTCGTAAGCTCACTCTAAACAGCAGTTCTTCACATACCGGAGGGGGTCTGTGATGGAGAGTGAAGATTTTCTGAAGCCGTCGACCGGGCCCGGCTTCCCCGCCGCGTTCCGAGATGCGATCAACGCGCGCCGCGTGACGCTGTCGTGGGTGCAGGAGCGTCTGCGCGCCCGCGGCAACCAGGTATCGATGGCGACGTTGAGCTACTGGCGCTCGGGGGCACGGCATCCGGAGGGTGCGCAGTCGCTGGCCGCGGTCGCCGACATCGAAGAGCTTCTGCACCTCGAACGCGGTGCGCTCACGGGGCTCCTGCGGTCATCGCGCACCGGCCCGCTCGGGCCGAACCTCTTCCCTCTCGAAGAGCATGCCATCGAGGACGCGGTGAAGGAGGCATTCGCGGCGCTCGGCGCGGAGTACCCCGACACCTCGCGCGAGCTGACGACGCACTCGGTGACCGACGTCGGCATCGAGGGGCACGTCGTGCACAGTCACACCCGCAGCATCGTGCAGTCGACGATCGGCACGATCACGGCGATCCCGTTCCTCGAGCTCACCCCCGGCGTCTCCACTCCGGCGCCGGAGTTCGCCGCCGACTTCGGGGGCCGCATCGCGAGCCGCTATTCGCACCCCAACGGCGAGGTGCACGGCGTGCTGTTCGAGCTCGACGCCCCGCTCACGGCACCGAGCACCGCGATGGTCGAGTGGTCGGTGTCGTACCCGCCGGGGTACCCGCCGCAGCTCGAGACCGGGCACGCCGTCGCCCGGCAATGCCGTGAGCTGCTGGTGTGGACGCGGTTCCACCCCGAGGCTCTCCCGGACTGGTTCGAGGAACAGGTCGACACCCCCCAGAGTCAGACGGCGACGCCGCTGACGCTGGAGTCGGGCACGTCGATCCACCAGGTGCGCCGCGCCTTCGGTCCCGGTGCTCTGCTGCTGCGCTGGGGCTTCGGCGAGCGCGAACCCGAGCCGGGCCAAGCGGGTCAGCCGGGCTGATCGCCCGTGGCGACCGGACGCCCCGGCGTGTTCGACCACTGGCTCCACGAACCCGGGAAGACCTTCGCCTCGATGCCGACCTCGTCGAGCACGAGCGCGGTATGCGCGGCGGTCACGCCCGACCCGCAGTACGCCGCGACGCGGGTGCCCTCGGCGATGCCGACCGTCGCGAGGTTCGCGCGCACGGTCGCCGCGTCGAGGATGCGTCCGTCGGCGTCGAGGTGCAGCATCGTGGGCAGGTTGACGGCACCGGGGATGTGCCCGGCGATCGGGTCGAGCGGCTCGGTCTCGCCGCGGTAGCGCTCGGGAGCACGCACGTCGAGCAGCACTCCGGATGCCGGGAACGCCGCCGCCTCGTCGATCGACAGGGCGTCGCCGCCGATCTCTCGGAGCACCGCGTTGCCCGGCTCGGGCGACTCGTCGGCGGTGTCGACGTCGTGGCCCGCGGCGATCCATCCTCGGATGCCGCCCTCGAGCACGTGCACGTCGATGCCCGCCTGGCGCAGCAGCCACCACGCCCGCGCAGCGGCGAGGCCCTTCGCATCGTCGTAGGCGACGACCAGATCGCCGTCGTGCACACCCCAGCGGCGTACCGCCTGCTGCAGCGTCTCGGTCGAGGGCAGCGGGTGACGGCCCTCGGAGGCCTCGCCGTGCGTCGCGAGCTCGGAGTCGAGCGGCACGTAGACGGCGCCCGGGATGTGGCCCTCGAGGTACTCCGCGTGGCCGTCCGGACGGTCGAGCCGCCAGCGCACGTCGATCACGTGCACGGGGGCACCCTGCTCACGCAGGTCGCTCAGTTCGTCGGGGCTCACGAAGTTGCTCATGGTGCGAGGCTACCGACGCGTTCGATGCATCCGCTCGGAGCCGACATTCTTCGTGATCTTCCGGCATCCCGCTCGGCGATATCCTCGATGAGGCAGCCGTCGAGAAAGGGCCCCACGATGCCCACTCGTCTGCGCTGGATGCGCTTCCGGCCACAAGAAGCCGCCCTCATCGCCATCACCGCGGTCTGGGGCAGCACCTTCCTGCTCGTGCACTGGGCGATGCAGTACTCGGGTCCGTGGTTCTTCGTGGGGTTGCGCTTCCTCGTGGCGGGACTCATCAGCGTCGTCATCTTCCACCGCGTGCTGCGCGGCATCCGCTGGCGGGATATCGGCGCCGGTGTCGCGATCGGGGTCATGATCTACCTCGGCTACGGTCTGCAGACCGTCGGGCTGCAGACGATCGATTCGAGCACCTCCGCCTTCATCACGGCGATGTACGTGCCGCTGGTGCCGCTCGCGCAGTGGGCCGTGTTCCGTAAGCGTCCTCCGGCGATGGCGTTCGTCGGGGCGGCGCTCGCCTTCGTCGGACTCGTGCTGATCGCCGGCCCCGACGCGTTCACGCTCACCCTCGGCGCGGGAGAGATCGCCACGATGATCAGCACGCTGCCGATCGCGGCCGAGATCATCCTCATCAGCGTGTTCGCCGGGCGGATCGACCTCGGGCGCATCACGATCGTGCAGCTGCTGACCGCGGGCGTTCTGGGACTGCTGACGATGCCGGTGGTCGGCGAGGGTATCCCCGCGTTCTCCTGGGTGTGGGTCGTGTGCGCGGTCGGGCTCGGGGCGGCGAGCTGCCTCATCCAGCTCACGATGAACTGGGCGCAGAAGTCGGTCTCCCCCACGCGCGCGACCATCATCTACGCCGGCGAGCCGGTGTGGGCGGGGGTCATCGGACGCATCGCCGGCGAGCGGCTGCCCGCGCTCGCCCTGGTCGGCGGCGGACTCGTGGTGCTCGGCATCCTCGCGAGCGAGCTGAAGTTCGTGCGGCGGCGGGACCGGATGCCGTCACCCGAGGAGCCCCGGGAATAGACCCGGCCGCGCCGCGTTCTACCTCACATGATTGAAAGTTCAACGGTCATTCCGGTCGTCTCCGAGCGGACCCGCGTGCGCGTGCCGATGGCCTTCGCCGACGGCTACTCCACGACCGCCGACGTCGTCACCTTCGACGGCCTCGTCGACGGACGCGAACACCTGCTCCTCGGCCTCGGCGACTGGCGCGCGGCGCTCGACCGCGCGGCCGACGGCGGACCCGCACCCCTCGTGCGCCCCCACAGCGAATGCCTCACCGGCGACGTCTTCGGCTCGCAGCGCTGCGACTGCGGCCCCCAGCTGCGCGAGGCCGTCGAGCGCATCGCCGACGAGGGCGGCTTCCTGCTCTATCTGCGCCAGGAGGGTCGCGGCATCGGCCTCTACGCCAAGCTCGACGCCTACGCGCTGCAGGACTCCGGCCTCGACACCTACGAGGCCAACGTCGCCCTCGGTCGCGGTGAGGACGAGCGCGACTACACGGTCGCCGCCCAGATGCTCACGGCGGTCGGAGTCGACGGCATCCGTCTGCTCAGCAACAACCCCGACAAGGCGCGGCAGCTCGAGGCCCTCGGCATCCGCGTGACCGAGCAGGTTCCCACCGGGGTGCACCTCTCGGAGGCGAACACCCGCTACCTCGAGGCCAAGCGCGACCACACCGCGCACACCATCGACCTCTCGGCGGCGTGAACATGGACGCGCCGATCGACGGACAGCCGGATGCCGTGCGGCACCCGCGCCGGCTCGACGATGCCGAGATGCAGACGTGGCTTCCGGTCATCCGCTTCGTGCAGCTGCTGCCGCAGGTGCTCGATCGCGCGCTGAAGGACGAGGTCGGCCTCAACCACGCGCGGTACGCGATCCTCATCATGCTCGCCGGACAGATCGACGGTGGGGCGACGACCATGACCGAGCTCGCCCGCATCGCCGGGCTGAGCCGCTCGCGCCTGAGCCACGCCATCGACTCGCTCGAGGAGCGCGGATGGGTCGAACGCACCTCGTGCGGCGCCGACAAGCGCACGCTCTCCGCGACCCTCACCCCGGCCGGGCGCGACCTGCTGCGCGAGGCGGCGCCCGTGCACGTCGAGCAGATCCGCGAACTCGTGCTCGACCCGCTCACCGACGAGGAACGCGGTCAGCTCGCCGGCATCCTCACGAAGCTGCTGCCCGGGGTGACGGCGGCGTTGTAGTCCGGTCGGCCCTGCGGACATGCGCGAAAGCCGGTCACCGCGCCCGCACGGTCAAGCTCTGCATCGAGACACCGAACGGACCCGAGGCGTCGTTGAGCACCGTGTGCGTGAGCCCCACTCCGCCCGCACCGAAGGTGACCGTGGTGTCGAGGCCGATCCACCCCTCCTCCGGCTCCCGGAAAAGATGAGCGGTGAGGTCGACGTTCGGGAAGAACGCCTCGTCGATCGGCACGCGCGGGGTCATGCCATTGGCGAGATCGACGAGTCCGAGGGCCCGCGCCGTCGCGCTGATCGGTTCATCGGCGAGCAGAACGTGACGCGGCAGCACCCATGCGGATGCCCGACCCGCCTCGTGTTCCCGATGCCGGAAGTCTGCGGTGCGGACGAACGCGCCAGGCCAGATCGATCCGGCATCCCACGGAGCGTGAGCGTCGAGCGACGGCATCACCGGAAGCGCCCCACCCGCGATCTCGCTCGTCGAAGACCTCTGCATCAACCACGCCCGCAAGATCACGGCGACGCGACCGTCATGGCTGAGCGTCGCTTCGACGAGTTCGATCGTGCGACCGGGCCGGATCACGCGCACATCGACCGCGACGCGTTCGATCGGCAGGACGCCGAGGATGTCGTAGGAGACCCGCGCCACCGCGAGGGAATCGTCACGACGGTGGTCGCGGTCGACCTCGACGAGGTGGGCGAGAAGTCCGATCGTGGGGGCGATGTGCTGCTCGGCCGTGTTCCACGCCCCCTGCGTGGCTCCCGTCGCCTCGAATTCACGGTCGGACAGGCGACTGAAGTAAGCGGTCACCATCGGATCGTAGAACGTCATGCGTGCACGAGCTGAGTGATCAGCAGAACGCCGCCGATCACGATCATGGCGACACCCGAGATCACACTCACCGTGCGCGCGGCGGTCGGCCGTGAACGCAACACCGATGCGGCGCCGAAACCGACGGCGAAATACACGACGGCACACGAGATCACGTGCACGGCCCCAAGGACGGCGATCTGCACCCCGATCGGCCATGGCGAGGCGGATGCCGTGAACTGGGGCAGGATCGCGAGGAACAACAGGAAGACCTTCGGGTTGAGTCCGCTGACTCCGAACCCCTTGGCCATCCAGCGTCCCGGCGACGCTTCGACCAGATCAACACCTTCCTGCACGACCGCGGGGCTGCGGAGCGTGCCGATTCCGAGCCAGACCAGATACAACGAGCCCGCGACGGTGAGGACGGTGAGGGCGAGCGGATACCGCGCGACCGCCGCGCCGACTCCCGCAGCGACCAGCGCTGCCGCACCGACGTGTCCGGCGAGCATGCCCACCACGGCGGGAGTCGTCCTCCGACGCAGACCCGCCGAGATCGCATACGCCCAGTCCGCGCCGGGCGTCACGATGAAGAGCATCGACATCCCCCAGAATGCGGCGACCGCAGCGATGGTCATGGCTCCTCCTTCCGACGGCATCCGATTGCCGTAGACAAACTCTAGGAAGGTTCGGGCCGAAAGTGTTTGTGTTTCTTGCGCGACGAACACGTAAATGCGCAAGAATCTCTCTCATGGATGCCATCGACCGTAAGATCCTTGCCGAACTTCAGCGCGATGGGCGCCAGACCATCACCGAACTGGCCGAACGGGTGCAGCTCAGCGTCTCGCCCTGCCATCGCCGACTGCGGGAACTCGAACGTTCGGGCGTGATCACGGGATACCGCGCGACGCTCTCACCGGAAGCGCTCGGACTCGGGTTCGAGACCCTCGTCTTCGTCACGATGCGCGAGGCGACGCGTTTCTCGATCATGGCTTTCGAGGAGGCCGTGATCGAGATCCCGAACATCACTCTCGCGCAACGCCTCTTCGGCGACCCCGACTACCTGTTGCGCGTCGTCACGGTCGACCTTCCGCACTTCCAACGCCTCTACGACGAACAGCTCACCGCCCTCCCCGGCGTGCAGCGCGTCAGCTCGACGCTCGTGATGCGCAAGGTCGTCGACGACCGCCCGCTACCGCTGGGGTGAGCGTTCTGCTCTGAGCAGAAACGATGGATGCCGCCGAACCGTGCGTCGTACCGTGAGGCATGGCCGACATCGTCCCCTTCCCGCGCACGCCCCGCCCGAGCGGCCCCGAGCCGCTGTGGCGCCACCTCCTCGGCGAGCAGTTGCGTCGACGCCGCCACGAGCGCGGCGAGACGCTCACCGAGACCGCCGACACCGCGGGCGTCTCGCCGCAGTACCTCTCCGAGGTCGAGCGTGGGCGCAAGGAGCCGTCGAGCGAGATGATCGCCGCGATCGCGGGGGCCCTCGACACCAGCCTCATCGAGCTCACCAGCGCGGTCGCCGATGAGCTGCGCACGGCGTCGGTGCCGGCATCCGCTCGTGCATCGGTCTTCGCCCTCGCGGCCTGAGTTCTCGCGGGGACTGGGCGCTTCGACAGGCTCAGCGACCCAGGGTGGTGGCCCAGCGACCCAGGGTGGTGGCCCAGCGACCAAGGGTGGTGGCCCAGCGACCAAGGGTGGTGGCTCAGCGACCCAGGGTGGCGGCTCAGCGCCCCAGGGTGGCGGTCCCTCCGCTGGGTCCCTGAGCCTGTCGAAGGGTCCCACCCCGCGCCTACCCCCGCGCCCCCAGCACCGTGTCGATCAGGCCGTAGGCCTGGGCGGCGGATGCCGTGAACACGCGGTCGCGGTCGGTGTCGGCACGCAGCTCCCGGGCCGTGCGGCCGCTGTGCCGGGCGAGGATCTCCTCCATGTCGGAACGCACCCGCACGACCTCGTCGGCCGCGAGGATCAGGTCGGGGATCGCCCCGCGCGACTGCCCCGCCGGCTGGTGCAGCACGAGTCGGGCGTGCGCGAGCGCGGCCCGCTCCCCCGGCGCTCCGGCGGCGACGAGCAATGCGGCCGGTCCGATCGCCTGACCCACGCACGTCGTCGCGATGCTCGGGCGGATGTGCTGCATGGTGTCGTAGATCGCGAGCGCCGCCCCCGGATCGCCGCCCTCGCTGTTGATGTAGAACTGAATCGCGCTCTCGGGGCTGTCGGCGTCGAGGTGCAGCAGCTGGGCGATCAGCGCGTTCGCGACGCCCGCATCGATGCCCGAGCCGAGGTAGATGACGCGTTCGGCGAGCAGGTGCGAGTAGACGTCCATGACGCGCTCGCCCCGCGGATGCTGCGCGATCACGTTCGGGATCGTGTAGCCGCTCATGCGCCCGCCCCCAGCCCGACCCGTGCCCGTCGACGCGGCATGACGTCGGCGAGAGACGACACGAGCTCGTCGATGAAGCCGTAGTCGCGCGCCTGTTCGGCCGTGTACCAGCGGTCGTGCAGCGAGTCCTCGAAGATGCGCTCGCGGGTCTGCCCGGTGTCGTCGGAGATGAGTCCGAGCACCGTGTCGCGCATGTGGCGGAGGTCGTCGGCCTGGGTCTCGATCTCGCCCGCGGAGCCGCCGATCCCCGCCGACCCCTGGTGCATGAGGATGCGCGCGTGCGGCAGCGCCCGACGCTTGCCCGCGGCGCCCGCCGAGAGCAGGAACTGCCCCGCGCTGCAGGCGAGTCCGAGCGCGAGCGTCGAGACGTCGTTGGGGATCAGCCGCATGATGTCGCGGATCGCGAGCATCGACGGCACGGAGCCGCCGGGCGAGTGGATCCAGAGGGCGATGTCGGTCGCGGCATCCTCGGCCGACAGGGTGAGCAGCTGCGTCATCAGCAGCGTGCCGTTGTCGTCGTCGAGGGCGCCGTCGAGCACCAGGACGCGTTCGTGGAACAGGGCGCGTCGGGCCTCGGGCCCGAACTGCGGGAGGGGGTTCTCTTCGCTCATGCCCCCAGCATCCGTCGGTCTCCTGCGCCGTGCGCCGGAATCCGCCCTCAGCCGATCCGCCCTCAGCAGACGGCCCCTCCACAGCCCGTAACACCGCCGACTCACGCGGTTCTTAGGCTGGAGGCATGGCCAAGCATGAAGAGAACTCGTGGTCCGAGGACGGCATCAACTTCCGCACCCGCAAATGGGTGCGCCCGGAAGACCTCAACGCCAACGGGTCGCTGTTCGGCGGCAGCCTGCTGAAGTGGATCGACGAGGAGGCCGCGATCTACGCGATCGTGCAGCTCGGCAACTACCGCGCGGTGACGAAGCTGATCTCGGAGATCAACTTCGAAGCCTCGGCCGTGCAGGGCGACCTGATCGAGATCGGCCTGACGGCGACGCACTTCGGCCGCACCTCGCTGACGATGCGGGCGGTCGCGCGCAACATGATCACGCGCAAGCGCATCCTCACGATCGAGAAGATCGTGTTCGTGAGCCTCGACGAGGACGGCAACCCGACCCCGCACGGCTACCGCGACATCACCTACAACCGCGACCGGATGCCCACCGAGCGGCTCGCGACGGGCACGGTCACGCTGCCCAAGCTCTGATCGGCGGGCGTGAGGGCGGCGAACGCACCGGCGAGGTCGGCGATCAGGTCGTCGGCGTCCTCGAGGCCGATCGACAGGCGTAGCACGTCGGCGGCGGGGCGCGCCTCGGCCGGCACCGGTCGGTGCGTGAGCGCGGCGGGGTGCTGGATGAGCGAGTCGACGCCCCCGAGCGAGACCGCGTGGGTGAAGAGGGTCGTGCTCGATGCGACGACGGATGCCGCGGCGTACCCGCCCCGTACCCGCATCGCGATCATCGCCCCGGTGCCGCGCATCTGACGGTCGAGGATGCCGTGCGGGTCGCCGTCGAGGCCCGGGTAGAAGACCTCGTCGATCTCGGGCCGGTCGAGCAGCCACGACACGATGCGGCGGGCGTTCTCCTGCTGGCGCTGCATGCGCACGGGGAGGGTGGCGAGGCCGCGGTGCAGCAGGTACGCGCCGAGCGGGTGGAGCAGGCCACCCGTCACGGCGCGTACGCGTCGCAGCGCTTCGGCGGTGCCCTCGCCGCAGGCCACGACTCCGGCGAGCACATCGCCGTGCCCTCCCAGGTACTTGGTCGCGCTGTGCAGCGACATCGCCGCACCGAGATCGATCGGGTTCTGCAGGATCGGCGTCGCGAACGTATTGTCGACGACGACCGGCACGTCACCCGCCCGCCGCACGACCTCGGCGATGTCGCTGAGGTCGAGCGTCGGGTTGGCCGGCGTCTCGAGCACTACGAGCCCGGTGTCGGGGCGGATGCTGTCGCCCACCTCGTGCGGATGGCAGTAGGTGACCTCGGCGCCGAGCAGCCCCGAGCCGAGCAGGTGGTCGGTGCCGCCGTAGAGCGGGCGCACCGCGACGACGTGGCGCTTGCCGACCGCGTTGGTGTGCGCGAGGATCACTGCGGTCATCGCCGCCATGCCCGACCCGAACGCGACGGCCGCCTCGGCGTGCTCCATCTCGGCGAGCGCCTCTTCGAAGCGTGCGACGGTCGGGTTCCACAGGCGCGCGTAGACGAGGCTACCGTCGGCGGGCGGCCGCCCGCCGGTCGCCATCGCCTCGTAGGAGGCACCGCCGCGCTCGACGTCCGGCAACGGGTTCGTCGTCGACAGATCGATGGGTAAGGCGTGCACCCCGAGATCCGCGAGGTCGGAGCGGCCGCTGTGAACGGCGACGGTGTCGGGATGCAGCGGAGCGGTCATCCCTCCATGTTGCGGGAATCACCATTTCTGTGCTGATGATCGACAGGATCCGCTATTGAACAGCGCAATCTCGCTATTCTGAGCAAGAACGGATGCCGAGGAGGACCCCGCGTTGCCCAAACCCCCAGGATCACCGCTCGACGAGACCGACCTCGCGCTGCTCGCCGTGCTCACCCGCGAGGCCGACATCACGAACAAGGCTCTCGCCCACCGCCTCAACCTCGCCGAATCGACCTGCGCGCACCGCGTGCGGGGGCTGCGCGAGCGCGGGATCATCCGCGATACGCGAATCCGCCTCGACGAGGCATCCGTCGGCTATCCGTTGCAGGCGATCATCAAGGTGCGCCTCGCCAACCACACCGGCCCCACGGTCACCGCCCTATTCGACGCGCTGGCGAGTGTGCCGCGGGTGCTGCAGGTCTTCCACGTCGCCGGGGTCGACGACTTCCTCGTGCACGTCGCCGTCGAAGATGCCACGGCGCTGCGCGACATCGTGCTCGAGCACATCACCGTGCACCCGGTCGTGCGCGGCACCGAGACCCAGCTCGTGTTCGAGCTACGCGACGGCGCGGGCCTGCTGTCGCCCTCTTCCTGAGCGCCCTTCGTCTCGTCGCTTCGCTCCTCGCTCAGGAACCGGGTTCCTTCGACCGGATCCTGAGCGAGCGAAGGGAGACGAAGCCCGCGCCGGTACCGACGAACGTGCGCGAGGATGGAACCCATGACCCGCAGTGCCACCGCCGCCACGCAGTCCATCCGCGAGATGCGCGACTTCCTGTTCGCGCACGCGACCGATTATGACGCCGCCCGCGCCGGATTCTCGTGGCCGCAGGTCGACGAGTTCAACTTCGCGCTCGAGTGGTTCGACGTGATCGCCGGCGAGACTCCCGACCGCCCCGCGGTGCAGATCGTGGAGGCCGACCTCTCGCTGCGGTCGTGGACCTACGGCGAACTCTCCCGCCGGTCCGACCAGGTCGCCGCGTGGCTGACCGGTCTCGGCATCCGTCGCGGCGACCACCTGATCGTGATGCTCGGCAACACGATCGAGCTGTGGGAGGTGATGCTCGCGATCACCAAGATCGGCGCGGTGTCGATCCCGACCTCGACGCTGCTGTCGGCATCCGACCTCGCCTACCGGATCGAGCATGGGCGCGCCCGCGCCGTCGTCACGCTCGGCACCCTCGGAGACCGGCTCGCGGGCATCGACGACGGCATCCTGCGCATCGGCATCGGCGACGGAATCCCCGACGGCTGGGAGCGGTTCGCCGACTCGGCGGACGCCCCGACCGCCTTCGAGCCCGACGGCCCGACGCCCGCCTCCGACACCTCGCTGCTGTACTTCACCTCGGGCACCACGAACCGCCCGAAGCTCGTGCAGCACACCCATGTCTCGTACCCGATCGGGCACCTGTCGACGATGTGGTGGCTGGGCCTGCGGCCCGACGACGTGCACCTCAACATCTCGTCGCCGGGCTGGGCGAAGCACGCGTGGTCGAGCTTCTATTCGCCGTTCCTCGCCGAGGCGACCGTGTTCGTCTACAACTACGCGCGCTTCGATGCCAACACGCTCATGCAGGTCATGGACACGCACCACGTGAGCACGTTCTGCGCGCCGCCGACCGTGTGGCGGATGCTCATCCAGGCCGACCTCACCCGCCTCACGCACCCGCCGCGTGAGCTCGTCGGCGCCGGAGAACCGCTCAATCCCGAGGTCATCGACCGCGTGCGCGACGCCTGGGGCGGCACGATCCGCGACGGCTTCGGGCAGACCGAGATGACCTGCTGCGTGGGCAACTCCCCCGGCCAGCCCGTGAAGGTCGGCTCGATGGGGCGGCCGCTGCCCGGGTACCCGGTGGTGCTGCTCGACCCGGTGACCGGCGAGGTCGTCGATGGGGCGAGCGAGGGCGAGATCGCGCTCGACCTGTCGCAGCCGCCGCTGGGGCTCATGGCCGGGTACTACGACGACCCCGAGAAGACCGCGGAAACCCGCGTCGGGGGCTACCACCACACCGGCGACATCGCGGTGCGCGACGATGAGGGGTATCTCACCTACATCGGGCGCGCCGACGACGTGTTCAAAGCATCCGATTACAAGATCTCCCCGTTCGAACTCGAGTCGGTGCTGCTCGAGCACGACCTCGTGATCGAGGCGGCCGTCGTGCCCAGCCCCGACCCGACGCGCCTGTCGGTGCCGAAGGCGTACGTCTGCCTGACGGCGGATGCCGCGGCCGACGGCGAAGCCGCGCGCTCGATCTTCGCCTACGCGAACGAGCGTCTGTCGTCGCACCTCTGGGTGCGGGTCATCGAGTTCGTGGACGAGCTGCCCAAGACGATCTCGGGCAAGATCCGCCGCGTCGAACTGCGGGCCCGCGAGGCCGCGCGCGTCGAGGCCGGGGAAGCCGCGGGTCAGCACTGGGAGCGCGACTACCGCTGAGGCGATGCGCCTCGCCCGACTGCGACTTCGGGGGCCGATACGACGGATGCCGGCCAGAAGGCGGTGTTTCGTCCGACATCTGTTCTTTCGGCCCCCCGATGTGACGGCCGCGAAGAGCTCGCGACCTCCGGAGAGAAACCCGCGAGCGTCGCGAGCGGACGCCGGGAGCTCAGCGAACGACGGCGATCGCGCCGGTCGCGGTGCTCGACGTGCGCGCCGGAACCAGGATCGTGGTCGTGGTCGGTGCGGGCTGCGTAGCCTCGACCACCGCTGCCGCTCGTGCCGCGCTGCGCGTCATGCGTCCGTTGTCAGCGACGCTGATGATCGCGCGCACGATGCCACCGAGCACGAGCATCGCACCCAGCGCCGCGCCCGAGATGATGAGGGGCAGCCACTGGTGGGCGAACGATGCCGTGGAGCTCAGGAGCGCCGCGGGAATCCACACCCCGACCGCTCCGCCGCTGAGCCCACCGGCACCGCGAGCGATCGCGGCCCCCGCCACGATCGCGCAGACGACGGCGATCGCCGTGCCGATCCATCCGATCGGAACCAGAAATCCGGCCAGGTCCCTGGCAATGGCAGCTGTCGTCATGATGACCCCCCGGTCTGCGGACTCTCCGCACTCTCCACAGTAGAAAAGCGTACGCGGATCCCCATCCGTCTCACGCATGATCTTTGTCATCCTTTCGGAGGACAACGATCGAAACCCTTCTTCTACTAGACGACCGAAGCGCTCATTTCTGACGCGGTTTCCGCGTTTCGATTCGCGAGGATTCCGGATGCCTCAGCGGCGCGCCTTGCGACGCGACGGGCGCAGGGTCAGCCGACGCAGGCCGCGCTTGCGCACGACGGGGATCGGCTGGGTGACGACCGCGTCGACGACCATCGATCCGTCGGTCGGTCCGACGATCGCCATCGCCGAGGTCTCGGTCGCCTCCGCCGGCGCGACGGGCAGCTTCGCGAGCGCGCGATGGGCCTTCACGTACGCGGGCACCAGCAGCACGATCGCACCGACCCAGGCGAGCGGGTTGCTGAGCGCGACGCCCGCGAACCCGATGACCGCGCCGAGCGCGACCGCCGCGACCACGCGCATGACCAGCTCGATGACACCCGTGACCGTCGGCACGAGCGTGTGGCCGAGCCCCTGCAGGGCGCCGCGCAGCACGAACAGGATGCCGAGCGCCCAGTAGCCGGCACCGTTGATGATCAGCATGAGGTGCGCGAGGTCGACGACCTCGTCCGACCCCTCGCCGACGAACAGCCGAACCATCGGCGCACCGAACGCGACGAGCAGTCCGCCGAGCACGAGACCCGCGGCGATCGCCATCCACGTCGCCTCCTTGACTCCGCGCCGGATGCGGTCGGGGCGGCGTCCGCCATGGTTCTGCGCCGCGTACATCGAGGTCGCCAGCCCCAGCGACGAGAGCAGGGCGACGGCGAGACCGTCGACGCGCGAGGCGGTCGTGTAGGCGGCGACGGCATCCGATCCCAGCGTGTTCAAAGCAACCTGCACGGTCAGCGTGCCGATCGCGATGATCGAGGCCTGGAAGCCCATCGGCAGGCCGAGGCGCAAGTGCTCGGCGATGTCGGCGCGGGTGACGCGCCAGTCGCTGCGACGCAGGTGCAGCATCGGCAGGCGACGGCGCACGAACTCGAGGCACAGCACGACCGAGATGGCCTGCGCGATGACGGTGGCGAGGGCCGCTCCGCCGACACCCCATTCCAGGGGACCGACCATGAGCACGACGAGTCCGACGTTGAGCGCGCACGAGATCGTGAGGAACACGAGCGGGGTGCGCGAGTCTCCGATTGCACGGATGATCGCCGACAGGTAGTTGAAGAACATGGTGGCGCTCGCGCCGAGGAAGCTGATCTGCGTGAACGCCGTGGCCTCGGGCATGAGTTCGGCGGGCGTCTGCAGGAGGGCGAGCAGCGGACCGGCGATCAGCGGCGCGCAGGCGGTGAGGATCACGCTCGTCGCGCCGCTGAGCAGCACACCGGTCGCGACCGAGCGACGGACGGCGGCATCGTCACGCGCACCGAACGCCTGGGCGATCGGGATCGCGAACCCGCTCGTGAGTCCCCACGCGAACCCGAGCAGCAGGAACAGCAGGGGTCCGGTCGCGCCGACGGCGGCGAGCGAGGTCACGCCGAGATGCCGCCCGACGACGATCGCGTCGGCGAACTGGTAGAGCTGCTGCACGACGTTGCCGAGCAGCAGGGGGATCGAGAAGGCGAGGATGACGCGCCACGGACGGCCCGTCGTGAGGGAGGTTGCCATGAGGGAGGACTCGCAGGGCTGGAGTACGGATGCGGGGATGGCGGCACTGCTCCGTGTCGCGGGGAAGAGTCTATCGAATCGATTCGGCAGATCGCACGCGAATCGGCTGGATAGGGTGGGCGGATGGGCAGGTATCCGGCGACGATCGCGGATGCCGTCGACCACGAGCTCGTCATCAAGAAGTCCCGGTTCCTCACGCACATCGCTCCGGTCGGCTCGGTCGAGGAGGCCGAGGCGGTGATCGCCGGCATCCGCAAGCGGGCGTGGGATGCCGCGCACAACTGCACCGCGATGGTGACCGGTCTTCTCGGCGATCAGGCCCGCTCGTCGGACGACGGAGAGCCCTCGGGCACCGCGGGGATCCCGATGCTCGAGGTGCTGCGGCGCCGCGAGCTCACCGATGTCGTCGCGGTGGTCACCCGCTACTTCGGCGGCGTGAAGCTCGGCGCCGGCGGGCTCGTGCGGGCCTACTCGACCGCGACCTCGGAGGCGCTCGATCTGGCGCGCCTCGTGCGGCGCGAGGCGCTCACGCAGGTGCGGATCGAGGTCGCGCACGCCGACGCCGGGCGCTTCGACAACCTGCTGCGCGACTGGGCGGGCCACCACGGCGCCACGCTGGGCGAGCCCGCGTACGGCGCGGCGGCCACGCTCGAGGTGTGGGCGCCGGCGGGCGAGATCGCGCACCTGACGGATGCCGTGGCCGCGGCATCCGGAGGGGGCGTCGTGCCCGTGGTCGGCGTCGAGCGGGTGGTCGACGTCGTCGGCTGAGTCGCGCGTGGCGGGCCCCTTCGACAGGCTCAGGGACCCAGTCGCGCGCTCAGGGACCCACCACCCTGGGTCGCTGAGCTTGTCGAAGCGCCTCACGCCCCGCGGATATTCTGAGGGGATGTTCGACAGCCCGCTCTCGGCCTCGGCGTACGAGGTGCTCGGGGTGACGCCGGGCACCGACGACGACGAGCTGCGCCGCGCCTATCGCGCGCGCCTGCGCGAGGCACACCCCGACACGGGCGGCGATGCGGCGGTGTTCATCCGGGTGCAGCGGGCGTGGGAACTCATCGGCACCCCCGCAGGCCGGGCGAGCTACGACCGCGCGCGCAGCGGCGGCGACGAGTGGCGCGCGCCCGAGCCCGCCCGCACCGACACCCGCCCCCGCCCGAAGACCTCCGGCGAGGCCGGCGCCTGGCGTCGCGCGCGCTATGCGGCCCTGCTCGAGGAGTGGGCGGGCGAGAGCATCCCCGACCCGTACGCCCCGAGTCTCGTGCGCGCCGCGCCCCGCGCTCTGCGCCGTCTGCTCGCCGACGCCCTCGCCGAGGAGGCCACGGCGCACGCGGTGTCGGGTCTGGGCATGGGGTTCACCCTCTGGCACGGGATCGCGACCGGACCTGCGAGCGCGGGAGACGACGCGGATGCCGAGCACCGCCTCGACCACGTGATCCTCGGTCCGTCGGGTCTGTACGGGGTGATGTCGGCCGACTTCGGCGGGATCGTCGGGTTCCGCCGCGGCGAGATCACCGGCCCCAGCCTCGGGCACCGCGCCCCCGTGACCGACCTGCTGGCGCAGATCCGCTCCGTCGCCCGGGCGGCCCGCGTGACGTTCAGGGGCGCGATCGTGGTGCTGCCCGACGACGACCTGTCGATGCCGTCGACGCCGCTCGGCAGCATCCGCGGCCTGCCCGTCTTCGTCGTGCGCCGCAGCATCCTGCCGACGCTCCTGCGTCAGGGGCTGCCGGGCACACGGGTGATCGGCGGCAACGAGCTGTTCGACATCCGCACACGGTTGCGGCACAGCATCCACCATCTGTGACGGCGCACCTCCGACGCATGCGATCGGGCGACACGCGCGCCGACACGCCGCACTTTTGAATCACTAAAAAGAACAGGTAGTGTCGGAGACATGGAGACCACACTCGATCAGGCGCTTCGCGGCGCCGGACTGAGGGCGACCGCGGGCCGCGTCGCCGTTCTCGAGGCGCTGGACTCCATGGCCCATACGGATGCCGAACGCCTCTACCGGGCGATCTCGGAAGTGCTGCCGACCACGTCGATCCAGTCGGTGCACAACATCCTCGCGGACCTGACGACGGCGGGCCTCGTCCGCCGGATCGAACCGGCAGGATCCGCAGCGCTCTACGAACGGCGCATCGGCGACAACCATCACCACATCGTCTGCACCGCCTGCGGTGCCGTCGCCGATGTGGACTGCGTCGTCGGCGAAGCGCCGTGTCTCACCCCGTCGTCCGCGGGGGGATTCACCGTCCAGACAGCCGAAGTCACCTTCTGGGGCCTCTGCCCCAGCTGCCAGAACGTCGCGCAGTAGTCCGACGCATCCGCCACCGACCCGCCACCCGCGGAGAAGGGCTGTTCGTCGTACTCGCGTGCAGAAGGAGAACACCATGACGCAGAAACCCGCCACCACGACCCAGACCGGCACCCCGGTCGCGAGCGACGCCCACTCGCTCACCGTCGGAGCCGACGGCCCCACCGTCCTGCACGACCGCTACCTCGTGGAGAAGCTCGCCTCCTTCAACCGCGAGCGGGTGCCGGAGCGCAACCCGCACGCCAAGGGCGGCGGCGCGTTCGGCGAGTTCGTCGTCACCGAAGACGTGTCGGCCTACACCCGCGCGGCCGTCTTCCAGCCGGGCGCCACCAGCGAGACGCTGCTGCGCTTCTCCTCGGTCGCCGGCGAGCAGGGCTCCCCCGACACCTGGCGCGACGTGCGCGGCTTCTCGCTGCGCTTCTACACGTCGGACGGCAACCTCGACATCGTCGGCAACAACACCCCCACCTTCTTCATCCGCGACGCGATGAAGTTCCCCGACTTCATCCACTCGCAGAAGCGACTGGGCGACTCCGCCCTGCGCGACCCCGACATGCAGTGGGACTTCTGGACGCTCTCGCCCGAGTCGGCGCACCAGGTCACGTACCTCATGGGCGACCGCGGCCTGCCCCGCAGCTGGCGGCACATGAACGGCTACGGCTCGCACACCTACCAGTGGGTCAACGCCGCGGGCGAGCGCTTCTGGGTGCAGTACCACTTCCTGTCGAAGCAGGGCGTCGAGGCGATGCACGCCGACGAGGCCGAGAAGCTGGCCGGATCGGATGCCGACCACTACCGTCGCGACCTGTTCGACGCGATCGCCGCGGGCGACTTCCCGGAGTGGGACGTCTACGTGCAGATCATGCCGTACGACGAGGCCAAGGCCTACCGCTTCAACCCGTTCGACCTCACGAAGACCTGGTCGAAGAAGGACTACCCGCGCATCAAGGTGGGAACGTTCACCCTGAACCGCAACCCGGAGAACTTCTTCGCCCAGATCGAGCAGGCGGCCTTCTCGCCCGGCAACCAGGTGCCCGGCACCGGCATCTCGCCCGACAAGATGCTCATGGCCCGCGTCTTCGCGTACCCCGATGCGCAGCGCCACCGCGTCGGCACGAACTACAACCAGCTGCCGGTCAACCAGCCGCACGCGGCCGAGGTGCGCAACTACATGCACGAGGGCAACATGCAGTACCGGTTCAACCCAGCCGAGCACCGCGTCTACACGCCGAACTCCTACGGCGCGGCCGGCGGACCCGAAGCCGACCCGCTGGCCGGTGTCGAGGCGAGCTGGGAGTCCGACGGCGAGCTGATCCGCTCGGCGGCGACCCTGCACCTCGACGACGACGACTTCGGTCAGGCCGGCACGCTGTACCGCACGGTGTTCGACGACGAGCAGCGCGCCCGGTTCCTCGACACGCTGACGGGTCAGGGCAAGTCGCTCACGGTCGACGGCATCCGCGAGCGGTTCTTCCAGTACTGGACGAACGTGGATGCCGCGCTCGGAGAGGCTCTCCGCAGCCGCGTCTGATTCGCTGAGCCTGACTGGGTCCCTGAGCCTGTCGAAGGGCCCGCCACGGGATGCTTCGACAGGCTCAGCAACCCATGGCTGAGTCGCTGAGACCCACCACCCCCGTCGAGACCCATCGCCCCGCACGTCGGGGGCGGTGGGTTTCGGCGTTCCCGGTGGGTCTCGACGCGCGCGCACGCCCCGCCGCGGGAGGAGAATGGATGCCGTGGCTGTCCCTCTCTCCGACCTCACCCGCATGCCCGAACCCCAACAGGTCTACGCCGCCGACGGCACCCGCCTCGCGACGTACACATGGGGAGAACTCGACGCCCCGGTCGTCGTGATCGTGCACGGGTTCGCGTCCAACGCCCGCGACAACTGGGTGCTGACCGGCTGGGTGCGCGAACTCACCAAGGCCGGGTACCGCGTGCTCGCCCTCGACCAGCGCGGCCACGGACACAGCGAGAAGCCGCACCAGCCGGAGGACTACAGCATCCGCACCCTCGTCACCGACGTCGAGGCCGTGATGGACGCGTATCTCGTCGACGACGCCCTCTACGTCGGGTATTCGCTCGGCGCTCGCGTCGGCTGGGAGGTCGTGAAGGAACTGCCGCATCGCATCGGCCGCGCCGTGCTCGGCGGAGTGCCGGACGGCATCCCCCTCGCCCGCCTCGACCTCGACCAGGTGCGTGCGTACATCGCCGACGGCACCCCGGTCGCCGACCCGACGACGCAGAACTACATCGCCCTCACCGAACGGGTTCCGGGCAACGACCTGCAGGCGCTCGTGGCGCTGGCCGAGGGCATGCGGTCGTCCGGCGCGATCGACCCCGACCCGACGGATGCCCCGACCCGCCCGATCCTCTTCGCCACGGGCTCGAAGGACGCGATCATCGAGGGCTCGCGCGCCCTGGCATCCGCCGCCCCCGACGCCCGATTCTTCGAGATCCCCGACCGCAACCACTTCAACGCCCCGGGTTCTTCGGCGTTCAAGAGCGCCGCGGTGGAGTTCCTGCAGGCCTGAGGCGGAGGGGCTACTGCCGCCCGCTCGCAGCGCAGGAGATCTCACGCTCTGCAGGACCGGTTTC
The DNA here is from genome assembly GCF_044772365.1 of Microbacterium sp. NPDC090225. Lineage (NCBI taxonomy): Bacteria > Bacillati > Actinomycetota > Actinomycetes > Micrococcales > Microbacteriaceae > Microbacterium > Microbacterium sp. NPDC090225. The sequence goes on along the minus strand of NZ_JBIVYS010000001.1, from coordinate 2,365,830 downwards.
GGCATCCGCTCCTTCGATGCGTGAGATCTCCTGCGGAGTGTGCGTCACTCGGCGGAGTTCTCCGACACCCCCTCACCCTCGCGCGGGCGAATCACGAACCAGGCGGTCGGGCCGATGACGGGCAGCAGCACGATGATCAGGAACCACAACAGGAAGCGGATGCCATCGGTTCGGCGGTCACGCACGGCGGAGACGAGAGCGACCACCGCATACGCGCAGACGACGAGCCACACCAGGCTGAACACGATGTCGTACGCGGCCGGAACGAGCGGGTTGGCGTCCATACGGGAGTCTCCTCAGCGATCGGATGTCCAGCCTTACACGCCCGCCCCCACGCCCCCACGCACGCGAAAGGCCCGCCGCCTCCGAGAGGCGACGGGCCGGGCGGAGACTCAGACCGCGGTCTCGGCGCGCTTCGGCAGCACCCATCCCGCACGCGGGAAGTGGCAGGTGTAGCCGTTGGGGTACTTGATCAGGTAGTCCTGGTGCTCGGGCTCGGCCTCCCAGAACGGGCCCTCGGCCTCGATCGTGGTGACGGCCCTGCCCGGCCAGAGGCCCGAGGCATCGACATCGGCGATGGTGTCGCGGGCGACCTGCTGCTGCTCGGGGCTGAGCGGGAAGATGGCCGAGCGGTAGCTCGACCCGATGTCGTTGCCCTGACGGTCGCGCGTCGACGGGTCGTGGATCTGGAAGAAGAACGCCAGGATGTCGCGATAGGTCGTCTTGGTCGGGTCGAACACGATCTCGACCGCCTCGGCGTGACCGGGGTGGTTGCGATAGGTCGCGTGGTCGTTCTGACCGCCCGTGTAGCCGACCCGGGTGTCGAGCACGCCGGGCTGGCGGCGGATCAGATCTTCCATGCCCCAGAAACAACCGCCGGCGAGGACCGCCGTCTCGGTGCCGGGGGTTCGGGTGATGGTTCCGGTGTCATCGGTCATGACTGCTCCTCGGAGTCGTGGGTGGTGGTGCCGTCGAAGAGGCCGCTGTAGCGACCGTACCCCTCTTCGTCGAGCTGGTCGGCGGGGATGAAACGCAGCGCCGCGGAGTTCATGCAGTAGCGCAGGCCTCCGGCGTCGCGCGGGCCGTCGTCGAAGACGTGTCCGAGGTGGCTGTCGGCCCCGGTGGATCGCGCCTCGGTGCGCTTCATGAACAGCGTGCGGTCGGTGCGGGTGGTCACGGCATCCGCCTCGATGGGCTTCGTGAAACTCGGCCATCCCGTGCCGCTGTCGAACTTGTCGGTGGAGCTGAACAGGGGTTGGCCCGAGACGACGTCGACATAGATGCCGGCGTCGTGGTTGTTCCAGTAGGCGTTGCGGAACGGCGGCTCGGTGGCGTCCTCCTGCGTGACCTCGTACTGCAGGTGCGTGAGGTCGCTGACGGCCTCGGGCGTCTTGCGGAAGTCGTTCGACATGGTCTGTGTCTCCTTTGTCCGACGCCGCTGGCTGCGACGTCTCTGATCACAACCAGGGAGCGACCCGTTTTGGTCCCGCAGGGCTGAGAGCGGGCTGTGAGTTTTTCTTCGTCACGCGAGCGCGCGGACATGAGACGATTCCGAGGATGGATGCCGCCAACGATGTCGAACTGCGGGAACTCCGCGCACGCGCCTACGGCCCGAGGGCCGACATCACGAACGACCGTGCCGCGATGCGGCGTCTGCGCGAGCTCGAAGCGGCGCGACGTGCCGAGCTGAGTGGTGCGACGGCGGGTCCGGCGGTCGGCGCGGAAGAAGCGGATGCCGTGCCCGCCGAGCAGCTCCCCACCGAGGAGGCGGCGGCGGTCGCCGCCCGCTCCGCTGCCCCCACCGCCGACGACGGCGAGCCCGAGTGGTGGCAGCCGGGCGAGGAACCCGACGATGACGCTCGCGCCGGGGCGACGGCATCCGTTCCCCGTCGGCGACGCGTGCTCTGGGCGCTCTCGGTGATCGCTTCGGCCGCCGTGGCTGCCGGCGTGACCTACGCGCTCACCGGGGTTGCACCGGTGTCGGCATCGTCGGGTGTGCCGCAGACGACGACCCTGCATCCGACCTCGGCGACCCTCGTGCCGCAGGGCTTCGTGGGCGCCATCGAGAGCACTCCCGTGTACGACTTCTACGGCCTCACACTCTTCCTCGGTGAGGGCGGCTTCGGCGGCCCCATCGGGCCCGGCGGCGCCTGCATCATCGCCGTCTCGACCACCGACGTCCCCGCGATCGACTCCTTCGACGGGTCGTCGTGGTCGATCGACGGACCCGTCTACTCCGGCTGCAGCGCAGGGGCGTTCCCCGCGAGCATCGAGATCCCGCTCCACGCCGATGTGCCCGCAGCGCTCCGCGCGCGCTTCTCCGGCAGTAGAGCGATCCAGTTCGTGCTCGACGGCGACCGCATCGGGGTGTTCGTCGACGGCGGCTGAACGATGACGATCGGCGTCTCCGCGACTCGATAGAGTGTCTCGTCTGTACACACACCCTGGGGGACGCACATGTCGGTTGGTCTGCTCGCCGTCGTCGACGACATCCTGAGCGCGGCGATGAAGGCTTCGGCCAAGGCCGCGGGCGTCGTGATCGACGACGCCGCCGTCACGCCGCAGTACGTGCAGGGCATCACGCCCGCGCGCGAGCTGCCGGTCGTCGCGAAGATCGCCGTCGGGTCGCTGGCGAACAAGTTCGTCATCATCATCCCGGTCGCGCTGCTGCTCACGGCCTTCGCGCCGGATGTGCTGCCCTTCCTGCTGATCCTCGGCGGTGCGTACCTCTGCTTCGAGGGCGCCGAGAAGGTGCTCGAGTGGTTCGGGGTGCAGCACGGCCACGCCGACGAGGGCGCCCGCAACGAGAACAAGCTCGTGTGGGGCGCCGTGCGCACCGACCTGATCCTCTCGACCGAGATCATGCTCATCTCGCTGTCGAACCTCGAGGCTGGCCTCGACATCTGGACCACCCTGGCGATCCTCGCGGTGATCGCGCTCATCATGACCGGCGTCGTCTACGGCGCGGTCGCGCTGCTGGTGAAGATCGACGACATCGGCCTCAAGATGGCGAAGAGCCGCGAGAAGCGCGTGCGTCACACCGGCATGCGGATCGTGCGATCGATGCCCGGGGTGTTCCGTTTCATCAGCATCCTCGGAACGGTCGCCATGCTCTGGGTCGGCGGGCACCTGCTGCTGGTCAACCTCGGCGAGGTCGGCGTGCACTTCGGCGCCGACATCCTGCACGGGATCGAGCACATCCTCGAGCCCGCCGGCGCTGTCATCGTCTGGATCGGCGACACCCTCTTCTCGGCGATCGCCGGCCTCGCCACCGGGCTCATCATCGTCGGGATCGTGCTCGGGATCGCGAAGATCTTCGGCAAGAAGCCGAACTTCCACGAGGGCGAGGAATCCCCCGCCGACGTGCACGCCTGACGCTGCGGCGACTCAGCCGCGCCGACGGCGAACGACGATGCGCTTCTCGTCGGCGGGGTTCATCCGGTCGAACCAGACGTCGACGGATTCGCCCTCGACGAGCGGATCGGCGACGTCGATGACCGCGCCGCGACGAACGAAGCGCTGCGTGCCCTGGCCGTCGACGAAGGAGTAGGTGACAGCGGTGAGGATGCGCGTCGACTCACCGAAGTGCGTGTAGCCCTGATTCGTCACCGTTCCGTCGACCGGATCGGAACCGCGCACGATCTCCTCCTCGGTCCTCGCCTGCGTCGTACGACGACGCAGACCCACGACGGCGAGCAGGGCGAACAGCACGCTCACGCCGAGGAGGGAGACGCCGAGAACGATCGGTCCGGCGTTCAGCAGGCAACCGACTCCCGCGCCCGCGGTCACGAGCGCGATCGGCGCGGCCCACCCCGGGAGACGGAGGTTCTTGACCGAGAGCCGTACCCAGAAGATCAGCCCGGCGATCGCCGCGAGACCCCCGATCAGGGTGCCCGTCATCGCCACCAGCAGCCACCCGGTGTGCGCCGACACCTCGTCGGCCGCGGGCTCACGCGCCATCATGAGCACGCACGTCATCAGACCGCCCGCGCCGGCGAAGGCGAGGATGCCGGGGACGAAGAGATCCTTGATGGTCGGAACTCGAGCGGCTCGTGCGCGGCGGGCCGCATCAGGGTCGACGGTGCTCATGCTTCCATCTGAGCACACTCTGAGCGTGCGCTCCAGAGAGGCCCTCCCGACCTCAGCCGCGCGCGTGATCCGGGCTGCGCAGCCATTCGTCGAACGTGATCGCGCCCTGCAGCGCGTCGGGTCCGCCGCGCAGTGCACCCGACGCGAGGCCCCGACCGTAGGCACCGGGCAGCTTCACATCGAGCACCCGCCGACGGATGCCGTCGAACGCGAGCTGCCGTCGGGCGACGTCGACGAGCGTCTCGTCGCGCGGGCCGACGAGGTCCTGCGCGCGCCCGACGGGTCCTGCCTCGGCCACCCGCACCACGTGCGCGGCGACTTCGCGGGCGGCGACCGGGCGCATGAGCGTGCGCGGGGCGACCGCGAAGGGTCCGGCGATCTGCGCGAGCACCTGCCCCGCGAACTCGTGGAACTGCGCCGCCCGCACGATCGTGTGCGGGATCGTGCCCGCCGCGACCGCCCGCTCCTGGGCGAGCTTCGCCGCGTAGTACGCGGTGTCGATGCCGTCGATCCCGACGATCGAGAGCGCCACGTGGTGCGCCACCCCGACCTGCGCCCCAGCCGCGAGCAGGGTGCGCGTGCCGGTCTCGAAGAAGTCCCGCGCCTTCTTCTCCGACAGCGTCATGATGCTGGTGACGTCGATGACGGCATCCGCTCCGGCGAGCGCCTCGGTCACCCCCTCACCGGTGAGCACGTTCGCCCCGCTCGCGCGCGAGAGCACGACGACATCGTGCCCGGCCTCGCGCGCGGTGCGGCTGACGTGGCGTCCGACGGTTCCGGTGCCTCCGGCGACGGCGATCCTCATGGGTCTTCCTCTCGTTCGGGGTGCCCTGCGCGTCACCCTGTCACAGGTCCGACGATGCGGCGGGGTGAAGTGTGAGGTCGGTAGTCTTCGAGAGCACCCGTCTTCGAGAGTGCCCCGACGAGGAGAACCCGTGGACGACGACCAGGACGACGTGTTCGGCGAACGCCGTCGGCTCACCTCCCTCGCCTATCGCATGACGGGAACCCTGGCCGATGCCGAGGACGTCGTGCAGGAGACGTACGTGCGCTGGTATCGGATGACGGATGCCGAGCGCTCCGGCATCCTGAACCCGCCCGGGTGGCTCACCACGGTCGCGAGCCGCATCTCGCTCGACCTGCTGACCTCGGCGCGGCGACGACGCGAGCAGTACGTCGGGCAGTGGCTGCCCGAACCGGTGCCGCTCGACCTGTTCGTGGGCGGGGAGCGGATCGCGCCGGCATCCGTCGCCCTCGACGACCCGTTGGAGCGGGTCGCGCTCGATGAGTCGGTGTCGACCGCGCTGCTCGTGGTGCTCGAATCGATGACGCCGGCCGAGCGCGTCGCGTTCGTGCTGCACGACATCTTCGACGTGCCGTTCCCCGAGATCGCCGAGATCCTCGGGCGCTCGGCGGCGGCCGTGCGCCAGCTCGCGACATCGGCCCGGCGCCACATGCGGGAGAACCGCACGAATGCGGTGCCGCGCGCCGAGCACGACCGGGTGGTGCGGGCGTTCCAGCAGGCGAGCCGTTCGGGCGGCATCGAGCAACTGCTGCGGGTGCTCGCCCCCGATGTCGAGCTGCACAGCGACGGCGGCGGTGTCGTGCGCGCGGCCCTCAACGTCGTATCCGGTGGCGATCGCGTCGCCCGGTTTCTGCTCGGGATCGCGGCGAAGCGCCCCGACATGCAGATCGAGGAGATCGAGACCGGCGACGGGCTCGCACTGCTGTTCCGCGAGCACGGCGAGGTCGTCAGTGTCGTGAACCTCGGCGTCACCGACGGGGCGGTCACCCGCGTGTGGATCATGATGAACCCGCACAAGCTCTCGCACTGGCGCACCGACGTCGCCCCATCTCAGTAGGGCGGGGCGAGTCCGTCGAACATCGGGAAGTGCTCGACGTTGCGGGTGAGAAGCTCGGCTCCGAGCAGATCGGCCGTAGCCGCGACGATGAAGTCGGCGGCGTCGATCCCTGAGTAGGCAGGGCGCCACCGGCGCCCGAGTTCACCGGCGCGCTCCGCGACCGGCCGATCGACCGGGTGCCAGATGATCCGGTCGATCAGCGGAGAGATCACCTCGAGCTCGCGCTCTCGGATCAGGACGAGGAGCTCCGTCCGCACGATCTCACTCGAATGCAGAGCGCCTCTCTCGACCGCAGAGAGCAGGGCCCGGTGCGCGCCGACGATCCCCCGCGTGTGATCGATCAGTACAGACGTATCGATGAGGCTGATCATGAAAGCGCAGCGAGACGCCGCCCGGAGCGGATGCCGTCGACGAGCTGCTCCCCCGACTTGTCAGAGGTCACGGCGCCGAAGGTCGCCGCGAGGGCGCGCCGGGTTTCGCCTTCGTCATCGACGTGGCCGTACGCCGAATGGATCGCCTGACGGATGAGGCTGCTCATCGACAGGCCCGTGCGCTATAGCGGTGAGAGGGGAAGCATCCGCCCATTCTGTCGAGCACGGCGCGTCGGTCGACGGCGTGCAGCCCCACCGGCGCCGATCGGCGCGAAAGCCAAGGCAACGGGTAGCTGTGCAGGAGAACTGGCGCACCAACGCCGCCGCATCCTGATACCGTCGGCGATGCGCTTCCCGCAGCGCAGACCCAGGAGAACCCCGTGCAGATCAGGGATGCCGGAATCGCCGACCTCGAGGCGCTCACCGAGATACACAACCACGCCGTGGTGCACACCACCGCGATCTGGAACGAGGATCCCGTCGACGTCGACGACCGGGCCGCGTGGTTGGGCGAGCGCTCGTGCGACGGATTCCCGGTGATCGTCGCCACGGATGACACGGGTGTGCTCGGGTACGCGTCGTTCGGCCGGTGGCGCCCGCACAGCGGGTTCCGGCACACGGTCGAGCACTCGGTCTACGTGCGCGAGGGGCAGCACGGGCGCGGCATCGGGCGCACGCTCATGACCGAACTGATCGAACGGGCCCGCGCGCAGGGCGTGCACGTCATGGTCGCCGCCGTCGAGAGCGGCAACGCCGCCTCGGTCGCGCTGCACGAGAAGCTCGGCTTCGTCGAGGTCGGACGGATGCCGCAGGTCGGCGCCAAGTTCGGCCGCTGGCTCGACCTCACCTTCCTGCAGCTCACGCTCGACGAGCGGGCCACCCCCGCACCGGCATCCTGAGCATGGATCCCCTGAACTGGCTCATCGACGCCTTCAACTCGAACTGGGTGCTGCCGGGCGGCCAGACGCTCCTCGTGCGCGAGGTCGTCGGCAACGCCTTCGGTCTCGCGAGCGCGATCGGCGGGATGCGCCGCCGCATCTGGGCCTGGCCCGTCGGCATCGTCGGCAACGTGCTGCTGCTGACCGTCTTCCTCGGCTCGGTGCTCAGCCCCGACCATTCGCTGCCGCACCTGCTCGGTCAGGCCGGACGCCAGGTGATGTTCATCGCCGTCGCGATCTACGGCTGGGTGCGCTGGCGCCAGGCCGAGGGCGGTCGGATCCAGCCGCGGTGGGCGCCGACCGGAGCGCGCATCGGTCTGGTGCTCGCCCTGGTCATCGGCACGGTCGCGCTGACCCCGCTCTTCCGGGCGCTCGGTTCGTGGGAGCCCGTCTGGGCCGACGCCTGGACCTTCGTCGGCTCACTGCTCGCGACCTACGGCATGGCCAAGGGCTGGACCGAGTTCTGGCTGATCTGGATCGCCGTCGACGTGGTGGGCGTGCCCCTGCTGTTCAGCTCGGGCTACTACGCCACCGGTCTCATGTACGTGTTCTACGGCGGGTTCACCGCGGTGGGGTTCGTCGTGTGGATGCGCACGCAGCGGAGGGCGGTCGAACCGATCCTCACCGCGCAGACCGGGCTGATCCCGGTGCAGAAGACGCGGCGGGGTCGGCGGCGCTGAGGCTGCGGCATCGGCTCTATCGTTTGCGCGGCGAGCCCGCGCGCTCGGGGACCAGCAGCACGACCCCCAGCAGCAGGCTCACCCCGAGCGCGACCATCTCACCGATCGCCGACTCGAGCGACATGTGCGCGAGATGCAGCGCGTGGTAAGCGAAGTGCAGGGTGCCGAAGACCGTCCAGGCGAGGCCGAGCACGCGGTACGCGACGGGGTGCCGCCAGATCAGCCCGCCGATACTCGCCGCGCCGAGCGCGAGATACATCGCGCCGACGTCGCGGATGAGGTGCTCGTTGAATGGGCCGTCGACCGACACCCACGACCCCAGCACACCGGGGAACGAGTCGTAGAAGCTCTGCGCCGCGAAGTACGCCCAGCCGCCGACGAAGAGGGCGAGAAGGGTCGAGAAGCCGAGGGCGAGCAAGTGGAGTCGTCTCATACCCGTTCTGACGACGCGGGAGGGGTGGGTGTGAGGTCGCGGGCGTGCATAACTCCGGAGAATCGGCCCGCCGCGAGCCGGATTCGGCCGGAATCGGGGTGAGTGCAGCGTTCTCTGAGGAGTTGTGCACGCCGCCGCCGTACCCAACTCAGGAAGATCGGGTCGAATCCGGCCGGCTCCGCGCCGAATCGGCTCGAATCCGACAGATTTCCTGAGTTAGGCCCAGCCGCGGGGCGCCGCCGACCCCGTCACCCGCGCTCGCGCCCGCGCAGCACCCCGGCGAACAGCACCACGGCCACGCCGACCGCGGGGATCAGCAGCAGCCCCACGCGCAGGCTCGTCGCGTCGGCGATCATTCCCACGACGGGCGGAGACAGCAGAAACCCGAGGCGCATGAGCCACGAGACGACCGTGAGACCGGTGCCGTGACGCAGGCCCGGCAGCACATCGGCCTCGTTCATCGCGGCGGGAACCAGGGTCGCCACACCGAACCCGGCGGCGGTGAAACCGATGATCGTGCCGGGGATCGTGGGGAACGCGAGCGCGACGCCCATGCCGACGACCACGATCACTCCACCGGCACGGGCGACGAGTCGCTGACCGAAGCGGTCGACGAGGCCGTCGCCGAGCAGACGTCCGATGAACTGCGCGCCGACGAGCGCGATGAACCCGGTCGCCGCGATCGCCGCGGGGGCGCCGAGCGAGCCCAGGTAGAGGGTCGCCCACGAGTTGCCGGCGTCTTCGACGATCGTTCCGGCCATCGCGATGATCACCAGAGCGATCAGCATCAGGACCACACGAGGACGGATGCCGGCGCGCACCGCCGCGTGCACCTCGGCCGGGTCGGCCACCGCCTCTTCGTCAGCGGCTGCGGCGGCCGCATCGAGACCGGGGAGGCAGAACCGCAGCGCCGTCAGCGATACGGCGGAGAACAGCACCGCCGAGATCGCGAGGTGCACGCCGATCGGCAGGCCGAGCGCGATGGCCCCTGCGGCCATGGATCCACCGAGCACCGCGCCGATCGACCACACGGCGTGGAAGGAGTTGAGGATCGAGCGGCCGTACCCGCGCTGCACGCGCAGACCGTGGGCGTTCTGGGCGACGTCGGTGATGGCATCCATCGCTCCGCCGATGAAGAGGCCCAGCGCGAACAGCAGCACGCTGGGAGCGAGGCCGGCGGCGAGCACGCCGACGCTCGTGAGCACGGTGCCGATGACCGCGACCTTCGCCGACCCGAAGCGTCGGATCAGCGCCGCGGCGGCGAGGCCCGCGACGATCGCGCCGACCGGGAACGAGGCGACGGCGAGCCCGTAGACGGTGTTGTCGAGGCCGAGCTGCTCCTTGATCTCGGGGTAGCGCGGCAGGATGTTGGCGAACAGCGCGCCATTGGTGAGGAAGAGCGCGGCGACGGCGCCGCGGGCGCGACGATCGGCGCGCGTGGGGGTGGTGGTGGTCATGGTCTTCCGAGGTCAGCGAGTGGTGATGCGCTCGACGGCGATGGCGACCTCGGCCGGGTCGCGATCATCGTCGTCGAGGGCGCGGTGGATCGAGAGGCCCTCGATCAGGGCGTCGAGCATCCGGGCGGTCTGCGGGTCGAAGTGGCGCTCGAGGGCGACCCGGCTGCGGGCCATCCACGCCGTCGTGATCGCCCGGTAGGCGGGATCGCGGGCGGCGAGCGTGTAGATCTCATGCGAGAGGACGAGCTCGCGCGCGTCGCCGAACACGTCGCGCAGGATCAGTTCGACCACCGCGGCGCGCGCCTCGGCGGAGTCGGATGCCGCCGCCATCCGCTTCTCGAACCGCTCGCTGATCTCGGTGCCGAAGCGGGTGAACGCCTCCCGCAGCAAGTCGTCGATGCCGTCGAAGTAGTAGGTCATCGACCCGAGGGGAACACCGGCGGCGTCGGCGATGCGACGGTGCGAGGCCCCCGCGACGCCGTTCTCGGCGACGACGTCGAGGCAGGCGTCGATGATGCGGTCGCGGCGCGCGGGGTCGTTCTGTCGTCCGCGTCGGCTTCCCGGCTCAGAGGCCATCGCTCGGGCCGATCTCGCGGATCACGCGCGCCGGGTTGCCGACCGCGACGACGTTCGCGGGGATGTCGCGGGTGACGACGGCGCCCGCGCCGATCACGGAGTTCTCGCCGATGGTCACTCCGGGGCACACGATCGCTCCCCCGCCGAGCCACACGTTGTCTCCGATGACGATGGGTTCGGCCGCCTCGAGCTTGTCGCGGCGCATCGTCGGATCGATCGGATGCGTGGGGGTGAGCAGCTGCACGTTCGGACCGATCTGGCAGTCGGCACCGATCGTGATCGTGGCGACGTCGAGCGCCGTGAGGTTGAAGTTCACGAAGGTGCGTGCACCGATCGAGATGTGGTCGCCGTAGTCGACGTGCAGGGGCGGGCGGATCGCGACGTCGTCGCCGAGGTCGCCGATGAGGTCCTGCAGCCAGCCGCGCGCGGCCGGGTCGCCCGAGATCGTCTGCCGATGGTAGAGGTCGGCCAGGCGCGCGGCGCGGGCCGTGCGGGCGGCGAGTTCGGGGTCGTCGCCGATGTACAGATCGCCGGCGAGCATCCGCTCCCGATGCGTACGGGGGTCGCCCGCGAAGTAGTCGGTCATGGATCGAGGGTACCACTATGTGCGTACGATCGTACGCACTATCTCACACGGCAATGCGCGGCGCCAGGGCCGACAGCATCCGCAGCTTCTCGTGGCTCTCACTGCCGGGGATCGCGGTGTAGACGAGCAGCGCCTGCGACTGCTCCGGATCGAGCAGGCTCTGGCAGGTGAGTTCGAGCGGTCCGAGTTCCGGATGCACGAAGCGCTTCGTCTCGTGCGGGCGGAGCCCGACCTCGTGCGTCTCCCAGATCGCCCGGAACTCCGCGCTCTGCCCCTGCAGGGCATCGGCGAGCGCGGCCGCCCGCGACTCCGGTCCGCGCCGCGCGATCACCTCGCGCAGCCCCGACACCCAGAGCCGCGAGAGGTAGTCGTGCTCCCCCTCGGCGTAGAGCTCGCGGGTGCGCGGATCGCTGAACCAGCGGTAGCCGAGGCTGCGCTCGGGGCCGCGCAACGATGCCGTGTCGCCGGTCAGTGCGATGCCGAGCGGCGTCTGCCGCAGCGTCTCGCCGAGCTCGCTGACGATCTCGGCCGGAGTGTCGCCCAGACGATCGAAGATGCGCAGCATGCCCGGACCGATGTGGTCGCCCGCTCCCCCGCGGGGCGGCGGCTGGTGCCCCGCGAGGCGGAAGAGGTGGTCGCGCTCGTCGATCGTGAGGTGCAGACCCTGCGCGATCGCGGCGATCATCTGCTCCGACGGCAGGGGTCCATCGCCCCGTTCGAGGCGCGCGTAGTAGTCGGCCGACATGTGGCTGAGCGCCGCGACCTCCTCGCGGCGCAGTCCCTCGGTGCGACGGCGCTGGCCCCGGTGCAACCCGACGTCCTCCGGCTGCAGGCTGTCGCGGCGCAGTCGCAGGAACCCCGCCAATGCCTCTCTGTCGATCGCCATCCGGCACCGTCCTTTCGCCGCACCGATCCTCGCACCCGCGGTCGACGCGTATCCACTGCATGACATGTCCTGGATGCGCCGGGCCGACCGCCGCACGCTGGAAGCAGACCACGAAGGAGCACACCATGACCCGCAGAAGCATCGACATCGAGATCCCCGACCTGACCGGCCGGCGCGCCGTCGTCACGGGAGGCAGCGACGGGATCGGCCTGCGCATCGCGACGCGCCTCGCCGCCGCCGGCGCCGAGCTCGTGCTGCCCGTGCGCAACGCGAAGAAGGGCGAGGCCGCGGCATCCGCCATTCGCACCGCCGCCCCCGATGCCCGCGTGCAGATCGCCGCGCTCGACCTGTCGTCGCTGGCATCCGTCGCCGCCCTCGGCGAGCGTCTGCGCGCCGACGGACGACCGATCCACCTGCTCGTGAACAACGCCGGTGTCATGACCCCGCCCGATCGGCAGACCACCGCCGACGGCTTCGAGCTGCAGTTCGGCACCAACCACCTCGGCCACTTCGCGCTCGTCGGGCACCTGCTGCCACTGCTGCAGGCCGGGCGCGCACGCATCACCTCGCAGGTGAGCGTCGCCGCGAACCAGGGATCCATCAACTGGGACGACCTCGGGTGGGAGCGTACGTACAACGGCGGGCGCGCCTACAGCCAGTCCAAGATCGCGTTCGGGGTGTTCGGGCTCGAGCTCGACCGTCGCAGCGCGGCCCACGGATGGGGCATCACGAGCAATCTGTCGCACCCGGGCGTCGCTCCGACGAACCTGCTCGCGGCGCGACCCGAGCTCGGGCGATCACGCGACACCGTGGGTGTGCGCGTGATCCGCTGGGCGTCTGCGCGCGGCATCCTGCTGGGCACACCCGAGACCGCGGCGCTGCCCGCGCTGTATGCGGTGACGTCGGCGGACGCCCGCGCCGGACGCCTCTACGGCCCGAAGGGCCCCGGGCACCTCGGCGGCGCACCGGCCGAGCAGTCGATCTACTCGCGACTGCGCAGCGAGGCGGATGCCGCGCGCATCTGGCGGCTGTCGGAGGAGCTGACGGGTGTCGCGTTCCCTGACGCCGCGATCAGTCGGTCGACCGCGAGCTGAACAACCCGCGCAGCACGAGGAAGACCACGACCGCGACGACCAGCACGATGGCGAGCTTGGCGACGAACCAGAGGATCGAGAACAGCGCGCTCACGATCCACCAGGCGATCACGACCGCCACGATGACGCCGAGGATGGTCCAGAGGTTCTTGGTCATGCCTCCAGCCTAGGTTCCCGGGCGAGGGCGTTGCTCAGGCGGCCGGGATCTCGTCGATCGAGAAGTACACCGGCAGGCCGCGCTCGCGGGCGATCTCGACGTCCTTATCGGCGCCGGCGGATACCCCGGGCAGACGCAGCACCGCATCGCAGTGCTGCAGCAGTCGGTGCGCGGTCTCGTACATGACGTCGGGGCTTTCCTCCGCGTTCTGGTCGGGACCGAGCGTGCGCAGGATCGGCAGGGCGACCCATTCGCCGATCATCGGCACGTGCCCGAGGCGGAAGATCGGAGCGGATGCCTCTTCGAGCCGTTCGAGGTTGGCGGTGATGCGCGCGGGGTCGCCGTCGGTCCCGGAGCGGTAGGGGCCGGCGATCAGGATCAGCAGTGGAGTTCTCATGCCGAAGACTGTAGCGTTAACCGTGCAAGAACGTGCAACTTCATGAAGGAATGCAAATGCTCGGTGCGCAGCGCAAAGCCCACCTGCTCGAGATCCTCGCCCGCGACGGCCGGGTCGTCGCGAAGGACGTCGCCGCCGAACTCGCGCTCTCCGAGGACTCCATTCGCCGCGACCTGCGCGAACTCGCCGACGAGGGCAAGGTCATCCGCGTCTACGGCGGCGCCCTCCCGGTGCCCGCCGCCGACCGCCCCGTCGACGAGCGGTCGGGCCTCGCGACGGCGAGCAAGGAGCGGGTCGCGCGGCATGCGGCCGACGGCATCCGATCGGGGTCGACCATCGTGCTCGACGCCGGCACGACCACTCTCGCCCTCGCCCGCCTGCTGCCGACCGGCGCCGATCTCACCGTGATCACCCCGAGCCCCGCGATCGCCCTCGCGGTCGCCACTCACTCCGACGCCCGCGTCGTCATGATCGGCGGCGAGCTGTCGCGGCACTCGATGGTCGCCGGCGGCGCCCTCGCGATGGAGGCGATCCGGCACCTTGCCGCCGACACGTTCTACCTCGGGGCCACCGGCATCCACCCCGAGCACGGCCTCACCACCGGCAGCCTCGACGACGCCGTCACCAAGCGCGCCATCGCCCAGCGCTGCGCCGAGACGATCGTGCTCGCGAGCGAGGAGAAGATCGGGGCGGTCTCGCGCTTCCCCGTGCTCGACCTCGCCGCCGTGACCGCCGTGATCACCGATCCGCTCGACGAGAATCCGCTGATCGCGGGGCTGGTCTCGGCGGCCGGGCGTTCATAACTCCTCAGAATCGCCGGCGAACCGCCGATCTCGGGCCGCTTTCGGGCTTCGGCGCGAAGTTTTTTCCGGAGTTACGCACACGCACCGCCGTCAGCTGGGTCCCGGAGCCTGTACCCAACTCAGGAACAATGGGGGGAATTGCACTGATATCGGTCGATTCGGGCCCTCGATCCCCGATCTTCCTGAATTGGGTACGCGAGACTGCGCATAACCCCGTCCGTCACACTTCCCCCGGCTACGGCGTCAACACTTCGACGGCGCACCCCGCGCCGACGAAGGAGACAACGTGTCGCACGTCAACATCGGCAAAACCTACCCCGCTCCCTACCAGGCGATGCTCGCGTTCGCGGGCACGGCCGCCGAGGCCGGAACGGATGCCGGGCTCTCGCCGCTGCTCGTCGAACTGGTGAAGGTGCGGGCCTCGCAGCTCAACGGCTGCGCGTTCTGCCTGCGCATGCACGCCGCGGATGCCGTGAAGCACGGCGAGACCGCCGACCGCCTGGCCGTGCTCGCCGGCTGGTGGGAGTCGCAGTACTTCAGCCCTGAGGAGCAGGCCGCCCTCGTCATCGCCGAGCGGGTGACGCTGATCGGCGACCACGGGCGCCTGCCCGATCGCGGCATCACGCCCGAAGACGTGCTGACCGAGAAGCAGATCGCCGCCGTCACCTGGCTCGTCGTCGTGATCAACAGCTGGAACCGGATCGCGATCACGAGCCACTACCCCGTCGCGCCCTGACCGCGCGGGCCTGAACGGAGAGGGAGGGGAGGACGCTCCCCAGCCTCCTCCCCTCCGTGATGCCTCGGTCCGACGGGGAGACGGACCGAAGACGTGGCGCGCGATGAGGGAACGGCGCCATGTACTACGACGAGACCGGTGCGATTTTCTTACGCGGTGTCGGCGGGGACCTCGACCTGCGGATGCTCCGCCGCCCACGAGGCGAGCAGACGCAGCCGCTCGGCCGACGGCGATCCGGGTTCGGCGGTGTAGACCATGAGCACGTTGCCGGGCTCGGCGGTGATCGCGAGTTCTTCGTAGGCGAGCGTCAGCCCACCGACGACCGGATGCCGGAACCGCTTCGTGCCGGTGCCGTGGATCCGCACGTCGTGCGCCGCCCACAGCGACCGGAACAGCTCGCTACGGGTCGACAGCTCGCCCACGAGATCCTGCATGCCCTTGTCGTGCGGGTCGCGCCCCGCCTCGGCGCGCATGATGCCGACGCACATGCTCGCGAAGAGGTCCCAGTCCGGGTAGAAGTCGCGCGACGCGGGGTCGAGGAACTGGAAGCGCGCGAGATTGGGGGTGCGCCCGCCGTCGCCGATCACGGGCGAGTAGAACGCGCGACCCAGCTCGTTGGTCGCGAGCAGGTTCTGGTTCGCGTCGCGCACGAAGGCCACGGCATCCGTCATCGCGGCGAGCGCCCACGTCAGACTCGGCCGCGGGGCGCTCTGCTTCGTCACCCGGCGGCGCGCACGCCCGCTGGCGGGCACGCCGTCGGCGGCGCGCGCCAGGTCGAGCAGATGCGCACGCTCGGCCTCGTCGAGCAGCAGCGCCCGCGACAGCGCATCGAGAACGGATGCCGACGCCCCGGCGAGCGCGCCCCGTTCGAGTTTCGCGTAGTACTCCACGCTCACCCCGGCGAGCGCGGCGACCTCACTGCGCCGCAGCCCCGCGACACGACGGTTGGTGCCGGCGGTGAGTCCCACCGCCTCGGGGGTGAGCCGTGCGCGGCGGGTCATCAGGAACTCGCGCACCTCGGATCGGTTGTCCATCACATCAGGGTAGGTCGCGGGTCGCCGCCGCGGGAGGCGTGAAGGGTGCCCTGCCGGTACACCCCTTCGCAGGGCCTCCCTTTCCCGTCGCGCGAGGCGCACAGTGGAAGCATCCACCCACAGAAGGAGACCACCCACATGCGTGGAGTCGTCATGCACGCCCCCGGCGATGTCCGGACCGAAGAGCTCGAGATGCCCGTCATCGTCGAGCCGACCGACGCGATCATCCGCGTCACCGCGACCTGCATCTGCGGGTCGGACCTCTGGCCGTACCGCGGCCTCGAGCCCCTCGCCCCGCACGGCCAGCGCATGGGCCACGAGTACATCGGCGTCGTCGAGGCCGTCGGCGATTCCGTGACGTCCGTCGTGCCCGGTGACTACGTCGTGGGCTCGTTCGTCGCCTCCGACAACACCTGCGAGATCTGCCGGGCCGGCTACCAGTCGCGCTGCGTGCACCAGGTGATGATGGGATCCGTCGGCACCCAGGCGCAGTTCGCCCGCATCCCCCTCGCCGACGGCACCCTCGTGAAGACGCCCGGCGAGCCCACCGCCGACCTCGTGCCGTCGCTGCTCGCGGCATCCGACGTTCTCGGCACCGGCTGGTACGCGGCCATCGCCGCCGAAGCCGGCCCCGGCAAGACCGTCGCGGTCGTCGGTGACGGTGCCGTCGGACTGCTCGGCATCCTCGCCGCGAAGCAGCTCGGCGCCGAACGCATCATCGCGATGTCGCGGCACGCCGACCGGCAGGCGCTCGCCCGCAGGTTCGGTGCGACCGACATCGTCGAGGAGCGCGGGGATGCCGGCGTTGCCGCGATCAAGGAGCTGACCGGCGGGCTCGGTGCGCACAGCACCATCGAGGCCGTCGGCACCCAGGAGTCGATGGAGCAGGCGATCCGCGCGACGCGGGCCGGCGGACACGTCGGATACGTCGGCGTCTCGCACGACGTGTCGCTCGACGGTTTCGAGCTGTTCTTCTCGAGCGTGCACCTGCACGGCGGGCCCGCCCCCGTGCGCGCCTACCTGCCCGAGCTGATCCAGCTCATCTGGGATCGCGAGATCGACCCCGGCGTCGTCTTCGACCTCACGCTGCCCCTCGACGAGGCATCCGAGGGGTACCGGGCGATGGACGAGCGCCGTGCGACCAAGGTGCTGCTGACGACGGACTGACCGTCGGCTTTCGAGAGGAGACACCATGAACATCGAAGCATCCGTTCCCACCACGAAGAACCCGCCGGAGCAGTTCGCCGGCGACGTCTGGCTCGACGTGATCGCCGCACCGCACGAGGCGGGCCAGCGCGCGACCGTCGCCCTGGTGCGCTTCGCGCCCGGCGCCCGCACCGCCTGGCACTCGCATGCGCGCGGCCAGTACCTGCGCGTGACCTCGGGTGTGGCCCGGTTCGGCGACCGCGACGGCAACATCATCGAGGTGCATCCGGGGCAGACGCTCTACACGCCGCCCGGCCAGGATCACTGGCATGCCGCGGCGCCCGGCTGCTTCATGGAGCACATCGCGATCCTCGAAGCGGGCGACGACCCGGCGGCGACCACGACGTGGAAAGAGCACGTGACGGATGCCGAGTTCGACGGGGCGGTCGGCGCATGACCGGCTGGACGGGCGGGCAGCGTTCCGTCGGCGACATCGCCCCGGCCCTCGCCCACTACACGGATGCCGTGCTGTTCGACGAGGTCTGGGCCAGGCCCGAACTCTCACCGCGCGACCGCAGTCTCGTCACGGTGTCGGCGCTCGTCACGCTCGGGGCCGTCGACCAGCTCGAGTTCCACCTGGGCTTCGCCCGTGACAACGGCGTGACCGAGGAAGAGCTGGTCGAGGCGATCACGCACTTGGCGTTCTACGTGGGCTGGCCCCGGGCCATGGCCGCGATCGCAGCGGCGCGGAAGGCGTTCGCGGCGTCCTGAGTGACGGCATCCGGCTGTTCTCCTGCACGACTTCGGAGCTCTCGGGCGACACGCGGGGGGACGGATGCCGCGACGCGGCGTGTCTCGTCGAATCTCCGAAATTGTGCGGCAGCTGACTCGCGCATACGCGTAGACCGCGGCGCGAGCCCGGGTACCGTGGGCAGGTGTTCGAAGAGACCGTGACCGACCGCCTGATCCTCACTCCCATCGCCTCGGCGGATGCTCGGACCGTCGACGCGATCTTCGCGCTGCAGTCCGATCCCGCGACGTGGGCGCATCTGCCGGAGGCCGTCGAGATCGACATCTCCCAGAGCCGGGCTCGCGCGGCCGATCACGGAAAGTCGTGGGCGGAGTTCGGCCTCGGCTGGTGGCTGCTGAGGCTGCGCGCGCCCCTCGGCGATCTCGACGCCGGGACGGTCATCGGGATCGGCGGGGCGGCGATCCGACCCCACCAGGCCCCCGCCTGGAACCTCGGCTATCGGCTCACTCCGGCCGCGTGGGGCCACGGGCTCGCGACCGAGGCCGGCCGTGCGGGCCTGGCCGCGGCGAACATCGCGCGCCCCGATCTGCCGGTCACCGCCCGCGTGCTCGCCCACAACCGCGCGTCGTGGCGCACGCTCGAGCGGGTGGGTCTCGCGCAGGTCTGGGAAGGAGACGCGCCGGCCGACGACGCCCTCACCTCGGGCGTGCAGCGGCGGGTCTACGCCGATCGACCGCTGTCCTCGGAGGTGCTCGACCGGCTCGTCGCCCTGGGCTGATCCGGTCGCGCCCCCGCACAACTTCGGAGTTCTCGGGCGACACGCCGGGGGACGGATGCCGCGACGCGGCGTGTCTCGTCGGATCTCCGAAGTTGTGCGGGGCGGGGCGCTTCGACAGGCTCAGCGACCCAGAAGGGGCGCGGACCCTCAGGCGTAGAGGAGGTCGTCGGCGACAGCATCCGCCCAGCCCGGCACCGCGAAGCGCTCGGGGTCGTTCCACTCCCCCGCGACGATCTGCGCGAAGGCACCGCGCACGCCGAAGAGCTTCTCAAGCGGGCTCCAGTCCGACTCCCCTGGCATCGGCACGAGCGAGCGCTCGACGAGTGCGCCCGGGTGCAGCTCCTCGATCAGCGACAGCATCCGCACGCCCGCCGATACGGGGCGCAGCGCCTCGGCATCCGTCACGTGCAGGATGATGCCCTCGCACGCCTCGCCCGCGTGGTCGCGCACGAGCGGGGTGAACCCGTAGGGCACGGCGACGAGGCCGGGCAGATCCTGGGCATTGACGGCGGAAGCGTAGCGCTCCCCGTCGAGGAACGGCGCCGCGATCACGCGGAACGGCACGGCAGTGCTGCGACCCTCCGACACGTTCACACCCTCGGCGAGGCAGGTGCCCGGGTACAGCAGCGTCGTGGTGGGGCTCGGCAGGTTCGGCGACGGCGGCATCCAGGTCGCCTCGCCACCGCCGATCGCGGCGTCGCGTGTGAGCCCGCCGACCTCGATCACGTCGAGCTCGACGTCGATGCGACGCGTGCGCACCCAGTGCCGGGCGAGCTCACCGATCGTGAGGCCGTGGCGGATCGGCATCGTCCAACGGCCGACGAGGGACTGCGCGGCCTCATCGAGCATCGGCCCTTCCGCGCGATCGAGCCGCCCGCCGAGCGGGTTCGGGCGATCGAGCACGACGACCGCGACGCCCGCGTCGGCGCAGGCTTCGAGCAGGTGACTCATCGTCCAGATGTACGTGTAGAAGCGGGCGCCGACGTCGGGCAGGTCGACGACAACCACGTCGAGATCGTCCAGATCGGATGCCGACGGCCGCACCGCATCGCCGTAGAGGCTGCGCACCTCGACGCCGGTGACGGGATCGCGCAGGTCGCCGACGAGTTCGCCCTCCCTCGCCCGCCCGCTCAACCCGTGCTCGGGGCCGAAGAGTCTCGTGAACGTGAAATCCGTCGCGGCGAGCGCCTCCCTCCCCCGTACGAGGTCGGACGTGAGCGCGAGGTCGTTCGTCAGCATCCCGACCCTGCCACCGGTGAGGCGGGCGAGCAGATCGGGGCGGATGTCGCGGCGGATCAGTCGGTCGATTCCGAGGTGCAGGGCGGGCATGTGATCAGTCGATTCTGTGGTCGGTGACGGCGTTGAAGGTGCGCTGGAGGTTGTCGGCGATGGTGTCGTAGTCGGCCTGCGCGATGCGGGTGAACAGGAAGTCGAGCACCGCGAGCTGCGCGATGCGGCTGGCCATCGCGCCCGAGCGGAAGGTCGACTCGGAGACGGCGGTGAACAGCACGAGATCGCAGACCCGCGCGAGCGGTGAGCGCGGGTTGTTGGTGATCGCGATGGTGGTGGCGCCCGCGCGGGCGGCGACCTCGGCCGACTGCACGATCTCGAGCGTGCGCCCGGAGTGCGAGATCGCGATGGCGACGTCGCGCTCGTCGAGCAGGGCGGCACCGGTGAGCGCGAGGTGCAGGTCGGTGCGGGCCTGGGCCACGAGCCCGGCGCGGTGCAGTTTCTGCTCGAGGTCTTGAGCGGCGAGGCCGCTCGATGCGGCGCCGTAGATGTCGATACGGCGAGCGCCGCGCACGGCGCCGACGCACGTCTCGAGCACGTCGATGTCGATCTGACGCGCGGTGCGCTCGATGGCGGATGCCTCGGCGAAGGCGATCTTGCGCACGGTCGTGAGGGCGTCGTCGTGGCGGCTGACGTCGCTCTCGGACACCTGGAAACGCTCACGATCGGAGGCCGTGCGGTCGAGTTCGGTGGCGAGGGCGAGGCGCAGATCGGGGTAGCCGGAGAAGCCGAGGCTCTGCGTGAATCGGGCGATGCTGGCGACCGAGGTGCCCACGGCGAGCGCCAGCTGGGTGATGGAGTTGTCGACCGCGCTCTGCGGATCGGCGAGCACGTGGGAGGCGATCCGGCGCTCGGTGGGCGTGAGCACGGAGAGCCTCTGGTGGATGGCGGTCATCGCGCTGGTGGTCACGCGAACAGGATTGCAGATTCGAATCAATAAGTGAAAGGAATTTTCAGAAACCCCTTGATCTTCTGTAACTGATTGCCCAAAGTAGGGCAGAGGCATTCACAGCAGAGCGCCCCGGTCCCGTCCGACGGCTCTCATCAACCGAGAGGATTCCCATGCGACACCGCACCACCCGACTCGCGTTCACCGCGGGCCTTCTCGTCACCGGGCTCGCCGTCGCGGGCTGCGCTCCGGCCGCGTCCAGCGGCGACGGAGACGGCGAAGAGGTCACCCTCAAGATCTGGTCCTGGCAGGCATCCTCGTCGCCGAAGTGGGAAGCCGTCTTCGACACCTACGAGGAATCGCACCCCGGCGTGACCATCGAGTTCGAGGGCTACCAGCCCACCGAGTACAACCAGATCCTCGCCACCGGCCTCGAGGGCAGCGACGGACCCGACATCGCGATGCTCCGCGCCTACGGCGGCATCCAACCGGCGATCCAGTCGGAGCAGATCCTGCCGATCGACGACATCGTCGACGGTCTCGACCAGTTCGACCCGACCGTGCTGCGCGCCGCTCAGGGCAAGGACGACGGGGCCACCTACGGCGTGCCCTTCGCGTACCAGACCATGCAGATGTTCTACAACAAGACGATGTTCGACGAGATGGGCCTCGAGGAGCCCACCGACTGGGACGAGTTCATCGAGCTGCAGGACACGCTGCTCGACGAGGGCGTCACGCCGATGGCGCTCGGCGCCCGCGAGGACTGGGTGCTGCCGATGTTCCACGACATCGTGGGCTCGGCCAACTACGGCGGCGCCGACTTCGAGGAGAAGGTGCTCGCCGGCGAGGCCGACTTCACCGACCCGGCCTACGTGTCGTCGCTGCAGATCGTGAAGGACATGCAGCAGTACCTCGACAAGAACGTCAACGCGATCGCCGTCGCCGACGCCGTGCTGCAGTTCACCTCGGGCCAGGCCGCGCAGTGGCCCGGCGGCTCGTTCGACCTGCCGACGTTCCAGAACTCCGCGCCCTCCACCGAGTGGGGCGTGTACGAGGTGCCGCCGGCGCCCGGCAGCGCCCTCGACCACGCGGTCACCCCGGGTTACGCCGACGGCAGCTTCGGCATCAACGCCGCGAGCGACAACCAGGAGGCCGCGACCGAGCTGCTCAACTGGATGACCACGACGGAGTTCGGCCAGCTCGTCGCCGACGAGGTCGACCAGTTCTCGGCGCTCCCCGGCGTGACGTACTCCGACCCGCTCATGCAGGAGATGAACGAGGCGTACACCGCCAACCCCGCTCCTTACCTGCTGCTCGTCGACTTCCGCTACGGCGACCCGACCGGCACCGCGGTGCTCGGCCCGGACATCCAGGCGATGTTCCTCGGCGACAAGACGCCCGAGCAGCTCGGCGCCGACCTGCAGTCCGGGGTCTCCACCTGGTTCACCCCGGGTTCCTGATCCGAACACGAGGGGGCGTCGATCCGGCGCCCCCTCGCGGAGCGAAAGACACACCATGGCCCTGACCCTCCCCCTCCGGCGCGACCCCGCCTCCTCCGGCGCCCCGAAGCGCCGCACCCGCGCGGGCATCGCGCTGAGCACCCCCACGGCGGCGCTGTTCGTGCTGCCCGCCGCCGTGCTGTTCGCGGTGCTGATCCTCTACCCGATGCTCGCCGCGCTCAGCTACTCGTTCTTCGACTGGCAGGGCACCAAGCAGGGCGGCTTCGCCGGCGTCGCCAACTACATCACGCTCCTCACGAAGGAGCCCTACGCCTCCGAGCTGTGGAACGCGTTCGGGCACAACCTGCTGCTGTTCGCCGGGGCGCTCGTCTTCCAGAACTCGCTCGGTCTCGGCATCGCGACGCTGCTGCACCGGCGCAAGCGCACCAAGCGCTTCTTCCAGACGGTCTTCGCGCTCCCCTATCTCGTGAGCCCGATGGTCATCGGCTATCTGTGGTCGCTCATGCTGTCGCCGCTGTTCGGTCCGGTCAACGCGATCCTGCGCGGGGTCGGCCTCGAGAGCCTCGCCCTGCCGTGGCTCGGCGACCCGCAGCTCGCGATCTGGGTGATCGTGCTCGTCAGCGCCTGGCAGTGGATCGGCTTCCCGATCCTGCTCTACGGCGCAGCCCTCGGCGGCATCCCCGAAGAGATCGAAGAAGCCGCCTCGCTCGACGGCGCCACCGCCGGCAAGCGCTTCCGCTACATCACCCTGCCGATGCTCACGCCCACGATCGGCATCATCACCGTGCTCACCTTCATCGGCAGCATGGAGGCGATGGCGATCCCGTTCGCCCTCGCCGGATCCAACGGCGCCCCCGCAGGCTCCACCGACGTGATGATGCTGCTCTTCTACCGCACCGCTTTCGAGTCAGGGAACCCGAACTCGATCGGGGTCTCCTCCGCGCTCGCGACGGTCCTGTTCATCTTCATCATGGTGATCTCGGTCGTGATCACCTCGACGATGCGTCGCGCCGAACGAAAGCTGTTCTGATGAGCACCGCCACCGAAACCCGTCCGGAGACGACCACCGAGGCCATCGTCTCGGGACGTCGCCCCACCGCGTCCCGACGCCGGTCGAGCCGCACGAACGACACCCCGTTCATCGGGCGTCTGTTCGCGAACGTGTTCCTCTGGGGCTACGCGCTCGTCGCGATCGGCCCGCTGCTGCTCATGGTCAACAACTCGCTGCGCACCCAGCAGCAGATCGCGACCGAGCCGCTCGGGCTGCCCGTGCCGCCCACGTTCACGAGCTTCCAGAGCGCGTGGATCACGGCATCCTTCGACACCTACTTCGTCAACTCGATCACCGTCACCGTCGGCTCGGTCATCGTGACCACGGTCGTGTCGGTGCTCGCCGCCTACGCGTTCGCGCGAGCGCGGGCGAAGTTCTTCCGGGGCGTCGAGGCGGTGTTCCTGTCGGGCCTCATGCTGCCGGTGCACCTCGCGATCCTGCCGCTGTTCTACCTGCTCGACTCGCTCAAGATGACCAGCAACGTGTTCAGCCTGATCCTCGTCTACGGCGCCCTCGGCATCCCGTTCACGACCTTCGTGCTGACGGTCTTCTTCCGCGCCCTGCCGATCGAGCTCGAAGAGGCGGCGCGCATCGATGGCGCGGGGCCGTTCCGCACCTTCGTGCAGATCCTGCTGCCGCTCGTGCGACCGGCGCTCGCGACGGTGATCGTCTTCCGTTTCGTGCCCGTGTGGAACGACTTCTTCTACCCGCTGATCCTGCTGCGCGACCGCCATTCGTACACGCTGCCCGTCGGACTCACCCGCTTCTTCGGCGAGTACTCCACCGACTGGCCGCAGCTGTTCGCGGGACTCACGATCGCGACGATCCCCCTGGTCGTGCTGTTCCTGCTGGCGACGAAGCAGATCATCAACGGCCTCACCTCCGGCATGAGCAAGTGAGTCGCGCGTGGTGAACGGCGCTCCGGGCTCGGCGTGGGCATCGCTGCGGTCGATCGACGGAGTCGAGGAGCGGCTCGTGCTCGGCACCGCCTCCGACGAGGAGCGGATGCCGGTGACCCCGGCGCACCTGTTCGACCTGGCGTCGCTCACCAAGACGTTCACGACCGTCGCCGCCCTGCGGCTCGTCGACGCCGGGCTGCTGGGGCTGGACGAGCCCGTGCGCCCGCTGCTGGCGGTGGGCGCGGGTGACGGCGCCGAGCGGATCACGCTGCGGCACCTGCTCACCCACACGTCGGGGCTACCAGCCGAGGGAGGCGCCTGGCGGAGCGGCCTCGCGGGCGACGAACTGCGCGCCCGAGTCATCGGCAGCGACCTGCTCGCCGCCCCCGGCACCGCGCATCGTTACTCGGACGTCGGGTTCATCGCGGTCGGCGCGCTGATCGAGCACGTCGCACGGCGGCCGCTGGACGCGGTGATCGCCGAGGTCGCCGCGCTGCTCGGGGCATCTTCGCTGACGTGGCGGCCCGAGCCGTCGCTCGCGGTCGCCACCGAGGTGCAACCGCATCGCGGGCTCGTGCAGGGCGAGGTGCACGACGAGCTCGCCCACGCGCTCGGTCGGCCCGCCGGTCACGCCGGCCTGTTCGGCACGGCGGACGACGTGGCGAGCCTCGCGCGGATGATCCGCGACGACGGCGCCGGGGCGGAGGGACGTGCGCTGTCCGCCGACGGCATCCGCCTGATGACGACGCCGGTCGCGACGGCGGATGCGGGGTACGGCCAGGCGCTCGGCCTGCGCGTACACGACGCGGCCTGGATGGGCAGGGCGGATGCCGTCGGCCACACCGGCTTCACCGGTACCGCGTTCGCGGTCTCGCCGCGTACGGGCGACTTCGGGGTGCTGCTCACGAACCGCGTGCACCCGACTCGTGAGGGCACCGACGTGAGCGCCGTGCGTCGCGAGTTCTTCTCTTTCCTGGGGTGAGGTGGGCCGGTTCCTCGAGGCGGGACGCTTCGACAAGCTCAGCGACCCAGTGTCGGTTCCGGAGCGAGCGCAGCGAGACGAAGGGCCGCTTCAACCTGGGTCCCTGAGCCTGTCGAAGGGCCCGCGCCGCGCTACTCCCCGCTCACCAGTTCTCCCCCGGCGGCGCGCCAGTCGATCAGCCCGCGCGCCATGTTGGTCGCCTCGAAGCCCAGCTCGGCGAGCAGGTTCGCGGCGCCGCTCGACAGCAGCCCTCCCGTGCAGAAGGTGAGGAGCATCCGGTCATCGGGGAGTTCGTCGGCGCGGCCTTCGAGCTCGCCGAGCGGGATGTGGATCGCAGCGGGGATGTGGGCGCGGCGCCAGTCCTGAACGCGTCGCACGTCGACCACGATCGCCCCGTCGGCGATGAGCCGCTGCGCCTCCTCGGCGGTCACGGCGGGCGGGCGCCGGAAGAAGTGCCGCACGCTCACCGGCGGGCTTCCTTTCGCACGTTGACGAGGGTGAGCGCACCGCCGGCGACCGGGATGAGCGCCATCAGGCGGGTGCGCAGCATCAGGTCGCGCGCGAACAGCGCCGTGACCGCGACCGCCAGGAACAGCGCGCCGTGCACCGGCCCGAGCACCGAGGCCACCCCGTCGATGTGCACGGTGGCGAGGTTGATCGACAGCACCACGATGCTCAGCAGTTCGAGCACCGACAGCACCTCGAGCACCCGCAGCACGGGCCTCACGCGGCACCCGGCCGCACGATCATGAGCACGACGACCGCTGCCCAGAGCAGGTTGAAGACTCCGGTGAGCATGCGCATCATGCGCAGACCGCCCGGGTCGAGGGAACCAGTGAGCGCATCGCGCTGGGCGGGCACGATCCGCAGCGCCAGCAGCGCACCGGCGACGGCGGTGAGCACCATGGCGATCGTGATCCAGATCTCGCCGAGACGCCCCTGCACGGCCGCGAGCACGAGTCCGATCACGGGCACGACGAGCGCCAGGATGCCGTAGACCCGGGTGATGCGATGCAACACCGTCGCGACGGCGGGTGCGGTCGCGACCGCGGGCGCGGTGGCGACGGCATCCGCCCCTGTGCCGGTGGCCGGTGCCGCGAATCGCGGGAAGAGGCTGGTGGTGACGGCGACGGGGCCGACGAAGAGGATGCCGGCGAGCACGTGCGCGGCGAGCAGGATGTTCTCCATAGCTTTAGTCTAGCTAAAGGTTCTCGGGCGGCGAGACCTCACTTCGGTCGCGAGACACCATCAGCGACGTGGGTGTCTCACGGCGGAAGTGATGTCTCGACGAAGGAGTGGGCGGCTCAGCGCGGGGGGCGGCTCAGCGCGGGGCGCGCATCAGGTCGGCGACGTGGGCGCGCAGCGCCTCGGTCAGCGACGGATTCTTCGCCGCGAACTCCGCATCGAGAGCGGCGATGCGTGCCCCGGCATCCGCCAGCAGCCGATCCCCCGCCGGCGTCACGCGCAGGTGCGAGGCGGCGCCCGCTCGCTCGGTGTCGTCTTCGACGAGCCCATCCTTCTTGAGTCCCGCCACTGCGACGTGCGCACTCGGCGCCGTGATGCGCGAGCGGCGCGCGAGTTCGCTGAACGAGAGTCCCGGCATCGCGCGGATGTGCCCGAGCAGCGCATAGGTGCGCGAGGTGAGACCCACCGGTTTCAGCGCCTCGGCGAACGCCGCCTGCCACGCCGCCGTCACGGTCAGCAGCGCGACCGTGGGGCTGAACGGGGGCGTCTCGGACATCTGCTCAGGCTACCCGGGTCGCCTCCGGCATCCGTCCGCCCCCGTTGCGGAGGAGATCTCGCGGATTGCAGGAGCGGAGGCCCGAACTGCTCCTGCGCAAGGAGAGTTCTCCTGCGTGGAGTGCGCAAGACAACCCCGACTTCAGCCGCGCTTCAGCAGAAAGGCAGCACACTGGAGGCATGCGCATTCTGGTGGTCGACGACGAGGTGCGTCTCGCCGACGCCGTGCGCCGCGGACTCGAGGCCGAGGGCTTCGCGGTCGACGTCGCCCACAACGGGGTCGACGGCCTCTGGCGGGCGCGCGAGACCCGGTACGACGCGATCGTGCTCGACCTGATGATGCCCGGCATGAGCGGATGGAAGGTGTGCGAGGCGCTGCGCGCCGAGGAGAACTGGACGCCCGTGCTCATGCTCACCGCCAAGGACGGCGAGTGGGATCAGGTCGAGGCTCTCGAGACCGGCGCCGACGACTACGTCACCAAGCCGTTCTCGTTCGCGATCCTCGTCGCCCGCATCCGCGCCCTCGTGCGTCGCGGGGCCGTCGCGCGCCCGGCCGTGCTCGAAGCCGGAGACCTGCGCCTCGACCCCGCTGCCCACGACGTCTGGCGCGGCGAGACGCCGATCACCCTCACCGCCCGCGAGTTCTCGGTGCTCGAGTACCTGATGCGTCACCGCGGGCAGGTCATCTCGAAGCGCACCCTCATCGAGGGAGTGTGGGACGACGACTTCGACGGCGACCCGAACATCGTCGAGGTGTACGTCGGCCACCTGCGGCGCAAGGTCGACAAGCCCTTCGGCCGTGAGGCGATCGAGACCATCCGCGGCGCCGGATACCGACTGGCGGCCGACGGTGGCTAGGCGCGGCTGGCGGTCGGTGCGCGGCCGCACCACCCTCGCCGCGACGGTCGTCGTGGCGGTGGCGCTGGCGATCGGAGCGGTGTCGTTCTACGGCATCCTGAGCGGGAGCATCCATTCGGCCACCGAGCGCTCCGCCGAGCAGCGCCTCGACGAGCTCACCGAACGGCTCGACCAGCCGGGCGGACGCGGGCCCGACGGCGCCGACGGCCTCGGCGATCTCGGGGGGCTCGACGACGAGATCGTGCAGATCATCGCCGACGATGGGTCGGTGCGCGCCGCCAGCGAGGAGGCGCGGGACACCCTCGGCTCGACCGCCCTGCCGACCACCGACGACGCGATCACGATGACCATCGACGACGAGCCGATGCTCGTGCTGTCCGACGACCTCGACGACGACCGGACCCTCGTGCTCGCCGTGTCGATCGAGAACGACGCCGAGACCCTGTCGACCGTGGCGGTGCTGCTCGCGGTCGCCGTTCCGCTGCTGTTGCTGCTCGTCGCCGTGACGACGTGGCTCGTGACCGGGCGTGCGCTGCGGCCGGTCAGCCGCATCCGCGAGGAGGTCGACGGCATCACCGCCGAACGCCTGCACCACCGGGTGGCGGTGCCCGACTCCGCCGACGAGATCGCGGCACTCGCGACGACCATGAACGGCATGCTCGATCGGCTCGACGCGTCGGCGACGGCTCAGCGACGATTCGTGTCGGATGCTTCGCACGAACTGCGCTCGCCGCTCGCCGTGATCCGACAGCACGCCGAGCTCGCCCAGGCCCACCCTTCGACCACGAGCATCGGCGAGCTCGCGGAAGTCGTGTCGGACGAGGGGCTGCGACTGCAGGGCATCGTGGAGTCTCTGCTGCTGCTCGCCCGCCTCGACGAGGGTGCCGGAACCGTGCACGAACCGGTCGACCTCGACGACATCGCGCTCGGCGAGGTGCGACGACTGCGCGCGACGGGCGTGGAGGTCGACGGCTCCGGCATCCGCGCCGCCCGCGTCTCCGGCGATCCGCGCCTGCTCGGTCAACTGCTGCGCAACCTCGCCGACAACGCCGCCCGGCATGCGCACGGTCGCGTGGCGATCGGGGTCGCGCCCGCCGACGGGTACGTGTTCGTGACGGTGGAGGACGACGGCGCGGGTGTGCCGGTCGACGAGCGTGAGCGGGTGTTCGAGCGCTTCGTGCGGCTCGACGAGGCCCGCAGCCGCGACGCCGGCGGCAGCGGACTCGGTCTCGCGATCGTGCGGGGCATCGCCGCTGCCTCGGGCGGAACGGTCGTCGTCGACGACTCCCGCTGGGGCGGCGCACGGTTCGTCGTGACGCTGCCGCTCGCGCGGTAGGCCGGGCGTCTCGGGGCGGGCCGCTTCGACAGGCTCAGCGACCCAGTTCCGTCAGCGGCCCGGCTCCTTCGGCGGGGCGCTTCGACAGGCTCAGCGACCCAGTTCCGTCAGCGGCCGAGCCCACGGGGTCCCTGAGCCCGTCGAAGGGCCCCACCGCACGGAGCCGCGTTCCTGAAGACCGCTTCAGGACGCTTCAGGGTGGCTTCAGCGGTGCCGCGGGAGCATGAAGCCATGAACGACAAGACCCCGAACCCCGACCAGACGCCCGAGTCCACGCCCGACGCTCAGACGGTCCCCGTCACCCCGACGACGGATGCCGCGGCGCCCGCCCCGACCGCGACCCCGGCGGAAGCATCCGCTGCTCCCGCCCCGAAGCCCGGCCGCAAGCGCGCCCTCCTCATCGGCGGAGGGATCGCGGCGGCCGTGGTGCTCGCCGGCGGCGGCGTCGCGATCGGAGCCGCGATCGGCGACGAGTTCGGCGACGACGACGACCGCCCCTCGATGTCCGACGGCCCGCGCCACGACGACGACCGCGGCGACGCCCGCGGCGACGCCCGCGGTCAGGACGATCGGGGCGACCGCTCCGACGACGGCGCACCGCAGCAGGGCGGCCCCGTGACCGGAATCGGCTCGGGCTCCGCCGACGAGATCGTCGAGATCGCGGATGCCGCCCGCGGCGCCGCCGACGGCGAGGTCACCTCGATCGACGCGAAGCGCGACGGCACCTGGGAGGTCACGCTCGAGACAGCATCCGGCGACGAGTCCGAGGTGCGCGTCACCGCCGACCTCGCGGCCCGCATCGTGTCGACGGATGCCGCCGACGGTGACGACACCGGCCCGTCGCTGACCCTCGACGAGGCGACCATCCGCTCTCTGGTCGCCGCCGCGCTCGACGAGGCCGAGGGGCTCATCACCGACCTCGACGTCGACGACGACAGCGTCAGCCCCTACGACGTGTCGGTACTCACGAGCGACAACCGCTCGATCGACATCGACCTCGACAGCGCCTTCGCCGTCGTCGGCACCGACCTCGACGACTGAGGCCCGCGCCGGGGCGGATACGATGCAGGGATGAGCGCTATCGACGACGTCTCCATCGGCGGTGAGGTGATCCGCCTCGGCCAGTTCCTGAAGTTCGCGGGACTCATCGACTCCGGCGGCGACGCGAAAGAGGCGATCATCGACGGCTTCGTGAAGGTCAACGGTGAGGTCGACCGCCGCCGGGGCCGCCAGCTGCGCGACGGCGACCTGGTGTCGTTCGAGGCCCGCACGGTGCGCGTACGCCCTTGACCCCGGTCGTCGTCAAGCGCGAGCGACCTGATACCTCAGGTACATCAGGCCACCGTCGAATCGGTGCTCGTCGATCAGGTCGAGATCGAGCCGCACCCCGTCGGGGAAGAACCTGAGTCCGCCGCCCACGATGCCCGGCCCGATGAACATCTGGAACTCGTCGACCAGCCCCGCGCGGATCGCCTCGCCCGCGATCGTGGGGCCGTCGATCGTGAGATCGTGCGACAGCTCGTCCTTCCACCGCGCGATCACCTCCGGGTCGAACTCGCGCTCGATGCGGGTGCGGGCGCTCGACACCTCGGTCAGCGTGCGCGAGAAGACGATCTTGTCGGCCTTCTGCCAGCTCAGGGCGTAGTCGATGCCCTCCTGCGGCTGGTCGGGCTCGAGGTGCGCGGTCTCCCAGTACGACATCGTCTCGTACATGCGCCGGCCGTACAGGTAGGTGCCGACGTCGTCGAACCGTTCGGTGATGAAGGCGTGCACGCCCGGGTCGAGCGCCCAGTCGAATCCGCCGTCCGGACCGCTCGCGTACCCGTCGAGCGACGTGATCATGGAGTAGATGAGGCGTCCCATGGGGCGACGGTACCCCGCCCGATCGGGCGGCGATAGGGGGTACACGGCGGCGGGGCCCTTCGACAGGCTCAGGGACCCAGTTCCACCACCCGCCTGGGTCACTGAGCCCACCCGCCTGGGTTGCTGAGCCTGTCGAAGCGTCGCAGGCGCCCACGAGAAGACGGGCGGATGCTCCGCTCAGACCGCGAGCAGCCGCCGCGGCGAGAGCGCCTCCACCACCGGCACCTCCGCGGGCGCCGATGACGCCCCCGCGACCCCCGCGACCTCACCGAGCGCCCGATCGAGATCCGCGACCAGGTCGTCGAGGTCTTCCAACCCGATCGACAACCGCAGCAGACCGGGGTGGATGCCGGCGGCGGCGAGCTCTTCGGCATCGCGCAGCACGTGAGTGGTCGTCGCGGGGTGCAGCACGAGGGAGCGCACGTCGCCGAGATGGGTCATGCGGGTGAAGACGCGCAGCGCGTCGGTGAAGGCGCGGGCGCCGTCGACCCCGCCCCGCACGGTGACGGCCAGCACCGCCCCGAACCCGCGCGTGAGATAGCGCCGGGCGACGGCGTGGTGCGGGCTCGACGGCAGTCCACCGTAGTCGACGGATTCGACCTGCGGATGCCCCTCCAGCCAGCGCGCCAGGTGCAGCGCCGAGTCGGACTGCCGCTGCACGCGCAGCGACAGCGTCTCGATCCCCTGCAGGATGAGAAAGGCGTTGAGCGGCGACGGCACCGGCCCGTACCGCATCGCGACGCGGCGGGCGAAGTCGAGGAACGCGGTGTGCGGCGAGCGCTCGGCGAAGGTGAGGCCGTCGGGCCCGGGCGTGCGGGCGATCTGCGGGTAGGCGTCGGCGTGGGCTGCCCACGGGAACGTGCCGCCATCGACGATGACCCCGCCGAGAACGGCGCCGTGCCCCGCGAGGAATTTGCTCGCCGAGTGAACGACGATGTCGGCGCCGTCTTCGAGGGGCCGCAGCAGGTAGGGCGTCGCGAGGGTGTTGTCGACGACGAGCGGCACCGCGTGCCGATGGGCGAAGCGGGCGAGTGCCGCGACGTCGAGCACGTCGTTCTTGGGGTTCGGGATCGATTCGGCGAACACGACGCGGGTGTTCGGACGGATGCCGCGCTCCCACGCCGCGAGGTCGTTCGGTTCCGCGACGAAGTCGACGGTCACGCCGAGACGGGCGAGGTCGTCGCGGAGCAGTTCGCGGGTGCCCTCGTAGATGCTCGACGAGGAGAGCACGTGGTCTCCCGCCGACACCAGGGCGAGGATCGAGGTGGCGACCGCGGCCTGTCCGCTGCCGACGAGCAGCGCCCCGGATCCCGACTCGAGATCGGCGATGCGGCGTTCCGCTGCAGCGTTCGTGGGGTTGCCGACGCGCGTGTAGCTGAAGCCGTCGTCGGTGCCCGCGAAGCGGGCATGCGCCTGGTCGAAGTCGTCGAACACGAAGCCCGCACTGAGATGGATGGGCGTCGCGCGCGGGGCGTGCGTGCCCTGACGCTCCTCACCCGCGTGCAGCTGCCGCGTGCTGAACCCGAGGCCGGTCATGAGAGCACCGGCTCGCGCAGCGTCGGCTCGGCATCCGCGGCGGAGTCCGGCACCCGTCGCTCGGGCCGTGCGCGACCGAAACGCTCGCCGAGCGTGCTCTCCTCGTAGGAGCGGCGGGTGAGGCCCCGCAGCTGGAGCTCGGGCACGACCCGGTCGACGAACTCGCGGAACCCGGTCGGCTGCGTGAGCGCCTGCACGACGAAGCCGTCGGCCGCTCCCTCCTCGAACCGCTCCTGGATGTCGTCGGCGATCTCGAACGCGGTGCCGACCGACACCGACTCCCAGAACGACTCGGCGTACAGCTCGCGCGCCGTCAGCCTCTCGCCCGCCTGCAGCCGCGCGAGGCGGCGATTCGGCGACTTCGACTCGTTGGCGATGCCGGCCGCGCCACCGGATCCGCTGTCGAAGTCGAGCGCGATCACGGCATCCGGATCCGCGCCCAGCACCTGACCGATCGAGTGCGCGACGTCTTCGACGATCAACGCATCGGGCGTCGTCGCGAGGATGCGCGCGGCCTCGGCCCGGGCATCCGCCGCCGTCTCGCCGACCACCGGACGGTACTGCGGCAGGATCGCCACGTCTCCGGGGTCGCGCCCGTGGGCGACCACGCGCGCCTTGAGCCCGGCGTAGAACCGCTGCGCCTCGGCGAGCGGCAGCGAGCGGGCGAACACGGCATCCGCTGTCGCCGCCGCCAGTTCCTGCCCGGCCTCCGATCCGCCGGCCTGGAAGAGCAATGGATGCCCCTGCGGAGGTCGCGCGATGTTGAGGGGCCCGCGCACCGCGAAGTGATCGCCCCGGTGATCGGTCACGTGCAGCTTCCCGGGGTCGGCGAAGAGTCCGCTCTTGCGGTCGGCGAGGATCGCGTCGTCGGCCCAGCTGTCCCAGAGCAACTGCACCACGTCGACGAACTCCCGCCCGCGCTCGTAGCGCAGCGCGTGGTCGAGGTGCGCGTCACCGCCGAAGTTGCGGGCCTCCTCCGGGTAGCGCGAGGTCACGAGGTTCCACGCGGCGCGTCCGCGGCTGATGTGGTCGAGCGAGGCGAGCGCGCGGGCCACGTGGTACGGCTCGTTGTAGCTGGTCGAGACCGTGGCCGCGAGACCGATCCGGCTCGTGCGCGCGGCGAGAGCCGACAGCAGCGTGAGCGGTTCGAGCCGGGTCTGCCCGTAGTGGTCGACGCCCGAGGGGAAGCGATCCCAGAAGTACAGGCCGTCGGCGAGGAAGAGCGTGTCGAAGATGCCACGCTCGGCGGTCTGCGCGAAATCGGCGTAATAGTCGATGTCGACGTGCCGGTGCGGCTCGGCGTCGTCGTGACGCCAGCCCGAGACGTGCGACCCTCCCGGGTGGAAGAGGAAGGCGGCGAGGAGCAGTCGACGGGTCATGCGGCGTACCTTCCGGCGGGGCGGGCGAGGCCGAGGTTCTCGCGCAGGGTGTCGCCCGCGTACTCCCCCGGGTAGATTCCGTGATCGGTCAGGCGGGGCACGATGTGCTCGACGAACCGGGTGAGGGTGTCGGGAAGGGTCGGCGCCATCAGGATGAACCCGTCGGCCGCACCGTTCTCGTACCT
The DNA here is from genome assembly GCF_044772365.1 of Microbacterium sp. NPDC090225. Classification (NCBI taxonomy): domain Bacteria; kingdom Bacillati; phylum Actinomycetota; class Actinomycetes; order Micrococcales; family Microbacteriaceae; genus Microbacterium; species Microbacterium sp. NPDC090225. The sequence goes on along the minus strand of NZ_JBIVYS010000001.1, from coordinate 2,331,588 downwards.
CTCGATGAGGTGGGCGGCGAGGGAGTCGGGGGTGCCGACGGTGAAGCGGCGGCGCAGCACCTCCCACGCCAACTCCCGCAGCGTGTAGGTGCGCTGCGCGAGCAGGTCGGCGATCGCCTTGTACCCCGATTTCGACTGGTTGAAGTTCTCGTGGTCGAAGTCGAAGGTGAACGTCTCGTCGACGTCGCGTTCGCCCAGGTCGACGCCCAGGTAATGCGCGAGCAGGTCGACCTGCACCCGCTCGGGAGTGAGCTCGGCAAGCTCGCGGAACCGCTCCTCGGCATCCGCGTCGGTGTCGCCGATGATCGGCGAGAACCACGGCAGCACCTTCAGATCATCGGCTCCGCGGCCCGCGGCGAGCGCACGCCGCTTGTAGTCGTCGTAGAGCTTCTGCCCCGAGGCGAGCGATCCGCCGCCGAGGGTGAAGACGGCATCTGCGGTGCGGCCCGCCAGCGCGCGGCCGGCCTCCGAGGCCCCGGCCTGGAAGAGCGGCGGATGCCCCTGCACCGGGCGAGGGATGTTGAGCGGTCCGCGCACGGCGAAGTGCTCGCCGCGATGTTCGAGCACGTGGAGCTTCGAGCGATCGGCGTAACGCCCGGAGCTCTTGTCGAAGACGAAGGCGTCGTCGTCCCACCCGTCCCAGAGACCGTTCACGACGTCGACGAACTCGGCGCCGCGCTCGTAGCGGATGCCGTGGTCGAGGTGCGTGTCGCGACCGAAGTTGCGGGCCTCCTCGTCGCTCGCGCTGGTCACCAGGTTCCACGCCGCGCGGCCGTGGCTGAGGTGGTCGAGCGAGGCGAGCTTGCGGGCCACGTGGTACGGCTCGTTGTAGGTGGTCGAGACCGTGGCGGCGAGCCCGATCTTCGTCGTCAACTGCGAGAGCGCGCTGAGCAGGGTGAAGGGTTCGAGGCGCACGTTCGTACCGTGCTCGATGCCCGAACGGAACCGATCCCACACGTACAGCTCGTCGGCGAGGAACAGGGTCGCGAAGCGCCCCGCCTCGGCGGTCTGCGCGAAGCGCGTCCAGTAGTCGAGGTCGAGGTACGACGACGCGTCGGCGCCCGACCTCCAGCCGGTGATGTGCTCGCCGCCCGGGTAGAACACCCCGGCCGCGAACACGAGCGGTGCGCGGCTCATGCGGCCACCTCCCGGCGGATCGCCGCGTTCAGCGCGGGTGCGACATCGGAGGTGAAGAGTTCGAGGGCGTCCTTCTGCTGCTCGAGCGAACGGTAGAGGCCGTCGAGCTGCAACTGGATCTGCGTCGTGTGGGCGAACGCCGGATGGGTCGCGATCGACGCCGCGATGTCATCGGCGGTGCCGTAGTGCAGGTTGAGCCGCTCGGCGATCTGCGCGGTCGAGTCGGCCTGCGGCAGGAAGTCCCGGGCCCACTGCCACTTGGCGATCAACCCTTCCTCGGCCTGAGCGAGGGCTTCTTCACGGGTGCGGCCGGGGAAGATCCACGTCGACAGCCCGAGCCGCGGCACCGCCCCCTCGGCGAGACCCCGGTGGTACGCCTCGGCCGAGACCTCGCCCGGCACGACCTGGGTGGTGCCGATGAGCACGCCCTCGCCGCGCTGCCCGGTCTCGTACGCGCTCTGCGCGGTGAGGGTCGCATGCCAGATGCGGTCGGCGAGGCCCGGCCGCGCCGGCGCGATCACCTCTCCGTCGACGGTCACCGCCTCGCCGCGCAAGGCACCGGCCAGCCGATCGACGGCCTCGAGGTAGGCCCGGCGGCTCTGCGTGCGATCACCGATATGCGGGATGCCGAAGGCGGATGCCGTCTGCGGTTGCCCGCCGTTCGCGAGCCCCAACTCCAGACGCCCCCCGCTCAGCGCATCGAGCACCGCGGCATCCTCCGCCACCCGCAGCACCTGCTCGAGCGGAAGCGTGATCGCCGCCGTGCCCAGCCGCAGCGTCGAGGTGCGCGCGGCGAGCGCGCCCAGGAACACGAACGGCGACGGCAGGCCACCCAGCCGCCCGGCATCCGGTTTCGCCAGATGGAACTGACGCACCCACGCCGACCCGACACCCAGCCCCTCGGCATGGACGAACAGATCGAGGTAGTCGAGATACGTCTGCTCGACCGCGCCGCGATGATCGGCGAGGTGCGCGAACAGACCGATGTGCAGGGACTCGGTGACGCCGGCGGGCGAGTGGGTGGTTGACATGGCGCCACGTTAGGGCGGCCCCTCGACGAGCGGAACGGTGCGGTTCACGGGGCGTCAACACCGGTCACGCGGCGACCGCGCGCGTCATCCGAGGTCATGTGTCGTCACCGGGAGGAACCATCGTCGCGCGATCCGGGCGACGGGACTTGGATGGGCGTGTCATTCGACCGAGGAGGAGACGATGCTCGAACCCACCGCGACGCTCGCGATCCAGCACGCGACCTTCCTCTTCGGCGCCCGGCCACACCGAAGGAGGAACACCATGACCGATTCCGCCGTGCTCGACGCCCCCGGCATCGCCACCAACGGCCTCGTGCACCTGACAGCGCACGAGGGAACGGTGGAGGTCTGGAGCGCAGGCGAACGCATCGCCACCAGCTCGAACGTGATCGAGCTGCACGAGGTCGACGTGCCCACGCGGCTCTACTTCCCGCGGGGCGATGTCGACCTCACCCGGTTGCGCCGCGTCGAGAACACGACGTTCTGCCCGTTCAAGGGCGTCGCCAGCGACTACTGGGCCCTCGCCGACGGTGCGGATGCCTCGCCCGTCGCGTGGTCGTACCCCGAACCCATCAGCGCATTCGCGCCCATCGGCGGGCACATCGCGTTCTACGACTCGCTCGAGATCCGCCCTGTGGGCGACGGCCCCGGCGCGAAGGCCTGACCCGGTGAGCACGGGGACCATCGCGCGTCGTGCCGATTACCCGGCCGCCGACCCCGGACCGGTCCCCGTGCGTATCCGCCACTCGAAGGGCGGCGGCGCGCTCGGCTTCTTCGAGACCACCGGCGACGTGCGCGCCTTCACGCACGCGGGGCTCTTCCAGCCCGGCATCCGCACCGATGTCGTCGTGCGCTTCTCGGCGACGCTCGGCTACCGCGGCAGCCGCGAAGCCTGGCGCGACCTGCGCGGCTTCGCCGCGAAGTTCCTCACCCCCGACGGCGAGTACGACCTCGTCGGCAACAACTCCCCCGTCTTCTTCCTGCGCGACGAGTCGAAGTTCGCCTCCCTCGTCGTCGCCCACAAGATGTACCGCGACGGCACGGTCTTCGACTACGACCGGCTCTGGGACTTCTGGACCCGCAACCCCGAGTCGGCGCACCAGGTGGCCTGGCTGCTGAGCGACCGCGGCATCCCGCGCTCGTGGCGGCACCAGGACGGCTTCGGATCGCACACCTTCCAGTGGGTGAACGCCGCCGGCGAGCGGTTCTGGGTCAAGTACCACCTGCGTACCGATCAGGGGATCGCGAACCTGTCCGACGACGAGGCCGACGCGATCCAGGCGACCGAGGTCGACCACCAGCGGAACGACCTGCGCGCCGCGATCGACCGGGGCGAGCATCCGTCGTGGACGCTGTCGGTGCAGATCATGCCCGACGACGACGCCCGCACCGCGGCGTTCAACGCCTTCGACCTCACCAAGACCTGGCCGAAGGCGTCGTACCCGCTGATCGAGGTCGGGCGCCTCGTGCTCGACCGCAACCCCGACGACGAGGTCGCCGAGATCGAGCAGGCGGCCTTCGCACCGTCGAGCTTCGTGCCCGGCATCGGGCCCAGCCCCGACCCGATGCTGATCTCGCGCATCGACAGCTACTGGCGCTTCCACCAGCACCGGGTGCAGGAGGGGGTCGCCAGCCGCGTGGTCGCGCCGTTCACCGCATCCGCCCCCGGCTGGGACGACGACCTCGCCGCGCGCGCCCGGGAGTGGGACGCGGGCGACGACTTCCGGCAGGCCGGCGACCTCGTGCGGAACGTGCTCGACGACGCCGGCCGGGCGAGGTTGCGCGGAGTGGTGGTGTCGCAGCTCGCCGAGATCACCGACCCGGCGCTGCGCGAGCGCGCCGTGGAGTTCTGGCGCCGCATCGACGCGGCCGAGGGCGCGGCGATCGCCGACGCCCTCGGGTGACTCTCTCGCTGCGCGGAGGAGCCCGTCGTCTCGCTGCGCGGTTCCTGAGCGAGGAGCGAAGCGACGAGACGAAGGACGCGGGCCCAACTCAGGACGGTTGTCCCAGATCGGGTCGGATTCGATCGGTTCGCCCTTGTCGACGTCGGTTTGTCCTGAGTTAGGGACGCATCGGCCGGCATGACTCCTCAGAAACGGCGCACTGAGCCCCCGAATCCGGCCGGATCGGCGCGATGCGCGCGCGTTCTGAGGACTTATGCGCACGGTTGCTCTGCGACCGGGGTCAGAGTGCGCCGACGAGAAGGCCGGATGCCGAGGCGACGGCTGCGAGGCGCCCATCGAAGGTCGCGAGCGGAACAGCGTGATGCTGCGCCGTAGCCAAGACGCACGTGTCGGGCATCTTGAGCCTGTGCGTTGCACGGAGCCGCGCGAGCTGGAGCGCCTCGTCGGGCCCCGCACCGACCTGCTCCACACCGATCGATCGCAGATCTCGCAGAACGGTCGAGTCGATGCCCAGGAGTGCCGGGCCGACCAGCACCTCGGCCAGGGTGAGCGGGTGCATCAGGTACTGCGGCGGGTTGCGCTTGAGCAGCTCGATGGCGGCGACGTGGTGCGCATCGTTCTGGTTCAGGAAAGCGATCGCCACCGAGGCGTCGAGAACGATCACTCGTCCCAGTCCTCGCGCAATTCTTCGAGGTATCGGACCGGATAGACGGCGCTGTAACGGCCGGCGATGACGTCGATGCGTTCGCGTCTGCTGCTTTCCGCGCCCGAGACCCGCGCCTCGATCACTCGCGCGCCCTCGTCGAGAAGGCGGAGCAGCAGGACGCTCTCCCGGACCTCGTCCGGCCACTCGCGACGAGCGACCTCGATCGCATGCGCTACCTGGGGCGTGTGCGTGATGTTGGTGCGCGGATGCTTCGTGGGCATGAAGAAAGTGTAACACCGCAGGGGAGGTGCGACACCGAACTTCTCGCGGCCACAGCTCAGGACAGATGCCGGTCGAACGGCGGGACCAGCCATTTCCAGGCCTTCGGGTCGGGTTTGTCCTGAGTTAGGGACGCATCGGCCGGCATGACTCCTCAGCAACAGCGCACGGAGCCCCGAAACCGGCCGGATCGGCGCGATGCGCGCGCATTCTGAGGAGTCGTGGGCGCGGGCCTACGCGGCGATGACGTCGCGGAGACCCCGCGTGGTCTCGCCGCGCAGGCTGCGGGCGGCATCCACGAGGGATGCCGAGTACGGATGCCGGGGCGCACCCAGCACGTCGTCGACCGCTCCGGTCTCGACGATGCGCCCGCCGTTGAGCACGGCGACGCGGTGCGCGATGCGGCGAACGACGGCGAGGTCGTGCGTGATGAAGAGGTACGACACCCCTGTGCGCTCCTGCAGCTCGACGAGCAGGTCGAGCACGCGCGCCTGCACGCTCACGTCGAGCGCCGAGGTCGGCTCGTCGCACACGACGAGGGGGCTGCGTCCGGCGAACGCCCGGGCGATCGCGACGCGCTGCTTCTGGCCGCCGGAGAGTTCGTCGGGCAGCTTGTCGAGCACGTCGCCCGGGAGTCCGGTCGAGAGGGCGAGCGCCTCGGCATCGGTGTCCCCGCGCAGCAGCTGGATCGATCGAGTGAGCGTCTGCCGCACGGTGCGCCGCGGGTTGAGGGAGGCGTCGGGGCTCTGGAACACGAACTGCACCGGAACGGCGTTCGCGGCATCCGAACCGTCCAACGACACCGTCCCCTCGGCGCGCGCGAGCCCCGCGATCACCCGGCCGAGCGTGGTCTTGCCGCTGCCCGATTCGCCGACGAGGCCGAGCACCTCGCCGCGGCCGATGTCGAGGTCGACGCCGTCGAGCGCGAGGTGCGCGCCGTAGCGCTTCGTGACTCCGCGCACCGACAGCAGCGGCTGCGCGTGCTCGGGTTCGACGGGCCGCGACCTCGCCTCGAGCGAGGGGACCGCATCGACCAGCAGACGCGAGTAGGGGTGCAGCGGGGCGTCGACGACGCCGGCGGCCTCGCCGTGCTCGACGAGGATCCCGCGCTCGAGCACCCCGATCCGCTCGGTGTGGCTCGCCACGAGCGGCAGGTTGTGGCTGATCAGCAGCGTCGCGAAGCCGCGCTCGCGGCGCAGACGGTCGACGAGCGCGATGACTTCGGCCTCGACCCGGCTGTCGAGTCCGGTGGTGGGTTCGTCGAGGATGAGCAGGCGCGGGTCGGCGGCGAGCGCCATCGCGATGACGACGCGCTGCTGCTGCCCTCCGGAGAGCTCGTGCGGGAATCGGTGAACCAGCGAGGCGGGGTCGGGCAGACCGACGTCGGCGAACGCGGCGATGGTCGCCGTCCGCGCCGCCGCCGAGCGCAGCCCCTGCAAACGGTACGTCTCGGCGACCTGGCTGCCGACCGACCGGGTCGGGTTGAGCGCCCGCGCGGGCTCCTGGTAGACGAAGCCGATCGAGCCTCGACGGTACTCGCGCAGCGCGCACGGCCCGAGACCGAGCACGTCGTGCTCGGCGACGGTCAGCCGCTCGGCACTCACCCGTGCCCCCGCCGGCAGGTAGCGCGCCAGAGCGAACGCGATCGTGCTCTTGCCCGACCCCGATTCCCCCACGAGTCCCAGCGATCCACCGGGCTCGATGTCGAAGTCGACGCCGTCGACGGCCCGCCGCCGCTGCCCCTCGACCTCGTAATCGACGGTCAGTCCGCGCACGCTCACCAGTGGCTCGGTCATCGTCGGAACACCTCTCGGAAGTTGTCTGCGATCAGGTTGAGGGAGACCACGAGCGAGGCGATCGCGAGGGTCGGAAACGCGAGCGTCCACCACGCGGCCTGCAGGTAGGTGCGGTTCTCGTTGACCGCGAGCCCCCAGTCGGGCGACGGCGGTGCCGAGGCGAGTCCGAGGAACGACAGCGATGACGAGATGAAGATCGCGCCGGCCACGCTCAACGTCGCCTGCACGAGCACCTGCGGCCAGACGTTGGGCAGCAGCTCGCGGAAGACGATCCGCCCGGCGCTCTCCCCCTGCACGCGCGCACTGGTCACGTACTGCTTGCCCATCTCGACGAGCACCGCGGCCCGCACGATGCGGGCGATGCCGGGGCCGAAGAGGATGCCGACCGCCACGATGATGGTGGGCGCGCTGCCCCCGAAGGCGCCCACGATCACCAACAGGAAGATCAAGGTCGGCAGGGTGAGGAACACGTCGAACCCGCGCATGAAGATCTGGTCGACCCACCCGCGGCGATAGCCGGCGATGAGTCCGAGGGTCGATCCCAGGGCGGTGGCGAGCGCCGCCCCGATCGGTCCGACCAGCAGCGCCGGTTCGGCCCCGGCGAGCACGCGGGCGAACACGTCGCGACCGATGCGGTCGGTGCCGAACCAGTGCTCGGCGCTCGGCGGCGAGAGACGCGCGCCGCTGTCGGCGAACGGCTCCAGTCCGACGAGGCGCCAGCCCACGGCGGCCGCCACCCAGAACAGCACGATGAGCGCACTGATCACGAAGGTCGGTCGGCGCAGGAGAGCCGCCCAACGACGGGGCCGCGGCGAGCGCGCGGCGGGACGACGGATGCCGGTGGCGACGGCATCCGTCTCGATGATCTCGACCGCGGCCGGGTCGGCACCGCGCACCGCTTCGGTGAGTGCCATGTCATTCCCCTTCGTCGAAGCGCACGCGCGGGTCGATGAGCACGAGGGCGATGTCGGTGACCAGGAGCGCGAGCAGCGACACCACACCCGTGACCATCACCCCGGATTCGAGCAGGAAGATGTCCTTCTCGACCGTCGCCGACACGAGCAGGGCACCGAGCCCCGGATACCCGAACAGGGTCTCGACGATCGCACTGCCCCCCAGCAGTGTGCCGACGTAGACGCCCAGCAGCGAGACCGTGGGGATGAGCGCGTTGCGCGCCACGTGCCCGACTGCGAGCCGCGAGCCGTGCACCCCCTTGATGACCGCGGTGCGGTAGTACTGCGAGTCGAGGGTGTCGAGTACTCCCGTGCGGGTCATGCGCGCCAGCACCGACAGGTAGCCGAGCGCGAGCGTGATCGCCGGCAGCACGAGCGCCCGCAGCACCTCGCCGGGAGGGCCGTCGAGGCTGATCGACGACTGGATCGGGAACCACTTGAGCCACAGGCTGAAGACGATCAGCAGCAGCACCCCCACCACGAACTCCGGCACCGAGGCCAACGACATCAGCGCGATCGTGAGGGTGCGGTCGGTGCGCGACCCCTCGCGGCGCGCCTGGATCGCCCCGAGCGCGAAGGCGATCGGCACGAGGATGACGAATGCCACCGCCCCGAGGAAGAGCGAGTTGCCGAGGCGGCCCAGCACGAGCTCCCGCACGGGGGCGCCGTAGATGAGGCTGGTGCCCCAGTCACCGGTGACGAACCCGAACAGCCAGGCGAAGTAGCGCGAGACCAATGACCCGGTCAGCCCGTGCGACTCGTTCCAGGCTTGCACCTGCTCCGAGGTCGCGTACTGCCCGAGGGCGTTGCGTCCGGGATCACCGGGCACGACCTCGATCAGCCAGAACACGAGCACCGATACGACGAGCAGCACGAGCGGCACCTGGATGAGGCGCTGTCCGATCAGCCGCGGTACCTGGCTGTGGCGGGAGCGGAGGACCGCCAGCCCTCGTCGGGCGGACGACGCCGTCGAGGCGTTCGCGCCCGATGAGAAGCCGACGGTCATGGGTCACTCGCTCTCGATCGAGATGCCGGCGAAGTTGTAGCCCGACCAGAAGTCGATCGGGGCGACGAAGTCGCCCGTGACCCGCTTGTTCTGCAGCACCTCCGAGCGCACCAGGGCGGGGATGATCGTCGGAACATCCGTCCACTCCGTCTGCGAGATCTCGGTGATGAGCTGCTCGCGCTCGGCTTCGTCGGTCGTGGCGTCGAAGTCGGCGACGAGCGTCCCCAGGTCGGGGTTCGCGTAGTGCGCGGCGTTCCAGGCCGCCCCCTCCGCGTAGAACAGTCCGTAGTACTGCGAGGGCACGCGCTTGCCCCAGCTGGTGATGGTCAGCGGTGCGTTCAGCCAGGGAGAGTCGTCGCCCTCGGCGTAGTACTGCTCGTCGGAGAGCACCTCGAGCTGCACGTCGAAGCCGTCGATCGCATTGAGCTGCTGCTGCAGCACCTCGCCGTAGAGCTGGAACGACGTCGTGATCGTGAACGACACCGTGCGCCCGTCGAGCAGATCGGCGACCTTGTCGAGATCCTGCGCACGCTGCTCGATGTCGAGCGGCTGGGGCAGGTAGTCCGGCAGCACGGGGAAGTCGTTCCCCGGTGCGGCCGTGCCCCCGAAGACGAGGTCGACGATCGCGTCGCGGTCGATCGCCCAGGCGAGCGCCTGCCGGATCGTGACGTCGTCGAACGGCGCCTCGGTGACGTTGAGGTGGATGCCGTAGAAGTGGCTGTACCCGGCCGAGAGCGTGTCGTAGTCGTCGACGTTCACGGTCGCGAGAACCTCGGGCGACACGGTGATCCGGTCGATCTCACCCGCCTGGAACGCGAGCACGATCGCCTGCGGATCCTTGTAGACCTTCAGCTCGATGCCGTCGAGGGCGATCTCATCGGCGTTCCAGTAATCGGGGTTCTTGACGTAGGTGACGCTGCGGCCGACCTCGTAGTCCTCGAGCAGGAACTGCCCCGCACCGACCGGGTTCTCGAGCCAGGAGCCCGGTTCGTAATCGGCGGGCAGGATGCCGGTGTTGTTGCCGGCGAGCAGACGCGGGAAGTCCGAGAACGGGCGCGCGAGCGTGAACGTCACGGTGCCTTCGTCGGCGGTGGAGACGGAATCGAGGATGCCGGTGAACGCGCTCTTCGCGGGCGAGATGCTGTCGTCGCCGATGAGGGCGTCGAACGTCGCCACGACGTCGTCGGCGGTGACCGGTTCGCCGTCGTTGAACGTCGCCCCCTCGCGCAGCGTGAACGTCCAGGTGAGCCCGTCGTCGGATGCCTCCCAGTCGGTCGCGAGACGCGGCAGCGCCTCGCCGTCGACGGTGAAGCTCACGAGCTGCTCCGTGACGAGCCCCGTGATCAGCTGCGCGTCGCCGTCGGCCACCGTGAGCGGGTCGAGCTCGGCGCCGGGATCGCTGATGCCGATGCGGTACACCGCGGACGCGGCATCCGCCGTCGTGTCGTCGGCGGGCGTCGCGGTCGCGCAGCCGGCGAGCGCCAGCAGGGTCGCGCTGAGGGCGGCGACGAGGGCGAGGGGCCTGCGGCGCTCCGGCACGGGTGCCGTCGGGGGCGAGGAGAGAACGGTCATGGGCGGTGTCCTTGGTGTCGGGTGCGGCGTTACTGCGGGAGGAGTTCGGCGGCGTCCACCTGGACGCGCTCGGAGTAGAAGGCGACGTACCCGGCGATCGGCTGCAGGTAGTCGAACGGCGTCGGATACGACCAGGCGACATCGGTGGCGGGGTCGCTCTTCAGCGCCCAGTAGTCGTCGGCGTCGCCCTTGACGGGACAGTGGCTCGTCGACGCGGTCTCCTGCAGCAGGTCCCAGTCCACGTCTTCGCGCGGCAGGTAGTAGCGGTCGGCGTGGTTCGACTCGTGCAGCACGATGGCGCGGGTCGAGTCGGCGAGCACGGCGTCTCCGGCGAGCACGCGCACACGATGGGCGGCGGGCTCGGTGGTGACGGTGTGGGCGGGCTTCTGCGCGGTGGTGTCGGACATGGCGGCGGCTCCTGGATCGCTCGGGCGTGCGGTGGGTACGCCTATAGAACCGTCAGATCGCTCGGGCGCCTATCGACGTTCCGCACCGTGAACAGACGTTCCGCACGATGACGTCACATTTCCGCGTGAGTCGCGCGCGGCGGGCCCTTCGACAGGCTCAGGGACCCAGTTCCGGCGCGGCGGGCCCTTCGACAGGCTCAGGGACCCAGTTCCGGCACCCCTCGGTCACTGAGCCCACCCGCCTGGGTTGCTGAGCCTGTCGAAGCATCGCAGGCGCACACGATAAAGGGGCGGATGCCGCAGCATCCGCCCCTTCCTCGAAACCGCCCCGCGGCCTACCGCTCGATGCGGTCGAGGTGCAGCATGCGGGCGAGGTTCTTGTCGAGCTCGTCGTCGCGGAAGATCTTCTTCCAGTCGTCTTTGATGATCGACTCGCGGCCGTAGTCCATGGCGATCAGGCAGGCGTCCGAGAACGGGTTGTCGCCGCGCAGACCGTTGGCGAGCGCGACCTGGGTGTGACCGTAGAGGATGCTGCGCGCCGCCGCCTCCGGCACGCCCATGGTCTTGACGGTCTCGTCGAGCGCCTCGTTGAGGAGCGCGCCGATCATGCAGGCGACGGTCTCGACGAGGGTCGGCTCGAGCTGCGCGAGCTGCTTGATCGTGACCCAGTGCACGTCGATGACGGGGGCGTAGATCGCGCGCACGGTCGCTTCGACGATGGCCTGCTTGGCGGGGTCGTCGCTCTCGATCGCGGCGATCGCGTCCTGCGGGGCGGCGATCCCGCCGAAGGTGTCGGCCCACTGCTCGGGCGTCTCGCGCTGCAGGAAGATCGACGGGTGGCACGGGTGCGCGACCGCCTGGATGACGTCGTCGCGCGTGGTGAGCAGTCCGGCGTAGGCGGCGGCCGGGTCGAGCGTGAGCACGATCGCGCCGGGGCGCAACTGCGGCACGAGGTCGGCGGTGACCGGGCCGAGGGCGAGGTCGGGCACGGCGAGCACGACGATGTCGGCGTCGGCGACGGCGGTCGCGGCATCGGTCAGTTCGCGTCCCGCGTCGATCGTGCGCTGCTGGCCGGCCGGCGAGTTCTCGACGTACCAGACCGTGTGGTCGGTCTTCACGAGGTTGTTCGAGACGCGCATGCCCATCTTGCCGCCCGCGCCGATCACGGCGATCCTGTAGGTCGCCGTCTCGGTCGCCGCGGCTGTCGAAGTGTCGGTCATGGGGTGCTCCTCAGCAGTTCGAGTGTGATGCGGGTCCATTCCCGCTCGGTTCGGATGGTGGTCGCGGCGTCGCCCTGCCAGGGCAGCCAGTGCTCGACGATCTCGTTGATGCCGCGCTCGCGCGGACGAACGGTCTCGAGCAGGTGGGCGTAGTCGTGGAGGCCCGAGCCCATCGCGGTGCCCGAGTAGGTGAACCCGACCCAGCCGTCCTGCCGGGCGAAGGCGAAGTCCTTCACGTGCACGTTCTTCACGAGTCGCGCGGTCTGCTCGGTGCAGGTCTGCGGATGCTCGAGCCGGGCGACCACGTTCGCGGGGTCGAGGCAGATGCCCAGCCGCGGGCTGCCGACCCGGTCGATCACGCCGAGCAGGTCGGCGGTCGCGACCTGCTCGTAGGTCTCGAGGGCGAGCGTGACGCCCGCGCGTTCGAAAGCGCGCATGCTGCTGCGCAGCGAGGTCTCGGCCTCGGCGAGCGTCGGGCGCGAGTCGGGGCCGTAGAGCATGCCGCGCACGAGTCGCGCGTCGAAGACCTCGGCGAGGCGCAGGTAGCGGGTGAGGTGCTCGGGCACGATGCCCTTGGTACCGAGTTCGATCGTGAGGCCGAGATCGCGCGCGGCCCGGGCCGCATCGCGCACCTCGGCATCGCTCATCGTGTCGAGCGGCGCGAAGTCGCAGATCTGGAAGAGGTCGACGCCTTGCGCCTTGGTGTCTTCGAAGGCGCCGATCAGGGTGAGCTGTTCGGGTGCGCGATCGGAGTGCTGCCAGAAGTACGCATAGGTGCCGAGGCCGATCATGCGGCGCCGCCTTCGCGACGGCGGGCCAGGGCGGATGCCTCGTCGAGCACCGAGACGAGGGCATCGGGGTCGTGCGCGAAGCGCCCGAGGAACACCCCGTCGACCGCGTCGCCGAGGGCGGCGAGCAGCCCCGGTCCCGCCGCGCCGCCGTAGATCACGACCGACGCCGCGCGGGCGGCGTCGGCGTGGAGGGTCGCTCGCAGCGCCGTCGCGACGACGCGCACGTGCTCGTGGGGCGCGGGCTCGGGGGCACCGATCGCCCAGACCGGCTCGTAGGCGACGATCACGGCGCCGGCGGGGGCATCCGTCAGCGCGGATCGCAGTTGGGCGACGGCGACGTCCGCGGCATCCGTCGGTGACTGACGCTCGCTCTCGCCGATGCAGAGCAGCGGGGTGAGCCGGGCTCCGAGTGCTGCGCCCACCTTCGCGGCGACGACCTCATCGGTCTCGCCGTAGAGGCGGCGGCGCTCGGCGTGCCCGATTTCGGCGATCGTGGCGCCGACCTCGGCGAGCTCGGCGGCGGTGACCTCGCCCGTGAAGGCGCCGGGCTCGTCCGCCGAGACGTCCTGCCCACCGATGCGCACCGGCGTTCCGGCGAAGGCGGCGAGCGCGGGCAGCACCTGCAGATAGGTCGGGGTCACGAAGAACGACACCGCACCGGAGCGCACGGCGTCGTGGTCGCGCACACGCGCGGCGACGTCGTCGAACCAGGCGCGCGCCCGCTCGTGCCCGAAGTACGTCTTCAGGCTCACCCCGACCGTGACCTGCGGCATCAGCAGGCGCCGGTGGTCTCGTACGCGTCGATGACGGCGACCTTCTCGGCGCTCGCGCTGGTGGTGTCGAACCGGTAGCCGAGCCACTCGCGCACGAGGCGACGGGCGAGCTCGATGCCGACGACGCGCTGGCCCATCGTGAGCACCTGGGCGTTGTTCGAGAGCACGGCGCGCTCGACCGAGAACGAGTCGTGCGCCGTGACGGCACGGATTCCCGCGACCTTGTTGGCCGCGATCGCGACGCCGAGGCCCGTGCCGCAGATGAGCAGAGCACGGTCGGCCTCGCCCGCAGCGACCAGTTCGGCGGCGGCGATCGCCACGCGCGGGTAGGCGGTGTGCCCGTCGGCGTCGACGCCGACATCGACCACCGACGCGACGCCGGGGTTCTGCTCGAGGTCGCCCTTGAGGATCTCCTTGTAGTCGAATCCGGCGTCATCGCAGCCGATGACGAGGCGCAGCTGGTCGGTCATGTCGTCTTCCTTCAGTCCTGTACGGCGAGATCCCGGGCGGAGTCCCGAGTGGCGAGGAGCTCGCCGAGAGCGGTGGCGATCAGTGCGAGCGAGATCGCACCGGGGTCGGGGGTGCCGACGGAGTGCTCGCCGTGGGTGCGCGCTCGACCCATCCGCGGCAGCAGATCGGCGGTCGCGACGGCGGCGTCGGTGGCGGATGCCGCGGCCGAGGCCCAGGCATCCCGCAGCCGCTCCCCGTCGCGGGCGCCCGCCTGCAGGGTCGCGGCGAACGGCACCAGCGCGTCGACGAGGGTCTTGTCGCCGACCTCGGCCCTGCCGTACTCCTGCACCCCGCGCAGTCCCTCGGCGACACCGGCGGCGACGGCCGCGGCATCCGGTGTTCCCGCGTCGCCGAGGCGTGCGGCGACGGCGTTCAGGATCACGCCCCAGAGGGCCCCCGAGGTGCCACCGGCCCTGTCGGCCCAGGCGTCGGCCGCGGCGGCGAGGGCGGTCCGGGCCCCCGCCCCGGCATCCGCCGCGGCGATTCCCGCGGCCAGCGCGGCGTGCGATCCGCGCTGCATGCCGATGCCGTGGTCGCCGTCTCCGGCAATCGCGTCGATCCGTCCGAGCTCGTCGGCGTGGGTGTCGATGGTGTCGACGATCACCCGCAGCGCCGCGCGCACCGTCTGCGCCGCCCGCTGCGACGCGTCGTCGCCGGGCATGATCTCGTGCACCTCGACCGCGAACTCCTGGGCGTCGGACTGCGCGGCCGCGATGACCGACCCGCGGCGGTAGGCGGGGGCGTCGACCGGGGTGTCCCACAGGCGCTCGAGTTCGTCGTCGAGCCAGAAGAGCGTGAGCGAGGTGCCCGCCATGTCGAAGCTCGTGCAGTACTCACCGACGTGCGGGTCGACGAGCACGAGGCCGGCGGCTTCGAGCAGCTGTGCGATGCGCCGGTAGACGACGAACATCTCCTCGTACTTGAGTGAACCGAGTCCGTTGAGGATCGGCACGACGCGCGCGCCCTCGACCGAGACGCCCTCGGGGATCTCGTCGAGAAGACGTTCGACGAGCAACTGCGCGAGCCCGTCGGCGGTCGGGATGTCGGTCTCGTCGATGCCGGGTTCGCCGTGGATGCCGAGGCCGATCGCCATGCGCCCGCTCGGCACCGAGAACAGGGGCGCGGGGGCACCGGGCAGCGTGCAGCCCGTGAAGGCCACGCCGAAGGAGCGGGTGCGGTCGTTCGCGAGGGCGGCGACGCGGGTGACGCCGTCGAGGTCGTAGCCCGCCTCGGCCGCGGCCGACGCCGTGCGGAAGACGGTGAGGTCGCCGGCGATGCCGCGACGCTTGTGCTTCTCGGCGGGCGGGGCGCTGAAGATGTCGTCGGTGACGGTGACGGTCTGCGTGGGGATGCCTTCGGCGCGCAGCTTCTCCTGCGCGGCATCGAAGTTGAGCACGTCGCCGGCGTAGTTGCCGTAGCTGAGGAAGACCCCGGCGCCGCGGTCGACGGCCTTCGCGATCGCGTAGACCTGCTGGGCCGAGGGCGAGGCGAAGAGGTTGCCCATCGCGGCGCCGTGCGCGAAGCCCTGCCCGACCAGTCCGCCGAAGGCCGGATAGTGCCCCGATCCCCCACCGATCACGACGGCGACCTGCCCGTCGGGGATCACGGTGCTGCGGATGACGCCGCCGTTCGCGCGGCGCACCGACCGGCGGTGGGCGGCGACGAAGCCCTCGATCATCTCGTCGGCGAAGTCGGCGGGCGCGTTCCAGAGTCGGGTCATCGCGCGCTCGCGTTCGTCGTGCGGATGCTGTCCACGGTGACTCCTCTGTCGGTGGCCGTCGGTCGGGTCGCCGGTGCCGACCCGGGTCTATATTGACAAACCGGTTGACCAATTGCAAGCGCGGTGACGCCCGCTGCCGGGCAATGACTCAGCTTGCGGCGTCGCCGCTCAGTCGCAGCAGCGCGGTCGACATGTGCGTCGCCATCGCGGCGGCGGCGGCATTCTCATCGGATGCCGCGACCGCCCGCAGGATCGCGTCGTGCTCCTCGATCGCGGTCATCACGCTCTCGGTGTCGTGCACGGCGCGGTCGGAGTACACCTGCAGCAGCGACCGCACGACGTGCAGCATGTCGACGATCGTGCCGTTCGCGGCGGCCTCCGAGAGAGCGCGATGGAAGCGGCTGTCGGCCGCGGCGAATGCGGTGAAGTCGTCCTTCGATGCGCGCATCGCCTCGAGGGTCGTCGTGAGCGCGGCGACGGCCGAGGCATCCGCCCGTGCGGCCGCCAGGCGGGCGACGTAGATCTCGAGACCCGACCGCAGCTCGATGAGTTCGGCGGTGTTGCGGTCGCCGATGAGCAGCCCCCAGCGCAGGGTCTGCGGCAGCAGGTCGCTCGCCGATCCGCGCAGGTACGTGCCGGATCCGGGACGCACGTCGACGATGCCGAGGATCTCGAGCGCCGCGAGCGCTTCGCGTACCGCCGAGCGCCCCACCTCGAGCGTCGCGGCGAGCTGCCGCTCGGGAGGCAGCCGCGTTCCGGGAGCGATGTCCCCCCCGGTGAACAGGTCGAGCAGCCGCCGCGCCACCTCGGTCACTGGCGACCCCGGGGGCAGCGCGTTGAGCGAATCCGCGATGTTCAGCGTGCGGTTCTCGGGGTAGGCGGGCATGGGTTCGAGAATAGCCGTCGCCGTCGCGCTACCCGGTCGACGGCGTCCGCCGCAACCCCGCTCCCCTTTCGCCGACTCCCTGACAGGCTGTCGCCATGAAACTCGTCTCCTACGCCGCTCAGCAGCTCGTCACCACCGACGACGTCGCGGACGCTCTGGTCGTCCTCGCCGCCGAGATCGCGAACGAGGGAGGGTCGCAGGCCCTGCAGATCCCGATCCTCGTCGACGGCGAAGAGGATCTGGCCGAGCTCGTGGTCGGCGTCGGCAACGACGTCCTGGTCGGACCGCACGCCTCGACGGGCGCCGATCCGGACTTCTCGGAGCACGCCGCGCGCCTGCGCTCGCACCCCTCCTATCCGAAGCGGCGGGCCGCCGACGGCGATGCCGACGAGGAGGACGGCGCCTGGGTCGTCGACTTCGATCTCGACGCCGGGGCGAATCGACTCTGATCGCCCCTCGGAGGAAGACTGTCCGGTCCTCCGTCGCCCGAGACGGAGGACCGGCGAAGTCGACGAGAGGTGCGCAGAGCGCTCCGCCCCCCGGGGTGTCGCTCCTGACCGAGAGAGAGCAGAAGCGCGCCGTCCGGTTCGACCGACGCAGAACCGGCAGTGCCGACTCGTTGTACTCCGAGCGTACGAGCCACCCCCGAATCGACCTCATCGGCCCGCGACCATTGACGCACGACGCGCGCTGCTGCTAAGCGGTCGTACGAGCGGGTGCCGCCCCGCGCGATAGCGAGTGCGCGGCCATCACGCAAGGCTTTTGCCGCATCCGTCCGAGGCGCGCACGATGGCGACATGCCCTCCACCCCCACCGGTCGCCCGCTGGAGACCTACGCTCCGATCGGCGACGGCCGCACGGTCGCGCTGATCGGCACGGATGGCTGCATCGACTGGCTCCCGCTGCCCGATCTCACCGATCTCCCGGTGTTCGCGCGCCTCCTCGACGAGGAGACGGGCGGATGTTTCGAGCTGCGGCCCGTCGCCGACTTCCACGCCGAGCGGCGCTACGTGCCCGAGACGAACGTGCTCGAGACGACCTTCGTGACGGATGCCGGACGCGTCCGCGTCACGGACGCCCTGGTCTCGGGTGTCGCCGGGCGGCTGCCGTGGGCCGAGCTCGCCCGGCGGATCGACGGCATCGAGGGCTCCGTGGACATGCACTGGTGCGTGCGCCCCGGCACGTCGCTGCGCACGGCGGCACCCTGGATCGAGAACACCGACCACGGCCCGGTGGTGCGCAGCGGCGCCACGGCGTTCGCCATCGTGGGCTTCGATCACGGACCACGGCATCCCGATCCCGACGGAGCCGACGGGCCGCGGCTCGACGGCGCATTCTCGACGACGCCGGGATCCCGCCATCTGATCGCCCTCGCGGCCACGCACGACGAACCGCTCCACATCCCCGATCCCCACAACGTCGACGACGGCATCGACCGCACGATCGGCAACTGGGAGCACTGGTCGCGCGTCTTCTCTTACGACGGGCCGTGGAGCGAACACGTGCAGCGCAGCGCGCTCGCCCTAAAACTGCTCATCTACAGCCCGTCGGGTGCCATCGCCGCTGCCGCCACCACATCGCTGCCCGAGAACCCGGCCGGGGGCAAGAACTGGGACTACCGTCACGCCTGGGTGCGCGACCTCGCCTACACGGCCCATGCCCTGGTGCGCTTCGGGCTGCGGGAGGAGACCCAGGCCGCGCTGTCGTGGATGCTCCGCACGATCCGCGACCACGGCCCCGAGCTCCACGTCATGTACACGCTCGACGGCGGGCTCGTGCCCGAGCCCCACGAGTACGACGTCGAGGGCTGGCGCGGGATCGGACCGGTCGTGACCGGGAACCCCGCGGGCGACCAGCTGCAGCTCGGCGTCTACGGCGACCTCCTCGCGATCTGCCGCACCTACGTCGATGCGGGCAACGTGCTCGACATCGGCACGGCGCGGATGCTCGCGGGCGTCGCCGACCGCACGTGCGATCTGTGGCGCAACCCGGACTCGGGCATGTGGGAACTCCCCGAGGAGCGGCACTACGTCTCGTCGAAGATGGGCTGCTGGAAGGCCCTCGACGACGCCGTCGCACTCGCGGATGCCGGTGCGATCCCCGGGAGCGCCGATCGTTGGAGGTCCGAGCGCGAGCGCATCCGCGGGTGGATCGACGAGAACGGCTGGTCCCCCGACCGCTCGGCGTACGTCTTCTACGCCGGCTCGGAGGAGCTCGACGCCTCGGTGCTGCTCCACGCCCCCTCGGGCTTCGATCGCGGGGAGCGCATGTCGTCGACGATCGACGCGCTGTCCGACGAGCTCGGCGCGGGGCCGCTGCTCTATCGCTACAGCGGGGCGGATGCCGAGGAGAAGACCTTCGTGGCGTGCGCGTTCTGGCGTGCCGAGGCGCTCGCCTGCGTCGGCCGTCACGATGAGGCCCTCACCCTCATGGACGAACTCATCGCCCATGCCAACGACGTGGGCATCTACGCCGAGATGATCGACGCCGACGACGGCTCGGCCTGGGGCAACACCCCGCAGGCACTCAGCCATCTCGCTTTCCTCACCGCCGCCATGACCATCCGCGACGTCGTCCCTGACGAGCTGTTGCGCGACCGCACCTGACCGACCCACACGAAACAAGGAAGGGGAACACCATGTCCCGTGACCAGTACACCTTCACCAACCCCGCCGAGCTGTATGCCGACATCGAGCCGCAGAAGCAGCACATGCCCGAGCCGGGCCTCGATGCGGACCTCGCCCCGAAGGCCGATCTCGGTGAGGAGAGCTACCGCGGCTCCGGCCGACTGACCGGCCGCAAGGCCCTCATCACCGGTGGCGACTCCGGTATCGGCGCCGCCACCGCGATCGCCTTCGCCCGCGAAGGTGCCGACGTCGCGCTCTCCTACCTCCCCGAGGAGCAGGAGGACGCGGACCGGATCGCCGGCATCGTTCGCGATGCGGGGGTCAAGGTCGCGACCTTCCCCGGCGACCTGCGCGATCCCGAGTACTGCCGCACGCTCGTCGCCGAGACGGTCGGAGCCCTCGGCGGTCTCGACATCCTCGTCAACAACGGCGGGAAGCAGGTCTACCAGGAGTCGCTGACCGACATCACCGACGAGCAGTTCGACGACACGTTCAAGACGAACGTCTACGCGATGTTCTGGATCACGAAGGCCGCGCTCCCCCATCTGCCCGCCGGATCCGCGATCATCAACACCACGTCGATCCAGGCGTACTCGCCGTCCGACATCCTCGTCGACTACGCGTCGACCAAGGCCACGATCAACGCCTTCACGAAGGGACTCGCCCAGCAGCTCGCACCGAAGGGCATCCGTGTGAACGCCGTCGCCCCGGGGCCGATCTGGACCCCGCTGCAGCCGAGCGACGGCCAGCCCCAGGAGAAGATCGACCAGTTCGGCGAGGAGACGCCTCTCGGCCGCATGGGCCAGCCGGCCGAACTCGCCCCGGCCTACGTGTACCTCGCGTCGGCCGAGTCGAGCTACGTCATCGGCGAGACGCTCAACGTCAACGGCGGCATGCCTACTCCCTGATCGCTGCGGCGCTTCGTCTCGTCACTGCGCTCCTCGCTCAGGAACCGAACCCCGGTTCCTGAGCGAGCGCAGCGAGACGAAGGGCCGGCACCCCGCACGACGCGCAGTCGTCAAGGCCATCGCATCACGGCATCCGCCTCGACAGGCTGGATGCACCCACCATCCGACTGGAGGATCCCATGACTACCGAGAACACCGACGCCCACATCGTCTCGAACCCCGACGCGATCCAGCCGACCCGCGATGACGAGGCGACCTCGTTCGCCGACCCGTCCGACGATCCCGCTCAGGCCGAATGGGAGCGCACCGAGGCCATCGACGCCGGCGCCGACATCGACGAGAGCACCGCGATCGGCGCCGACCCCGACGAACTGCCGTCGGTCGACGACGAGATCCCGGCGACGGATCTGCCGTCGAGCGGCCTCCAGCCCGAGACGCAGGAGGGCGACCCGGTGATCGCCGAGATCGGCGAGGACGGCGAGGGCGACCTCTCGCCCAACGACCTCTGAGCAGTGGTCACGCGACTGCTGCTGCTCGCCGACACGCACGTGCCCGCGCGGGCGAAGCGCCTTCCGGACGACGTGTGGCGCGAGGTCGACCGCGCCGATGTCGTCATCCACGCCGGCGACTGGGTCGACCTCGCGACGTTCGAGACGCTCGACGCCCGGGCCGAACGGCTGATCGGGGTGTGGGGCAACAACGACGGCGACGAGTTGCGCGAGCGGATGCCGGAGTTCGCCGTCGAGGCGATCGAAGGGCTCACCGTGGGCGTGGTGCACGAGACCGGTGCGGCCACGGGCCGTGAGGGTCGCATGGACCTCGCGTACCCGGACGCCGCACTCGACGTTCTGGTGTTCGGGCACAGCCACATCCCGTGGGACTCTCGGACGCCCCGCGGCATCCGTCTGCTCAATCCCGGTTCACCGACCGACCGTCGGCGCCAGCCCGTCTGCACCCTGATGACGGCGGTCGTCGACGGCGATGAACTGCGCGACGTGACGCTGGTGCCGGTCGAGCGGGCCTGACCGTCACCACGCGGACCCCGCACCTCACGCGGCGAGCGCCGACTGCTCTCGCCGCGTCTTCGCCTCACCCCGGAGCACGGCGGCGACGCCGAGGCCGCAGAGCGCGAAGCCGATGAACGTCACGATCGTGAGGGGTTCGCCGAGCAGGATGCCGCCGGCGATCGCCGTCGCCGGCGCGATGAGGAACAGCAGCGCCTGCAGGGCGGTGATGCCGACGCGCCGCAACAACCACCAGTAGAGGCCGTAGGCGGCGAGGGTCGGGAAGAGAGCGGTGAGCACGACGGCGAGCCAGAACGATGCGGATGCCGGGGGCACGAGCGATCCCGTCGCCGCCGAGACGATCAGCAGCAGGACGGCGGTGACGGTGACGTGGATGGCGAGCGTCACGAGCACCCCGATCTGTGCCGTGGATCGCCGCTGCAGGAACGTGCCGACGATCAGGCACACCATCGCGGTGGCCGGCAGGAGGTAGGCGACCGGAGGCGCGGCCGACGACCCGAACTGCGAGCGCACGACGAGCAGCACCCCGACGGCGCCGATGGCGAGGCCGGCCCACTGCGATCCCCGCACGCGCAGCCCGAGGATCGGTCCGACGAGCACCGCGACGATGAGGGGCTGCACCGCATCGATCAGCGCGACCGTGCCCGTGGCGATGCCGGTCGCGACCGCTCCGTAGACGGCGGCGCAGTATCCGAACTGCGCGAAGAGTCCGATCAGGGCCTGGGTGCGCACGTCGCGACGGATGACCCCCTTCGCGGCCCCCGAAATCCGGACGATGAACAGGAGCACGATCGCCAGGGGCACGAACCGCCAGACGAGCAGCGTGAGCGGCGCGACGTCGACCGTGGCGAACGCCGGGATGATGAAGCCCGAGCTCCAGGTGACGATGAAGGCGGCTGCTGCTGTGGCCGTGAGCAGTCCGCGAAGTACACCGATCTGTTTACTCATGCCTCCGACTATACAGGTTGGTATAGTTTTTGCATGACCTCGTCCGTTCCCGAACTCGCGCCTCTGACCCCCGGAGCACGTCGCGTGCTCGACGCCGCTTCGCAGCTCTTCTACGAGCGCGGCATCCATGCGGTCGGTGTCGACACGATCGCCGAGGTCGCCGGCGTCACCAAGAAGACCCTCTACGACCGCTTCGGGTCGAAGGAGGCGCTCGTCGTCGCCTACCTCCAGCACCGTGACGCCCGCTGGCGCGACCACGTCGCCGCGCACCTCGCCCGGGTTCCCGAGCCGGGCATCGAGCGCGTGCTCGCGATCTTCGACGCCGCGATCACCTGGTCCGACGACAACAGCCCCAAGGGCTGCAGCGCCATCAACGCCCGCGCCGAGATCGGCGAGGGCAACGACGACCACCCGGTCTTCCCCGAGGTCTCTCGCCAGAAGGTGTGGCTGTTCGACCTGTTCGACGAGCTGTGCACCGAGGCCGGGATCCGCGACCCCCGCGCGATGGCCCAGGCGATGATGCTCCTCTACGAAGGGGCGATCGTCACGGTCGGCATGGCGACGTTCGCCGAGCCCTTCGTCGTCGCGCGCGGCTGGGCGCGCACGCTGCTCACGCAGAGCTGACCGCGCTGCGGGATTTTTCCGTGACCCGCGGGCAGTTCTGCGCCATACTGTTGCTCGACAACAGCGATATATCGGTAACCGGGGGTAATGATGGATGCTGCAATGGCCGTCGATCTGACGGTGGCGTACGTGTGGTCGCTCGTGAGCGGGTTGGCCGTGTACGTCTTCTACGGATTCGCCCTCATGGGGATCTTCCGAAAGGCCGGGCTGAAGGCCTGGCCCGCGTGGGTCCCGCTCTTCAACACCTGGCGCGTGCTCCAGCTCGGCGGGCAGAAGGGCTGGTGGGTGCTGATCGGGCTGATCCCGGTCGTGGGCACGCTGCTCTACCTGGTGTTCCTGATCATGGCGGGCCTCAAGATCCAAGAGGCGTTCGGCAAGCCCGGCGTGTTCTTCCTCCTCGCGATCCTGCTCACTCCGGTCTGGTACGGCATCCTCGCCTGGGACTCGTCGGTGTGGCAGCCGAAGCACACGCCGATCGTTCCGGCATCCGGCTACGAGGCGGCCTCGCCCGCATGATCACCGCACTCGCGGCGCTCACCCTGCTCGGGGTCGCCGTCGCGGTCGTCGCCCTGATCGCCCTGCACATCGTGCCGAGCGGACTGTCTCCCCTGCGCGACCCCGTCAGCGCCTACGGCATCTCGCGCTGGCGCGCCCTCTACCGTACGCAGACCCTCGCGACCGCGGTGGCGGCTGTCGCCCTCGCGGGAGCACTCCTCGCCGGCGGCATCCCGTCGGCCCTCGCCGCACTGATCGCCCTGGCGGCACTCGCGCTGACCCGCGGCCCGATCAGCTGGGTGCCGATGGATGCCGCGGACGCACCCCGCACGGCCACGGGGCGTCGGCACAACCTGCTCGCCTTCGGCGCGTTCGCCGCGGCATCCGTCGGTGGATTCATGACCGGCATCGCGTTCTCGGCCGCCGGAATCGACGGAGCCGCGAACGCTTCGACCCTTCTCGGCTGGGTGATGACCGCGGCGAGCGCCGTGACGATCCTGGCATCGGTCGTGCGACCTCTGAAACCGGTGTTCGGCCTCGCCGAGCGCCTGATCTACGTCGGCATGTTCGCGTGGCTGAGCGTCGCCGCGGTCGCACTGCTCACGAGCTGAGCCCTCACTCGGTCCGAGTGCGGGCCGACGTGCGCGTAGGGTGAGGGGTCGGCGATGAGAGGTGGCGGAATGATCGCGCGATTCGAAGAGCTCGACTGGCAGCCGACCCGGATGGGCGACCTCGTGCTCCGCCGCCGGGAAGACCCGGTCACGGGCGAGATGATCTACGAGGTGAAGCTCAAGGATGAGTACCTGATGTCGAGCCTGTTCACCGTCGCCGAAGAGGAGCTCGCCACCCTGGGCCTCGCCGCCGCCGATGGCGACGAGTTGAGCGTTCTCGTCGGCGGACTCGGACTCGGATACACCGCGGTGACCGCCCTCGCCGACGACCGGGTGGCCCGGCTCGAGGTGATCGACGCTCTTCCCGCCGTCATCGGCTGGCACGAGCGCGAACTCCTGCCTGTCTCGCCGCGCCTCGTGCGCGACGCCCGCACCACCCTCACGCACGACGACTTCTTCGCCGTCGTGCGCCAGGCACCGGATGCCGCGTCTCGACGCTACGACGCGATCCTCCTCGACGTCGACCACTCGCCCCGCCACACCCTCGACCCGAGCCACGCCGATCTCTACACCGAAGCCGGGCTCACGGCACTCGCGCAGCATCTCGCCGATCGCGGCGTCTTCGCCCTGTGGTCGGACGACCCGCCCGACCAGGAGTTCCTGACGACGCTCGCGACGGTGTTCGACGACACACGCGCCCACGTCGTCGACTTCGACAACCGACTCACGGGTGGCATCTCGTCGAACACCGTCTAAGTCGGCATCCGTCGGTAACGCACTGACCGCACTCGGGCGGGCGCATGCGGGCGGGCGCTCCCGAGTGTCACGCCGCGAGCGGCACCGCCCCCACCAGCACACCGACCGCGAGCATCACCAGCGACACCGCGCACGCACGCCACAGCACCTTCTTGTGGTGGTCGCCGAGGTTGACGCTCGCGAGCGAGACGAGCAGCAGGATCGCCGGCACCAGCGGGCTCTGCAGGTGCACGGGCTGTCCGGTGATCGACGCGCGCGCCATCTCGACGGGCTCGATACCGAAGTGCTCGGCACTCTGCGCCAGCACCGGCAGGATGCCGTAGTAGAACGCGTCGTTCGACATGAAGAACGTCAGCGGGATCGACAGGATGCCGGTGATCACCGCGAGGAACGGGCCCATGGCCGTGGGGATCGCGGTGGTGATCCAGCCCGCCATCGCGTCGACCATGCCCGTCCCGTTCAGCACGCCGACGAGCACGCCGGCGGCGAGCACCATCGACACGACACCCACGATGCTCGGGGCATGGGCGACGATCTCGTCGGCCTGACTCTTGAGCTTCGGGAAGTTGATCACCAGCGCGACCGCCGCACCGACCATGAAGACGTACGCGAGCGGGAAGATGTCGGCGACGAGCAGCACCATCACCGCCGCGGTGAGGGCGAGGTTGACCCAGATGAGCTTCGGGCGCAACGTGGCGCGGTTCGGGTCGAGCATGGTGTCGGCCATCGCCGTGTCCTCACGGTCGAGCAGCGCGGTCGCGGCCGGCAGGCCTCCGCGGCCACCGGCGAGGGTGACGATGTTGCCGGTGCGCAGCGTCGCGCGGGCACCGGGGGTGGCGTTGCCGCCGCGGAACATCTTCGAGCCGGTGCCCGCCGAGCCGCCGAAGCGCTCGGGGTCGATGCTGCCGAGGCGCTTGCGCTCCCCCAGGCCGAGGAACCAGGCGAAGAGCAGAGCCACGATGAGCCCGGCGCCGAGCGAGGGCAGCATCGGCACGAAGACGTCGGTGGGCTGCAGGCCGAGCGCGGTCGCGGCGCGCACGGTCGGGCCGCCCCAGGGGACGATGTTCATGGTGCCGTTCATGAGACCGGCGACGCAGGTGAGCACGACCGGGTTCATGCCCAGCTTCAGGTAGATGGGCAGCATCGCCGAGGTCGTGATGATGAAGGTCGTCGACCCGTCGCCGTCGAGCGAGACCGCGCCCGCCAGGATCGCCGTGCCGAGCACGATCTTCGCCGGGTCGTCGCCGAGCAGACGAGTGATGAAGCGGATGAGCGGATCGAAGAGGCCGACGTCGATCATGATGCCGAAGTACATGATCGCGAACATCAGCAGCGCAGCGGTCGGGGCCATGTCGGAGATCGCGTCGATGATCATCTCACCGAGGCCGAGACCGGCGCCGGCGAAGAGTCCGAAGACCGTCGGCACCAGGATGAGGGCGACCATCGGGGTGAGGCGGCGGGTCATGATGAGCGCCATGAAGACGAGCACCATTGTGAACCCGAGCGCCACGAGCACGCCCTCGGGCGGCAGGAACGCCGTCGCGTAGCCCTCCTCGGCGGAGAGCAGGATCCCAGGTTCCACGTTCACATCGACTCCTTCGTCGTGTCGTGCATCAGAGCGGAGCACCGCGTGCGGCGCATCCCGAGAGACTAGGTCGAGCGCAGACGGCGCGCGCGCTAAGTCGCATTGCCGCACGTTGTGCGCGTAGCGTGTGTTCTGCGCATTGTGCTCACGACGCGACGAGGGAGGTGCACCGGTGCGTTTCGCCACCCGTCTGCTGCTGGTTCAGCTCGCGACCGTCGCGGCGGTCGTCACCGTCTGCACCCTCGTCTTCGGGTGGCTCGCCGTGCAGCAGCTGCGCGCCGAGTCCGAGGCGACCGCGCTCAACATCGCCCGCACCCTCGCCGAGGACCCCGATGTCCGTCAGCTCGTCGCCGAGTTCTCGGCCGACCCCGGCACCCCCGAGGCAGCGGCGCTGCGCGACGGACCCCTGCAGCAGATCTCGATCGACGTAGCCGATCGCACCGATGCCCTGTTCGTCGTGATCACCGACGATCACGGCATCCGCCTCGCCCACCCCAACCAGGATCTGCTCGGCCAGGTCGTCTCGACCCCGTTCGAAGAGGTGCTGCGCGGAACCGAAGTCGTCGACTGGGAGGTGGGCACGCTCGGCGAATCGGCGCGAGCCAAGGTGCCGATCTACGCGGCCGCCGGAGAGCCCCCGGTCGGTGAGGTGAGCGTCGGATTCGAACGCGCGAGCGTCTTCGACGAACTGCCCGCCCTGATCGCGACGATCGCGGTCGCCGCGGTCGCGGCCCTGGGTCTCGCCGCCCTGGCCACCCTGCTGCTGCGCCGCCGCTTCGAACGCCTCACGCTGGGCCTGCAGCCCGAAGACCTCGTCGCGCTCGTGCAGAATCAGGCCGCAGTGCTCGAGGGAGTGGGCGACGGAGTCTTCGCCGTCGACCCCGACGGGGTCGTGCGCGTCTGCAACAGCGCGGCGGAGCGGATGCTGCGGCTCGACTCGCCCGTCGGTCGCCGCGCCTCGTCGCTCGGCCTCGACGACACCGTGCGACGCCTGCTCGACGGCCGCGGGGCGAGCGCCGAGACGGTGGTCGGCGACCGCGTGCTGTACCTCGATGCCCGCCCGGTCGTGCGCGAGGAGCGACCGCTCGGAGTGGTCGTCGTCGTGCGGGATCGCACCGACATCGAGGCCCTCGCCGGTCGCCTCGAGACCGTGCGAGCGACGACCGAGGCACTCCGGGTGCAGCGTCACGAGTTCGCCAATCGCCTGCACGTGGTCTCCGGCCTGCTCGACGCCGACCGCGGGCGCGAGGCGCGCGCCTTCCTCGACGAACTCACGCACCGCGGGTCGGTGGGCGTCGACGTGGCCGGCGTCGAGCGCGTGCCCGATCCTTTCCTGCAGTCGTTCCTCGGAGCGACCGCGGTCACGGCCCGCGAGCGCGGTGTCGCGCTGGTCATCACCGATGACACGCTCCTACTCGGAGAGGTGACCGCCGCCGAAGACGTCGCAGCCGTGCTGGGCAACCTGGTCGACAACGCGATCCGCGCCGCCGTTGCAGGCGTCGAGCCGCGACAGGTCGAGGTCACCCTCCTCACCGACGGCAGCGAGTTGGTGCTGACGGTCGCCGACTCCGGTGCGGGCATCATCCCGCCCGACCGCGACCCCTTCGCCCCGACCACAGAGACGATCGCCGTGCGCCCCGGTTCCGACGCATCGGATGCCGGACCCGTGCACGGCCACGGCTACGGGCTCCCGCTCTCCCGCGACCTCGTCCGCCGCCGCGGTGGGGACGTGTGGCTGATCTCGCCGGGCGGCGACGGCGGTGGCGCCGTCTTCGGCGCCCGCATCCCCTCGGCGGTCCGACCGCCCGACGACGACCGGCATCTGGAGGAACAGTGACCGACGACATCCGCGTGCTCGTGATCGACGACGACTTCCGCGTCGCGGGCCTGCACCGCGACGCGGTGGCGAGCGTGCCCGGGTTCACCCCGCTCGAGGCGGAGCACACGCTCGACGCCGCCCGCCAGGCGCTGCGCGCGCATCAGCCCGACCTGCTGCTGGTCGATGCGTATCTGCCGGATGGCGACGGCATCCGCTTCGTCGCCGACACCGAGCGCGACGCCTTCGTGCTGTCGGCCGCGACGGATGCCGTGACCGTGCGGCGGGCGATCAACGCCGGGGCCCTCGCCTACCTCGCCAAGCCCTTCGACGCCGCAGCCCTCGTCGACCGGCTGCGCCGCTACGCCCGCATGCGCAATCTGCTCGTCGGCGACGCGGCGCTCACCCAGGAGCGCATCGACCGCGCGATGTCGATCATGGCCGGCGGCGCCGAGCCCTCGACCGTGTCGCGCTCAGCGACCGAGCAGCTCATCCTCGACGGCCTCGGAGACGACGACGAGGCATCCGCTGCGGAGGTGGCCGAGCGCGTGGGCATCTCGCGCGCGACCGCGCAGCGCCATCTCGCGGCTCTCGCGACTCGAGGCCAGGTCGAGGTGCGCCTGCGCTACGGCACGACCGGGCGGCCCGAGCATCGGTACGTGCGGGTGGGGAAGCGGTAGGCGGATGCTGGCGCTTTCGGCGTCGGCGATGGGATGCTGGGCACGATGAAGCGTTCGACGAAGATCACGATGGTCGTGTCCGCGGCGACGGTCACGGGTCTGGCCATCCTCGCCGCACCGGTGTTCCTCGGTGCCGCATCGTGGGCCGACGGGTTCTTCGGTGCGGGGTCCGCGGAATCGGAGCCGACCGCTGACCCGGCATCCGACGACGGCCTGGTCGACCTCGGCGACGGCATCTCGGTGCCCGCCGGCGGCCCGGGCGACTGCACCACCAATGCGCGGATCAACACGATGGCCGACGACGACGGCCCGTTCTATTCGAAGCTCCTCGGAGAGCTCGTCGAGATGGGGCCGTCGGAGTTGGCGAGCGGCGAGGTGCTGAAGGACGACGACGGCGAGATCTACGCGTACATGGTCGCGCCGGGTGACAGCCCCATCGCGATCGGCGAGCGATTCTGCATCGACTACGTCACCGTGCAGTCGCACAACCACGTGCGGGTGAACATCAATCCGGGAGACGTCCTCTACCTGCGCCCGGATCCGACCCTGCCCTGGGTCAGCCCATACGAGCCGTTCGACGTGCAGCCCGGCGAGCAGACCGGCCCCTACTACGACGCCATCGATTTCATGCGCAACGCGGTCGCCGCCCAGGACCTCGCAGAGGCTCAGCGGGTGTGGGCGGGGCTCGGCCCGCGCGTCCATCCGGAGGCCCGCACGATCGCGACGCGGGCGCTCGAGGCGGGCGACTGGGAGCTGTTGCGGCAGATGTTCCCGTGAGTGCGCGAGAGGGGCGTTGATGAATTCATCAACGCCCCTCTCGTGACCTATCAGTTGAAGTCGCCGCCCGGCGCCATGTCCATGAAGCGTGAGTAGTGCCCCTGGAACGCCACCGTGATCGTGGCGGTCGGACCGTTACGGTGCTTGGCGACGATGAGGTCGGCCTCACCCGGGCGCACGTCCTTGTCGTAGACCGAGTCGCGGTGCAGCAGGATCACCATGTCGGCATCCTGCTCGATCGAGCCGGACTCACGCAGGTCGCTGATCGCGGGCTTCTTGTCTTGACGCTGCTCAGGGCCACGGTTCAGTTGCGACAGGGCGATGACGGGAACCTGCAGCTCCTTGGCGATGAGCTTGAGGCTTCGCGAGAACTCCGAGACTTCCTGCTGACGCGACTCGACGCGCTTGCCCGACGTCATGAGCTGGAGGTAGTCGATGATGACCATGCGCAGTCCGGCGCGCTGCTTGAGGCGACGGCACTTGGCGCGGATCTCGACGAGCGTCATGTTGGGGCTGTCGTCGATGTAGAGCGGCGCGTCGTTGATGCGTCCGCGGGTCGCCGCGACGGTGGTCCAGTCGCGGGGGTCGAGGGTTCCCTTGCGCATGTTCTGCAGCGGGATCGCACCCTCGGCGCTGAGCAGACGCATCGCGATCTCGCTCTTGCCCATCTCGAGCGAGAAGAAGATCGACGGGAAGTCGTGGCCGATCGATGCCGCGCGCGCGAAGTCGAGCGCGAGCGTCGACTTACCCATGGCGGGTCGGGCGGCGACGACGATCATCTGCCCACCGTGCAGGCCGTTGGTGAGTTCGTCGAGCTCGCGGAATCCGGTCGGGATTCCGGTCATCGAACCGTCGCGGCCGTTGGCGGCTTCGATCTCCTCGATCGCGGCGTCGACCGCGTTCGTCAGCGGAACGTAGTCCTCGGCGGTCTCGGTTCCGGTGACGGAGTAGATCTCGGCCTGCGCGTTGTTGACGATGTCGGTGGCGTCGCCCTCGCCCGCGTAGCCGAGCTGCACGATGCGGGTTCCGGCGTCGACGAGACGTCGAAGGATCGCACGCTCCGACACGATGCCGGCGTAGTAGCCGGCGTTGGCCGCGGTCGGAACGATCGAGGTGAGGGAGTGCAGGTAGTCGGCGCCGCCGGCGCGGCCGAGCTCGCCCGTCTTGATGAGCTCGTCGGTGACCGCGACGACGTCGGTCGGCTCACCGTGCGAGTAGAGCGAGAGGATCGCCTCGAAGATGAGTTCGTGCTTCGGCACGTAGAAGTCAGCGCCCTTGAGCGTCTCGATCACATCGGCGACGGCATCCTTCGACAGGAGCATGCCGCCCAGGGCGCTCTGCTCGGCGAGCAGGTCGTGGGGCGGGGTGCGCTCCGGTCCGCGCGGGCGTCCGCCCATGCGCTCTTCTGAGATGTCGGCGATCGACACACTGCTCCCTTCGCTGCGACGTTCTGCGGTACCGCGACACCCGGGACCTGGGGCGTCGTGCTGTCATCCGGGCCGAGAACGGCCATCTGTGCAGCACATCACGGACTTCCGACATTGGGTCGCTCGCCCACGCTACGAGCGGCGTTATCCACACGCAACACAGCCTGTGGATAACTCTGTGGAGAGCGTGCGAACAAGTCCGGAGAGTCTGTGCACAACGCATGTGGATAACCCGGTGGAGTACCCCGACTTCAAAGTTTCTTTTTCGCCTAGACCTGGACTTTTCTGTTTCCCCACCCTGTGGATGGGAACGGGCTTCAACTGCACATTTAAGGTTTGTTCATCTCGACGACACATGTGTAGAACTTGGGGAAAGTCAAGCCGGAGTTTCACCGGGCGCGTCACACGGCGACACGCGCGGAATCCTGCGGAAGCTGTCATCGGATTCGCGCGAGATGGTATAGACATCGCGATATACCGGGAGTATCGTCACCCGGTATCGACGCAGCGCGCGTCGGAACGATCGTCTTTCGGAGGGGGAAGTCGACGTGAACGCTCGAGCAACCCGTCGCGGCGTACCCGCGATCGCCCTGTGGGGCGGTCTGGGAGCGCTCGCCTGGGCGACGATCACCGTCCTCACCGGCGGCGGATCCGCTCATGCCGACGAGCAGAACGAGCCCTCCCTTCTCGGAGAAGTGTCGTCCCTCGTCACGGGAACCGTCTCCACGGTCGGCGACACCGTCACGGCCGTGACTGACCCGATCATCACCCAGGTCGTCACGCCCGTCGTGAACCAGGTCGTCGCCCCGGTCGTGCACGAGGTGGTCGCTCCGGTTCCCGAGACCATCCCCGCCGTCGTCGAGGACGTCACCGACACGGTCGCCGAGGTCCCGGTCGTGGGAGAGGTGGCGACCCCCGTCGTCGAGGCCGTCACCGACACCGCGCAGGCCGTCGTCACCCCGGTGGCCGACCTGCTGCAGGATGCTCCGGTGTCGCAGATCGTCGATCCGGTGCAGGATGCCGTCGCCGCACTGCCGGTGGTCGGCGGACTGCTCCGCGACCTCGGCGTCACGCAGCTCCTCGACGACGTGACAGGTGTCGTGGACGACACCACGGGAATCGTCGGCGAAGTCGTCGAGAACACGCTTCCGCCGGTGCTGGTCGGACTCGACCCGACCGAGTCGCTCCCGCCCGTCGTGCTTCCGCCGGTCGTGGTCCCGGATCCCGGGTTCTCTTCCGTGCCGACCGCAGCGCTGGCGGCGTCTCCTCCCGCCACGACCGCTTCGACACTCGCGTCCGCGCCCCGGCATCCGCTCGACGAGTCTGCACTCTTCGCGCCTACCGAAACCCCTGCGCCAGCGACGACTGCGTCCGCATCCGGCCATGCCTCCGGACCCGCCACGGCCCCCGCCGGCGGGCCGCTCGCGCCGTCTTCCTCCGCCACGTCCGGCGGAGCATCCGCTGTCTCTCCCGCCGGTCTCACCGATGCGGGAGTTCTCGCGCTCCGTGCCGTGGAGCGCACCTCCGGCGCAGCCGACGACGTCCTGCCGACGTCGTCGGTCGCCGACACCGACGTCTCCCCCGACTGACGGGTCGTCACGTCGTCCCCTCGAGGACGACAGATGCCGTGCTGCGCGCGCACATCTTCGCGCGCACCCACATCAGACACCCCAGTCCAGTCAAGGAGAAAGTCATCATGCGTACTTACCTCAAGCGGGCCCTGTGGGGAACGCTTCTCGCCGGCGGGATCACCCTGCTCGGCGCAACGGCCGCGAACGCGGCAGACACCTCGGGAGACGACAGTGTCCTCTCGGGCACCCAGGTCGAGGCCCCGGTCTCGGTCCCGGTCACGATCGTCGACAATGCGATCTCCCTGCTCGGAGACTCCTCCGCGCAGCAGGCTCCTGCTCCGGTACCCGCACCAGCGCCTGCCCCGGCACCAGCCCCCGCCCCGGCACCGGCGCCGGCGGCCACGACGAACGGCGACTCCGGCACGGCATCCGGAACGCAGGCGGTCGTGAACGTCACCGTTCCGGTGACCGTCACCGACAACTCCATCAGCCTGCTCGGCGACTCGTCGAGCGAGCAGGCGGCGGCACCCGCCGAGGCTCCGGCCCCGGCTCCCGCCGCGCCGGCCCCGTCGGTCACCACGACCGGCGTCGACGGCTTGCTCTCGGGCACCCAGGCGCTCGTGCACGTCGACGTCCCGGTCACCGTCTCGGGCAACGCCATCTCCCTTCTCGGGGACAGCGAAACCGCAGGTCAGGATGCCGCGGCACCGGCACCCACGACCGCACCGACGGGGGCCGTCGCCCCGAGCACGTCGGGCGATGACGCGATCGGCGGCGGCACGCAGGTGATCGCGCCGATCTCGGTTCCGGTCGACATCTCGGGCAATGCCATCTCCCTTCTCGGAGACAGCGGCGTCGCGGGCGGCGAATCGGCACCGGCGGCACCGGGAGACGATCTCGGTGACGTCGAGGCGCTCCCGGCTCCGTGGTCCACGACGAGCGGCGACGACGGTGTGCTCGGCGGCAGCCAGGTGACCGCTCCGGTCACCGCTCCCGTGAACGTCACCGGCAACGCCATCTCCCTCCTCGGCGACAGCGTCTCGACCGGCACGTCGGCTTCGGCCGGCGACCCGACGACCGCTCCGGCGACGGGTGGCACCACCACCGGCAGCACCACCACCGGCGATGACGGCATCCTCGGCGGCACCCAGGTCACCGCCCCCGTCACCGCACCGATCGACGTCACCGGCAACGCCATCTCCCTCACCGGAGACAGCGCCGTCAGCGGCACGACCGGCACCGGCACCACCCCGGGCGCCCCCACCACCGGCAGCACCACCACCGGAGACGACGGCATCCTCGGCGGCACCCAGATCACCGCCCCCGTCACCGCACCGATCGACGTCACCGGCAACGCCATCTCCCTCACCGGAGACAGCGACGTCAGCGGCACGACCGGCACCGGCACCACCCCGGGCGCCCCCACCACCGGCAGCACCACCACCGGCGACGACGGCATCCTCGGCGGCACCCAGATCGGTCTGCCGATCACGGTTCCGGTCACGATCGGTGACAACGCCATCTCGGTGATCGGTGACAGCACGGTGACCACGCCGACCGGCACGGACCCGGGAACCGATCCGGGGACCGACCCCGGTACCGACCCGGGAACGGATCCCGGCACGGATCCTGGCACCGACCCCGGAACCGATGCCGGAACTGACCCCGGCACGACGCCGGGTACAGACACCGGAGTCGGTCCGAGCTCGGGCGGCACCATGGCCGCGGGAATGACGACCTCGTCCGGAGGAGCTGACGCCCTCGCCACCACCGGTGGTGCAGCGTCGTTCGCTCCAGTGGTCGTCGCCGTTCTCCTGCTCCTGACGGGAGTGGGCCTGCTGCGCCGCCGCACGGCGTAACGCGGACCCCGGTGGTCCGGCGCCCTGGAGG
The DNA here is from genome assembly GCF_044772365.1 of Microbacterium sp. NPDC090225. Lineage (NCBI taxonomy): Bacteria > Bacillati > Actinomycetota > Actinomycetes > Micrococcales > Microbacteriaceae > Microbacterium > Microbacterium sp. NPDC090225. The sequence goes on along the minus strand of NZ_JBIVYS010000001.1, from coordinate 2,297,217 downwards.
GAGGAGGCGCCGTACCACCGGAACGCCGCGTCGCCGAGATAGCGACGAGTTGCCCCCGGGTCCCCAGCCCGGCGTCGACCCCGACGCGGCTGCAAGGGCGGATGCCCCGTGCCCCCAGCACGGGGCATTCGTCGCGCCCGTTCACAACTCCTCAGAACCGGCCCGACCCCGCGCCGAACCCTCGCCTTTCTCCGTCTCGGGCCCGTTCTTGAGGAGTTGTGCGTCCCGCCGCGTGCACTAACTCAGGAAGAACGCACCAAACCCGCCCAGAACGGCCCGTAATCGGTCCCAAACCCGCGTTTTTCCTGAGTTAGTGCACACCCCTCCCGGGCCGCCCACCCCCGGAAACGCCGAACGCCCCCTGTCCCGAAGGACAGAGGGCGTTCGCACTTCGACAGGCTCGGTGGCCCATCGAAGACAGGATTATTTCGCGGCGACGACCTGCAGCGTGATGACCGCGGTCACGTCGTCGTGCAGACGAACCGTGGCCTCGTGGTCACCGGTCGACTTGATCGGCGAGGTGATGTGCACCTTGCGCTTGTCGATCGAGCCGAGGCCCGCAGCGGCGACGGCGTCTGCGACGTGCTCGGTCTTGACCGAGCCGAAGAGACGACCAGCGGCGCCGGCCTTGACGGCCAGACGGACCTTGGTGCCCTCGAGGGCGTTCTTCAGTGCGACAGCGTCGTCACGATCGTGGATCGCGCGTGCCTGACGCGCGGCCTGGATCGATGCGACCTGCTTTTCGCCACCACGGGTCCACGCCGTAGCGAAGCCCTGGGGGATGAGGTAGTTACGGGCGTACCCGTTCTTGACCTCGACCACGTCACCGGCACTACCCAGCCCGGCGACCTCGTTCGTGAGAATCAGCTTTGCCATCTCGATACCCCTTACCGGCCGGCGCCAGCGTAGGGCAGGAGCGCCATTTCGCGCGCGTTCTTGATCGCCGTGGCGATCAGACGCTGCTCCTGCACCGAGACACCGGTGATACGACGGGCACGGATCTTGCCGCGCTCCGAGACGAACTTGCGAAGGGTGGCGACATCCTTGTAATCGATGACTCCGACCCGGATCGACTTCGCGGGAGCGGTGGGCTTGCCACCCTTCCGCGGCTTGCGGCGGTCGCCGCTCGACTTTCCAGCCATGGTTTTTCCTTAGTTATGAGCGGATGCCGTCCCCGAAGGGGCGGATCCAGAAGTGTTGATCAGAACGGGGTGTCGTCGCCGAAGCTGCCCGGAGTGCTCCAGGCGTCGGCGCTGGTCGACGAGCCGGGGGTAGACCACGGCTCCTCCGACACCTGCTGCTGCTGCTGTGCGGGGCGAGACTGTCCTCCGCCGCCACCGCCGGCACCGCCGGTCGAGGCCGCACGGGTGACCTGCGCGGTCGCGTACCGGAGCGAGGGGCCGATCTCGTCGACCTCCAGCTCGATCGCGGTGCGCTGGTTGCCCTCGCGGTCCTGGTAGGAACGCTGACGCAGACGGCCCTGCGCGATGACGCGCATGCCCTTCGTCATCGTGCCTGCCACGTGCTCGGCGAACTCGCGCCAGACGGATGCGCGGAGGAACAGCGCTTCGCCGTCCTTCCACTCGTTCGCGGCACGGTCGAAGTTCCGAGGCGTCGATGCGATGGTGAAGTTCGCCACCGGCAGCCCGTTCTGCGTGTAACGCAGCTCGGGGTCGGCCGTGAGGTTTCCCACAACGGTGATGACGGTTTCGCCGGCCATGGGACTTAGGCCTTCGCAGCCTTGGCGGCCTTGCGAGCAGCCTTCTCTTCGGAGCGCTTGGCTTCCGAAGCGACCATCGCCTGAGCCTCTTCCGAGCGGAGGACCTTGGTGCGCATGATCTGCTCGTTCAGCTTGAGCTGACGGTCGAGCTCCTGCGTGGCCTCGCTGGTAGCGGTGAAGTTGACGACGGCGTAGATGCCTTCGTTCTTCTTCTGGATCTCGTAGGCCAGACGGCGCTTACCCCAGATGTCGACCTTGTCAATCGAGCCACCATCGTTGGTGATGACCTTCAGGAACTTGTCGAGCGTAGGTGCGACCTGGCGCTCGTCGATCTCGGGGGTCAGAATGACCATGAGTTCGTACTGGTGCGTCACTTACCCACCTCCTTCGGACTAGAACGGCTTCCGAGGATTTCTCGAAAGCAGGAGGGTGTGTGAACGTGCCTGCCAGAAGGCAGACAACCTGGACAGTCTAGCGGAGTTCTCCGCAGGCCGCGACCGAGCGCGAACCCGGCCCTCGCACCCCTCAGTTCAGGACGGGCGGGATCTCCGACCACACCTCGCGGTCCTCGGTCGACGGGGCGTCGGGGATGCGGCCGGCGCCGTCGGGCTCGGGGATCGCGGCGAGCAGCGCCTGCGTGTACGGATGCTGCGGCGCGGCCCAGAGCCGATCGGTCGGCCCCGACTCGAGCACGCGACCGGAGTACATGACGAACGTGCGGTCGGCGATGCGTCGCACCACGGCGAGGTCGTGCGAGATGAAGAGCATCCCCGCGCCGGACTCCGCCACGAGGTCGCGCATGAGGCCGGCGACGCTGGTCTGCGTCGAGGCGTCGAGCGCCGAGATCGGCTCGTCGGCGACGAGCAGCGAGGGCCGGGCGGCGAGCGCCCGGGCGATCGCGATGCGTTGCTTCTGCCCGCCCGAGAACTGATGCGGGAAGCGCGAGGCGACCGAGGTCGGCAGGCCGACGCGCTCGAGCCATTCCTCGACGGTGGATCCGGCGGCACCGCGCGCTCGGGCGGTGGCGATGCCGTCGGAGATCTGGTCGCCCACCCGCCGGCGCGGGTTGAGCGAGGTCGACGGGTCCTGGAAGACCATCTGGATGCCGGTGAGGGCGATCGAGCGTCGACGGATGCCGAGGGGCGAGACCGGTGCGCCGTTGAACAGCACCGTCCCTCCCGCGGTCTTCTCGATGCCGACGACGGCGCGAGCGAAGCTCGACTTGCCGCTGCCGGACTCGCCCACGAGGGCGACGGTCTCGCCGGCGGCGACGGTCATCGACACCCCGTTCACGGCGATGACGGGCGGGTTCCCCGGGTAGCGCACGACCATGTCCTGCGCGTCGAGGACGGAGACCTCACTCATCAGCGTCCTCCTCGATGCGGGAACCGGGCAGTGCGGCGAGCAGCATCCGCGTGTACTCGTGCTGCGGGTCGCGGAACAGAGTCGCGCGATCGGCCTTCTCGACGATCAGGCCGTCCTTCATGACGGCGACCTCGTCGGCGATCGCGCTCATCACGCCGAGGTCGTGGGTCACGAGCAATACGGCGAGCCGGCGCTCGATGGCGAGGTCGCGCAGCAGCTGCAGGATGCCGGCCTGCACCGTGACGTCGAGAGCGGTCGTCGGCTCGTCGGCGAGCAGCACTTCGGGGTCGCAGGCCAGGGCGCACGCGATCGCGATGCGCTGGCGCTGGCCGCCCGAGAACTGGTGCGGGTAGCGCTTCAGCGCCTCGGCGGGGTTCGGCACCTGCACGGTCTGCAGTAGTTCGACGGCCTTCTCGCGCGCGGCCGCACCGCGAAGACCGAGGTGCACGCGCATGTGATCGGTGAGCTGGCGGCCGACCGGCAGCTGCGGGTGCAGCGACGCCGAGGGGTCCTGGAACACCATCGCGATGCGCTTGCCGCGCACGCGGTTCATCGCCCGGCGCTTCAGCCCGACGAGCTCCTCCCCCGCGAGGGTGATCGATCCGCCGGTCTTCGCCTGCCGCGGCAGCAGTCCGAGCACGGCGAGCGAGGTGAGGGTCTTACCCGAACCCGACTCCCCGGCGAGACCGTGGATGCGGCCCGCCTCGAGGTCGAGCGAGACGCCCTTCACGAGCGGGCGGCCGATGTCGATCGTCAGATCGCGGATGCTCAGCGCGGTCATGCGGGCACCCCCGCGGCATCCGTCTTCTCGGCCTGCTTCTCGTGCGTGACTTCGGCCGTCGGGTCGAGGATGTCGCGCATCGCGTCACCGAGGAAGTTGAACGCCAGCACCACGGTGAGGATCGCGAGACCCGGGAAGACCCCGAGCCACCAGGCGTCGAAGTTCTGCATGGCCGACGAGATCATCGACCCCCATTCCGCCGTCGGCGGCTGTGCGCCGAGGCCGAGGAACGACAGCCCCGACAGCAGCAGGATGGCGGCACCGATGTCGAGCGTGGCGAGCACCAGCACGGGGCCGGCGATGTTGGGCAGGATGTCGACGAACAGCGTGCGCAGGGGCGAGTGGCCGAGCAGGCGGCCGGCGATGACGTAGTTCTGTCCGCGCAGGCCGAGCACGATGCTGCGCGTCACACGGGAGTACTGCGGCCACGAGACGACGATGGCGGCGATCACGGCGTTGAAGAGCGACGGCCCGAGGGAGGCCGCGACCACCATCGCGAGGATCACCGTCGGGAACGCCATGAAGAGGTCGGTGATACGCATGAGCGTCTCGTCGACCCATCCGCCGAAGTATCCGGCGAGCGCACCGATCAGGGTGCCGATGATCATGGCGGCGACGACGAGCATGAGCGCGAGCGGCAGACTCACGGTCGCCCCCGTCATGAGGCGCGAGAAGATGTCGCGGCCGTTGCCGTCGGTGCCGAGCAGGGTCTCGACCCCGGGCTCCTGCAGGCGCGGGAAGATCTGCGCGTTGGGGCCGTAGGGCACCCACCACTGCGCGGTGAAGGCGATGATCACCCAGGCGCCGGCGATGACCGTGCCGATGATGCCGAGGGGCGTGCGCCAGGCGCGCGGCCAGCGGAAGCGGAACCGCCAGGGCCCGGATGCTGCGTCGATGCGGCTCATGCGATCCTCACTCTCGGGTCGAGGACGCCGTAGAGCATGTCGACGACGAAGTTGATGAGGAGATAGATGAACCCGACCACGAGGCCGACGCCCATGATGCCGGGCAGGTCGAGGTTCGCGGCCGAGTTGTAGGCGTAGGTGCCCAGGCCCGGCCATGCGAAGACCGATTCGACGAGCACGGTGCCCGAGAGCAGGGTTCCGAACGCGACGCCGACGACGGTGAGGATGGGGAGGGATGCTCCGCGCAGCACGTAGTCGAGGATGACGCGCATCGCGGGGAGGCCCTTGGCGCGGGCGGCGCGCACGTAGTCGCTGCCGAGCACTTCGAGCACCGAGGTGCGGATGAAGCGGGTGAGCAGGCCGATCGTCACGAGCGACAGCACCATGACCGGCAGGGCGAGGTGGGCGAGGGCGTCGAAGTAGCCGACGGCGTCGCCGTTGAGCAGGTAATCGACCGTGTAGAGCCCCGTCACGCGCGGCGGCGGGGTGATCGACGGAGAGATGCGGCCCGACCCGGGGGCGATGCGCAGCTCGAGGAAGAAGACGTAGAAGCTGACCAGCGCGAGCCAGAAGGTCGGCACGCTGAGGCCGACGAGCGTGACGACGCGGATGACCTGGTCGGTCACGAGTCCGCGGCGGTAAGCGGCGAGCGTTCCGAGCACGATGCTGACGACGAGACTCAGGATGATCGCGCCGATGGCGATCTCGATCGTCGCCGGCACAGCGGTGGAGAGGTCGCTGGTGACCGCACGGCCGGTCACCAGCGACGTCCCGAGGTCCCCGCGGAGCAGGTTCCCCATATAGATGAAGTACTGCACGATCAACGGCTGATCGAGTCCGTGCTCCCGGATGAACGCTTCTCGCGTCGCCGGGTTCTGCGATGCGCCCTCACCGAGCGCGGCCGAGACCGGGTCTCCCGGCACCAGGTTGGTGAGCAGGAACGTGACGATCGTCACGCCCACCAACAGGAGCAGGGAGGTGCCGGCCCGCCGCAGCAGGTATCCGATCAGGGGAGACCTGCGCCTACGCGCCTGTCTCTGCACCGCCACCGTTGTCATGCGTCGTTATCCGTTCAGCCGGCCGGGGTGATCTCGGCGATGTCCATCTCCCACACCGAGTTGTACACGGCGCCCGAGACGGCGGATGCCGAGGCGATGTTGCGACCCGGAACGATGAGCGGTACGAACGGGCCTTCGGCCTGCATGGCCTCGGCGAACTCGGTGAACAGGGCGGTGCGCTCGTCGGCATCCGTCGCTGCTGCGGCGTTCGCGGCGATCTCGGCGATCTCCGGGTTCGCCTCGGCTGCCCAGCCGGCACGGAGGCCGACCTTCAGGCCCGGGCCGAACGGCAGGAAGTTCGCGGAGTCGGCGTAGTCCGGACCCCAGAACCAGAGGCCGAAGCCCTCGGTGCCGTTGACGTAGGCGTCGAGCTCGGTGGCGAAGGGCGCCGGGGCGAGCTCCACCGCGATGCCGGCATCCTCGAGCTGCGCCTGGATGCGCTCGGCGAGCGGGGTGAACTCCACGCCGCCGACCGGGTAGTCGTTCGGGAACTGCAGCTTCAAGGTCTGGCCCGTGTAGCCGGCCTCGGCGAGGGCGGCCTTCGCCGCGTCGAGGTCCTGCGAGACGCCGCCGTCGAGCGAGCCCTCGAATCCGGGCGGGATGACGCCGGTCGCCTGCACCGCGCCGGCACCGGCCAGCTCGAGCAGCGCGTCGTAGTCGAGCGCGTAGCGGATCGCTTCGGCGATCTTGACGTTCGCGAGGTCGCCTCCGGCCTCACCCTGGTTGAGCAGCAGGAAGATCGTCTGGCCCGAGGGCACGGAGTCGACCGTGAGGTCGTCGCCGAGACCGGCGACCTGGTCGCCGTTCAGGTCCATCGCGACCATCGAGTCGCCGCCCTTGAGGTTGGCGAGCTGCGTGGCGCTCTCCGAGACGTTGCGAACCACGACGCGGTCGTAGGCCGACTCCTCGTCGCCGTTGTACTCGGTGTTCTTGGTGAGCACGACCTGCGACGAGAGGTCGAGGGTGTCGAGCACGAACGGACCGGAACCGGCCGATTCGCCGTCGAGGAAGCTCTGCGCGCTGTCGGAGCCGTCGGTCGCGCCGCCGTTCTCGATCACGACGTCGGAGTTCACGATGCCGAGTGCCGGGTTCGCGAGGATCGCGGGCAGCTGCAGCAGCGGGGTCTCGGTCGTGAAGCTGATCGTCTTGTCGTCGACCTCGGCGATGGTGACGCCGGCGAGCAGGAAGTTGGGCTTGGCGTCCTCCATGCCCTGGATGCGCTGCAGCGAGAAGACGACGTCCTTCGCCTCGATCGGGGTGCCGTCGGAGAAGACGCGGTCGCCCTCGAGCGTGAAGGTGAACTCGGTCGCGGTGTCGTTCTGCTCCCAGGAGGCGAGTCCGGGAACCGGCGTCGAGACGTCGGAACCCTCGAAGTCGACCAGGGTCTCGTAGATCGCCTTGGCGATCATGTTGCCGGTCGGGTCGTAGGTGTGACCCGGGTCGGTCGTCTCGATCGAGAACGCGGTGTCGATGACCAGCGAGCCGGAGCCCGACGAATCATCGCCGTTGTTGGCGGAGTTTCCTCCCGAGCAACCGGCGAGCGCGAGGAGCGCGACCGCTCCGAACGCGAGGGCCGGCAGGATGCGGCGTGACGACATGAGAGCCTCCAAGGGCGAGGAGTACATTCGGGTGTCGGCCGCCACTGGTGTGGACGACCGTGGATCAGATTCGCATCATATGCGACGATGTGTCCAGCAAGTGTCGGGATGACCGGCACGGTCTGTCCAGATCAACAACCGTGGGGAGCAATATGTCCAGCAAGGATGCCGAACATCTGAAGCATTCTGGACGAAGTGCCACCGGGTTGGACGAGATCGCGTACAAGATTCTCGAAGTCCTCCGTGATAACGGTCGCATCTCGATCGCCGCACTCGCCGACCGGGTCGGGATCTCCCGCGCCAGCGCTTATTCGCGTGTCGAATCATTGGTGAGCGACGGCGTGATCACCGGGTTCAGCGCCCGGGTCGATCAGGCCAAGGCGGGTCTCTCGATCGGCGCCCTCGTCTTCGTCACCGTACTGCCGCAGGCCTGGGCATCGTTCCGCGATCGTGTGAGCGAGATGCCCGACGTCGAGTGGTGCGCGATCACGACCGGTGAGCACGACGCCATGCTGCTCATCCGCGCCGTCGACGTCAGCGGCGTGCACGAGTTCTCGACCGGGGTCATCGCGCAGCTGCCCGAGGTGCGCACGGTGGTCAGCGTCGTGGTGCTCGACGAGGTCATCCGCCGCCCCTACCTGCTGCCCTCCGACATCCCCGAGCGCGAAGCCGAGATCCCTCTCGGCATGACGCGCTGGACCCCGGCATCCCCCGGCCGCGACGCACTGCCGCCCCGCTGACCGGGTCAGGCGGCGGGGATCTCCTCGCACACGCTCAGCTGCGGCAGGCCGTGCATCTCGTAGTGCTCGATCAGGCGGATGAGTCCATCGTCGGTGAGCTCGAGCTCGCTCTCCCCATCACCCGTGACGACCTGGCCGTCCGCCACGAGCACGTGCACGAACGACACCCAGATCGTGTCGGCGGTGCGGGTGCCCACGAACTTGCCGAAGGTCACAGTGTCGCCGGTGTACCCACCCCAGATCGCCCCGTCCTTCTCGAAGTACTCGAAGATGCTCGGCGCCTCGGGGTCGACCGCCGAGGTCGTGGACGAGATCATCCGGAAGCGGCGGCCATCGAGCGAGGGAAGGGTTGCAGTCGCAGTCACCCTTCGATTATGACGGGCGCGACGACACTCCCCGGTACCGTGGGTCGCATGGAGTGGATCGCGAACCCGACCATCGGTGACTGGCTGCGGGAGCGGCTCGACAGCGATTTCCCTCCCATGCATGGCGTGGTCCCGCAGGGTTTCCCCGCCTACGCGCGCATCTTCCATCCCGGCTTCGTGCGCGAGCTTCCGGGCCGACGGATGCCGAGTGCGGAGGAGCGGGTGCGGATGCCGGCAGCCGACCAGGAGCGGCTGCAGAGCGAACTCGTCGAAACCACGACGACCTGGGGCGACGCCGCCGCCGTGTTCGGCACGACGCTGCATCCACTGGCGCAGTGGGCGGGTATCGTCGGTGCCCCCGGGGAGCGCGACTGGATCGAGCGGATCGCCCCCGACGGACGCGAGTTCTCGTCTCCCGCGATCGGCGAGCTCGACGTCGAGAGTCTCGCCGCCCTCACCGCGGTTCTCCTGCGCCACACCTCGACGCCCGACGCCGGTGTCGCCGGGCTCTGGGAGGGTCGTGGCGGTCTGCTGGGATTCTTCGGCGATCTGCCCTCGCGCGGCTTCTACACCGTCGGCGACGACGATCCGAATCACCGCGCGATGCTCGCCCGCAGTCTGCGGGATCCGTTCAACAACGTCTTCCGCAAGCCGACCTGGCAGGAGGGGATCCTGTCGCGCGAGATCTCCGAAGGCGCGCGGCTCGAACTCCCGAACCGCGGGTACGTGCTGTTCGACGCACCACCGAGTGCGTTCGCCGAGCCCGAGTGGATCCTCGATGCTCCCTGGCGCGATCGGCCGGCGGAGGCGCACGGCGCCCCCGCCTCGGCGCAGAGCCCGGGCCTCCTCTGGCCTGACGACCGCGCGTGGGTGATGGTGAGCGAGGTCGACTACGACTCGACGATCGTCGCGGGCTCGGCGGCTCTGGTCGCCGCGATCTGTGCAGAGCCGGGGCTCGAGGCGCTCGAGATACCGAGCGGCGCCGACCTGTCGTGGAACGCCGACGAGGTGAATCGATGAGCGTGCCGCAGCATCCGGCATCCACCTTCGATGCCCGCGCGCTGACCGGACCGGTCGACCCGCGGGCGGTCGGGGCGTTCACGGCCGACCTCAAAGCACGACGCGCTCCGGCATCCGCCGGCACGATCGCCGGCACGGTGATCGGCGTCATCGTGCTCGGATTCGCCGCTCTCGTGGGCGTCTTCGTGCTCGGTGGAGTCGTCACCAGCATGATGCGCACGGGAGGGTCGACGGGCGCCTCGATCTTCGCCGTGCTGCTCGTGCTCACCCTGGGCGCCGGCGCCGCGATCACGATCTTCGTGGTGCGCGCCAACCGCGTCCGCCGCTATCGGATCGGCATGTTCGCTCAGGCGAACGGCATGAGCTACACCGAACGCATCGCGAACCCGCCGCTGCCGGGCATGATCTTCAGCCTCGGCTCGGGGCGGCTGGCGACCGACCTGGTGCGCGGCACCCAGCCGCGGTTCGTCGAGTTCGGCAACTACCAGTACACGATCAAGCACGGCAAGAGCTCGACCACGTACCGCTGGGGCTACATCGCCGTGAAGCTCGACGTGCCGCTGCCGAACATCGTGCTCGACGCGCTCGGCAACAACGGTTTCGGCTCGAATCTGCCGGCGTCGTTCCAGCGCGCGCAGCGCCTGTCGCTCGAGGGCGACTTCGACCGGCACTTCACGCTCTACTGCCCCGAGGGGTACGAGCAGGACGCGCTCTACCTCTTCACGCCCGACATCATGGCGCGGTTCATCGACCACGCCGCGCAGCTCGACGTCGAGATCGTCGACGACTGGATGTTCCTCTACACGAGGCGCGAGGCGTCGACGCTCGATCCCGCGACGTGGGCCTGGCTGTTCGGTGTGGTGGGTGCGCTGATGACGAAGTTCGACCAGTGGGCGCGTTGGCGTGACGACCGCCTGCACGCCGCGCACCCGCAGATCTCGGATGCCGTCGCGCCGGGTGTCGCGGCATCCGCATCGCTGCCCTTCGCGCCGCCGGCCGGACTGCTCACTCCCCCACCGGGCGTCGCTCCGCAGGGCCGACGGCTGAAGCGCCGGATGACGTGGATCCCACTCGTCGTCGTGATCCTCATCGGCGTCGCGTACGCGTTCATGTCGATGCGCTGACCCGCATCAACGGGTGCGGACGTCGAGTGTGGGGGTGGGTGCCGTTTTGGGGACCAGCGCCCACCCCATCCCCCCTCGGGATCAGAGGGAGTTCGACTCTCCCTCTGCAGACGGCTCTGCCGTCAACGCCTTCGCCTGCTGGGGACAAGCGGTATATCGGCGCCTGTCAAAATGGTATGCCGCCCTACGTTGCACTTCGTTGCACAGTTATTCAGTCTTCACACCCGTCGGTTCCTGAGCGAGCGCAGCGGGACGAAGGGCCCACCCTCATTAGGGTGAACGTCATGCCCGACGCACCCGCACCCCGCCCCTCGCGCACCATCGGCATCGCCCGCATCGCCGTCGGGCTCGCCGTCATCACCGTGCTGGTGCACACCTATTTGCTGGGCATCAGCGCCGGGCGCACGAGCCTCATCGACTATGTCGGCTACTTCACGAACCTCACGAGCCTGCTCACGAGCGCGCTGTTCCTCGCGGCCGGCGCGCTCGCACTGCGAGGGCGACGGCATCCGCTCTGGGTGTCGTACGCACGCGGCGTCGCCGTCACCTGCATGCTGCTCGTGGCCGTGATCTACAACTTGGTCGTGCCGGGCACGGGGTCGGCGCCTGTGTGGGTGAGCGTGGTGCTGCACGCCGTCTTCCCGCTGCTCGTCGCACTCGACTGGCTGCTGATCCGCGACCGCCCGGCGCTGGCCTGGCGGCACCTGTGGGTCGTCACGGTCTATCCGCTCGTGTGGATCGTCGTCGTGCTCATCCGCGGTGCGACCGACGGCTGGGTGCCGTACGGATTCCTGCTGCCGTCGCACGGCCCCGCCGTGCTCGCCGCGCACGTCGCGGGTCTCCTCGCCGCCCTGCTCGCTCTCGGCGCACTGGTCTGGCTCACCAGCCGCCTGCGGGTGGGGGACGCTTCGGCAGGCTCAGCGGCCCAGTCACAGACACCGGGTCCCTGAGCCTGTCGAAGGGCCCCACCGCGCCGAACTCACCCCAACCCGAAGTACTCCAGCTCCGCGTCGTTGAGCATCCGCGACCGGATCAGGAACCGCATGCCCGTCGGCCCTTCCACCGAGAACCCGGCACCACGACCGGGAACCACGTCGATCGTGAGGTGCGTGTACTTCCAGTACTCGAACTGCGACTCCGACATGAAGACCTCGACATCCTTCTCCAGCCCGACGTCGAGGCTCCCGAGTTGCACGTCGCCCGGCCCGGTGAGGAACATCCCCACCGGGTAGCACATGGGCGATGAGCCGTCGCAGCATCCGCCCGACTGGTGGAACATCAGCGGGCCGTGCTGCGCCGTGAGGTCGCGGATGAGGGATGCCGCAGCATCCGTCACCGCGACCCGCTGGTACGTGCCGATGCCGACCATCAGAAGAAGCCCATCGGGCCCTCCGCGTACGAGACCAGGAGGTTCTTCGTCTGCTGGTAGTGGTCGAGCATCATCTTGTGGTTCTCGCGGCCGACGCCCGACTGCTTGTATCCGCCGAACGCGGCGTGCGCCGGGTACTGGTGGTAGGTGTTCGTCCACACGCGCCCGGCCTCGATCGCCCGGCCCGCGCGGTAGGCGGTGTCGCCGCTGCGGCTCCACACACCCGCGCCCAGCCCGTACAGGGTGTCGTTCGCGATCGAGATCGCGTTGTCGAAGTCGTCGAACGAGGTGACGGACAGCACCGGGCCGAAGATCTCCTCCTGGAAGATCCGCATGTCGTTCGTGCCCTCGAACACGGTCGGGGCCACGTAGTAGCCCTCGCTGAGATCGCCGCCGAGGTCGACCCGCTCGCCGCCCGTGAGCAGCCGCGCGCCACCCTGCTTTCCGATGTCGATGTAGCTCAGGATCTTCTCCAGCTGATCGTTGGAGGCCTGGGCGCCGATCATCGTCGCCGGATCCAGCGGGTTGCCCTGCACGACCTTCCCGACCCGCTCGAGCCCGTCGGCGAGGAAGCCGTCGTAGATGGAGCGCTGGATGAGCGCCCGCGACGGGCAGGTGCAGACCTCGCCCTGGTTGAGCGCGAACATCGTGAAGCCCTCGAGCGCCTTGTCGTAGAACGGGTCGCTGGTCGAGCGCGCGACGTCTTCGAAGAACACGTTCGGGCTCTTGCCTCCGAGTTCGAGCGTCACCGGGATGAGGTTCTGCGAGGCGTACTGCATGATGAGCCGGCCGGTCGTCGTCTCGCCCGTGAACGCGACCTTGCGGATGCGCTTGTGCTGCGCGAGCGGGGCGCCCGCCTCGATGCCGAAACCGTTGACGATGTTCACGACGCCCGCGGGCAGCAGGTCGCCGATGATCTCGAACAGGAACAGGAGGGATGCCGGTGTCTGCTCGGCCGGCTTGATGACGACGCAGTTGCCCGCGGCGAGCGCCGGGGCCAGCTTCCACACGGCCATCAGGATCGGGAAGTTCCACGGGATGATCTGCCCGACCACACCCAGCGGTTCGTGGAAGTGGTACGCGACCGTGTTCTCGTCGAGCTGGCTGATGCCGCCCTCCTGCGCCCGCAGCACACCCGCGAAGTAGCGGAAGTGGTCGACGGCGAGGGGGATGTCGGCGGCGAGGGTCTCGCGCACCGGCTTGCCGTTCTCCCACGTCTCGGCGACGGCGATGCGCTCGAGGTTCTGCTCGATCCGGTCGGCGATCCGGTTCAGGATCACCGAGCGCTCGGCGGGGCTCGTCTTGCCCCAAGCGGCGAAGGCCTTCCAGGCGACGTCGACCGCGCGGTCGATGTCTTCGCCGGTGCCGCGGGCGACCTCGGTGAACGGCTTGCCGTTGACGGGGCTCACGTTCTCGAAGTACTGGCCCTTGGCGGGTTCGACGAACTCCCCACCGATGTAATGGCCGTAGCGGGGGCGGTAGTCGGCCAGGGATCCCGGCTGACCCGGGGCGGCGTAGGCAGTGGACACGTCTTCTTCGACGATGGTCATCGTGACTCCTCGGGCTGGGCCGCGCCTCGGTGCGCGGCTGTCCTCTGAAGGTAGGTCGCGCGACGTTGCACCCGGGTGCGCAACGTTGCGCCCGGTTGCGGGTGCCCCTCAGGCCTGGGAACGCTCGAGTCGCTCGATCCGGGCGACCAGTCCGGGCCGCTTCGGCGAGCGCGCCGGCAGCATCTCGAGCGCGAGACGCAGCGCCTCGGCATCCGACTGCCCCTCGGGGATCTCGGCGTACGACAGCAGCACGTCGAGGCTCGCCTCCGACAGCATCGCCTCTCGCAGCGCCGCCCGCACCGTCTCGCGGAACTCCTCGACGCCGGGCGAGGTCGACTCGGGCAGCACCGGGCCGCGATACGCGGTGAGCGCGACGCGGTGAGCGCCGCGGTCGAGCAGCGACATCACGTCCTGCGCGTCGGTGTCGAGGGTCACGGGCAGGCGGTACGGCCTCGACTCGGGCACCAGTTCCGGCATCCGCTGCTCGAGCACCTTGCGCAGCCGCACCATCTCGGGGCGCAGCGTGTCGGGCGAGACGTCGGCGCCGTAGACGAGTTCGGTGAGGCGCTCGGCCGACAGGCCCTGCCGGTTGACGGCGAGCATCAGCAGGATGGCCGCGTGGCGGGCGCTGAGCTCGATGACCGATTCCTCATGATCGGATGCCGTCTCGAGCCGTGCCCGGTCTCGCCCGAGCACGTGCAGGGTCGCCCGCGCCGCGGCGCGGGTGCGCGTCGGCAGGGCATGCAATCGCGGCGCCTCCTCGGCCCGGGCGCGCAGTCGGGTGATGAGCAGTTCGGACTCGACGGCGCGGGCGGTCGCATCGACGAGCAGCCGAGCCTGCGGGGTCACGACCTCCGGGCCGCCCGTGATGTCGATCACCCCGAGAACGCGCTGCGTCTCGGGATCGCGCACCGGCGCTGCGGTGCACGACCACGGGTGCACGAGTCGGTTGTAGTGCTCGGCGCCGCGGATCTGCACGGACTGTCCGAGGGCGAGCGCGGTGCCCGGCGCGGTCGTGCCGACGGCATCCTCGGCCCAGTTCGCCCCGGCGACGAAACCCATGTCGTCGGTGAGGCTCTGAAGCTGGCGGTCGCCCTCGATCCACAGCAGTCGCCCGGCCTGGTCGCCGATCGCGATCACCACTCCGGCGTCTTCCGGAGTGCCCGGCAGCAGCAGTCCGCGAATGGTGTCCATGACGGCGGCGAGCGGGTGCGCACGCCGATACTCCTCGAGCTCGTCGAGACCGAGTTCGAGCGCGGGCGGGCTCTCGGGGCCGACGCGGCCGCGCCACGACCGCTCCCACGACGCCCGCACGAGCGGACGCACCTGCTGCAGGCGCTGGTCGTCGAGATTGCCGGCGAGCAGCTCTTCGTGCGCTCGCTCGATGATCAGGCGAGAGGCCTCAGGCGAAGACTGCCACTGCGACGGCACAGGGACTCCGTTCCTCGGGGGTGGAGCGTGCTCCCAGTGTAGGAGCGGACGTCGCCGGTGGGAACCCTCCCACACGCGGGCGCGTCGCGCCGTTCGTCCGGGAGGTCCGCTGCTCCGGACCTCTCCGCGGAAGACAGGGCTCTCGCGTGGACCGTCGCCTCAGCCCCGCGCGGCCCACCACTCCCGGAGGCGCTTCTCGGCGACGTCCGGACCGAGCACGCCCTCGTCGAGGCGCAGATCGAGCAGGAACTTGTAGGCCTCGCCGACCTCGCGACCAGGGCGGATGCCGAGCACCTCCTGGATGCGGTTGCCATCCAGCTCCGGACGCATGGCGTCGAGCTCCTCCTGCTCGGCGAGCGCCGCGATGCGCGACTCGATGTCGTCGTATGCCGACGACAGTCGCCCCGCCTTGCGCTTGTTGCGCGTGGTCACATCGGCACGGGTGAGGATGTGCAGGCGTTCGAGCAGGGGGCCCGCGTCGCGCACGTAGCGGCGCACCGCGGCATCCGTCCAGGCGCCCTCGGCGTAGCCGAAGAACCTCAGGTGCAGCTCGATGAGGGTGGCGACCGCATCCGTCGTGGCGGTGTCGAACCGCAGGGCCTGCAGGCGCTTGCGCGCCATGCGTGCGCCGACGATGTCGTGGTGGTGGAACGTGACCGCTCCGCCGTCTTCGAGCTTGCGGGTGCGCGGCTTGCCGATGTCGTGCAGCAGGGCCGCGATGCGCAGCGCCACGTCGGGCTCCGCGCCCGGATGCCGGGAGTGCTCGAGCGAGATCGCCTGGCGCAGCACGGTCAGCGAGTGCTCGTAGACGTCCTTGTGATGGTGGTGCTCGTCGACCTCGAGCTTGAGAGCGCTCACCTCGGGTAGGAACTCGTCGATGAGTCCGGTCTCGACGAGAGAGCGGATGCCGCGCACCGGGTCGTCGGTCTGCATGAGTCGCACGAGCTCGGACTGGATGCGCTCGGGGCTGACGATCTCGAGCGTCGCCCGCAGCCGGGTGATCGCGTCGGCGGTGTCGTCGTCGATGCGGAAGCCGAGCTGCGCGCTGAACCGCGCGGCCCGCAGCATGCGCAGCGGGTCGTCACCGAACGAGACGTCGGGGTCGGTCGGGGTGCGCAGCACTCCCGCGATGAGGTCTTCGACGCCACCGGTCGGGTCGACGAGCTTCACCGAGGGCACCTGCATCGCCATCGCGTTGACCGTGAAGTCGCGGCGCACCAGGTCGGCCTCGATCGTGTCGCCGAACTCGACGGTGGGCTTGCGCGTCATCCCGTCGTAGCTGTCGGCCCGGTAGGTCGTGATCTCGACCTGTTCCTTCTGCACGCGTGCACCGATCGTGCCGAACGCGCGGCCGATGTCCCACTGCGCGGTCGAGATCGGAGTGACGATGCGCAGGATGTCATCGGGCTGAGCGTCGGTCGTGAAGTCGAGGTCGTGGGTCGGACGCCCCAGCAGCGCATCGCGCACGGGACCGCCGACGACGGCCAGGTCGAACCCGGCATCCGCGAACGCCGTGGCGAGGGTACGCACCACCGGATGCGCGGCGAGCGCGCCGAGACGGTCGAGGCCTTCGGCCATGTTGAGCATGGGTTCCAGCGTAGTCGGGCGGTGTGCGGATGCTTCGGCTGCGGCATCCGCCCCTTCTGCTGTCAGAAAACCCAGGTGATCCGTCACCAGCCCGGAGTGTCGCGCGGCGACGCGCCGTCCGCTGCCCGCTCGGTCTCCGTTCTCGTCCACCGCCTCGACTCAGAACAGCGGGTTCTCGCCCCTGGCCTGTGCGACCGCCTGCGCACGGCCCTGGATGAGGCGCAGCAGCAGCGTGCTCAGCACGCCGCCTCCGATCACGGCCACCGCGACGAGGAACCACACGCCGACGTCGGGGTCGACGATCTCGAACCCGTAGATGAGCACGGCGCCGATCAGGAGCAGCGGGCCTTCGATCAGTGCGAAGGTGACGAAGAGGCGGGTCTGCCGGGAAAGGTACTCCTTGTTCACGGCGGCGACACGGGCGTTGATCGAGGAGTCTCCGGCGGTGCTCATGCCTCCACGGTAGCGAGGACGCGCTCTCGTGCCCAGCCTGGCGGCGCTCCGGCATTCCGCATGCGGCCGCTCCGTCCTAGGATCGGCGCATGGCCGACGACCACACCGCTCCCCCGGCATCCGACCCGGCATCCGAACCCGCTCGCGACAACCGCGACCCGTCGCGCCGCGGATTCCTCAAGATGGGCGGCGCCGCCTTCGCGGGTGCAGTGATCGGTGGGGCGGGTGGCGCTGCGATCGGCGCCACCATTGCGGCGAACAACTCGCGCAACGGGTTCGCATCCGAACCCGATCCCTTCGCAGCCCTCACCCCGCGCAGCGAGCCCGGATTCGACCACCTCGTGGTCGTGATGGGCGAGAACCGCTCGTTCGACAACCTGCTCGGCTACCTGTATTCGCAGCAGACACTGCCGACCGGCGAGACCTTCGAGGGCCTGGCCTTCGGGAAGCACAGCAACACGGCATCCGACGGCACCGTCGTCGACGCGCACGTCCACACCGGCGACACCGACCGCATCATGAGCCTGCCCGACCCCGACCCGGGCGAGGAGTATCCGCACGTCAACACGCAGATCTTCGGCACGGTCGACCCGAAGGGCAACGCCGATCTGTTCGTCGATGAGATGACCGCGCCGTTCAACGCTCCGACGCACGGCGAGAAGGCCACGATGTCGGGGTTCCTCGAGGACTACATCATCAACTTCCGGCGCCTGCGCAAGGGCACGGAGCCGAAGCCCGAAGAGGCCGCGCACATCATGGGCTCGTTCTCGCCCGAGATGCTCCCGGTGCTCTCGACCCTCGCGAGCGAGTTCGCAGTGTTCGACCACTGGTACGCCGGCGTGCCCTCGCAGACCTTCTGCAACCGCTCCTTCTTCCACGCGTCGACCTCGCACGGCTTCGTCACCAATCAGGCCGGCGGCGGCTACAAGAAGTGGCTCGACGCGCCCGCCGCCCCGACCGTCTTCAATCGACTCGAAGAGAAGAAGGTGAGCTGGAAGATCTACATCGACAAGCTGCAGCTCGTCTCGTTCACCGGGATGCTGCACGCCGCCGTGCTCGAGAAGTACTGGCGCACCGACCACTTCGGCACCATGGAGGACTTCTACGCCGACACGAAGAACGGCACCCTCCCCGCCTACGCGTTCATCGAGCCGCGCATGGTCTACGACCACAACGACTTCCACCCGCCGTTCGGCTCGCCCCGCGAGAGCACGGTCGACGGAGAGCCGGTCTACGACAGCGCCATCTCCGACGTGCGGGCCGGCGACCGGCTCATCCACGACATCTACGAGGCCGTGCGCACGAGCGCCTCACCGAAGGGGTCGAACGCGGTCAACACCCTGCTACTCATCACCTTCGACGAGCACGGCGGATGCTACGACCACGTGCCGCCGCCCGCCGCGACCAAGCCGACCGCCGACACCGGAGCCGGCGAGATGGGGTTCACCTTCGACCGCCTCGGATGCCGCGTTCCCGCGATCGCCGTGTCGGCGTACACGAAGCGCGGCACGATCGTGCACGACGAGATGCACCACGGCACCGTCACCGCCACGCTCTCGCGGCTCCACGGATTGAAGCCCCTCAACGATCGGGATGCTTCGGCGAACACGCTGTTCGAGGCCATCAACCTCGATCAGCCGCGGCATCCGTCGGACTGGCCCGTCACGACTCCCGCCTACACGCCGCCGAACCCCGAGGAACTCGAGCCGAAGCCGGGAGACCCCTCCGGCATGAAGCCCCTCACCCCGCCGGCGCGGGGGCTCCTCGGACTGCTGCTGTCGCGCTACGGAAAGCCCGGCGAGCCCGACCCCGAGACGTTCGCCGACGCCTACCGCCTGCTGCACGAGCACGGTGAGGAGCTGTTCGGGCCGCCCGCCTCCTGATCCGTTCGACAGCCGACGGATGCCTAGGCTGAGGTCATGATCACCGCCGACCCCGCAGCCCTCACCTCGTTCTGGGAGGGGGTGCGGGCGGAGCATCCGGATCTGTCCCCCGCCGTGCCCGCTGCCTGGGCCTTCGGCGCGACCCCCGCGCACGCGGATGACCTGCTGGCTCTGGTGCTCGACGGCATCAAGACGCGAACCGCGTCGTCGCTCTGGGATTACGAAGCCGCAGATGATCCGCTGCCCGTCGAGGGCGAGCTGAGCATCATCCTCGACGGCACCGGGGCACCGCGCGCGGTGATCGAGACGACGAGCATCCGCATCGTGCCCTTCGACCAGGTCGAGGCCGCGCACGCCCACGCCGAGGGTGAGGGCGACCGCACGCTCGAGTACTGGCGCGCCGCGCACGAGCGGTACTGGCGCGCACACTCCGAGAATCCGCGGGGGTTCGCGCCGGATATGCCGGTGGTGTGCGAGCTGTTCCGGCTGGTTCGCCCGGTCGGCCGTACCTAACTCAGGAAGATCGGCCGCCGAACCGGCGGCTCGAGGTTGTCCGGGTCGATTCAGCGTCGATCTTCCTGAGTTGGGTACACCTCGCACGGCTGCGGCGGCCCGCTCCGGACGGATGCCTCACCCCTCGTCGCGACCACGCGCCCGCCGACGCGACACGATGAGCAGCGTCGCCCCGAGCAGCAGGACGACCGCTCCGCCCGCCGCCCAGACGAAGGTCTCCGGGCCGAGACCCGTGCCGGGGAGCGTGCCCGTTCCCGCACCACCGGTTCCGGGACCCGGAGCCGGGACGGTCGGCGTGGTCGGCGGGTCGGGATCCGGCGACGGGCTGGGCTCGACCTCGACCGCGGCGAGCGCGAAGTCCTGCGCCACGACGGTGCCTCCTCCCTGCGGGGGGAAGCCGAACGAGCGGCGCGCGAAGTCCACGGCCTGGGTGCCCTCGGGCGGGATCACCGTCAGCACGTAGTCGCCGGGGGCGAGACCGCCGAGGCTGTACGTGCCGTCCTCCGCGGAGACGAGCTGCTGCGTTCCGCCCGGCCCCTCGAGGGTGAGCACGACTCCGGCGACGGGAGCGCCGGACGAATCGCGCACGGTCCCCGAGAAGCTCCCGAGCACCGCCAGCTCGAAGTTCACGTCGGTGAGGTCGTCGGCCTCGAGCGAGACCGTCGCACTGATCGGTCCGAGAGGCGCGTATCCGTTGGGCGGGGTGATCGTCACCGTGTACTCGCCGGCCGGGAGCCGCGGGATCGTGTACTCGCCGAGGGGACGCGTC
The DNA here is from genome assembly GCF_044772365.1 of Microbacterium sp. NPDC090225. Lineage (NCBI taxonomy): Bacteria > Bacillati > Actinomycetota > Actinomycetes > Micrococcales > Microbacteriaceae > Microbacterium > Microbacterium sp. NPDC090225. Next base: position 2,276,986 of record NZ_JBIVYS010000001.1, on the reverse strand, counting down.
ACGGTCGTCGCGACGATGTTGCCATCGGCGTCGGTGACGGTCACGACCGCTCCCGCGACGCCGAGACCGGTGGCGGGGGATGTGACGACGCCGCCGAGGTCGGCGTTCTCGATCAGCACGAAGTCGTCTTCCGCGGGGATCGTGATCGGCTCTTCGGTGTCCTCGGGAACGGAGATCGCACGCGTGTCGTCATCGGTCGAGAAGCCCCCGGGGGTGACGACCCGCACGTCGTAGTCGCCGGGTTCCACCCGGTCGAACAGGTAGCGCCCGTCCGATCCGGTCACGGCGGTGAGCTCGGTGCCGTCGACGACGACGGTCACCCCGCCCACGCCGTCGCCGTTCCCGTCGACCACCCGCCCGGAGACGGCGACCGGAATGATGTCGCGCACGACGAAGTCGACGTAGACGGCATCCGTCTCGCTCAGGTTCACGGGCCGGGTCGATCCGCCCTCGGCGATCTGCCCCTCGGGTGCGGTCACGCGAACCGTGTATCCGTCGCTGCCCAGCACTCCGGGGAAGGAGTAGGTGCCGTCGGTTGCGGTGGCCGTCGACGCGACGACCCGGCCGTTGGCATCGGTGAGGGTCAGCTGCACTCCCGCCTGGGGCACGGCGCCGTCGTCGACGACGGCTCCGCTGATGTCGCGAGCGAGCGAGGCGAACCACGTCTGGTAGACGGGCAGGCCGGAGCGGCGGGTGAAGATGAAGCTCAGGGTGGTGATCGGGGCTTCGGGCTCGAACCAGGCGGCCGCACCCGAGGTGTCGATCGCGGCCGCGTTCCCGGTGAGGGTGAGGGTCGTCTCGTCCCAGGTGGGCACGTCGGTCGCCGAACCGGTGCACGACGGCTTGCCCGTGATCCCCGGGGCGCAGTAGTTGAATCCGCCGCGGAAGCCGAGCTGATCGGCGGTCAGCGCCTGCCCGTCGGGGCCGATCGCCTGGATGCGCACGGAATCGGCGTCGATGTCGCCGAGCACGAACGTCCAGCCGGCGGTCGGTGTCGGGTTCTGGAAGGCGTAGGTGGTGGTCGATGCTCCGGTCGGGGTGTCGGCCTTCGGGCGCAGGTTCAGATAGGGCTGGTCGCGACTGGACCCGTACTTCGCCCCGACGGGGGTGCCCTCGGAGAGCCAGGTCGATGCCCCGGAGATCACGCCGACCTGACCCGCACGGGAGTCGCTGGTGACGTTCGCCGTCATGGTCGGATCGGGGGTGATCTGCACCGAGGTGGCGAACGCGCCCCCGGTGCCGGTCAGTGGTTGCCAGGTCGCCCATTGCGTGGTGGTCGCGGCCGACGCAGGGCTCGCGACCACCGCGACAGCAGCCACCAGGGCCAGGACTCCGATGAAGATGCTGCTCCGCTTCGCGCGCATGGCGCCAGGCTACATCGGTATACCAACGAGGCGAAGAAAAACTTCCGGGGCGGCCGGCCGTCAGTTCGCGCGTGAGAACGTGACGTGCACGACGCCGGACTCGGCCGTCTCCGACACGACGGAGTATCCGGATTCGAGTCCGCGCAGGTCGTCCCACAGACGGATGCCGCTACCGATGAGGATCGGGGTGATCCCGACGTGCAGCTCGTCCACCAGTCCCGCGCGCAGGTATTCGCGCACGGTCGACGCTCCGCCACCCACCCGCACGTCTGCGCCCTCGGCGGCCTCCACCGCGCGTCGCAGCGCGTCTTCGGGCGTCGCGTCGATGAACTCGAACGACGTGCCGTTCTCGAAGTCGATGCGCTCGCGCGGGGTGTGCGTGAGCACGAACACCGGCGCGTGGAAGGGCGGCTCGTCGCCCCACCAGCCGCGCCAGTCGGCGTCATCGGGGTTCGCGTGCAGACCGAACATCCCGGCGCCCATGATCTCGGCGCCGATGTTCTCGAAGTAGCGTGCGGCATACTTCTCGTCGACCCCGGTCGTGCCCGCACCGCTCGTGTCGTGGAACACCCGCTCGCGGAACGTGCGCGTCGCGACGTAGGCGGCCGTGATCCGGCCCCAGTCCTCACCGAACGGGTTCTCCGGGGTCTGGTCGGTGGTCGTGGCGAAGCCGTCGAGAGAGATGTTGAGATCGACGCGAACGCGGGTCATGGGGTCTCCGATGTCCGAGGAGCGGATGCCGCGGCATCCGACACGGCGAACCCACTGTCGACCATCCCGGGCGTCGTGTCAACGACCCCGCGTCGCCGACATCCCCGTCTACGAACGAGGCACCCCTTTTCGCACGGCACTTTCGGGGGTGCCCCGTACGGAAAGGGGTGCCTCGGCGAGCGATGGCGGACGGATGCTCCGCCCCGGCCAACCTCAGACGACGGCGTCGCCCTGTACCGGACCCTCGGTGTTCGGCTTCCAGCCGAGCGCCGGGGCGACGTGCGTCGCGAACGACTCGAGCACGTGCAGGTTGTAGGCGGGGCCGAGCTGGTTCGGGATCGTGAGCAGCAGTGTGTCGGCGGCCATGACGGCCGAGTCGTTCTTCAGTTGCTCGATGAGCGCGTCGGGTTCGGCGGCGTAGGTCTTACCGAACGTCGAGCGATAGCCGTCGATGATGCCGATCTGGTCGCCGCTGTCCTCGCTGCGCAGACCGAAGTACGCCCGGTCCATGTCGGTGATCAGCGGGAAGACGCTGCGGCTCACCGAGGCTCGAGGCGAACCGGTGTGACCGGCCTCCTTGTAGGCCGCACGGAACAGCGCGATCTGCTCGCTCTGGAGTTCGTGGAACGGCACGCCCGTAGCCTCGGTGAGCAGGGTCGAGCTCATCATGTTGAGGCCCTTCCGCCCGGTCTCCTCGGCGGTGGCGCGCGATCCCGAACCCCACCAGATGTGGTCGCGGAGCGTGGGCGACTGCGGCTCGATCTGCAGGTAGCGTCCGGCGCCGACCATCCGCGGGTCGCCGGGGGCGAGACCCTCGCCGTCGATCGCGCGCAGGAAGAGGTCGAACTTCTCGCGAGCCATCACACCGCCGCGCTCGGGATCTTCCTCGTCGTGGAAGCCGAACGTCTCGTAGCCGCGCAGAGCCGTCTCGGGTGACCCACGGCTCACGCCGAGCGCGATGCGTCCGTCGGCGATCAGGTCGAGCGCGGCCGCCTCTTCGGCGAACTGGAACGGGTTCTCGTACCGCATGTCGATCACGCCGGTGCCGACCTCGATGCGCTTCGTGCGCGCGGCCATCGCCGACAGCAGCGGCATGGGCGAGGCGGCCTGGCGGGCCCAGTGGTGCACGCGCACGTAGGCGCCGTTCACCCCGATCTCATCGGCGCCCTCGGCGATCTCGATGGTCTGCTTCAGCATGTCGCCCGCGGTGCGGGTCGCCGAACCCTGGACATCGGCGTAGTGGCCGAACGAGAGGAATCCGAAAGCCTTCATGGTGTATTCGAACGCATGGATGCCGCGGGTTATTCCGCCGCGAGGAACCCGTCGATCAGCAGCGCCCGGATGCGCGGCTCCAGTTCGACCCACAGATCGGCGAGCGGCACGTCGAAGAGGTCGGCGAGGGCCGCGGCGATCTGACCGACCGTCAGCTCGCCGTCGCAGGCGCCCACGAATGCGGCGAGCGCCGGGTCGACGTTCACGGTGCGCCCGAAGCCGCCGCCCTGACGCAGTTCGATCACGCTGGGGTCATCGTTGCCGGGCAGCAGGTGCCGGGCCTCGGTGACATCGGATGCCGTGACGAGGGTCGCGGGAATCCCGCTGGCGAGCAGGTCGTGCGCCACGAGTCCGCGGCCGAGCGCCTCGCCCACACCCGACACGGGCTGGCCGACGCGTTCGCTGCGGCGTAGCACCGGCGCATCACCGCGGCGGATGAGCACGTATCCGAAGCCGATCGCGGTCACCCCGCGTGCGGCGAAGTCGTCGAGCCACGCGCGGAGAAGAGGGGTGAACGAGTCGTCGCGCGGGGTGGTGCCGCCGTCGCGGATCCAGAGCTCGGCGTAGGCGAGGGGCGAGAGCTCCTCGCGCTCGACGACCCAGAGGTCGAGGTCGCCCGGCACCCAGGCGTCCAACCGCGCCAGGCCCTTCACACCGTCGCGCGACTCCCAGTTGCCGAGCAGCTGGGCACTGCCGCCCGCAGTGAGGAAGGCGGGGGCGGTGCGTACGAACTGCTCGACGAGCGCGTCGCCGATGAGTCCACCGTCGCGGTACTCGTACTCGGGCACGCCCTCGGTGCGCGGAGTGATGACGAAGGGCGGGTTCGAGACGATCAGGTCGAACGCCTCCCCCGCGACGGGCTCGAACATGCTGCCCAGGCGGAACTCGATGTTGCCGATCCCGTTCAGGCGGGCGTTGAGCTCGGCGTAGGCCAGGGCCCGAGAGGAGATGTCGGTCGCGACGACCCGGCCGGCACGGCGCGACACGAGCAACGCCTGGATGCCGCAGCCGGTGCCGAGGTCGAGCGCGCGCTCCACCTCGATCGGCACGACGATCTCGGCAAGGGTGCGCGAGGCACCGCCCACTCCGAGCACGTGGTCGGCCGGCAGCGCGGTGCCGAGCGCGACCTCGTCGAGATCGCTCGCGATCCACCACTCCCCGACCCCGTCCGCGTCGACGAACGACTGCGGGCGCAGGAGCGCGGTGGGCGTGACGACGGTGTCGGATGCCGAGGCGAGCCCGAGAGCCGTCAGCCCGTGGACGCCGAGCCGCGGGAGTGCCTCCTCCACGGCGCGCCTCGGCTGCGGCATCCCGAGCACGAAGAAGCGCCCGAGGGTCGCGAGAGTTCCGTCGTCACCCTCGATCGCGCGCAGGATGGGTTCGCGCATGCCGCGGGCCAGGGCGTCGTCGGCCTCTTCGCCCCACAGGCGGCGCAACGGTGCGGAGCGCAGGTCGGCGGCGTCGAGGTCGGCGGCGAGCGAGGCGCATCCGAGCGGGTCGGGGACGGGCGTTGCAGAGGCGGACACGGCCGTCACTCTACGCGTCTTCAGGGTTCTCCTCCGCCGCTCCTTCTAGAATCACAAGGTCAGTACTCACGATTCCGCCCTCTTCCCGGGCGTTCGAGGAAGACCTTCATGACCGCGAGCACCCCCGACAGACGCCTCCGTGCGCGTCTTCGGCGACTCACGAGCGCGGCCGCCGCGTTCGCCCTCGCGGCCGGTCTCGGCGCGGTCGCGTCTCCGGCGATGGCCGCCGACGGCGACGACGAGGCGACGGATGCCGGGATCGTCGAACTCTCTGTCGCGATCGGCTCCCACGGCCGGATCACCCCCGGTGCGTCGGCCACGGCATCCCTCTCGGTGCAGAACGACACCGACGCGCGCCTGTCGAGCGGCACCGTCACGGTCGAGATCAACCGCACCCCACTCACCGACGGCCCTGCCGTCTCGACCTGGCTCGACGAGACCTCGGCGCCCGGAGAGTTCGAGACGCTCGGATCGAAGGCGACGGATGCCGTCGATGCGGGCGGCTCCGATCGTGTCTCGGTCGACATCCCGCCCGAGTCCCTCGCCGAGCTCGCTCCCGGCGTCTATCCGATCCGGGCGGGACTGAGCGGAGCGAGCACCGGCACGGTCGGCAGCGACGACTTCGTGTCGCGCAACGTCTCGGCCGACAGCGTGCTCGTCGTGACCGCGGATGCCGTGCAGGTCGGCGTGATCGTGCCCATCACCGCCTCCCCGGCCGACGGCGTGCTGCTCACGGCCGACGAGCTCGCCGAACTCACGGCAGCGGACGGTGAACTCACGGCGGCTCTCGACGGCGTCTCGGGCACGGCGGCCGTGATCGCCATCGACCCCGCGATCATCGCGGCGATCCGGGTGCTCGGCACCTCGGCGCCGGCGAACGCGACCGACTGGCTCGAGCGCTTCGACGATCTCCCCAACGAGCGCTTCGCCCTGCAGTTCGGCGATGCCGATGCGACGGTGCAGGCGCAGGCGCAGCTGCCGGAGCTGCTGCAGCCCACGACCCTCGCGCCCTTCGTGAACCCCCTGAACTTCCCGAGCACCCCGGCGACGGCCACGCCGACCCCCGGCACCTCCACGCCGTCTCCGACGCCCGCCGCGACCGACGCGCCCGTGCTGCCCGACGACGAGACGCTCACGACCATCGACGACGCCATCGAGGGAATCGTCTGGCCGCTGGCGGGCGCCCGCTCCGAAGACCTCGCGACGTTCACCTCCTACTTCGGCGGCGAGGTCACGACGATCGTCTCGTCGTCCGCGACGGATGCCGTCGACACCGCGCACGCGACGACCGACGGGCACGACCTGCTCGTCGTCGACGAGGCGATCTCCGCCGCGATCTCCGGTGCCGCGGGCGAATCGGCTTCGGGCGCCCGGCAGCGCTGGCTCGCCGCAGCGAGTGCACAGCTCTACTTCGCCGGGCAGGCGGCGCCGCAGGGCCCGCTCCTGGTCGGCCTCGACCGCGACGAGACCCGCGACGCCGCAGCGCTTCGTGAGGCGATCGCCGCGGTCGACTCCCCCGGCTTCGACCTGTCGTCGGTGCGCTCGGCTCCCGCTGCGGCCGTCGGCCTCACCGGCGCCGTCGACGACCTCCGCGTCAGCGCCCTCCAGAACATGCTGGTCGACGAGGGCACGCTCGCCACCTTCGCCACGATCCTCGACGACCCCCAGGTGCTGCTCGGCCGTGAGCGCATCCGCGTGCTGCGCGAGATCGCGGTCGGCGTGCCCGAGACCAAGTTCAGCACCAACGTCGCCGTGCACCGTGCGGCGACGAACGACACGCTTCGCGCCGTCAGCATCCCCCCGTCGAGCACGATCCAGCTGCTCAGCGCCAATGCCGACCTCCCGTTCAGCGTGCGCAACGACCTGCCGTGGCCGGTCAATCTGCGCCTGACGGTCGCCCCGACGGATCCTCGTCTCGAGGTGCAGGGCAGCAACGAGGTCGTCGTGCAGGCGAACTCGAGCGCCCGGGTGAAGGTTCCCGTGTCGGCGCGCGTCGGCAGCGGCGAGCTCGACCTGCGCCTGAACCTCTACAGCCCGACGGGCGCACTGATCGACGGCCCGCAGACGGTGCGCGTCGCGGTGCGCGCCGAGTGGGAGACGATCGGTCTCGTCATCTTCGGCGGTCTCGCCGTGCTGCTGATCGTCGGAGGTGTGATCCGCACGGTGCTCCGTCGACGTCGGGAGGCGGCGGTCGACGCCGACGAAGCGGATGCTGCGGCCGACGCCGGAGAGAAAGAAACCACGTGAGCAGTCTCGGGCGCGCGAGCGCGATCATCGGCGCCGGCACCCTCGTCTCCCGCATCACGGGGCTTCTGCGCAGCATCGTGCTCGTCGGGGTTCTGGGTTCGGTCGGTTCCGAGGCCGCCGATGCGTTCACGGCCGCGAACCAGCTGCCGAACAGTGTCTTCTCGCTGATCTCGGTGGGCATCCTCACTGCCGTGATCGTGCCGCAGATCGTCAAGGCGACCGCGGATGCCGACGGCGGCAACGCCTTCATCTCGAAGCTCTTCACGCTCGGCACGGTCGTGCTCCTGATCGTGACGACGATCGCCACCGTCGCAGCGCCCTGGCTGGTGCACCTGGTGGCCGGCAAGGCGAGCGGCGAGATGCAGGCTCTGGCGACCGCACTGGCGTACTGGTGCCTGCCGCAGATCCTGCTCTACGGCCTCTACGCGATGCTCGGTGAAGCGCTGAACGCCCGCAAGATCTTCGGGCCGTTCACCTGGGCGCCCGTCGTCAACAACTTCGTGTCGATCGCCGGCTTCCTGGCCCTCGGCGCGGTGTTCGGGCCGATCTCTCGCGACGCCATCGACTGGTCTCCCGGAATGATCGCGACGCTCGGCGGCACCGCCACCCTCGGCATCGCGCTGCAGGCAGCGGTGCTGCTCGTCTTCTGGCGCCGCACGGGGCTGGCACTCAAGCCCGACTTCCGGTGGCGCGGTGTGGGCCTCGGCAACGTGGGCCGCCTCGCGGGGTGGACCTTCCTGATGGCCTTCGCGAGCCTCGCGGCCGGCATGTACCAGGGTTACCTCGTGAGCGAGGCATCCGGTCTGGGAGCGTCGGCGACCGTCACCGCCAACGCTTGGTTGATCTTCATGCTCCCTTACTCGGTGATCGTGCTCTCGATCGGCACCCCCTACTTCACGCAGATCAGTGCGCATGCGGCGGCCGGTCGCGACGACGAGGTGCGCGGAGACATCGCGCAGAGCATCCGCACCCTGCTGTTCTTCATCGTCGCGGCCACCGCCGCGGTCGCGGCGGCCGCGATCCCGGCATCCCGCGTGTTCACCGACACGGCCGCCGACGCGCAGGCCGCCGCTTGGGTGCTCATCGCCTACCTGGTCGGTCTCATCCCCCTCACGATCCTCTTCATCGTGCAGCGCACCTTCTACGCGTACGACGACACCCGCACCCCGTTCTGGTTCACGATCTTCCAGTGCGTGCTCATCGTGGGCACGGCCCTCGCGGCGCTCGGCCTGAAAGAGGCCGGGATCATCCCGCTCACCTCGCTCGCCGCCACCGTCGCCCTCGGTCAGTCGATCGCGAGCATCGTGCAGACGATCGTGGCGACCTGGCTGCTGCACCGGAAGATCGGCGGCCTGCAGATCCGCTCCTGGATGGCGGCGATCGGTCGCTTCGCCCTCGCCGGTATCCCCGCAGGTTTCGCCGGCTGGGGATCGTTCCTCCTTCTCGGCGGCATGGACGGGTGGATGCTCGCCGACAAGTTCCAGGGCGCCCTCGGCACCGCGATCATCGGACTCGTCGTCGTGGTCGTCTATCTCGGCATCCTCGCCCTGCTGCGCGCCCCCGAGCTCAAGGCCGCAGGCACCCTCGTCCGTCGCTTCCTGCCCGGTCGCTGAGCGTCTCCCGTCGCGGGAATGCCGCGCGGTTACCATGGGTTGAAGCTGTCGGACATCATTCGATGGCATTGCAGTTCTCACAGGGAGCATTTCATGCGTCAGGTCGTCATCATCGGCTCCGGCCCCGCCGGTTTCACCGCCGCCATCTACGCGGCGCGCGCGAACCTCGAGCCGCTGCTCATCGCGAGCTCGGTCGAGGTCGGCGGTGAGCTGATGAACACCACAGAGGTCGAGAACTACCCCGGCTTCCCCGAGGGCATCCAGGGCCCCGAGCTCATGGCCAAGTTCCAGGAGCAGGCCGAGAAGTTCGGCACCGAGGTCGTCTACGACGACGTCACGTCGCTCGAGCTCGACGGACCGGTCAAGAAGGTCACGCTCGGCAGCGGCACGGTGCACGAGACGCAGACCCTCATCTACGCGACGGGCTCGGCCTACCGCAAACTGCACATCGAGGGCGAAGAGCGTCTCTCCGGCTACGGCGTCTCGTGGTGCGCCACCTGCGACGGGTTCTTCTTCCGCGAGAAGACGATCGCGGTCGTCGGCGGCGGCGACTCGGCGATGGAAGAGGCCACGTTCCTCACCCGCTTCGCCGACAAGGTCTACGTGATCCACCGCAAGGACACCCTCCGTGCCTCGAAGATCATGCAGGAGCGCGCGTTCGCGAACGAGAAGATCGAGTTCATCTGGAACAGCGAAGTCGCCGAGATCCTCGGCAAGGACTCGGTCGAGGGCGTGCAGCTGCGCTCCACCGAAGACGGCACGCTGCGCGACCTGCCCCTCGACGGGCTCTTCGTCGCGATCGGCAACGACCCGCGCACGCACCTCGTGCACGACAAGTTGAAGCTCACCCCCGAGGGCACGATCTGGGTCGACGGCCGTTCCTCGGTCACCTCGGTTCCCGGTGTCTTCGCCGCCGGCGACGTGATCGACCCCACCTACCGTCAGGCCATCACGGCTGCCGGTTCCGGAACGGTCGCCGCCCTCGACGCCGAGCACTTCCTCGCCGACCTCGAAGACGCCTCCGTCGAGTTCCCCGCGGCCGAAGCGGCCGAGATCATCACCGCCTGACCCGCGGGAACACTTTTCCCCGGTCGGCTGTTGTATCCGACGAACCTCGAACAAGGAGAAACTCTGATGAGTGCACAGGCTACGAGCCAGGCGACCTGGGAGCAGGACGTACTGCAGGCCGAAGGTCCCATTCTCGTGGACTTCTGGGCCGAATGGTGCGGACCGTGTCGTATGGTCGCCCCGGTGCTGGACCAGATCCAGGCCGACAACCCCGACAAGATCACCATCCTCAAGCTCAACGTCGACGAGAACCCCGAGCTGGCGATGAAGTACCAGATCACGTCGATCCCGGCGATGAAGGTGTTCCAGGGCGGTGAGGTCAAGACGACCATCATCGGCGCCAAGCCGAAGCCGGCCCTCGAGAAAGACCTCGCGGCGTTCATCGGCTGAGTCTGCGAAGTTTTCGGGCCGTCACTCTCTTCGGAGGGTGACGGCCCTTCTCTTTCCCCACCCCGTCGCTGGGTCCCTGAGCCTGTCGAAGGGCCCACCCCGCGCCTACTTGTCCGACACGTCCACCGACGGCAACCCCCGCGCCGCACGCGCGCGATCCACGATCTCCTGGATCACCGGCCCCTTCGCGGCGTTGTAGCTCGAGGTACCGCGGGCAGCGGCGGCCACGGCGGCGCACTTCGCGTGCCGGTAGCGATCGGCATCCGCGGGGTTCTCGAGCAGCCAGTCCCGCAGGATCCTCTGGTTCACGGCATCCCAGTCCGCCGCGGCGAAGAAATGCGCGATGTGCGTGCGCACGCCCTCCTGCTCCCGCACCATCACCGGATGGCTCCGCACCGCGCTCCCCTGCCGCCATCCTCCGGACTCGAGCGAATCCCGGTGCCGTTCGAAGTCCGCGGCATCTGCGATGCGCACCGCGAGGTCGATGATCGGTTTCGCCCTCATGCCGGGGATCGCGGTCGAGCCGATGTGCTCGATGACCCAGTCCGAATCGCCGTGAGAACGCAGTTGAGCGGCGGCGGCGGCGAACTGCTCCGGCCACGACGGATCGTAGGCGACGAGCATCCGCGGCATCGTCAGGAGGCGTCCGCGACCGTCGGGTCCCAGCGGCGGTAGCGCTGCTTCTCGTCGAGCAGGCCCCAGACGGCCGGCGTCAGCTCCGGGTACTCGAGCGCGATCTGCCGCAGCACGCGGTAGTGGCGGGCTTCGTTCGGCCGCACGCCGTCGTTCGCGCTGATGTTGTCGGCGCGCAGCAGGTAAACGACGAGCTCGTCGATGCTGGGGAGCTCCTCCATGAACTCCCACGGGTCCTCCCCGCCCAGCAACCGCTCCTGCACGATCACGGCGAGTTCGTCGGATGCCTCGGCACGCAGTACTTCCAGGCTGGCGCGACGGGGGACGGACTCGCTCATGCCTTCCAGCCTACGCGCGTGTGCGACGGGGTCGGCGCTCGACCTTCACATCCTCGCTCATGTCCTCGAGCTCCTTGCCCTTGGTCTCGGCGACCTTGAAGTAGACGAAGAAGAACGACAGCAGCGCGAAGAACGCGTAGAAGCCGTAGGCGAACGGCAGGCCGATGTTGGCGAACGCGGGGAAGGTCGTCGAGATGAAGAAGTTCGCCGCCCACTGGGCCGCCGCCGCGACCGCGAGCGCTCCCGCGCGGATCGAGTTCGGGAACATCTCCCCCAGCAGCACCCACACGAGCGGACCCCACGTCGCACCGAAGAACACGACGAACGCGTTGGCGCAGACCAGGGCGACCGTCGACCAAGGTTCGGGCAGAGTGACGGCACCGGCCGAGTCGAGGGTGCCGAACGAGAACGCGAGCGCCATCAGGCCGAGCGAGATCGTCATGCCCACCGAACCGACGAGCAGCATGATGCGGCGACCGACCTTGTCGACGAGCAGGATCGCGACGATCGTCACCACGATGTTCGTCACCGAGGTGATCACAGTGATCAGCAACGCCTCGGATTCACCGAATCCGACCGACTGCCACAGCGTCGTCGAGTAGTAGAAGATCACATTGATGCCGACGAACTGCTGGAAGACCGACAGCAGGATGCCGACCCAGACGATCGGCTTCAGGCCGAGACGATTGCCGCGCAGGTCACGCAGGGATTCCTTCTTCTCGGTGTCGATCGTGCCAGTGATCTCGGAGATCTTCGCCTTGACGTCGACGGTCCCGGTGACGGTGCTCAGCACCTCGGATGCCTTGTCGATATCGCCGTTACGCACGAGATAGCGCGGGGATTCGGGGAGTTTCAGCGCCATGATCCCGTAGACGATGGCCGGGATCGCCTCCGCGATGAACATCCATCGCCAGGCGTACAGGCCCCACAACGACTCGGCCGCACCCCCGGCAACCTGCGCGAGCAGCGCATCCGAGAGCAGGGCGACGAAGATACCGGTGACGATCGCGAGCTGCTGCAGTGAGCCGAGTCGGCCGCGCATGCTGGCGGGCGAGACCTCGGCGATATAGGCGGGGGCGATGACGGATGCCGCGCCCACCCCGAGTCCACCGACGACGCGCCAGATGATCAGGTCGACGACACTGAAGGCCAGTCCGGAGCCGATCGACGAGACGAGGAAGAGGACCGCCGCCACGACCATGATCGGGATCCGGCCGTAGCGGTTCGCCAGGGGGCCGGCGAACCAGGCACCGACGGCACAGCCGATGAGCGCTGAGGAGACGGCGAAGCCCTTGAGGCCGGCACCCAGGTCGAAGCCCGATTGGCTTCCGGCGAGAGCATCCACCGCTCCGTTGATGACCGCTGTGTCGAATCCGAAGAGGAACCCGCCGAGGGCGGCCGCGATACTGATCGCGATCACCTTCCCCTTGATGCCGGATCCCGATGCCGTCGCTGCCATGATGCCCTCCCGTGCGTCTTCCTCAGTGAGTCTAGGACTCCCGAGAATCTTGCGGGGGTGCTTGACATTCGCGTGGGTGAAAGAGAATCGCGCCCGGACTCCCTGCTGCTCAGGGTGTCGGGCGCGATGCTCTGCGGCGGATTCGGCTCAGTTGCCGTAGCTCTCCTCGCCGAGTTCGCTGAGGATGCGGTTCAGATCCTGGATCGACGCGAAATCAATCGTGACCTGGCCTTTGCGCGAACCCAGGGAGATCTTCACGCGAGTGTTGAGACGATCGCCGAGCTTGCCGGCCACCTCGTCGAGGTAGGCGCGGCGCGCTCCCGGTGTGGCCTTGGTCGTCTTGGTGCCGCTGCTCCACTGCGTCTTCGCTGCCTCCTCGGTCGCGCGCACCGAGAGGTCTTCGTTCACGACCTTGTCGGCGAGGCGCTGCATCGACTCGGGCGTCTCGAGGCTGAGGATCGCACGGGCGTGGCCCGCCGTCAGCACGCCGGCCGCCACACGCTGCTGCACGGGAACCGGCAGCTTGAGCAGACGGATCGTGTTGCTGATCTGAGGACGGGAACGACCGATGCGCGTCGCGAGTTCCTCCTGGGTGATGCCGAAGTCTTCGAGCAGCTGCTGGTAGGCCGATGCCTCCTCCAGAGGGTTGAGCTCCGAGCGGTGGAGGTTCTCGAGCAGCGCGTCGCGCAGGAGGTCTTCGTCGGCGGTCTCACGCACGATCGCGGGAATCGCGGAGAGGCCAGCCTCACGCGCGGCACGCGTGCGGCGCTCCCCCATGATCAGCTCGTACTCGCCCTCGGAGTTCGTGCGCACCACGACCGGCTGCAGCACGCCGAACTCGCGCACGCTGTGCACCAGCTCGGCGAGGTCATCGGCGTCGAAGTGCAGACGCGGCTGACGCGGGTTCGCGACGATCTTGTTCGGGTCCACCTGCACGAGGTGGATGCCCGGCACGACGGCGAGGTCCACGGCATCCGCGTCGGCCGGAGCCTCGGCGGTCGTCGTCGACTCCGACGGACGGATGCTCGCCCCCGGGAAGAACACGTCGACCGGACGCTCCGTCTGATCGGCCGTCGGGATGAGTGCGCCGATTCCGCGGCCCAGACCAGTGCGCTTCGCCATCATTTCTCCTTGCTCTGCGTCGCACGCGACGCGATTTCGACAGCGGCCTCACGGTATGCGATCGCTCCGGCGGACTGGCCGTCGTACGCGATCACCGTCTGACCGAAACTCGGGGCCTCCGACACGCGTACCGATCGCGGGATCATCGTCTCGAGCACCTGCTCGGGGAAGTGACCGCGCACCTCCTCGGCCACCTGCTGGGCGAGGCGCGTGCGTCCGTCGTACATCGTCAACAGGATCGTCGACAGGTGCAGCCCCGGGTTGAGGTGCTTCTGGATCATCTGAATGCTGCCGAGAAGCTGGCTCAGGCCCTCCAGTGCGTAGTACTCGCACTGGATGGGGATGAAGACCTCGGATGCCGCGGTGAACGCGTTGATCGTGAGGAGACCGAGCGACGGCGGGCAGTCGATGATCACGAAGTCCATCGGGATGCTCTTGAGGTACTCGTCGAGCGCCGTGCGGAGGCGGTGCTCGCGCGCGACCTGCGCCACGAGCTCGATCTCGGCGCCGGCGAGGTGAATCGTACTCGGGGCGCAGAAGAGATTCTCGTCCTCGGGGCTCTGCTGAACGATCTCGGCGAGGGGCGTGCCCTCGATCAGGACGTCGTAGATGCTGGCCGTCTCCGCATTGTGCGGAACTCCGAGCGCCGTCGACGCGTTACCTTGCGGATCGAGGTCGATGACGAGGACCTTCGCCCCCAGGCCGGCGAGGGCCGAAGCCACGTTCACCGCGGTGGTGGTCTTACCGACCCCACCCTTCTGGTTGGAGACCGTCATCACTCGCGTATCTCCGGAGAACTCCACCTTCGTGGACTCCAGAGCACGACGTCGAGCAGATAGGTCGGCGAGCTCCCGCGCGAGCGGTGTATCCATCCCGAATGATTCACTCGGGGATGCCTTTTCGGACTGTTTCACGTGAAACATCCACTCCTTTCGGGGCCGCGTTCCACTCTAATCGCTTGGACCGACGTCGGAACGCCGAGGGTTGGTTTCGGAGGCTGCCGGGGGGTGAATCATGGGATTCCGGGGCTCTCCGGGGGTGTGGAGTTGGGAGCTCCGTGGGGTGTGAAGTAGAGCAGTTCTTCGGGGTGTGGAGGCAAAGCACTCCCTTCGTTCACAGCACGGGGACTCTCCCGCTGCGCGGGCCCATCCCGATGCTCACTCCCGGGAGTATTTCATCTCCACATAGCTCCTCCATGGGGCATCAGCCGTAGCTAGCCCTCTGTGCCTGCACCTCGTTTCACGTGAAACATTGGGCTTGCGGACTCCAGCTTGGTGTCACCGATAGCAAGCCAGTCCTCACGCCAGGAGTCGCCGCCGATGACACGGATCGTTAGTCCATCTCGTTAGCCCATCGAACGCTGCACGCGCGCCGGGGCAAGTCATCTCCTTCGATCAGTTCTCCCGAGCGCTGCACGTCGGCACGGACTCTCGACATGCGTTTCACGTGAAACACAAGTGGAGAATCGATCGAATGAGGAAGGTTCGAGTGCACGCGGGGTGAGTATCACGAGCGCCGGCCCCTGAGCGAGCGAAGCAAGACGAAGGCCACGACGATATGGACTATCCACCTCAAAGCCAGAACTAGGGCGTGTCAGCGATACCCCCACCGTGTTTCACGTGAAACAGAACTCCCTGGACGCCGATTGTGATGTGGCAGCACCCCCGCAGCACCACGTGCAAGAGACCGCGTGGAGGGGACCTGCTCCCGGGAGCGGAGTATCGCGGGCGCCCACGAAGTGGGAGGGTCCCCGCTCTGTAGCGACGGGGAGCACCCCTCCACACCCCGAGACGCGACGACCTCCCGTCGAACACGCTGCCCGGACAACGCATGTTTCACGTGAAACATGCACTAGTCGACACCGATGGTCGTGTCACTCCCACGCCGAGACGCACCTGCAAGAAACCGTGTGGAGGCGGTGTGCTCCCGGGAGTGAGCATCGGGAGGGGCCCACGAAGTGGGAGGGTCCCCGTTCTGCGAACGAAGGGAGCACCCACCTCCAGACCCCCGCGACACCAAAGCCCTTCACTGAGACGGCAGACAGCAACAACACATGTTTCACGTGAAACACCCACCAAGCGACACCGATGCTCAATAGCTGGCACCCAGCTACAGCACCTGCAAGAAACCGTGTGGAGGTGGTGTGCTCC